>PGZV01000018.1 GCA_002841495.1 Firmicutes bacterium HGW-Firmicutes-2 | reverse complement strand
CCTCGCACCGCGTAAACGATCTATACCCTTAGCAGGGGCACCTCTTCAGCCACTTGAGTACTTCTCCAAACTGAATTGTTTTTTTCAAGTATAATGTCATAATCTACTTGATATATTTAATTGCAATAAACGCTATGTTTCACAGGCGCAAAAGTAATTATACTAAAGCAATGGACGCATGTCAATACATTTTACCAAGTTTTTTACTTTAATGAAAACACCGCTAAAACCATATAATTCAAGGGTTTTTCAAGGTCTATACAAATGTCTACATATGGTATGAGACACAAAGTGAATGTACTATATATAGAAGAGAACAAGTTATCGTATTTATAACGACAGCTTGTTCTCTTGATTATATGATTGGTTTGAGTGTTAAAACTAGGTTTCTTTATCTTTGACCTTTGTCATAAGGTTCGCCTACAGCTTTTGGACCAACCGCTTTATTACTAAATACGACCAACGCCACAATTGTAAATATATATGGTAGTGCTTTAAAATACTCCATTGGTAATTTCGATAAAAAACCAATACTGGTTGAGTAAATACTTAGTATCTGTGAAAAGCCAAAGAACAAACTTGCACTTAATAGACCAAGGGGCCTCCACTTACCAAATATCAATGCTGCAAGAGCAATAAATCCAGTACCATGAATACTCATAATCGTGAATTGCGTATCTTGGGTCAATACCATAACCCCACCACCAAGTCCCGCAAGACATCCGGATACAATAACACCGATATAACGCATCTTATAAACACTGATACCCATACTGTCTACGGCATGAGGATGCTCACCTGTTGCTCTTAATCTAAGACCAAAGGGGGTTTTATAGAGAATATACCAACTTAGTATTACCAATGCAAATGCCAAGAATACAGTTGGATACATATTCGTAAAAAAGATTTTTCCAATAATTGGAATCTCACTTAAACCACTATAGGTTCTCTTAATAAAGCCTTGTCTAAAGGTTGCCGTTCTTTGTTGTCCGAAAATAATCTGAGACAAATAGATGGTCAAGCCACCTGCCAAAATATTAATAGCTGTTCCTGATATAATCTGATCACTACTTAAGTGTATGCTTAAGTAAGCGTGAATAACAGATATGAGACCTCCGGCCAACGCACCAATCATCAAAGACATCCATGGCGCAAAACTGGTTGTTCCTTCCAAAAATACAATGGTTGTAGCTGCTGTAAAACCACCAATCATCATCATGCCTTCAAGAGCAATATTAGCAACACCACTACGCTCTGAGAACATACCGCCAATCGCTGTAATAATAATCGGAGTTGAGTAGATTAACGTCAAAGCCAACATTGAGTAAAGTATATCCATATTACTTTGCCCCCTTTATACGTTTAAGAATAATTTTAATTCCATTTTGCATCGCTACAAATAAGATAATCGTTGAACTGATAATAATGGCAATATCTCTAGGTATGCCACTGGATTGCATGACCGGTTGCGCGGCGCTCAATGAGCCAAACAACAACCCGCCAAACACAGAGCCAAGAGCTGTGTTACCACCAACGAGAGCTACGGCTATACCTTCAAATCCATAATTCTCAAAACTTCCTAGTACTCTACCATAACCAAAAGTACCAATAGCTATGACCGTTCCGGCTAGACCGGAAAACGCGCCTGCAATAGCCATAGATAACGCCGCATTACGCTCTACTTTCATCCCTGCATATCTAGCTGCATGAGGGTTATATCCAACTGCTTTTAACTCATAGCCAAAGGTTGTTTTTTCAATAATATACCAAAATATGAAAATGGCAATAATAACGAGAATAAAACCCCAATGCAATCTAGATCTATTGGTCATCTCAATCAAAAACTCACTTTTCAGGGTAGCGCCGGCGGGTAGTGGTATAGATTTTACATTATCACTACCTGGCAACTGTTTTAAGTAATAATTGGTTAAATATAAAGCTGTATAATTCATCATGATGGTGACAACAACCTCATGCACATTAAACTTTGCTTTAAGTATACCCGGTACAAATCCCCATATAGCACCAGCTAATGTACCTGAAAGAATAACCACCGGTAGTAATATAACACCGGGAAGGTCTAGGGTCACCCCTGCTGCTACAGAGGCAAAAGAACCAACTAAAAGTTGTCCTTCTGCACCTATATTAAACAAACCTGTTCTAAATGCAAAAGCCACAGACAGACCTGTTAAGATTATTGGCATAGCAAATACAAAATATTCTCCAACATATCTGGCGTTAAAAACACTTCTTCCGCTTCCAATACGGCTCATATCAATCCCAAGAACGCCTCTAATGATAGAAGTAAATAGTTTAATCGGATTTTGTCCTGTTAGGATTAGGATAATTGATCCTACAAAGAAACCCAAAAAAATGGCAATTGCAGGGATGACGAACTTATGATTCTTCTCGTTTGTGATGAAATCGATAAATTTCTTCATGATTAATCAACTTTCCCCTTTCTTGAACCGGCCATCATCAAACCAAGTTCGTTCTCATTAGTTTTTGTTGCATCAACGATGCCGACTATCTCACCTTCATATATAACAGCAATACGGTCGGATAGATTCAATACTTCTTCCATCTCCAGAGACATGAGTAAAATAGCTTTCCCACTATCCCGTTCTCTCACCAAACGTTGATGAATATATTCAATAGCACCTACATCCAGTCCTCTCGTTGGTTGAGCTGCTATTAATAGTCTAGGCGAACGTTCCACTTCTCTGGCGATAATTGCTTTTTGCTGATTACCTCCGGACATAGATCTGGCACTTGTAACACTACCTTGCCCACTTCTAATATCAAACTCTTCAATTAAAATGTCAGAATGTTTTCTAAGTGCCTCCGGTTGTAAAATACCATTTTTTGACAAAGGTTCTTGAAAATAACTTTGAAGCGCCATATTTTCTTCTAATGAGAAATCTAAAACCAGTCCATATTTATGTCTGTCTTCTGGAATATGTCCAATACCCTTAAGTGTTCTATTTCTAACGGAATCATGAGCAATATCCTGACCGTCAAATAAGATCTTGCCGGATTCAATTTTTGTAAGCCCTGTAATGCCTTTAATTAATTCTGATTGCCCATTACCATCTATTCCCGCAACACATAATATTTCTCCGGCCTTTACTTCAAGATTAAGATTTTTGACTGCCATAAGGTTTCTTGAATTCTTAATATTAAGATTTTCAATTTTCAACACAATATCAGAAGGCGTAGCAGGTACTTTATCTACTTCAAAGCTAACTTCACGTCCTACCATCATCTCAGCCATTTCTTCTTCTGTGGTCTCTGAAACTTTAACAGTTCCTATATATCGACCTCTTCTAAGTACCGTACAGTGGTCTGCTACCATGGATATTTCTTTCAACTTATGCGTAATGAGTACAATAGATTTTCCTTCTTTGACCAACTCGCGCATAATACCCATTAATTCTTTTATTTCTTGAGGTGTTAAAACAGCAGTGGGTTCGTCAAAAATTAAGATTTCTGCGTTTCTATATAGCATCTTTAGAATCTCTACTCTTTGTTGCATACCTACAGTAATATCTTCGATTTTAGAATGAGGATCTACTTTCAGCCCGTACTTTTGGCTAATTTCCATAACTTTTTTAGCAGCTTTATCAATATCAATACGTCCGAAAGATTTAGTAGGCTCTAAACCTAAAATAATGTTTTCAGTTACTGTGAAATTGTGAACAAGCTTAAAATGTTGATGCACCATTCCAATGCCATGCTTGTTCGCCACGTTCGGATTGCTGATATCAACTTCTTTACCATGAATTCTTATGGTTCCTTTTTCTGCTTGATATAATCCAAATAATACACTCATTAAGGTCGATTTACCTGCACCATTCTCTCCGAGCAACGCATGGATTTCTCCTTTTTCAACCCGTAAGGTTACATCATCATTTGCTTTTATGCCTGGAAATTCTTTAGTGATATTCAGCATTTCAACTACGTATTCCATAACACATCTCCTGTCTAATTTTTAATAACTATATTAAGATTGACTACATCATAATACCTTCATTATCTCTGTAACTTAAAGTTATGAAAACCTTTTTGGTTCAAATAGTCACCGTAAGCCACAAATTCTTCCTCAGTCATAATGGCCTCACCGATATATGCCTCTTGCACTTTTTTTAGTCCTGTAACATGGGCTCTTATAAGTCTATAAGGCACCTGAGGATAGCCTTCTAATCGATCTACCACCTGATTCAGCGTATTCATCTGATCCATATGCTTATTTAAAAGCACCGTCCTAACTTCTATAACTTTATTAATTCCAAGTAACTTTTCTAGATTTTTTAAATGAAGCTGACTTTTTATACCACAAAGATGTTCGATGTTATCGACTGCTTTAATATCCAACAAAAATCCATCAACAATATTAATTAATGGTGAAGTAGCTTCAAAGTCAAAGAATCCGTTAGAGTCGATATATACAGTTAACCCGAGTTTTTTGATTTTTTGTGCCAACCCCGTCAAAAAATCAGCATAAAGTGTAGGCTCGCCTCCAGACAAAGTTACACCTCTAATATATGGACGATATATTTCTATCCTGGCCATGAGGTCGTCTTGAGTATATGCTTTTGCTTTTGGTGTTGATTGATAAGGACATACCATTATACACGTATCACAATGACTACATTGACTTTCTTCATATATAACGAGATTAGATTGAAAGCTTAATGCATGACTGGGGCAATGCTCAATACAAATACCACAATTTCTGCATGTCTGAATCGTCTCACTGTTATGGCAATAGAGGCAATTTAACTGACAGCCTTGAACAAAAATACTACACCGGTTACCTTCTCCGTCTACATTTGAAAAGGGTATAATCTGATTCACTAAGATCTTCTGATTCACTTGTAGGTCCTCGTTTGTCTGTTAAAAACATTAGCGTTATTATTGGTACCACTACCAAATATATCCGTATCTCTTAGAACAACTTGATTATGATTAAATCGTTCAACATCACTGCGTTTCACCAAATAACCTGTTACTCTAATTAAATCAGAGTTCTGCAAATAGGTGGTAATGTATCGGTAGCCCTCAGAAAAAGCACCTTGAATAATATCAAGAAGAGCGTCTAAGTGGTCCAAATAGGTTTGATCAAATGCAAATAAGTCACCTGTTCCGGATTTGAAGTATTTATGAAAAGACGCAGATTGGGTTAAATGAATGGGTAGTATAGGCTCTTGACCTACTTTGATGCGATGAGCCGGAGTATTGTCTTTATCTTCTGGACTTAAGTCCGCACCGACTTGTGCATGTAATAGGTAATGGCCATCGGTCCTTTGAAGATAAGGTGCCTCATGTTGATCCACAATTTGTTCTAATGTAGATAAGATTTTATGGCCTATTTCATCGCCTCTTATTGATTGTCCAAAGGTTTCTAAAATTCCTTCAAGTTTTAATAGGTGATTCACCGCATCCGCTAAACCTACGATACCAAACATAGCCGTAAAATTTTCCTGACTGATAAAACCTTCCTTAATCAAAAAGGACGTTTCAAAAAAGTTGCTTTGCTCCACCATATATTTGACCCTTTTATCCATCATCGTTGCCATTTTAATTGCAACTTCGGGCAAAATATCTTCAATAAACTGTTTCGTAGAATCCGCTTTTTTTGCCATTGTTCCTAGTCTTAATCTTAAAAGTGTATAGGCACCACCTGCTAATGGCAGTGCATTATAACAACTGACAATCCCATGATTACCAACATCTTTTTGGTACATAACTTGATTACTAAAAGATGGTTTTGCAGCTAACAAACATGTTTTTACAGCTTCAAGGGCAAAATCTTTTGATGTTAAATGTGCATCATATAATAACGTTAAGTTGGGTGTCGGGTTCTGTAGCTCAACCACGGCTTTTAATATTAAATAACCGGCACGGGTCTGTGATGGACCAATATTTCCATGACAAAAAGAATCGACAATGGTTTTATCAATATGATTTAAAAATCTTTTTATTTTAGTATAATCTGAAGCCTCATCACGAATGAAAGGGTCTATAAGTTGATCTAATCTACCTATGTAGACAGGAAAGGATGTAATAGATGGTACATGGCGATAAAGTATTAACAGTCCGTCAAGGAGGGTATCCAAGTCTGTTGGTGGCTTTATGTCTAGGAAATCACAGCCATTTCTAACAAAGACATCATAATCAGGAACGATATATCTGGGTCTGTAAGGTAAATAGCCTTCATTCAGATCACAAATCATGTCGTTTTCAATATATATCATCTCTTCATCAGTGTAGCCTAATGACACTCTTGGATCTACAAGTCTTTCTCCAATATTTGCCATTGAGGAAAGCTTTTGTTGATACGTCATATTGATAGCAGAAGCTATCGATGTCAAATCATTTAGGACAGATCTCATATTTTTACCTCTTCATTTCAGGTTCATATATACATGGATTGTTACAACGGTATGATGACCATTACCACTTAGATTTCTAAGTAACAATGGTCATCATGCAGTAGAGCATGATGATGGAAGATAAAAAGCCAAGACTAAATCGTCTTGGCTTTAAAAAGTAAATAAACTATTTTAAACGATTTGGTATTACCGGTACTTCAATTTCACCAGCAACAACTTTTCCTTCATATACTTTTACTTCTTCTACAACTGTATCCGCTAAGTTTGGATTGGTTTCTGGTATACCAACACCTTGGTTCGTCAAGTCAAATACAAGGATTCCGCCACCTGGGAAATTACCATTGTAAGTCATTTCAGCCACATCATATGCTGCTACGTCAACACGTTTCATCATAGATGTCAAAACAGCTGACATATCACCTTCATAGATACCATCTTCATATTGATCTTTATCAACACCTATCGCCCAAACATCTTCTCCATTTGTACGACGGTCTTTAGCTTCTTTAATCAGTCCGTTTCCTGTACCACCAGCTGCATGGAAAATAATATATGCACCTTGATTATACATTTTAGCTGCTAAAGTTTGACCGATTTGTGCGTTTGAGAAATCGCCTGCATACTCAACTAACACAGTCATATTAGGATCAACAGCTGCAACACCAGCTTCAAATCCTGCTTCAAATTTTTGAATAAGGTCAAAGTCCATACCGCCAATAAAACCTACTGTGTCTTTTCCAGCTTCTTGTGCTGTTAAAGCTGCTGCAACACCAACAAGGAATGATCCTTGTTCTTCAGCAAATACTGCACTGGCAACATTAGGTTTATCACCAATTACCATATCAATAATTAGATATTTTTGGTCTGGGAAATTCGTTGCAACTTCTGTTAAAGCAGCTTCAAATAAAAAGCCTGGTGCTATGATAATGTCCATCTCTTCGTCTGAGAAGTTTGATAGATTTGGAATATAGTCTGCATCCGAATCCGATTGAAGATATTTTGTTTGAGCACCTTTTGCTGATGCAAATTCAAGGATACCTTCCCAAGTACCTTGGTTGAATGATTTGTCATCAATACCACCAACGTCAGTTACAAGCCCTACTGTAAACTCTCTAACCTCTGCAGGTTCTTCTTCTGGTGTTTCTTCTGGTGTTTCAGCCACCGGATCTGTTGTAACCTCTGGTTCATTTTTTGCGCAACCTGTTACAAGAGCCAATGATAAAATCATTGCTAAAGCGAATACGATTGTTAATAATTTCTTAAACATAATTGACCTCCCTTTTTTTAAATGCATTTTATTTTTACATATATAACCAAATCGGTGATGCTTCTATAAAAGACTTATTTATATCTGATTGTCTTAAATGGAAATGCATTATAAATCCGGCTATATAAATGGAACACATAATTATTCTTCTAATTGCAATAAATATTTGTAAATGTTTCCTACAATTAAATATAAGAAACGCTTAGTATTAGTATAATTTAACTTGTAAGTTGATACAACATAATATGTCCTAGGTATGTAATTATTTAAAGACTTACTGTTTATTTGTTACTCTATACTTCTCTTTTTCAGACTTATACAAATTACGACCTTCATGATCAATAACGACGATACATGGGAAATCTTTAACAATAAGTCTTCTTAATGCTTCTGTTCCCAAGTCATCATAGGCAATAATTTCTGAAGACACAATTCTGTCCGCAATCAACGCTGCAGCGCCGCCAACAGCAGCAAAATAAACTGCTTTGTTTTTAATTATAGATTGAATGACGACGTCATTTCTATCCCCTTTACCAATCATACCACTAAGTCCAGAATCTAGCAACTTCGGTGTATAAGCATCCATACGATAACTTGTGGTCGGACCTGCTGATCCTATAATCTCTCCTGGCTTCTTTGGGGATGGGCCCACGTAGTAAATGATTGCATCCCTAATGTTAAAGGGCAAAGCTTCTCCTCTTTCCATTTGTTCTATCATTCTTTTATGCCCCGCGTCTCTTGATGTATAGATTACTCCGGATAGTAATACCTCATCGCCTGCTTTTAGCTTTATAATTGTTGCTTTATCTAAAGGTGTTGTTATTTTTTTTGTCATAGTACCTCCTATATGGTTTTTTTAGCATGACGTGTTACATGACATCCAATATTAACTGCTACAGGAAGTCCGGCTATATGTGTTGGAAATACTTCTATATGTACATCTAGAGCGGTTGTTCGTCCACCAAGTCCTTGTGGTCCAATACCCAACTGATTGATTTTATCTAATAGTTCGATTTCTAAGTCTTTGACATAAGGAATGGTCGAGTATTCACCTACGTCTCTTAATAAAGCCCTTTTTGATAATAAAGCTGCTTTTTCAAAAGATCCGCCAATGCCCACACCCACAATCATAGGTGGACATGCATTTCCACCTGCCAGGTCTACTGTTGAAATAATCGCTTCCTTAGCACCTTCTATACCATCTGAAGGTTTTAGCATATGTATACGGCTCATATTCTCACTTCCGAATCCTTTTGGCGCTACTTCTATCGTCAGCCTGTCACCTTTAATAAGATCATAATGAATGATAGCAGGTGTATTATCACCTGTGTTTATTCTGTTAAATGGATCACCCACAATGGATTTTCTAAGAAAGCCTTCTTCATATCCCTGTCTAACACCTTCTTGCACTGCTTCTTCAATTAATCCACCTTCAAAGAATATTTCCTGCCCTATGGTCAAAAATATAATGGCCATACCTGTATCTTGACATATGGGCATTTTTTTCCTACCTGCAATTTCGGCATTTTGAATGATTTGGTCTAATATGCCAGACCCTATGGGCGATTCTTCTGTTTCTTTACTTTTTTTTAGTGCATCTATTATATCATCGTTACAATAATAGTTTGCTTCTATGCATAATTCTTTTACTGTCTTTGTTATAATTTCTACATTTACTTTTCTCATTATTGCTCTCCTTCATAAATACCTACTTATCTTCTATTTTAAAGCCAAATCCTAAAATGGTCAAACAAGAAAAGAAGCTTTGCTTCGTTATGAGCTCTGCTCATATTTCTGAATGGTTCGATAGGAAAGGTCTTTAACGTATTCTGCCATGTTTTTAGGCCAAATACTATAGTATGACTTTCCTTGAGAATAAAAAACGCAATCTATATAAAGATTGCGTTTTTTATTATTTTTATTGCTATTTATCTTTTAAAACTTTACTAAATAAGGCCATTATTTGGTCAAATTCATCTTCTTTAATAAAAGCTTGTGGTTCAATTCTTTTATTCGTATGAATCACTATGCCAAGTTGTTGTGCTTTCAATAAGGATTCTCTGGCCCAACTGCTAATATTGGTATGATCTTGGTATTGATTAAGTTGATCACTACCGCTTAAAGAAATCCTGGGAAATTTCTTTTCATAGGCTTTAATAAGTATAATATACGCTTGCTCTTTTGTAATATTTATTAAAGGTCTGAAACTCTGGTCCGGAAAACCGGAAATCAAGTTTTCTTGACTTGCGGTATAGATATAAATGCTTTCAGTTGAGTTTATATCCACATCTTTAAACTCAAGCTTTAAAGGTTCTTGCAATGTAAAGCCTAAAAATTGATTCTTTAAAACTTTTTCAACAAAAAGAGCTCTTGTCAAATATCTGCTATCCGTAGATTTTACGACACTACTCGTTGTCGTAAATTCAATTGTTTCATTAATATACTTTAATGATCCATTTTCCAGTCGTAAGATAAAGCTCGCTTTAACTTGATAGGTTGTATTCTGATCATAAGCTTCAAGTGGTAAAAGTGTTATGGTATTTTTTAATTGATGTAGATCCGTCGGAAGTATAACTCTATGACTTACAGATTTACCATTGTCCTTTCGTACTATGGAACTTTTTAAAGATGTTACTCTTTCAATGGGATTACCATAGTAAGTCACCGTAATCGGCAAACCAAAATTACCATTTGTTGTCGTATTTTTATAAAGCAATGCATGAGAATCTCCTTGCCATTTTAATGGAACATTTTTTAATCCATCATATGGATAAATCACCAACTGATCTTCAGTTCGTACACTACCTCCTAATAAGTATGTAAAGTAATTATTTTCTTTATTCATGCCAATGTCTAAGTACTGATTATCTAATAATACAACTCTCGTTACAGGGTCATGAATGAGCTGATTATAACCTTCCATGTAATTATTCAAATCTTTTTTAACGAATTCATAAACATAGGCTTTATTGTATTTAAAGAAATTTGCCCTATCCCATGGATATCGACCCCTAAAATAAAGTTTTCCGGCTTGTTCCATACTGGATAAAGTCTTATTGTGATTCATATATTTTGAATGAGTCAAAGCCATTTCTTTTAGAGTATTATTGACTCTAAGTGGCCTCAAAGACATATTCTCCCTTGAGATATTGATGGCATTAACGGTTCTTTCAATCTCATCTGCATCAATTTTTGATTGAATGACTATAGTACTTGCATATGACTTACTGCCCATAGCTATGATTAATATTAGTATCCACATAATAATTCGCTTCATGATATTGCCATCTCCTAACTCATAATAATACAATTCTACAAATCTCATTATATCAAATGATGATGTCAACCTCATTACAATGGTATTAAAGATATGCGTCAAGTTGATCCAAACTTCCTGGTAAAATTAAAACATGCCTTTATAAAAAACGATAAAGGCATGTTTATAATTATTCTGATTTAATTCTCATGACTGCTGTCTTCAACTATTTCTGATTCTATTATATCTGCTTCATTAAAATCATTTTTCAAATCTTCATCAATAACCACTTTAATTCTTGCAATACTCGCTATTCGAATCTCTTTCTTAAAATTCATGAGTTTTACACCGGAAGTGATTCTTCCAAGTCTTGAAACATCACCTACACGAATTCTTATAACAATGCCTTCGGTGGTTATAATGATCATTTCATCACCTTTTCTAACCGCTTTCATACCTAAGACATTACCTGAACGTTCGCTGATTTTATAGAACTTAACACCCTTACCGCCTCTATGTTGAACGGTAAACTGTTCCATCTTGGTTCTCTTACCAAGTCCACCTTCTGACACGATTAGTAAATCTGTTCCTTGAGATATGAGTTGCATACCGATGACTTCGTCACCTTCATTTAAGTTCATACCTCTAACACCCTGGGAAGTTCTTCCTGTTATACGAACATCTTTTTCATCAAATCGTATACACTGACCATACTTGGTCCCTAGAATTATTTCTTCATTGTCATTGGTCAGTTTTACCTCTATTAGATCATCTTCATCTTTAATACCAATTGCAATTAAGCCATTTTGTCTTATGTTCTGATACTCCATAATTGAGGATTTCTTAATGACACCTTTTTTTGTTGCCATAACAATATAAGTATCTTCCTCATAAGATTTCAAAGGAATAACCGCCGTTATTTTTTCACCTGGATCAAGCTGTAAAAGATTAACTATGGCTGTTCCTCTTGCTGTTCTTCCGGACTCCGGTATTTCATAAGCTTTTAAGCGATATGCCTTACCTTTATTGGTGAAAAACAGTAAGTAGTGGTGGGTGGATGTAAGGAAAATATCTTTTACAAAATCATCTTCCATGGTTTTCATACCTTTAATGCCCTTACCACCACGATTCTGACTTTTATACGTATCTGTAGGCATACGTTTTACATAGCCAAGCCTGGTCATAGTAATAACTGTATTTTCCTTTTTAATGAGATCTTCCATGTCAATTTCTGAAGAATCATAGGTTAATTCAGTTCTTCTTGGATCTGCATATTTTTCTTTAATAATGAGAATTTCTTCTTTTATTTTTTGATACAGCAATTTTTCATCTGCTAATAATGCTTTTAATTCTTTAATTGTTTCTTGAAGTTCATTAAACTCAGCTTCAAGTTTTTCTCTTTCAAGGCCTGTTAAAGCTCTAAGTCTTAAATCAACAATGGCTTGAGACTGTACTTCTGAAAAACCAAATCTCTCCATTAGATTTAATTTCGCATCCGCTGTTGAATTGGAAGCTCGGATAACTTTAATAACTTCATCAATAAAGTCAAGGGCTTTAAGCAATCCTTCAAGTATATGTGCACGCTCTTCTGCTTTTTTTAGATCATACTTGGTTCTTCTTGTAACCACATCCACTTGGTGGTTTAGATAATGTTCTAGTACCTCTTTTAGATTAAGAACTCTAGGCTCATTATTGACCAATGCAAGCATATTAATTCCAAAAGAATCCTGTAACTGGGTATGCTTATAAAGTTGATTTAATACCACATTTGGATTAGCATCGCGCTTTAATTCAACTACCACATGCATACCATTTCTATCTGATTCATCTCTTAAGTCTGATATGCCATCCATTTTTTTCTCTTTAACAAGATCCGCTATCTTCTCAATAAGTTTTGCTTTATTCACTTGATAAGGTAATTCAGTAATAACAATTCTATTTTTTCCACCTGACATGGCTTCAATATTAGCTACGGCTCTTACTTTGACAATACCACGTCCGGTTCTATAAGCTTGCTCAATACCTTGACTACCAAGTATAATACCCGATGTTGGAAAATCAGGTCCTTTGATAATTTCCAGTATCTCATCAATATCTGTATCTCGATCTTCGATAACTCGGTTGTCAATAATTCTAGTCACACCATCAATAACTTCTCCAAGATTGTGAGGTGGTATATTCGTTGCCATACCTACAGCAATACCGGATGCACCATTAACCAATAAATTAGGGAATCTGGCAGGCAATACCAGCGGCTGTTTTAAGGATTCATCAAAGTTTGGACCAAAATCCACAGTATCCTTACCTATATCCGCTAATAATTCCATTGCGATTTTACTCATTCTTGCTTCTGTATAACGCATTGCTGCTGCACTATCCCCATCGACAGATCCATAATTACCATGACCGTCTACGAGCATATACCTATAGGAAAAGTCTTGTGCCATTCTAACCATGGTCTCATAGATAGAACTGTCACCATGAGGGTGATACTTACCCATGGTATCACCGACAATACGAGCCGATTTTCTATAAGGCTTATCCGGTGTAAGATGCAATAACACTCATCGCATAGTCAATATATGATTTTTTCATTTCATCTTGAAGATCTACCGATATGATTTTATCAAATTGATTGTTATCATCCATTCATGTTTCCTCCATAACTGGTTTCTATTATAAAACGGTAAACAATGCTTTTATATATCTAAGTTTTTTACATGTTTTGCATGACTTTCAATAAATGCTCTTCTAGGTTCGACTTTATCGCCCATAAGTGTTGTAAAAATCTCGTCTGCTGATGCCGCATCATCTATATCGACTCTCAGTAATATGCGATGATCGGGATCCATGGTCGTATCCCATAGTTGATTCGCATCCATTTCTCCTAAACCTTTATAACGTTGTAGCACTACACCATCTCGACCTATTTCATCTAATAATTTATCAAGAGCACGATCATTGTAGACATATTGACCTTTTTTATTTTTTGTAACTTTAAATAATGGTGGTTGGGCAATATATACTTTACCTGTTTCTATGAGTACAGGCATATACCTATAGAAAAAAGTCAATAACAAAGTACGTATGTGAGCACCATCCACATCCGCGTCTGTCATAATGATAATCTTATGATACCTTAACTTTTCTATATTAAATTCTTCAGATATACCCGTCCCAAAAGCTGTAATCATGGCTCTTATCTCATTGTTTGCCAATATCTTATCAAGTCTGGCTTTTTCAACATTAAGAATCTTACCTCTAAGTGGTAATATTGCTTGCGTTTGTCTAGATCTTGCAGATTTGGCTGACCCACCAGCTGAATCACCTTCGACAATGTATATTTCACAATTTCTAGGATCCTTATCTGAGCAATCCGCTAACTTACCAGGTAGTGATGTATTCTCAAGAGCTGTTTTTCTTCTGGTCAAATCCCTAGCTTTTCTAGCAGCTTCTCTTGCTCTATTTGCCAATATGGATTTTTCTAAGATTATTTTTGCCACATGAGGATTTTGTTCCAGAAAATAAGTGAGTTTTTCTGATAAAACATCATTTACAGCAGTTCTGGCTTCACTGTTACCTAATTTTTGTTTTGTTTGTCCTTCAAACTGAGGATCGGTTACTTTTATACTTATGACACATGTTATACCTTCTCTAATATCTTCCCCAGATAGATTTTTTTCATTATCTTTTAGCATCTTACTGTTTCGGGCATAATCATTCATTGTTTTTGTCAATGCATTTCTAAAACCTGTTAAGTGTGTACCACCTTCAGGTGTATTGATGTTATTTACAAAACTAAATACATTTTCAACGTAAGAATCATTGTGTTGAAAAGCCACTTCAACATAAACATCTTCAACGGTTCCTTCAGCATATATTATTTCTTCATAAAGCTTATTTTTATGGCGATTTCTATAAGCTACGAACTCTTTTATACCACCTTCATAATGGAATTCTTGTTTTTTTTCTTCACCTTCTCGAAGATCTTCTATACTAATTTTTAGACCTTTTGTTAAAAAGGCCATTTCTTGAATTCTTTGTTTTAAAGTATCAAAATCATAAACCAATTCTTCAAATATGTCACCATCCGGTTTAAAATGAATATAAGTACCATGTTTTTTTGTGGTGCCTATTACTGTTAATGGTGTTATAACTTCACCGCGTTCAAATCTTTGGGAAAAAATTTCACCTTTTTGATAAACGGTAACTTCTAGCCACTCAGACAAAGCATTAACAACGGATGCACCAACACCATGCAGGCCACCTGAAACCTTATAACTGCCGCCACCAAATTTACCACCTGCATGAAGAACTGTAAAAACGACCTCAACAGCGGACACACCTTTTTCATGCATGCCTGTTGGTATTCCTTCACCGTTATCCAGTACCGATATAGAATTATCTTTATGTATGACCACATCAATTTTATCACATCGATCTGCTAAAGCTTCATCTACTGCATTATCAACTATTTCATACACCAAATGGTGCAAACCTCTTGATGAAGTACTACCAATATACATACCTGGCCGTTTTCTTACTGCTTCCAGACCTTCAAGTATTTGTATCTGCGTAGCATCATATTCTTGATTTACGTTCATGAATGACCTCCTAAATTCGTGCAACAGAAAAAATGCACATCATATTGATTATATATGAGTCTTAGTACTTATGCAAATCTGACTCATTAATTACTTTTGCATCTTTAACTTGATATATCTCATAACCACTTAACTCTTTTTTTATAAAATCATCAATACCGGTACAAGTAATAAATGTTTGAATACCTTTCAAATGCTCAATCAAATAATGTTGTCTTTGATGATCAAGTTCAGATAGAACATCATCAAGAAGAAGGATAGGCGCATGATTAACCTGCTTTTTTATCAACTCTATTTCAGATAATTTTAAAGCCAAAGCAGCTGTTCTTTGCTGTCCCTGTGATCCATAGATGCGAATATCAATCGAATTAATATCAAACCGAATATCGTCTCTATGAGGACCGACTGTCGTTGTTCCTTTTTTTAAATCACCGGTTCTGGCATTTGCTAATTTATCTTTATAGTCTTCTACATCAACATCATTTTCATAAATCATATCTAAAGATTCTTTTTTTCCGGATAGATGTAAATGTTTTTCATACAATATTGGCCTTAAGTCTTCAATGAAATTTCTTCTCATTTCAATAATGGTCGTTCCATACTTCACCAACTGATCGTCCCATACATCTAGAAGACTTTGCATATCCGATTTATTATGGTTATTTTTTAATAGCTGATTTCTTTGCTTTAATACTTTATGATAATGGCTTAAATAATACATATATAAAGGTTTAAGCTGACTTAACTCAAGATCAATAAACCTTCTTCTATCTTTTGGACCATTTTTTATTAAACCTAAATCTTCCGGAGAAAACATGATGATATTAATTAATCCAAATAATTCGTTGAGTTTTTTAATAGGTATTTTATTAACTGCAATACTTTTTTTACCTATTTTTTTAAGATGCACATCTACGGTTTCAATGATATCATTTTTGTCAAAAATCATGTACACGTGGGCATCTTTTTCATTGATCCGAATCAATTCTTTGTCTTTACTTAATCGATGAGACTTGGAAGTCGCACACAAATAGATGGCTTCTATAAGATTTGTCTTTCCTTGGGCATTATCACCATATAAAATATTGATGCCTGGATTAAAATCAATAGCAGCTGTATGATAATTCCTATAATTATTCAATTCCAAGTGTCTTATGTACATGCATTCACCTCAAGAAGTTACCCTATCAATTCAACTGGTAACATAGGCTTAAATTTCAAAACTAGTTTAACACTTTAAACACTATATTTGACAACAATTAAATCAAAACCGGTTACCTCAATCTTATCACCATCTCTTACTTTTTTTCCTCTTTGATATTCTACTTCTCCGTTGTACTTTACTTCTCCGTTTAGGATCATTATTTTAGCATGAACGCCTGAATCAGCAATACCCGCCATTTTTAATAATGCGCCTAATTTAATAAATTCCGTATTAATTATAATTTCTTTCATAGCCATCACCCATTCAATCTAATTGGTAATATTAAGTATTTGTAATCTTCACCTTCAACTTGGCGAACAATACAAGGATTCAGTGCATTGGTAAACTGCATACATATTTCTTCATCTTCGATCGCCTTAAGTGCATCTAAAAGATACTTAGGATTAAATGCAATATCAATAGACTGACCTTCTCTTACAATCATTAATTCTTCATGGACATTACCAAGTTCCGTATTAGAAGTAATCAGTAATGTATCTTCTTTAATTTCAAATTTGACCGGACTTTTTTTACTTTCTCTAGCGATCAGAGCTGCTCTCTCAATACTCATCATTAGTTCTTTTCGATTCACAGTAATCAGTGTTTCATAGTCTCCAGAAAAAAGATTTGCATACTTTGGATACTCCCCTTCTAGTAATCTAGATACAACAATACTATCCTCAAGTTCAAATAGAACATGTTTATCTGTGAAGTAAATAGATAACATATCAGATTCATCACCAGATAGTATTTTACTTATTTCACTTAATGTCTTACCAGGTACAACCACAGCAGTATCACTAAACTCATCCATAAATTCTACTTTTCTAATGGATATTCTATAACCATCCATCGATATAATACTTAGAGCATTTTCTTTTATTTCAATCAATTCCCCAGTTAAAATAGGTTTAATCTCTTTTATGGCAATACTGAATAAAGTTTGATGGATCATGTCTTTTAAAACACTTTGCTTAATGGAAATACTTGTATCTTTTGTGACTTGAGGCAATTGAATAAATTCAGTACCGGGTTGACCCGGGATATTAAAAATAGATTTTTGACAAACAATAGTGGTCATATTACTTTCATCTACGGTAATATCGACCATAGCATCAGGTAATTTCTTTACGATTTCAGAGAATATTCTTGCATCAATAGCCACACTACCTGACTCAATGATTTGAGCTTTTACATGACTTTCAATACCAATTTCCAAATCATTGCTAATGAGTTTAAATTCATTTTGTGTTGCTTGAAGAAGTATACATTGGAGTATGGGTAAAGTTGTTCGAGTTGATACAGCCTTAAGGGATGTATTAACGCCATTTAGCAAGTCATTTTTATGACAATTAATTTTCATGATGTGATAAACTCCTCTCCTGTGCAAAAGATAAAATATATGATTTTTTATAGTAATGATAGTAGTAAGGGATGTGAATATGTGTATAAGTGTTCTGAGCCCATAGACGATAAGGTTTTTTAAAGTTTAATAACCCTGTGTACAGATAAAAAAGTTATTCTTTTTCATCCACATCATCATAGTTATTATAGAACCGTCAACAGCTAATACAAGAGTTTATAGATATGTTGTACACAGGTGTCAAAACTAATGTGAATGCTCAAGTATATGGTTTTAACTTTTTAACTATTATTTTCCTGTGATTTTTTTTGTTAGTATATCAATTGTGTTTTTTAAAGTCATATCTGTAACAAGCTCTGTCTTAATTTTTTCATAACCATGTAGTACGGTGGTATGGTCTCTCCGACCAATTTCTTCACCAACTTTAGGTAATGACATGTCTGTCAATTTTCGACATAGATACATAACAATCTGCCTAGGATAAGCAATTTCTCTTGGTCTTTTTTTAGATAATATATCTGCAGGTGTTACATTATAATGTTCAGATACGATTTCTAAAATAAGCTTAAAAGTAATTTTAGTATCTTCTTGCGGTGATATTAAGTCTTTTAATGCTGCCTCAGCCATATCTTTTGTTATTTCTTTTGGTAAAAGAAGTCTGGAATAAGCTAAAATTTTATTAACAGCACCTTCAAGCTCTCTAATATTAGATTTAACATTGTTTGCAACATATTGCATAACATCATCAGGTAGATCAAGATTTTCTATTTCAGCTTTCTTCCTTAATATTGCGACTCTGGTTTCAAAATCAGGGGCTTGAATATCAGCTATTAAGCCCCATTCAAACCTTGATCGAAGACGTTCTTCTAAGGTTTCAATTTCTTTTGGTGGTCGGTCAGAACAAATTATTATTTGTTTTTTTGCTTCATATAAAGTATTAAAAGTATGGAAAAATTCTTCCTGAGTTCTTTCTTTTCCGGCAATAAATTGAATATCATCTACGAGAAGTACATCTATACTTCGGTATTTTTTTCTAAATTCCTCATTTTTATCATCACGAATTGAATTGATTAGTTCATTGGTGAATTTTTCAGATGAAACATACAGCACATTTGCTTTAGAATCATCATCTAATATAAAATGAGCGATAGAGTGCATTAAGTGTGTTTTGCCTAAACCAACACCACCATAAATAAAAAGTGGATTGTAAGCTTCAGCAGGTGCTTCTGCCACTGCCAAAGAAGCTGCATGGGCAAATTTGTTGTTATTGCCTACAACAAAAGTGTCAAAAGTATATCTGGCATTTAAGTTCTTTTGATCACTGGTGTTGTTGTTTGAAAATCCAATTAAGTTATTGTTAGAACTTGATTTTGAATCAAGTTCTAAGCTTTGATTGGGAAGAACAAATTGTATGTCATAGACTTTTCCCATAACTTCATTAATAGCAATTTGAATGGACTTATAGTATTTTTTTTCAATAACATTTTTGGCCATTTGATCATCTGCTTCTAGGAAAATAAGGTCACCCATTACTTTTACGGGCTCTAGTTTTTCCAAAAATGTTTTGTAAGATATAATGGATATATCCGATTCGTATCTTAAAAGATTTTTTATGTCATCCCATTTGTTGATTATTGGATGATCCATTAAAATACCCCCTTTTTTTTATAGTATAGTAGTAGTAGGCCTTTTTCTCTTAATATATGAGTATATAACGAGCAGACATTAGTTTAATCATGTCAATGGAAGCTTCCATTGACATGATTAAACTAAGTAATCCATACGGATTAAATGAGTATGGGCTCATAACTGTTAATAACTTTTTATAATTAATTTTGGAAGCGTTCTTATAATATGAATACAAGCACACTATCCAAAGAGATGAAGTCTAGTATATATAATACTCTATCAGTAGAAGGATTTCAATTGAAGTTTTTGATAGAAAAAGGTTATAAATGTGTATGAATGATATGAAAAAAATGTGGAAAGTGTGTATAACTATTTAAAATTAAGGTTATACACATCATACACCATGAGGTTATCAAAATTATTAGGAGCGTTTAATTTAAACGGTTTTGGCCTATAATCAATATAGTAATTAACGGAATATTTTAAATTAATGACGGTTTTATCCACATAAATTTTATAAGATGTGGATAAAAGGATTTGAACAACTTATCCACAACATTCAAGTTAATTTGCTTTTTTATGTGGATAAACTAAATAAAAAATAATTAAGGCTTTTTTTTCTTGACTCTTAAGGGTTTTGTGACTATAATTGAAATGGTGCTTTTGAAGCAACTTTTTTTAACAAATTAATTAAAGTCATTAATTTGATAGAGCTTTTACGAATTATATAAGGAGGTGCATATCAATGAAAAGAACTTATCAGCCAAAAAAGAGACAAAGAAGTAGAGAACATGGCTTTAGAAAAAGAATGAAAAATAAGAGCGGAAGAAATGTTTTAGCTAGAAGAAGAGCTAAAGGCAGAAAGCAATTGTCAGCATAGGCCGCATTTATGTGGCCTTTTATTCTTATACTCAATAATGAGTGAAAAAATAATTGCGTTAAAAAACAATGAATTTGTAAAAGTTTATCAAACTGGAAAATCAAAAGCCAACAAATTTTTAATTATGTATGTGTTAAAAAAAAATGAAAACAGCAGTAGACTTGGAATTTCTGTAAGTAAAAAAGTAGGCAACAGTGTCATAAGACATCGTGTTAAAAGACTTATAAAAGAAGCTTATAGATTAAATAGTAAGTCTTTTTGGCCAGGTTATGATATTGTAATTATTGCAAGAAGTACAGCTAAAGATAAAAGCTATAAAGACATTGAAAGTGCATTGATGCACTTGGTAAAATTAAATAAAATATTAGTACTTTAAAATCCTACTATAATTCGATATAATAGGATTAATTCGTTTATTTGAGAAAAGATGGTATAATGAAAAGAATTGCGATACGTATTGTTCTTTTTTATAGAAAGTTCATATCTCCTATGACAAAATCTAGCTGTATTTATATACCGACTTGTTCGATGTATGCTTTGGAGGCTCTTGAAAAATATGGATTTTTCAAGGGAAGTTATTTGTCTATTAAAAGGATCTTACGATGTCATCCTTTCGCAAAGGGTGGTTTTGATCCGCTTAAATAAAAGAATCGTGTAAGTATTTTTGGTAACTATAATTAGGAGGATTCATTCATGTTTTTAGATCACATGGTTTTACTCACTCAGAACACAACTTTTATAATTGGGCCAATTGCTCAGTTATTCGGCATTATTATGGATACAATTTATAATATTTTTAGTAATATGGGTATTAAATCATTAGGGATTAGTATTATCGTATTTACTTTGATCGTTAGAACCTTGATGTTACCTCTTGCATTCAAGCAACAAAAATCTATGCAGGAAATGCAAAAAATCCAACCTGAGTTGAAAAAAATTCAAGATAAATATAAAAATAAAAAAGACCCTGAATCTCAACAAAAATTTCAAATGGAAATGAATCAACTGTATAAAGAGCATGGTGTTAGTCCATTTGGTGGTTGTTTACCTGTTTTGGTTCAATTTCCAATCATTATTGCATTGTTTCAAGTACTAAGAAATCTTCCGGCATATATTAAAAGCATTGGTTTAATCTATGAAGATATTGTACATATAGTTGTACCGGTAGAAGGTTCTGAAGGTATTTTATCAGAATGGGCAAGTGAATTAATGGTTAAGAATTTTGATATTACGAAAGTTCAAATGGTTATTGATGTTTTAGCTAAATTCAGTTCAGATCAATGGACCACATTTATTGGCCAGTTTAGTTCGGTAGCACATCTTATAACACCAAGTTTGGAAAAAATTACAGAAATGTATATGTTCCTAGGCATTAATTTGTCTGACAAACCAGACTTGATGTCTATTGGCGTTTTACTCCCACTATTAAATGTTGTGGTTCAATTCATGGTTATGAAGTCTAGTACGTCATCTGCATCTGCAGAACAGAACTCTACACAGAAATCCATGTTGTATACTATGCCACTCATTACGGCATTCTTTGTATCAACAATGCCTGCTGGGCTAGGTTTGTATTGGTTGGCAAGTAGTATTTTCCAATGGGCACAGCAAGTTGTTATTAATAGTCATTTAAAGGATAAAGAGAAAAAATAGGAGGGATTGGTCTTCATGAAGTATGTTGAAAAACAGGCAAAAACTGTAGAAGACGCTATAACTGAAGCACTGGTTGAAATGGGCGCAACAAGTGATCAGGTTACGGTAGAAGTTATTGAAAAAGGACCAAGCGGTTTAATGAGCATCTTCAGTAATAAGTTAGCAAAGGTTCGAGTATATAAGAAAATTAATGTTGAACAAGTTGCTTATGATTTTCTAGAAGAAGTATTTCAAAAAATGAATATTGAGGTTAACATTCAAGTGACTTTGGATGAACATAACAATATGACCGTAGATTTAAGTGGACCTAGTATGGGTGTACTGATTGGTAAAAGAGGGCAAACTTTAGATTCCTTACAGTATCTGGTCAGTTTGGTCGTTAACAAAGAGGCGGATAGCTATATGCGCGTTAAGTTAGACACAGAAAACTATAGGGATCGACGTAAGGAAACCTTGGAGACATTAGCTAAAAATCTAGCACACAAAGTAAAAATTACGAAGAAGAAATTTATATTAGAACCTATGAATCCTTATGAACGACGTATTATACATTCAACATTACAAAACAATAAAAATGTTGAAACCCATAGTGAAGGTGATGAGCCTTATAGAAAAGTTGTTATAACACCATCAACGAAGCCTACTAGTAAGCCAAAAGAGATTTCTGGGCCAAAAACCACGCATAAGAGAGTTGTTAAGAAGCAGTGATTTATACAGAATTAAAAACCCATGCCAAGGCATGGGTTTTATTAGATAAAGGAGTTTAATATGTTAAATGATACTATTTGTTCCATTGCAACAGCCTTATCACCATCAGGAATTGGTATAATTCGTGTTAGTGGAGAACATAGCATAGCAATTGTTAATAAAATTTTTAGATCGGTTCATAAAGATTTGAAACTAGATCAAGCTAAGACTCATACCATTCATTATGGTCACATTATTATGCCCACTACAGATGAAATTATAGATGAAGTTATTGTATCCATTATGAAAGGTCCCCTAAGTTTTACACGTGAAGATGTGGTAGAAATTAATTGTCATGGCGGTATAATGGTACTAGAAAATGTTCTAAAACTTGTTCTAACCATGGGAGCCAGGCTTTCTGAACCAGGTGAGTTTACTAAAAGGGCTTTTATGAATGGGCGCATTGATCTATCCCAAGCTGAGGCGGTCATTGATATCATTAATTCTAAGACTCAATTATCCCTTAAATCATCTGTTAATCAGCTTAATGGTCAACTAAGTAAAAAAATGGATATGATTAAAAGTCAGTTGATTCATTTGATCGCACATATTGAAGCTTCCATTGATTATCCGGAGTATGACATTGAAGCACTAAACGAGAATAAGGTAAAGTTAGATATAGAAAGAATTATCAAAGATATTTATGAATTGATGCGCACTTATGATAGTGGTAAACTCATTAGAGATGGTATTAGTACAGCGATTATAGGAAAGCCTAATGTAGGGAAATCATCTCTTCTAAATGCATTATTGAAAGAGGAAAGAGCGATTGTAACAGATATTCCCGGTACAACGAGAGATGTACTTGAAGAATATATGAATATACATGGCATACCTTTAAAGCTTATAGATACTGCAGGTATAAGAGTCACGGAGGATCAAATAGAAAAAATTGGTGTACAAAGATCAAAGTCTAAACTTGAAGAAGCAGACTTAATCATCTTTGTATTAGATGCTTCAAGGGTCCTTGACAATGAGGATATGCACATTATTGAATTGATAAAAGATAGAGAAGTCATTTGTTTGTTTAACAAGATGGATTTGGATGAAAAAATTGATCGTAAAAGCATAGAGCATATATTAGATCATGGTTATATGATTGATATTTCAGCTAAAAACTCTGAAGGTATAGATGCACTTGAACATGCTATAAAAGATATGTTTTATCTTGGAGAAATTGATGTTAATAATGATCTTTATATTACGAATATAAGACATAAGAATGCACTTGAAAAAGCTTTAATAAGCTTAAATGAAGTCTTAGAATCCATTAATAATAGGATGCCTGAAGATTGCTGGTCAATCGATTTAAAAAATGCATATGAGAACATAGGTATTATTACAGGTGATACAGTCAATGAAGATATGATAAAAGAAATATTTAGTCGTTTCTGTTTAGGTAAATAAGTCTTATACATGGATTAGAATGGAGTTAATAATGACAGAAAATAATGAAGTTTATGAAGTAATTGTCATAGGTGGTGGACACGCCGGATGCGAAGCTGCTTTGGCAAATGCAAGACGTGGTATAAAAACCATTTTATTTGCGGTCAATTTAGATAGTATAGCCATGTTACCATGTAACCCTAGTATAGGTGGTACATCTAAGGGACATTTGGTGCGAGAAATTGATGCATTGGGTGGTGAGATGGGTAAAAATATTGATAAAACATACCTTCAATCCAGAATGCTCAATACCGGAAAAGGCCCTGCAGTTCATTCTTTGAGGGCTCAAGCTGATAAGCATAAGTATGCCGGAACAATGAAGAAGACTTTGGAGCAACAAGAGCATCTTCATATACGGCAGTCAGAAGTTGTTGATATTCTCATTGAGGATCATGAGGTCAAAGGTGTTAAAACGGTTTCAGGTACCGTATATGAAGGTAAGGCAGTCATTATCGCTACAGGCACTTATCTCAAAGCAAAATGCATATATGGAGAAGTTGAAATAAACAGTGGCCCAAATGGTCTTCAAGCAGCCAATTATTTAACCGATGCACTTAAAAAAAATGGTATCAGCATGTACAGATTCAAGACAGGTACACCTGCAAGAGTAGATGGTAATACCATTGATTTCACAAAGATGGAGGAACAAGCCGGTGATTTAAAAGTGGTACCGTTTTCTTTTGAAAATAAGGCTTCAGATATAGAAAGAGAGCAAATACCTTGTTGGCTTGCATACACCAATGCAGCCACACATGATAAGATTAGGGAAAATTTAAGCAGATCACCATTGTATAGCGGTGTTATAGAAGGTACCGGACCTAGATACTGTCCTTCCATAGAGGATAAAGTCGTGAGGTTTGCAGATAAAGAACGACATCAAGTATTTCTTGAGCCTGAAGGTGAAGACACATCGGAAATGTATGTACAAGGTATGTCAAGTTCCTTACCGGAAGATGTCCAAAAAGCAATGCTTAGAACCATACCTGGTATGGAGAACTGTCAAATTATGAGAACAGGTTATGCAATAGAGTATGATTGCATAGATTCTTTGCAGCTTCAGCCTACCTTAGAGTTTAAAGAAATAAAAGGCTTATTTAGTGCAGGACAATTTAATGGTAGTTCAGGCTATGAAGAAGCAGCAGCTCAAGGGTTGGTTGCAGGCATAAATGCCGGACAAAAAATACTGGATCAAGAGATGGTCGTCATCAGTCGATCAGAGGGTTATATTGGTGTTTTAATAGACGATCTCGTAACCAAAGGTACAAAAGAGCCCTATAGAATGATGACTTCGAGAGCTGAATATAGATTGCTATTAAGACAAGATAATGCTGATTTAAGATTGACAGATATTGGATATAAAGTCGGACTAATATCAGATCTACGTTATGCAAGATTTTGTGCAAAAAGAAGAGCAATTGAGCAAGAAGTTAAAAGATTGAAAAGTACAACAGTTGGCGTGAAACCGGTTGTTTTGAACTATTTAGATGAAAGAGGTAGTACACCCTTAAAATCTGGCGTCACTTTAGGTGAGTTACTAAAAAGACCGGAGATTGACTACATAACTATGTCAGTCATAGATTCAGACCGAGTACCATTAGATGAAGATGTAGTTGAACAGGTTGAAATCACCCTCAAATACGAAGGATACATTAAGCGACAAGAGCAACAAGTAGAACAGTTTAAAAGACTTGAACTTAAGTACATTCCTGAATCCATTAATTATGATGAAGTCTATAGCCTTAGAATTGAAGCAAAACAAAAGTTGAATTTGGTAAGACCCATATCTATTGGCCAAGCTTCTCGTATTTCCGGCGTATCACCTGCAGATATTTCTGTATTGTTGGTTTATTTAGAACAGTATAAACATAAGATGGGAAAAGATCATGAACGAGAATAAAATTATTGAAAGCTTTATGAGTATCGATATACATTTAAATGATAGGCAAGTGGAGCAGTTTTCTATATATTATAAAGAGCTTATGGCTTGGAACGATAAAATAAATTTAACGTCTATCGTTGAAGAGAATGCGGTTCTTATGAAGCATTTTGTAGATAGCCTTTTGTCTTCAAAAGTTATTGATTATAAGAATGTAAAGCGACTGATTGATATTGGAACTGGAGCTGGTTTTCCCGGCATCCCCTTAAAAATCGTTTACCCTCATATGGAAGTGGTTTTGCTGGATGCTTTAAACAAACGGATTACATTTTTAGACCATATCATTGACCAGCTTAATCTTAAGGATATTCATGCTGTCCATGGGCGAGCTGAAGATTTAGCCCGTACAGAGTTGCGTGAATCATTTGATCTTTGTGTATCAAGAGCAGTCAGTCAATTGAATGTTCTTTGTGAATATTGCTTACCTTTTATCTCTATTAATGGTCTTTTTATTTCTTATAAAGGAAGTAAAACCATTGAAGAACTTGAAAAAAGTGAGAATGCTATACATATTCTAGGAGGAAAAGTTGAATCTGTCGTAGATGATGTTTCATTAGATTCTATTACTAATAGAGGTTTTGTCATCATTAGAAAAGAACATATAACTGAGGATAGATATCCGAGGCGTGCAGGAAAACCCATAAAGAAGCCATTATAATTATTTCCCAGGAAATAATTTCTATGCTATAATAGTGAAGAAATGAATACAAAATATGCTTAAAGGCGGTTTATTTATGAATCCTGATGTATCTTATCAAGTATTTCAGATCCCAGTTGAATCCATAAGGCCGAATCCTAACCAACCAAGGCACAGATTCGATGATGATATGTTAACAGAGTTAGCAGAATCTATAAGGCTTTATGGTATTATGCAACCAATTAGTGTTAGAATGCTTGAAGCAAACCAATATGAAATGGTGGCCGGTGAAAGAAGATTAAGAGCTGTTAAATCATTAGATATGACAACAATTCCAGCTCTTATCATAAATGTTACAGAAAAAGATAGTGCCATTTTGGCTTTAATAGAAAATTTGCAACGTGAAAATTTAAACTATATTGAAGAAGCCAAAGGTTATGCACAACTGATTTCCAATTATGGGCTAAAGCAGCAAGAACTGGCTAATCAACTAGGGAAAAGTCAATCAACCATCGCCAATAAACTAAGATTACTCAGCCTTTCTAATAAGGTTCAAGAACGATTACTCAATGCTGACTTAACAGAGCGTCATGCAAGAGTATTGTTAAAGCTTGAAAAAGAAGAGGATCAGTTAAAGCTTGTAGAGCGCATGATAAGTGAAAAGCTAAATGTAAGTCAAAGCGAAAAGCTTGTTAATAAAATGTTGGCAGATCAGAATTTAAATAATGAAGATCCAGCGGAAAAAGTTGTTGTCAAAGGCTATTTGAAAGATATACGTTTATTTACCAACACTATTAAGCAAGCCGTCGATATGGTAAAGCATACTGGGATAGATATTAATTATCAGATTAAGCAAACAGAGGAGGCGTATGAGATCAGCATACGCATTCCTATGGAGGAATAGTTAATAATGATAGAAGCAAGGTACATATATGGAAATGAAGCTTTACAACTTTGTGCTAGCATACGTTACGAAGTATTTACTCAGGAACAGGGTGTTGACATCCAACTAGAACGTGATTTTTATGATCATTTTGCGCATCACGTTGTTGTGATAGAAGGTGACTTACCGGTTGCAACGGGTAGATTGATATTTACAAATGAAGTATTTTTATTGGGACGCATAGCTGTTTTAAAAGACCATAGAGGAAAGAATTATGGTGATTTGGTTGTAAGAATGCTAATTGATCGTGCTTTTAGTATTGGAGCGAATGAAGTTGAGGTTCATGCACAACTATCCGCTCAAGGCTTTTATGAAGGTATTGGTTTTATACCAATAGGAGACCCTTTTTACGAAGCAGGAATTGAACATATAACGATGATTGTAGATCAAAAAAGTCTACAAAAAAGTTGTCAATAGAATAAAAAACCCTGTTTTCTCGTTTGAAAACGGGGTTTTTTATTCTATGTCTCAATTAGATTGCTTAATGAAGATATACCATAAGAACTTCTAATGTAGATTCTGGTTTTTCTATGTGTGGGTAGTTTTTAGCACGGTCAATACTAGAACTTTCAATGGCTGGATTCAAATGCTTATAATCGTTAATGACAGCCTCATAATCACCATTCGTACGTGTACCTTGTATTAAGAAAATATTATTGTTAATCTTAGATATTGCTTCTTTGATATTAACATTATTGAAATGACACAAGTCTGAAGCGTATGTGTACTTTGAAGCACTTCCACTTAAATGTGCAGCTTCTCTAAAAATATCGATGTAAGATAATTTAAGATGCATTGGATTATAAAATTTATCCTTTAGACTTCTTCGAATCATTAATCGTGAAAACATCACATTGTAAAAACTTGTACCAAAAATAGGTAGTTCAATCAAGAACTTGTTGAGCCTATCTTTACGTTTTGGATTTTTTGAGAAAACATCAAAACTGCCGGGATTAATGAAAACAAGGTTATTAAAAACTTCGGGATTTTGAAAACAGGCCATTGTTACATAAGCATTGCTTCTACCACTTGTTAGTACAGATGTCTTTTCCCGGATAACGTTTTTTCTAAAATCGAGAAGTAGCTGAACAAATAGGTAAGCAGTGTATGTAATTTTGGGCTTATCTGATTTTCCATAGCCAATTAAATCAATAGCGTATACACGATGTTTTTTTGCCAGCGTGTCAATAAGCTTATTAAATTCATAAGATGAACTGTCAGCAGATGTATCGTGTATAAGAAGAAGACTTGATCCTTTGCCCTGTACTGTATAGAATATTTTTCCGAATTTCCATTGATAGTAGTGAGCTCTACTATGATATAACTTTTCTTTTATAGTTGCAAGTGAGAAAATTAATCGGTTATATAAAAATAGAAGGCAAGTACCTAAACCTATAAATATTATTTTTTGAGAAAATTTTTTCAAAAGAATAACTCCCTTCAAAGCAAGCAGAATATGTTGACAACTACTATTATGGCCGAAAATCAAATTTATTTCAATAGCAAACCTGTAATTACTTAAAATTAAAGATAATAATATATCATTACCTTGTACACCGTGTGAAATAAGTGATATAATTATATGAAAACATACAATGAAGGATAGTGACCATGTATAAGAAGCAGTTTGATCAGTTGGATGAAATTATTGACAAAACTATTGATTCTATTAAGGATAGTGTAAAGGAAATTAAGGATATCAGTGATTATGCTAGACAAGAGTATCTAGAACTTGAAGAAGAATTCCTTCGACTAAAAATTGAGGCCACCGATCTCATTGATCGTGTTGATTCTTTGGAGAGAAAGTATAAACTATCTAAATCAAAGCTATTAATGGTCAATAAGAATTTTAACAATTATACTCAAGAACAAATGCAACAAATATATGAAGCTACAGATAAGTTGAGGGTAGATTTGGCTGTAGAAAAAGAACGAGAAATGAACTTAATCAAAAGAAGGAATGAACTAGAATTACATTTAAAATATGTACGAAAAATTTCTGAAAAAGCTGAAAAACTTTCTTATAATTTTGACATAGCTTACAGCGTTCTTTCTGGTGATTTAAAAAAAATCACTGAAAAAATTGATGATATACAAAATAAAGAAATTTGGGGTCTTAAAGTCATACAAGCTCAGGAAATAGAGAGACAAAGAATTGCTAGAGATATGCATGATGGACCTGCACAAAGTCTTTCTAATCTCATTATTAAGACTGAATTATGCATTAGACTGTTGGATATTGATATTGACCGTACAAAATTAGAACTTCAAACTCTGAAATTGTATATTAGAGGAACGATTGACGAAACTAGGCGCATGATTTACAATCTACGACCGATGTCAATCGATGATCTTGGCTTAATACCAACATTAGAGCGACTCATTGAAAAAATGAGTGATGATTTGGGGTTTGCCATTGACTTTAATGTGATGGAATGTGATGATTATGCTTCAGAAGAAATTGATCCGGTTGTAAATTTAACGCTATACCGTATTACTCAGGAAGCACTTAATAATGTTTTAAAGTATTCCAAAGCTACGAGTGTATGTGTGGATTTGACATATGAAGACAGTGGTATTGAACTTGAAATAACAGATAATGGTATTGGTTTTGAAGTTGGTGATATGAAGTTGAGGCTTGAGGACAATAAAGGTTTTGGTATGTCAATGATGCGAGAAAGGGCCAACCTTTTATCCAGTGATTTTAAAATTGTATCAAAGATAGGAAAAGGCACATCAATACATATAAGAGTTCCCTTAATTAGTAAGGAGGAGAGACATGAGTAAAATTAGAATTATGATAGCCGATGACCATTCTATGGTAAGAGAAGGCCTAAAACAATTAGTAGAATTAGAGGATGACATTATTGTAGTGGCACAAGCTGGAAATGGTAATGAAACAATAGAAAAAATAATTGAGTACAAACCGGATGTTGTTTTGTTGGATATTAACATGCCGGAACGTAACGGACTTGAAGTGCTTACGTATTTAAAGCAGAATGATATTAGTGCCAACATAATCATTTTAACGATTCATAACGAGGTAGAATATCTTTATAAGGCAGTTGAAATTGGTGTAAAGGGTTATGTACTAAAAGATTCAGAATCAGATGTTCTTATACGCGCGATTCGTTCGGTTTATGAAGGTGAAACTTACATTCAACCTAATATGGCATCTTTATTGTTTAAGAAGATGAATAATGATGATTCAGGAGCGGTTCACAACACGAGATTGACGAAAAGAGAAGTTGAAGTACTCAAATTAATTACAGAAGGTTTACTTAACAAGGAAATTGCTCATAGACTTTGCATAAGCGAGAAAACAGTTAAGAATCATGTATCAAACATTTTTAAGAAGATTGAAGTTTCTGATCGAACCCAAGCTGCAGTTTTTGCAATTAAGAATGCTATTGTGGAGTTGTTTTAGGAGTTTGGTTTAAATTATGGATAATAATTATATAAGAGTATTGGCCGGATGAAGTCTCTAAGAAGAATGTCTTAGAGGCTTTTTTTGTGACTATCAATACTTCGAGTGAATAATGAACACAAGATTATATACTTTGAAGTAACAAATTGTTTCACGTGAAACAATTTATAAGATTTAATAAATGATTACAAATGTTTCACGTGAAACATAATGAATAGTTAAGGCGAATGTGCTATAATAAGTAAGGAAAATGAGAGTAGGTGTAGAAAAATGGGTAGAATTATAGCGATTGCCAATCAGAAAGGTGGGGTTGGTAAAACAACAACAGCGATTAATCTTTCGGCTTGTCTCGCAGAGAAAAATAAAAAAGTTTTAACTTTAGACATAGACCCTCAAGGAAATACAACCAGAGGGTTAGGAATTGACAAGACTAAGCTGAAAAATACAACTTATGAATTACTTTTAGGCACACGATCATTAGAAGAAACAATAATGGTTAACATATATGATAATCTGTCTCTAATCCCAGCAAATGTAGAATTAGCTGGTGCTGAAGTAGAGTTAATTGGTTTAAAAGAAAATAGTTTTATCATGAAGAAAATATTAGATAGCGTCGTATCGGAGTATGATTTCATTATCATTGATTGTCCGCCTTCTTTAAGTATATTAACGGTTAATGCTTTATCTGCAGCAGATACGGTTTTGGTGCCGATTCAATGTGAGTTCTTTGCCCTTGAAGGATTGTCACAACTAATGCATACTATTAACTTAGTAAAGAAACGCCTTAATCCTGACTTGGAAATTGAAGGTGTGGTTTTCACGATGTATGACGCAAGAACAAATTTATCCATACAAGTTGTCGAGGAAGTGAAAAAGGAACTTAGACGCACGAACATTTATCAAACCATCATTCCGAGAAATGTTAGACTTGGTGAAGCACCGAGCTACGGCTTACCAATAAATCTTTATGATTCTAATTCTAAAGGTGCAGAAAGCTACAGGCTATTGGCTGATGAAGTCATTGAGAGGAGAGTATAACATGGCTAAAAAAAGAGGACTTGGTCAGGGACTGAATGCACTTATTTCTGACGAGCTTGAAGATGAAATATTAGATCATGGTAAAGGTGGTACATTAAATATAAGAATATCCAATATAGAACCAAATAGAGATCAACCTAGAAAAGTTTTCGAGGAGGATGCGTTACATGAATTAGCAGACTCCATAACCCAATATGGTATCATTCAACCATTAATTGTAGCAAAAAAAGATAAGTACTATGAGATTATTGCAGGAGAACGTAGATGGCGCGCTGCAAAAATAGCAGGCCTTAAAGAAGTACCGGTCATTGTTAAAGAGTATTCTGATGAACTGATTCTTGAAATCTCTCTCATTGAAAATATTCAAAGAGAAAATTTAAACCCCATCGAAGAAGCTTTAGCCTATCAACGTCTTATTACCGAGTTTTCTTTGAAGCAAGATGAAATTGCAGATAAGGTTTCTAAGAGCAGATCAGCTATTGCAAACACGCTTAGACTATTGAATCTTTGTAAACAGGTACAGCAGATGGTTATTGATGAAATGATATCTAGTGGTCATGCAAGAGCATTACTTGCAATTGAAGATCAGAATATTCAACTTGATATTGCCACAAGAGTTTTTGATGAAAAGCTTAGTGTGCGAGAAACAGAAAAACTTATTAAGAAGTATTTGAACCCAAGTCAAAAAGCAAAAAGAGTTCTAAGTGCATCGGAACTTGATCCAATATATAAGAAAATTGAGGATGATGTAAAGAAAATTTTAGGTACGAAGGTCTCTATCATTAAGAAAACAGAGCAGTTAGGAAAAATTGAGATTGAATATTATTCGAAAGATGAGCTAGACCGAATATTAGAGTTAATGCATACTATACAGAATCAATAGGAGATTATACATGGACATTTATCAATTTATTAATGATTATAGGACGGATATTATTGCTATTCTAATGATCCTTACCTCACTACTACTATTAACCAATTTAATTCAATTTATTACGATATCGCGTTTAAAGAAGAAATACAAGTCCTTCACGAATCTTAGTTCAGAAATCAATATTGAGCATGTTTTGATAAACAACCAAGAAAAGATTAAGGGGTTAATGGAAGATCAAGTTTCAATTAAGGAAGATGTTAAGAGAATATATGAAAATCTTAATAAGACATTTGAAAGCGTCGCCATGCATAAGTACGATGCTTTTGGTGGGATGGGTGGCCAATTAAGTGCAGTTATTGTTTTGATGAATAAGAATTTAGATGGTTTTTTACTTAATTCCATACATACAAGAGAAGGCAGCCATTTATATGCAAAACAAATTGTCAAAGGTAAGACAGAACAAGCATTATCAAAGGAAGAGCAGGACACTATTAAGAAAGCCATTGAAGCATTATAGGCTAAAGGCAAATCAGAAATTAAGGAAGGCAAATCATGAAATATAAACTAATTGCTATAGACTTAGATGATACACTACTGAATGACCAGCTTGAAATTAGCACAGAGAATAAAAAGGCAATTATTGAAATGGAAAATATTGGGATACATGTAGTTTTTTGCTCCGGTAGAGCCAAGGCTTCAATGATGAAATATGTCAAGGAAGTTGGCATACATGATAAGGAAGACTATATTATATCTTATAATGGTGCGGTAATAGATCGGTTTGACGGAGAAAGAGTTTTTTATAAGCCGATTAATAAAGAAAATTTAATAGAACTCATAGATATCGGTCGAGTACATAACATAGATACCCAGCTTTACACTGATGAGATTATGGTTGAAAAGTATACAGAGAAAACAAAACTATATGAAGAACTCTCAGGTTTACCCATTAAGGTTGTAGGTGACCTAAAGGAGGTAGATGAAAGTATAAAAGTACTGTATAACCATGTTGCAGGAGAGGCATTAGAAAAATTGCGACTTGAGTTGACAGATAAATTTGGTCATTCTTTTAATATTTTCTATTCCAAATCTCATTATGTTGAAGTACTACATAAGGAAGCTAATAAGGGCTTAGCAGTTAAAAATTTGGCTGAAAGTTTGGGGATTGGTCGAGAAGAAATCGTTGCTATTGGTGATGGCTTTAACGACGTAGCTATGATAGAATACGCAGGCCTTGGCATAGCCGTTAAGAACGCACATGATGGTGTCAAGACAAAAGCAGACTACATTACTGTATCAGATAATAACAATAGTCCAATATGGGAAGTATATGAAAAATTCATCAAATAGTATGATTAAGGTGGAAAATTTAGTTGAGACTTAATTACGTAATCTCTTGGGAAATAAGACCGTGGCAAAACAAAAAACCCTCTATTTAGAGGGTGTAGTTGATTGTTCCTTAAGCAAAACTTGGATGATAACAATGGCCATCGGATTTATGACCTTATATTTTATTTCTAATCCTTCTCGTTTTCCTTCAATAATATGTGCGGACTTAAGCTTGGCTAAATGTTGTGACACAGTTGACTGGGGTATACTCAGACAGCTTTGCATGAAAGTTACATTACATCCGGGATTTTTTAGTAATCCATCTACAATACATAATCTTGCAGGATGTCCTAGAACTTTTAATAATTCAGCAATTTCATTATACGTTTCTAATTCCATACTAACACCTCATCAAATTTCGTCGTGAATTTCTTAAATATCATAATATTATAATAAATAGAACAGTTCAATTGTATCAAAAAAAAGGGATTATGTAAATAACAGTGTTAATAATATTATATCTTTGTTATAATTATTGTATACGAATATATACCTAGCTATAGAATATCTAATGGAGGCGTCTTATGAACATAAAAGGAACCTATGAAATCATTCAACATAATATTAGAGTAAGTAAGCTAGCAGAAAAAGTAGCCTATAGTATGGGTTTAGATGAAGAAACTTGCCAAAGTGTAGCTGTTTCTGGTTTATTTCTTGATATGGGTAAATTATCTATGGACAATGAAGTGTTCGGTAATTCTAGAGATCTTACCATTGATGAGTATGAGTATGTAAAACAACATACAACCAAAAGTACACAAATGCTTATACAAGCCAGCCATGTTTCAAATGAAGTCTTAAGCAGTATCATGCATCATCATGAAAACTATGATGGATCTGGATATCCAGACAAACTTAAGGGAGAACTCATACCTTTAGGTGCAAGAATATTAAAAATATGTGATGTTTTTTATGCATTACTTGAAAAAAGACCTTTTAGAGAAGATTATTCAAAAAAAGAAGCCATATTAATCATGTCAAAAGAAACAGAAAAATTCGACCCCAAAATCATGACCGTATTTAAAGAAGTCGTGAGTACTACCAGAATTAATTTTTAATAGGTTTTGGTAACTAGAAAAGAGGACAAATTGATCAAAAGAATTGCTAACATAAGTGAGACTAAGACTATTATTGAAAAGTATGGGTTTAGTTTTCAAAAAAGATTTGGACAGAATTTTCTAATTGATTCAAATATCATAGATAAGATTATCCAAGGTGCAGAATTAACAAAAGAAGATATTGTATTGGAAATTGGTCCAGGTATTGGTAGTCTAACTCAAGCGATGGCAGAGTCTTCAAAAAAAGTAATAGCTGTCGAGATTGATAAGAAACTGATACCGGTTCTGGAAGATACCTTAAGTGGCTATGATAATGTTAGAATCATAAATGAAGATATATTAAAGTTAGATATAATGAAGGTAATTACCGAAGAAGGTGTTGATCAGATTAAGGTTGTCGCAAATCTTCCTTATTATATAACAACACCTATTATTATGAATTTACTAGAAAAAAGATTACCAATATCATCCATAACAGTCATGATACAAAAGGAAGTGGCAGAGAGAATGGATGCGGTACCAGGAACCAAAGCCTATGGCGCACTGAGTTTAGCGACATCCTATTATGCTCAGACAGAGTTGATCACTATGGTAAAACCGGACTGCTTTATTCCAAAACCAACCGTTGGCTCAGCTGTTATTAAACTGACAAGACGTTATACACCTTCTGTTTCTGTTCTAGATGAAGCCATACTTTTTAAGATCATTAAAGGTGGCTTTGCTCAAAGGAGAAAGACGCTCATCAATAGCTTAGCAAACAGTCAGCCTCAGTTTGAAAAAAAACAGGTCATGCAAGCTCTGTTGGAATTGAATTTGGATATTAAGATACGAGGCGAGGCATTGAATCTTAATCAGTATGCACAACTCACAAATAAATTAATAGAACTACAACCATAGATTAAAAAACCATCATATATGTGATGGTTTTTTGTTCTAAATTAATAAGAAGTTTTTCTCATAACATTTATACTACCAACATCAACACTAAGAAAAATATTAGCATCTTGCCTATTGGACACAACAGGTATATCACTGGAAATATCTGTTAGTCTAGTGTTACTATAGACTTGGCTCTGGTCACTCTGCGGAAGTATCAGATCCAAACTACCAATGTTGACCTTTGCATCTAACTGGTGTACAGGCTCAATGAAATCCAAACGGATATCACCGGCATTGGAGCTTATCACTGCATCAAGAGGGGATTTGTTGAAAACAAAATCCAAATCACCAAAATTATTTGATGCTATAAAGCTTTGTATTTCTTCTTGTGCATTAAGTCGTAAGGTACCTGTATTTACAGATAATTCTAACAGATTCACACTTGCATCGGTTTTTAAATTAATAGTTCCGGCATTGATTTTAAGATAGAGTTGGTCTAAGGGCTCTAGAAGTTCTATTTTCAGTTCGCCGACATTAGAAGAAATACTAAGGTTATCTAGATGATTCGGTAATGTTAATCCATCTAATTCTGAAACCGTTTTTTCGATGGTTAATGTATCACATTGATAATTATCTGGTACATATAAAGTAATGGCACCATTATATGTACGATCAGTGAAAACATTGTTTAATGTTAATTTGGATGTGATGATAATTTCTTCATTGTTTTGAGAGGCCCTATAATCAACCTCATATTTTGGGGTATCGGGAACTTCTCTATCAAAAACAACTTTAATGTCTTCTCGATCTTCATGGATAAAAATAATCGCTTCAGTGGTAGCAGATATTCTAATTTTGTCTAGGGCCTCAAATATTTTCTCTTCATGTAATTGCTTAGTGTTAAATCGACTGGAAGGATTATCACTGTCAAACTTTAACCCATCTACATCAATATCCAGATTCATGGTAATATTTTCTAAACGATTAAATTCCAGATTTGAATTAAAAAATTCTTTTATGTTTAAATCGTGTTTGTCCATATAACTAATTATAATGAGAGCAGCAAGAGCTATAACAGCGACTGAAGCCATGAGTGCTTTTCCCATACTATTGTCAAAATTATTTTTCATATCGATCACCTCTTATTAATTGCATATTCCATTTTACATATTTAACAGTTAACATGCACCAGTATTTTATAAACCATATAGAGAGTATAATAAAGAAAGAACCGGAACCTACTAATAAAATACTACTACTACCCATTAAGACAGGATGCTCTATCAATAATAGAGGTAAATGAGTTATACCGGGTAAAGAAAAAAAAGTTGAAATCAGCAGTGCAATACCGGAAAAAAAGAGGCCGATACCACCACCAAGGAAGCCGATTACGATACCCCAAATACCTGCATAGATTCCCAGTACGAAAATCAAATTAAAAAGTAGAAGCCCCATCCCAATAAAGAAGCTCTTTATAAATTTAATCCCGATAGGTTCTACAAGTTGAGATGTTTCTTTCTTTCGGTAAGTCGCGGCTATTTGGTCAGGGTCACCAAATCTTGACAACATTTTTTCAAGCTCCTCCGGTTTAGATTCGACTTGGTCCAATTGATTTTTGTAATGTGCAATAATACGAAATCGATCGTTTACTTTATATTTAATGAGTGCAGCATCCAAAGATGTTAAAAATTCTAACTGTGTCATACAAGGACTCCTTTCTTACTTTTGTTGATAAAGCTAGTATAGCAATCTATTATTCATTTACCCATATAAATGGATTAGAATTTAGTTAGAAAACTTGACAAAACATCAAAAAGTGATATACTTTGATTATCAAACTATTCTAAACTCAAATCAATCCATATCTAAAACTAGACACCCATGTATAGCGAAAGCATAGTGACTTTTGATTTAAGGAGCAAATTATGAAAATTGCTAAAATATCCGGTATTGGGCATTATGTACCACAGCTCAAAGTATCCAATAACGACTTATCAACAATGATGGATACAAATGATGAATGGATTCACTCCAGAACCGGTATAAGAAATAGGCATATTGCAGTTACCGAAACCTCTTATGAGATGGCCGGCTATGCATCCTTAAGAGCACTTGAAAAAGCAGGACTAGACCCCAAAGATGTTGAACTCATTATTGTGGCAACATTTTCAGGCGAATATGCCACACCATCCATGGCGTGCCTTGTTCAAAAGGCGATTGGTGCTGTTAAAGCTATGTGTTTTGATCTCAATGCAGCATGCTCGGGCTTTGTTTATGGCATTGATGTTGCAGATCAGTTTATCAAAACCGGTAAATACAAGAATGCTTTAGTTATTGGGAGTGAGAAGTTATCTCAGATCCTAGATTGGGAAGATCGTAGTACTTGTGTATTATTTGGAGACGGTGCAGGTGCAGTGGTACTTGAAGCCAGTGAAGAATTTGGTATTATTGATTCCGTTAACTATGCAATTGGCGAAGCATTTGAATGCTTATATGCAAAAAATGTTGGCAATAAAACACCTTTTTATGAAGAACAAACAGAGCATAAGCTTATGATGAATGGGCAAGACGTATTTCAATTTGCCTGTAAGAAGGTACCTGAGATTCTCTATGAAGTGATGGAAAAGAATCAAATCACTCAGGAAGATGTGGATTATTTTGTTCTCCATCAGGCTAATGTACGTATCGTCTCAAAAATTGCTAAACGCATGAAAATTAATATAGACAAGTTTTATGTTAACATGGAGGCTTATGGCAATACATCAGCAGCATCCATTCCCATAGCATTATCTGAGATGTATGATGAAGGTTTGCTAACAGGTAAAAAGATACTTATTGCGGGATTTGGTGCGGGATTGACATATGGCTGTAGTCTGATACAATTTTAATGTATGGATACCTTGATAGGTTAAAGTCTCAAAACACTCAAACCTGCATAACAAGGATTCAAATAAAGTGTTTTTAACAACAAAAACCCAAAAACAATAGAACAAATAGGAGGCAACAAAATGACTTTAGAAGCGTTAGTAGAAATTATTGTAGAAGAATTAGATGTAGATGCAGCAGAGGTAGTGCCAACAGCATCATTTATTGATGATTTAGGTGCGGATTCTTTAGATCTCTTTGAATTGGTCATGAGTATTGAAGATGCGTTTGGTGTGGCTATACCAAATGAAGAACTAGCGAACATCAAGACGGTTCAAGACGTTCTTGACTATGCAGAAGCAAATGCTTAATTAATAGACAAAAAGGTAAAAAGAACTTTTATTTAATATAGAGGTTCTTTTTACCTAAATTAAAAAAGAACATGTCAAGGAGAATAAAATGGGTAAGATTGCTTTTGTTTTTCCAGGCCAAGGTGCTCAACATATGGGCATGGGTCAGGAAATTATCACCAAGTATATTGAAAGTAAGAAAGTATTTGATCAGGCCAATGACTTATTAGATTTTGACTTATATGAGTTGTGCAACTCTGAAAATACAAAAATTAACGATACAGCCTATACCCAAGCGGCATTGCTATCGGTATCCATAGCTACATTAAAAGTCATAGAAGACATGGGTGTCAAAGCGGACTATGTTGCCGGCTTAAGTCTTGGCGAATATAGTGCTCTCGTCGCGAGTGGCTTATTGAGTTTTGATGAAGCTATTGATATTGTTAGAAAAAGAGGGCAGTACATGCAAGAAGCTGCCCTTGAAACGGATGGTGGTATGGCTGCAATCATAGGTTCCAATCAGGAAGCTATTTTAGAAGTGTTTGATCAAGTAGAGGGTTATTTGACCATAGCCAATTACAATAGCAGTAAACAAATCGTGATTGCCGGTGAGATGGCCGCTCTAAATAAAAGCTATCCATTGTTCGAAGCGGCTAAGATAAAAGTCATACCTTTGAACGTCAGTGGGGCCTTTCATAGCGAGCTTATGGCAGAAGCAGCCAAAAAGTTAAGACCAAGACTTGAATCGGTTATATTTAATGAGTATAAAACGCCCTACCTAAGCAACGTGACGGGTAAGGTGGTTACAGATATAAGTCAGATCAAAAACCTGTTGATAACGCAAGTGAAATCACCAGTTTTGTGGGAAAATAATGTACTGGAAATGATTGAACTCGGTGTAGATACCTTCATAGAAATCGGTCCCGGTAATACATTAGCAGGTTTAATAAAGAAGATTGATCGCAAGAAAAAAGTTATCAGTGTTAATGGCATAGATGGGCTAGAAGAACTAAAAACATTCATGGAGGATAAGTAATGGCAGATTATAAAGTAGCACTAATAACAGGAGGCAATACCGGAATTGGTAAGGTGATTGCTTTAGAACTCGCAAAAGAGGGACATGATATACTACTCAATTACGTTTTTGATGAGCCAGCTGCACTTGAAGTTAAAAATCAAGTTGAAGCAATAGGCACCAGATGTGAACTTTTATATGGCGACATAAGTGATTTTGGTGTTGTGGAAAAGATGATGGAAGAAGCTTTTAAGATCTTTGGTAGAATTGATGTTCTGGTTAACAATGCAGGGATAACAAGAGATAATCTGATTATGCGCATGAGCGAAGATGAATTTGATGCTGTCATCAATGTCAATTTAAAAGGAACGTTTAATTGCTGTAAGCATATTGCCAGAAAAATGTTAAAGCAAAAAGAAGGCAAGATTATTAACATCTCATCCATTGTTGGTGTCATGGGTAATGTGGGACAAGTAAATTATTCAGCATCAAAAGCGGGTGTCATCGGTCTTACTAAGACATTGGCAAGAGAATTTGCATCAAGGGGTATCAAAGTGAATGCTATTGCTCCGGGATTTATTAAGACCGCGATGACCGATAAGATGCCGGAACAAGCCAGAACAGAAATGATTGCCAACATACCTCTAAATAGACTTGGAGAGCCTAAAGACATCGCAGATCTAGTCGTATTTTTGGCGTCAGATAAAGCGGATTACATAACAGGACAGATTATTGGTGTTAACGGTGGATTATATATATAGAAGATTAAAAAGATGTGAGAAGGAGTATAAGTATGAGTAGAAGAGTTGTTGTCACAGGTATTGGTGCAATCACACCAATTGGAAATAATGTGGACCAGTTTTGGTCAGCACTAAAAGAAGGTATTTCAGGTGTGGATAGGATTACCCAATTTGATGCTTCCGAGTATCCGGTTAAAATAGCGGCTGAATTAAAAGATTATAATCCTAAAGATTTTTTGGATAGAAAAGATGCCAAACGTATGGAACGCTTCTCACAGTTTGCTGTTATAGCAGCAGGTGAAGCTCTTGCTATGTCAGGTCTTATAGTGACAGAAGATAATTGTGACCGAATTGGTACATTTATCGGGTCCGGTATGGGTAGTCTTGGTATGATTGAGGAAGAAGAGCAACGTTTGCTTGAGTTTGGCCCTTTAAAAGTGGCGCCACTTATTATTCCAAAGATAATCGTTAATATGGCAGCCGGCAATGTAGCTATAAAATATGGTTTAAAAGGACCTTCTCATTGTATTGTGTCAGCCTGTGCTTCAGGTTCACATTCTATTGGAGAAGCTTTTCGCAACATAAAATTCGGCATTATGGATGTTGCCGTAACCGGCGGTACAGAAAGCTGTATCACGCCTATGGGTATTGCTGGGTTTAGTGCTTTAACGGCACTAAGTGTTAACCCGGACCCCAAAAAAGCATCCCGACCTTTTGATGGCGGTAGAGATGGGTTTGTCATGGGCGAAGGAGCTGGTATTTTGGTTCTTGAGGCATTGGACCATGCTTTAGAACGCGGTGCTACTATTTTGGCAGAAATAGCAGGATACGGTGCAACAACAGATGCTTATCATATGACATCTCCTGCACCCGGAGGTATAGGCGGAGCCAAAGCTATGACCTTAGCGATTCAGGAAGCAGGGCTTTTGCCAACAGATGTTGATTATATCAATGCACATGGTACAAGTACCCCTTATAACGATAAATTTGAGACAGAGGCGATTAAAGTAACTTTAGGTGATCATGCTTATAAAGTTGCCATTAATTCTACTAAATCTATGACTGGGCATTTATTAGGTGCGGCTGGCGGTGTAGAAGCCGTTGTATGCATTAAATCTATTCAAGATAATTATCTGCATCCTACAATCAATCAAGAAATAGATGATCCTGAATGTGACCTGGATTATGTACCTAATGTTGGAAGAAGTACAGAGGTGAATGTAGCCTTAACCAATTCACTAGGATTTGGTGGTCATAATGCTACCTTATTGTTTAAAAAATATAAATAAAATAAGTTTGGGAGGATATATCCAATATGGAAACAAAAGAAATATTTAATCTCATTGAAAGCTTGAAGACGACAGAATATGCCCATATAGAAATCAATCATGAAGGCACCCATTTGATCTTTGATAAAATCGGTGGCAGACAACAAAGTGAAACGTCTAATCCTGCATCACCGGTACAAAATCATATGAATGTGGCTGAGTCATCAGTTATAACATCTGAAAATACATATTATGAAGAGAAAAAAGTGGTGGCAACACCAGTTGAAGAAGAGAACTTTTTGTCTATTGATTCACCAATAGTAGGAACCTATTACAATGCACCAAGCCCTGAAGCCAGTGCTTATGTAAAAGTAGGGGATGTTGTGAAAAAAGGTGATGTGGTATGTATCATTGAGGCTATGAAACTTATGAACGAGATCGAATCCGAAGTGGATGGTGAGATTGTTGCACTCATGGTTGAGAATGAGGCACCGGTAGAATATGGTCAAAAACTGTTTAAAATAAAACCCTTATAAGGAGCATAATATGTTAGATATTAAACAAATACAAGAAATCATTCCACATAGAGCACCATTTTTATTAATAGACCGTGTAGATGATTTGGTCGTTGGCGTAAGCGCAACAGCTACAAAAAACGTTACTTTTAATGAGTATTTTTTTCAAGGCCATTTTCCAGCAGAACCGGTGATGCCTGGGGTTTTAATTATTGAAGCCTTAGCTCAAACAGGTGCGGTAGCTATTTTGGCCAAAGAAGAAAATAGGGGTAAGATTGCTTATTTTGCAGGAATTGACAAAGCAAAATTCAAGCAAAAGGTTATACCCGGTGACGTGCTGAAACTAGAAGTGGAAATCATAAGGTCTAAAGGTCCTATTGGCATCGGTAAGGCGACAGCATCAGTAGATGGTAAAATTGCTACGGAATGTGAACTTAAATTCTTTGTCGGTTAAAATAGGAGGCTTGTATGTTTGAAAAAATATTAATTGCCAATCGTGGTGAAATTGCTGTTAGAATCATAAGAGCATGCCGGGAGTTGGGCATAAAAAGTGTTGCGGTTTATTCAGATGCAGATAGAGAATCGCTCCATACACAATTGGCAGATGAGGCAATATGTATTGGACCGGCGAATTCTAGAGAAAGTTATCTAGATATTACAAGAGTCATTAGTGCTGCCGTCATAACAAAAGCAAACGCTATTCATCCTGGATTTGGCTTTTTATCGGAGAATCCGACCTTCGCGCATGCTTGTGAAGATTCTAACATAATACTCATTGGTCCCTCATCAGAGATGATTGAAGCCATGGGTAATAAGTCAAGAGCTAGAAAAACCATGATTGAAGCAGGTATACCTGTTGTGCCGGGTTCTGACGGTATAGTTAAAAGCATTGAGGAAGCTAAAAGGATAGCAAATGATATTGGCTACCCTATGATTGTCAAGGCATCTTCTGGCGGTGGTGGAAAAGGTATGCGTATTATCTTAAATGAAGGCGAACTTGAGAAGAATTTTATCATGGCACAAAAAGAAGCCAAAGCATCTTTTGATGATGATGCCATGTATATGGAACGCTATGTGGTTAATCCAAGCCATATTGAATTTCAGATATTAGCAGATGCTTATGGCAATACGGTACATCTTGGTGAACGTGATTGTTCGATTCAAAGACGCCATCAGAAGATTGTGGAAGAAGCACCATCATCTAGAATCACACCAAAACTAAGAAAAACAATGGGTGAGATGGCTATAAAAGCAGCAAAATCAATCAACTATAAAAATGCAGGTACGGTTGAGTTTTTGCTTGAAGAAAGCGGTAAATTTTTCTTTATGGAAATGAACACACGTATTCAAGTTGAGCATCCGATTACTGAGATGATTACAGGTATTGATTTGATTAAGAAACAAATAGAAATTGCTGGCGGAATGCCACTGAATTTAAAACAAAAAGACATTGTTTTAAGGGGACATTCCATCGAGTGTCGCATCAATGCAGAGAACCCTTCAAAAGGATTTAGGCCATCACCCGGAACCATTGACTACTTACATATGCCGGGTGGTAACGGTATCAGAATAGATTCAGCCATTTATAATGGTTATACAGTACCGCCACTTTATGATTCTATGTTAGCAAAGCTCATCGTTCATGGCGACACACGAGATGAAGCAATTCGTAAGATGAACAGTGCTCTTGGGGAATTTGTGGTATCCGGTATTGATACCAACATCGACTTTCATATGGAAATCATAAATCAACCGGATTTTATTACCGGCAATTACAATACGAGTTTTATTGAGAACATTCAAGGCGACAAATTTGTTAAATAGGTTAGGTGGCATTTATGAAAAATATATTCAAAAAAACCCATTATATTCAATTGACACCCAATCCCCAAAATACAAATGAAGCTAACGTTCCATCTGGCTCTTGGATCAAATGCCCAAACTGTAATGAGCTGATTTATAAAAAGGCATTAAAGGATAGCGATTTTGTGTGTAGTAGCTGCAAAAAGCACTTTAGAATGGATGCTGAAAGTCGTTTGGCTTCAATCCTTGATGAAGATACTTTTTTGGAGTTATTTACAGATCTTAAAACAGTCAATGTACTGAATTTTAAAGGCTATGATGAAAAAATTAAAGCCTTAAAAATCAAAACAAATTTGCATGAAGGTATCGTAACGGGTACGGGTAAGATTGAAGGTAGAGACGTTGCAATCGGTGTCATGGATTCTAGGTTTTTAATGGGTAGTATGGGTGCTGTCGTAGGAGAAAAAGTAACTTTATTGGTTGAGATGGCTACAGAAGCTTCATTGCCTGTTATTATTTATACCGCATCAGGTGGTGCCAGAATGCAAGAAGGAATTATATCACTTATGCAGATGGCCAAGACATCAGCAGCCTTAAAAAGACATGCAGACGCCGGCCTACTATACATAACCGTTCTAACGGATCCTACCACAGGTGGGGTTACGGCCAGTTTTGCTATGTTAGGTGACATCATTTTGGCAGAGCCGGGCAGTTTGATCGGATTTGCCGGTCCAAGAGTTATTAGAGATACCATTAAGCAAGAGTTGCCGGATGGTTTTCAGACAGCTGAGTTCTTAATGGATCATGGTTTTGTAGACAAAATTGTACACCGAGAAGATATGAGAAGTACTTTAAGCAGTCTTCTTAAAATGCATAGTTAGGAGGATCTTAGTATGAAGGCATGGGATCGCGTATTGAAGGCTAGAAAAAAAGATCGTCCGACGTCAATGGAATATTTGGACGCCATCTTTGATTCTTTTATAGAATTACATGGGGACCGTTTATATTCTGATGATAAAGCTATAGTTGGAGGGCTTGCAACACTTGGAGATATAAATGTTACGGTAATAACACAAGAAAAAGGCAAAAAACTCAAAGATAAAATGTCCAGACATTTTGGTAGTCCTCTACCGGACGGTTATAGAAAAGCGCTAAGACTGATGAAGCAAGCAGAAAAGTTCAATCGTCCGATTATCTGTCTTGTAGATACACAGGGTGCTTTTTGTGGCATAGAAGCTGAAGAACGTGGGCAAGGTGAAGCCATCGCCAGGAATCTCTATGAGATGTCAGCACTGAAAGTGCCTATTATAACCATTATTATTGGTGAAGGTGGTTCAGGTGGTGCTCTGGCTCTTGCAGTATCCGATGAAGTATGGATGCTTGAAAACGCCATATATTCCATATTATCACCTGAAGGTTTTGCCAGTATACTTTATAAAGACGGATCTAAAGCACCACTCATCGTCGATGAAATGAGAATAACGGCAACAGATTTACTTGACCTTAAAGTCATTGAAAAGATCATTGATGAGCCGGAAGAAGGCATTGAAGTCAACTTCAGTCAAACAGCAGAAGCCATGAAACAAGCCTTAATAGAGAAAATAGAAGAATTATCCATATTGGACAAAACCACTTTAGTCAATAGAAGATATGATCGGTACAGACAATTTACATATGAATAGTATTGCTTTATAATAGAGACGTATTAGCGTCTCTATTATATTTTTTGAATTAAAACATGGGAGGAAAGCGGATGGCCTTAAGAAATAAAAAGAAAAAAATAAATCCTACTTTCAAAGCAGGTATTATATGTGTTTTGGCCATTGGTATCATATGGGTAATCATGACCTACTATCAAGTGTGGTAGCATTTAGCCATTATGTAAGCCTTTACATAGAATCATATATTCATTATAATAGTTAAAGGATCAAAATTAATTTTCGATAAAATTCATATAAATATATGTGAAAGTACAATTATGTTTTTGACATCTTAGCTCTAACCTAGATTATCAAGATAAATGCCAACAAATGAAACGATATAAAAGACTTAGGAGGATCAAGTATGAAATTAGGATTGGATTATTCAAGGAGTTCAGTACAGGATCATGAATTAAAGGGTTTTGAAAAAATGGTCGAAGCAGCACATCAAATGCTTCATGAAAAAACAGGGCTTGGGCATGAGTATTTAGGGTGGATTGACCTGCCACTTAATTATGACAAAGAGGAATTTAGTCGAATAAAAAAAGCTGCCAAGAATATTCAGGATAAGGCGGATGTATTGGTAGTTATTGGTATCGGTGGCTCTTACTTAGGTGCAAAAGCTGTTATTGACGGCTTATCGAATGCTTTTTACAATCTTCAGGATAAAGATGATCGCAAAGGACCACAAATAGTATTTGCCGGCCATAACATCAGTGGCACATATTTAAGCCAGTTGGTTGACTACTTAAAAAATAAAGAAATCTGTGTTAATGTTATCAGTAAGTCAGGCACAACAACAGAACCGGCCATAGCTTTTAGGGTCTTAAAAAGTCTATTAGAAGATAAATATGGCAAAGAAGAGGCTAAGAATCGAATTTTTGCGACAACAGATCAGTCAAGAGGTGCACTTCGTCAACTTGCTACAGCTGAAGGCTATGAGACATTTATTATTCCGGATGATGTTGGAGGTAGATATTCTGTACTCACACCAGTTGGATTGTTACCTATTGCAGCAGCAGGGATTGATATAGATGCCCTAATGGAAGGTGCCTTATCAGGAAGAGAAGAGTATGGTAATCCGAATCTTTGGGAAAACACATGCTACCAGTATGCAGCTGTTCGTAATGCTTTATATAATAAGGGAAAGACAACAGAAATCTTAGTAGATTATGAGCCTGTTATGTTTTTTGTCGCAGAGTGGTGGAAACAACTTTTTGGCGAGTCCGAAGGTAAAGATCAAAAAGGCATATTCCCCGCAGCAGTACATTTTTCAACAGATCTGCATTCCATGGGCCAATATATACAAGATGGACGTAGAGATATTTTTGAAACAGTGGTTACCATAGAAAAACCGGAAGAAGATGTAGCCATAAAAGAAGATGAAGGCAACTTAGACGGATTGAATTACCTAGCTGGTGAAACATTCAATTATGTAAACCAAAAAGCATTCCAAGGTACTTTATTGGCTCATGTTGATGGAGGTGTGCCTAATGTTGTGATTAATCTTCCGGAATTAACACCTTTCTACTTTGGGAAAATGATATACTTCTTTGAAAAAGCTTGTGGTATCAGTGGGTATTTACTTGGGGTTAACCCATTTGACCAAGAAGGTGTAGAAGCCTATAAGAAAAATGTATTTGCATTATTAGGTAAACCTGGCTATGAAGCATTAAGAGAAGAACTACTTAGCAAATTGAAATAGCTATCAGAAACAGGTAATTGAGAATGATTATTGACAAGGGAACCATATGACTATATAATAAAACTATCTTGCACGATTGGTTACTTAACTTTCCCGTGGAATTTCTAAGCTTCTAGAACATGCATCGCTAAGAAATCCTACTGATGGTATTGTATTGGTTTATATGCCAAGAAATGAAAGAAGGAATTCCCTTGTCAGAATTTGGGCTAGACGAACACTTATGTTTTCAATTATATCAAGCCTCTAGAGCAATGACCCGATTGTATAAAGAGGTTTTAAAACCATATCAGTTGACATATCCACAATACATTGTAATGGTATTGTTGTGGGAGCATGATCGTTTATCATTTAAGGAAATTAGCGACGCGCTTCATCTTAAAACAGGTACACTTAGCCCTTTACTAAAAAGACTGGAGAAAGACGGTTGGATTAAGCGCAAGCATAACAGCAATGATGACCGTATGCTTGAAGTTTATTTAAGTAAGAAGGGACTTGCTTACCGAGAAGAAGGTATTTTAATACCATGTGAGACTCTAAAACGTCTTCAATACGATCAAGAAACTTATGACTTCTATCTTGAGACAGCAAAAAAACTGAGTATGCATCTTCACGAAATTGAGAAGAAGACTTAATCATATGATTAAGGCATCAAAACTAAGTTTCGCTAAGTTCATATAGAAGATAAGATTACGTAGATACGTTCGTAACTATATCTTATATATGAAAGCTCAACTATATAGTTTTGATACCTTATATGATTAAGGCATCAAAACTAAGTTCACTAAGTTCATATAGAAGATAAGATTACGTTGATACGTTCGTAACTATATCTTATATATGAAAGCTCAACTATATAGTTTTGATACCTTAATCATTCTCTAATCTATTTCAATACTTATTTTAAGTTTTTTAGTTTATACTTATCATAAAGCAGTAACAAGTATGAACGATAAAGGCGAGGTGAATGATATGGAGAAAAAATTATACCGTTCAAGAACAGACAGAATGTTATTTGGCGTATGTGGTGGTCTAGCTGATTATTTTAATGTAGATCCAACCTTAGTGAGGTTGGTGATGGTATTATTTTGGATGACCGGTGGCGGCTTCTTAGCATACTTAATTGCGGCAATTGTCATGCCGGAAGCATAAAAGATAACGATGTAATCTATTAATATTAAATCTAATATGAAAGTAGTAATCTATGATGAAAGTCTATGATTACTACTTTTTTTGCCTGCTACTCTAACATCATTTTTGAAAAAATATAACATGACCTTACATTAATTCCCATAATTGGAAATACTTATAATATACAACTTATAAATACATAATTATATTAGAAAATGCTTTACACCCATACCTATCAAAGTTATACTAAATAGGTATAGCAAAAATCAACAAACTAAACAAATATAA
>PGZV01000017.1:138758-147564 GCA_002841495.1 Firmicutes bacterium HGW-Firmicutes-2 | reverse complement strand
AATTCCAATATTCTCACTCATAGGTTTAGTCTTCATCATCATCGGGAAATAGTAAATTATATTGCTCAAACTACCAATAGTCTTAACAAGATAGTATAGTGAAAAGAATTTAATCAATATTGTTGTTAATTTCTTCATATCTTATATCCTCTCTCATAACTAGGAATTAATGTCACATAACGTCCTGCGAACTTACGACGTGGACATCCTTCCGATTTCTTGTCCGTGTCGTGAGTTCGCTGTTAAGCTCCGTAATTGACGTCAGCTCTGTTTAAACTTGGATAGGTATGCGAAACTATCTCCATATGCGTAACACAATAATATAAAGTTAATTAGAAAGCACACCGTTAACTTCATTCCCCACGATGATCCTCTTGTTGCTTTATTGCCATAATCCAATCAATACCTGATTCACTCTTGATTGCCTTTAAAAAAGCACTATATAAGCTCATTCTTTCAACTTTAGATTGCTCCTGGTTGTCAAACTGTCTAGTATCAGACCGTCTATACATAGTCTTAAATTCTTCAAAATCACTTCTCGCTTCGGTTAATGAATAATTCGAGTTTGGTCCACCTCTAACAATATCAGCATCATCAGAATCTTGTCCATCATCTTCCCAAAAGCAAATAGGACATATCTCATAACCACTACGTTCATCAAGTGTTGGCATAAAACAGCACGGACACAAATACCTATCTTTATACATTGCCCACTTCTTAGACTTTGTAGCTTCCGACACATACCATTCAAACCATTCTTTACTCACTTGTTCCCTCCTGAAATACGATTATCCTTATCAACCTCTGAACAACTCCACATAACATGAATATTAGTGACTAACAACGTCCGACTCAAAGACTAAATCTACCAATCTTAATCAGTCAATTATGGCGCTTAACGTTCTGTGTGTTGACGACGCCAATCTGCTTACAGGGCGAGCTCATGCCTGTGAGTCTGCAAACGGCTAATGCGACCCCGACTTGGTTAGCAGATAGAGTGTTGCCAACATGCTGTTAGGTGAAGTAATCTAGCATCAGCAAAAATCAAAGTTGGATTAGCTAAACCTCTTCATCATAGGATGATCTTCATTAAATTCTAATAGGTCCCAGAGATTACCGTATAAATCCTTAAAAACCGCTACCAGACCATAGTCCGCTTTTTTTGGTTCTCTTACAAATTCAATTCCAGTCTCAGTCATACGATTGTAGTCTCTCCAAAAATCATCTGTATTCAAAAATAGAAATACCCTTCCACCCGATTGATTACCTATGAAATCCCTCTGTACTGGCTTCGAAGCTCTTGCCAACAATAACGTTGTTCCATTTGAGCCAGGAGGAGCTACAACAACCCACCTCTTATCTTACTATCGCAATATGTACAATTGATTGCCTCATAATAACCTCCAAATATAGTTTCTCATGGTCAGCCAGATTATTTCACCTAACGTTCTGAGAGTTGACGACGTTTGCCATCCTTCCTTGTTCAATGGCCAAGTCGTCAATTCGCTGTTAGGTGATGTATACAATCGTCAACTCTACATAATCTGAAAATTGGCCACTTATTTACTCACTTAGTAGCTTGAAACCTATAATAATTTAATTATTTTAATCCTCACTTGTAGTTATCTATTGGTTCTTTTCAATATATAGATTAAACGCCTTAATTCCAGCTCTCATGAAATTGGCAAATAGAATTGCAAGGTAAAGACCAATCCCCATAAATCCTATATATAAAATAATAGCAACTATGGGCATATATGAAAATGGAAATCCAACACCGCTCATATTCTTTCTCCTTTCTTGAAACATAGTATAGTATAAATAAAAACTTAGTACGTTAAGCCAGATTGTATATGTCACCTAACGTTTGCGTGTTCACGACGTTCATCAGTTCGTGCTCTTACAAACTAATCCATCTCTTTGCTGATGATTGTTGTGAACATATTGTTATGTGACGTTTAATACGGAAGTTTAAAACACCATTCTTATAATAATCAGTATAGTTTTCAGCAACTCAACAATAACTTGAGCAATTAACAAGAAAAATCTATAAGATGCAAACCCAATTGCTGCAAATAATCCGATAGTAACTATGCTGAAAAAAATGATTCGTAAATAGCTTTTTATGTAATCAGTAAGAATTTCATTCTTTGAAAATACACTTCCCATTCTAACACGGACTTTAAATTGACATTGAATTAATGGAATTATAGTAAATCTAACTTTATCCCTAATCCAAGTAATCTCATAAGGCAATCTATGTTTTCCAAGCCTTATATAATTGTACCCATTCAACACCAAGAAGTGGGTTCTAATAAAGCTTACAGCCCTAATCTCAAAATTACTATTGCTATATTCTTTAGATTCGATATTGTCAATGATGATATATAACTCATCCCAATTCCAATTATCATCTGCTAGTGAACTCTTATAAATAATTTCTAGTTTCTTACTTCGTATATTTTTTGCATTAAAATCAATAATCTTCACACGTTCATTATAATTATAAAATTCTGCTTTACCATTTATAATTTCAATATTTGAATTAAGCATGTTTTTAAACTTTAATTCTCTTATTTTCAGTTTACTTCCATTAATATATTCAGTACCCTCAGATACATAAATCTTTATTGGATATTCAATTTCTGATTTGTAAAATTTTGATTCTGGATATCCTTCATCTAATTCTCTTTGAAATTCTTGATCACTCTTTCGAAGCAATATCATCATTAAAATAATTACCAAAATACCAAAAATAAAAAATACAATATCAGACAAAATAATATTTAAGATTGCTTTTAATTGTGTAACTATTATCATATAAATTTCATGATTTGCTCTACTTAAGAAATAAATTCCCATTAATGTCCCTAGTATAAAATACACAGCTTTATATTTTTTACACCATACCCAAAAATCTTTTACATATTCATCCCAGATAAATTTCACAATAAAGCTCCTCTTTGTAAGTAGTATTATATGTCACATAACGTTCTGTGAGTTGACGATGTGTGGTATCCATCCTTATTCAAAGCCCATATCGTCAACTCGCTGTTATGCGCAGTATACACCGTGAGCATCTGAGAAAACACAATTTGCAATCCAATACCCCTTAATATTTCTAATCATTTACATTATGATAATATACAAGACATTCCTAAATATAATACATAACCCTACATTAAGTACGAGAAATCTCGTGAATATAAATGTGGTTTGGTTTCCCAACTGCCTGTTTTTCTCTTTCAATTAGTCCATATTTTTCTAATCTTTTCAACATACTAGTTGGGGTACTTCCATCAGTTACTCCAATGACTGTGGCAATCTCATAGTTTCTTACATTGACATATGGCCTACCATCTTTATCTTTCTTGCCACTTCGCTTCATTTCTTCAACCAAATAGCCATAAAGAATTACATCATTATGGTATAACCGTGGTCTATCGCCTGAATTATTAAACTTTGGATTGATTAATAACTCCGTTGGAATTGTGATTGTACTTCCATATGCTTCAATTAATTCATCTACTTTATCAACTGATTTGTTCATACGCTTCCTCCTCAAATTTCTGTAATTGTGATTTATTAAAAATGTCTTGTATATTCATTTCAAAACCCAGGTGTATATTGCGCATAACGTTCTGTGAGTTGACGATGTGTGGTATCCATCCTTATGCAAAGCCCATATCGTCAACTCGCTGTTAGGTGCAGTTATTGATGACGACTCACTATCTAGTTATTAATCAGTCAAGTTATCTAAAACTGGAAAATACTTAAATATCGCTTTACCAACAATATCATCCGTTCCAATATATGGGTCTTTCCATAATCTCGAATCCTTACTATTACATCTGTTGTCACCTAAGAAGAAATAATAATCTTCTGGCACATTGTAAGGGCCATAATTGCCATTATCCAAATTCTCATTAAGATATGGTTCAATCAGTATAATCCCATCTACATAAACTACTCCATCAATAATCTGAATAGTCTCACCAGGCAATCCAATCAATCTCTTAATATACAACTTACCTTCATCCTCATGTTGTATAAAGACTACAATTTCTCCTCGTTCAGGATCTGCCCCCCTATATGCCAAACGATTAGCTATCAGTCTATCTCCAGGTTCTATTGTGGTGGACATTGATGTTGTTGGCACTGTGGCATTAACAATGAGGCCTTGGTTCACAAATAAGGTAATAGTAATCGCAATTACTATGGTCTTCAGCCAACCAGTCACTTCCTTACGACTATATTTATTCATACTCAACACTCCTTATAAATTATTATTCTGCCAATACCGAATCAATAATTGCACCTAACGTCGGTGTGTTGACGATGCCAATCTGCTTACAGGGAGAGCTTATGCCTGTGAGCCTGCGAACGGCTAATGCGACCCCGACTCGGTTAGCAGATTGAGTGTTGTCAACATGCTGTTAGCTGATGTTGTTCAACGGCATTGTCCAGGACACAAAACCAAAATGAGATGTTTCTACCATGATATATTAATCCTACCTTTTGCATTATCACCACTGATGACTATCTTTATTTTTTCATCTTTACTATCAATTGTTATGTTGCTACCAAATTTATACAGGTTCACTTCACCTTCATGTTCGCTTTCTAAATTATACACTGCATCCAAATACTCATCTTCAGTTAACAATACTTCATCAATAATTTTATCTTCTGAATCTCTGAACTGAAGTAAAATTGAACCTTCAGTGACTAGGTATTCATAATCAAATTGATATTCCTTACCTCGCTTAGAATCAAATGAGCGAATATCATTTCCATTTAGCAGTGAAAATTCCATGTTTATATTACCATATTCAGTACTCTCAACAAAATTCTTATGATCAGCTATACTTTCATAGTCAATTTCTCTCTTTGTACAACCAACAATGCTAACAACAATTAAACACATAACCGCTACATACCTACATTTAATATTCAATTTCATTTCTCCCATTCATAATTTTATTTCCTCAATGCTAACACTTACTTATAATACTGTGCGATTCAAGACCTAGTTGAACAATGTCAGCTAACGTCCTGTGAGTTGACGACGCGGACATCCTTCCGATTTACTGTCCATGGCGTCAACTCGCTGTTAGGCGATGGAATTAATGGAAGCTTTCGATACCCTCAAGTGGTACAAATTTACTTTCTTTAATAGTCTGCACTCCTTTAAACATAAACCCATTACTTTCATTGAATTCTCGAATAAAAGAATACATCTCTTTAAGCTGTGGATGCGATACTACGCATTCTAAGTCCTTACATTCACTAAATAATAAGCGCTTGTACAATATTCCACTATTATTATTACAATCTACTTTCTTACTACTGCCATCCTCTAACTCCCACCATTCATAGTTATCGTCAGGATAGAAGTATATCGACTTAATACTATTTGTCAGCATATACTGAATAATTGCTTCTAATATACTAATATTGTCACTGAGTTCTGCCTTTATAGTAGAATCTTCTTGCCTTATACGACCTTCTAATTCCTTATTCTCTTTGTGCTCACTATTGTAAAACACGCCTAAGGTAGTAATAATCGTTCCATCAATTATCCCAAGAACACCAATAACTTGTAATCTATAGCTCCCAAAGGAAGAGAGCCATTGCTTCACAAACAACTTCACTTCTGGAATTATAAAAAACAATGGCAACACTACCAAGACAACTAAATTAACAATAATAAATATCCAAAAGCTAATCTTCCACTTATTGCTCATAACTCTCCCTTATAATTGAAACTCTTACTTCGATTATGTATGTATGATATTGGAGCAACTTTTGTACGTAATTAATTCTTTCGCCTAACGTACTGTTGTTCCCGACGTTCCTGAACTGGACCCACAGACCCCTTCTCCGTAGGCGGTGCTTACACCCAGTGAAGGAATGTGCTTTAGCGAACGGGAACAAGCTTGTTAGCTGATGTAATTGACGACAACTCTAGTAATTGAATAAAACAATCCTATGTCTTCCAACACTGTTAATATATTCCATGCTACTTGAAACCATTACTTTATTCACTTCATCAAACGTTAACGTCTCGTCATCACTTACAACAAGCATCTTGTAATCTTGTACTGGTAGACCCCATTGACCTTCTAATATCAATAGATAGTCAAAATCTTCAGCATTTAGATTTTCTTGATCCATATAATAAAAATAATATAGACCTTTGTCAAAAACTAAGTCTCGATAACTAGGTCCTTCATCATCACGAAATGTTGCAATACGGAGCCGATTTGTATTTCCTTCACTTGACCTATCTATAAACTCCTGAACCCTATCATAATTCTCTTGAATAAGTATCCCTTCAACAACTACGAAATCTAAATCAATGCATTTTTGTCTTGATAGGTTAGTATCGGCATCCTCAAACCCAACATATATATCCTTCTCAAAATACACAGTCTCATTTGTAGAATCACTACAACCACAAGTTAATAACAATAGAAAAAGCAAAAAAATTGTATACTTCACTAGACCACTCCTTTCTAGTTCAATCAACACCGAGTCAATTATGTCAGCTAACGTTTCGTGAATGGACGTCGTGGACATCGTCCATGTAGGCCATTCGCTGTTATAGGACGTAATAACTGAAGTTTACTTGTAAAAATATTGTGCTAATAAATCTTGTGTCCTTATAAATTTAAGTTCCATATTATGACAATATTCATTTACATCAGATCTAAATGTAATTAATTTATCTACTTCTTTTCTAAAGATTATATCTTCACCGTCATTAAAATATGAATATATAATTTGCGGTTTATCTACATTGTTATTAAATAGCTCCAAAATCAAATTTCTTATAATATGCTGGTCATTCTCGATACTTAATCCAAATATCAAAATTGTTGAGCACTTACAGTCATTAAATAGGGTCCCAAAATCATCCTGCAATGTATGAATGCGTTTATTCTTACCCTTCATTAAATTATTAGTTACTGGTAAGAATGATTTAAACGTAAAATAATCACCTATCGTTAAATCAGAACAAAAATAGGTTCTCCCATTACAATTCACAGATAAACTTTGATTAAAAATATGGACTTCCCTTAGTGAATATGAACCATGTATATGAAGTACATCTACTTCAACTAGTTTCTCAATCAACCAATCATAATTAGTTGTCATTACCCGACTAAAGCTTCTTATGAATGTCTTATATTTAATCAAATCTATATTATCAATCCTATCAAGATCCTCAGCAGTTACAGATTTTCCATTATTCATGATTGTATCAGCAAGTAATAATCTGTAGTATGTTGTAAATCCGTTAACCAATGACTTGCCATAAGAATCAAGCTGATTATCGATAATATATGAGAAGGATGCCCCAATTTCAAGTAATGAAATAAAGGAATTAGCTTTAGGAAATTTATAAATATCATCATAATTATTCCCTATAGAATAATAGAAGTATAATAAAATAGTCCAAAACTCAATGTTCACATATTCTAATCCTTTATCTCTATACGTTTTAGAAATTAACTTTATTATATTCAGTTGGTCTATACCAAATACTAATTTTTGAACTTTCTTATCATTACATAATCGTTCTATAAGGTCACTATTATCTAATATTGATTCAGCAAACAAAACAGCATCTTCAAACAATTTATAAAATTGACTTTTATTGATTCCATACAAATATTTACTAATCGCTTTAAAATTGCTTGTTAATGACTTAATAAACGGAGTACCACCAATTACTTCGAAGTTGGAATCTCTCATTATTGATTTATGGCTTTCATAAAATCTATCATATAAATTTCCATAACCTGAATCAAAATTCATGCTCATTCCATTCCCACATAGTATTGCCATATCTTTATTGCCTAATAGTTCATCAAATTCGCGAATGTTCATTATTGTCTCCTTTCGATAAATTAGTTATTATGTCCTATAACGGGCGTGTGTTGACGACGCCAATCTGCTTACAGGGCGAGCTCATGCTTGTGAGCTTTGCGAACAGCTAATGTGACACCGACTCGGTTAGCAGATTGAGTGTTGTCAATACTATGTTATGTGACGTAATTTGTGGAAACCGCCTGTAGCTTAATCATTCGATATTTTAAACGTTCACAAGCAATGTCATATTTCTTTGCATTACCACAACCCATATTAATATATTTACCATTTATCTTAAGTTCAATATTATAGGCAAATTCCTCTTTATACCCTTCAATATCTTCATAGAAGTATTTAATGCCTGAACAAATAATATACCTATCGGTCTCAAATATGGACTTATTGATTATTGTTGGGACAAAAAATAGCGCTAAATAAACCAGACCTAAATAAGCAAACTTGCTATTCAAAACTGCAACCCAATACAACACATGGATAGTTAATGTTATAAATGTATTGATTATCAGGACTTTCATCCTTGGAGAATATAATTTTATAACAGGTTCAACATTAATGCGTTTATATAGCAATACTTCTTGAACATACATCTCAATATAATAAATCCAAAGTAAAAGATACGCAAAAATCGCTATCCAATAGCTTAAGGAATTAACATTACTATCAAATCTCAGTATACTAATTCGTGCATATATTACAAACCCGTAAAAAACAAAGTAACCCAATATTTTTTCTCTAAATCTTATTATATTTTCCACTACAACTTCCCCCCTGGTATAATAAACTAACAAATTATGTCACATAACGTCCCGTGAGTTGACGATGTGTGGTATCCATCCTTGTTCAAAGACCATATCGTCAACTCGCTGTTATGTGACGTTAATTCCGTCAGCTTTAGAATCAACTATAT
>PGZV01000017.1:54466-138562 GCA_002841495.1 Firmicutes bacterium HGW-Firmicutes-2 | reverse complement strand
AATTCCAATATTCTCACTCATAGGTTTAGTCTTCATCATCATCGGGAAATAGTAAATTATATTGCTCAAACTACCAATACTCTTAACAAGATAATATAGTGATAAGAGTTTAATCAATACTGTTGTGAATTTCTTCATATCTTATATCCTCTCTCATAACTAGGAATTAATGTCATATAACGTCCTGTGAGTTGACGACGTGTGCCATCCATCCTTGTTCAACGGCCATGTCGTCAACTCGCTGTTAGGCGTAGTTATTAATGACCCCATTCTATCACTCTGATTCACAGTCAAAATCCATTATAAAAGGATACAAATACGAGCCATAAATTGTACTTATGATTAATTCTGCCTCAATTCTTCCTGTTGGCATATTTTCATCATCTACACTCACTTTCTTCTTTAGATTCACCCATGAACCTGGGAATATTCGTGGTATCTCTCCGAGTTTATATATAACTCGTCCTTCTGGAAGGTTAATCATATCACTCTCATGACCAAAAGCTTTAAAAGTACTTAAGAAATTATATGGTATACTGAGTTGAATTGATGGTTCAGTGTCAAACACACCAAACCCATTATTCTTAAATGCAAAATCGAACGTAAAATCGTTCACACTATCGAATATAGTTCCTGAAGCCTTATTGATTTTAATACTCTCTACGTCATCTAACTTGGTACCATTTAGAATAATATCAATGCTTTCCAGAAAGCCGCCTCTTGCTTTGGAATCAGTCGAAATAAAATAGTGGACTCTCTTCTTCAACTGCTCCTTCAAATCTTTAATTACATTGTATATAATATGAGGATAATGCTTCAAATCAAAAGGTATATCTTCAGCCCTCTTTGTAAGAAGGATAACTTTCTTACCTAAAGCATGTGCATAACCAACTTCATAAAATACATTGGGATTTCTATCACTTAAATCCGCAATAATAATGTCTGCAGTATTAATCTGATTATAAACCCTATCAAGTATGCTTTCTGAAAAAATCTGTTCATCAACTCTTTCACAATAAACATCTATTTCCTTACAAGCACCTTTTATTCCGAATTCATAAATATCATCAAACTCACTACTAAAAGGCATCAATACAAACGCAAACTTCTTCTGCATATTCTCTTCCTTTCTTATCAAAACCTAATTAATAATTACGCCTAACGTTCCGACTTCCCGACGTCGCAGTGCTTCGTAACATTCTGACTTCCAATAAACACCATAGCACTGTGATGTAGGGAAGTCAGTGTTAGGTGATGTAATTAACGTCTCTTAGCGATCAATTTCTCTTTTTCATCCATACTACATTATCTATATTATCTATAGATGCACGTCCACCACATGATATAGTTCCATCAACTCGCAATAATTCATTTAGTATTAAAAACGCCTCATTGTCGCTTACTCCTAAGTGTTCCGCAACAGAATGGGTATTTACAATCATTGAAGTACATACAAATTTATATGCTTTTTCTTTGAACTTCCTATTTTTTATTTCTTCTTCCGCTGTAAAAAATCCACCATCTATAACTTGCGGCTTTTGGTCTATAGTTTTTAGTATATCTTCCTTAATTTTTTCTACATGTTCAATTGTAGCGATATTTAAATCGCCAATAACTTGTTTCTTCTTCTCAAATATATTTGCTATATAAGCAGATAAAAACACCAATAAAATCGGTAATACCACACCGCTAATTATACCTGTTACCGCGTTAATCGCTTCAAAATCATAATCTACATCCGAAAAATATGCAATTTTATATCCAAAAATTCTAGGTACAAGCAGAAAACAAATCACTGTAAATAATATTGAAACTAAGACTTGAATTATGCTTATCCAACTTAGAAATCCCTTTATATACTTCAAAATAATCCCCCTTTATGATAGGTACTAGTGCAGTTAATTATTTCACATAACGTCCTGCGTTCACGACGTACCGGCCACTTAGAGATGTCTGCTCATGGCACCCTTGTGGTGACTAATGCAGATATCGTCCCGACGGGCTTAGTGGGCTGTATGTGGTCGACATTCTTACCCCAAAGCCGTGCCCTCTGTCGACTCGAAGCGTTAACGTATTGTTATCTGACGTACTCATTGACCACCTTAGAACAATCCATAAATCACTATCTCTAAAGTTTGGTTTTCATCAACTAATATTAGGGTATAGTTCTCATTATAGTATTCAGAATCATAAAAATCCTCTAAAGTATATTCATCAGCAAGCTCAAGAGTAGTCTTACTATCAAATTTCCACTGTTTCCTTGGATATATTTCATTCGACTCAAAAACTAAACTTTCGGATTCTATTATCATACCTTCAAGAACATCTGGTAGTCTCAAATAAATCTTCACATTGTCATCAATTTCACGATAACTCCTAAATTCTCCAGAAAATTCAAGGGTTATGACACCATTATCCGAGTATAATTGCATATCAGATTCACTAATCTTCAAAGTTTTCACTCCATCATTCAGAAGATAAATAGGTGATATCATAAAGTCAAACACATTCATCATTAACGGACCACCAATTAGCAATATCACTAAGGCTACAACAATCTTATTCTTATACCTGCCACTTTCAACAATCAAATGGGCTCCATATATCACTAATGCTAGTGCTATTAAACCACTTAAATAAATTGTAATATTCTCAAATTTAATAGGTGGAATTATCATCTGCGAAAGTGATCTATCAGTAAAAGGTAAATTCAAATTCAATATGAATGCACATAACGAGATACTCAAACCAAGTATCAATTTCTTTCTATCAACAACTTCAGATTCTTGACTCATAATGCTCCTTTCAATACCGAAATGATTATGTCAGCTAACTAATTTAATCACGCGTTGCGTGAATACTGTAGTATTGGATGTTAATGCGCATTGCGTCAAAAACTGTTAAAGCTGATCAAGCGGATTTGTTATCCGACTTAATGAAGCTCTAGATACATGTGTGTAGATCTCAGTAGTCTTACTGCTGCTATGCCCAAGTAGTTCCTGAATAAACCTTAAATCTGTTCCGTTTTCCAGTAAATGTGTTGCAAAAGAATGTCTTAAGCTATGGAATGTTGCATCACTTCTGATTTCAGCTTTTTTTGCAGAGTTCCTAAATACCTGTTGCAATGTTCTCCCGCTAATCGGACCATCTTTTAAAGGATTCTCAAATAGCCAAACCTTAGGCCGGTAAGTCTTGTAATAAATTCTTAATTGATCAAGCATCTTCTCAGATAATAAAGTGATTCTATCTTTACGACCTTTTCCCTGATGGCATTAACTGCTTGATTACAATATGAATGGCTTGAATTTTTGTCTTCTAATAAGTACAACAAATAGCGGTTAATACTCATCAAATCGCATAGACCTTCACTATTATTTAAAAAGGCTTTGAGATGATTCGTATAACACTTTATAGTTTTAGGACTGTAACCCAAACGTACTAGGTCATCCCTAATCTTATTGATTTTTATTTGATTGTCCATTAATTGTTCTGAAAGATCATTCTTGTTTCTGTGAAACAGTTCAACAACCGGTTCATACTGACTTGCTGCCAAATGCCAAATTTTCTCTTTTGCTTGCCATTTGCCACCAAGATGTTTTAGTTGTTCCACGTAATAAGGATTGTAATCAATCTGAACGCTAATATAACCCTTTTCTTTACGAATTTCCATAGACTCCCCCTACAGATTTCATTTTGATACGATATTTCTATTCAATTGTTTATAATGGGAAAGAGTTTGAGAAAACTAATCTAAAATAATCCCTCAATCACCAATTATTTAATGCCCTCATTGAAATTCTAACATTTCTTAATGCTTTGCACAATACTAGATGCAGTTATTGCTAAAAAAACGAAAGTATCTAAGATAACGCTCTTGAATCAAGGTAATATCCATTTTATTTATTTACCTTTTCTTCCTTCTTAACATATAAATAATATGTGCCATTTCCAATACTACCTATACCTCTATGTCTAGAATTTACAAATTCACTTCTTGTACTAATTCCTTTACTATCTAGATCTGACTTCAACTTCATGTAATGATTTAGATCTTGAGTTACCAAAACTTCTTCCCAACCAAAAATTATATTCAGTAGTCGACTCATAAAACTTTCCCTTCTTATACAAAATATTATCGTTTCCAGTGAATGATTCTTAAGTACAACATAAAATGATAACGCAATATTACGGGAAGTAACATCCGAAATCGCCAATAAAAAAGACCTCTAGTGATAAACTAGGGCCTTGTAATTACAGATCAAGTCTTCTTGATCTGTGAATGACTGTACAATATATAGCTCCCCGTTCATATCTTATATATAATTCTATAATCTCTGTATAGAACTTCTCGAATCTTATGTCTATTATACCAAATTACTCAAATTAACTCTATAATAAATCGTTTCTTTCTAAAATATAACATGGAATATTTAGTGCGCATTGCGACCCGAACTACTATTGGCACAATATACAGGCTTCGTAATAAAAATCTATATATCAATACCTATGTATCGGTTAATTAAGACACCAATGGCAAAACTAATGGCTGCTACGCCAAGGGATATAATGGCCATTTCGAAGAATCTTTTTTTGAAATGATAGTCTTTAGCAACGGAGATATAGTAGTTAAATATAAATATGATAAATACGGCAACCACTAATGTGACGCCCAAGCTTATGAAAGGATTGGATAACAATAAGAAAGGTAATATTAAAAATAGCACTGTAAAAACATAGGCCATACCTGTATAGATGGATGATTTTAAGGCATCGTCGCCACCTTCTTGTTTTGTCGCAAGGTATTCAGATGCCGCCATGGAAAAAGATGCGCTAATGCCTGTTATTAGGCCTGTTATCGCGATAAGCTTTGTATTTTGAAAGGCAAATGTATAACCGGCAAGTGCACCTGTAAGCTCAACAAGTGCATCATTAAGACCAAGAACTACGGATCCCATGTAATTTAATCTTTCTTCATCTATCATGGCAATAAGTTCATCTTCATGACGTTCTTCATCTTCTATAATGTCATCTAGATAGGCTAACTCAGCATTTAGTGTCTTATAAGTCTCTATGGCTTTACTTTCTGATTTCTCTAGAAGCTTAATGCCAAATGTTAAACCAAGAATTCTTGTCAACCAATAATGCCACTCAATCTTTAGTTTTTGTGGCTTTAGTTCTTTACCTGTTATTTCTTTCAGCTTCATATAATGTGCTTTTTCGTCTAATGCTACTTGCTCGACAATCTTTCTATTGTGATCATCCTTAATAGTCCCCGCTACTTTGGTATATAGATAATGAGCCGTGATCTCATCTTGTTGGTCTTTTAATATCTCATCATAGTTACTTTGACTAATTTCTAATTTCATTTTTACTCTCTTTCTTTGATTCATCATTGATTCATTATTTGATTCTTTTATTGATTTTCTATAGAACAGTAATTATATATTTACTTAATTCTTATAAGTTACCTTCGCGGCCTTACAATGTTGACAAATATAATCACAAATCATATCAAAATCCTGCGCTTCACAATAGATTTGATTATGTATTAGGTTCTGGTTTAGATAAATGACATGTCGACTTTTATGAACGACTATGGTTTTGACTTTGGAAAAAGTGCTATAAGTGTTTTGTTTGGTTCCGGCTAAGAGTCCTGCACCGGTCGTTTGAGGGTTACCTGCCATTACTCCTGCTAAAACACCAATCATAGCCAAGACTTGACTCTTCTTAAATTGTTTATCCAGTTGAATATGGTTCACGCCCATACCATTCATTTCAAAGACAACACAATACCTGCCGCCATTCATAATAGCCACCAATGGGTAAGCAAGTAACATCAAAGCCGCTACAATGGCAACAACTACCACGATTACTTTGAAAAACACAGCACCAGCTTCAATGAAGCCATCTTCTAGGCTTAAAAAAAACATAAGCAATGCCGGAGCCATAGCACTTAACATCAGTACTTTCCATACCGTTATGAGTATGGTAGGATTCTTCCACATGTTCATGTCATAAGCCCATCTCATGAGACCTTCCCCGTTCATAACCACAGCTGTATCATCCGGCATCTCTTGAAGGTTACCATTACTTGTCCTTCTACTAGAATCAGCTACTACCGGTGAACCACAGTTTTTACAAAACAAGTTGCCTTCTTCTATTGGTGCATTGCATTCACTACAATTCATAAATCTACCCCCTTAACCCTGTTTAATTGTTAACAGGTGCTATAATAATTATAGCATCTATACCCTTTGTTTCATAGAAAAAAAGACCCTAAAAGAGTCTTTTTAAAAGTGAGCAAGCCGATAAGCCGAGTTCTGTCTTGAACGGTCATCTGTCTAGTCTTATTGTCACCAATAAGCTCAAGCGACTAACCAAGTGCTAAGCGGGCCGCCATCACACTTTAATGTCTTGCACCGAGTGGGGTTTACATATGCCTCTCTTGTTACCAAGAAAGCGGTGAGCTCTTACCTCACCTTTCCATCCTTACCATGTAACGTAACATGGCGGTTTATTTCTGTTGCACTATCCTTAGAGTCGCCTCCACCAGCCGTTAACTGGCACCCTGCCCTATGGAGCTCGGACTTTCCTCACCTAGATTGCTCTAAGCGCGACCGTCTAGCTTACTCACCTTGGTACTATATCATAGCTTATATAAATAAGCAATCCAAATTCCTTTAACGATCTTCTCTAAAATATGGAACACCAAGTCCTTTTGGCGGTGCATCTTCTTTAGACTTTCTAATGGAACTAAGAATCAAGACAATGATCGTAACCGCGTATGGCAGAACATCCAGTAGATTCTGGGAAATACTCAGATGTTGCAATCTAAAGCCAATAATACTTAACCCACCAAATAGATAGGCGCCAAATAGAGCCATTATGGGGTTCCACTTAACAAATATAACCAAAGCAATGGCAATCCATCCTCGACCTGCTGTAATGTTATCTTGCCACTGAGGCACATCCACAACGGATAAGTAAGCACCTGCCATTCCACAAAGGGCACCACCAAATAAGATATGGACATACTTATAGAGATTGACATGAATACCGGAAGCATCCGCTGCACTCGGGTTTTCACTAATGGCGATTAAGTTCAAACCATATCTGGTCTTATAAAAATACACACCCAGACAGATTGCCATCAGATAGCCAATGTAAACAAAATAATCATGTCGAAATAAAATCGGTCCAATAAAAGGTAAATCACCTAGAAGAGGTATTTTCACTCTTGCAAAAGAAGTTATTACCCTATCCGGCATTTTTTGACCTATAAAAAGTGTACCTACAAAACTGGAAATACCTGTTCCAAATATGGTTAATGCTAAACCTGAGACGACTTGATTGGCCCTTAAACTTACTGTAAGAAAAGCATAAATCAGAGCACCAAGTGCACCTGCTATAGCTGCTCCTACTATGGCTAGAAGCCCATTACCTGTATAAAAACCCATTCCAAAGCCTGCAACAGCACCAATAAGCATCATACCTTCTACACCTAGGTTCAAGTTACCTGATTTTTCAGTAAGCATTTCACCCAGTGTAGCAAAAAGTAAAGGTGTACCTGCAATAATCATAGCGAATAAAAAGGATGTCATTTAGGCCACCTCCTTTTCCATAACCGAATTTCTTACCAACTTATACTGTATAAAGAATTCACTTCCAATAACAAAGAATAAAATAACACTTTGCAAAATACCCGCAGCTGATTGAGGAATCTGATACGCTGTTTGAATAAAGCTACCACCTTTGATCATAATTGCAAAAAGAAGGGATACCGGTATGATAATCGCAGCTTTAAGGCCGGACAACCATGCAGTAATAATGGCTGTATAACCATATCCTGCCGCTACTTGTGTGGATAATGTTTGATTCACCGCGGAAGCTTGCATCATACCGACGATTCCTGCGATTCCACCACTAATGAATAATGCCGATAGGATGACTTTTTTCACATTCATGCCGGCGTACTTTGCCGTATCCATACTTTCTCCTACCACAGCGATCTCATACCCAGCTTTTGAGTAATTCATCATGATGGTAATAATAATAACTAGAATAATGGCAATGATCCATCCGACATGCACACCAAAAAGCTTAGGCATGATTGCAGCATCGGTAAAGTTAGCAATCTTGGGAAAACCTAAAGAGCCGGGATCTTTCCATGGACCGTATTGAAGATACGTCACCCATTTTAAGGCAACATAATTCATCATTAAAGTAAAAATCGTTTCATTCGTACCGAATTGGACTTTAAAAAATGCCGGAATAAGTGCCCATAAGCCACCACCTACAAAACCGGCCAAAAACATTGCCGGCAACAAGACCATCTTGGGTAGATGGTTGTAATTAAGAGCCAAATAACTGGCCGCAAGAGCACCTACGATGATCTGACCCTCAGCCCCGATATTCCAGAATTTCATTTTAAAAGCAATCATGATACCAATGGAAGTCACAACCAGTGGTATGGTAATGGTAAAGGTATCTCGTATTCTATGGGCTGAGCCAAATGCCCCTTCTACCATAGAAAAATATACATTAATAGGACTGTGACCGAGGGCACTTATGAATACAGAAGTGAATAGAAAGGCCGCTATAATAGAAACAATGCGTATGATGGCCGCTTTCTTACCTGTCATATCTGTTCTTTTTATCATTCTCATTGTGCCATCACCATCCCTTCAATACGCTCTCCAGCCATCATAAGTCCAACTTCTTCTCTTGTGGTCTGATTAGCATACACAATACCGGTTACTTCACCTTGGCAAATGACCATGATTCGATCACACAGTTCAAGTAGAACATCCAAATCTTCACCAATAAATAAGACACCAACGTTTTTCTTCTTCTGTTCATTGACCAGATCATATATGGTATGGGTTGCACCTATGTCTAAGCCCCTGACTGCATAAGCTGTGATAAGAACATTCGGGTTGGTATCAATTTCCCGACCTATTAAGACTTTCTGAATATTACCGCCGGATAATTGTTTAACCGGATGATGTACCCCTGGAGTTTTTATTTCTAAAGTGTCTATCATTTTTTTACAGATTTCTTCTATAGGCTTTCTCTTAATGAAAAAACCTTTTTGATTATGATGTTCTTTTAAGAGATAATTATCCACCATATCCATAGAAGCAACAAGTCCCATTCCCAAACGATCTTCCGGTATAAAACTCATACTGATACCCTTTTTGATGATGCTTCTTGGGGATTTACCAATAAGGCTCTCATCTTTATAAATAATCTCACCGGACTTTACAGGATATAGACCGGCAATCGTTTCACATAGTTCCTTCTGTCCGCTACCGGACACACCGGCAACCCCAAGTATCTCACCTTCATAAAGTTCAAAGGATATATCTTTAAGGACCTTCACATGTTCTTGGTCTATAGCGTTTAATTTGTCCACCTTGAGTAATCGATTACCTCTGTCTACCAATGGACGTTCTATGGAGAGATTGACAGACTTTCCAACCATTAAGTCCGTAAGCGCCCTAGGCGTAGTCTCTTTTGTAATGAGCGTTCCGACTGTGGTACCTTTTCTAAGTACAGTAACTTTATCCGAGATTTCCATAACTTCATTCAGCTTGTGGGTTATGATGATGATGGCACAACCTTCTTTTGCCATATTTCTCATAATTGCAAAGAGTTTTTTTGTTTCTTGAGGTGTCAATACCGCAGTTGGTTCATCCATAATCAATATGTCAGCACCTCTATAGAGTACTTTCAAGATTTCAACAGCTTGTTTTTCACCAATGGACATGTCGTAGATCTTCTGATCCGGATTGACCGTTAAACCGAACTGATCGATAATTTGCTTTAGATCTTTTGACAATTTCTTGCGATGTAAAAAAAAGGACCCTTTTTGGCCCATAATAACATTCTCTTTTGCTGTTTGAACCTCTACCAGTTTATAATGCTGATGAATCATACCAATGCCTTTTTCGATGGATTCTTTGGGACTCCCGATTTTTGTAGGCGTGTTGTGAATATAAATAGAACCGCTGTCAGGCTTATATATACCTGACAGCATGTTCATTAGTGTGCTCTTACCTGCGCCATTCTCACCGAGCAACGCATGTATCTCACCTTTATTCACTTCAAAATTAATATGATCATTTGCCTTAACTGTACCAAAGGTTTTGCATATGTTTTCCATTTTCACAAAAACTTGATCCTTCATGGCAAACTCCTTTAATGACTTTATATTTTATTCTATATTACCAATGACACCTTTAACAAACCACATAAAATTCAACATCTCACTGTCTGTCATAGCTGCACCTTCTGCAACGACTACTTCTCCTGCTTGATTGGTCAAAGGACCATCAAATACAAGTTCAGATCCATCAAGGATTTGAGCGGTTGCAGCGTCGACAGCTTCTTTAGCGCCTTCCGGTGCATTCTCTGTTAATGGCGCAAGTGCTACGATACCATCTTCCATACCGCCCCAATATGAGTGGGACGCGAATGTGCCATCTATAACTGCTTGAACTTGCTCTACGTAATAAGGACCCCAATTCCAAACAGGTGCTGTCATATAAGCTTTTGGTGCCATTGCACTCATGTCTGTGTTGTAACCAACAGACCATAATCCACGTTCTTCAGCTGCTTGTTGTGGACCTGCAGTATCTTGGTGTTGAGCAATGACATCTGCGCCATTATCTAACATCGCAATAGCCGCTTCTTTTTCTTTAGCAGGATCATACCATGTGGATGTCCAAACAACTTCTACCTCTACATCCGGATTCACAGATTGCGCACCTAGTGTAAATGCGTTAATACCACGAATAACTTCAGGAATTGGGAAAGCTGCTACATAACCAATTTTGTTGGTTTCAGTTTTCATACCTGCAACAATACCGGATAAATATCTTGCTTGGTAGATTCTTCCGAAATAATTGGCCATATTGTCTGTTGTTTTATAACCTGAACAATGCATAAATGCAACTTCTGGGAATTCAGCAGAAACTTTTTCCATGAAATCCATATAGCCGAAACTGGTTGCAAATATAACCGTTGCACCTTGGTCGATCATGTTACGCATTTCTTGTTCAACATCTTGAGTTTCAGGAACGGATTCTTTGTAAATCGTTTTTACACCTAATTGTTCTTCTAAGTATAAACGACCTTGATCATGGGCATATGTCCATCCACCATCACCAATTGGTCCTACATAGATAAAACCAACCGTAACATCTTCATTTATTGCCGCATCTGTGTCCGCGCCCTCTGTAGCTTCAGTTTCAGTGGCTGTTTCATCATCACCGTATGTTTCTTCTGTTGGTGTTTGTTTACCACATGCAGCAAGTGATATAATCAGTGTAAGTACCATGAGTAATGCCAATATTTTTTTCATTTTTTTCCTCCTAATAAATAATATGCTTTCTGTTTTCTTTTTATGCCCCCTGTAGCGGTTACCATTCAATCAATACTTTTATGCATACCTCCTTTTCTAATATTTGTATTTATACAATCAGATGGTCAGTTTTATTGCCATCCTTATGCATTGGGTTTTCATATGTTTCTAATTCAAAAAAGTAACTTTTCCACCTTTTATACGATCAATGATAGCTAAGGATTCCACTTTAATACCTTGCTCTCTTAATAACTGTCCTCCGGATTGAAAACCCTTTTCAATGACAATACCAACACCTTCAACCGTTGCTCCTGCTTGTCTTGCTATGTCTATTAAACCAAGAGCTGCCTTACCATTTGCTAGAAAATCATCTAATATAAGCACATGATCCTCACTTGTTAAGTATTTTTTTGAAACCATAACATCATAAGTGATCTGTTTAGTAAATGAGTAGACTTTGCTTGTGTAGATTTCTTTATCCAGATTTCTAGACTGTGCTTTTTTAGCAAATACAACAGGAACACCAAATTCCAACGCTGCAATGGAAGCAATAGCTATGCCGGATGCTTCAATGGTTAGTAGCTTTGTGATCTTATTACTATCAAAAAGCCTTCTGAATTCTTTTCCCATTTCTACAAATAGACCTACATCAATCTGATGGTTCAAAAAGGAATCTACCTTAATAATCTCTTCACCGATGGTTCTACCTTCTTCTAAAATACGTTGTTTAAGTAAGTCCATTCTATTCTCCTGCTCTAATATATTTCTATATAATTGACCATAAAATGAATCATTCTTATCACTAAGGTAAAGTAAATCTTCCCTTTAAACAACAAAAACTCTGCGTAAGCAGAGTTCAATAAATACCACAACAGATCGTCACTTTTGGCGAGTGCCAGAAATAAGCGATACCCTTGTATCATTTAGGAACTCATAGCTATAACTATTTACGGTAGTTTGTAGAAACTTTCAGCCCATATTGCTGAATTATACGAGTTAATGCATGTCATTTTTCATTTTCATGTCCCTGCTATTTTATTATAATAATGGCTAAAAGTCAAGTTATATCTAGCTTTAAGCTCTTAACATATTCCTTTATATATCGTCAATCATCACTGTTTTGTGTGCAAAAAAAGATCTTCCCACGAATGAGGAAGACCCTTTTTTTACTTATTAAAAGACCAATAACAACGTTTTGGAGAAATAATAACTTCTTCCGTTTTCATCTTCTTCATAATCTTATCCACTTCTTTTCGCTCAACACCGGTACCCTCTACTACCTTACCTGCATTCACCGGTTCTTCTTGATTTTTAAAATACTCTAACACAATTTCGTATGCATCCATTTTATTTGTTCCTCCTTGTAATGATTCTTAATTAAGAATAGTTTAACATAACCTTTTTCTTGTTGTAAAGCCTTAGATAAAAACTATTACCATTACTATTAACATTTTTATAAACATTTGATCGTAACCATCTTTGAATAAATGCCCATTAGTGTTACAATTAAAAAAACACATACAACTAAAACTAGGAGGCGTCAAGATGAGTTCAAAAACATTTATCATTCTAAAACCGGATGCACTTGAAAGAGGTTTAGTCGATCAGATAACCGGACGGTTTTTAAAAGCCGGTTTCAAAATCGAACATATTCATTATCGTGTTGTTGATTACAGATTAATCAAAGAGCATTATAAAGAAGTAATCCTTAGAGAAGGTGAAGGCTTTAAGGACTGGCTTAAGACTGCCTTTGTTGGCAAACCAACCATCCCTATGATATTAGGCCATGATTCTGATGACGGCATCTCCATAGCAAGGGAACTTATTGGTCATTATCGTCCTGATCGTGCCAAGCCAGGTACCATCAGACACGATTACGGTATCCCAGTGTTAGACCCTAGTTTACCTAGTATGAATTTGGTTCATGCCAGTGATAGCCAAGATGCTTATAACAAAGAAAAAAATCTATGGTTTAAGGCCACTTTATATTAACCGACTCACTCAAAAATAGAGTTAATGTGTCAAAACTATATAATTGAACTTTCACATACAATAAAGATGTGAACATAGAGAAACATAGTTTTGACCCTTTAACGCTATCATAAAAATAATAGTGCTTGACAAAAAAATTTGCTTATAATATCATATTATCATAATATATGATTTAATTAATTTATTTTTCTTAGTTAAACATTTATCAATCAAAGAAAAGAGGTCCTTTATGGAAAAGAAAGTTTTAATTGTTGGCGGTGTTGCAGGCGGTGCAACAACAGCTGCTCGTCTTCGACGTTTAGATGAGCATATACAAATTATCGTTTTTGAAAGAGGCGCTTATATCTCCTATGCCAACTGTGGTTTACCCTATTATATCGGAGGTACCATCAAAGACCGAGATGATCTCATGGTTCAAACCCCTGAGGCTATGCAAACACGATTCAACATAGACATTCGAACAGAAAACGAAGTCATAGCCATTGATCCTGAGAGAAAAACCGTAACCGTTCTGGATATCAAGACCTCAACAAAGTATGAGGAATCTTATGATGATCTGGTACTTTCAACCGGTTCTACACCTATAAAGCCGCCCATTCCAGGTATTAAGAGTAACAACATCTTTTCATTATGGAACATACCGGATACCGATAGAATCAAATCTTATGTAACGGAGCATGATATTAAGAAAGCGACCGTCATAGGCGGTGGCTTCATTGGTATAGAAATGGTTGAAAATCTTCATGATCTCGGCATTGAAGTTACCCTTGTAGAGATGGCTGATCAGGTCATGGCACCACTGGACTTTGAGTTGGCTCAATTGGTTCATAGCCACTTATCTTCCATGGGTGTGCATCTGTACTTAAAAAATGGTGTTAAAGACTTCCACTACGACAAAGGAGTTACGACTGTTTCTCTGCAAGATGGCACTAAGATTGATGCGGACATGGTCATCCTAAGTATCGGAATCTCACCAAATAGTGAACTTGCCAAATCAGCAGGTTTAGAAGTCAATGCAAAAGGTGGTATCGTTGTCGATCAACATCTTCGTACTTCTGTTCCTTCCATTTATGCTTTAGGTGATGTTATTGAAGTGGATGATTATGTTACCAATAACAAAACCATGATTCCTCTGGCTGGACCTGCTAACAAACAAGGTCGTATTGTTGCGGATAACATATGTGGTCGTGATTCCATTTATGAAGGTAGTCAAGGTACCAGTGTGGCCAAAATATTTGACTTAACTGTCGCTACAACGGGTATTAATGAAAAGTCACTTATAAGTGCCGGCAAAAAATACGGTAGTGATTATATGATGACCGTCATCCAACCCAAGTCTCACGCCGGCTATTATCCAGGTAGTTTTCCTATGACCCTTAAAGTTATTTTTGACCTAGACGGTAAAATATTAGGTGCACAAAATGTTGGGGTTGACGGCATTGATAAACGTATCGATGTTATCGCCAGTGTTATGCGTTTTGGCGCCACTGTTTATGACTTGCAAAGGTTAGAACTTGCCTATGCACCACCTTACTCATCTGCAAAAGATCCCGTCAATATGATTGGTTATGCAGCTGAGAACATACTGAATAAGGACCAAGATGTTTGCTTATGGCGAGATATCGATAAACTTGACCTGAGTCAAAATATATTACTAGATGTACGAGAAGATATTGAAGTGGATCTTGGCATTATTGACGGGGCCCTACATATACCTATAAATGATCTACGGGATCAAATGCACATGCTTTCAAAAGATAAAACCATCGTCGTATACTGTGCTGTTGGTATTCGTGGTTACCTTGCTTCAAGGATTCTTCAACAAGCCGGTTATAAGGTTAAGAACTTAATCGGTGGTTATAATCTCTACAAATATTTTGGTAAAGACTACACCAATCCAAACTGTATCATTGACTTTAAGGACCAAAACTTAAATGATGATGGTGCACCTGAAAAAAATATCAATACAACCATCACCAGTTCTAAGCTAAGTGACGCAATACTGTTGGATGCATGTGGACTTCAATGCCCCGGTCCTATCATGAAGTTGAATCAAATAATGACCGAACTCACTGATGGGGATATACTTAAGGTTACAGCTACCGATCCCGGATTTGTTGTTGACGCCAAAGCTTGGTGCAAAAAAACAGGCAATACATTTATAAAATCCGACAAAGAAGATAAAATCTATGTCGCTTACGTAGCAAAAGGCGGTATAAAATTAAACAAATCAGGCTCAGCTGGTGGAAATGGCAGTACTATGGTTATCTTTAGCGGTGATCTGGACAAAGCCTTAGCTTCTATGATCATCGCTAACGGTGCCGCGGCTATGGGGAAAGATGTTACTTTGTTCTTTACTTTCTGGGGTTTAAATATCCTAAGAAAGCATGATAAAGTTCCGGTTAAGAAATCATTTATAGAAACGATGTTCGGCAAAATGATGCCTCGGGGTACGCACAAATTAAAGCTGAGTCAAATGAATATGGGTGGTCTTGGTACTTCCCTCATGCACCATGTTATGGCATCTAAAAATGTCAACACGATGGATGAACTTATTGCTTCAGCTATGACTTCAGGTGTTAAGTTTGTAGCCTGTACCATGTCCATGGACATCATGGGTATTAAAGAAGAAGAGTTAATTGATGGCGTAGAATATGGTGGTGTTGCCGCTTATCTTGGCGCTACGGAAGAATCCAATCACAATCTTTTTATATAACATATATGGTTAAGGTGTCAAAACTATATAGTTGAACTTAGTGAAACTTAGTTTTGACCCTTCAACCATATATTATTCAACTAAAAAATGCTCCCCTGATCATCCGGGGAGCATTTTGTGATTTATAAATTTAATAAATCTAAGTTTTGACTTTTATATCTGATAAGAAGTTCTTATCCTTTGTATTTAAGTACAGTCATACCAAGTGGCGGTACTTTGATACTGAGTGTCTGATCACGTTCATCATAACGTTCATCAAAGCTGGTTAACATGTCTGTATTTATAATACCACTTCCACCGTATTTAAGGTCATCTGAATTAAAAATCTCTTCATAGTAGCCTTTATATGGCACACCGATTTTATGAAGTGTTCTTGGAACCGGTGTGAAGTTCACCACCGCTATAAGGGTCTCATCAATTTGATCACTCTTCCTAACCATAGAAATAATACTGGTAGCATGATCCATACAATTGATCCATTCAAAACCTGCGCTGGTGAAATCATCAAACCATAAAGCTGTCTCATCTAAATATAAACGATTTAAGTCTTTAACATACTGTTGCATTTGTTGATGTTTCTCAAATTCTAACAGATGCCAGTCCAGACTCTTGTTCTCATTCCATTCATCAAATTGAGCAAACTCACATCCCATAAACATGAGCTTTTTACCCGGATGTACATACATAAATCCATAAGCAGCTCTTAGATTAGCGAATTTCTGCCAATAATCACCAGGCATCTTATTAATCATGGAGCCTTTTCCATGAACCACCTCGTCATGAGATAGTACCAAGGCGAAATTCTCTGTAAAAGCATAGACCATGCTAAAAGTTAAATCATTATGATGAAATTGTCTATGTATCGGATCAAAAGATAGATAGCGTAGAAAATCATTCATCCAGCCCATATTCCATTTTAGACCAAAACCAAGCCCACCATAATTGGTTGGTCTTGATACACCAGGCCATGATGTGGATTCTTCAGCAATCATCAGCAAATCCGGATGGTCTTTATATAGAATAGAATTTAGATGCTTGAAGAAATCTATGGCATCATAGTTTTCTCTGCCGCCATGAGGGTTAGGAATCCATTCACCATAGTCTTTCCCATAATCTAAGTATAGCATGGAAGCCACCGCATCGACTCTTAAACCGTCAATATGAAACTCATTAATCCAATAAAACGCATTGGCAATTAGAAAGTTATTTACCTCATTGCGGCCATAGTTGAAAATCATCGTGCCCCAGTGTGGATGCTCACCTTTTCTAGGATCTTCGTGCTCATATAAAGCCGTACCGTCAAAATTAACCAAGCCATGAGCATCTTTTGGGAAATGTGCAGGTACCCAATCTAATATAACACCAATATTATTCTGATGACATCGATCTACAAAGTACATAAAATCCTTAGGTGTTCCGAATCTGGAGGTAGGTGCAAAATAACCCGTTACTTGATAACCCCATGAACCATCAAACGGATGCTCAGCTATTGGCATTAATTCAATATGGGTATAACCCATCTCTTTGACATAGCCGATTAATTCCTCTGCGATATCTCGATAATTCATATAGCCCGGTTCACCCTCCGACTTCTTCCATGATCCAAGATGCACTTCATAGACATTAATCGGTTGATTCAGGCTATCCATAGAGGCCTTACGCTCTTTGTAAGCATGATCTTGCCATTCATAACCTTCTAAATTCGTTACTACAGATGCAGTGTTAGGTCTAAATTCGGCATAGTTGGCATAAGGATCCGACTTTTCCAGTATATAGTTTTCTTGTGTTTTTATTTCAAATTTATACTTCTCATTTTCTACCAAGCCGGGAATAAAAATTTCATATATACCGGAGTTTTCAACATTTCTTAGTGGGTATACACGACCATCCCAACCGCAAAAATCCCCAATAACGCTAACCCTTTTAGCATTCGGTGCCCATACTGCAAAGTGTACACCAGATACGCCATCGATGGTCATAAGATGGGCACCAAGCTTTTTGTAAATCTCATAGTGAGTCCCATTACCAAACAAATACATATCTAATTCTTGAATAATTGGATCGTAGGCATAAGCATCATAAGTTTCCCACTCATAACCTGAGCCTTCAACGATCTTTAGCTTATAATTTATAGGTGATTCGCCTACAACCGCTGTAAAAATACCGCCACCATTCACATTATTCATTTTTATTTGTTTATGATTGGTAAGGTCAAGTACTTCCATTTTATATGCAGATGGCTTATAAGCATTAATATAATATATACCATCTTGTTGATGCATACCCAAAAAATGATGGGGGTCTCTATGTTCAGTTCCCAGTATTTCCGCCATTTCTACCTCATTAATATATTTCTCCATATTGAACACCCTTTTCCTTTATTTGTCTTTTAATCAAGCGGTATCTTTTAATTCTTCTTATAATTACTGTGGGAATTACAACTCTAGTAACAGTTTATCACTATACCCTAGTATTGACAAGGTATACACCATAGTTTTACCTATTAATTTATGCGGTTAACCAACTTTTGTGTTTAAAGAAACTACAGCCGTTACGATGGCACCAAATGTTAATAAAATATGCGCATCCATTCAATATTTTATTGAAAATATGCTTGCAACTTACACCTTCTAGTTATATGATGAATGGTGTTTGGAGTAGTTTGTCTATTCGCATATCCTAAAGCACAAGGAAAGGATTCATAATGCATACACATAGAATTCAAATCAATTTCACCATTATTCAGTTTTTACTATGGTTTTCATGGGGGACCTTTGGTCTTTTCTATATAGCTTATCTGGAAGATCTTGGATACAGCAGCAAACTCATTGCTCTAACCATTATTTTGTCAACTGTTTTTGGCATCATGGGACAATATGTACTTGGATTCATCAGTGATAAAACATCCAAAATTAAACATGTTTTCTTAGGTGCCCTATTCATGCTCATTCTTTTTGTTATTGGCTTTGGTTTTGCTGCTAAACACGTACTTCCGATGATTATGATTATGTCACTGATTGGCTTTGTATGGTTGCCTCTTGAATCCTTACTTGACAGTTGGATTCTATCCACAAAAGGACTTGATACAAGCCTATATGGATTTATGCGTGCCGGTGCTTCTTTCGGATTTGCTATTATGACCTTGTTCTTTGGTGGCTTTGTAATAAAGTATGGTTATGATATCATCGTCTATGCGTATGTTATTACTGCCGGTTTTCTTTGGATTATGGCTTTTCTAACAAAGACGGATACCATCAAAGAACCACACACTAAAGAAAAAATATATGTAAAGTCCTTACTTAAAAATAAAGCTTATATCGCCATTCTAATTTACAGCATGCTGTTGTTTATCACCCATATGGGCGTTAATAATTTTTATATATATATTTTCAAAAATATTGGTGGCAATGCGTCACACATCGGTATTTCAGCTGCTTTTGCTGCTTTTACTGAGGTCATTGGTTTTGTCTACGCTCGCAGAATTATTTCTAAAATAGCACCACTCAAGATCTTTTTAATTGTTGGTTTCATTACCTTTTTAAGAGTCTATCTACTGACCGTTGCCACCACCCCAACTCAAGCCATACTAACTGCCATTTTGCAAGGTATCGGCTTTAGCCTCTTTTTAGCTTCTTTCAAACTCTATGTGGTTAAAATCACACCCACACGACTTTTGGCAAGTGCTCAAACTATTGCTGCCGGTGTCACCTTTGGTCTTTCTTCAATTGTCGCTAGTCTTCTCGGCGGTTTTCTAATTGATGATTATGGTATAGGGCGCTTCTATGATATCTTGAACCTTGTTGCTCTAATAGCGCTGATCTATATAGGTTTACTTTTTTACATGGATTACAAAAAAAGAAAAAGTCTAACAGAGTAGACTTCTCTCATATATAAAAAACAATTAACTTAAACTTCTATTCTGGATCTATATTAAATGCGTCCATTCATCCAGTCCCAACATAATATTCATATTCTGTAAAGCTGCACCGGAAGCGCCTTTACCTAGATTATCCAGTCTGGACATAATAACCACAGTGCCTTTCTCATCATTACCAAATACAAATAAATCACAATAATTTGTATCATTTGAGCCGGTCACGTCAAAGCCACCGTCAAATAAATTGTCATTTGATTCGTAAGGGTTCACCCTAACAAAATAGGATTTTTTGTAGTAATCCGCTAGCAACTGTTGAATCTCTCTTCCAGTTTTCTTAACTTTCATAAGCGATGTTTTGATTGGTATGGTTGCTACCAAACCTTTATAAAAATTACCTACTATTGGATTGAATAAAGGTTCTTCACTCAAACCGGCATGAAGCTTCATTTCCGGAAGATGCTTGTGATTTAAACCAAGACCATAATGTCTCGGCGCTCTGTGATAGGGGTTGTATTCACTTGTATCCTCATACTTTGCTATGAGCTCTTTTCCACCACCGCTATAACCTGTCAGTGTATGTACAGTAACTGGGTAATCCTCTGCAATAATGCCTGTCTTAACTAAAGGATAGACCGCTAACGCAAAGGCTGAAGCATGACAACCCGGATTAGCCACCCTATTCGATGATATGATTCTTTTTCTATGGTCATCTGATAATTCAGGGATACCATATGCCCAGTCTTTATGGGTTCTATGAGCGGTACTGGCGTCTATAACTTTCGTATTCGGATTATCAATGAGTGCCACAGACTCTTTTGCCGCTTGGTCCGGTAAGCAAAGAAAAACAATATCTGCGGCATTAAGGAACTTCTTTTTTTCATCTACGTTTTTTTTCATATGTTCTTCAATCTCAAGTACCTCAATTTGATCATAATGACTCAGTCTTTCATGTATAACAAGACCGGTTGTACCTGTCAAACCGTCTACAAATATTTTTTTCATAATTGATCCTTTCATACAGCTGTATATTATGCTTTTTTTATTTATAATTATACATCTTTATGAGGTTAAGGGCAACACTAAAAACATAAATATAAAAGAGGCTCAAATACTGAGCCTCTAAATGATTTATTGACCGCCTGAGAAGAGCTTCAAATAACTGTTATTACGATCTAAGTAAATAATCGTATCAGCATCAATGACGTTCTCATAAGAACGTAAGGTTCTCCAAAACTCATAGAACTCAGGATCCTTACTAAATCCACTGGCATAGATTTCTAGAGCTTCTGAATCTGCAAGACCTTTAATGGTCTCTGTCTCCTGAATAGCTCCTGCATTAATCTCGGCTACATTTCTATCTGTATCCGCTACAGTGTTTTGATAGAACTCAAGGCCTTCTGAACGAATCTGTTGGGCAATTGCAGCTCTTTCCTGCACCATTTTTTCATAGGTTGATGCTATATTCGATGGTGGTAGGATTGTTCTGTACACATCAATATCTATAAGCATAATCCCTTGGTTGGCTAGGTTCACATTCAACTCCTGTCTTGCCGATTCAAGTATGTCATATAGAGCATCTTTATTGGCAAGGAAATCTGAACTGCTCAGTCTGTTGATTCGGTCGATGACTACCGCATAGGTGATTTCATCAATTTTCGAATTGGCTCTTGTGACCGTGCCAAGTGAAGTATTGAATATCCCCGGATGGGTAATACGCCATTGTGCATACATATTAATATCGTATTTAATTTTATCTTGGGTGTTGATGTTGGCCGTATTGGAAAAATAAGTCAAAAGTTTACTTGTGTTTTTTTCTACGGTTGTTATAAAAGGAATCTTAAACTTTAAGCCTTTTTGGGTGTCGACAATAACATCTTTGAACCTAGGGTCCAAATCATTTTGCAGCTGTGCTTGGGTATTCGTGACATCAACAACAATACGTGTGATTTCACCAAGTTGTCTAACCGTAGCCACTTCATCTTCTCTCACGATGTAAAAGCTATTGCTTAAGAAGATAATGGCCAGAATAACAATGACACCTAAGAAGCCATATCGCATGTTTTTCTTCACTTCTTTTTTGGCACGTTCCATGCTTTTATCAAATTCTGCCTTGGCATTAAATTGAGGTTCATTTTGATTTTGGTCCATATTATTCGCCTCCTCTCACATCTAAAGGTAAGAATTTAAGTACATTATCATTATCCAGATCTATGACGAATTTTTGATCTACGGAAGACAGTACTTTTTCCATCGTTTCTATATATAACCTTGTCCTGGTGATGTCTTTGGCTACAGCGTAACGCTCGTATACTTGATTGAAGTTCTCTACATCACCACGTGCTTGAGCCACTTTTTCTGCTTTGTAAGCTTCAGCACCTTGAATCATCTGGTATGCATCTGCTCTTGCTTTAGGTAACATCTCGTTAGAATACCTGGTCGCTTGGCTCCTTAGTGCGTCTTTTTCATTACTTGCAATATTCACATCATCATATGCAAACTGAACATCTTTTGGTAATAATACATCTGTTAAACGGACTTCTGTAATGGTGATACCTACATTATAGCTATTAATCTTCCGTGCTAAGTCCGGCATGATTTCCTGTGCGATACTGTCTTTGTTGATTAAGGCCTCATCCAATAGTTGGTTCTGAATATTACTTCTAAGAACACTCTCGAAAGCTAATCTAACGGTGCCTTCCACATCATCAACCTCATAAATATATGCCGCTGGATCTGTGATTCTGAACTGAATAACCGCTCCTAGATCAATCAAATAGGATCCACTGGTCAAAACAATAGATTCATTATCAATGTTTCTATAGGTGGCTGCTTGTGTGGTTGTAGGTGCTGCCTCTGATCGGTAACCGTATTGAAGAGAGAATATCTCATTGGTGTTGACGATATGGATCGTATCAATCAAGGGCACCTTGAAGTTAAGACCCGCCTTTGTTTCAACGCGATGTAACTTCCCCAGTCTTTGAACAACTGCAGCTTCTGCATTATCCAACATATACACACTACTTACCAGAACCATGACAACAATGACCACTGCCATAATAGCTAGTACGATTTTGCTCGTTTTCATATAATCCTCCTTTATGTTTTCTTACTTTTTTGTGGTTATACTGGTTGATCATAACAATATCATGGTCTTACAGTATGGTTATAGTATACCACATTTACATGTTTAGGTAAATATGATTTACTTTTTATTTCTTCTCATTATCTTACTAACTATACCATAAATCATGGTCTCTTTTATTAAAATACAATAAAAAAAGAAACCTTTTTTATTGTATGCTTAAAAAGGTTTCTTGATGTTTCATTTAACTAAGGAGATGGATGAACAACCCACTTCTAAGTTTAGGCTCAAACCAAGTCGATTTAGGTGGCATCAACTGATCGGCATCTGCTATGGCCATTAATTCTTCTATACTGGTAGGGTACATTGCAAATCCAACCTTCATATCCACTTTGGTTCTACGAGTAAGTTCTTCAAGTCCTCTTATACCGCCAACAAAGTCTATACGTTGATCTATACGGGGATCTCCAATACCTAGAATCGGCGAAAGTAGGTTCAATTGTAAAATAGATACATCTAAACTAAGAACCGGATCCTCATGGTTATAGCTGTTTTCTTTCGCTTTTAACAAGTACCATGTATCTTCTAAAATCATGGCAAACATCGCTTTTTCATTTGGCTTGATCGGTTCTACGCTTGTCTCAATAATCTCAAATTGCTTCTTAATCGCTTCTAAAAACTCCGATTCAGATAAGCCATTAAGATCTGCAACCACCCGGTTATAATCCATAATATATAATTGTTCATCGGGAAATGAGACGGATAAAAAGTAATTAAAAGCTTCTTCCCCTGTATAGTCCGGATTGGTTTCCCTTCTCATTTGAGCAACTTTAACAGCTGATGCGGCTCTATGATGACCGTCTGCAATATAAAGCGTCTCAATAGCCTCAAAAGCTTCTACAAGGGATGCAATGGTGTGGTCATCATCTACGGACCATATCCTGTGGGTAATACCATCTTCTGCAATAAAATCATAGAGTGGTTTCTTGTTAGCTTTCCATGCTTCAACCAATGCATTAATCTTATCATCCGATTTGTAAGTCAGAAAAATCGGGCCCGTGTTAGCATCACAATAATCTACGTGATGAATTCGGTCTGCTTCCTTATCTGCTCTTGTTTTTTCATGCTTCTTGATTTTATTATCCAGATATTCATCTACAGATGTACAACTTACAAGACCGACTTGACTGCGGCCATTCATAACCAATTCGTACAAATATAACATATCCTTTTCTTCTTGAACAAAAGTACCTTCTTCCATCCATGCATATAAAACATCATGGGCTTTCTTATAAATTTGTTCACTGTGAATGTCTACGGATTCATCAAAAAAAGTTTCAGCACGGTCGATTGCCAAAAAAGAACGAGGACTCTTTGCTACGACTACTCTGGCTTCTTTGGAGCTGTAAACATCATATGGCAAAGCCGCTACTTCTCTAACTAGGGCTTTGGCAGGTCTAACCGCCATAAATGGTTTGATCATTGACATATTCTGCCTCCTTTTTTTCCTTGTTATTGTACAAAGCGACTTAGTCGCACTTTGCTTGCAAATTGTTCACGGCGGGAAAGGTTCTTAAGTAGGAATTTCCTCGAGTTCAAGAAAGGGCCAGATCATTTCTAATCTAGCCCTTATGATTTATTTAATTATTCTGACTTTTACAACACCGTCAATTTGTTCAAGCGCTGTAATGATATCTATTGTAGCTTCATTTTCTATATCAAGCATAGTATATGCCCAGTCACCACGGCTCTTATTGATCATATCCGCAATATTAATATTATGATCTGCCAATATACTTGTAATCTGGCTGACCATATTTGGAATATTCTTATGATTAACAGCAATCCTACTCACAGTCGGACAAACGCCCATATCACAATCCGGATAATTCACGGAATTGATGATATTTCCATTTTCAAGATATTCCATGACTTGGTTAACAGCCATAATCGCACAGTTGGTTTCAGATTCTGGTGTTGAAGCACCGAGATGTGGAATCGCAATAACATTTTTCATTTTTATGCTTTGAGCATTTGGGAAATCCGTAACATAATTGCTAATTTTACCGGATTCTAAGGCTTTTGCCATCGCGTCATCATCCACCAGTTCCGCTCTTGAGAAATTAAGAATCTTAACGCCGTTTTCCATTAATGCAATACTATCGTCATTAATCATACCTTTTGTGGCATCTACAAGAGGTACATGCACAGAAATATAATCAGATTTTGAATAGATTTCTTCAATGGTTTTTACCGTTGAAACACTTCTGGATAATTTTAGTGCATGTCCTACAGATAAGAATGGATCATATCCGATTACTTTCATACCTAAACCACTCGCAGCATTGGCTGTTAATACACCAATTGCACCAAGTCCGATAATCCCTAAAGTTTTTCCTTTGATCTCAGGTCCGGCGAAATCAGATTTTCCTGCTTCTACCAATTTAGGAACCTCATCACCTTCATCTACTAATGTTTTTGCCCATTCGATTGCTCCTACTACATTTCTTGATGCCAATAATAGACCTGCAACTACCAGTTCTTTTACTCCGTTCGCATTAGCACCAGGTGTGTTAAATACAACAATACCTTTTTCAGCACATTTATCTACTGGTACATTATTGGTTCCGGCACCCGCTCTAGCAACTGCATGTAACTTCGTATCCAATGGATAGTCCTGCATCTTAAAGCTTCTTAGAACAATTGCATCTACATCGCCTTCTTCAACAATCTGATAATCCTCTGTAAAAAGCTCCAAACCTTCTTGATCGATTTTATTTAAAGTTTTAATATTAAACATATCATCCTCCTACAATCTATTTGTGCGCTGCTTCAAATTCTTTCATGTAATCCACTAAAGCTTGTACACCTGCAACCGGCATAGCGTTATAAATACTAGCGCGCATGCCACCAACACTTCTGTGACCTTTAAGATTGACAAAGCCTCTTTTTTCGCCTTCTTTAATAAAAGCTGCATCAAGTTCCTGACTAGGGGTAACAAAAGGTATGTTCATCAATGAACGGTCTTCATTTACCACTGTGCCTTTAAAGAATGCACTTTGATCCAAGAAATCATAAAGTATGGAGGCTTTTTGGTTGTTGATTTTTTCAACGGCCTCTATACCACCCAAATTCAATAACCATTTGAATACCAATCCTGCTACATAAATACTGTAAGTAGGTGGTGTGTTATACATGGAACCGTTGTCGGCATGTATTTTATATTGTAACATTGACGGAACAGAAACATCTGCTTTACCCATTAAATCTTCACGAATGATGACCACTGTAAGACCCGCCGGACCCATATTCTTTTGAGCACCTGCATAAATAAGGCCGAATTTACTGACATCAATGACTTCAGACAATATATTAGAGGACATGTCTGCTACAAGTGGTACATCTCCAGTATCCGGTAGATTCTTAAACACTGTTCCATAGATGGTATTGTTGGTTGTAATATGGAAGTAGTCTGCATCTTTACTAAATGTACTAGAGTCTAATTTAGGTATATAGTTAAAAGTTGCTTCTTCTGATGAAGCTATGATATTGACTTGTCCGAATTTTTTAGCTTCTGATATGGCTTTCTTGGACCATTCTCCTGTATTCACAAAGTCTGCCTTCTTTGAATTAACCATAAGATTAAGTGGGACCATGGCAAATTGTGTTGATGCCCCGCCTTGAAGAAATAATACTTTATAGTTATCCGGAATATTCATGAGTTGACGTAAAGAGGCTTCTGCTTCATTTACTATGTTTTCATATACAGACGATCTATGGCTCATTTCCATTACGGACATGCCAGAGTCCTCATAGTTCAACATTTCTGATGCGGCTTTTTCTAGAACTTCTTCTGGTAATACGGATGGACCTGCTGAAAAATTATATAGTCTTCCCACGTTTCTCACTCCTATTTCTAAAAATCTACATTGAAATTAGTTACGATAATAATTTAACATATTCACAGCCTTATTTCACCGTGTTAAATCATTAAATATATAATATAACAAGATATAATTTTAGTCAACTAAAAAAATAGGCTTGTCTGTACAGCTTGTCTTTGATTCAAGGACAAAAGTAGTTCTCATACTTACAGTAATTGTTAAAAAATTATCATACTGAGGGTTTTTTATGAAATATACCCCTTCTTTTTATAAAATTATACTTTCTAAACCATCTTTTTTTGTGATTGTCCTGTATAGAACGTCACTATTTTTTTCTATTTTAAGCTCTATTCATTTTTATGAAATATGATATAATTTTCAAAGAGATAGAAAGATGGGAGAGATACGAATGCCTTTAGATGATACGATGCGATTAATTGAAGAACTCAAATCCTCAAAAGATTTGTTCGCCTACTTAAAAAAATATGATTTAAATAGCACCAACCTTTCCTTTGTTGATTATTTAAATACGCTTTTTCATCAATCCAACATGAAGAAGTCGGATATTATCCGTTCTATGGATATAACAAGGTCTTATGCTTATGAGATTTTTTCAGGTTCCAAAAATCCATCAAGAGATAAAACACTCATGCTCAGTTATGGATTGTCATTGGATTATGAAACCACTCAAAAGCTTTTAACCTTAGCAAAACATAATCCCCTTCATCCTAAGGACAAAAGGGATTCTATTATCATCTATACCATTTACAACAAAATGAATCTCATCCATGCCAATATGTTACTTTCGGAGTGTCAAGAAGCAATTCTAACATAAATCAATCTTCTGTGACATGGGTATGGCTTAATATGTGTTCTGTACAATACTCATGTCGACCTTCACACTTTGAGCAATACCTGAATTCTAAGCTTGGATCATCCACTTCTGTTTTATTACAGACCTCACAACAATGAAAAGCCACTTGAATAACTTCACCTTGTTTGGCCGTAGGCCTTGCTTTGGGTGTTGGTTTATTCGCTTGTTTATATTGTTGTTTCCTATAGGTTTGCTTGCTTTTATTGATTAATGACGGCCCAAAAAATAGGATAAAATTCAAAACACTGGCAAATATAATGATTTTTTGTGGTAATGGATAAAAAAGAAACTCCCATAATAATAATCCGCCAAAAACATAACCAATATATTTCATTTTTACAGGTAATATGAAATAGATCCGAACTTCATAATTAGGAATAATGGCTGCAAGTGCAAAAAGCATGGTCATGTTCAGATAATAGTTCGTCAAGGGTATGGCAATCATGCCACCATATAGGGCTTCTACTATTATACCCGCTACGATTGTACCTAATGTTCCCACCAAATAATACACATTAAAACGGAAAGCACCCCAGTATTGTTCGATGGTTCTGCCTGCAAATAAAAAGAATAATAGAGAAAAAATAATCCATATTAAGCTGCTGGTTCTAGGAAGGAAAATAAATGTGAAAATACGCCAAACCTGTCCTTCCATAACAAGCTTCGGTGAAAAGGACAAATAACCCCATACTGAGGGATTGATAGTACCAAATATAAAAACCAAAGCCATACCGCCAACAACATATTGAATCAAATTAGGAATAGCATATTTATGATATTTTTTCTCTAGTCGATCTAACCACTTCATGTCATCACTCCAAGTCTTATTTAATTATGTATTGGTTAGGGTGTCAAAACTATATAGTTGAACTTTCAAGTAACTTATATGTGAATTTAGTGAAACTTAGTTTTGACCTTCTAACCATGTATAGGTTTATGTAGCTCATTATACCATTTTTAGCTGTTATTTTCCATTCTAATTACTGCGATCATTGAGTAACGATTCCTCAATGATCTGATCTAAGATTTCATCATAGCCAAGACCCATCGCCATAGCACTTTTAGGCAAATGGCTAAACCGTGTCATTCCAGGCAATGTATTGATTTCTATAACGAAGATTTGACCATCTTGAATCATTAAGTCTATACGGGCATAAGTCTTGAGTTTAAATAAGGACCAACATATACCTGCAATCGATTTTATCTCATCGGTAATCTTTTCATCTAGAATTGCCAGCTTTTGTATATTATCATTCTCAGAATATTTTGCCGTATAATCATAGAAAGTCATATTGGGTTGAACACTAAGTACAGGGATAATCTCACCTTTGATCATACTACAGGTGATTTCCTGCCCTTCTATCCATTCTTCCACAATCACTTCATCGTCATATATAAAACTATCTTCAAGAAGTGATTCAATTGCTTCATAGGTATTGGCAATATGTATACCGATACTGGATCCGCCTTGATTAGGTTTTATAATCAGTGGCAATGTTAACCCATAAAACAAGTCAAGACTGAAGGGATAATCTTTTTTTACCATAATCCATTTTGGCGTCTTAACACCATGACTTTCCATAATAAGCTTACTGATGTTCTTATCTAAACATATAGCACTTGAAGCAATACCACTTCCTGAGTACGGTATTTCCAATGCTTCTAAGAGCGCCTGTACTTTACCATCTTCACCATTTTTACCATGTAATGCTAATAGAGCAAAATCTATCTTTTGGTACCACTTCAGTATGTCTTTTGGTTGATCAATCACCACTTCAACAACCTCATACTTTTCTTTATTTAAATGTTTGACAAACTCAGCGCCTGTAAGCATTGAAACTTGATGCTCACTGGAATTGCCGCCCATTACCACACCTACTCTTAACATCCCAATTCCTCTCTTTCCATGTTCACTTTACATTTCACTTTCCAAATTCATCCCTGATTGTCACCTATAGATGACAGCATTTGCTCATATAGATCTTTCGCATAATATGAACTTCTTACGAGTGGCGCTGATGCAACCCCACGGATGCCAATTGACTTTGCATAAGCACCCAAAGCATCAAATACTTCTGGTGTTATGTACGCCACCATCTTATAATGATCCGGTGATGGCTGAAGGTATTGACCTATGGTCAAGCAGTCTATTCCTGCCGCTTTCAGATCTGAAATAACAGCCTTAACCTCATCTATGCTTTCTCCTAACCCTAACATGAGACCGGATTTTGTCACTATGTTCGAATCCCTTTTTTTGATATAACGCAATACGTCAAGGCTACGCTGATAATCAGCTTCCGGTCTTACCTCGCTATATAACCTCGGAACAGTTTCAACATTATGGTTAATCACTGCCGGTTTTGCATCCATAACCATATCAATGGCATGGGTATCATACTGCATATCCGGAATCAATACTTCCAAAATAGTTGTATCTGAAGAAATTTTTATGGCATTTATTGTACTTACAAATAAGGATGCACCTTGATCTTGCAAATCATCTCTGGTCACAGATGTTATGACCGCATGCTTAAGGCCTAGGTCCTTAACTGCCATGGCCACCCTATACGGTTCTAATAGATCTGCTTCTTCTAAAACACCTTGTGTTATATTACAGAACCTACAATTACGTGTACATTGATTCCCTAAGATCATAAATGTTGCCGTTCTTTTGCTGTAACAATCCACTCTATTGGGACAATTGGCTTCTTCACAAACCGTTGTGAGTTTATGAGACTTAATAATCTCGTTGACTGAATTATATTTGATTGTATCACTTAAACGTACCCTTAGCCATGCCGGTTTTCTAATCATAGTCCTTCTCCTATTTTTGGGAACTATAAGCTCCCAAATAAATCCATCTGTTCTATTTCCTGCATACGCATAATGGTCATAGGTGCATGCTCTCTTAAATATGCGTAATTGATAATGCGTTCATTTGTCATGATCTGTTTGCTTTGATCTATAGCGCCTCTTAGTTTACAACTATATACTACCGGAAAATATTCACTAATAAACTTGCCTTCTGCATGGGCTGTCAAAGCAATAATCTGAAAACCAAGCTTTTCTGCAATCATGAATACCGGTTTTAGGACATGGTCACTGGAAGCCTTTCCAAAAGGATTATCCAAGATAACGGCTCTTTGTTTCTTTTGATGAACATCCAAATGTTGCTTTTTCTCTGCCACGTAATTCAGCAGACTTAAAAAAAGCGTCATGTTCTTGCTCCACTTTTCACCACCGGACCATTTATTCGTACTTTCCCATACCATAGGTGCTTTATTGATTTGCATATCATTGGTCACTTTTCGGCATTTGATTTTAATTGTATTTTCTTTCATGATGACCTGCAAGAGATTCTTAACACTTAGGCGTTCTTCTATAGATTTTCTAAGCATCATGTCATCATGTTCCCATTGTTCACTTTCTTTTTCATAGGCTTCTATGGTTTCGTTGATATAGGCCCTTAGTGCATTTTTTCCTTCTTCATCCTCCCACTTGGGAATATCAAAAACAAAAATCTGCTTATAGCCATCACCAACCTTGATTCTTGTCTTATTTTGTATATCACTTAGTTCCGTGGATACATGACGTACATACATGAGTAGATGGGATAAAAATGTTTGAAGCTCTGTATCACTCTCACGCTTATCATCCTCTGCCACTTTAATGATTTTTAGGATGATTTCCGTCATTTTTTCTTGGTAGTGAATCAGTCCGCTATAATCCTCCTTGTTCTCTAGTCCTTTAATAACCATATCTTTGAGTCTATAATCTTCAATATGGTCCTGGCAATACTGTTTTAAGTCATCTTTTTCTTTTTTGACTTGGTTCATAGCCTTCTCAACAAGGATACTCTGCCCACTAAGGCGACTTATTAATTGATTGACTTTAAAAACAGCTTCTTGATCAAAGGCTTCAAAATAATCCAACTCTAACATTAAGGGTTCGATACCCTCCATCATATAATGATAGGTACCATCTTTCACTTGCAATTCTCTAAGGATTTGCTCAAATGTGTGTATTTCTTCTTCAATTTCTTTTTTATGAGCTTGAAGTTTTTTCTCTCTTTCCTTTAGGTTAAGCAGCTCCGATCTTAACTGATTGGGAATCAGATTTATGGCCATATCAAAAGTATATCTGGATGCATGCTCTGCACTGAGTTGCTGCTCTATAATGTCTCTACGCGTACTAAGCCTACCTAAGGTCATATCCATTTGACTTTGTTCGTCTTTTATCTTAACCAACACTTTAGATTGTGCTTTCATCTGGTCATAAAGATCTTTTAATTCATCTTCATAGGATATATCAATGGTTTCAAAATCATATTCCATTTCTCTTCTTTTTTGCTTAAGATTCTTTTGATACTTATCTCTTTGTTTTTTTTCATTCAAAATTCGCTCTTCAAGCACCATTCTTGAATGACCCATGCCTGCCAGTTTTTTCTCAAGATAAGACTTCTGTTCTTTTAATATCTCAAAACCAATATTCGCACAAATGGCTTGAATTTCTTGAACCTCTATATAGAGACCATTGTCCAATATTTTGTCCTTTTCCCTCGTAAAACTATGGTACTCACGATCTAATAATGCTTGTTGACGATTATGTTGGTCCATGGATTTTTGATGTTCTTCTATTTTATCCAATAAGTCATCCATGCTTTTGTTAACTTCATCCAGTTCAAAGCCAATACGAACAAGAGCTTCGTCGGCTTCTATGATTTTTTCAGCCATGGCTATCTGTTCATGATGATCTTCTATGCTTGTTTTATGTTGATGGATTTCTTCATTGAGTATATGGATATGATGCTTATTGACTTGGATTTTTTCAGTATGTACTTTTTGCTCGTTTTCAAGGGCTTTTTTTTGATTTTCTCCATCTTGGATAGCACGAATAAGTGTATTGTAAGTTTCATAAGGATGGCTGACAAAAAAAGTCGTTGCCAAATCCAGAAGCTTTTCTTTTTCTTTCAAAAGATTTTCAGCATCTTTTCTGGTTTTCTGATAGATGTATGCTTTGCTTAATACATCTTGTTGCCATATATAATACTGGTCTTGATTCAAGTTATTGGACCAAGTGTTTGGAAAAAGCATTTTGTATTGATGATGATCGAATAAGAATTGTTCCTCTTTCATCCACTTATTTAAGTTTTCTAGGGTAATGACAAGAATCATAAAGGATAATTCGTGCCCTACTCTACCCACATAATCCATCACCTTCTTCTCATCTTGTGAAGAGGTAACAATGGTAATGGACCAATAGGGAAACTTATTGTATAATGCTGCTTCATCTAATCCTAAAGTATCTTTGATTGTTTGAAGGTGGCATGTACCCAGTTCAACAAAATCTGTCTGGCTTTTCATCGTTTCCACGATCTGGGCCAGTTTTGGTTCTGCAAGGAAATAGGGCATATGCTCATAAATATCTGCAGCATGAAAATAGGAACGCTCTTTTTTTAGGGCTTCCTCTTTCTGACTTTCAGCGTACAACCTTTGTTCTTCCAGATTACCTAGAATGGATTCTTCTTTAGCATACACGTTGCCTGATATATAAAGATTTTTACCGGTGGCTTCTATGGATTGAATAAGATGGGCCATCTCTGATTGAATATTGTCTTCAGTAGCTCTGTTCTTTTCTAAGTTTTGAACAACCACCTTAAGTGCTTCCTTACTCTCAAGAAGTGTTGCTTCATACTCATCGTTCTTACCGGATAAGGTCATAATCTCAGCCGTTTTTTGTAAAAGAATTTTTTCAGCCTCATGACAAGCCTTATTAAGACCATTTAAGTAGACAGAGACCTCCATTTCTTGATGGTCTTCGAACAAAATCTTTTCTAAATCCTCTTTTTGACTTAAGGTCATTTCATAGCGGGTCTTTATACCGCTTCGCATCTCAATAAGATCTTTTTCATAAGACTTTGCATTTTCTAAAGCATTTTTTGTTTTTTCATACTGCTCGGATTCATGATTTTTTTCAGCATTAATTCTTGCTAACTCACGCTCAATAAGCTCAAGTTCATAGGAGAAATAGCCTTTAATATGGGCATTATTCTCATTCATCTGAGCTTTGATATCCGATATGTCAATATCAGCGTCTATGGTATCTAATTCTTTTTCTAGTAATTGAAGTTGTGCTTCTGATTGACGAAGGTCGTTCTCCAGATTACTAATCTCTATGTTCTGTTTTCTTTTCCCCAGTGCGTCATATTCTTTTTGAACGCTATTTAATGTGGTTTTTATGGCGTCATGCTCTTTTTTCAAAGCTTTAAGTTCTTCTTCTATGAGCAGCAATTCATAAGTGGTTTTCTTCTGAGCGTGATTTTTATAGTCCTGTTGTAACCGTATTTGATTGGCTTCGTTATATCTTAGATCAATTTTTTTGGTTTCGATTTGATGGGTAATATAATTGGTTAAGGTTCTTGCTTCTCTTTTTAAATCATGTAAAGCAAGCCGTTCCTCCTCATAATTTCCAAAAATGTCAACATAATCATCCAGTTTTAATTTTATTCTTTGGCTTTGTTCAATCTTATCGTGCAATATACGGTTTTTCTTAAAATGCTCTCGTTGTTTTTCAAAAGTATCTACAAAGGTGGTTTTATGGTCACCTTCGATAGCTTCTTCCACGACAGGTATTAAAAGATTATTCAACAGTTGCTCCGTTGTCTTACATTTAGTGAAAAACTCATCCACATTACCTTCAGCGCTGTTGATCACAGCCACTTTACGCCATTCGGAAGGAATAATCTTGTACTCTCTTTCAATATGGTTGCCAAACCCCACTATTGTAGGGAAAAGCTTGGCGTTCATGGATTGTTTGGTCATCCTTTGATAGTAATCGTTGATCTCGCCTCGAGTAGCCGGACGTTTCATTTGATCATCCATTATAATAGAAAAAGGCATATTTTCAATGCTATTTGAGTCACCGGCGCCATAATCATACGTATATTTTATGGAGTTAAGTTGATTGTTTTCTATAAATAAAGTGGTGGCCGTGGTCGCATAGCGTCTAGGCTGATCATTAAGAATCCATTCAATGGCAATATGAGCCGGTGCCGATTCAAGGGAAAGTGTGTCTTTGATTTTTCTTTCTGCCATATCGGTATGTGGAATAATCGCCTGAAGGGCCGCTTGAATAAAAACGGTTTTTCCGCCACCGTTTTCAAGGAGCATGACACCGTTATGCCCGTCAAACTCAAATATTTCATCATTATACCGTTTACTACCGTTTTCATAAATCACATTGGTGAACCTAATCTTGGCTATTGCCGGCATCGGTTGTCTCCCCCTGTTCCAATTGATATATAAATTCCAATATACCTTTATTATACTCATATTCCATAAAGTATTTTCTTATGATGGTATGGGCTTTATCCGTAAGACATAACTCATCTTGTCCTATTTCTACAGCAATTTCTTCCTTAATCATAAACTGTTTAACAATCAAAATAAAGCTCATTCTACTAACTGTTCTTGCTGCTTCCCAATTCGTAAGGATATCCAACCAATTATAGGCATATTCTTCTTCCATATCCTTCAATATTTCTTCATCTATATTCTTCAGTGCCATCAACCGCTCATTCAAACTTGAAAGCCATTCTACTGTTGTCAAGAAATCCCTTGTTGGCCTCGTGGTCTGGTAGCTATCATAAAACTCACCAATAAATATAATAATGGCCACATACATAAGGTATATATCCACATTCAGACTTCTACTGGGAAAATATTGTTTTTTTATTTCATCATTGGTCATATGGAAAATAGAGTTTTTAGTTAGGGGTACCATATAAATATAAGGGTCTGCTGATATGATTGTGCAATCTACTTCATTCGCAAAGGCCATAAGGGTGCCTCTGACTTCATCATCTGTATGATACAATTTGGCATTCTCTTTAAGTATTTTCCCTTCGGCGTTTAATACCGCATAGATTTTGAAGGTTTCCATTAACAGTTGGTCATTCATGAGCTTCATTACCTCCTAAATTCAATATCATATCTTTTACAGTATAGTAGGTCTGCACGTCTATATCTTTGGCTGATTCTACGACTTCTACACGATCATAGGTAGAAAAACATGCTTCAAATGCAGGATGCAACAAATCTTCTTCATTTTCCAGAACTGATTTTATATGAATTGGCGATCTTTGATGTAAAAGAATCCAGAGATCAAAAAATTCTCTTGTATGATAGTAGGCATGCTCGCCTTTTTGTAAGGTTTCTTCAAGGGACATTTGGGTTCTATTGCCATAATCTTTCATCATCTGGGACAAAAGGAATTTATACACTTGCTGCAAGATCAACAAGTCTTCAGGCTTATAATCATCTTGAACTTCCATGAAGCCATGACTTATCGGCATCTCTTTATGCTCGACAACCTGTGGCTCAAATACTGTAAGTAAAGACCACGTTCTGAATTTTTTGGTTGTTAAAAAGGGGGCTGCCAAGACCTTACCCGTCTCAAAAGGTAAAGGCGCTGTCATCATTTTTCTTGTGATTTCTTGATCAAAGTTAAAAGAGGTGACACCTGCATAATATAAAGACTCGCCTGCTGCCTCTATGGCTGTTGTTTTAAGTTCAATGCTTTCATTTAATAATGAAGCATGTAGATAATGGACATGTTCAAGTTCATTATCAATTCGAACAATGTAATCCAATGCTTTTGTTTCTTTATCTGTAGTCATGGTATGACTTGTGTTCAATCGGTTCTTCGTGGCTTTTATGAAAGTACGTAGCTCATTAAACTCGTCGTGTTCTTGATGCAATCTTCGGTTGATATCTTCAATGATTTCTTTATAACGTTCATAGGTATCATCCGATATAATATTCCTTTGAACATCATGTTTGATTTTGGACATTTTTTCTTTAATCGTATGGACACTGATGCGCATTTCATCTACTTGCCTAAGGGCGCCAGAAAATTCTCCTTTTTCCAATTGCTTCCTTAGAATCAATTGACCAATGGAGATCTGGAATTCACTAAAATATTCTTTTGTTGCAAAAATGAGCTCAAGACCTTCTTCAGCTAAAGCGTAGTATTGTATGTTGTTATCCGCATCCCAATGTTCCGCTTTTAAAAGTGCATACTCAATTTGGTCCGGCTCACCGGTTTCATAATTATAGAAGGATTTTGTAAGTCTTTTACCACTTGGCGGACGCATGGCATCTACCAATTGCTTCGACAGACGTAAGTAGCCTTCATCCTCCAAGGCTATTGCCTTCCCCATCATTTTTTTTAGAAATTCAGCCAGTTCTCTAATACCGGTTTTTTGATTACGCATCAACATATTTTCAAAGAAGAAAAGCAGCCCAAGAAGACCAATCCCGAAGAAATCGATTGGTCTACCTTGATCATCTTTTTGCAGTTTATTTTCCAGCTGATGAAAAACATCAAAAAGTGCAATACGAGCGACTCTATCTTTATAGCCACTCAGCATATTCATATATTCATGCATGGTCAATCACTTATAAGCCTTTGTAATTCATCCTTTGTAAGGGCTTCTTGTGGTATATACGCCTCCGACAAATGACAGCTCATCTCCTCAATATGATTTTAATTGAACTATAGATACTCATTGTATTCGTTCCTCTAGAAATCATTCACTACCAATTATAACTTATCCTAAAAGTATAGTAAATACCAATCGGGGTCGGAGACCGTAATCATACAGACTGTGGAAGGGTTTTCATGGGACCTGTTTCAACATTTATATAATATTTTAAGGCACAAAAAAGAAAGCACTCATTTTTCCCGTCTTCCCCTTAGGATGACCATGCAAAAAATAAGCACTTACTTATTTGTTTAACTCTAATAATTTAATAGTTAGAATGAAAACACTTGGTACAGTAAAAAGTCACTGCCAACACCGACCATGAAGTTCCTGGACCCCCTAAATAAATCTATCCATCTCTATATCCTTAAACGTCTCAACCAATTCCTTATAAGTATTCATCACAATAGGACCTTTCCAGGCTATCGGCTCATCCACCGGATAGGCTTCGGCAAAAATAAATCTCAAAGACTCGGATGATGTACTTCGAATATCCAATAAACCACTTTCAAGATTATAAGCCATTAAAGGGTTCATATAATCTTGTTCATTAATCACGCCGTAGCCTTGATAGATAAAAATAAAACCGTTTTTCATTGGGTTTCTCATAATCTGAATATGATTGTCTTGCCATAATTCCACATCCATCAGCAATATATCAAGATCATTTTTTTCAACCGGTCCAGTTTCACCTTCAAAAGATCCTGAAATCAGCTTAACGTGACTACCGGGCTTTTTTAAATACTTTAATTGATCCGCTTTAAAAGCTTGATAAGCCGGATCTTGCCCTTTTCTAATAGCCGGCATATTAATCCAAAGCTTAAACCCTTCAATTACAGATTCAACAGTCTCAGGTATCATCTGATGATACATACCTTTACCCGCTGTAATCCATTCTACATCAAAAGGGTTAAGCTCACCTTCATGACCAAGGCTGTCCTTATGCATGGCACTTCCTTTAGTTAGGTAAGTGACCGTTTCAATACCTTTATGAGGGTGCCATGGGTAACCTTTTTTCACGATTTCTGAATCACCCTCTACATAGTCTAAAAGTAAAAACGGGTCAAACTCAGAGGCTTCTTCTTGTCCAAAAATCCGATTTAGATAGAACCCCATTTCATCTTTTGTTCTCTTTGCTAAAAAGGAACTTTTGATCTTTGACATGGTCTCACCCTTTCGAATTGACGCCTACTCCACTAATAAAGAGTTACACTAAGTTTCTCTAAACTCACATTAAATATATTACATTATGATATATTCATAACTAAATTATAGACTTATGGATTTTAACTGTCAAGATAGCCCTCTTCCAATCTATTTTCTTGTTATGTAGTGATCAGCAGCAAGAAGTTCAGCAATTAAGACCGCACCACCTGCTGCACCCCTTACAGTATTATGAGACAAAGCTACAAATTTATAATCATATATATGATCTTCTCGCATACGTCCCACACATATACCCATGCCATTTTCATAATCTCGATCCAACCGTGTTTGTGGGCGGTTGTCATCTATCATATACTTAATAAATTGTTTAGGAGCACTGGGTAATTTTAAGGTTTGTGGTCTTCCTTCATAACTATTGAGTTTTTGTACCATTTCATCAATAGTAGGCTTTTTCTCAAACCTAACAGATACCGCTGCCATATGACCATCCAAAGCCGCTACCCGAATACATTGTGCGGATATAACCGGCAAATCAGCCTTCACTATGATGCCATCCTTAACCTGTCCCCATATCTTAAGCGGTTCTTGTTCACTTTTTTCTTCTTCACCACCAATATAAGGAATGACATTATCAACCATTTCAGGCCATGATTCAAAGGTCTTTCCTGCCCCTGATATAGCTTGATATGTACAGATGACTGCTTCTTTTGGACCGTACTCTTTAAGTGCCTGAAAAACAGGTACATAGCTTTGTATTGAGCAGTTGGGTTTAACTGCAATGAAACCTCTAGATACACCTAGTCTCTTTCTTTGTGCTGCGATTACCTCTAAGTGTTCAGGATTGATTTCAGGTATAACCATCGGTACATCCGGTGTTGTCCTATGAGCTGAATTGTTAGAAACAACCGGCACCTCTGCCTTAGCATAGGCTTCTTCAAGATCTTTGATCGCTTGCTTATCCATATCAACAGCACAGAAAATAAAATCAACCATAGCAGCAATTTTTTCCACATTGCTAGCATCTTCAACAACCATTTCTCCAATAACTTTAGGAATAGGACTACTCATTGCCCACCTGTCACCCATAACATCTTTATATTTTTTACCGGCTGACCTTGGGCTTGCTGCTAGAACTACAATATTAAACCAAGGATGCTCTTCAAGTAATGTTATAAACCTTTGACCAACCATGCCTGTCGCACCGACTATACCTACATTTAAATTATTCATTATTTTGCACCTCTTTTTTTAGTGTGTGTTTCCATGAAACACATTTGTCTTTACTAGGCGTATTTTAGCATAGTTTTGAACTAAAATCAAGTTTATTTTGCTTAAGTCAATAAGTTGCTGTTACGATAAATCTATTATTAATAAGCTTCACTTTTATGTTCCGGCAAGAATAGGAAAAGTATAAGACCAAGAATAAATAAAGGTATGATGGCCAAAATACTGTATCTGGTCACACCTGTAATTGTGGCCACAAGCGCCATCAATGTCGGTCCAATGATGGCGGCAAATTTGCCAAATACGTTATAAAAACCAAAGAACTCATTAGAATTGTTTTTTGGTATAATTTTTGCAAAATAGGAACGACTAAGTGCCTGTATACCACCTTGCGCTGAACCGATAAGACCTCCAAGTATAAACACATGCCACAACTGGGTCATCATAAAAGCAAAGATGGTCGTTATAATATAGGTTATGATTGCAACAATTATCATTTTCTTTGTTGAATATCTTTTTGCCAAGACACCATATAGCAAAGCACATGGGAAAGCAATCAATTGAATCACCAACAAGATACCAAGAAGCATAAATACATCTGAAGAATCCAGTCCGAGAGAATCAGTAGCATAGGGTACCGCCATCTTAATAATTGTATCTACGCCATCAATATAAAGAAAATAAGCTATTAAAAAAGCAAATACCGTTTTATGCTTCTTAATATTCACAAATGTGCGACCCAATCGTATAAAACTGTTTTTAATAGGGTTTGATTCTCTTTCAACATAATGTACTTGACGAACATGCCTTAGCATTGGTATTGTAAACAACCCCCACCACAAGGCAGTTATTACAAAGCCTAGTTGATAACCTAGCATCTGATCTAGGCCAATCAAGAACACAACCACAAGGGATATGGTAAATGGGACAACAGAAGCAATGTATCCATAAGCAAAACCTTTCGTGGATACAGAGTCCATATTGGCATCCACGGATACATCCACCAAAAAAGCGTCATAGAAAATGTTGGCACCAGAAAAGCCAACCGCAGTCACGATATAGACACCAATCAACAGTTGCCACTGACCATTAGGTACCACCGCAATAGCACCGGTGAATATTATACCTAATAGGGCGAAGAAAGCAAAAAAACGTTTTTTAACATCTTTATAATCCGCGATGGTGCCCAGTATCGGGCTTATAAGGGCGACTAAAATACTGGCTATAGAATTGAAGTAACCGATATCCATACCACTTCCGCCTTTAAACATACCAAAGTAAACCGGAAAAAGTGCTGTTGTTATAGCCATTGAATAAGCTGAGTTACCACAATCATATAAAATCCAACTCTTTTCTTTTTGTGAAAGCTTTATAGGATTTGACATGCCATACCTCCCTTGTTTTTTTCATTATACCACTTTCCGAACCTTCAAAATAGTACTAAAAAACTACAATTGGTTAAAGGGTCAAAACTAAATTTCACTAAAAATTGGTATATTAAAAAAACACCAGTATCTGGTGTTTTCTACTTACTTATACTACTTTTGCACATGAGCGCATTTTTTATACAAACTTCTCAACATATGAAATCAACAATGCGAAGACAATAAAACCTACTGCCAAAGCAACGGTTGCTTTCTGTAATTTACCATCCATTGTACGCGCTTTATTTTTTCCCCAGTATGATTCTCCAGCGCCACCAATTGCACCTGATAGTCCTGCAGTCTTACCTTTTTGAAACAATACAACGGTAATCAATGCGATACATAACACAAAATATAATACTTTAACCAATACTAATAATGCTGCCATAATTACACCTCCTAGTCAACATTAACATATTATCATAAACCCCAAGTTGTTGCAATGCTTTTTTGAAAAAGGGTTACCGATTATAGAACCGGTAACCCTTAACTAAATAACCTTATTAATTTCTACAAAAGTCTATTAAAACGCATTGTGTCCTGGATAGTAAGCTACATCTCCAAGCTCTTCTTCGATACGTAATAACTGATTGTACTTCGCTACACGGTCAGATCGACATGGTGCGCCTGTCTTAATCTGCCCTGCATTCATAGCTACAACTAGGTCGGCAATGGTCGTATCTTCTGTCTCACCTGATCTATGAGAAACAACAGCCGTGAAACCAGCTTTATTAGCCATCGCAATGGCATCAAGGGTTTCAGTAAGTGTCCCAATCTGGTTGACTTTAATGAGTATAGAATTACTTACACCCATCTGAATACCTTTTGATAATCTCGTGGTATTGGTAACAAAAAGATCATCGCCTACAAGTTGAACTTTGTGTCCAATCGCGTCTGTCAATTTTTTCCAACCTTCCCAGTCTTCTTCATCAAGACCATCTTCAATAGAAAGGATTGGGTATTTATCGACAAGTTCAGAGAACAAGGCTACCAATTCATCAGAAGTACGAATTACTTCATGACCTTTTACTTTACTTTCTCCAGGGAAATGATAGTTACCTGTTTTAGCATCATAGAGTTCACTCGATGCTGTATCCATAGCAATACCTACATCTACACCAGGCTTGTATCCGGCTTTTTCAATCGCTTCAATAATAATCTCAATACCTTCTTCTACAGATGACAAGTTTGGTGCAAAACCACCTTCATCGCCAACACCTGTTGATAAGCCTTTTGAATTCAAGACTTTTTTAAGGTTATGATAGATTTCAGAACAAATTCTAAGACCTTCTTTGAAAGACTCTGCGCCAACCGGCATAATCATAAACTCTTGAAAATCTATGGTGTTATCTGCATGCTCACCACCATTAATAATATTCATCATGGGCACCGGCAAAGTATGTGCGTTGAAACCACCTATGTATTGATACAGAGGTAATCCAAGCGCTTCAGCTGCCGCTCTAGCCGCCGCCATAGAAACACCTAGAATCGCATTGGCACCCAACTTAGATTTATTGTCTGTTCCATCAAGGGCAATCATCGTTTCATCCAACAAACGTTGATCAATAACATTCATACCAATCAGTTCATCTGCAATAATATCATTGACATTATCAACCGCATCTTGAACCCCTTTACCCATATAGCGATCTCCGCCATCTCGTAACTCTACGGCCTCAAAAGCCCCAGTCGATGCACCTGATGGCACAATAGCACGTCCCACATACTGATCATCCACAACAACTTCGACCTCGATGGTAGGATTCGCTCTTGAATCCAATACCTCTCTAGCAAATATATCCGTAATCTCATAATACAGTTTCATAATATGACTCCTTTCATATACATAAAATTTAGGACCATACCCAATCGAGTTGTCCAGCTTCCTACTCCATTATACTATAATCGTACAAGATTGAAAACTATTTTATGAGAATGATTTTCATCCACCATAGTCTTTTCTAACTAGATATAGTATTACAATCTATCTCCATGCAAAAACAGTAAGTATTCTTCTCCCAGTCTTTCCCTTCGGACAATCTGTGAATAAATACTTACTGCTATTAATAGCCTCGTTATTCATAATAATTATTTTAACAAGTTCTATATTTTACCGACATCGACTATGAAGTTCCTGGAACTGTGTGTATGACTTAAGCGAGTCTGCATGGATGCAGACCGCCGACTTTTGGTGCAGGACGCACCAATCGGAGGCCGTAGTCATACATACAGTGTAAGGGTTTTCATAGGACCTATTAGTAATATCTCTTATAACTCAATACTTGGTATATCCACCTTAACCTCAACATCTTGCTCATAATCCACTTCATCAAAACCAAAACCAAAAAGCTTGAAAAACTCATCCTGATAAGACTGAATATCCAGCACTTGTTGCAAAGTATCCGTGGTTACTTGATCAAATAATGCAATTGCATCGTGTTGTACATCTGCTTCCATTTCATAGTCATCTGTACGAATACGACCTTCATCGTCCGTATTAACCTCTTTGGCATATAAAAAGTCCTTAAACAATCTATAAATCTGTTCAATACAGCCTTCATGTGTACCTTTTGCCTTCATAACCTTGTACAATGCACCAATATAAAGTGGAACAATAGGAATGGCTGCACTGGCTTGTGTCACCAAAGCTTTTGCAACGGTCACATAAGCAACACCATTTAAGTCTTTTAGCAAAGCTGTAAGATCCTTAGCGGTGTTTTCAAGATGTTCCTTCGCTTTACCTATGGTACCTTCACGGTACATCGCAAGGGTGATATCCGGGCCAATATAAGAATAAGCAATGGTTCTTACGCCTTCTGCTAACACATCTGCTTCCAATAATTTATTAATCCACAATTCCCAGTCTTCGCCACCCATAACTTTAATTGTGTTTTCAATCTCTTCTTTTGTTGCAGGCTCAATAGTGGCTTCTGTTATTTGGCCTTGCATAACATCTATGGATTTATTTGTATAAGATTGTCCAATGGGTTTAAGAACAGATCCATATTTTTCGCCTGTGTCCGGATCTATCCTTCTAGGTGCAGCTAGTGAATAAACCACAAGGTCAATTTTTCCCATTTCTTTTTTGATTTTTTCTATTGCTTGATCTTTAATCTCATGTGAAAAGGCATCACCGTTTATACTTGAAGCATATAAACCTGCATCTGTTGCTGCCACTTCAAAAGCTGCAGTATTATACCAACCAGCCGTTGCCGTTCTTTTACCATTGGATTCTCTTTCATAAAAAACACCAAGGGTATTGGCATTACAGCCAGCCATCGATACGATTCTTGTCGCCAAGCCATAACCGGTTGATGCACCGATAATCAGTACATTCTTAGGGCCTTCTAAAGTGCCTTGATTTTTAACATATTTTATTTGATGATTGACACTTGCTGCACATCCATCTGGGTGGGCAGTCGTACATATGAATCCTCTGACTTTCGGTTCAACTATCATATTTAATCTCCTATCAAAATTACTTTGATTTTCAAAGTAATTTTACTTGAATAACTGTTTTTTGTCAACCCTAGCGCATATAAAAACTTCAAGAAAGTACATTATATTCCTAAAACGCTTATTCATGACAAAGGAAAAGATGGTAGGTCAATCGACAACTACCATCTTAACGAACTGAATCTATCCTATAATAATATGCTTTTTATTTTATCTAAGGTTTTACTAATAAAGAGGTACCTGTCATCTCTACAGGTACATCAATACCCATTAAATCTAATAAGGTCGGTGCAATATCTGCCAGTTGTCCTTCTCTTAAAGTCACACCCGGATCTCCGTTTACCAATATAAATGGTACTGGATTAATTGTATGTGCTGTAAAAGGTTGATGGGTTGTATAATCAATCAGTTGTTCTGAGTTCCCATGATCCGCACACATAAACATAACACCATTAACTTCAAGTAAGGCTTCATAAGCAGCACCAACACATTGGTCGACAGTCTCTATGGCTTTGACAGCCGCTGATACTATACCTGTATGGCCTACCATGTCCGGATTTGCAAAATTAACGATAATCAAGTCGTGTAAACCGCCTTTAATTGCTTTTACCAATTCATAACTAACTTGATACGCACTCATTTCCGGTTGCAAATCATAAGTCGCAACCTTTGGTGAAGGCACAAGGATTCGGTCTTCTCCAGGATTAGCAACCTCTACCCCGCCATTAAAGAAGAAAGTAACATGGGCGTATTTCTCTGTTTCTGCCAATCTCAATTGGGTTTTACCAAGTCGGGAAATATACTCACCAAGCGTATTGGTTAAGGAAGTTTTACCATAGGCTACTTCTTTATTATTTATTGTAATATCATAGTTGGTGAAACAAGTAAATACAAGTTCCATTAAGCCCTGGTTTCTATCAAAGCCGGTAAATGTCCCATCACAAAAAGCTCTGGTCAGTTCACGTGCACGGTCTGGTCTAAAATTAAAGAAAATAACAGAATCATGATTTTTAACCGTCGCCATAGGCTTGCCGTTTTCTATTACAACAGTTGGTAATACAAATTCATCATTGTTACCTTGTTTGTAAGAGTTCAAGACGGCTTCAATACCTGAATTTGCGGATTGACCTACACCTTCAACAAGTGCGTCATAAGATAATTGTACCCGCTCCCACCGATTATCTCGATCCATAGCATAATAACGTCCATGGACAGAAGCTATCTTACCGACTTGTAATAAATCCATTTTATTTTGTAATTCCGTAACATACTCAATACCAGAAGCAGGTGGTGTATCTCTTCCGTCTAAAAAGCAATGGACATAAACATTTTCTAGACCTTCTTTTTTAGCAAGCATTAATAATGCATACAGATGTTCATTATGGCTATGTACACCACCATCAGATACTAGGCCCCATAAATGAAGATCACTATTATTTGCCTTGCAGTTATAAATTGCCTTAAGCAATGCCGGGTTCTCAAAGAAATCTCCGTCTTTTATGGATTTGGTAATTCTTGTAAGTTCCTGATATACAACTCTTCCTGCACCAATATTCAGATGACCCACTTCTGAGTTACCCATTTGACCGTCAGGCAAGCCTACATCCAAGCCGCTTGCTTTTCCTTTTACTGAAGGGTAAGTCGATGTTATCTTATCCATAACCGGCTTGTTCGCCAGATAAACGGCATTACCCTCTTGTTTATCATTTAGCCCATATCCGTCTAAGATCATTAATACTGTTGGTTTTTTTATCATCATCATTGCTCCTTTTCTATGTATATTAATATTACCAGTATTGATTCTAATTATCATTATACCATAACCCATAAAAAGTTTGAATAGGATATTATAAAGGGTTGCGGGATGCAACCCTTTATTACCCTTATTGTATGCTCTTACTTAAAATTAACGATATCACCAAATCCGGTTGTTAAGCTGGCACCACCAACCAAACCACCATCAATATTGGGTTTTGAGAATAATTCAGCAGCATTTCCTGCATTCACAGAACCACCGTATTGAATTCTCATAGCTTCAGCGACTTCTGTTCCATAAAGCTCAACAAGTAGTACTCTAATTGCAGCACAAACTTCTTCTGCCTGATCACTTGTAGCAGTAACGCCTGTTCCTATCGCCCAAATCGGTTCATAAGCGATCACGACTTTTTTAGCATCTTCAGCTGACACACCAAGCAAACCTACTTTTATTTGTTGTCTTACAAGGTCAACAGTTACACCTTGTTCTCTTTGCTCAAGGTATTCTCCACAACATAAAATCGGCACAATATCATGTTCCAGTGCTTTTAAGACTTTTTTATTAACTGTTTCGTTTGTTTCAGCAAAATATTCACGTCTTTCTGAGTGACCGATGACAACATACTTAACACCGATTTCAGTCAACATATTCGCCGCTATTTCGCCGGTATAGGCACCTTTATCTTCAAAGTGCATGTTTTGAGCACCGATCTCAATGTTCGTACCTTTAGTTGCTTCTACTGCTGCTACTAAATCCACTGCTGGAACACAGAAGACAACATCTGTATCATCCGATTTTACGAGTGGTATCAATTCTTCAATCAACGCCACCGCTTCTTTAGGGCTTTTATTCATTTTCCAATTTCCCGCCGTAATCATTCTACGCATTTCATTACCTCCATATTAATCTTATAAATCTATTTGTTGTCAGCTGCTGCAAGACCAGGTAATTCTTTACCTTCCAAAAACTCTAAAGATGCACCGCCACCTGTTGAGATGTGGGACATTCTATCACCAAATCCAAGTTGGTTAACAGCTGCAGCTGAATCACCGCCACCGATAATAGAAATACAATCTGCATCTGCAAGGGCTTGAGCTATCGCTTTTGTACCATTTGCAAAATTATCAAATTCAAATACGCCCATTGGGCCATTCCATATAACGGTTTTAGCACCTTTTATTGCATCTGCATATAACGCTTGTGTTTCAGGACCGATATCTAGACCCATCCACTCACCTTCAATACCACCACGATGAACGGTCTTGAATTCTGTATCATTCTTGAATTCTTTAGCTACAACATGATCAATAGGTAGTAAGAATCTTACATTCTTTTCCATTGCTTTATCAATCATCTTTAGAGCATAGTTTAATTTATCACCTTCAAGCAATGAACTACCTACATCATTCCCTAGAGCCTTCAAAAATGTATAAGCCATACCACCACCAATGATGATCGTATTGACTTTATCAAGAAGGTTATTAATCACATCGATTTTGTCAGAAACTTTTGCACCACCTAGAATAGCAACAAAAGGTCTTTCCGGACTTTCAATAGCATTTCCGAGGTAATCGATTTCTTTTTCCATTAGATAACCAACAACACTTGTTTCCATATATTCTGTAACACCAACATTGGAACAATGAGCTCTATGTGCTGTACCAAATGCATCATTTACAAAAATCTGTGCTAAAGAAGCAAGATCTTTTGAGAATGCTTCTCCATTTTTTGATTCTTCCGCTCTAAATCTTGTATTTTCAAGAAGTACAACGTCTCCGTCCTTCATTGCTTCAACTGCCGCTTTCGCTTTTGGACCCACCACTTCATCATCAGCTGCAAAAACAACTTCCTTACCAAGCATCTCTGAAAGCTTAATTGCAACAGGTGCTAATGAATATTTTGCATCCGGACCTTTTGGTTTTCCTAAGTGAGAACATAAAATCACTTTTGCCCCTGAACCAATTAGCTTATTTATGGTTGGCAATGCACCTTCAAGTCTATTAATATCTGTGATTGCACCATCAATGATTGGAACATTAAAGTCACATCTTACTAATACTTGCTTACCTGCTACTTGAATATCTTCTACTGTTTTTTTACTAAACATATGTACTGCTCCCTTCTAATATCTTCATATAATAGTGGTTATATTTAAGCACTTAAACAAAATGAGCCCGGCCGCATAGTCAAGCTACAAGACCGGACCCATCTATGGATCATATTAAATTCTTTTATACTTCAATGAAGATTATTTGCTTAATTCATCTAAGTATTTGATAACTCTAACCATTTGGCTTGTATATGAATTCTCATTGTCATACCATGAAACAGTTTTAACAAGAGATTGACCATTACCAAGAGGTGTTACTTTGGTTTGAGTTGCATCAAATAATGAACCGAAAGTGATTCCGATTACGTCTGTTGATACGATTGGCTCTTCATTGTAACCGAATGAATCGTCTGATGCTGCTTTCATAGCTGCATTAACTTGATCTGCTGTCACTTCACCATTTACAACAGATACTAACTCTGTTAATGATCCTGTGATAACAGGTACACGTTGAGCTGCTCCATCAAGTACGCCATTAAGCTCAGGAATTACAAGACCAATTGCTTTAGCTGCACCTGTTGTGTTAGGTACGATATTTGCCGCTGCCGCTCTAGCTCTTCTTAAGTCACCTTTACCGTGTGGCGCATCTAATGTGTTTTGGTCATTGGTATAAGCATGAATTGTTGTCATGAAACCTTTTTCGATTTTAGCTAATTTGTTCAATGTGTCTGCCATTGGTGCAAGACAGTTTGTTGTACAAGATGCAGCTGAAACGACAGTTTCTGAACCATCTAGGACATTTTCATTAACGCCAAATACAACGCTTTTTAAATCACCTGTAGCAGGAGCTGATATAACAACTTTTTTAGCACCTGCTGTGATATGTGCTGAAGCTTTGTCTTTATCTGCAAAAAATCCTGTACACTCAAGTACAACGTCAACATCCAACTCACCCCAAGGAAGTTCTTTAGGATCTCTTTGAGCATAGATCTTAATTTCTTTTCCTTCTACGATTATTGAATCTTCAGTAGCTGTAACTTCTTTACCAAATCTACCTTGAGCTGAGTCATACTTCAACAAGTGAGCCAATGTTTTAGCATCTGTTAAGTCGTTGATACCTACGATTTCATAACCCTCTGCATCGAACATTTGTCTAAATGCAAGACGACCGATACGTCCAAAACCATTAATTGCGATTTTTGTCATTTTTGTTTCCTCCTAGAATATATTATTGTTTTTATCTATGACTTAGTGCCCTGTTATGGATAAAGGGCCATAAATCTAAAGCTGTAAAACAGCTTATTGACCTTTACTTCTAAAAAGTGCTATAACACCGTTTGCCGCACCCTCGTCCATTATAACACATCCACGACTTAATAGCTTCTTAACTGATAAAATTGCATCAGATTTACTACGACCTCCGGCTACCGCTATTGGGTATTTTAATTCTGTCATTTGATCTATGGTTATGCCGATTGATCTGGATGCATAAATCACTTCGCCCTGTTGATCGAAATAATATCCCAAAGCCTCTGCTGTCGCATGATTGTCCGTAAGATGTTTAACAATATCTTGTCCTAGATTCCTACGTTCCGACATTTTACTTGCATTACCAATACCATAAATTAATATGTTGGATTTGATCAGCTTATTAAGTGTTTCTTGAATTTCTGGTTCTTCCCTTACACTTTCAAGGGATTTTTGACTCAAATTATCCGGAATATTTAACAACGTATATTTAGAGTGAATTTTTTCAGCCAACCTAGCCACCAAAGTATTGGCTTGATATGAAACGTTATTACCTAAGCTACCTCTAGCCGGAACGACATATACATTCTTCGCTTTAATGGGGCTTGATGGTATGGCTTCAATCATCCGGTGAACAGTTGAACCACCTGTCAGTGCTATGATATCATTGTTAGAAATATTTCTAAGCAACACTCTAGCCGCTGCATGACCTATGTTATATATAGCCTCATCATCTAAATCCGCATCACCGGACACAATCACAACCTCTTCACATTCAAGAATTTCTTTGATCTGTTCTTCTATCGTGCTTAGACCTTCAATCTGTTCCATAAAATCCTTTAATTCATGAATCAATTGCATGCCCATAGGTTCAAGCGTCATGCCTGAACCAGAGGATGAAATAAAGCCTTCATCTCGCATAAACTCAGTATCTGTACGGATTAACTTTTCACTTAAATGTATACGATCCGACAATGAGCGTCTACCGATTGGTTGAAAAAGATGTATGCCTCGAAGGATTTTGTATCTGCGTCTTAATACCGTCAGCTCTTTTGGAATTATTTTCTGTAAAGCGGCTGTATATGCTTCCATAATCAACTCCCGGACCCATTTGGTCCCTGTTGTCATTTTTCGTCCCAAGTTGTTTATCAAAAAATGCCACATCAATTAAGCACACTCCTATTATAACATTCTACAATTAAATTACAAGGTTTTCTATTGAAATTTTGTACTTTTCACAAATATAGCTCAAGCCAATAGCAACTATGAAGTTCCTATAACTATGTGCACGTACACGCTCATAAGAAAGTAACTTAATACAACATCTCAGTCTTCAAAACAAGATGCTTAATTGAATATACTTACTACTTATTAAAATAATTTGTCAACATGTTTCTACTACCAACATCGACCGGTTTCTTTTTTAATGCACTTTAACGGACCTTCAGGGCAGTGATAACACACTTCATTTACCAATGGTTTTCCTTCTTGGTATGCTTTTATATTTTCTAATGTTGTTTCAGCAATATTGCTTAGTGCTTCTTTAGTCAAAAATGCTTGGTGAGACGTCACAAGGACATTACTGAAGGATAAAAGCCGAGCAAGAATATCATCTTCAATGCTTTCAGATGAAAAATCTTCAAAAAAGTATTCACTTTCTTCTTCATAGACATCTAATCCCGCAGATCCGATTTTTTTTGATTTTAATCCGTCAATAAGATGTTCTGTCTGAATAAGTGCGCCTCGAGAAGTATTAATAAGCATTACGCCTTCTTTCATTTGTTGTATTGCATGGTCATCAATCATATAATGTGTTTCTTTAGTTAAGGGGCAATGTAATGAAATAATATCCGATTTTTGATAAAGGCTTTTAAGCTCGACAAACTCAACACCTTCAATCTCTGATGGATACATATCATAGGCAATTACCTTCATGCCCAGTCCCTTACAAATATCTATAAATATGCGTCCTATCTTTCCTGTTCCAATAACTCCAACGGTTTTACCATGAAAATCAAATCCGGTTAAGCCGTTTATGTTAAAGTTATTATCTCGCGTTCGTATATATGCTCTATGAGTTTTTCTGTTCAAAGAAAACATCAGTGCAATTGCGTGTTCTGCTACTGCATAAGGTGAATATGCCGGAACTCTTACAATATGCAATCTATTGTATGCCGCTTTAAAATCGACATGGTTATAACCTGCGCATCGCAGCGCTAATAATTTTATACCCATATCCACTAAGGCATTAACAACCGATTCATTTAATGTGTCATTTACAAATGCACACGCAACATCTGTGTGCGCTGCCAATGCCACTGTATCTTCATTTAATTTTGATTCAAAGTATTTAATCTTCATATCATATTGATTAATATATTGATCAAACGATTGACGGTCGTAAGGTTTTGTATCAAAAAAAGCTATTCTCATATACACACTCCCTATCCAAATCTAGTAAATTTGTGCCTTTAGTATAATGCAATTATATATCAAGAATTCGTAAACGTCGAGTAAGGTAGCATACAAATATAGTCTTTCCTCTGGTTAGTCCTTATAGTTCATACACAACTAGTAAATACTCATATATCTATAATAGAATCAGAAGAACCGTCCTTGGTTACCAATGGTACCTGGAAATAATTCCTTGAAAATACTATGAAAAAATGGTAAAGTATCGAATATAAAATAAGTGAGGTGCTTATATCATGTTGAGTCAAACTAAAAATACTCCGACAGGAATAATGGATGCGAATACAACAAGGAAAAAGCACATAATTTTCGTTGGCGGTTTTTCTTTGCCTTTTGCTTATATATTGTCTTTTTTGTTTGAAGGGCGTGTGCTTTATAGTATCCTAGATCATTTTGAAATCTATTTTCCGGGATATATTTTTGCTGCAATTGTGGCGCATTTTCTAGGGTTATTTGCATGTGGATGGTTTCTAAAATCTCAAATAATCATACAAAGGGTAAGGTTTATTAGTATAATTATTTGTTTTTTAATGACGCTACCGTTCTTGTTCTTACCTTCCGTTTTTTGGAGAATAGGACTTATCATCAGTGGTTTTTCAAGTGGATGCTTAATGACAACTTTGGGCTATTATTTGAAGAAGTATATTTGGAAAAAGCATCGATTGAAAATAGTTGCAGATATTTTGATTTGTTCTAATTTGTTGATGATTATCATCTATTGCGTGGATTTATATGTGTCAACATTTGTGGGACTCTTCCTTTCCTTATTGTGCCTATTAGGGGGAATGATTTTTTTGTGTTTATTGATTCGCGAACCTCAATTCATTGTCGAAGAGGCGTCGAAAACTGTAAATACATATGGTGTAAAACAACCACTTCAAATATTATTTGTCTTTGTTATTATTATTACGATTAATTCTGGGCTGATGTACCAAGTCATTAACCCGCAGTTTAATCATTTACCAGATATAGTAACGCTGTATTGGGCTATACCGTATATTATCGCTTTAGCTATTATGCGCTATTTACCATCTGATACAAAACGATCACCTTTTCTATATATCGCTCTAATTATGTTGATGAGTGCTTTTGTAGGTTTTATCCTTTTGGAACACAATGTAACCGGATATTTGATTATAAATACTTTAATGTTGGGAAGTTTTGGTGTATTTGATTTGTTCTGGTGGAGTGTATTGGGTGACATGCTTGAATATACGACGAACCCTTCAAAAGTTTTTGGCATTGGCTTATCTGCAAATGTTTTAGGTGTATTAGTTGGTGGTGCTCTCGGATACTTAGCGAATCAACATGAATTTTCGAAAACAGAAATCACAGTGCTTGCCTTAGTCGTCTTGTGTATCACAACACTGCTATTGCCAGTGCTAAACCGACAATTAGTTTTATTGTTAAAAAGTCATACGTACCTTGAAGCCTATAATCAAATGGCCGAATTTCAGCAAACAAAAATGATTCAAGAAACGATAGGAATCGAGATGCTGACCAATCGTGAAAAAGAAGTATTGGAACAAATTTTGTCCGGAAAAACAAACCATATGATTGCTCAAAAACTTTCAATTACTGAAAGTACCGTAAAAACGCATGCAGGTAATATTTATTCAAAATATGAAGTTAATACACGTGCAGAGTTAATTAGTACATTATGGCTTGGACGTCAAAGCTAAGTTGTTAAAAATCATATAACGCTTACAATAATTTCCGTATATGGTTAATATATTCTCTTTTTTGAAGTCTCATACTTTAGTATGAGGCTTTTTTTCTTGAATTCATACTTATTTCCGATGTGCTATTAGGCCAAAGGGGCTATACTTTATCCATAGCATGGAAAGGAGGAAACAAGCAATGGGAGTTGTTTTTGTGCTTGGAGGATTAGTGATACTTTGCTTTATTATGATATTATATCAACAAAAAAATCGTGATAAGCAACTGATTACAGATAATCCAATACTAACCATTCCAACACAAACTTCTTCAAAAGCAGTCATCATTTCTACATTCGGCATGCTTTCTGAGCATAAATGCTATAGGTGGGGATATAAGGGGGTTAAGCTCATATCAGTTGTGTTGGACAAAGAAAAAATATATTTAAGTTTTGGTAAAGGCGAACATGTCAAACATGTGAGTATTTATCATGAAATGGTTCGTGAAAATGATTTAAAAGAAGTATGTCAAAAGTTTTTATATGAAACAGGAGTTGTTGTTAACATTGAAAACAATTAGAATTAAGGAGATGAAGCAAGTGAAAAAAACTATTCAAGTAATGTTAATGGTGATGATTCTAATAATAGGGAGCATCGGAATGGGAACGCCTATAGAATCACAAGTAGAAAATGCATGGGTTTTGGTTCGTGTGATTGATCACCCAAATAATGAAGGGTGGAAATCGGCAAATGCTCATGAATCCTATGATAATCAGGTAACATATAACCAAAGTAATTTTTCGGTAAAATCAACATATATAGGTGACTCTCAAGGAACAAAGGTTAAGGGCGAAGGTGTAAGACTATCGGCAGTTTTCAGTGGTGCCCCGGAGATTATCTATAAAGGTCAAGAAGTGTCGCTTACGTTGAACCTTCAAGCATCGGAAAATACACTTTCCTTCTTTACCTTTAGTGCATTTGCATCAGCAGACTTTTATCCAAATGTTGATATTGCACCAGGCATGGGCATTGGAACTCGATTTGTAGATACGGATAAAAATAGTAGTTGGACGATTGGTGGTTCTTATGATTCAACAAGCTATAATCCAATTCGAAAAACAATAAAAGCTACAGCACCTACCGGAAGCAATACAGGTGATCAAATCGTCTTGCGACAATATTTTTACCGTGGCGTTTCCATGAGCACGTACTATGTATATGAATGGAAAGCCCCAGGTGGAGGCAGTCCGAGTATCCCACCGAGTAATCAAACATCCGCATTCAGTGATTTACCAACAAGCCATTGGGCTTATGAAAATATCATGGAAATGGTGGCGCTAGGAATTTTAGATGGATATGCAGATGGGTCCTTTCAACCGAATAAAACAATATCAAGGGCTGAGTTTGCTAAAATACTTGTATTATCGCTTCAATTGCCTGCGACAAACCCTATTACCTCTGCATTTTCAGATGTACCACCCAATCACTGGGCATATCAAGTTGTGGAATCGTCAAAGAATTATTTGACGGGTTATAGAAACAGTTCAGGCATTATGAGCTTCGAACCCAATGCAGTGGCTGTTCGTGAAGATGTAGCCGTAGCTATTGTAAAGGCAAAAGGATTAGCAAATACAAGAGCAAATTTGAATTATTTAAATCAGTTTTCAGATCAAAGTCAAATATCAACTGCACTACGAAATCATATAGCTATAGCGGTTGAACAAGAATATATGAAAGGAACAAATAGAGGATTTGAACCGCAAAAAGCATTAACGCGAGCAGAAGCATGCGCACTATTGTCTCGATTGATTAATCGAAGTCAATTCGAAGGTAGAGAGAAAGTTCCCTATAATTAAGTGATCCATTAAGAAAAAAGTCAATATAACTCATAAGAGTTATGTTGACTTTTTTTGTTCATATTGACCATAGTGACCAGAGGTTTAGCTGCGCTAATTTTCATTCGATAGAAACTGCTAATGAACTTGACAAAAGTGAGTTAAACCTCCGATTCGAATTATTATATAATTTCATCCTTAACATAATAGGCCAAATTCAACGCATGGTCAGTAATTCTCTCAAGGTTACTAATAGAATCCAAAAAGACTACACCCGTTGATGAATCACACAGATTTTTACCAAGTCTCTTAATATGTTGACCTCTCAAATGTTCTTCCATAACATCCATTTCTTCTTCGTTTGATTCAACTTTTTTAACTAGATCAGCATTGTCATCTCTTCTGGCTTCAATTGCAATACGTATGGTATCTAGTGCTAACTGAGATATGACTTTGAATTCTTCTTCTGCTTCGTCTGAGAACTTGAGTTCGTTGTCAACATAGTACTTAGCAAGTTCTGCAATGTTCTCAGCATGGTCACCAACACGCTCAATATCATTGACCGAATGGAAAAGATTTGTGATTACAAGATTTTGATGTTCATTCAATACTGAGTTACTTATTTTCACCAAATAATCTGTGATAAGTTTTTCTAGTTTATTAATCTTCTTCTCATTACTGATGACTTCAGCAATTTTTTTGTTGTCTTTTTCAATTAGTGCTTCTATAGCTAATCGCGTGTTGTTGACTGCCAAATCCCCCATACGTGCTACTTCCTTTATTGCGTTTTCCACCGCAAACGTAGGGGTTTCCAAAATTCTTTCATCCAAGTGTCTTAAAGTGAGTTCTTCTTCATCCTCCACTTGTCGATCTACACCCGGTACAATTCTTTCCGCAATCGCAGCTAGTTGATTAGCAAAAGGTAGCAATAAAGCTGTGTTGGTCACATTGAAAAATGTATGAAAAATAGAAATCTGTGTCATTGTTATAATAGTATGGCCATGCCTCACATCGAAAAATTCGAAATACACAAATGTACCTATTGTAAATACCACAGTCCCAAAAACATTAAATAATAGATGGACATAGGCTGCTCTTTTTGCCGTCTTACTTGCACCGATACTTGACAACATTGCTGTAACAGTTGTTCCTATATTCTGCCCAAGAACAATGTAAATTGCTGCGCTAAAGGGAATGATTCCTGTTGCTGCCAATGTTTGAAGGATACCAACAGATGCCGAACTGCTTTGTATAATTGCCGTTACCACCGCACCCGCAAAAACTGCTAGAATTGGATTTTTACCAAGAACGATAAAAGCATCTTTAAAAACTTGGGAATCTCTATAAGGTGTTATGCCTGACTTCATCAACTCTAACCCTATAAAAATCAAAGAAAACCCAACCAATATCTCACCAATTTGCTGCTTTTTTTTATCCTTTGAAAAGAACAATATACTAGCACCAATCCCCATGATTAAAGGTGCGATCTTCTCTGGCTTAAAAAATACCATCCATTCTCCACTTGATACAATCCAAGAGGTAATAGTCGTTCCGATATTAGCCCCCATAATAACACCGGTCGCCTGAACCAAGTTCATCAAACCTGCGTTTACAAACCCAATTACCATAACTGTACTGGCTGAACTACTTTGAACAATAGCCGTCACAAGTGCGCCAACAATAACCCCTAGAAATCTATTATTGGTTAATGCACCCAGTAGATTTTTCATTTTATTCCCGGCTGTTTTTTGCAAACCATCTGCCATGATATGCATACCATACAAGAACATACCAAATCCACCAAATAGTGCAAAAAAATTGAAAAGTGCGTTTTGAAATCCAACCCAGTCCATTGTAATATCCTCCTAAATCAAAACCAATAATAAGTTGGTTAAGGTGTCAAAACTATATATTTGAACTTTCGCATAACTTGTATGTGAATTTAGTGAAACTTAGTTTTGACCCTCTAACCATAAATCATTGTCATTAATGTCATCTTTTTGTTAATTAAGCATTATATTCTCGTAAATAACCAAGACTATATTACCATGTAACCTAGACATAAAACAAGCGATTTATGAATTCCCTTCATTTTTGTTTATATACCACGAAATCTATGTTAAAATTAATTCATAATTGGTTAACTTGAAGGAGAATTCATATGATACGTTCTGATCTACACACCCATACCTATTTTTCATTTGACAGTCAAGCATCCATGTCTGATATGATGAAGGCTGCCAAAGACAAAGGTCTAAAGACCTTGGCTTTTACAGACCACCATGATATTGACTTCAACTTCGAAGGGATATCCGGTGAGTTAGATGTTTTTAAATACATAAATGCCATTGAAGATTTTAGGTCTACTTTAGAGGATGACTTTCTAATATTAACAGGTATCGAGTTTGGAATAGAAAAACATTTACATGAACCGCTACGACAAGTAGCTAGGCGTCATGCTTTTGATTTTATTATTAGTTCCACCCATCTTGCAAAAGGGAAGGATCCTTATGACCCTACTTATTTTGATGGTTTGACGCGTAATGAAGGCTATTTTAATATCTTTGAGGATACCCTCTATAATATAAGCCATTTTGATGACTTTGATACCTTAGGTCATCTTGATTATGTTATTAGATATTGGCGTAGAGATGTTCATAAAAAATATACTTATGCTGATTTTTCTGATGTTTTTGATGCAATCTTAACCACTTTAATTCGAAAAGATAAAGCCCTAGAAATCAATACAAGCGGTTATATTTATAAACTGGATCAACCCCATCCAAGCTATGATGTTCTAAAAAGGTACCATCAACTTGGTGGTGAGTTACTTACAATTGGATCGGATGCCCATCGACCTGAGAACGTGGCCTCTTCATTTGATGTAGTTGAAGATCATCTAAGGCATATCGGATTCAAATCTTACACCGTATTTCAGAAAAGAGTTCCTAGACAGATTGGTTTCAATTAGGTCTTCTACCATTATTAATTATAAAAAACACCTAACAAAATCAAAGATTTGCTAGGTGTTTTAATTTTATAAAGATTTTTCTTCAATCATTAAGAGCTCGGATGATGGTTCCGCCACCAACAACAAGATCTCCATCGTAAAGTACCACCGCTTGTCCAGGGGTTATAGCCCTTTGAGCATCCTCAAACCTGACTTCCATTAAGTCCTCATCAATCAACTTAACATGACATTCGGCCGGTATGTGACTGTATCTAATTTTTGCTGTAAAAGTCATTTCACCTTCTAATTTTTCAAAGGGCATAAAATTAAGTTGATTGGCTAGTAAAGAAAATGCGTATGTATCCTTATTGTCACCAATAACGACTTCCCTAGTTTCAGGTCGAATCGCCGTAACAAATCCCGGTTTTCCAAGACTCAATCCTAGACCTTTTCTTTGCCCTATTGTGTAGTAAACGATACCTCTATGACGACCTAGAATCTTGCCGTCTTCATCAACAAAATTACCTTCAACAGGTTTCTCTCCGGTATAAATTTCAAGGAATTTTCCATAATCACCATCCGGTACAAAACATATGTCCTGACTATCCGGTTTATTGGCAATCCTTAGATTGATTTTCTCCGCCATAACACGCACTGTTTCCTTATCAAAATCTCCAACCGGCATCAATGTTTTGCTTAATTGATCCTGGGTCAGATTGTACAAAGCATAGGTCTGGTCCTTTTTCAAAGTCACGGATTGTTTTAAAGCATATCTACCATTTTCCAACTTAACAACTTTTGCATAATGCCCTGTGGCAATAAAATCAGCGCCGATATTCATACTGCGTGTCAATAAGGATTCCCATTTAACTTTTCGGTTACAAGCGATACAGGGGTTTGGCGTCTTACCTTCTTTATAAGATGCAACAAAATAATCAATAACCTCACGGTTAAATTCTTCCTTAAAATTCATAACATAATAAGGTATGTCGAGTGACTGAGCTACTCTTCTGGCATCATCTACAGCTGATAGACCACAGCAACCACCTTGCTCTTCTTCAAGGTCGCGATCTTCATCCTGCCAGATCTGCATGGTGACTCCAATTACATTATAACCTGCTTCTTTTAATAGATAGGCTGCCACAGATGAGTCTACACCACCTGACATCCCAACTACAACCGTTTTATTATTCATAACGTTCCTCTAAAATTCTTCTTCTTCTTCCTCATGTTCTTCAAAAGGCTTAGGTTCTTCTAATCCTTCAATGACGATGCCGTTCTTTTTAGCATAATCCCATAATGCTGCTTGCAGTGCTTCTTCAGCTAGTAATGAGCAATGCACTTTTGCTCTAGGAAGACCGTCTAGTGCCTCCATAACAGCTTTATTGGTCACTTCCATAGCTTCTTTTACTGTCTTTCCTTTTACCAATTCAGTTGCCATAGAGCTGGTAGCTACTGCAGCACCACATCCAAAAGTCTTAAACTTAACATCTTTTATGATATCATCTTCAATGTCTAAGTAGATTCTCATAATATCGCCACACTTAGCATTACCCACTGTACCTACACCGGAAGCGTGTTCTATTTCACCCATATTTCTAGGATTTTGAAAATGATCCATTACCTTTTTAGTATACATACCATTACACCTCTATCTTTCAATTTTTGCTTGTTTTTTCATATAGTCTTCATACAACGGTGACATTTCTCTTAGTCTCGCTACAATGACCATTAAAGACTCAATGAGATAATCCATCTCTTCTTTTGTGTTCTGCTCTCCAAGACTAATCCTCAAAGAACCATGGGCTATTTCATGAGGTAAACCTATACCCAATAACACATGAGATGGGTCTAATGAACCGGAAGTGCAAGCTGAACCACTTGATGCACAAATATCTTTCATATCTAACATAATCAACAAGGATTCACCTTCGATGAATTCAAAACTAAAGTTGGCATTGTTAGGAAGTCTAAAATCTCTATGTCCGTTTAATCTGCAATGAGGTATTTTTTCAAGTACTTGTTCGATTAAATAATCTCTAAGATCTGCCTGCCTGTTGCTTTCGGCTTCCATGGATGTTATTGCCAGTTCAATTGCTTTTCCGAAACCTACAATAGCCGGTACATTTTCAGTACCTCCACGACGTTTTTTTTCTTGCCCACCACCATGAATAAAAGATCTTAGTTTTATACCTTTTCTAACATATAGGGCACCTATTCCTTTGGGACCGTATAACTTGTGGCCACTTATACTTAAGAGATCAATATGCATGGCATTCACATCAATAGGAACATGGCCAACACCTTGAACGGCATCTGTATGAAAAAGGACACCTGCTGCTTTGGCAATAGTACCCAGTTCTTCTATTGGTTGTACTGTACCAATCTCGTTATTAGCAAGCATAATGGATATCAATATAGTTGTTTCTTTAATCGCTTCTTTCAGATCATTTGGATTAACGCGTCCATCTTTGTCTACTTTCAGATACGTTACTTCATAACCATTTTTTTCAAGATATTCGCATGTATGAAGCACAGCGTGGTGTTCTATCGTTGTTGTAATAATATGATTCCCTTTGGTCTTATAACTTTCTGCTATGCCTAAGATAGCCCAGTTATCTGATTCGGTCCCTCCACTAGTGAAGAAAATCTCTCTTTCGTTGGCACCTATGGCTTTTGCTACTAACTCCCTCGATTCTTCAATGGCTTCCTTGTTCTGTCCTGAAAACTCATAAATACTAGAAGGATTACCAAATTTTTCTGTAAAATACGGTAGCATTGCTTCAACCACTTCTATTTTAGTAGGTGTTGTTGCTGCATGATCTAAATAGATTTTCTTATTCATAACCTGCTCCTATCTGCTCAACTGAGATTGATCTATTTCTATTTGTTCATTCACTAGGTCTTGAAGACTAATATTGTCCACCACATCATTAATACTGTCACTGATACGTTTCCATACGAATTTTGTCACACATAAACTTGATTCCGAACACACTTTATCATCATTCGTCAATGAACAATCCACAGGGTTTAAGTCGCCCTCAAGAGCTCTTAAAATGTTCCCGACAGAGATCTGATCCGGTTTTTTTGTAAGCATATAACCACCTTGAGCACCTCTAGTGCTTTTAACATAGCCTGCCTTTTTTAGGAGTGCTATGATTCTCTCCAGATAGTTTTCCGAGATTTCCTGTCGCTCTGATATACTTTTTATGGACACCTGATTTTCCTTGGAATGTATAGCAAGGTCAATCATGGCTCTAAGCCCATATCTTCCTTTGGTTGAAAGTTTCACTGCATCACCTCATAATTCCTACTAAATGACTCGGATATGATTCTATGTAAGATTATCATGCCGATTGATACTTTGTCAATACTTTGACATGTATTTTATAAGTACATATCCAACTTGTTTGGTTGGATATAAAAAAGTGACCGTATAAAGCCAATTATTGTCACTTATAACTAAAATAACATTGGTTAAAGGATCAAAACTAAGTTTATAATTATAATCGAAAAAACAGGTTGTACCAACCGGTACAACCTGTTTTTAATCTTCAATAGTATTTACTTGTCTTGAGAACGATCTTCTATTACCTTGGTTTGTACTTCTGCTGGTGCCTCATCATAACGCTCAAAATTTAAAGTAAACATACCTCTACCTTGCGTCATAGATCTTAAGTCCGTAGAGTAACCATACATTTCACCCATAGGCACTTCAGCCACCACTTCTTGTTTACCTTTTACAGGATTCATGCCCATGACACGACCCCTTCTCTTATTCAAATCTCCTATAATATCACCCATATAGTCATCCGGTACAACAACTCGAACACTGGCAATCGGCTCTAATATGATTGGATTACAAACTTTCATGGCTTCTTTAAAAGCCGCTATCGTCGCCATCTTAAAAGCCATCTCCGAGGAATCCACTGGGTGATAAGAACCGTCTACGAGTGTTGCCTTCACACCAACCACCTTATAACCGGCAAGTGCGCCTCTGTCTACAGATTCAATCAATCCTTTTTCAACTGCCGGGAAATAGTTCTTAGGTACAGAGCCTCCGACAATCTTTTCTTCGAAAATAAAAGGCTTCTCACGATCACCTGATGGTTCAAATTCCATGACCACATCACCGTACTGACCATGTCCTCCTGATTGTTTCTTATGTCTTCCGCGCACTTGTCCTTTGGCTTTTATGGTTTCACGGTATGGGATTCTAGGTTTAACCAAGTCGATTTCAACTTTGAATTTATCCAATAACTTACTCTTAATAATTTCTAAATGTTGACCGCCAACACCATACAAAAGCTCTTGATGGTTTTCAGTATCCAAAATAATATTAATGGTTGGATCTTCTTCCATTAATTTGTGAATGCCGGAGGTCATCTTTTCTTCATCACCTTTTTTAATCGGTAAAACCGCTCTATAGGCTAATGATTCAGGGAAGGTGATACCTGGTAATCTAACTGGCTTAGCAGGGTCACATAATGTATCGCCTGTATTAACATCTGTCATTTTTGCAAATGCACCAATGTCACCTGCATGAATTTCATCCACTTCAAACTGTTCTCTGCCTCTTAATACGTAAATGTGATTCGCTTTTTCCTTTTGTTCTTTATTCACATTGAATAATTGCATGTCTTTCTTTATAATTCCCGAATAAACTCTAAAAAGAGATAACTTACCTACATAAGGGTCAATGATTGTCTTGAAAACAAGGGCTGTTGCTTCATGATCGATATCACAGAACACTTCAACTTCTTCACCTGTATCCGGATTCTCCCCATATACACTTGTATGTTCTTCTCTTGGAGAAGGCATATACTTAACCAAAGAGTCCATTAAAACAGTGACACCCGTGTTGTTAGTCCCTGAACCACAAAGTACAGGTATAATTGACCCATCTATAACGCCATTATGTATAGCATCTTGAATTTCTTCTAATGTAAATGCTTCACCTTCAAAATATTTTTCCATTAAGGCTTCGTCACTTTCTGCAACCGCCTCTAAGATCATTTCTCTAACCTCATTAACCTCATCCATTAGGTCTTCAGGTATATCACATTGTTCTACATGATCTTTTACAAATTTTCTACCTTCCATTTTAATAATATTAACAAATCCAACGAAATGTTCGTCTTCTTTTATTGGTACTTGAAATGGTGCTATCGATTTTCCGAAAATATCTTTTAATTGGTTCAGCACTCTACCTAAATCTGCATTATCATCATCCATGTCTGTTACAAATACGATTTTGGGTATTTCCATTTCTTCTGCATATTCAAAAGCCTTTTCCGTTCCTACTTCAACGCCTGATCTGCCTGAGACTACAACAATGGCACTATCAGCAACACGTGTGGCTTGTTTTGCTTCACCGACAAAGTCGAAATATCCAGGTGCATCTAATAAATTAAGTTTGCAATCCTGCCATTCAATAGGTATGCAAGAAGTACTAATTGAAAAGCCTCTCTTGATTTCTTCTTTATCAAAATCGCTAATCGTGTTACCTTCTTCCACTTTTCCTTGTCGTTTTACAATACCATCCACATGGGCCATAGCTTCCACCAGTGTAGTCTTACCGCTTCCTCCATGGCCTAATAATACAATGTTTCGAATCTGTTCGGACTTATAAATCTTCATCGTATGTCCCCCAATCTTAAGTTATTATTTAGAAACTTTAGCGCCTTCACACATAATATCAGATTATAGATGACCATCGTTCACATCGTCACAGTATAAGTCGTATATTATGAGAAATTGCTGATACCTCTAGTATTCTACATTATTCATCTATTTCCTTCAAAGTTTTTTATTTTATCAAAGTTTTTTTATGCAAGTTAACCAAAGCCTTCTCTTGATTTATCTTACAATATGCCACATCTATCATTTATTGGTGTTTACCTCATCCTCTTCATTCAATTTACAAAATTTTCTGAATAATAGTTTTTAAAGTTAATACATTAAACTGTTGACATGGTTTTTACCTCATGTTACTATGATTTCATCCTTTAAAGCCAAAGACATGTCCATTCTAAAGGTATCTTCATCTTAAAATATTCTTTTTTATCTTACATTTTAAAATATATTTGCCCCCTATTTATGTTATAATATAGTCATTATTTTGAGAGGAGTTTTATTATTATGATCAAATACCGCAAAGAAGTTGAAGGCTTAAGGCCATATATTCCAGGCAAATCTATAGATGAGGTTAAGCAGACTTACGGACTCACCCATATCGTTAAGTTGGCTTCCAACGAAAATCCCCTAGGATGTTCTGAATTGGCTAAGCAGAGCATCATTGAATCCCTAAAAGAACCCAGTTATTATCCTGATGGCAATTGTACAGCTCTAAGAGAAAAGCTTGCTAAAAAATATAACTTAAAGCCGAACCAATTTATCTTTGGTGCCGGTTCAGATGAGATTATCAATATGATTACAAAAACTTATGTTGCAAAAGACGATGAGGTCATCACCGGGGATATCACTTTTCCTCAATACAAAGCAGGAACCCTCCAAATGGGCGGAAAAATTGTCGAAGTACCGCTTAAAGCGCACACCTTTGACCTGGATGGTATTCTTGAACATATAACAGATCAAACACGCATTATATTCATAGCTAATCCCAACAACCCTACAGGAACTATGGTCAACGCGGCTAAGCAATTGGATTTTTTAAACCGTGTCCCAAAAGACATTCTCATTGTTATGGATGAGGCTTATGTTGAGTACATCAAGAATCCTGATTTTCCACAAACCATTGCTCTCCTTCATCAGTATCCAAATCTTATGGTACTGCGAACATTCTCAAAAATGTATGGTTTGGCATCTATGAGAATCGGGTATGGAATCGGAGAAGAAGATGTCATAGAGAAAATCAATCGTATTAGAGGCCCCTTTAATGTTACAACAGCAGCGCAAGTAGCGGCTGTCTCAGCTCTAGATGACGAGGCTTTCGTTCAACATACCTATGATGTGAACGAAGCCTCAAAAGCTTATACTTATTCAAGATGTCATCAAATGAATCTTTCTTATATAGAAACCTATGGTAATTTTGTCATGATTGATTTTGGCCGTCCAAGCCCTGATATGTTTGAAGCACTTCAAAGTGAAGGCTTCATCGTACGTCCCGGTCACAACTTAGGTATGCCTGGCTACCAACGCGTCACCCTTGGTACACTAGAACAAATGGTTGCATTCTTTGATGTTGTTGAAGGCATCATCAATGGGTAATGTATCAAAACTATATGTTGAACTTTCATCAAAGAATATTAGTTACGAATGTATCAACACTATCGTTATGCATCATACTTAAGGAAGGATAGACAGATGATTGATCAGATTGGTTTTATTGGATTCGGACTTATTGGCGGATCCATCGCAAAAAGCATTAAAAAATATGGGCTAGCCAAAAAAATGATTGCTTATGATCTTCACCCGGAACCATTACACCAAGCAATCAATGATGGTGTCCTTGATCAAATTGCAACTTCTTTAGATGATGGCTTTGAATCCTGTGATTTGATTTTCTTATGTTGTCCTGTGAAGGTCAATATTGAGATGTTTAAAAAACTCGTCGGTATTGTTCATGAAAATTGTATTGTGACAGATGTGGGTTCTACCAAATGTGATATCCATGATGCCCTTGATGGGTTGGGAACTAAGATTAAGTTTGTGGGTGGACATCCTATGACAGGATCAGAAAAAAGTGGTTACGAGGCCTCTTCTTCTCAACTGTTTGAAAACATATTCTATATACTGACCCCATCTAAAACATCCACACTTGGAGATGTTGAAGTCTTAAAGAATCTTGTCCTTAGCATTGATAGTATACCTCTTATAATGGATGCTTCTGTCCACGACAAAACAACAGCCTCAATTAGTCATGTACCCCATGTCCTTGCAGCACTCATTGTCAATGCAGTAAAGCATCTGGATACTGAAGATGGTTATATGCATACTTTAGCCGCAGGTGGCTTTAAAGATATCACTCGTATTGCCTCCGCTTCACCGGTTATGTGGCAGCAAATTTGTTTAAGCAACAAACAACCGATTTTAGATGTGCTTGAGCATTATAAAACCATGTTGACTACAGTAGAAGATTATATTATGAAAGAAGATGCCCAGCATCTTTATGCGCTTTTCAGCGAAGCCCAAGATTATAGAAATACATTCAACGATACTTCATCCGGCATTTTTCCAAGACAATATAGCTTTAGTGTTGATGTAGAAGATGAACCCGGTATCATCGCAAAAATTGCCACACTCTTAAGTGACGCAAAAATAAATATTAAAAATATCGGCATCATCAACAATAGAGAAATTGACAATGGTGTGCTCAACATACTTTTTGAAGATCAAAGCCATATGGATCTGAGCATAACATTATTACGTAATCTTGGTTATACCATCTACACTTAAAGCTAATAGGAGGTTTTATATGCATATTCAACCTGTAAAACAACTAAAAGGTACATTAAAAGTACCTGGAGATAAGTCCATATCTCATCGTTCTATTATGTTTGGCGCCCTAGCAAAAGGTACGACCACTGTCGAGGGTTTTTTAACCGGAGATGACTGTCTGTCAACCATTGCCTGTTTCAGACAAATGGGCATACACATAGAACAAGTACATGACAAAGTCACCATACAAGGCAAGGGTCTATACGGTTTAACAAAACCGGATTCAGTTTTGGATGTCGGCAATAGCGGTACAACGATGCGCCTCATGTCCGGTATTTTATCCGGTCAGGCTTTTGAAGTCGAAATAACCGGTGATGCTTCTATTAGAAAACGACCAATGGATCGTATCATTCGCCCGCTTACTTCCATGAACGCAAACATAAGCAGTCTCTCCAGCAACGGCCTTGCACCTTTATCTATCAAGCCTAGTCTATTAAAGCCCATTGACTATATTTCTCCGGTTGCAAGCGCCCAAATCAAATCATCCATATTATTAGCCAACCTATATACAGGTTTAACTTCAACCGTTAAAGAACCTACACTCTCCAGAAACCATTCTGAAATTATGCTCAATCATTTTGGTGCCCAAGTTGAAATAGAAGGTTCTTTAATAACCAGCCATCCTATCAAAGAATTGTTTGCAAATCATGTCATTGTGCCCTCTGACATATCCTCCGCTGCATTTTTTATGGTCGCCGGACTGATTTGCCCTGACAGTGAACTTATATTAAAGGATGTGGGTGTTAACCCAACGAGAGATGGTATCATTCATGTTCTCAAAAAAATGAATGGTTCTATTGAGATTATGAACCCGCGTACTGTTAACGGCGAACCTATAGCAGACCTTCATATCAGGTCAAGCAAACTGATTGGCACTATTGTTGAAGGTGATATTATTCCGACTTTGATTGATGAAATACCTGTTATAGCGGTTGCTGCAGCGTATGCAGAAGGTACGACTACCATTAAAGATGCCAGCGAACTGAAGGTTAAGGAAACCAATCGCATTGATACGATGGTCTGCGAACTTGCAAAAATGAACATTGATATTGAAGCCACAGCTGATGGTATGATTATCGTTGGCGGTAATACGATATACGGTGCGCTGGTGAAAAGTTATGATGATCATAGGGTTGCTATGTCGCTGGCTATTGCAGCACTTGGTGCTCATGGTCCTACAACTATTGAAGACAGTGCTTGTATTGCGATCTCCTATCCAAATTTTGAATCTGACTTAAGTTCACTTACGACCAAATAAAACCTTAATAATAAAAAATAACTGTTACATCCTCTAAAGGAAGTAACAGTTTATTTTTTAAATGATTACCCGAAATGCCGTTCCCCGGATTTTGATCCCTAGCTTCGGCTAGGTGGGTATCCGCACGATGCTTTTCGTCTTCCATTCAAGAAGGCTTGACGTCCAACATAAAATATAGGATTCCCAATGTTACTATGTAGGTTCAAAATACAGGTTTCTCCGAACACCCCAGGAAGTATCTTTCTTTTACTCATTATAACATCATAGGTCCGCAAAATCAAATAATCCGGCATATTCAGACATTAACATAACTTTTTATAAAGTTTCATAATCCTCTTCATTTTCAAAGAAAATATCAAAAGGATGATCCTTGCAAATATGTTCAAATGACAATCGACTGCCTGTAATCGGATGGTCGATTTCAAGTTTATAGGCTTGAAGTCCGATATCTACCCATACACCTTGTTTTATACTATTGTATTTTGTGTCACCAACAAGTGGTAGTCTGTGATGGGCCATTTGAGCTCTAATCTGGTGATGTCTACCTGTTTCCAGTTCAATCTCCAATAGGCTGTAGGATTGTCCTTCAATCACTGCTTCTTTCATACATCTATAGGTTAATATTGCTTTCTTAGCCTGTGGTACCTGTTTAGAAGTAACAAGCGTCCTGTTACCTCTAACCTTTTGTAAGTAATTGACTAATCTTGCCTCTTTCTTCGCTTCGCCTTCAACGACTGCTAGATATTTTTTAGTGAGACATGATTCCTGTGTGAAGGCTTTATGGGCTACTGATGATTTGGTCAATACCATGATACCGCCAACCGGTCGATCTAATCTTTGAATCATTCCAAGATTGATGTTTTTATTCTCATGACGCACATATTCTAATACTTCATCATATATATTCTGATCTCCGGATAAATCCGGTTGACTTGGCACCCCTTTTGGTTTAATAATGACAATGATATCTTTATCTTCATATAGTATATTCATCCTGCTTTACCTAAAGTTGGATCCACCGATAAACTCCCTTATAATTGAGTTATTCGGTATACTTTCACTCGATACCCCTAAGAAATAATCTAAAAACTTAATCAGTCTTTTAGCCTCTAAATATTCATTACTGGCTCTTGGCACATTAAATAATAATGGCTCTGCATATTGTTTCAACACAGAAAGCTCATAAATGAGAGAAGAATTAAACATCGCATCCGCTTCTTCTTGAAAGGGGAAAATATACTGTTCTTCACCATTTCGGACAGAAGGCCACATGCCAAGTGTTTTTGTAGCGGATGCACCTCTATATTGATTGTCTCTAACCATACGTCTGAGTAGCCTTGCATCTGTTGTCGGTACTCGGTTGTGGTTATCAATGTTCAACTGGGTCAGTGCACTGATGTAGATCTTATACTTATTTTCTTCCGGAATGGCTGAGGATAACTTTGGATTCAAGCCATGTATACCTTCGATAACCAGTATTGTATTATCTTCCAACTTAAGAATATCTCCTTTATACTGCCTTAGGCCTGAAATAAAATCAAATGACGGCATGGATACCATTTCTCCTTTTAAGAGTTGATGCATATCCAGATTAAATTGGGCTATATCAAGGGCTTCAAGACATTCAAAATTATAAACACCATTTTCATCAAGAGGTGTATCTTCTCGATTCACAAAATAGTTATCTAAAGAAATGGGCATAGGTCTTAAACCCAATGACCTAAGTTGTATCGACAACCTATGGGCAAAAGTAGTTTTTCCCGAGGATGAAGGACCGGCAATAAAGACAAATTTCTTATGCTGAATATCCTTCATTATATGGTCTGCAATTCTTCCAATTTTCTTCTCCATTAATGCTTCTTGTACCATAATAAGCTCATTCATTTTCCCCTGTGAAATAACATCATTAAGGTCTCCCACAGTATCGACTTCCATTAGATGTCCCCAATCCGTGGCATTTTTTAGTGTCTCAAATAACATCTTGTCCGGTTCAAAATGAGCCGCTTTACTGGGATCTCTAAAGTCGATAAATTGCAAAATCATACCGTCTTCATATGGATACAGTTCAAATACCTTTAAATAACTTGTATCCGGCACCATGTATCCATAAAAATAGTCATAAAAATCATCGAAACGGTATAAATTAACATTGGACACTCGGCGGTATTTAAATAGTTTTACTTTATCTTCCATATATTGATTTTCAAATATTTTAATGGCTTCATCGGTTTTTACTGTTTCTTTAACAAAGGGCAAACCCAAATGAATAAGCTCAATCATTCTTTCTTTAATTTTTGTCAGTGTACCCGTCTTCAAAAGTCTTTTCGGTTCAATTTCACAATAAAATCCGTAGTTAATTGAATACTGAACAATCACCTTGATATGTTCTTGATGACCTATTACATCATGTGCCGCTTTAATCAACACAAAAGATAGACTACGCTGGTATGTTCTAAAGCCATCCTTATTTAAAATATCAAGAAACACCACTTTACATGGCTCTTTAATTTTTTGGTTCAATTCACTGAGCTTGGTATCGACAATAGCCAGTACAATAGGTGTTTGAAATTGGGATTGGTAAACAGATGCCAACTCTAATAAAGTGGTCCCCACCTTCACTTCTACTTCATCATTCATCACATTAATCTTAATCATATTATTCATACTTACACCTCGCTATTTTTTATTGGGTTGATCAAATAGTTGTCTTTAGTCACCATGACGCTTTTGTCCATATGTTCTTCCAAAAGCGCCTCCATAAGATCCGTGACTATGATTTCACTACCATAGTGAGTGACATCAATAACACTGTATCCGGATTCGTAAACCCACATAGCATCATGATACTTTAGATCACCTGTCAAAAACACATCCACTTCTTCAAACATTTTTTCTTTTAGAAGGGACATACCACTACCTGTTACAAAGGCTACCTTTTTTATGATTTTTTGATCGTCACCTACATATTTAAGATTAGGTGTTGATAACTGATTCCCCAAGGAAGCTACATAGTTTTTTAAGATCATTGGCTTCTTCAAGCTACCTGACAAAATATAGCCATGGATATCTAAGCTCATTTCTGTTATATTCTCTAATCCTATTTTATGACCAAAGTACCGATTCAAGCCATTAGTGGCGCGATCCATATTAGAATGTGCCACATACAATGCAATATCATGGCGAATCAACTTATATATTTTACTTCCGGAAACAGTGTCGTCGCATATGCTTTGTAATGGTGTATATATTAAAGGGTGGTGTACAAAAAGCAGGTCTACCTTATCTTTTATTGCACCTTCTATTACATCAATTGACGCTTCTAGGGCAACTCTTATATGCTTAATGTCTTTGTGATACTGGCCAATCTGAATCCCGCTAGGATCTCCCGGCTCTATAGCCTCTATTGGAATAATGCTTTCTATTATTTTTATTATTTCACTGAGTTTCATGATGCCTCCTTATTTCTACAATTGTATCATATTTATCTTTTAGAACTTTACTTCTTCCAATTGTACTTTTTGCATCTATGGTCATAAGACGATTGATCACTTTTTCAAGTTTGTTTTTTTCTGATTCTAAATATGCTAAAAAGACAGGTGAACCTTCTTCCATGAGCTTTTTCCCGTATTCATATTCTATTTCACTATAGTGCTCATCACCCTGGTCGCACTTAAGAATAAAATAGTACTTTTCTTGATCTTGGACCATTTTTTCTTCTGAAATAAGAAAACCCAGTTTATGAACGGTTCTTCTTACATGAGGTACATCTAGGTGGGGTGACAATATCAGTGAGTCTATAGAATCAAGCTTTTGTTTGGAGGTCTCAAGTATGTTACTTATTAGTATACCACCCATACCCGCTATGACAACAACCTTCACATCCTTCGGTAAATGTTCAAGGCCTGAAGACTTGAGTGGCATTACCTGCTTATCCAAACCATAGGCTCTAATATTTTCCTGGGCCTTTAACAAGGGTCCTTCATTAATATCCATAGCATATGCCTTTGACACCTGGTTGGCCTTAACCAGTGCAATAGGCAAGTAGCCATGGTCGGTTCCTATATCCGCAACAATTGAGTTATAAGGAACAAGCTTTGCAATGGCTTGTAAACGATCTGATAACATAGCAATCCTCCCAATATATTGGTATATGTTCAGAAATGAAAAGCCTTGGTCTTGGAGTGTATCCCCAAAACCAAGACCTTAGACCATTCTTATTATTCCAAGTAATCTTTTAGTTTACGACTGCGGCTTGGGTGTCGCAACTTCCTTAAAGCTTTGGCTTCAATTTGTCTGATACGTTCCCTTGTCACATTAAACTCTTTGCCTACTTCTTCTAGTGTTCTTGCACGTCCGTCATCTAAACCAAATCTTAATCTTAAGACCTTTTGCTCGCGATCTGTTAAGGTATCCAGCACTTCAACAAGCTGCTCTTTAAGTAAGGTAAAGGCTGCTGCCTCTGCAGGCACTGGTACATTGTCATCTTGAATAAAGTCACCTAAATGACTGTCTTCCTCTTCACCGATTGGCGTCTCTAAGGAGACAGGCTCTTGTGATATTTTAAGAATTTCACGAACCTTTTCAACCGGCATATTTAGCTCTTCGCCAATTTCTTCCGGTAATGGATCTCTACCCAACTCCTGTAAGAGTTGTCGACTGACACGAATCAGTTTATTAATGGTTTCAACCATATGTACAGGTATACGTATCGTTCTAGCCTGATCAGCAATAGCTCTCGTTATAGCTTGTCGTATCCACCACGTCGCATAGGTACTGAACTTATAACCTTTTCTATAGTCAAATTTTTCTACAGCTTTTATGAGACCTAGATTTCCTTCTTGAATGAGGTCAAGAAACAGCATACCTCGCCCTACATAACGCTTTGCAATGCTGACTACCAATCTTAAGTTGGCTTCTGCTAGGCGTTGTTTTGCTTGAAGATCCCCAGCTTCCATTCTTTTTGCTAGATCAATCTCTTCTTGAGCAGTCAGAAGGCTTACTTTTCCAATCTCTTTTAAATACATACGGACAGGGTCATCAATATTAATTCCGTCGGGCAAGGATAAGTCCAGTTCGATTTCTTCTTCTTCTTCTTCCTCTTCGATAATATCATCTTCATCAGATACCATACCTAAAACATCAACATCATTTTTATCAAGGAACTCATAAATAAGCTCAATTTGATCCGGTGTCAGTTCAAGAGATTTGAAATGTCTTTCAATCTCAGCATACTCAAGAACGTCTTTTTTTTCTCTTGCAATATTTAATAATTCTACTAGTTTTTCTTGAAACAATGCTATATCCTCTTCTGACGATTCTACTTCTGGTTTATTCTTAGCCATTTTTTCAATCCTTTCCTTAATCCTATAGATTATGGTTGGTTCAATCAAGTGATATATTTAAGCTATCTAGCTGTCTTTTCATGTTGATCATCTCTTGTAACTGCTTCGGGTCATTCACTTGTTTGGATAGTTGCTCTATATGTTGCCGCTTGATGATTTGAATATTTTCTTTTATCATTTTTTCAAATTGTCCAGCGTGTTCTATGGGCATATTGTTGTTAAATATATTGGCAATCTTATTTTGTTCTTCTATGGTATCAAACTGTTGAATCAAACTTGCCGGTTCAATAGGTTCATCCTTTTCATAGGCTTCCATAACCATCTGAGCCATTTGCCTATATGTGTTATCGGAAAACTCTTCCGGTTTTAAGAGATCTAAAATGGCGTTGTAGACCTTTTCATGACTTGTAATCAGGGTTAACATGTTTTTTTGAGCCCTCATGATAACATCCTTTGAGTCCCTACTGGTCACCCCGTCACTATGATCTGTTGGTTGATTGGCTATACCGATGTTTTTTCCTATTTTCCCAAGAAGACTTTCCATAGCGCTGCGCTTGATATTGTACTTTTCTACCACAGCATCCAGATAGTTTTCCCTTTCAATTTCATTTTCCAGGGTTAATATTTTTTTAGCTAAAGCATAATCAAAATTGGTCCGACCTTCCGGATCCTTAAGATTATGAGATTTCTCAAGCTGTCTTATTTCAAACATAAAACTGGGTTCAGCACGTTCAATCAAGTCTGCAAAACCTTTGGCACCAAACAACTCAATATATTCATCCGGGTCCTTGGCACCTTCAACACTTAGCACTCTAACGCTAATGTCCGCCTTCTTCAATATAGGAATCGCTCTTAGTGTGGCGTTAACGCCAGCTTCGTCTGTATCATATGCAATGACCACTTCATCTGCATAACGTCTTATTAAGCTTGCATGTCCTGTTGTAAAGGCAGTACCGAGGGATGCAACAGCTGTGGTGAATCCTGCTTGATGCAGGGCAATAACATCCATGTAACCTTCTACGATAATCAGTTTCTTATTTCGAGCCATTCTGGCAATGTTCATGCCATACAGATTGCGGCTTTTATCAAACAACTTGGTTTCGCCCGTATTTAAATACTTAGGGTTACTGTCACCTAAAACACGGCCACCAAAACCAATAACTCTGTTATGTATGTCAAAAATCGGGAACATAAGACGATCAAAAAATCGATCATAATAAGATTCTTGTTTCGTCTTCTCTTTTGCAGTTAAACCGGCTTCAAACAGTTCTTGATCTGTAAAGCCTTTACTCCTCAAATACCTATAGGTATCATCTCTAAAAAAATTAGCATAACCTAAACCAAATTTTTTCCTATTGGTCTCATCAATACCTCTTTTATCTAAGTACAAAATCGCTTTTTTCTTAGGATCGTTCATCATTTGATAATAATAATATCGTGCAGCTTCTTTGTTAGCATCTAACAGTCTTTGCTTAAAGCTTAATTCTTTTTTCTGAGCTTCTGAATATTCCATCTCGGGCAGTTGAATATGCGCTCTATCCGCCAAAGCTTTTATCGCTTCAACAAAATTGTAGTTTTCATATTCCATAACAAAGGTATATACATTGCCTCCGGCTCCGCATCCAAAACAATAGTACATCTGCTTATCTTCACTAACAGAAAAACTTGGAGACTTTTCATTATGGAAAGGACATAGACCGAAATGAGAACTGCCTTTTTTGGTTATATGGACATATTCCGATACCACGTCAATGATATTGTTTTGAGTTCTTATTTCTTCAATCAACTCTTCTGGATAAAGCATCCTCTTGACCTCTTTTTCTGTCCCTGTACATATGTAATAAGCCGTACTTAAGTAGTGTTCGACAGCTTATTCCAATTTCCTTTATTTTTTGGCAACCATTAGATAAATTAATCTTTCCAAGATGATGGTATAAATATCTCAGTAAATGTATTGATGGCATAGCGGTCGGTCATCCCTGCAATATAATCACATACGACCCGATCTAGGGTATCCTCTTTATTATCGATGCGTTCTAAGTATTCATATGGCAGAAGATGTTCTCTCTCTTTAAAATATAAGAAAAGTTGCGTTAACATGTTAATTGCTTTGTTTTCATGTTCCTTGGCCTTAGAGCCGATATAGACATTCTCAAACATGAAGACTCGTAATTCTTGCATGGCTTCCATCATTGTCGTACTCATAATGACATCATTCTTATTCATGCTGTTGTTAACAATATCATGAATCATATTGTTGATTCTTTGTCTTGCCGTTTGACCTAATATATCTAAATAAGCTTTGGGTATGTCATCTGCCATTAGAATTTTGGCACGTATGGCATCATCAATATCATGATTAATGTAGGCAATTTTATCGGATAATCGAATAATCTTACCTTCAAGCGTACTGGGTTCACCTTTTGTCGGATGATTTAATATGCCATCTCTAACTTCCCATGTCAAATTAAGACCTTTACCCTTATTCTCTAACATTTCAACGACTCTAATGCTTTGTTCATAATGCTTAAAGCCAACTTCGCATATGTTATCAAGAGCACGTTCACCTGCATGACCAAAGGGTGTGTGACCCAAGTCATGACCAAGGGCAATGGCTTCAGTCAAATCTTCATTTAACCTAAGGGCTCTCGCTATGGTTCTACCAATCTGTGCGACTTCTAAAGTATGGGTTAATCTGGTTCTATAATGATCGCCTTCCGGCGAAATAAATACTTGTGTCTTATGCTTCAATCTTCTGAATGCTTTAGAATGTATAATACGATCTCGGTCCCTCTGAAAGTCTGTTCGTATATCACAAGGTAACTCTTCCGTCTCTCTGCCTGCCGAATTCTTTGAAAGTACGGCATATTCACTTAGAAACTGTTCTTCAAAATTTTCCTGTTGTTCTCTAAGGTTCATTTTGCACCTCCGGTTTTTGACTTTGTCACAACATAATATTGAGTCAAAATAATTCTATCTATTTTATAATATACTTCATAAAAGGTGATTTTCCTTTAAATTTTCATTAATATCTGTTTTTTTTATTACATGTGGCTATTATTCTGAAATAAAATGTAATTCTTCTAGTCATCCAGCATATTCTTAGGTATAATAAGGCAAGAACAATTTGCTATTACTTAAGAAGAAAGGATACACTATGGCATTTGAAAAAATAGATCATCAAAATAACAGTCGACCGGAAGGCAAAACTTGTCTTCTTGTCTATGGATACAATGAAACCGCATTGAATAAGATTAAGCACTATGCTTTGGATTATAATATTATCGAACTTGTACATGTTACACCCACTACGATGGGCAATACTTTGCAAAATCTAATCGAACATACCGAAAAACCTACTTTTGGTGTCGACCAAGTTGATGCACAGGCCATTGTTCTAAATGCCGTCTCGCCCCAAGAGTTAAATAATTTTGTGATCAACTTTAAGACTCTAGGCTTGCCTAACCCGCTTTTTGCAGTTGTAACACCTATTTCAATAAACTGGCCCTTTCATGAGTTGTTAAAAGACCTATTAGAAGAAAAAGCCATGATTGCTTTAAAAAAAAAGTTCTCAAAAAATGATTCAGATCGTTCATAAAAAAAGGATGGTACCTGACACAAATGTCAAAGGTCCATCTTTTTTATTTAATGCTTTTATTTAGCTCTTCTATTTAGCTTCTCTATTTTCATTGATTTGATCATAAATGGTTTCACATGCTCCATTGATCAATACTGGTGGTGCCTCAGGATTTTGATTTTTCACCTGTACCTTAATTCTATCAATGATAGCAAAATACATCGCAGGGTCATCAAAATCTGATTCTTTAATACCACTAAGACCAAATAAGCCTTGTTCAGATTTTGTATCAAAGTAATTTGCTACCATATCAAGATGCATTTGCTCTTTTGTTTCGCCTTCAGCTTTTGTCACCTCAATGTCTTTTCTGGTATGAAATGCAATATACGTAAAAAGGCTACCCATAATTATAAGTACAGAAGAAATCATGATTTTGTTGAAACCACCGATTATAATGATCTCAAGAAAGTTCAGTATACCAACCACTATCGAAAGGACACCTACCGTACCAAAGGTATAAACCGTCGATTTCATTTCACTGACCTTACCTTTTACATCCACTGTCTCTGCGGCGTATTCATCAAAATAAAAATCATCTTCGTTTGTTTCTTCCATATGCTCGCGTATATAAACTTTTACAAATGCTAAGGCAGACTCATAATCTTTTTCTCCCACCTTAATAATCAAATTGTCATCTTTTTGAACCGTCTCTACCTTTTCGATACCCGAATATGTGAGATACCTTAATAATTCTTCAGAATCATCGGGTTTAACCGCTATCAAATCTTTCATATAGGTGTGGTTTTCTAGATCCGGTACCAAATCTATGTGACAGTCTACACATTGCACCATATGTTCTTCATATTCTGTTTTACATTTCGGACACCAAGGCATACGAAACCTCCTTATTTGAATTGGTCATTATGGTCCCATGACCGCTAGATTAATTATAGACCATTCCCTCTTTTTTTTAAACCCTCTATTTCATAAATAATACCGATATGTTACAATTTAGTCGTTACCCATCTATGTTAAAGTATTAGAATTATAGAATGCTAAAGGAGACGCCTATGAAACAGTGGAATTTAGATGTCTTATACACATCTTTTGAAGATCCCAAGTTGTCAACGGATCAAAATACCGTCAGTCAGCTTATGGAAAAAGCTCAAAATTACATAAATGAGGATTTACTAGGACCCAAAAGTATAGAAGAAAAAATACTGGGTTACTATCAACTCATGGATACGATTGGAGCTGTCCTTGAGGCCTTAGGCAACTTTGGTCAGCTTACATACTCTGTCGATACAAAAAATGCAAAGGCTTTAAAACTCATTGAAAAAGTAGAAAGTTATGATCCTCTTCTGACACTTGTTACAGTGGGCTTTAAAAAATGGTTGGGTACTTTGTCCGACCTAGAGGCCGTTATCAACAATGTACCTTTATTAAAACCTTATCGATTTGCAATACTAAACGCATTAGATGATGCTCAGTATATGCTAAGTGATGCAGAAGAGTCTCTTCTTGCCCATATGCGCAACACTGGGTCCAACGCATGGAGTAAGCTTCAAGAAGCCACCCTCGCTTCATTAACCGCATCTGTAGACGGTGAGTTTTTACCCATATCCATTGTCAGAAGCCTTGCATATGACAATGACGCTAAAAAAAGGCGTACTGCTTATGAGGCTGAACTTGAATCTTACAAAAAAATCGACAATATTTCTGCAGCAGCTTTAAATGCGATCAAAGGCGAAGTCATTACTGTAGCCCGTAAACGCGGTTATACTTCACCACTTGAGATGACGCTTAAAGACGCTCGTATGGACCTTGAAACCCTTGACGCTATGATGACGGCAATAGCAGAATATTTACCCCCTTTTAGGGCATATCTTAAAAAGAAAGCTGCTCTACTTGGCCATGAGAATGGTCTACCCTTTTACGATTTATTTGCCCCAATAGGTAATGTTCATATGACATACACCTATGAAGAAGCACAAGATTTCATTATTACAAATTTTTCTAGTTACAGCCCTGCTCTAGGAAACTACGCCAAAAGAGCCTTTGAAATGGATTGGATTGATCCTTTCCCAAAAGAAGGTAAAGCCTCCGGCGCCTTTTGTAGTAATATTCACTGTGTATCCGAAAGCCGTATCATGTCCAACTTCAATAACAACTTTAATGATGTAAGTACTTTGGCCCATGAGCTTGGTCATGGTTATCATGGTGAATGCCTAAAGGATGAAGTCCAAACCAATAGCGATTATCCTATGCCCCTTGCAGAAACGGCCTCAATCTTTTGTGAAACCATTGTTAATAACGCTGCTCTAACCCGTGCTACAAAAGATGAAGCCATCGTTATTGTAGAGAACGCTATCATGAGTGCATGTCAGGTGATCGTTGACATCTATAGCCGATACCTATTTGAAACCAAGCTTTTTGAACTTCGTGACAATGCTTCCCTCTCTGTAGATGAGTTGAAAAATATGATGCTAGATGCACAAAAAGAGGCCTACGGGGATGGTTTAGACCATAACTACCTTCACCCTTATATGTGGGTATGTAAACCCCACTACTATTCAGCTGATTATAACTTCTATAACTTCCCTTATGCCTTTGGTTTGCTATTTGCAAAAGGATTATATGCTATGTATCTAGATGATCAAGAATCTTTTATACCTAAATATGATGCACTTCTTAAAGCAACCGGTTCAAACAATATCAAAGATGTTCTCTCTATTGTTGGTGTCGATGCTCACAACCCTGATTTCTTTAGAGCTTCTCTTGAGCTCATCAAAAAAGATATTGATTTATTCCTAACTTACTAATTAGATTCTTGCCTAAACATATAACAAAAACGACTTATTCTTCAAGTTATTACTTGGAAATAAGTCGTTTCTTTATCTATAATCTATAACTATATATACAACCATTCTATAATTTGGCTGCTTTCATTAAATTAGGCACCACTTGTTTTTTCCTCGAAAATACGTTGGGTAAGAAAATACTGTTTTCTGTAGACTGAACTTTGAATGCTTGTTCTACAATCCATTTAGCCGGTCCCACAGCTATGAGTTCAGTACCACCCATAACGACGTCCGTAACCAGTAACACAACCAAATCCACTTCCTGATCATCACTCATATTACGCATCGCTTGAAGGACTTCATCATATACTTTGAAAAAGCCATCAAAGTCACTTGTGTTGGTTTGAGCTATAATGACTCTATTATCGCCGAAAGTAAATCTCTTAAGGTCTGTGGTTAAGATTTCCATAGCTGTCAAACCTTCAAGATCTGCACCAGCATGAATGAGTTGCATGCCGTACATTTGAATATCCACACCCGCTATTTTTGCGAGTTTATTGGCCATAGCCTCATCCACATCTGTAGACGTTGGTGATTTAAATAGCAATGTATCTGATAAAATGGCGCTAAGCATTATTTTCGCCATTTTTTTATCTATCTTTACTTGTTGTTCATCATAGATTTTTGCTACAATAGTAGACGTACATCCAACCGGCTCCACTCTAAAATATAAGGGCCCCATGGTCTGTATATCCGCCACCCGATGATGATCAATAACTTCCATCAAATGAATATCCTCTATACCATCAATAGATTGTCCTTTTTCATTATGATCCACCAAAATAGCTTTTTTCTGCCTCGTTTCAAAGAGATCGCCTTTTGAGATCATACCTTTTATAAAACCATTTTCATCCACAACCGGAAAACGTCTAAATTTTGAAGTCAACATATTGCGTTTAACATCATCAATGGTTTCATAGGTTGAGAAATACTCTAAATTATCTTTTTTAACCACACTTTTTATGGGTGCAGTTTGATTGATGACTTTCAACAAAGCGCATAAGGATTTATCCGTCATCAGAATCGTTCTGGTTTCTTCCACATCAATCAAAATACCCTCTATGTCTTGCACATTAGCAAGAACCAGCACGCCCACACCCATGCCCTTTGTCTTACCCTTGTTATATGTCTTAATATCACAAAACAGGATATCTTTTTTATCAAAATCTTCCTCTTCTTGAATATCGTCAAACAAAATGATTCTACCTGTTACGTTACCTGTTGGCTTTTTTCCATGGATGGTTGTTAATGTTAATTCTGACATTAGATTGCTGTAAGGGGTACTTGTATCTTTCAGAAAATTTTGTCCCTCCATAGACATATATAAGGGTAAAATATCCGAAATAGAAACAACACCGATTAAATGATCATGAACACCTACTACCGGAATCGAACGACCTACCTGGGTGACTATGGTTTCTAAAGTTGATTTTATAGAAGTCGCCTCTTTTACAAAGCCAACCTCTTTGATTTCAAGATCTGTTACATGTGGCTTCAAATGATGCACAACTTTCGGTGCCTCGTGGTCAACCTGTTTCAAAACATACTGGGTTTCTTTATTGGGTTCACCCAGTAAAACCGGAACATATTCATGACTTGAATCTATCTGATTCTTTAAATTAGCATATGCAATCGCAGAGCATGTCGAATCTGTATCCGGGTTCTTGTGACCAAAAATATAGACGATTTCTCTCAAATAAAACCACCTCCATTGTCCATTCAATTACAGTGATTCGTAGCCTTTTTCATTTTCATAGAAGCACCAGTCTAAATACCTTTGATTAGCCATTCATATTCATACACCGTTCATCAAAAGATTGTTTCAGTTTAATCTTTTCTTCATGTTGAATATTATGCCATCTGACGCCTCGTATGGCACCCTCAAGGGCAAACAGCTTATCCATACAATCCTTATCTTTCTGATATAAAAGATAAGTTGCCTCAACACTTCCAATCTCTCTTAACTTTTCAGCTTCGTGAATACCAACTTCGTTTAATAAGCTCTCCAACTTCGGTCCAATATTGACCAGATTCGATACTCTCATAATTCTTACCTCCAAAATACATTCAAAATTTAGTCGACTATTAGGCCCTAGCCTTTTAGTTCTTTTTTCGTCTGTACTTAATGGTAAATAAAAATCAATTCGACACACTAAATACACCCTTATTTTACTACTCATGAATGAAATCAAGCTGTCCCTCAACAACTCACTATCATTATGCCACAAGAAGACATTTTTCTCAAGTTAGCTTGTTACTTTTTTTACAATATCTACAATTTCCCCTGGTTTGTTCACCATATAAGTAGGATTAAGTGCTTTTAATACTTCTGATTTTCTAAAGCCCCAAGTAACTGCAATCATAGGAACACCTGCTGCTTGTGCTGTTTGAACATCCACTTCTGTATCTCCAACAAAAAAGCATCGATCCTTCTTAATCTCGTAGGCATCAAGAAGAGCCAAAACCTCTTGATGATCCGGTTTATTTTTTCTTACCCCGTCATCACCAATAATCCTTAGGAAATCATATTGCCCTAAATAACGCTCAGCTATAATCTTGGCCATGCGTTCATTCTTATTGGTATGTATGGCCATCTTCACGCCCATTTGAACAAATGTATCCAGCATCTCATAAATACCATCATAGGGTTCAAGATCCCTATCAAAGTAGTCGCTATAGGATACCAACATTTTTTTGTAGTAATCTGAAACTGATTCAGCATCTCGATGTGTTTCAGGTAGTGCTTTAAATACAAGCCTTTCAATACCTTCACCTAAGAAATCAAAATAAGTTTCTGTACTGTGGGATTTCATTTTGTTTGCTTCCAGTACTGAGTTCATTGAATACGCCAGACCTTCTATTGAATCAACAAGCGTTCCATCCAAATCAAATATTACCATGACATCTTTCATACGTACCTCCTTTTTCTTTAAATATACGTTTATAAAACTAAGACTAAGAATATAGCCCAACAATCATTATTAATATGGGAATGGTTACAATCATCATGAGTGTGGATAGAAATACCGCTTCTGATGCCTCAAGGGTGTTGCCATCATATTGTCTTGCCATAATTACAGTATTGGTACCAATAGGCATGCCTGATAAAACAATCGGTACCCATAAACCAAAGCCTGATAGTCCAATAGATGATAAGACGAAACCAACGCCAAGCGGGAACAGAATCATCCTGATGATGCTTAGTGCAAATATTCTATAATTTTTAAAGATGGTGCTAATTTTCACTCCGAATAAAGAAGCACCGACAACAATCATAGCTAAAGGCGTTGTAATATCACCCAATACGTTTGATATGTTCAAAACGATACTCGGAAGCTTCCATCCTGTCAAGAAAGAGATAATGCCAATAACGGTTGCAATAATACCGGGATTCATAAATTGTTTTATAGACCAATCCATTTTATGATCTTTATTTTTATCCGACAATATAAGGTAAACGCCAAGTGTATAAAGTAGTAAATTGAAGGGGATATTGAAAATAGCAGCCATAAATAAAGCTTCTTCTCCTAGAAGCGCTATTGTCATCGGAAAGCCAATAAAGCCCACATTACCAAAAATAACCATGAATTTATATAGTCCTTTACTGCCATCCGGTGCCTTTACCAATTTGGTTAAAACAGGTGCCATACCAATAATAATCCCATAAGTTAGGAAGGTAGCTAAGGCTATATCATATAGATCTGAAAGCTTTGTAGATGCGGTGTTACCAAGTGATGCTATAATCATTGCAGGCATGGTCACATAGAATATAAGAGATGAAAAATTCTTAATCCCCTCATCTGTAATAATATGCTTGCTTCTAAGTACATAACCTAAAAACATAATAAAAAACAAAATAATGACCTGGGTTATAACAAGAGAAAAATCCATAAATGCCCTTTCTAAATCTCAAAATATATTTTAATTCAACTAATCTCGAACGAATAAGAAGAGTGACTTCGTCATACATATAACCTCTTGATTCAAATATAGAGAAGTCAATCTTCTTTGCGCATGTGCA
>PGZV01000017.1:0-54370 GCA_002841495.1 Firmicutes bacterium HGW-Firmicutes-2 | reverse complement strand
ATTCAAATATAGAGAAGTCAATCTTCTTTGCGCATGTGCATAGCACGCGCTAAATTGAACTTTCTTATTCTTTAGGAGCATCTTTTTCTCCTAAAGAATAAGAAAAAGACCTGGAGCAAGGCTCCAGATCTTGTAATCATCTAAGTAGATTAAGCTACTGTGATGTTTTCAGCTTGTGGGCCTTTAGCGCCTTCTGCTACATCAAAGTTAACTGCTTGTCCTTCTTCTAGTGATTTGAATCCGTCTTTTTGAATTTGTGAATAATGTGCAAACACATCATTACCAGCTTCTGTTGTGATGAATCCAAAACCTTTATCTGCGTTAAACCATTTTACTGTACCTGTCATTTTAATGACCTCCGAATTTTTATTTCCTTATTATCATTGTGGTAAAATTACATCATTTAATAAAAATTCAAAATCAAGTCATATATGGTTTTAAAGATTTATTTGCAAAGGATACTTCTTTTACTTAAATAATACAAGGTTCTCTATAAGCATATAGTATTTCCTAGAAATTGCAAGCTTTATTTGTTTTTTTTTGATATTTTCTACCTATTAATATACAACAATCTACCTATATTATTCGTTGGTTCTAACTATTACTAAAAGATCTCATTAAAAAAGACCTGAAGACAAGTCTTCAGGTCTTGATAGGTTTAATTAAGCTACTGTGATGTTTTCTGCTTGAGGGCCTTTAGCGAACACATCATTTCCATCTTCTGTAGTGATAAATCCAAAACCTTTGTCTGCGTTAAACCATTTTACTGTACCTGTCATTTTAGTGACCTCCGAATTTTTATTTCCTTACTATCATTTGGTAAAATTGCATCATTCAATAAAAATTCAAAATCAACTTGTACACGGTACATGGCTTTGATAATTTTTATAATTTGATTCATTTACTAATAATACAAGGTTCTTCTTTATAATAAAGCATTTTGAAAAAAAAGCAAGTCTTTTTGCGTTTTTTCTAGATTAATTGCGATATTTGATATTAACATATAACTTATTGTATTATATTATACTCATAATCGCCTCAAGTTAACAATGTTATGATAATGCTCAGAAATATAGATGCCATATAACTACCGGATATAAACACAAAAGTTTTAACCGATACAATAAAAGTTTTAGACTTGACTTGTTCCCTCAAAAATTCCTTTACGCCTTTATAAACCGGGAAAATCGTCAGAAAAACCAATAAACTCGATATAGGTAACCATCTCATCATAATGCCAATAAGTATACTTAAGTAAGAAACTACAACTAATATAACAAACAAATGAATTGCAGGCTTCTTACCAATATAGGCAGGCAAAGTATAACGTCTATTAATGAGATCATCCTCCATATCACATATATTATTCGCTAACATAATATTGGCAATTAAGAAAATAAGAGGTAAAGCAATAAATAGAATTATAATCATCTCTTTCATATTGACAGCCAAGTAAAAAGTTCTTTGCTCCATATAGTAATTAATATAACCTCTTTCAAAAATCTGAATATAATTCACAATAAAAAAGATAAAACCGCCCATCATCGTTCCTGATATGACTTCACCAAGTGGTGTATGGGATATGGGTACTGGCCCATAAGAATACAAAACACCGATTCCAAAGGCTAATATACCTATGATTAATACGACCCAATCTGTTAAAAGAAATAGTGCAAATCCAAAAACAGTACCCATAGATAATAATATACCCATGATGAATTGAACCTGCTTTTCTTTAAGCTGATCACTGACAATAGCATTATGACTTTCGTAATTAAAACCTTCTTTTAATACTGCTTTTTTGTAATCCCAATAATTATTAATTGTCGTTGTAGCCATATCCAAACATAACATACTTAAAAAAAACAACCCAAGTCTTAAAACATCAAATTCCTTATACCTATAATAGCAAAATGCAACTCCAGTCATAAAAGGAAGCACACTAGCCACCTTGGTCTGTATTTCCACAAGCTTAAGAAAAGAACTAATTCTCATTTCTACCTCCTAAGAACCGATACAGATTTTTAGGTCGTCCTACGCCACCATACGCAAGCTCTAATATGACAATCCCATCATTCTCCATCTCTTCCAAATACCTACGTGCTGTTATTCTAGATATCCCTAGGCTTTTTGCAATCTCAGAGGATGTGTAGCTCTGATTTCCATTTTTTTGTAAGAAAACCATGATACTTTCAAAGGTTTGATTTGTACTTTCTTCATAGGTAAGATTTTGATTCAGGCGCATTAATTGATCAATATTTTCTTGGTCCATCATGATTTTATTATGAATTTGTGCTTTCTTTATCAAATATCTTTTTAAAGCTTCTTGAAATCGACTAAACCTAAATGGCTTAATCAAATAATCCACTGCGCCAAAACGCATGGCCTTTTCCAGTGTTTCCGACCTATTGTCTGCTGTAATAAGTAAAGCATCTATGGCCCTCTCCTGCTGCCTAATCCACTTTAGTAGATCAATACCTAAACCACCGGGTAGATAAATATCCAGCAATACAAAATCAATAGCTGTAGACTCAATAAAGTGCTTTGCACTTACATAATCCGAAGCCACACCAACTAAAGTATAGCCCTTAATCTTCTTCAAAAATTCAGTTAAAATCCGTTGAATCATCAAATCGTCTTCAACGATCAATACTTTTATCTCTAGGGATATTGACATACCATCTCACTCCTTCATCATAGACATAATCAATTATACCTTCTGCATTTTCAATAATACTTCTAATCAAATATAAACCATAACCTCGGTTCTTACCTTTTGTTGAAAAACCTTTTTCATATATGCGTTCCAAGATAGCTTCATCTACAGGTGGACCTGAATTATATACTTCCATAATAAAGTGGTCTTGATTGCTATCAATAAAGATTACAATCTTCCTTTGCTCTCCTTGTCCGACGGCATCCATTGCATTTTCAAGAAGATTACCAATAATTGAGCATGCCTCTTCCGCATTTAATTCAGCCGGCAGACCATCCACTAATGAATCCTGATCGATTATAAAATCTATTTTATTCTCGGAAAAAAGTGCATATTTAGTCAGCAATAATCCGGCAATCTTATTATCTCTTATATGCTCACTTAAGAGGTGGTTCAACCTGCTGTTTTTCGATGCCAAAGTATCTATATAGTCTAAAACCTCTTCATGTTCACCTAATTGCAATAACCCGGATATGGTTTGAAGCTTATTCATAAATTCATGATTCTGCGCTCTTAAAGAATCTACCAAATGTCTATAATCTGTCAATTCTTCAGCCAATGCTCTAACCTGTGTCAGGTTTTCAAGACTGGCAACAGCCCCAATAACTTGGTTACTGCTATTATGCATGAGACATAAGCTGATCAAAATCCTGGTTTGGTTCGGTAGAAACAACTGTTCATTCTTGATGTCCGTTTCTCTGATCATAGCATCCAACATATAGTTATAGATTGGTGTTTGTGACAGATGGTCTACTGAACATTTATCGTCCATTGGTAAGTTCAACATCATTTGAGATTTCTTGTTGCAAATGAGTACTTCTCCATTTTGATCAATCGCTATGATGCCCTTTTCAATACTGTGCAAGATCAGCTCACGTTCACTTACCAAAAGGGCAATTTCTTTGGGTTCAAGTCCGAAAATGGATTTTTTTATATCCATCGCCAAATACAAAGCCAAAATAACCCCAAGAACCATACCAATAACCAATGCATACTCAATGTTTTCCCGATGGGCTTCATTTTCCTTTTGAACTTCATCTGTCAATAATCCAACAAGTACAGCACCTACTTGTTCATATTTATAATGTATGGGATGAAAAGCTCTTATTGCAGAAATAAGCTCATTATTGTCTGCCGATATATAAGCACGACCATCTTTTAAAACGTCGTCTTCACCACCGTTTTTGTAAGGCTTGTAAAGGCCACTGTCATAGGGATAGGCGTATTGAATACCTTCCATATCCATTATTATAATGTATTGATACCTTGTCAGAATCCTAAGATTTTCTATGAGTTCTTGAATAGATCCATCATCTCTTTGCTCTGCAAGCATCTGTCCTAAATCAGGCAAGTTGGCTATGACCACAGCCAAATCACTTGCAGCACTACCCATATGTTGTTCCATTGAAGCCTTCAGTTGATGATTTGCAACAAGAGAAATAAAACCAATTACCAGAATAATAACCGTTGTCATAACAATCATAATTTTATAATGTAACTTCATTATTCCTCCGCCACCTTCGCTTGCTCAAGGGCCATTTTTACTGCATCTATCAAAGCTTCACTGGTATACGTTGCCCCAGATATAACATCCACATCTGTATTGTTTTTTTTCATTATGGACTTGGGTAATTCTTCAAAAACCACATCTGCCAGTAATTCCGGTTCTTCATGAGATAGTATCTCGATATGAGTAATATGATTTTGATCCACTGTAACGCTCACTCTAAGGGTACTATAATAGCCCTCAGTCTCATTAATGTACGTACCCGGTACATAAATCGGCACTTTTTCAGAGCAACCAACGGTCAATACTATTATAACGATAAGAAAAAAGGTTGAAGAGATCAAGCCTCTAAAACCTTTAATTTTTCTTTCAAACATTTTAATCGCCCCTTTTTCCCTCCACTGTCAGCTTAATCGACTTAATAAGGGAGGTATCATGTTCTCAAGCATTGTTCTCGTTTCACTAAGAGGTAGCCTTTTCAATAAATCCATAGCTCTTGTATTGTATCTATTCGCCAACGATCTTGTTTTTTCAATACCACCTGCAAGTTGTACAATTTCAATCATTTCCTTTATACTGTCATCATCCATATCTTGACCCAGTAATGACATAAGTCTTTCAGAATAGGGATTATCTTTTTGGAGTGCAAAAATGATGGGCATGCTATAATAGCCACGGCGTACATCCACTTGGACTTCTTTACCTACAGTCGATATATCACCTTCAAAATCAAGGAGATCATCAATAAGTTGAAAAGCCATACCAATCTCATATCCAATTCGACTTAGAATCTTAACATCTTTTTCTTCGGCACCTGCATAATATGCGCCTGAACTCATTGCTACAGAGAATAACGCAGCTGTCTTACCCGACACCATTTTGATATATTTATATGGCGTGATCTTAACATCATAGCGTAATTGATTTTGCTTCATATCACCTAAACAAATTCTGGTAACGACCTTAGCAAGATTAATTGCTAAGGATTTTTCCAGATTAAGGTTGGTCAACATCAAGAAGCATTGACTCAGCAGGTAGTCACCCATATAAACCGCATAGGATTGACCGTATTTACCTTGTATAGAAGCTTTCCCCCTGCGCATGGTTGCTTCATCTATGATATCATCATGAATCAAGGTTGCAAGGTGTATGGTTTCAATGGCTGTAGCCAGTTTTATTATCTCAGCTTCCCGTTCCACATAAGCCTTACCCATTCTACTTCCGATTAAAAGAAATGTAGGTCTTAACATCTTTCCGCCAGTTGCCATCAAATAGTCAAGAGAACCATCTAAAAATGAATCACCTGAAGCCGTTTGAGACTTCATATTTTCTTTGACTTTTTCCAGTTGGAGTAAAAAAGATGCCTCTATTATTTTTGTATTCATATTATCACCACTTGGTTTTATCATCTTTGGTTAAATTTTTGACGCCATCACTATATATGCTAAAAAACGCTATAGATTGGAATGTAAGCACGCGCTAACATCCCACTTATGTATTGTATCATTATTGGTTAAAGTGTCAATACTAAGTTTCTCTATTTACCTATGATTTATAAGTTACGTTGATGCATTCGTAACTTATAAATCATAGGTAAAAGTTCAACTATATAGTGTTGGCACTTTAACCTAGGTTAAAGTGTCAATACTAAGTTTAAAACCATTATGGTTATAAGTCGCTTCTAAGTTTCTCTAATTACATACAACATATGTAAAAGTTCAACTATATAGTGTTGGCGCTTTAACCTAGGTTAAAGTGTCAATACTAAGTTTAAAACCATTATGGTTATAAGTCACTTCTAAGTTTCTCTAATTACATACAACATATGTAAAAGTTCAACTATATAGTGTTGGCACTATAACCATCTTGGTTATAGGTCACTTCTATGTGAATAAATACCATTTTTTAACAAATTTCAATTTCATCCATTGTTTCTTTAAGAACGGTAATACATAATAGTCAAGGCCGAATGTACTACCACTGCCACCAATCAGTGCAAATCCTCCGACAAGATACCATAACATCTCAACAGGCGCCATGTTGGAAGACCAAATCATGATACCCATAATAATGGAACCGATGGATGCCAACATAGTAAATAGACCTAATATTAAAGCACCACCAACAGCGATCTCACCAAGTATCATAACGGTTTGGAAAATCGATGCCATTGCTGTGAAATCACCAGTAGAAGTATAGAAAATCATGTCCATGGATGCTTCTACCATATTTGTTACAAATTCTGGAACCGGAAGAGCCGCACCATGACTTAAGTTCAACATCCAACTCACAACATCTTCAACAAACTGTGGCAAAGGCAATGATGTTGTCCACACGATCACTTCTGCAACTTCGTCAACCCATTCTTCTGATGCCCCTGATGTAGGTAGTTTTGCAGGTATGAGGAAAATATCGTTAGGATTTTCCATGATTCTAGGTAGCTTTGCAAGACCTTCTAGTAACCATTTCAAACCAACAAATAATCTAAGTGGAACTAAGAAGAAGTTAGGCGATCTTTTAGAGAAATGCCCGCCCAAAAAGCTGCGTCGATCTTCAACATGGAAGAATTCATGCATCATATAGGTCCATGCTTTGTTAAATCCGGATACTTGTATAAAATATACCATATTGATCATATGTTTAATCAACATCGCTAAGAAACCTGAATAGACCATTTGACTCTTAGGCGTACCTACTTGAGCCACACCGTATTTACCACCGATACTTACCATAGCACCATGAAACTTAGGTTTATAAGGCTTAAGAGGCTCTTTTTTGATTGTGGCGATAATATTTTCTGCGACCAAAGCCGATGAGTGTTCGGCATTTTCTACCATCTGTGGAACAGGTTGTTCTTCACCTTCTGGTATATAGAAAATGTTATCTCCAACTACAAAAACATCATCATGGCTTTCAGATCGTAAATACTGATCGGTTTGGACACGATTTCTTGGACCTTTACTAAAATGTTCTTTTTTCAAAGTTCCCATCAAATCACTGCCTTCAACCCCTGCAGCCCAAATGGTGGTATAAGTCGGAATAGGCTCTTTGCCTTCTATGCTAATGCTGTTTTTACTTACTTCAATAATATTGGAACGGGTTAAAACCTCTACCCCTATTTTTTCCAAACGCTTCTCTGTCTTATGTATCAATTTATCCTTAAACATGGGTAATACTCTTGGTAACAAATCAACAACCTTAAGTTTGATTTCTTCTCTAGGTATATTGAAATTGAAACATAACTTATCTGTCCACTCGGCTAACTCACCAATCATCTCTATGCCTGTAAAACCGCAGCCTACAACTACGAACGTAAGAAGATGGGCTCTTTTGTCCGGCGTCTTCTCTACACTTGCTTTACCAAAGGCTTCTAGGATATGATATTTAATCTTAAGCGCATCTTCATAAGACCATAAAGTCAAGGCATTTTCTTCTGCACCTTTACAGCCATAGAAAGTTGGTTTTGATCCTGTACCCAGCACTAAGTAGTCATAGGTGTATGTGCTTAAATCACCTGCTAATTCTTTCTTTTCAAAGTTAATATTTTTAATCTCATCCAATACCACTTCTACATTGCGACCTTCAAAAATCTTATCAAGATCAATACGTATGGATTCTTCCGGCACCCGACCGGCAGCAACTTCATGAAGTTCTGTTAACATTGTGTGGTATGTATTTTTGTCAATTAATGTTATTTTAATATCTTCTTTTCTTTTGAATTTCCTTGCTAGTTTTTTAGCCGTGAGTATTCCGCCATAGCCTGCACCTAAAACCACTATGTGTTTTTCATTTCCCATTTTATTCGCTCCTATCCAATTTTATCACTTCATTAAATATACAAGTTTGACATTTATTTGTCAATATTACGGTCACTTTAGTTCTTTTTGTTCTTTTTGTAACTCTTACTGACGAAGGATACTCTTAACCCTACCGACTACGCCATCTTCCAACATGACTTTAATCCCATGGGGATGATTTTTAGAGTTGGTCAAAATTTTCTTAACCACACCTTCTGTTAACTGACCACTACGCTGATCCTGCTTCTGCACAACGCTCACAGTCATACCGGGTTGAATCTTATCTCTTATATTGCCTTCCACAAGTTTACCTCCTTTTCGTCGATAATATTTATTTGTCGACATAATGGTAATAAATATTACCGGACTTTAACCGCAAATAATGTTTGATCTGATAATTGTATCCATTGATATGGAAAAACCAGATGGAAAACATTTCCCACATAGCTACCCACGCACCAATATAAAGTCCTTCTGATAACAATTGTTCCAGAATGGGATTCTTAATTAAGGTAGCTGAGAAAACCGCAAATACCAACATAATGACACCTATTACAAAGAAAGCTAGAGTGTTGCGCATTTGGCGAAACCGTTGTGTTTGCACTTGACGTATCCGATAACCAAAATAATTATGAATACCTTCAATGCTTCTCTTTTCTCGACTGGCATCTTGAAGTGTTTTTAACAGGAAAAAATTTATATCCAAATTCTTTTTCATAGGTATTTCAAAAGAACACGACATCAAATACTCTAATAAGTCTTCATCCATATCTCGGTTCACAAAAGGGGAATAGTCCCATTCACTGTATACATCACGATAGTTGTCAAGATGTACATCTATATGATAGGTTTTTTCCTTTTTATCGTAACGGTATATTGACCTAAGCATCTTTTCATTCATAAGCTTCTCCCCAATCCGTTCTAAGAAACTCTGTTATATTGCATTATTTTTCTAATGAAGCCTCTTCTGTCTTACTTGAATGACTTATGAGTCGATCGATTTCTTTTATCTCATCCTGATTCAAATAACGCCAATGTCCCGGTTCAATACCTCTAAGTTCGATATTCATGATTCTTATACGCTTTAACTTCACAACAGTGTAGCCAAATACCTCACACATACGTCTGATTTGCCTATTCAACCCTTGAACCAAAATAATTTTGAATCTATTTTTCCCAAGAGGTTCTATTTTGCATGGTTTTGTCTTAGTTTTTAGTATAGGTACACCACATTCCATCTTACTGATAAAAGCGTCAGTAATGGGCTTATCCACGGTTACAACATACTCTTTTTCGTGAAGGTTGCCGGACCTTAAGATTTTGTTAACAATATCACCATCATTGGTCATAAAAATCAAGCCTTCTGACATTTTATCCAGCCGACCAATAGGAAATATCCGTTCTTTATAACCAATATAGTCCACAATATTGGTAGGGTCTTTGGGATCTGTTGTACATGTTATGCCTATTGGTTTATTAAAAGCCATATAAACTCGATTGGTTTTGGGCTTTACCACTTTGCCTTCTACAAAAACGATATCACCAGGTTCTACTTTCGATCCTACTTGTGCGATATCCCCATTTATCGTAACCGCACCTCTTAGAATCAGCTTGTCTGCTTCTCTTCTTGAGCAAGTACCGGATTCACTGATATATTTATTAAGTCGAATTGAATTACTCATATATAGCCACACCTTTAACTTAGATTTCAATATATTTATTATTTTATCTCTTTTTTTATTATATCATGAATAAACATCAAGGAAAAGTTATGTATCATCATCATAAAAGAGTAGCAAGATTTCACATCCTTGCTACTCTTTTAATAATATTATGGTACATTTTCACTTTAGTTAGCTATGATTTACAGTAGATTTGGTAGCCCATTCATTCTATTGTTAATTCTTATAACAATTACAGCTTCATTACCACCTTCATCTCTTGCATATACAGCGTAATAGCCGTTTTCTGTCACATTAAATTTCTCATGCAGGTATTCATCATCATTCTTGTTGGGTGCAAAAATAGCAATGGCATCAATCTCAGCCTCTGTCATCCCTACCATTAAACCTTGACTGGTACCAATCAAATGATTGAAATCCGATACAGTGGCATTGGTTTTGCTACCTGATAACTTCATATAATGCGTTTCGACAATTCTAGAACCGGTTCCGTCACTTTCAACATAGACCGGCATAACTGAATTATCTAATATAAAGCCTTTCATATGATCGTATTTTATAATCGGTACTGCTTTATCTGCTTCAATACTTTTTTCATAATATAAGTTACCTGTATTCCCGAAGGCATTCTCCACACCAACTTCAATCAAATTACCGCCTTCTTTTAAAGTCAGGTTGTGTTTGTATTGACCAAGTGCATCTGTAAACTTATTGGTTGTTACTGTTGCCTCATTTAGATTTATTTTGGTAACGGTACTGTTGACTTGAGTTTGTAGTACTAGCTCTGAATGTACTTGACTCTCAATAGACTTTATCGTGATAATTGGAACTGTTTCATTGGTCACATTGCCATATACATCCGTTGCTCTTACCTTTAGAAAGTTTCCAATAAGTTGATCTTTAGTCATATCAATTTTGTTCTCACCTTGTAGGCCTGCAACTGAGAATAAGTTAACATCATTAATATCATACACTTGTAGTCTCGCATTTTCATTAATATGAATGGTCAAAATGTAATTGGATAAATTCGCCTTCGTATTGGACAAATTAACACTCATAATCGGTGCTTGGGTTTCTGTTACAATCATTTCAATGTCCGCAAATCCTCTAATCTTTATTACACCATCTAGATCCCTATAGCGAATAAAGGATTGATCGCCTTCTCCTATGATATAGGCACCTGCCGACTTCGCCTTAAGGGTTATAGTGAACTCCATAGGACTGGCTACAAAATGTGTGCCTGCTGCATTAAGGTTGTAATTGATGCTACCAAACTCACCTTTTACTGTCTGACCTACTTTTGTCATGGATGAAGGATAAGTCACAATCTCAAAAGCCTCATTAAATGTTTCTTCGAAGTAGACATTTTTAAGTGAAAAGTCACTACTGATTTGCTCTCCAAGTTGATTATAGATATCTTCAAGTGCATTTCCTGTTAAGGCCTTTTTATAGATACCATTTGCTTCATCGGATATAGCTTTTAGAGTATTTCCGGCATCATTGTCTGCAAAAGCTATGAAATAGCTTTGAATATCTAGATTACTACCTTTTATAAGTCTAGCTATGTTTTTTCCATAATTAAGGGCTAAACTGTCATTATCACTACTACCGGTCCCGCCTCGTTTTAATCTGGATCCACTTTCAGAATTATAGTAAGATTCACTTGCATCTTTTTTCCCATTGTTATTTTGATCATAATAGGAATAGTAAGTTGGCACACCATCTGTCAAAAAGATAAAATACTTTTCTGATTTCACACTTGTATTCAGTGCCTTGTAGCCTTCATACATACCTAAACCAATATTGGTTCCGCCTCCTGCACTTAGACCGTTTATTGCTGAAACTAAGAAGTTATAATTAGTTGCGTTGTCTATAGGTAATAAGATACTATTGTTTCTGTACTTTACTGTAGTATCTGTATTATATTCAATAATGCCAACATTGGTGTTTGGTAAATCTTTTAGTTGTTTTAGAAAGTTTTTTGCTGAATTTTTAGCAAGTTCCATTCTGGATGTTGCAGCCGAACTCACCCATTCGCGTTGATAATAGGTATATTGATAATAAGAATAGCTCCAACTGCTCCACTCCCATATGCGCACATCCCAATCATCGTTGCTTCCTACCCTAATATTTGCCTCTCTCTTGTATGCATCGTTGTTATTTATGAACTGTGATTCTGGTATTACTTCATAATCACTCCAATATCCAGTTTGACTGATCGTATTACCGTTAACATCCCAGGCCATACTTCCTGATGTATCAATAATCAGGACAATATCTTTAGGCGTATTATAATTCTCCGGCAACAACATACCTACAGGAATGTCCTGAGGTTGAAACCTATAGCTGACTTGAAAAGTGTCATTTACCAATACTTGTGTCTTGTTGTCTACAATCATTTTGTTCATAAAAATTGGTGCTTCATAGTCAACAGTATCTGCCTGTAAGGATACACCCATACTTGTAACCATGACCATTATCAAAAACATGCTGATCCAGGATTTTACATTTACTTTTGTCATTATAGCCCTCCTTCTTATCATCGTGCCATTTCATGGTACTTAACGATATAGACTTTATCTACAGTATCATCCACATTCCCCATAACTTGATAGGCTTCGCCAATACTTTCTTCGAATCTTGTTCCACTGCTTCTAAGTCCTTGAATACCGGCTTCAATTCTTTCAACTACGAAATCATTACCATTAACTGCTTTTAGTAATTGTTTATATAATGTCTCAAGTGATGCATCTATGCTTGTTTGACTGTTTAGTTCCAGAATAGTACCCCTTGAGTCTTTTACCAAATATATCGTATTCTTTTCTCCTACACTTAATAATGCAGATTGATCTGACACATCCACTATTCGAACATCTTTTGAGTCTTCTAATTCTAACAATATGGTTGCAGCTTCAATAGAAAAATATCTTGAAAAATAAGTAAGATCAAAGGTCTCTCCGGCTACTTTATTGACTGTGCTATCTGTGTTGTTTTCATCTATGGTGACCTGACCTATGGATGGTGCATTTACAATTTGATTTTCATGAGCCAATCGATACATAAGCAAGATGGCTTCTTCAAGCGTTGTCGTTCCTAGAGGTCTTATAATGTCCAGTCCGGCATGGTCCTTGCCGACACCTTTCATAATATTCTTCTGATAGCAATAATCCACTGCCTGTTTCGCCCAGCTACTGATCTGAATACCATCAGCGTATTGGGTGCCTGGTTGGATTACAGCGTCATCGTCAAGAACTAATGCATTTATGAGTTTATACACTAGACTTGCAACCTCTTGACGTGTAATATAGGCATCCGGTTTAAATAGTCCGTTACCGTATCCGTCAATGATTTTAAAACTATAGGCTTTTAATATTTCTTTCTCGTAAGGATGGCCTAATATATCTGAAAAAGCATATTCAGATTCTAATGTAATATCTATGCCTGTTTTTTCAACTATAGATAATGCCAACAATACATATTCATAACGCTTGATTGGCTGTCGATAGCCTTCCATTAGACTCTCATGTATCAGTCCATGGGTGATTGCCGCATCAACTTCATCTTTAGCCCAGTCACTCGGTAGCGTTTCATTCCCAAAAGCAACTGTTGTTGTCATAACGAACAGTAACATTATTCCAATAAATGATTGTAATATCTTCTTCAACATATAACCCTCCTCAAGCTGGATGAATGATTATCCATCTATGGTGCTTAAGACTAAAAAATGCGTCTAAAGCACTATAGATTTAATTAATTATAGCATAAATATTTATAAGTTCATAGGTCCTAGTTTGACGAATTTTGACATAAAAAATACCCAACTGCTAATGCTTGGGTATTTTTTAGTCTGATTTTATATTAATTTACACTATTTTTCTGTTCATGATCAATAAGCCATGTTTTACGCCATAAACCGCCTGCATACCCAGTCATCTTACCGTTACTGCCAATAATTCTGTGACAAGGCACTATAATAGCCAACTTATTTTTATGATTGGTTCCGCCAACTGCACGACATGCCTTATCATGCCCAATATTACAGGCAATATCTTTGTAAGAAGCAAGGTTCCCATATTTAATCTGTATAAGAGCTATATATACCTTTTTTTCAAAGTCTGTGCCTTGTAATTCTATCGGTAAATCAAAATCTTTTCTTTTTCCTTCAAAATACTCATCCAACTGTTTTTTGGCTTGACTAAGTACTGGTGTTTCTTTTTCAGATACCTTTACATCCTCTGCAAATGACACCTCTACAATTGTTTCGTCTCTTGCCTCTATCATGATTAAACCAATAGGCGACTCATAATAAACAACATTTACATTCATCTGTAGACTCCTTTTCTAAGCTTGTCCATATAAATCATTCACTTAATTTATCTAATTGATTAACTCAACTTATTAATTTTAGGTTTTTGATGACCTCAATCAGTTTTTCTATGTCCAATGGTTTGGTTGCATAAGCATTTGCCCCTTTGATAAAAGCATCATCTACTACTTCAGTTTCACCAAGCGCTGTTGTCATTATGATTTTGACCGGATTTTCGATATGATTTTGGATTTCCATATCTCGAATGGTTTTTAAAACTTTAACACCATCTACTTTAGGCATCATAATGTCCAAACAAATCAAATCATAAGGCTCATGGTCTTTTATAGCCAATAGAAATGCATCAATCGCTTCAAGACCGTTAATGACCAAATCACAGTCTCCATAGTCGGACAGGATCTTCCACATCAGTTTTCTGCTGACCACATCATCTTCTGCTATTAGTATTCTCAATTTATGTCACTCCTCAGTCATTCAATATTATGGTAGAGGGTCAAAACCATATTATAACTTTACTACAGTTTACGCCAAATCTAAAGCTATTTTTTCCACGAGATCAAAGATTGTATCCCATTTCTCTTTTCGTGCCGCCATCACCAATTTGAATGCTAATATTCTTAATTCTTCTTGCTGACTTTTCTCAAAATATTCCACTAAGTTCTGAGCTTGAAGCGTTATCTCATCTACAGCTTTGTCCTTATGCAAATGTCTTATGTTCTCTAAGATTTTTTCTACAGGAGTAAATTGATTCCTTTTAATATCATCATGCAGCACAGTTAATGCCTCATTGTACCTAGGGTCATGATAAATTCTTTTATCGCCTGCTAGTAAAGCCTGAACGATTTCCGATATCTTATGAAGTTGAATAGGCTTTGTTATATATAGATCAAAGTTATGTTTCATAATCACGTCTCTGTCTTCCTTTAATGCAAGCGCTGTCAATGCAATAATAGTTGGTTTTCTGCCTTTATTTTTTTTTCGAATGATATCAATGGCTTCAATCCCACTCATAATAGGCATTTGAATGTCCATGAAAATTACATCATATACAAGGTTATTTTCTACTTTGTCAACACCTATCTTTCCATTTTCTGCCACATCTACAGTATGTCCATCAAGTTCCAGTTGCTCCTGTATGATTCTACGGTTAATAACATCATCTTCAACCACCAGTATTCTGCCTTTTATATTTCTATTTTCAAAAGTTTCATTTTTATATAAAGGTTCATACAAAGTATCTAAACTTCTATAATATGCTTCTGATTCTTGACCTAAATCCACTTCAACTTCTAAGGGTATACTGAAGAAAAAATCTGATCCTCTACCTTCTTCCGATTCAACTGTCAAATTACCACCAAAAAGCTTAATGATTTTCTTAGATATTGTCAAGCCTAGACCTGTGCCACCTTTTTTTCTCGTATAGGAACCATCCGCTTGAGTGAAACTTTCAAATAAATTCTTCATAAAATCTTCACTAATACCGATACCAGTATCTTTTACATGTACACGTAGTTCTAATTTGTTACTTCCATTCATGGAAAAACAATAATGCATCAAGACTTCGCCTACTTCAGTGAATTTGATGGCATTATCCACGAGATTTGTTAGTACTTGCTTCAGCCTTATTCTGTCTCCAATAACCCTTCCCATAGAAGTAGGACATATCTGCAGATTGAATTCGATATTTTTTGCTTGTGCTTTAAAATGGTTTTCTTTATACACTTCTTCAAAAAGTCGATCTATATAGAAGGGTTTTTTAAACAACGTCAATTTTCCTGCTTCAATCTTAGAAATATCCAAAATGCTATTAATAATATTCAGTAGATTCATACTGGAGGATTTAGCAATATCCAGATTCTCAATTAATGACGGATCTGTCAAATGGCGTCTCGTAAGATCCACCATTCCTATAATACCGTTTAAAGGTGTCCGTATTTCATGACTCATATTGGATAAAAACTCACTTTTTAGACGATTAGCCTCAATCGCATCATCTTTGGCTTTCTGTATCCTTTTTTCATAGTTCACCTGTTCTGTTATATCTTGTATGATAATTAAGGTCTGCACTTCATCGTGACTCATGATTTTTACAAATCCCAGTTGATAATCTCGGTAGATATTTTCATCATAAATAGTGTGCTTAAATTGTAACCTGTTAGTCATAAAGTCTTGATTGTCTTCATATAAAGCATGGACACTCTGTCTCATTTGACAATTCGCACACCCTTCACTTAATCCACATAGCTTATCCTTGGCATTTGAACATTTTAACAGGTTTCCTAACAATGCTTCCCCAGCTTGTCTATGTTTCACATCAAAATTATGTGAGATGTACCTATTAATCTTAACCACTTTTCTGTTCTGGTCCACAACAACGAGACCCAAAGGTAAAGCGTCATATATGATTTCCAGATTATTTTTCTGTTCTATATGATCGTTCTCCAGTTTAATCAGGTTCGTGACATCACGTACATTCAGCACCACTTGATATTGATTCTGGACCTGTATACGTGTTATGCTTGCTGACAAATATTTTTTTCCTATTCCGGGCACAATAATATGAGCGCCTCTTTCAAGCCCTCTTGTCGTACCGGTTTTTTTAACTTCTTCAATGATGTTTTTTATGATTTCACCTTTATCATCGGTTTTAACCGGAAAAAACAGGGCAATATCTTCAAGCTCTCTTGGATGATTTCCAATAATCTCTATTGCTTTTTTATTAATATATTCAATCTCATTGTGCTTATTAACCGTAATGACACCGTCGCCGAGGGCTTCTAGAATGTTATAATAATCCAGATTTTTTTTCATATTTATCACCTATAATATCATATTTTGCCTTTTGACATGAATGTGACCATTTGAGACCTTAACTGTAACGGTTCGGCTAAAACGCTCGCCTGTTTCTGAATCATCTATTTTCAAACCATAACTTCTAACTAGATGCAAAACCATGGCCTTATTCTTTTGTCCGACTAAGAACTGATCTGTACTCAATCTAGATACTGCACCACCAACGAGAAACAGATCTAAATGACTTTTTTTACAACCTAACTCATTTAGGAAATAATTGACCATAATAGGCACAATGTCTGATGCAAAATAACCCGGTTTCATTTTGTATAATGCCTGATTTTTAATACTTGAATTCTCCGGTAAAACGATATGAGCCATTGCTGTATGTTTTGTGTGGGTGCAATGAACAATCAATGCAACACAGGATCCTAGAGCATGGGTTACAATAACTTCACTCGGATCATCTGAAATTATATATTCACCAATTCCAACATTCAACATAGACTACCTCAAGTATTTCATCATATAATGACCCATTAGGTCTAATGAAGTCTGCTTCGTTATGCCGTTTAGCTCATAAGCTACCTTCGGCATGCCATATACCACACTTGAAGCTTCATCTTGACCTATGGTTATGGCACCTTTTCTTTTCATAGCCGTGATACCTTTTGCACCATCATACCCCATACCGGTAAGTAAAACACCCATGGCTCTTTCTCTGGCTTCTTCAGCCATGGATGAAAATAATACGTCTACCGAGGGGCAGTGTCCGCTGACTTTTTCACCGGCAAATACCTTTAGAACATACAGACCATCCACTTTTTTAACCTGAATATGTTGATCCCCTGGTGCCACGTATATATGGTTCTTCTTAACTATATCATTGGTAACTGCTTCTTTCACTTTGAAGTGGGTTTGTTGATTCAACCGCTCCGCAAACATTGACGAAAAAACCGGTGGTATGTGTTGAACGATAACGATGCCGGGTATACCCTCGGGCAATTGTTTAAGTAGCTTAAAGATGGCTTCTGTACCACCGGTTGAAGCACCGATTCCAATAATATCAAACTGTTTAATAACCTGATGTTCATTACTTTCTATCTTTATCGGCTTTTCATCAAAAATTACAGTAGCTTTTGAAGCTGCTTTGATCTTGCTGATTAACTCAACTATAAAATCTTGTACACTATCCGGCGACTGGACACTTGGTTTAGTCACAAATTCTACAGCTCCGGCATTCATGGCATCAAAGACTTTGTTACTAATAGCGCTTACGACAATAACCGGAACTGGGTACTGGGGCATCAAGCGCTTTATAAAATCAATACCATTCATCTTAGGCATCTCTATATCACATGTAACCACGTCCGGTTCAAACTCAAGGATCTTATCTCTTGCATCAAACGGGTCGGTTGCCGTTGCCACAACTGTTATAGAAGGATCAACCATGACACCTCTTGATAGTATTTCTCTAAACACACGACTATCATCTACAATCAATACTTTAATTGCCATCCATGCCCCCCCTTTATACTTTTCTATAGACTGCCGGTTTAATGTATCTGAATTTCGTGGTTTCTCTACTTATGGATTCAGAATGTCCGATAAACAAGTAACCGCCAGGTTCTAGGACTTCATATAATTTGTCTAATAGTTCTGCTTTTGTCTTATGATCAAAGTAAATCATAACATTACGGCAAAATATAATATGAAATCTTTTCTTAAATGGAAACTGAGACTCTAGAAGGTTGAATCTACGATAAATGACTTCATTCTTTATGCTATCCTTAATTTGAAACTGATGGTCATTGATTTTATCAAAATAATTCAGCACCCATATTTTAGGCAGAGCACTTAATTTTTCTTTTGTATAAATTCCATTCTTTGCTTCTTCAAGAACACTTAGGGATAAATCTGTAGCTAATAATTTTTTATCCCATGAAAGCGCATCATTCTTGAAATAGTCTGCAAGGAGGATAGCAAGTGTATAAGGTTCTTCTCCTGAAGAAGCAGCTGCACACCATACCCGTAAATCTTTGTTTTTTATGGCCATCTTCATATAAGGTAATACTTCTTGTGTGAGATAATTAAAATGTTCCGATTCACGCATAAAATAAGTATGGTTCGTTGTGATTTTGTCAATCAGTCGACTTAATTCTTTACCCTCTTTATCATTTTTAAGCAATTGATAATAAGCCATAAAACTATTTAGATTATGATCTCTAACAATACTACCCAGTCGTCCAACAAGCATCGTCTTTTTTTCATCTCTCAGATGTATACCACTATGTTCTTTTATAAACTCGGTGATGAGTCTAAATTCGTCATCAGTTATATGTATCATCGTAGCACCCACTTAATGAAGGGAGACAAGTCTCCCTTCATTATCTTTAATAATTAATATTTATCAAAATCTGTATCACTAAGAGAAATCTTTTTATTTTGCTTGTTGCCCCTAGCGCTTTCACTATGCTTCATATCTTCAAGCATTCTCAACACATCCGGATGAATCTCCTCGTGGTCTTGATTATACTTAGTTTTAGCATGCTTTAACTTGAAATTAGCCACTTGTGATTTGAGCATATCAGCTTGACCGGATAATTCTTCACTGGCTGCAGCGGTCTCTTCAGCTGTTGCGCTGGTGGTTTGAACCACATCGGATATCTGCATGATGCCTTGATTAATCTGTTCAACGCCAAGCGCTTGCTCATTCGATGCCACAGCTATTTCTCCAACCAGTTCAGCTGATTTTGATACACCTTCAACAATCATATTCAATGCTTCTGCTGTTTCATTGGCGAGCTTGGTGCCACCTTCCACCTCTTTGATCGAACCTTCAATCATTGCTGTGGTTTCTTTAGCTGCATTGGCTGATCTGGCTGCTAGGTTCCTGACTTCTTCAGCAACTACTGCAAATCCTTTACCGTGTTGTCCGGCTCTGGCAGCTTCAACAGCTGCATTTAGAGCTAGGATATTGGTTTGAAATGCTATGTCGTCAATGACTTTTATAATCTTGGATATGTTGTTGGATGAATCGTTGATACCTTCCATAGCTTTTACCATACCCGCCATTTGGGTATTGCCTTTTTCTGCATATTTTTGTGCAGAAGATGACATTTCTTTAGCTTTTTCAGCATTAGCAGCATTCTGTCTGGTCTGAGCTGCGATTTCTTCAATAGAAGCCGTTAATTCCTCAACAGAGCTTGCTTGTTCAGTTGCTCCTTGGGATAAGGACATACTGGAGTCCGATACCTGTCTGGATCCGGATGCCACTTGTTCTGAAGCGGAATTGATGTTGGTCATGACCTCATTGATATTGTCTGTCATTCTACGAAAAGCACCTGCCAGTATCCCAATCTCATCTTTAGACTCAACTTGAATATCCACATCCAGATCTCCATCTGCAATGCGTTTGGCTGCAATCACCATTTTATTAATTGGCTTTTTGATCATGTTAGATATAAAAACACCTAATACAATGGAGATTGCCACACCTAATACGGATATAGTAATTATTAGGGTTATAGCTGTTGAAACTGCATCTTCCGTGTCTGTATTTACTTGAACGACTTGATCGTTATTAATTTCAACTAATTTTGATAAAGAAGCCGAGGCCGGTACGTAAGCTTCTGCAGATATTCTATTCTGACTAAGTAATTCTTCTAGAAGACTATCTTGATTGGCAGACCCTAAGCGCAAAGCTTCATCATACTTTTGGGAAGCAACCATTGAATTTTCAACAGTAATTCGCCATGTATTCCATAAAGATACCAATTCTGTCCATTCATTTGCTTCTTCATCTGATTTTGGAAGAGGTTCATATATTGCCCAATATTTTTCACTTCTATCTAATGCATCATCAATATATGTATATTCGACCAATCTTTGTTCTACTGGTATTTGTGGGTTGGCCAGATTTCTAAGGCCAGCCCTTACTGCAGTTTGTGCTTCATTAATGACAAGTAATGAGTTGACACTTGGCAATGTTACATCTGTTACTTCATCCAAATGCATACTTAGTGTATTCGTACTGATATACCCAACGACACCGATTGTACTGGCAATGATTGCCACTAAAACGAATCCTATAATCAATTTGACACCAATTTTCAGATTATAATACCACTTCATATTTTAATTCCTCCTAGTCATTCGAGCTTTTTAGCTCGTCTATTTCTTGCTCATCCAATAGTTTTTCACAATCCAGTATCAATATGACGCTGTTTTCACTCTTTCCTACGCTTTTTATATATTTTCTCCCGCCGGAATTCAAATTTGGCGGTGGTACGATGTTGTCATCACTTATGTTAATAACTTCGGCCACAGCGTCAACGATAATACCAATGGATAATTGTGCTATATCAATGACTATGATACATGTTCTGTCATTATACTCTTTCGGTGCCTTGTTGAATTTTAATCTTGCATCCATAACAGCTATGATTTTACCTCTTAAATTAATAATACCTTTGACAAAATCAGGCAATTCCGGCACGACCGTAATGGGTTGAATACCGATGATTTCTGTTACATACATAATGTCAATACCATAGCTTTCTTCCCCAAGGGAGAAGGTTAAAAACTTGCCTTTTTGTGTGTCTTCTTCTTGATCCTCTAGCAAACCGTTCATATCTTCATTCATCTTATCACCTTCATCCCTTTATTTGTCAAGCACATTCGACAGTTCAAATTCACCGACATCCAATATCAAACTAATACTACCATCGCCTAACAATGTACAACCGCCTAGGCCTTTTACCTGCTTATAGCGTTTAATATAGTTTGGTAGAGACTTGACCACAACTTGTTGTTGACCAAGTAGCTCATCTGCAAGTAGGCAACAACTACGATCGTCTTCTTCAACCATAATTAATATACCGTTTTCATAGTCTTTTACATCTGTTCTTAGTCCATAATATTCATAAAGCTTAACAATTGGATAGCATAGGCCTCTGACCATAATCATTTCTCGACCATCAGGATCTCTAATAATCTCCCTACTACCAGGTCTAAATGATTCCTTAACAGAAACAATCGGGATCGTAAATCTAGATTCACCAACCTTAATATTCATACCTTCAATAATGGCTAAAGTTAACGGTATTTTTAATATAATAGTCGTTCCTTTACCTAAAACACTGTCTACGATGACAGAACCACCAATACTTTCAATGTTTTTTGCCACCACATCCATGCCAACACCTCGTCCGGAAAATTCAGTCACTTGTTCCTTCATCGAAAATCCCGGGTGTAAAATCAGACGATAAATATCTTTATCATTTAGGTCCTCAATGGATTGATAGATTAAGCCTTGATTATAAGCTTTCTCATATATTTTTTGTTTGTCTAAGCCTTTTCCGTCATCCTTTATAATTATCAGAACATCACTACCCGAGTTTTTTGCCTCAAGGATGATGCTGCCTTGCTTTGACTTTCCTTTTGCCACACGATCTTCACCATCTTCTATCCCATGATCAATGGCGTTTCGAATAATATGCATTAAGGGATCTGCTATCTTTTCTATGATGTTCTTATCGACTTCAGTTTCTTCGCCGTATACATCTAGTACCACATCTTTGGATAACTTTCTTGTCATATCTCTAACAATACGGTGCATTTTCATAAATGTTGTGGATAATGCTACCATGCGAATGGCCATGACCATGTCTTGTAGTTCACTGGATATCTTATGTAATTGTCTTGAAGCTTTTTCAAAGCTCTCAATCTCTAATCGTACAACTTCCGGATTCTGAGATACCATGGCTTCAGCAATAACCAACTCACCTACCATGTCCATCAGCATATCCAATTTATCCACGTTCACACTGATGATGCTTTGTGTTGTTGTCGCTGTGACTTCTTGCTTGATATCTTCTTTTTCTTTTTTGACTTTTTGATTTTCAATATATTTTTTGGAGGTCTCAGGTATTTTTATGTCATCATGTATTTCCTGATCTTGATAAATGACTTCAAATTCTTTGTACCAATCTTCTTCTGCTTCTCCAAAGTCTAAGCTCTCTAAAAAGACCGTTTTTTCAAGATATTTCCGAATATCTTCTTCACTGGACGTTGACCTAATGGCCATTAAAAAGCCATTAGCTCTTATATCATCAATTGACTGATCATTGTCAATGATATCACTTGGTTTATAGAGCACTTCCTCTACCAGATCTACAATATTATGTATAACTGTATAGGCTCTGATGTTCTCCATCTCACAGTCTTTTTTAAACATAATCTTGGCTTTATAATACTTGGCCGGATCTTCTTTTTTACTGGGCCTTATATAATATTTTTGATCTTTTTCAGACTTGGTTTCCTTTTCTTTCTTTGTTTTCTTTAGACCATTATCTTCTTTGAGCATCTCAAGATAATCATTGACTTTATCTGTCAGACTGGCAGTATCCCCGTCCGGCGTTTCGCCGTTTCTTATTTTGATCAACTCGATTTTATAATAGTCAACACTCTCAAGTATACAATCAACCAATGTGGAGAAATCGTATTTTACCCCTTGATTCTCTCGTATGACATAAAAAATATCTTCAATTTTATGGGCTAAAGTACTAATTTCATTAAACATCATCATGGCGGATGAACCTTTAATGGTATGCATAAAACGAAAAATTTCATTAATAGCATCCGCTGAAAAATTACCTACTTTTTCGCTTTGAATCATCAGTTGTTCAAGGGTTTCTATAATCTGTGAAGTCTCATAAACATAGGCTTCCAGCATCGGTTCATCTATATATGAATTGTTCAACTGTTCTTCCCCCTGTTTATGATTTTAAGCTCTCCAATACTTCAATAAGCTTATCTTCTTTAAATGGCTTAACAATAAATGAATTGGCACCATGCATAACTGCTTCTCTAATAAGTGCCTCTTGACCCATGGCTGAGACCATGATGACCTTAACCGTAGAGCTGAGTTTTTTTATCTCCTTTAGAGCTTCAATGCCTGATAGGTTTGGCATCGTAATGTCCATGGTAATAATGTCCGGTCTATACTTCTGGAATTTTTCAATGGCTTGTTGGCCATCTTCTGCCTCACACACAACCTCATATTCCTTTGTTTCAATCATTCTACGAATTGCTACTCTCATAAATGAAGCGTCGTCTACGATCATTAATCTCATTGTTTTCCCTCCGTTTTTTATTACACGAACCTTAAGTTTCGTTTCGCATTGTTATAAGTTTCAAATTTATTCATCACTATTATCAAATGTTATATACCGGTAGAATCATTGTAAATGAAGTACCGTAGTTCATGACGCTCTCAACAATCAAATCACCGCCGCAACACAGCAACATCTGTTTGCACATTGGTATGCTGATACTGTCGCTTTCCTTATAAATATGTATAAAATCATGATGGTAAAATTCATTAAATATATATTTCAGTCGATCTTTCTCGATACCTTTACCATAATCCGTTACGGTAATTCTCATATAACTTATCTCATTTTCTCGGTTATGTTGACATTGGAGAGTAATTAATACCCTTTTGTTTCTAGTATGATTTTTTGCGTTCACAACCAGTTCTCTCAGAACCGATAAAAGCACTTTTTTTTCAATAAAAATCTCTAGGTCCTTGTTTTCTGACTGTTCGACTTTTATATCAAAACTATCTGTATTAAACTTCTTTACTTCATCTTCGACAAGGTTATAAACATTGTTATGGGTGTATTCAAAGTCCATTCCCTGTATGTCAATGTATTTAGATATCTGATTGATGATGTTTCTGGTATGTTTCATCTCAAGGACCATGGCTTCAAAAAGCTCTCTGTTATTTTGTCCTACTTCACTAATGTCTATAAGTTGCATCATGCCCATCATGCCGTTAAGGGGTGTTCTCAAGCGATGATTGATGTCTTTTAGGAACTGGGTTTTTAACTGGTTGGCATTATCTGACTGTTTCATTGCATGTTTCAGCTTATTTTCATTATGAAGTCGTTCTGTAACATCCATAAATAATACAGCAAACTCAAGATGCTCCGTCGGATAGGCTCTTACTTCATAGTATTTGTCAAATGCCTTCGAGTAGTTGACCACACTCCTGGATGTTCTCTCAAGTGCCACTTCTCCAAAGATGTCAATCCAATATTTTTCCGTATCCGGGAGCACCTCTAGAACTGTCTTGCCGATAATATCTTCTCCTTTTAGACCCGTTATTTTCTCAAAAGCAGCGTTAACGGCCAAATAGATGTAGTCCACCGGTCTGCCTAAGTCATCAAGAACCATGCGATGAAGTGCAAAGGCCTCTTGAGCATTCATCAGCAACATGTTTTGTGATTGATTGGTATCTGCATAAGCCTTGTAAATATGCTCATCGTATATGCTTCTAATGTAAGCCATAGATAACACAACAATCATGGCGCTAATAGAAGTCAGTTTCCTATTAAAATCAACTTCTGATAAAAGGGCAAAAGGCAAAACCGTCATCAAATAAATGAGAATATAAGTCTTCATCCTACTTCTACTATACAATGAATAGATTGAAATCAAGAGCAGTATTAAATGGCTGGTGATGAAAAGATCACCTCCGGAATAATACGCGATTACAGTACTGATAATCGTAATAGTCCAAAGTATATAATTTAGCCTTAACTGATATTTCTCTGTCCAGGCTTTAATATAACTGGATGCAAATACCATAGCCAATAAACTTAAGATCACTATGGTCACATAAATATTGAAAAAAAAGTGACTATCACCTGTAGTCTTATACAAGCCAACCAAAACAAAATAAACAACAATATAAGCAATGTTTATGAATCTTAATGAACTTTCTCTATATTTCCAATAGGACACGATTGTACGCCCTCCCTCATAGATGACTTTATATCAAATTAATTTTTTTAAGTACCTCATCAAATTTCTCAACATCAATCGGTTTCCAAGCATAAGCTTCACAACCGTATTTATAAGCTTCTTCAACAGTTTCTTTATCATTAAGAGCCGTGGTCATTATAATTTTAGAAGGTACCATCCCATCCTGCAGGGATGTACTTTCAATTTCTCGTATAGCCTTTAATGCCTTAATGCCATCTACTTTCGGCATCATGATATCTAAACAAATCAAGTCATAAGGATTTTCCATCTCTATGGCATTCATAGCTAAGTCTATAGCCTCAAGCCCATTCATGGCCACATCACAGCTACCATATTTGGATAAGTATTTTTTCATAAATAGGCGGCTGGTTAAATCATCCTCTGCAATTAAGATTTTCATATTATATCTCCTCTTTTCTATCTTCATTTTTCTCTATAACTTGCTTATATGCATTACTATTACCCAATAATTTCATAACATAATCCAGCACACGCTCTTTTAAAGAATAATGCATGCCCGTCATACGCCATTCATAAATCTGGGCAAATAAGGTACCATGAATCATACTGGCCATTTCCCTACTGCTATATCCGGTATTTTTTAAAAGTACATCTTGGTTGAGTCTTATAAGATTTTCTAAAAAACCAATGCGTCTGTTGACGATTTCTTCCATTCTAGCCTTGGTTGCATCGTGATAATAGTATAGATCCATTGAAAACATCACTGTGGTCAATTCAACATAGTTTTCATAAAATTCTATAAACCGTTTGATATAATACTGAATCACTTCATAACCTGATAATGGACTTTCCTTAATAGTATTGATAATTTTCTCATCATACTGTGCATAAGCTTCAACAATATGGTTAAGTATCTCTTGTTTATTTTTGTATTGTCGATACAAAGCCGGTTCTGTAACTTTTTCTAGTTTTGCCAGATTCTTTGTTGTCACCCCACTGACACCTTCACTATATAGCAAGTCTATGGCACTAATTAATATCTTATCTTTTCTCTTTATCATATTCCACCTCGTTAGTGTTCACTAACCTAGTATAGCATCTACCTAAATCTGAATCAATAGTAATCAAGTAATTTGTTTATTTTTAGTATTTTTATACAAAAATAAGACCTCTTAAGGTCTCATTTTTTTGTGTTCTTATACTTTATAATCCGATGTTTTGTTCTAAGAAGATTTTGACAATCTCAGGATCAAACTGCGTCCCAGCATACTTTCTAAGCTCCGCTCTAGCTTCTTTATGGTTATAAGTCGCTTTATACAGACGCTGAGATATCATAGCTTCATAAGCATCTGCTACACTTATGATTCTTGCAATCAAAGGAATCTCTATCGTCTTTAAACCTCTAGGGTACCCTTGACCATCCCATCTTTCATGATGAGATAAGATATCCTCTGCTAAAGATGAGTAGGCATCCACTGATTTTAAGATTAAGTAGCCACTTTCTGAATGCTTTTTGACTTCTTCATATTCCTGATCCGTTAATCTTCCTGATTTATTCAATATTTCATCTCTAATAGCAATCTTACCGATATCATGGAGTTGGCCCGCTGTAACCAGTTCATTTAAAGTTAGAGCATCTAAATGCATTGCCTTGCCCACTTTATCACATAACTTTGCGACTTGATCCGAATGTACTTTTTCTCTGGAACTTTTTTCATTTAACGTTTTTATAATAACTTGGATCGTCTTATTGCGCATGCTTTGACTCTCGGTAAGCTTTTCACGGTACATCTGATCTTCAGCCCTAATAAAAATGTCCGATATAGACTGTTCTTCTTTGATTTTTGCAGCACATCCTATGGATACGGATATGACGACATTGTCCATCTTTTGTTCCCTAGCGCCTTTGCGAATTCGGTCCGCAATCCTTTTTGCTTCTGCTATATCGGTTTTTGGTAGAAGCACAATAAATTCATCCCCGCCGATTCTGGCAATAATATCATCCAGACGACAATGTTCTTTAATAACCCTAGCTACATGCAACAACAACTGATCACCTGCCAGATGTCCGAAAGCATCATTGGTTAACTTTAGTCCGTTGACGTCTAACATCATAACTGATAGGGGTAGATTACGGGGTACATCCAATCGCCTCTGTTCTTCTTCATAGAAACGACGGTTGTAGAGGCCGGTTAACTGGTCATGGTAACTTAACTTTTCTATACGAATTTGATTAAGCTTTTGCTCCGTTATATCTCTCATAATGGACAAAACACCTTGATCCATAAACTTAATCATACGCATTTCATAATAATTCAGCTTGCCATCAATCTCGAGATCATATTCGAATCTTTGAAGCTCTCCCGTTGCTATGGCTTGATTAATAGCGTGCATACTCATAGCTATGATTGGCTCAGGCATGACTTCACTTATGGGTTTACTGATAAAATGTTCTTTTTTAACATACAATCGGTCGTCTTCGTTCACTAAGCAATCTAAGAATATACCATCTTCATTTAATATAAAGATTATATCCGGTAGAACTTCAACAATCGCTCTGTTCTTCCTTTCACTTACTTCTAGGGCTTGCTTATTCTCTATAAGTTCTTCGTTCTGACTTCTTAGCTCTTCTTCAACGGCTGTCAATTGTTTTAATGCAACATAAAGATCTTTATTGGCGCCTTTTAGAGCTTTTTGATTTTTGGTCATTTCTTTAAAATAATCTTCTGTTTTCTCAAGCACCATGTTAGCAGTTATTCGAAGTTCTGAAAAAGGATCACTGGGTCTTATAGGTAGACGGTAAGTAATATTTTTAACCGCTGATATTTTTTGTATATCATCGTCCAACTCTTTAATTGGGTTAATGACATATTTTTTTTGCAGTACAAAGATAATAAATAGAATTAAGATGGTGGATAAGATGGTAATTAAGAATATGGTCATATTCTGAAGACGTTGATTCACAAAGTCGCTCATAGGGGCAAAACTTCCTATAACCCAGCCGGAATCTTCAAAAGTACGCCATCCCACATAGCCATCCACACCGTTTAATGAAGTGAATATGATACCATTCTTGTTTTCCAATAATTCCAAAGAAAGTTCCTTTGATAGATCACTTAAAGATAAAACCAAGCCTGTCATATTCTCATATTCCGGGTGCAACATAACATTATGATCACTGTCTAATAAGAAGATATACCCTTTATCGGATATTTTCTGTTGTTCAAGTAAACCTAAAGTACTTTGTAGTAAGCTATCGCCTGCAACCACACCTAATAAACGGTTCTGTTCATCATAAACCGGCTTTGCTAGTGTTACAATCCAATTATCTTTAGAAGCATTTAGATATGGCCGGGTTATGATTTGTTTATTATCATTTATAGCCGCAATATACCAAGGCCTTGTTCGTAAATCAAAAGTTGCAGGCGGTATAAAGCCACTGCCATTGATCATCCGATTGTCCGGTGTGCCAAAATAGATGGATTGAAATGTTGGATTGATGCCCATTAATGCTTGCATAAAACTCAATATTTTCTCTTCATCCTTTTCTATAAGGATAAAGTTTTCTACAGCGCCTAACGCTCTTTGATTTCTCTGTATATGTCCATTGATTTCACTGGCCATGTAGTCTAATCTGCTATCAATTGTGTTTTCCACTTCTGTCTTTATAGATGCTATGAAGTAATTATACTGGATCCACATGTTTAGACCGATGACAACAGCAATAATAATACCAATACTATAGTAATTTTTTATAAAGGTTTTCATCTGGTTGCTCCTAAGTCTGTTCAGTCTGTTCTAAGCTTGGTTGCAAAAAATCCCTTGTTATTTGCAATCCCCTCATAGGATACATCCTTTTGTAATAATCATTCTATTTTACCACCATCAAGGGATGTTATCAACTTCTTTATAGTACCTTTAACCTATAATAACGTGGAGTTTACATGTAAATAGACCAATATACCTATACAAATTACCTATTTCGGAAGAATCTTGTTCCATCACTGGCAATTACATGATGAATGGTGTAAAATGGCAAGTGTCTCATCCCATATCCGAATCTAAGGAACACAAATCATCCTATCCATATAGGAGGCTATATGAAAGAAATCATCCTAATTCTTATACTTCAGCTGTGCTATGTGCCTATGTTAGCACTAAGGACCATCAGTATGGTGAAAAAGCTTACACTACTGACTGCAATATTCGGCTTTCTTGAAAGTCTAATCTATGTATTTGGACTAGCCATCGTCATTTCCGGTGAACAAAGCCTATTACAAATGCTTGTTTATGCCCTTGGTTTTGGACTTGGACTTGTGGTGGGTATTCATATCGAGAAAAAAATCGCTATCGGCTACACCTCTGTTGTGGTTAACATCAGTCATAAAAATGATGATCTCATTGATCATCTAAGGCTACAAGGTTTTGGTGTCACAGTATTCCAAGGCGAAGGCAAAGACAGTGCCAGATACCGAATGGATATCTTAACAAAACGTACGCGTGAAATCGAGCTCATGGGTATCATCGACCATTTTGAACCAACTGCTTTTGTCATTGTTTATGAACCGACGCGCTTTCAAGGTGGTTATCTTGCCATCATGATGAAAAAGCAAAGCAAAGTTTTTCCAAAAGGATTTATGAATAAAAAACACCCTCCTATTCAATCTGAAGAGGCTTCACCCTCATGGATCAAGAAAACCGCTGAAGAAATTGCTTTTGAACTTAAAGAGCTTGCCAGTCATGATGCATCCGAATAATGTTTTCATTGGTTTTTGGTAATAAACAAAGCAAGGCTTTTATAATCAAAGCCTTGCTTTCTTTGTGTTTTCATTTATTTATTTAGACTTTTGACAATTCGCCTCTTAGGTTTTCTGTCATCAGATGTTTGATTGTATCCTGATCATAGCCTTTACTCATTAAATAATAAAGCTTCGTTGCCGCAGCTTCAGGTGTCATATCGTACCCACTGACAGCACCTGCTTCTACTAAAAAGGCACTGGTTTCATATTCTCCAATATGGGCAAAACCTTTTAAGCACTGAGTACAAACCACTATAATAACCCCTCTGTCAGCCGCTTCCTTTAATACCACACCAAGTCTTGCATCTCGACTTGGAATATTACCGGCACCAAGTGCTTCAATAATGATGCCTCTTAGTGGTGGCTTTAAAATATTTTCCATAACCTCGGATGAAATACTAGGAAAAATTTTCATATCGGTGATTGGATAATTTCCATATTCAAATGCTACCATCTTCTCTCCATTTTTTTTATTAACGAGAGATTCATTTACTTCAATACGAACGCCCGCAATAGCAAGCGGAGGGAAGTTAGGCGATTCAAAGGCATCAAGAGCATCTGAACTGGTTTTGACCGCTCGGCAACCTCTTAATAACTTTCCACCAAAATAGAGACAGACTTCCGGTACATCACATTCTGCTGCAATTTGTACCGCTGCTATTATATTTTCTCTAGCATCGTTTCTAATCTCACACAATGGTATCTGTGAGCCTGTCAATATAACCGGCTTGCCAAGGTTTTCAAGCATAAAGGATAGTGCCGATGCCGTATAGGCCATGGTATCCGTCCCATGTAAAATCACAAATCCATCATAATCATCATAATTAGACTCAATGTCTTTCGCAATCTTAATCCATTCTTGCTGTGTCATGTTAGATGAGTCCAATAATGGTTCATATTCTTTTATTGTATAATCCGGCATGATGTCTGCTTTAAGCTCTGAAATATTATCAAGTTCTTTTTGCATATAACCTTTTTGTGGGGCATAACCTTTTGTGGTTCTAACCATACCAATCGTACCACCGGTATAGATGATATATACTTTTTTATTCATGTCCTACTCCTTGAATCTATAACCTCATTAGGCTTCAATAGTTTTTGTTTATAATTGTAAGCCTTTTTTACTTTTTTTACAACATCTTATAATCAGTTATAGTTCATAAACCCATATTACTCAATAAAACGTAAGGATTCAATAGGGCTTTGTTTGAGTATTGTAATCGTTGGATATAAACTCACGCCACTACCTATTAGTCCCGAAAGTAGTAATGCACCTATTATGAGATTGATATCAAAATATCTTGTACTCGTAAGGCCTAATACTATACCAAGTATCCCTCCAAACAAGCTTACCCATAAGGTCTCTGCAACAATCAATTTGATAATATGATTGTTCTTATAACCAATTGATCTGAGTATTGCCAGCTCTATTGTACGACTTCTGACCGAACCTGCCATTGTGATCCCCATAAGAAGTATGGTTGTTAGGATAACAAGTACTGTAAAAAAGCTGCCAAATTTTAATACTCTTTGATACATTGTATCTTGACGTAGCATTTCCCGACTCATACTTTTTATAGATACATTATCAAGTGTATCTCCCAATCGATCGATGAGAAATGTCTCTTTACCACTATCTACTAAAACCGACATCTCGATTCGACTTATTTGATTGCTGAGTCCCAAAATCATTTGGGCGTTTTCCAATGACATGATCACCTGTCGATCAACTTCACTGCCTGTTTCAAGGAGTATACCTCCAACAGCAAAATTTGTTCCATTTAATGAAAGTGTTTCACCCAAAATCAGTCCATATTGACTTACCAATTCTGCCCCAACAATTAGATTGTTTTCATTCTGACTTACAATCAATGATTCTTCAAGCCCAAGCCATGGATACAAACTTTGTTCTAATAAAAAATCCGTTCCCACCACCTCTATGCTGGTTTGGTTTTCCATGGTGGCTAAGCCCAATAATTTGGGGCTGAGGACTTGAATGGTTTCCTCTTGTAAATCTATAATTGATTGTACATGGTTTGTTGTTAATGTTGCCTGATCATATACAATCTCAGGTAACCGCACACCGCCATAAGCAAAAGTGAGACCTTGATTTTCCGGATAAATTATGATGTTGGGTCCTAATTGACTGGATTTTATGATCAATTCTTCTTTCATATTGGCAACCAAACCATAAACCGTCGATAAAGTGCCGATGCCAATAATCATACCAATCAGAAGTAAAATAGCTTTCTTTTTTTGACGCATCATGTGTTGTTTAGCCATAAAAAATAGAGTCATATCATCCTCCTAGGTTGGTTAGTTGGCCATCTTTCATTGTAATGACCCTTTTAAAATACTTGGCATATACAGGATTATGGGTAACCATAATGACGGTCATGCCGCTTGCATTGAGTTCACCAAACACATTCATAATCTCATCACCTGTTTTGGTGTCTAAGCTTCCTGTCGGTTCATCTGCCAGTACAATTTCCGGTTCATTGACTATTGCTCTTGCTATGGCCACCCGTTCCTGTTCTCCACCCGATAATTGATTGGGTAACCGATGGGCTTTATCCTCTAGTCCTACCCTTTTTAGTACTTTCATAGCCCTAAAACGCTTTTCTTTATTGGTTAGTTTTAAGGTTACTAAAGGTAACATAACGTTTTCAATCGCTGTCAAATAGCTTAGTAATTGGAATTGCTGGAATACAAAACCAAGGTTCATCTGACGAAATTCCGCTCTCTTTTCATGATTTAAATCATATAAGTTTGTATTCTTGATCTCTAATGCACCTTCTGTTGGTTCATTTAAACCGCCCATAATCGTAAGCAAAGTACTCTTGCCTGAACCGGATTGTCCCATAATACTCACAGACTCACCTTTTTCTATATCCAAATCAATGGACTTAAGTACATGTACCCTTTCTGGATCTCTCCCGTAGTGCTTGTGTATTTTTTTTACTGACATTAATATATTTGACATAGTGCCTCCTATTTTCTAAAAGCTTCGATCGGATCTAGCTTTGACGCCTTAATCACCGGATATATACTACCAAAAAGTCCAATACCTGTAGCGATCATAATCGCTTGAATGCCTAGCTTCAGTGAGAATGCTTCGACAATCTGAACATCCGCTAAATACGGACCTAGAACTTTCGCCATCAACACACCTATACCAACACCTAAAATACCGCCCATTAAGCTTATGACCATAATTTCAACACCAAATATGGTTATGATATGACGTTTTTTAAAGCCTATCGCTCTAAATATACCTATTTCATTAACACGTTCCTGAATGGATGTCAGCATCGTTGTCAGCACCACTAGAACTGAAATCATGAGTACCACCAAAGACAAGGTCATCCCAAATAGTTCAAACTCCCCTATGGATTGATCCCGATAGGTTGCCGCTTGACTTAAAGGAATGGCTCGGGTACCCGGCAAGGCTGTTTCTACAACCATAGCAACCTCTTCAATCGGACAGGCATTACAATAAGCAGATAACTCAAACATAGAAATATCATCGCCACGTCCAAGCAAGCTCTGTAAGCTATGAAGGGGTGCAAATATGAGCCCATCTTCTTCGCTTCCTACCGGGTCTAGTACACCATATACACGAAAGTTTTTATCCATAATGGTCACAGTATCGCCTTTGGATACCTGGAAATTGTCAGCTGTTGAAGCACCCATTATAATTTCATCATCTGCCATTTCAATCATGGATAAGTCAGAACCACCAATCGTTAGCCATGGTTTTTGAGTGAATTCACTGTTCACTTCAATGCCAGCTATTAAAACATCCTGATCATCTATTTTTACCACATCAATAAGTTTGGGCGATATGATGTTCACATATATGCCAATCTCCGATGCTCTTATAGCCTCCATATCTGATGTTATGAGTTGTGATACTTTATCCGGTATAACAATTGCATTCGCACCAAATTCATCAATTCGATCGCCTAAATCTAATCGCATCGCCTCAACAATTTGGATAAAACTCACCATAGTCGCTACACCGACCATTATGCCAATCACCATTAACATTGCTTTACTTCTTCTTCTAATCAGATTACTGAAAGCTATTTGCATTAAATTCATTTAACCACCTCAGCTTTTTTATTAATTGTGTTTCTTGATAAATATGTACTTCATAATGGCATCCGTATGAACGAACTTCTGCTTCTAAAGTATTCGGATCAATATCACGGTCATAGTTGTTGATATAATAGGTAATGGCCAAATCCCCTAAGGATTCTTTGCTTTGGTTATCATCTGTGCTGCCATCAAATCTGTTGCTAAGAAACACAAACATCATGATTACGAATACAAATCCATATACTCCGGTGGATACTGACCACAAACAATGGCACCTTTGATAAATTCATGGGTTTCAATATCATAGGTGGTTCTACAAGTATCACATACCAGTGTTTCACCTGCTAAGGAGAAAGTTCGTCCACGACAAGGTTCACACATGCTGCTACCTGCAAACAATCTACCTGATGGTGTGATATAAGCCATCATAGGTACCAATGTACCCTCATTGTTCTCAATATCAAAGTTGACGATACCGGAAGATTCAACTTCATCAAAAGAGATAATAATTTGATCTTGGGTTATGGTCGGCGTTACATAAGGACCTGAAACCACTTCTCCAATATAGGAACGACTTTCTGTCACTACCTCGCCGAATTTTGATTCTGCTGATTCGACCTCTTGATTGTTGTCTTTTTGTTGGTTCATCCAAAACAACCCAACAATACTCAAAATGATAATACTCATTGCTGCACCAATCATTACTTTATTCTTCATAGATTTTCCTTTCTGATTCACATGTTTTACTACTTATTGTAGTAGGTGATAATATAAAACAACTACTACGTTGTGTAGTAGTTGTTTTATATTATCACATTCTGCCTTAATAATCAATACCTGTTTTTTATTAAATTTAACTCATTTTAACAAACCAAACCTGTTATATAGAGTGTACTTAAAACTACCATAAGATATATTAAAACCGTTATCTTAATGGGTTGTACGGTTAAACTTGCTTGTGTTTGCATTAAGCTCTCGATACGATAGGTCATCGTCTTTTGTTGACTGGTCAAATGGGCCATGAGACCAAATGATTTTTTTGATAACTTCATTTCTAGTTGCATTTCCCATACCTTTAACAACGTTCTTAGATAAAACTTTTTATCACCTGTTAACGATACTACTTCTTCGTCACACAACCGTTCTCTCTCAACCATATATTGCTTAAGGATAATTGTACTGATTGGGTTAAAAAACATTAAATCTCGAAACAAATACATGCAGAAACCTTTAGTTGTATCCTTCTTTTTTATATGAACCAACTCATGCAGCAACACCATGTTCATCTCAGCCGTGTTCAAGTTCTCAACCAATGCTTTATGTATAAAAACAACCGGCTTAACAATTCCCATGGCTACAGCATCCATACCTTTTTGATTAACAATTCGATACCGTGGTACTGGCATCTTAAGTAAAGCACAACACAACTTAAACTTCTGATCAAAATCCTCATTGGTTACACCTATTTTTAGATGATGTTGCTTAAATGCTTCAACATATACCACCTTAAAAATCACTCTAAGCAATATGATACCGATTATAGGTATTAAAAACAGCATCATGATAACACTTGCATCACAAAACCACAAAAAAGCTTCGTCTTGACACCGTTTCGCCAGAAAATATTGATAGACCATAAAACTGGCTACCGGCATTAAGAGGCCTAAAAAATATAATCCTTTACGATGGTTGGGTGATGATATCTTAAATAAATGTATCAACATGATAATTAATGGCCACACAAAAACAAGCCCGATTATAACATATAAAAAATAACCATGAACTTGAAACCCTGTCATTCTATAGAATTCACTCATATTCATCTCCATTGTCATGTTCATCTAACAGTGCTCTCAACTGTGCTATAACCTCAGCATCACCTTTATTCACCTTAGCAACAAAATGTGCCATAGCTTCATCTGCAAAGTCTTCCATTAAACTATCTATAACACTACCCACCGCTTCACCAGTAAACATAGTTTCAGATATTGCAGCTGTATAATACATGGTTTTACCTGACTTTCTTTTTGACAATAATTGTTTCGTTGCCAACCGACTCATAATCGTCATAACTGTTGTATAGGCAATATCCTTCACTTGATTTAGTACATCAAAAACATCGCGTACCGTAACTTCATCATCCTTGCTCCATATGATTGACATGACTTCGTGCTCAAGTGGTCCTAGCATTTTGTTTAAACCTTGTTCAGCAGGTTTGAAATCTGATATTTTTCTCATTTTTTCACCTCGATAATAAACTGGCTCCATTATACAACAATTATCTACTACAATCAATAGTATATTAATTTCTGATTCAAAAAAAACAGACTGCAATGTTATACAGTCTGTTACATGTATCTAGTGATTCATTTCTTAATTATTTCTGGTTCTCTATTTTTTCTTACTTTTCCTGTCTTTTTCATCTATTTTATCATTGACTTTTTCAAGCACATCTTCCTTCATATCCGATACTTTTTCTTTTGCTTTGGTGACTTTAGTTTTAACTTTACCCTTTAATTCCATTTCCTGATTGCCTGTTGCTTTGCCAACATTTTCTTGTACGCCGCCTTCTATTTTATCTTTTAGATGACCAGCATCTTTTTTGATTTTTTTTCCTAAATCTTTCATAGTTTGTTCTCCTTTTCTAATGATAACTGGTTTCATATTCTTAATATACATAATCGTTTATCTCAAAAGTCCGCTTTTTACTTGGAAATCTCTAATCTTCTTCTATGTTTTGAGCGTTCAGTAGCAGCTCCGCTTGGTCAAACAACCTTATCGGCACATATATATCGTAACCATACATACTACTTCCCATAGCCACTGTTAAATAATCACCAATCTGCTCACTTTTCTTAATGGCCGGTATCTCATAGCTGTTCATTAAAGCAATGATGATGTCTGCTTCCTGCAAGGTATAAACACTACAGAGTTTTTTAATCTCCTCTAATTGGTCGTTTCCGACTTCATCTGTTTCCTCTTCCACTAGTGCCACTTCACAATAAGTACATGTTGTCTTGTCTTCATCATAGTCACGTTTACATTTAGGACAATAGGGCATGATATCACTCCTTCTAGAATAATAAGGTTTTCTTAAGATTCATAATACTATTATACCATAACGAGTTTTAATACTATATAAATATATATGAATCTCATTATCATTTATTAATTTCTTTATATTTGGCAAAACAGAGTTTTTTATTGTCCTCGATTACTAAGTACTTGATTCACTAAGTCCGTACTAACTGACTTCAGGAATTATGTCTAGTCATAATTTCATTTATATTATATCATTTTCAAATTAGTTTTCTACTAAGTCTTACTGAGAAATTTTTCCCACCGAATAAAAAAAGGAGCTAAAACCATCTCTGGTTTTAGCTGGGTATATCGATGCATACTTACTCAAAGTCTTCAAATTCGTCAATCAACATCGGTACGAATTTCATCATAATCGGCGTCAAGGTTACACCAATGACCAATGCTCCTATAATGCTATAGACAGTCTTATGTTTCTTAGGAATACAAAGTCCTATCAATACACCTACTGACAATACACACAGCTTAATAAGAGCCAAATCTTTCCATGTTGATTCTTTCATATACGCATCTGTAACGGTCATACATTTTTCAAAACATTGTTTGCATTTCTCCATTATGAAACCTCCTTATATTAATTTTATTCATGGTTGAGAGTAGTTTTGAAATAACATTTACACTATTGGTATTAATATGAGCTACTCTATTGTATGGTTTGTCTTAGATGAAACTGCTTCTTTTGTACATACATATATTGATCTGCTTTAGATATTAAGCCACCAAATGAAAGATCATCCTCCGGGAACCGTGCTATCCCATAGCAAAAGCTAATATATATACGATGTTCTTTAAACGTTAAGGGGTGATCTTCAAAATATTGTTGGATTCTATTTATTAGAGCCTCAACTTCTTGATCCCCTAGATCAATGAGTAAAAGTTGGAATTCATCGCCTCCGTAACGAGCAAAACAATCTGTAGATCGAATTCCTTTTTTAATCCCGGAGGCAAAAGTCATCAATAGCTTATCACCGCATTCATGGCCATATGTATCATTGGTAATCTTTAGATTATTCAGATCCATCGTAACAAGTGTCAATGATGTCTTATTAAGAGCCGCTTCCTCTAATTTCTTCTCAAAAAACTTATTAAAATAGTGACGGTTATATGAATGCGTCAAAATATCATGATGCATAAAATAATTAACCTTCTCTAGAGATTGATAGAGTTTTATAACGTTAATCACTTCAAAAGCAAACAACTCAATAATGTGCTTATCATCTTTGTCATATGCCCCTCTGAATTTACTGTCAATGTTGATCATGCCATAAAGTGTGTCTCCCAACATGACAGGCGTACTTAAAGTCGTATATACGGCGTCTGAACCCGCTTCTAAGATAGTGTCAATGTTATCATCGTGCAGATTCAATCGATCATAGTCGAAGGGATCATCAATGACAACCGTTTCTTTAATCTCACCTTTTGATTCACGGAAGAGGTATGTCTGGTCCAATCTTAAAAAAGTATTCTTAAGAACGTCAAAATCATAGCCTTTGGCTGCAACAAATCGAAGGATATCCGTCTTGGGATTTAGCAACATGATGCAACCTTTTTGTGCAGAAGGAATGGAAGCTATAGCACTATCTAGAATCATCTGATATAAATCATCACTGTTTGTTGCCATAACCGATTTTTGTATGAGTTCAAATAAAATCCTGTTTAGATTTGATTCCTTACTTGCCTTATCAAACATAGTCACATAGATACGTAAAGATAATGCAAATAATAATAGTATCATCAGATAAGAAAGAACAAGACCTACCCCAACAACCAAAAAGCTGACCTCAAGACGTAGTAAATGGAAACTACCTATGATGATTACAGTAAATATAAGATAGAATGACGTTATATAAAAAAATGTCTTATAATATAAACGTTTATTCATATTATATCTCCTTATCCTTTTAATCTATTATATCATACATTTAATAAGATATAACCTGTTCTGCTGAAATCAAACTTTATTCTACTACCTAATAACTACTCGATCAATTCGATATCTCGTACCAATTCATTGGGTAGTTCTTTTTTTGTCTTGAGACCAAGATTCTTTAATTTAGTCGCTTGTGCAACTAAGTTATCATTACCTGTACTTAATTGCTTATAAGCGCTTCTATACTTTTCTCCTGCTTTATCAATCGACTGTCCTACAGCATCCATATTCTCAACAAAGCCTACAAACTTGTCATATAACTTTGCCCCTCTTTCTGCAATCTCAAGTGAATTTCTATTCTGATACTCTCGCTTCCATAAATCTACGATCATTTTTAGTGAAGTGATAAGGTTCGTAGGACTAAGGAGTAAGATTCGCTTATCATAAGCAAAGTTCCACAAGTCCGAATCTCCCTGAAGTGCAGTAATATAAGCAGGTTCACTGGGGATGAACATCATTACAAAATCCAGAGCCTTATCATAATCATCATAACCTTTTGCACTTAATGCCAGAATATGATTCTTTATCGCTGAAAGATGTGCATCCAGCTCTTTCTTCTGTTCATCCACATCATCAGCTGCAATCAATCTGGTAAAGGCGTTTAGTGATACTTTAGAATCAATAATAACATTTCTATTGTCCGGATACTTAATCACGGCATCCGGACGCATTTTCTTACCTTCCAAATCAGAACGTATCGCCTTACCGTTATCATCCAGTAATTCATGTTCAATAAAATACTGTTCGTTTTTTCTAAGACCTGATTTTTCCAGAATGCTTTCCAGAATCATTTCTCCCCAACGACCTTGGGTCTTAGCTTCACCTTTTAATGCTTTTGTTAGATTTTTGGCTTCTTGGCTAATTTCCTGATTAAGAACCGCCAACTCCCTCACCCTCTCGCCCAGTGAAAATCTTTCTTTTGATTCCATGTTATAGACATCATCCACTTGTTTTCTAAAGTCCTCAATATTTTTCCCAAGTGGCTCCAGTATATTTCTTAAGTTTGTTTTATTTAGTTCTGTGAATCTTTCTGTTTTAACATCAAATATTTTATTAGCAATATTTTCAAACTCCAGATTGAATTTCTTACCCATTTCTTCCATAGCATCCATTTGACTCTTAAGTTTTTCAATCAGGGCCTCATTATTGGCTTTCTCAGTGGCAAGCTGCTGATGGGTCTGATTCAAGTCCATTTTCAAGTTATGCATCTCTACTTTCAGTGATGTCACCTCTTTTTGCTTCTCATCTAGCATCATCAGGGTTGCTTCCTGATTAGCCTTAACCTTTGCTAATTCCTGATGATTGTCCTTTAGTTCACTATGTACGGATGACAAATGATCATCAGCTAGAGCTTTTTCTTGTTCCAGTTCAACTATTTTTTCCTTAGCCGCTTCAAATTGAGCTTGCATCGTTGCTCTATAAGTTGCCGCTTCCACTTCAAGTTCATTGTATTTTTTCTGACTACTTTCCTTATCAGATTGGTACTTTGATGTAATTTTCGATTTGGCTATGAGCCAACCTAGCAAAAGACCTACAATTATTCCAGCTATTAACATGATGATTTCCATTATTTCTCCTCCTGATAAGCAACTTTATACTCAAGTCAATATTGAGTTTTTTATCTCCATGAGGTGTCATGATACAACACATCCACTTAATACATATTGTACTTTACTTGAAAGGTTAGTTCAATCTTCATTTGATATTCTTATACTCTTGGCTGAGTTTGCAAATTTAGGCCAGATTCATAATTCACCATTTGATTACATAATACTAACTTCTAAAAAATCAGCCCGCCTATGTGTTCATCGGGTTGATATATGAAACTATTTGAACAAATGAAGAATATATTGTATTTTATTGTGATAAAAAAATATCACAAATTCCTTTAAACCTCTTGACTAATATTTATTATTATGTAATAATCCTTATCAGTTGCATAATAATTTCACTCAATAAGGAGGACATTCACATGTCATTAATCGGAAAAAAGGTATTGCCATTCAAAGCACACGCATACAAAAACGGACACTTTGTTGAAGTTACAGAAGAAGATCTTACAGGTAAGTGGAGTATTGTATGCTTCTACCCTGCTGACTTTACTTTTGTTTGCCCAACTGAGCTAGAAGATCTTCAAACGCAATACCCGGCACTAAAAGCATTAGGTGTAGAAGTCTACTCTATTTCAACCGATACCCACTTTACCCATAAAGCATGGCATGACACTTCAGAAGCCATCAGTAAAATTACGTATACCATGATTGGTGATCCCTCACAACACATTTCACGTAATTTTGATGTGCTTATTGAATCAGAAGGTCTTGCAGATCGCGGTACTTTTATTATTGATCCGGATGGTGTGGTTCAAGGTATTGAAATAAATGCCGGTGGTATCGGACGTGACGCTAGCTCTCTTATTAACAAAATCAAAGCTGCTCAATATGTGCGTAACCATCCCAATGAAGTATGTCCCGCCAAATGGGAAGAAGGCGGCGATACTCTAAAACCAAGCTTGGATCTTGTAGGTAAAATATAAGGAGACCCATCATGTTAGACCAAGACATCAAGGACCAACTTGTACAGTACCTTGCTCTACTAGAAGAAGAAGTGGTGATTCAACTTTCTGTATCCGATGATCCCATATCCAAAGAGATACAAACACTTGTTAATGAATTGGATGTTCTGTCAGACAAAATACATGTAGAATTAGCCACCCTTCCACGTACACCTAGTTTTACCATCAGTCGAATAGGAGAAAATACCGGCATCACCTTTGCCGGTCTACCTTTGGGCCATGAATTTAGCTCTTTGGTACTAGCTCTGTTACAGGTGAGTGGGCGTCCGCCAAAAGTAGACGACCAGCTCATTAAACAAATCAAAGACATCAAAGGCACCTATCATTTTGAAACTTACATCAGTTTAAGTTGTCATAATTGTCCGGATGTGGTTCAGGCTCTAAACCTGATGAGTGTTCTAAACCCCGGAATTACCCATACCATGATTGACGGGTCGGCGTTTAAGCACGAAGTTGAAGAACAAGCTATAATGGCGGTTCCAACCGTTCATCTAAATGGTAATTTCTTTGAAAGTGGCCGAACAACTTTAGAAGCCATACTAAAGCAATTGGGTCAAGGTGCTAATCCTGATACTTTTTCCAAAAAGGGACCTTTTGATGTTTTGGTTGTTGGTGGCGGACCGGCCGGTGCTGCGGCTGCCATCTATGCTGCCAGGAAAGGTATCAAAACCGGACTCGTTGCTGATCGCTTCGGTGGCCAAGTAATGGATACCTTAGCCATAGAAAACTTTATCAGTGTTTCTAAAACAGAAGGACCAAAACTTGTAGCCGGTCTGGAAGCGCATGTAAAAGACTACAATGTGGATCTTATGATTGCACAAAAAGCTAAAAGTCTGGCTCGAAAAGACAACATTGAATTAACATTAGAAAACGGTGCTGTACTCAAGACCAAAACACTTATCCTAGCCACCGGTGCTAAATGGCGTCAAATCGGTGTCCCTGGAGAAATGGAATATAAGAACAAAGGTATTGCCTATTGTCCCCACTGTGATGGACCTATGTTCAGTGGCAAAAGAGTTGCTGTCATCGGAGGTGGTAACTCCGGAATAGAAGCAGCTATTGATTTGGCCGGTATTGTAGAACATGTCACGGTATTGGAGTTCTTACCTGAGTTAAAAGCCGATAAAGTTTTACAAGAACGACTGTATAGTCTGGATAACATCCAAGTTATAACCAATGCCGCCACCAAGTCCATTAATGGCGATGACCGGGTAACCGGGCTTACCTATATCAATCGTAAAACTGGGGACACCCACAATCTGGATTTGGCCGGTGTGTTCATCTTAATCGGTCTAACGCCAAATACTGAGTGGTTAGGTGGTCTTATTGAACATAACGCCTTTGGTGAAATTATCGTCGATCGCCATGGTGCCACCAATGTAGAAGGTGTATTTGCTGCAGGCGACTGCACCAATAGCCCTTACAAACAGATTGTCATTGCCATGGGATCCGGTGCAACCGCTTCCTTAGGTGCCTTTGATTATCTAATTCGACATTAAAAAACGGATTCTCCTTTATTTGGGAGAATCCGTTTTTTAATTAAATAGTCATACTGCCTATATTTTCAAAATCGATGGTTACATCAATAGTATGAAATTCTATCTCATACACTATAAGGTATTCACCCGCTTGCTCTATTGTCATTGCATAATCCGGAATTCTTTTAATAAATTCTTCTCTTAAGTCATAAATGGTCTTGTTACTTTTTCTTACAGTACCATTTTTTACACGTACATGAGCATTGCCTTCATTAGGAATTGTCGTAAAAGCAACGGATGCATTCTTAGCAAATTCTTCGACCTTTTGATTATCGCCAAAAGTCGAGAAGTAAATTATACCGTTCATATTCTCCTTATAGCAGAAATTTACAATTCTGACATTCGGTTCACCATCCACGCAAGTTGCCAATGCAATTTCCACTTGCTCTGACATAATCCTACCATATTCTTTTTCATAATCCATTTCATTTCCTCCATTTCACTTTATACAACAATCTTATCACACCAACCTTGACACCTGTATGTCATAGTTGTAAGATTTAATTATTAATTTATGGAGGTTAATGAACGATGAAGATAGACCGACTCATTTCAATAATCATGGTTCTTTTAAATTGTGAAAAGATAAGTGCTACAAAACTAGCGCACATGTTCGAGGTTACACCCCGTACAATATACCGAGATATTGGTGTTATAGAAAAAGCAGGTATTCCAATTTTTACCACAACAGGATCAAAGGGAGGCATTGGAATTTTACCGGCGTATAAGATTGACAAAAACCTGTTTACCTCTTCTGACATACAAACCATTCTAATGGGGCTAAGCAGTGTCTCAACCACATTATCGTCAAAAGATCTAATTGGAACGCTTGAAAAAGTTAAAAATCTTCTACCAGAAAAAAAAACAATAAAGGCACCTCAGATAACAGTTGACCTAACAACTTGGATGGGAAACAAAAAAATCCTACTACTCATTGAGCAAATAAAACACGCACTAGGTCAAAATCTTATAATTAAGTTTTCATATTACAATAACAAGGGCATCATAAGCGCTCGACATGTAGAGCCCTATCAACTTGTGTTAAAGGATACACATTGGTATTTACATGCTTACTGCTTGAATAAACAAGATTTTCGCGTTTTTAAGCTATCACGTATATCAAGCTTTGTAGTAGAAAAAACATCTTTCATACCTAGAAATTTTTCTCCTAAACCTTTGGATGGCAAAGACTGGATCAGTCATGCCCTCATACCGATACAACTTCTAGTTGATGCTTCACTTTATGAAAAAATGATGGAACTCTGCGGTGAAGAACATATTAAACCCTATACAGAAAACAAGTTTCTCGTAGAATTTATGTTTATACCTGACGATTATGGCTATAATATTCTATTAGGATTTGGACCTAATTGTGAATGTATTGCCCCAATAGAAGTCAGAACCGAACTCATCAACCGCATTGAAAAATTGGTTTCACTCTATAAACGTTAATACGCATTAGTAATTACTATCCTTATTCTATATAACTTAATAATTGATCTCTTAAACCTTGAATGCTATTTACAATATAATCAGCACCTGCTCTTTTTCATCTTATCTCATTCCAATTAAAGCTTCAACAAACTCAAAACACTTTTGGGCTGATTCATCCTGTTCTACTTCAAATTGAATAACATACCCTTCCATAATCTTCTCCGATTCATTTAATTGATTATGTGCAAAGTCTAACTTGGGATTTTCTAATAATGTTTCTTTTTCTTTTTCACGAATGGCCATGCTAACAATGAATCCATCCTCATGTGGCACCATATATAAAAGTGCTTTTTTCTTGTCAAAGATTTTCAGAGACCAACCTTTATAGAATGTCCATTTTTTGTCAAAATCACCCGTCAGTTTAATAAGCACTGTGTAATATTTATAAGTACGCCCAAGTGCATCTTCTAGCATTTCATCTGTAGGTTGTAATGCTTTTTCTAATAAGGCTCGTTGATTCATAGCTGGTCTCCTTTACTTTAACAGAATGCATTATAGATATTGATTCGTTAACCGTTTTCCTAATTTGAAAAATAGCGGTAGTGATACTAATAATATGCCCCCAACAATTGCCGTAGAAATAATCACTTCATATGGTGTGATTATTTCTTCCTTAATCCCATATGCAATAAGAAGGCTAAAACATGGAACGTTCATTAATATTCCAGTGATCACACCTGGGGTATATCGCTTTAATACTATTGTGGCAATCAAATGAGGGAATAAAGCGTTAAGGATCATAGCGCCCACAAAACCAAAATAAGCATATCTTAGGATATTAGTCTCACCCAAAAATAATAACAGAAATGAAACCAGATAGGCCAGCAGTGTGACACATATCAATGCAAAATAAAATTCATTCTTATCTACAGGCTTATGATATCGCTTTGCAAATCGGGACCATTGTGGCAACCATAGTGCTTCTTCAATATTATGTAATGTTATCGCAAGTGGAAATATCAGAATCAAACTTGAAAAAGTATTCACTAGGCTTCACCTCTGTCAATTGATTTTATTATTTATTATCAAGCTGTATGATCTAGATGTATCGTCTCGTTTGTTTTTTATAATTTCTATAATCTATGCCATGCATATTTTCCAGATACTTTTCTTCTTTAATAATTAAAACATGAAACATGATTATGGTCATTGTAGAAAAAACTATCACAAGCATAGATTGTGATGATAAAGATAACCCAATTAAAACCATGTCATAAAAAAGAAAATACGGATTTCTTGAGAACTTATAGATGCCATGTGTAACCAGTTCTGTCTTTTCGCTCGTATTGACACCGACTCTCCATGACCGCCCTAGATTCAGTGATGCAACTGTACTAAATATCAGTCCAATGCTAATTAAAAATGTCCCAATCATTTCTAAAACAATGGAATTTGTGATTGATAAAGCATATTTTTCAAAGCTTGGTACTACCTGCTGTAATATGAAAATAATACTTGCTAATCCACTTATTGATATATATTTCATCTGTTTAACTCCTTAATGACTTTCAACATAAATCTAAGACCCTTACTTTTATATGAAACATCATTAAAGTTACCAATCAAATACGCGTCTGATTTCGGATGATAGAACATAAATGCCCCAGTTACCCCTACGCATCCCCAACAACTGTATTTTTCAGGCATCAACACAGGAATGGTTCTAAATTGCCAAATACTATAACCATAATCTATACTCATATATAACCCCGATGAATCATTTTTCATTTTTTCTAAAGTATCTTTTGAGACTATTTGACCTGTCACTAAAGCCTTCATAAATATGAGTAAATCTTCATTCGTAGCTACAACCCCACCACCGGTATAATCAAGTCCGGCATAATTAATAAGATCATTTCCTATGATCTCATTAATGCTAAAATGGGCAATCGGATAGTCATATTTCTTTATGGGATCCGAATATTGATACATGGATGCATTTTCCATTCCAAGAGGCACAAAAATATAATCCTTCAACACTTCATGAAAGGGCTTCCCTGTAATATTTTCAATGATTAATCCTAACAGATGATAATTGGTATCTGAATATTTTGTCTTTTTTCCTGGTGGTGCATATGGCTTTAGATTGTTTTTACCCCATATAACGGCTTCCCGTGGGCTTATGTTAAATTCTTTCTCCTTAAGAAGCTTTTTTAACAGTGGCCAAAAATGATCATATAAACCGGATGTTTGTTTTAACAGATGTTTGATTTTAATACTATGGGTATAATCTATACCCTTATAAACATGAAGATCTTTTAATAAATCTTCATCTAAATAGTCGGTAATTGTATCATCAAAAGACAATTCACCCTTTTCATACAAGATGCTTATGATCGTTGCAGTGAATAATTTGCCCACACTTGCCATATAATTTGGTTGATCAGGATTAGCCGGTATATCCCCTGTTGATCCTTCTGCAATATTCATATGGATATCTAATTTCTGAGAATGAACCAACAAATATGCATTCTTCACCTTAGAATCCTTACGCACTTGATGCCTGAACAGATCTTCAATTCTTTTCGTCTTTTCTTTTTCCATTTTCTCTTCCTTTCTAAAGTATCACACAAGTTTTTATTTGCTATACTTTTTATGCTTGTTTACGTCTACTAATAGGTATGATTGAATAATTAATCATATGAAATAGAAATGGATATGCGACAACATACAAGTCTCGCAGATTATAAAGTAAGACTATGAATCCAAATATAATCATGCCTATAGAATTTACAATCATCAAGACTCTCTGAAACTTTAAAAATTGTTCTTCTTTAATCAAAGAACGCTGAATTATTTTTTTGTTGTACATATTCACCTTGTTTTTAGTCATTTCTGAATAAGCCAAAAAGAATAATCCAAAAAATACCAGTGCTAACCCTAAATAATTCATTTTATTTTCCCCGTATCTTTCTTTTACCCTGTATATAATACTTTACTTAATTCGAACTAGAATTTTGACTTCTCATAGTTGTAAGGTATACTCGTACCTACAACCACATCTTCAATTTTTTCAATGATGAGCCAATCATCCATATTCCCCTGATGCTCAAAATCAAGTGGTTCTATTTCCTTTACATCCTGAAACTCAACAAGACACATACACTTTTTATGCCAACGGTCTTGTTGTTTCTTTGACAGATTCAGCTTACTTTGGTTTTCCTCCAAGACTTGATTTATCTGCTTTCCAGATAATTTCACGTGGTTTTGAACACTTTTAACCCTTGCTAAAGCGGTTATTTTATGTGTGCCCTTTTTCATAAAATATAAGGTTTCATCTTCAAATACTCGGCTATGAGGGATTTTCCTACCTGCAGCAGCACGAATAATCATCGTCTTAGAACCCTCAAAGATTTTTTCCAATACCTTTTCCTTGTCATCACAATATACTAAATGTACCATAATATTCACCTACCTTTGATCCTGTCATAATATCCTTCCAATAGTCCTACTGTTTAAATGTATCGCCTAACTTCTTTCATATAATTTTTATATGCTTCTCCAAATTGCTCAATGCACCATCTTTCTTCCGATAGAATAAGACCATGTACTGAGATTTGAAATATAATAAGTATAGATAGTAATAACCATGAGTTGGTTAACATACTACAACCTAAAAAGTATAAAAAGAATGCTATATACATAGGATTACGAGATATTCTATATAAACCCTTTGTATTTAATCCACTTATATTCGGTTTAGAAAAGTGCACTATTGAGATTGCATATAAAATCATACCTATTATGCCTATTCCAAGTCCTATGAAATTGATCAAGCTGACTAAATCCGCTTCATTGAAAAATAATACGATCATTATGAGCAAGATCGATATTTCATAAACCCAATAAGCCAAATTCTCTCTACCTTCTCTTGGTGGAAAAAAAGTTGTGCGTTTGGATGCTTGTTTTCCAAAAATACTAACGATCCCATAACGTATAATAATTATTGGTAATATGAGTATGAATCCATTCAAAATAAATCTCCTTTGCGCCTTATCTTGGAATCCTCATTTTTATAATTTCTTGAAACTTTTTCTGAGACGGTCGATCACTCAGTTTCTCTTTTGGTGGAAACCCTTGATCAAATTCTCTGGCTGCTTGTTCATCTATATCATAGATTTTATCTTCTATAAATCGACCCTTAATATGTGACAATGCTCCGGGATATAATTCTATTGCCTGAAGTGCAGCTGCATACATATTATCCGCTGTACCAATCTTATATTTTTCTGCCAAGGTGAATCCAAGCCTAGAATAATAGTCCGGGTCACCATATATAAATATGGCTTTATAACCAAGCTCTTTTGCCTTCTTCTTTGTATATTCAATTAACTGACTGCCAATTCCCTTACCCTGGAATGTAGGCAAAACAGATAAGGGTCCAAATGTAATCACACTGTGATCAACCCCGTCATCGTCAATAATTTTAGCTTTGGTGTAAACAATGTTACCGACAATTTTGCCGTCTACTTCCGCAACTATATCCAATTCATGAATAAATGAATCTGCCTCTCGCAAGATGTGCAACAAATAATGTTCATCACACCCAGGACAATAGTGATTCCAAAAAGCTTCTCTTGTTATTTCTTCAACCGTTCTATAATCTGAAGGCCTTTCATTTCGTAGTACTACATTTTCTATATGGATCATAATCCCTCCCATTCTTGTAAAGATTCAATAATCTAGTCACCCCATTAATATACTACACGCTTATAATTATAACCCACTAGAATAGAATCAACCATATCCTTTTAATTAAAAAAAGATTAGAAACCTCTAATAACCTTGTACTTAGCTCATGTTTAGTTTTTCTTCTTTTTATCTACAAATCAAGACAAGTAAAGAAGCCTCGCTACGTTATGAGCTCTGCTCATATTTCTGAACGGTTCGACAGGAAAGGTCATTGACGTATTTTGCCACGTTTTTGGCCAAATACTAAAGTATAGCTTTACTTGAGGACAAAAAAACTACTCAATTGAGTAGCCTTTTATTACTTCCAAGTATTGGTAGTTAATTAACTATGGTTAAAGTGTCAAAACTATATAGTTGAACTTATGAATACAATATCTAATTATGAATGTATCAACGTAATCTATATATTGTATTGAATTTAGTGAAACTTAGTTTTGACCCTTTAACCATTTATTTATACTTCCTAAGCCAAGCATCCAAGAGGTTCTCAAATTGATCCGGTTGTTCTAAGAAAAAGGAATGGCTTGCATTGGTTAACAAACTGACGGTAGCCTTTGGGTACTTATTGAGCCGGTTTAACATGTCTCTATACCCGACCACATTATCCTGATAGCCAAGAAATATTAAAGCCTTATGGCGATGAATCATATGACTGTTCTCGATAATGGTGCTTAGATATTGACCATCATACAACGCCTTAAGAAATGACCTGTTTGCAAGAGCTATAGCTCTTGAGAAATCCGCCTCTGTTCGTTGGCATGTCCTCTTGTTAATGACCACCATTTCACTCAAATAGCTTTTCTGCTTTTCTTCACTCAAAGTCACAAAATAGGTATAGTCAATCTCTTGATTGATAATGGGTGCTTTTTTTCTCAAGTTAGATTCCGGTATTACAACAGGACATATGAGCACCTCACCTATAACCTGTTCATTTAATAATTTGGCAATTCCTTGAGCCAAATATCCACCATAAGAATAACCCATAATAATAAAAGGAAACTCACCTATGAGCACTTCTATGACTTCTGATAGTAACCTTATCATAGTATCTGTTGAGTTCTCTAGGTTGTGGGCTGGCGATTGACCCATGCCCGGTAAATCAATATAGATTCTTCTAAATCCATCTAATTTTATAGTAGTTTCCTCTATTGCATGCTCCATGGTGATGGTGTCCAAATATAGTCCATGAAGTATAATAAGAGGAAGTCCTTTTCCCACACTTGTGTAATGAATGGTTTGTCCTTGCACTTCAATTAACATAATGCCTCCGTATGTCATTTAATCTTTCATCCAGTATACTATACTGGCACTGGGTTTTAAAGTCTAACTCACAGTAAGTCTAAAATAACCATTACACGTTTATTCGGAATAAAACATGCCTGTCAGAATTCACAAAATTTTTACTCCTATCAAAATTAATTTTTATTTCTACTGATGGTTCTCGTATACTGCAAAAGTGTAGGTTTTCCGTCATGAGGTTCTCCAACATATGTTTGTGACATGTTTCCAAATGTTGTTACTCGGGTTACGCCTGCTTTGTAGAACAAGTTGGTTAAGTCTTCATATGCCTCTTCTTGACATGCTAATCCGGCTGTTTGAAGATGGCCTTTATGTTTACGCAGTATGGATAAAAGCTCAGATCGCTTCATCGGCATGAGCCATATATTTCTAAACAGTGGTGATGCTTTCAGAGATGGTTGCGCATCTACCATAATACCAAAATCTTTATGGTCGCTTTCTATGAGCTTTTGTTGTCCAAGCAATGACGCCATTTTGACCAATTCTTTTGTCCAAGTAACTTCTGCCTGGTCATTGATTAGAATCGCTGCTGCCGGATATTTTTTTGCTTGTTCTGTCATTGCCTCTTTTAGTTTCTTTGCGCATGCATCTATGACTTGCATGTCATCTGTTTCAACAAATAAGCACTGAGGTGAACTGCAAAATTGTTGGTCACTCAAACATATTTCTTCTGCCAATTGTTCTAATGAAGAGGTTAAATGTTGACCCGGTGTTAAATACGCAAAGCTCAGACGATGCCCCCACTGGATAATGGGTAGATGGGCAGGTGCTATTTGCCTAATGCCATGGATTGCTTTATCTGAACCCCATACAACGATAGCATCCGCAATATTTCCAAGTGTTTCTATTGTCTTTATATCTTCTGAAGAAATATCAAAGACATAGATGTAAGGCGCGAGTCTTGGCTCAATCATAACTAAGCGCTTAAGCAGCGCTAATGAGATGCCACCTTCATAAGATGGTAATTTTAAGACATTGATGTTGCCTGTAAGTAGGCCTTCTATGACACTAAGTACCGATAGAGCAACGACATTCCCTGCACCAATATGAAAAAGAACGCCTAGTGGCTGTTGCCTTTCTTGTATGCCTGGTTCAACATCCACCCATTTATAAAAATCTTCACCCAATTCACGAACTATTTTTTGGTGCAAGGCTGTAGGTGTCAAACTTTTCTTAATGGATTGGATAAAGCTTTCAGCTTTCCAATCCGCTAGTCCAATATCGATGAACTGTTGCTTAAACTCTAGAAAATCCGTTTGTTCCACTAATGCCCATATTGCATTGATGACTATTTCAGAATCCAGAGGTGGCAACAACAAGTCACCATTAATCGTATCATCTAGCTGCAATAAATAATGATCTAGTTCACTTTCTGTAATCACACGTCCTCTAAATATGTGTTCCATTTTGACCTCCCAACAATTCACTCGCAGAGGTTGCACATGTTTTCGATGCACGGTTACCAGCTCTTCCTAATATTTCAAAATAGGGTGTTGTGATACCACACCCACATTGATTGCCATCTCTAAGTACTGCCATATCTCCCATGAGGACTGAGGATAAGGGCATGGATGATACCAGGGGACTAATAAAGTTAAGAAAACCTGCTTCATTGAAACCTAAAGGCTCGAGTGTGTTCACATCACGAATCAGCACCCTACTCCAGATCGGTACATGCATACGATGATGACAACACTCCGGATAGGCAACACTATGTTCCACTGCACTATAGAAATCTCGACAATTTTCAGACGGTATACCTAGCATTTCTTCAACCAAGGCATACAACGCTTCTTTTTGTATGGCCATGTCGTTATATTTTTTCCAACCACCACCTGTAAAAACAATGGACTTTTTATTCAATTTTAGTGGTGGCATATTCATTTCTTTCATAGCCGTTAGCATCATATATAGATAGGAAGGAAACCCCATGATACGCACTGGTAGCCTTTGTTTGGCATAGCGCTTCAAAGCACTCATCACACCAAAATAATCGATATGATACGCGTCTCCTATGGACCGAATAGCATAAGTCTTTTCCTTTGCTGGTGCTAACCTGGTCATCCCCGTAAGAACTTTTACATTTCCCATCTCATTCCCTGCTTTAGGTTCATAACCAAGTATAAGGTAATTGGTTGGTATGATTGAGACAAATTTATGATACAACATGGCTTTTATGATCATTCTTGTACCCAGCTTTAAGGTGCTATTATCTATAAATATCTGACTCTTTTGCCCCATCGTTCCTGAGGATGTGGCATGGATTTTTATTTCATCTTTTTCTATGCTTCTTACTTCATGGGTCTTAAAAAAATCTACGGGTATAGCCGGAATAGATGCAATATCCTCTATCCTTTTTAATCGATCTGCCGTATATCCCTTAGCACTAATCAGATCTTTGTAAAACGCACAATGGGACCCATGATGTTCAACAGATTCTCTCATGGCAGCCAAAAAGAGGTCTTCACTACCATCTAAATCATAGATTTTTTTATATCTAAAAAGTTTTTCTCTAAAAAACATAGCTACCCCCACATACATATACACTAAGATAAACTCTAATCTAAATTCCTAAATAGGTTTTTTTAATAGTGATTAACCCCCTAAAGTAACATCTGTAGATTGATACCACTCTAGTGCTTCAATAAAATGATTCTCACTAAAGTCAGGCCAATATGCATCAATGACGTAAAAGTCAGAATAAACGGATTGTACAGGTAAGAAACCACTTAATCGCCTATTTCCACCCCATCTTATGATCATATCCATCCTTGATATATCTTTTGAAGCGATGGCTTGGTGGATTTTATGACTAGAGTTCTCCGAATTTCCTGCTTTAACTGCGCAATTTAAATCCCATTCCCAGTCATAATTGACTAAAAAATTAATATTAATAAGTCCTTTACCAAACTGAACACGCTTATTGGCATAAGGCAATAGCTCTTTTGGGAAAACTGCCGAATCTGCTTTACCGATTACTAATAAATTAGCATCTCTACCCGCTAATAGTTCTACAGCTTTCACACATGCGTCTATAAAAGCCAATTGCTGTTCTTTTGGTCTTTTTGTATTGTCATGGGTAAAACCATAGAAAGTTGCTTCTTTTATACCGTACTCTAGCATGAGTTCATAAATTCTAAAACCCGGTTCAATGCCGTACAAATAGCCTTGATGCTTTTCAAGTTGCTTAGAATCTGCCCAACGTCGATTTCCGTCAGGTATAATACC
>PGZV01000016.1 GCA_002841495.1 Firmicutes bacterium HGW-Firmicutes-2 | reverse complement strand
GTATCTTACTCTTTAGCGGAGCAAACAAAATAACCGTATCCAATGTAGAAATAGTAAGAGTGGATCTAGCTTTCAGTATCGACAACGTAACAGAAGTCAATATCAACAATGTTAAAATCATGGAACCAACAGCAATCACCGATGTACCTAAAGGTGCATTCAGAATCAGGAACATGTACCAATCAAGTATCGAGAATGTAACTATTGATGGTAATGGAATGGAAGGCATATTATTTAACATTTATCAAAACCTTGTTGATGTATTAATCTCTAATATTACAGCGACAGACATAAATGACTTGCACCTATTTCATGCAGACAGCACTTCAAATGTCAAAAATCTAGTGGTTAATAATTCAACTTTTGAAATGAAGAAAGTTTCAACTCAAAGATCAAGATTCTTAGGTAAAGGCTCCATCGCATTGTTTGAGAATAATACTTTTGTAAATACCGGTGTTCAGTTTTCAAGTCTATTCAATATTGGAACAAATACTAGCATATCATTAAATGCTAATAAATACAGCGGATTCACTAAGTTGACGAATTCAAATAATAGTCTTAATTAATTTAAGAAATTATTTGTTCTTAGTTACAATCTGATTGCGGTTCATAATCCAATTTACTAATAGGACAGAGGCAGGATTAATATCTATACTTGACTGCTTTATTTTTATATGGTAAAATAATATTACGATAATCGTAATATACGATATTCGAAAATGAAAAGGTTGTGATTTCTTGGAAGATCAAATGGATTTGTGGGTAAGAGCGTCTAGAGAAAATATTCAGCATCTGTTTCAGTACTACAAGAATCTAGACAGTGATATGCCTTTACAAAGTCCTCTAGAGAAAAAGCTGAACACCATTGATATGGATCTACTAAGTTTATTTGAACTTGAACCAACCATTGCCATTAAAAAGGTGATTATGTATCTTGATGCACCTAACAGTACCATAACAAGTACGGTTAATCGCTTGGAAGCTAAAGGCATTATAACAAGAACCATTCATCCACAAGACAAAAGAACGTATAATCTTCAGCTTACTGAAAGTGGTCAGGAAATCATCACTCTAAGAAAAGTTAGAAAAGAACAGTTTATAGAAACTTTATTTCAAGTGCTCAATGATGAAGATAAGCAGACACTGTACCAACTACTTTGTAAAATGACAGAAGAGGTCCTTAAAAATCAACCCGGTTTAGCAAGGAGGTTCAATATGAATAAACTCGAACAAGAATATCATAGTTTTGGATCATGGTTAGTAGAAATCAAGAATGAAGAGGATATACCCTTACAGTTCATCGACCTTAAGCAGACGATATTAGATGCAGAATATAGTTTTAAAGTACCAAGAAAAATAGAACGTCGAAAAGCACATCCAGGTATGCGTTTGTACGATGCAGTGGTATCCTTATTTCCGGATAAAATTATCCTACAACAAATCCACAATAAAACCGTCGAGGTAGATGAAATTGTATTTGACGAGATTAACTATTTGGTTCATATTAATGAACTGTTAGACAGTCAGATGATTATCGTTACAAAAAAGCAAGAATATGTTATTGAATATAATTCTGTATCCTCGGACATCATCAGTGGTTTTATCAGTAAAATTCGTGACAAAATATTGACCCCTACATCGGTGTTAGATATAGATGCTTTTGCGGAAGTAAAGACCATAGATTCAGAATTATATAAGAATCTTATAAGTAATGAAATCAATGACAGCCCTGTGAAAATAATTGAATATCAACCTTTTATTCAGTTGTCAAAAACAAACCCTTCACCTGCTGAGATGCTCTTTAATACACATAATAAATATGAGCTTCAGGATACAGTTTTTTTAGCAAATACCAAAGAGTTAATTGTTGTCAATCGAAAAGAAGCTGTAAAAAAAATCGATAAAGCAGATTATGGCTATAGTCGGACCTATTTGGATTTGACCAAAATAAAAGGCATTAGGTTGGAAGATGCACCTGAGATGTCTCATCTGAAAATGTTACTGATTCAGATAGATGATATGGAAGTGTCTTTTGAAGTGGGCGATACCTTTACAGTTGAGGCATTGAACCAATTATTGTCTATGGTAAAATAGTAGGAGAAAGAATGAGGTATAATTATGTTTCATCCATCTGTAGTTGAAATGTGGCAGCATTATTTGGATTCAATTGATGATTCCGACAATCTGAGTAATACAACCTATACATCTTGGTATTTCTGTAACGATGAAGAAAGTGCCTATAGCTTAGCAGAGCTTGTTAAGAAGGGGATAAAAAGAGGTACCGCATCTTTGTTCTGTCTCTACGAGATTGATCATGAAGCGTTACCGATTGAAGGTTGTTATAGTATCGTTACAGATTTCCGTGGTGTGGCGCAATGTATCATTCAGACAAAAAATATTACTGTATTACCCTTTAAGGAAGTGGACGATACCCTTGCAGCCATTGAAGGAGAAGGGGATGGTTCCTTAAACTATTGGCAGACCACCCATCGCCATTTTTTTACAGAAGAATTAACAGAGTATGGTATGTCTTTTAATGAAGATTTGTTGGTGGTATTTGAAGAATTTGACTTGGTGTATTTATAAAGCTGAGTGTCAAATGATACTTCAGGAGGGATAGTGATGCTTGTTATTACTTCCATCATTGTTGTATTTTGGGTTGAAGATTTTTTGGATATTATGTAAGGGACCAAAAACTATAATTCTATCCAAAAGAAGTACAACTTGACTATCATCAATGTCACCGATATAATGTTCACCACGCTTAATAAACAAAACCCGGATACCATAGTCATCACTTAGCATAGATTCAAATATGGTTTTGTCTTGAAGTATTGTGGGTACTTCAACGATTTTGACTTCTACAATACAATAGCCACTAAAATTATCCAACACCAGTAAGGGGTTGGATTTTTTTGAGTACATCCATTTGTTTGCAATTTGCTTAATTAATTTATCAAATCGTGCACGGATAAAAGGTAAGCGCTTGTAAAGAATTGCAAAAAGTAAAAACAAACCAAGTCCGATCAAGGCTTGAGGGAAATTGAAAAAAGGATCACGATACAAAGTGATAATCATATTAACTAAGACGGATACGACAATGACATTGAAAATATTCCCTGTAATCATGATGAGAATCGCTAAACGACGCCTACGTCTTGAACTGACAATAATCTCACTTTCAGAAGTTGTAAAACCTGAGTTGGTTAAGAGAGATATGACTTGAAAAATGGATCTAGTATGAGATAAGCCCGTAAGCATAAAAAAAATGGTGTAGATTTCAATAATAATAAAGTATATGGATAATAGCACTAAGAGTGTGAAAAATGCAAGATTGAGTGACATAGTAATTCCCCCGTTTTATTATAATTGACAAAAGGTTTGCAAGGTTATTCTAACATATATTTTACAAAAAAACATGATAATATCATGAAATTATTAGGTTCTTCTGTATACAGCAGGCATTATTATTTACAGATAAGATGTGGTAAATAATAATGTATTAGTGTAAAATTAAGTCATATAAACATATGAGGGTAAAGATTCAATAATTACGACTGTATAAACGACGAATTGAGGGCAATCTATTGAAAAAAATATTATTTCTACTGATTATTAGCATAACCGTTTTAACGATGAATCAGGTCTACGGCAGTGAATCGAAATACTGGATTGATGACTTTTTTCATCACCACGGTTCGGTAATGCTCGTTATTGAGGTGGATTCAGGGAAGATTGTAGGCGCCAATGATGCAGCAGTCGATTTTTATGGTTATACTTATGATGAATTGCTTCATATGCATATTCAGGATGTTAATAATTTATCACCGGAAAAAGTTAAAGAAGAAAGAGAGGCAGCTGCATTACAGGAAAGGAACTATTTTCTTTTTGAGCATAGACTTAAAGATGGTAGGATCAAACATGTTGAAGTCTATTCCTATCCATATGATGGTGATGAACAAGAGGTATTGTTATATTCTATTATTCATGATGTAACCTCAAAAGTTGAGTCGGAACGTGAGGCAACAAGAAGTAGATGGATTATTATTGGATTATTGAGTGTAGGTATAACTTTGTTAATTTTTGGTTTGTATAAGAATAGCCAATCTAAGAAAAAACTGATGGCATCCAATCAAGACATGCAAAATTTATTTGATAATATGAATGAGGGTTTTGCACTTCATGAGATTATTCTAGATGCTACTGGGGAACCCTATGATTACAGATTCTTAAATGTAAATTTATCTTTTGAGCATATTACAGGTTTAAGTAATGAGGCTACAAAAGGAAAAACAGTAAAAGAACTTTTGCCAAACACAGAAGATTACTGGATTAAAAAATATGGAGAGGTTGCTCTCACAGGCATGCCGACAAGGTTCACCAATCATTCCAGTGAACTTGACAAGTATTTTTTTGTAAGTGTATATGCACCGAAAAAAAACCAATTTGCTACAATTTTTAGTGATGTCACATCAGAAAGAAAATTAGAACTGGATTTGCTTAAAGAAAAAAGTCTGTTAAAAACGACCTTATTCTCTATTGGAGATGGTGTAATTTCGCTGGATATCAATAAGAAGATAGAACTTATGAATTCAGTGGCTGAAAAACTTACAGGATGGAAACTTGAAGAAGCTAAAGGGTTATCATTTGAACATATTTTTAACATTATTCATGCAAAAACTAAAGAAAAAGTTGAAAATCCTGTAGCACGTGTTTTTCAAACAGGTGAGATTCTTGAGCTGGGCGACGAAACGCTATTAATTAAGAAAAATGGTGACATGTTGCCAATTGAAGATAATGTGTCGCCCATCAAAGATTCAAGTGGTGAGATTGTTGGAGCAGTCATTATTTTTAGAGATTTTACAGATAAGAAGGTTCGTCATGATGAAATTCTTTATTTGAGTTATCACGATCAGTTAACAGGCTTATATAATAGGCGTTATTTTGAAGAAGAATTAAGTCGCTTAGATACTTCTAGAAATCTTCCGTTTACAGTTGCAATGATAGATGTTAACGGCTTAAAACTAACCAATGACGCCTTTGGTCATCTGGTTGGTGATGAGTTATTAAAAAGAGTGGCAACAATCCTTAAAAATATTTGTCGTGCAGATGACATTGTTGCACGTATTGGTGGTGATGAATTTGTCATACTTTTGCCTAAAACAGATTATGAGGCAACCGATCGAATTGTCAAGCGGTTACATAAAGCTGTATCAAATGAACGGTTGGAACAAATTGTCATATCCATTTCTGTAGGTTGGGAAACGAAAACAGATATGAATCAACCTATTTCTAATATTTTTATCAAAGCCGAAGAATATATGTATAGGAAAAAACTAACGGAAAGTCAAAGCATGCGCAATCAAACCATTAAAGTCATCCTAAACACATTAAATGAAAAGAATGAAAGGGAAAGGATTCACTCTGAACGTGTCAGTCAGATTAGCAAAAAAATCGGTGAAGCTATGAATTTTGATTATGATTCTATTAAGGAAATTGAAACAGCTGGGCTTATGCATGATATAGGGAAAGTCTCTATAGAAGACCATCTCCTAAATAAACCGACAAAACTTACAGAAGATGAATATTTGGAAATCAAAAAACACCCGGAAAGCAGCTATCAGATTCTAAAATCTGTAGATACCTACTCTTCATTAGCTGAATATGTATTATCCCATCACGAGAGGTGGGATGGTAAAGGCTATCCTATGGGACTTAAAGGTGTAGACATCCCTATAGTATCAAGAATTATTGCCGTTGCTGATGCTTATGAAGCCATGACATCTGATCGCGCCTATAGATTGGCAATAGGACATGAAGCAAGCATCCGAGAATTGAAAAAACATGCTGGTAGCCAATTTGATCCTGACATCGTCCGTATTTTCATCGAAGAAGTTGTACCAAATAACTTTAATGATGGATCTTTACTTTAGGGATACAGATTTATTGACACTTATATATAATAGGCTTATAATAGAATTAGCACTCTAAGAGAGAGAGTGCTAATTCATGAAAAGTGGTGATGGCTAATGAAATACAAAGACTATTATGATACTTTAGGTGTCAGTAAAACGGCAACAAAGTCTGAAATAAGAAAAGCCTATCGTAAACTGGCAAAGGAATATCACCCAGATAGCAGTAATAATCAAGGAAAAACCGATGAAAAATTCAAAGAAATCTCAGAAGCCTATGATGTTTTAGGAGATGACAAGAAAAGAGAAAAATATGACCAACTGGGACAGGATTTTAGTCAACATAGTTATGATGACTTTGATCCTGGGCAATACGGTTACGAATCAAGAACCTACAGCAACGTTGGTGGCGATTATAGTGACTTCTTTAAGATGTTTTTTGGCGACGATATCTTTTCAGGCTTTGGCGGTGGATCAAATTATAGAAGTAATATGGCCCAAAAAGGGAACAACATAGAAGCGACATTGAAAATTAATTTAAGAGAGGCAGCTTTGGGTGTGGAAAAAACCTTTGGTTTTCAAGGAAGAAGTCATCAACAGATTGCCGTTAAAATTCCTAAAGGTATTGAACCCGGTGAAAAAATAAGGTTAAAAGGCAAGGGTGAAGGGAGCCCAAGTGGGGGTGAACCCGGTGACTTGATTCTAATTATAGAAATCGAACCTTATTTAAACATATCACTTCAGGGATTGGATCTTCATACAAAATTGGATATATACCCATGGGATGCCTATTTAGGATGCAAGAAAACAGTCAAGACATTTGAAGGTGATCTTGTTGTCACGATACCGCCTTTGATACAGTCCGGTAAAAAAATCAGACTAATGAACAAAGGGTATAAAAATAGAAAAGGGAAACAAGGCCATATCATAGTAGAGATTAACATCGTGAACCCAAGCCATACAGATCAAACCATTAAGGAACACTACGAGGCGCTCTATAACTATTATAATAGTAAGTAAAATGATCTTTTTTATGTTATAATAAGTGCATTATAAACAGTCGGAGGAAAAAATGGATAATAACGATATACTTATTAGGGTGCGCTATGCCCTGGATATAAAGAATACAGACATGGTGGAGATATTTAATTTGGGTGGTATAGAACTAACCAAAGAAGAAGTCATGATGATGTTGACACGCTCTAAAGACAGCTATTTTGATGAGGCTGATAGTCACGACGCATCAGTTGAGGAAGAAGTGGCGCACATCAAATGTAACCACAAAACTTTGGAAGCATTTTTTAATGGCTTAATTATTTTTAAAAGAGGGCGACAAGAAAATTCGGATCAAGGACAAAAGCCGATTTTAGCCATGAAAGATTCAGGAAGTGTTAATAATGTTATGTTGAAAAAATTGAAAATAGCCTTATCACTTTCGAGTGAAGATGTTATGGAGATTTTTGAGTTGGCAGATGAGCCAATTGGAAAAGCTGAACTTGGGGCTTTGTTTAGAAAAGAAGGTCATAAGCATTATCGTGAATGTGGTGATAAATATGCCAGAAGATTTCTTAAAGGCCTTTCGCTTAAATACAGAGATGATTTGAAATAAAGTATTAATAACGTTATTAAATATTATAAAAAAAGCAAAGACAGTATTAAGGTCTTTGCTTTTTCAGTGTTTGAAAATCATTAAAGTGACAAAATCACCGTTTAATGTTCATTACAATATTAATTATACTTCTTCTTCTTCTTCTTCATTTTCCATGATTTCAAGAAAAGCAGCGGAAATCTTGTCAAAATCTTCTTGTGACTCTATGTTCTCAAGTTCGATTTCGCCATTTTCATCTTCTTTGTAGATGTATATGAAGACATCTTCACTATCTTCAGGAAGCAATGCCACATATTCTTGGTCTTCAACTTCGAAAATACCGAGTACGGCACATTCTACCTGTTCGTTATTCTCCATGGTTAATGTTATGGTGTCATGATGGTGATCCTCATGATCATGTCCACACCCACAATCATCACCACAATTTTCACTACTAAGATCTTTCATGTTATCTTCGCTCATTATAGTTCTCCTTTATTGGAAATTCATTAGATTTATTCAAATAGTATGTCTGAATGAATACATTATAACATAATACATTTAATGGGGTCAAACTAAGCCGTTGATTAAGATGTTAAAAAACAATGGGTGAGATTTTGACGGAAGGATTGACTATTTCATTTCTTTTAAGTATTATTAGAAGTGAGCATTTAATTATTGAACACCATTGCGTGGATTATGACTGAACGCAAGGAGAACTGTCTTAAGCGTATAATAAATGAACATATTAAACATATTATGTGTGGAGCGGGAAAAAGGAGCAAATATGCTATCATATATAAAAGGCGTACTTGAAGAGGTTTTGGCGGACACGATTGTAATTGAAGCCAATCATGTAGGATTTTCTATTCAAGTTCCAGGTTCTATTTTTAAAGAGTTACCTGGTATTGGTGAATCGGTAAAGATATATACTTACTTACATGTAAGAGAAGATGCAATGGTTCTTTTTGGCTTTATTACCAAAGATGATATGGAGATTTTCAAGAAGCTAATTACGGTTAACGGAATAGGCCCAAAAGGCGCTATGGGTATTTTATCGGTTATGAACGGGTATGAGCTTAGAGTCGCCATTATGAGTAATGATTTGAATCGTATTTGTTTAGCTCCGGGTATTGGAAGAAAAACAGCTCAAAAGTTGATATTGGATTTGAAAGATAAGCTTAAATTAATTGATTTTGAGGACGGTACAGATGCTTCCGGTATTCAAAAAGCAACAAATATTTCTCTTAGATATGCAGATGAAGGTGTAGAAGCACTGGTTGCACTTGGCTACTCAAGTCATGAGGCCATTCAAGCTGTAAAAGGCTTACATGATCAGGATAGTGTTGAGGCAGTTATTAAAGAGGCATTAAAAAAATTAGCTAAGTTCTAGAAATATGTTTTGAATATTTTGGCTATTGCGAGGAGAAAACATGAACAACAGGATTATAACCACCGAGCTCGTTGAAGAAGACATTCATATAGAAACCTCTCTTAGGCCTAAGTTGCTTGAAGAATACATAGGACAACAAAAGGCCAAGGATAATATAAAAGTGTTCATACAAGCAGCTAAGTTTAGAGAAGAACCTTTGGATCATGTTCTTTTTTATGGTCCGCCGGGACTTGGAAAAACGACCCTTGCAAATATTATCGGTCATGAAATGGGGGTCAATATCAAGGTCACATCCGGTCCGGCTATTGAAAAGCCTGGAGATATGGCAGCTATATTAAATAATCTACAAGAAAATGATATTTTGTTTATAGATGAGATTCATAGACTCAACCGTCAAGTAGAAGAAGTCATGTATCCAGCGATGGAAGATTATGTGATTGATATATTGGTTGGTAAAGGACCATCAGCTAGGTCCATACGTTTGGATTTGCCAAAATTCACATTAATTGGCGCAACAACAAGAATGGGACTGTTGTCATCTCCATTGAGAGATCGTTTTGGTGTGATTCATAAGCTAGAATTCTACAATAACGATGAATTAACAGAAATTGTTAACCGTTCAGCTAAAGTGTTGGAAGTTGAAATAGATAACCAAGGGGCTATGGAGATTGCCAGAAGATCAAGAGGGACCCCAAGACTTGCTAACCGATTGTTAAAGAGGGTTCGGGATTTTGCACAGGTCAAATACGACGGTATTATAACCTTAGAAGTTGCAAAATACGCATTAGATTTGCTGGATGTGGATGCGAGTGGTTTGGATAAAAATGATATTAAAATATTAAAAACAATGATCGAAAAATATAACGGGGGGCCTGTTGGTCTTGATACAATTGCAGCAACCATTGGAGAGGAATCGGATACCATTGAGGAAGTGTATGAACCATATTTAATGCAACTTGGGTTCATAAACAGAACACCTCGAGGTCGAATGGTCACACCGTATTGCTATAAACATCTTGGTTATGTTGTAAAAGAAGAATAACAGCGTAAAAATGGGTGAATCATTATGGATAAGACACTACGTATATTGCTAATAATTGAAGAAATACCGGATATCAGCCAGCGTCAATTAGCCAAACGTACAGGTTATTCACTAGGTACAGTGAATGGCATGTTGCAAAAGCTCATTGACAAAAATCATATTGTCTCGAAAGCCATCACGCCGAACCATTACATTTATGAAATAACATCTTCCGGTGATAGCCTAAAAGCCAGTCTTTTATATGATTTTATAATTGATGGGTATGAAATCATTGGAAAAGTCAGAACGCAAGCTAAAAAAGTAATTGAGGAATCGGTGAGACAAGGTATTTTTATGTTCTATCTGTATGGCCAAGAAGATGCACTGTTTAAGTTAATTAAAATGAGCTTAATAGAATATAAAAGAAAAGCGGCCATTGACTATGAAAGTATTGAGTCCATGGATCAGGTAGACACCGGTGCTTCCTATCGAATCTTGGTCTGGAACAAGGAACTCATAGAAATGAACGATCATGTTGTGAATGTCTTGTTGAACCATTCTGACGTCAGTAATTGAACCGGTTAAGATTGTATGCTATAATTTTCTATAATACTCAATTTTCCCATACATGGGATAGCTGAGATAATGAACATAGGCATATCCTATTGGATAGTCAAAATAAAGTCAGGGGGGATTTTGAGTGTCGCCAAAGAATAATACCAAGGTATTGATTAACGGAAACGTCTATACTTTATCAGGTGATGAAAGTGAAGAGTACATCCAACGAGTGGCCTTATACATCAACAACAAGATGGATGAGATTAAACATTCGGACAATGGACAACTCTTAAATACCAGATTGTTAAATGTACTGCTTGCCATTAATATTGCAGATGAACTTTTTAAAGAGCGGGACCTGAACAACCTCATGAAGAATCAATCCATTGATCAGGACCAGGTGATTAGCAATCTTAAAGAACAGATTTTTAAATTAGACCAGGAAAAAAATGGGTTGGTTTCAAAAATTACACTTTTAGAAAACGATATTAAAACCCATAAGAAGGAATTGGATGAGTACATCCGAATTTTTGAAGAAAATAATTAAAACAAATGAAACTTAAAAGTCCGGATTTGTTTTGTAAACGACTCAACTACAAACATTGATGGACTTTTGATTGTGAATTGATGATACATGGACGAAAGAGGCCTAGGATAACATGTTTAAACCGGAAATATTGTCGCCAGCAGGTTCATATGAGGCATTTATTGCTGCAGTACATAGTGGATGTAACGCTGTCTACCTAGGGGGAGAAAGCTATGGTGCAAGGGCTTATGCTAAGAATTTTAATATAGAGACATTAGAGAAAGCCATTAAGTATGCCAGAATATATGGTGTTAAAATTTACTATACGATTAATACATTGTTTAAAGAAAAAGAAATTGATCAGTTGTTAAATCATATCCTAGAAGTGTATCATTTAGGTGTAGATGCTTTTATCCTTCAGGACCTTGGTGTTATTGATTTGCTCAAAAAAGTTTTTCCTGACATTGAGGTTCATGGTAGTACACAGCTTAATTGTCATAGTGTTCAAGGTGTTAAATTTCTTGAAGAAATGGGTGTCACAAGAGTTGTTTTAGCGAGAGAACTATCCATTGATGAAATCATCAATATTAAGAAAAATACAAAAATGGAAATTGAAACTTTTGTTCATGGCGCATTATGTTATAGCTATTCAGGTCAATGCCTCATGAGTTCTTTTATGGGTGGAAGAAGTGGGAATCGAGGACGATGTGCTCAACCTTGTCGATTGGTCTATAAAGCCATAATTAATGACAAAGAATGGGATAAGTCTCATATCCTAAGTCCTAAAGATATTGAAACATTGACGGTTCTGCCGGAACTTATTGATGCCGGTATTGAATCCTTTAAAATTGAAGGTCGCATGAAATCAAAGGAATATGTTGGGTTAATGACCGGTCTCTACCGTTATTATCGCGATGCATATTTAGAAAAAGGTGTTTTAAATATCAAACAAAGTGATCTGGATGATATGGTTCAGATTTATAACCGTGGCAATTTTACCAATGGTTATTATTTTCAACATAATGGCCCGTCCATGATTACTTTTGACCAACCCAAGCATCAAGGTAGAATCATCGGCAAAGTTAAGGCGAAGAATGGCAATCAGTATGTTGTCACGTTATTTGAAAAAATTAGAATTGGAGATTGTCTTGAAATCGTCTTAGATCATGGGGATTACTATTCTTGGATTGCTCAATTGAATACGAAAAGTGACTATATCATTTATTCAGATCACCCTATACAAATAGGTCAGGAAGTCAGACGTATCAAAAGTATAGAACTTGAAAATAGACTCCTTGAAAACCAATCTAACATGCTTCATGCGGGTGTTGATATTGAAGTTATCATGCATGTGAACAAGCCCATTGAAATGATCATCAAAGATGATAACCGAGAAATACGTGTGATTGGTGATTTGGTCCAAGAGGCAAAAAGCCAAAGCCTTATGCCAGAGAGGGTTGAAAAACAATTCTCAAAAGTGGCACAATATCCAATAAAAATCAATCATATTAAGGTTCTAATATTTGGAAATGTTTTTATGTCAATGGGACAGCTAAATACCATTCGACGTGAAGGTTTTGAAAAATGGCTAGGTCTGAATGCCGTTATGAAAAAAAAGCCATATATACCTGTGAGTGTAATAAAGATAGAAAACACACCTTCCTATCATAAAAATATAACGGTTTTGTTAAGAAAATTCTATCAATTTGAAATACTAAAAGATTATAGTGTACAAAGGATCTACATCGAGCATTTGAACTTCAATGAAGAACAGATTCTAGAAATTATCAATTTTTATAAGGATCAACCAACAGAGATATATATAGCTGTGCCAAAAATTCTAAGACATGAAAAGGACACGATGATTTCCATTTTGAAAGAAAGTCTAGCAGATGAAATTGATGGTTTTTTATTACGATCAATAGATGCATACCATCATGCATTGCCCTTTGGTAAAAAGCTGGTTTATGATTATGGGTTCTCGATTATGAATCAGCATACAGCCAATCACCTGATGTTTAGAGAATTATCTGAAGGTTATGTCCCATCTTTGGAATTGAATAAGTATGAAATGAAACAGTTGCCACTTAATAAGGCAGAGTGTATTGTTTATGGTCATATGAGTGTCATGACTTCAGCACAATGTGTGAGGAAATCATTAGATGATTGCAAAAAAGAAAACGGCAAAATTATATATTTAGAGGATCGTAAGGGCATGAAGGTACCGGTGGAGACTGTTTGTAAGTTATGTTACAATCAGATTTACAATGGCGTACCCCATTACTTAATTGATAAAATCAATGAAATGAAAGAAATGGGTCTTAGAACATTTAGAGTAGAGTTCTTAAACGAAAGTAATGAAGATATTGCAAAAATATTAGATGCTGTAACATGTAAGACAACAATACCGGCACAAGAGATGTCTATGGTATTTACAAGAGGTCATTATACAAAAGGTGTTGAATAAATGTTTGAATTTTACGTAGGTTTGACAGGTTTATGCTTATCCCTGTTGACAATTGGTTACATTAGCATTCTAGCTATTCAGTTTTCACTTATTAAGCATAAAAATACGGAACGCGCTTATGATTATCATAGGCTTCAAACGGTAATCATTTTATTTTTTCATTTGGTGGCTTATACAGTTTTGCTGTATCATTATGATTTTGAATATAAAGTCATTATGATCTACTTAGGGCAGATCGGCTTAATCTTATTATCCGGTCATATTGTAAACCTTTATATGAATAAAACAATTTTACCTCTTTGGAGCATAGGTCAGTTTTTACTTGTGATCAGTTTCATACTGTTAGGTAGGCTGAGCATTAATTTGGGTCTTAAACAATTTTACCTATCTTGTTTGGCTTATGTCGTTGTTTTTGCGGTTGTATTATTATATAGTAGAATGAACTTTATTAAATATTTAGGTGTTCCATCGGTGATACTAGCTGTTCTTATGTTGGTTATGACCAACGAAACCATTAATGGCGCCACAAATTGGATGCGTATCGGTAGTTTTACCTTTCAACCTTCTGAACTTGTAAAAATACTATATATTATATTCTTAGCATCTACACTAACACAATTTCATGAACATGAAAAATTATCCTTATTTGTTACCGGAACCATTACCATGGGCATGGTTATGATACAAGTGTATCAAAGAGATCTAGGGTCAGCACTTATTTTTTATTCGGTTTTCATACTAATGAGTTATGTGTATACGAGAAAAAGAATGTATATTATTGCCGGTACCATTATGACGATGGTGGGTGGTTTTTTTGCTTATAGATTTTTTTGGCATGTTAGGGTGCGTATAGATACTTGGATTGATCCTTTTTCTGATATTGATCATACAGGCTACCAGATTACCCAATCCTTGTTTGCCATAGGTAATGGCGGATTGTTTGGACGAGGTTTGACATTAGGTCTTCCTAACAGAATACCGGTTGTTACAACGGATTTTATCTACTCTGCTATTGTGGAGGAGTTGGGCTTGGTTGTTGGACTTGGTATCATCATTATGATCGTTTATTTTTTTCTGTTTGGCATTCAAATGATAGAAAAATCACAAAATGACTTTAATTTTTTAATGGGCTCTGGAATCTTAATCATTATTGCAATCCAGAGTTTTTTAATCATAGGTGGTGTAACCAAAGCTATTCCGCTTACCGGCGTGACATTACCTTTTGTTAGTTATGGCGGATCTTCTCTTGTATCCACCTTTATCATGTTAGGGATACTACAAGGAATCAAAATGAATGAGGATCGACATTATAAAAAAGAAATGTTACTTAAGAAAGAAAGACTTATCCAGCAGATGCTACGAGATGAAGAAAATTGTGAGGTTTAAAGAATAATGAACCCAAATAAAAGGCTAGAAGATAGAAATAAACCTTTAAAAAGAATAAGGTCTTTAATTGTTATCCTATTTATGATTTTGGGTTTGAATATTATTTATTATGTCATTTTTCAAAGTGATAATTTGGTTGTTAATGATTATAATCCAAGGCTTAAAGCTATTGAAAACAGCGTTATAAGAGGAGATATACTTGATAGTAATGGGTATATCTTAGCAACTAGCAAGATTGAAAACAATCAACAAATCCGTATGTATCCCTATGGATCTCTATTTGCTCACGTGATTGGCTATATGGGTTATGGGAAAACAGGTGTTGAAGCTTACAGCTATTTGGATTTGATTCGTACTAAGGAGAATCTTTGGGACAAGTTCATGGAAGGTTTTACCAATGATTTGCCGAAAGGACATTCTGTTGTAACAACGCTTGATTTGGATCTGCAACAACTGGGTAGAACCTTGCTTGGCAATAATAAAGGTGCCATCGTAGCGATTGAGCCAAAAACTGGTAAAATCCTTGCGATGGTATCGACACCTGATTATGATCCAAACAATATTTCAACTAATTATAGTACTTATCTAAAAGATGAAGCCTCAGCAACATTGTTAAACCGTGCTACTCAAGGATTATACCCCCCAGGCTCCACCTTCAAGATACTTACAGCTTTGGCTTATTTGCAAAACCATGAAGTAAGTGATTTTAGTTATGAGTGTTTTGGAAAAGATACTTTTGGAGAGAAAACCATTCATTGTTACAATAATACTGTCCATGGTGATTTGACCCTTGAAGAAGCGTTTGCTTTATCTTGTAACACCGCTTTTGCACATATAGGTGAACAACTGGATATGAATGAATTACACAATTTGACAGAGATGTTCGGATATAATCAAAGAATGCAACTAGAACTAGAAACAAGTATGAGCAGATATGGCATCCAGAATCAGAAATCAGATTCTGAACGAGCAGAGACGATCATTGGTCAGGGGAGGACACTGGTCACACCTCTTAATAATGTTATGATGGTATCTATTTTGGCCAATGACGGCCATTTGATTAAACCTTATCTTGTTAGTCAAGTTATTGCAGAGGATGAATCTATCATTCGTGAGCAAAAAATCATGGATGCAGGGAGGGTCTTATCTGAAGCCCATGTAGTTCTTATAGAAAGTTTTATGAAGAAAACCAGTGAAGAGGGAACTGCAAAACAGTTAAATAGCAATCAATATACAGTAGCAAGTAAGACCGGTTCTGCTGATAATTCAACAGGAGCTGCACATGCTTGGTATGTAGGTTATGCGCCTATTGAAGAGCCTAGGATTGCTATAGCCATAATAGTGGAAAATGTAGGTACAGGATCTGCTCATGCGGTTCCTATTGCGAAAGCATTATTTGATACTTATCTTATTGAAAAATAGTGAAGTCATTAAAAAGGTTGAAAGTTAGTAAGAATGAAGGTATACTAAGTTCAATCAAACTTTTTTATGGCTTGGCAATCAACTTAAAGTCAAGTAAATGAAGAGCACCCATAAAACGAGGAGGCTGATTTTATGAAAGAAGCTGTAAGTTGTGGTGGGGTTGTAATTCATAAAGGCAAAATATTGTTACTTTATAAAAATTACAAAAATAGGTATGATGCATGGGTATTGCCTAAAGGTACAGTTGAGCCAGATGAAGAATATAAGGATACCGCTCTTAGGGAAGTCGCTGAAGAGGCGGGTGTAAGTGCTCAAATCATCAAATATCTTGGTAAAAGTCAGTATTCATTTATGGCTGCAAATGAACAAATTCAAAAAGATGTCAATTGGTATTTGATGAAAGCGAACAATTACTATACCAAACCACAAAAGGAAGAGTAGGTACTATAAGTATCATGAAGCCATACATATGCTTAAGTTCACCAATGAAAAGCACATATTAGAATTGGCTTATAGTGAATTCTTAGAACTAAGGCGATGTAATATGTGGGGCAACAAGAAATACATGTGAAAAATGAGCAGCCAATTGGGGCTGCTCATCTATGATAAGAGACATTTTATGCTTATAATAAAGATTATAAAAACAATGTCGTATAATATAGAATAGATATTTCGAATGTACTAGAATGATAATGGTTAATTTTGAAAAAAGTTAAGAAAATGAAAGGTTAATCTATGAAAGTAATTATAATTGGTGCAGGTAAATTAGGCTATAAGTTAGCGGAGTCTTTAATCAATAGTGAGATTGAAGTTACGGTTGTAGATTCAAAAGAAAAGGTTATTAAGCACATTCGCGAGTATCTGGATGTTCTTACTATTACTGCTAATGGAACCGACATGGATGTGCTAAAATCTTTAAATCTAAAATCCTATGCGTTATTAGTGGCAACAACCAATAGTGATGAGACAAATACGATCATTTGCGCACTGGCTAAAACAGCCGGATGTAAACAGACCATTGCTAGAATAAGAAACCCTGAATACTCACAGCAATTGGACTTTCTTAAAATAGAAATGGGCATCGATCATATCGTAAATCCTGAATTATCTACAGCAAATAAGATTGCTAGGTATCTTACAAAAGAATACATATTTTACTCTGAGAACTTTGCAAGAGGCCAAGTCTCAATGATTGACTGTCATGAGCGATTTTTTAGCGGATTTAAAGGCAAACAAATAAAAGATATAGATGATATGGAAGGTTTATTGATTGCTGCAATCTCGAGACATGGAGAAATCATCATTCCTAACGGACTTACTAGAATAGAAGAAGAAGATATTTTATATGTCATCGGTAAAACCAAGATGATCAAACGATTTAGTCATCGTGCGGACCTAGATAATAACCGTTCTACCGTTAAGCGTGTTATGATTCTTGGTGGTGGAAAAATAGGCTACTATTTAGCAAGACGACTATTAGCCAGTCGTATTCAAGTGACGATAATTGAATCGGACGAAGATCGTTGCCGATATCTGTCAGAGAAACTGGATAACGCCTTGGTCATTAAAGGAAACGGTACAGATATTAATATCCTGGAAGAAGAAAAACTATCTTTGATGGATGCTTTTATAGGTGTTACAGGTTTTGATGAGCAAAATCTGTTAATGTCCCTCATGGCAAAACAAGAGGGTGTTAACAAAGTTATCGCCAAAATCAGTAAGCCAAGTTATAATACCATTATTGATAAACTGGGCATAGACGTTGCTTTGAATCCGACAGAAATTATTGCAAGTGATATACTCAGATTTATACGTGGCGGTAAAGTCTTATCTGTATCCATGCTCCTTGGCGGACAAGCGGAAGTTATAGAAATTGTCGTCAGTAAAGACATGGCTATATGTGATAAAAAAGTCAGTAATCTGGGATTTCCAAAAGGTATTATTATCGGCGCCATCGTCAATAAAAATGATGTTGTTATACCGAACGGCCAAAGTATGATTGAAGAGGACAGTCGTTTGATTCTTTTTATACTGGCAAAGGATATTTCAATGATTAATAAGATTTTAAAACCTAATAGAAAGAAGTTCTTATAATGAATTATCGAATAGTCAGCAAGATCATTGGCGTATTGCTTATGCTTGAGGCACTCATGATGGTGCCGTCACTAATAATCTCTATAATCTATAAGGAACATGATAGTGTTGTTTTTGCTATGATTATTCCACTAATTGCTTTAGTGGGTTTTCTATTGTCAAAAATCCAATGCGAAACCAAGCTTATAAAAGTCAGAGAAGGTTTTGCAATCGTTGCCTTTGGATGGGTTGTTTTTTCGTTATTTGGATCTTTGCCTTTCTATCTTTCAGGAAGTATCCCTTCTTTTATAGATGCGTATTTTGAAACGGTTTCGGGCTTTACAACGACGGGTGCCAGTATTTTAACTGAGATTGAAAGCTTACCGAAAGGCGTATTGTTTTGGCGATCTTTTACCCATTGGAATGGCGGTATGGGTATTTTGGTCTTTACAGTTGCTTTGTTGCCAAAATTTGGGGTTGGTGGTTTCCAGATATTTAAGGCTGAAAGTCCGGGGCCAGTCGTGGATAAAATTGCACCCAGAATCAATGATTATGCAAAAATTCTTTATAAAACTTATATCTTTATCACTGTATTACAGATTAGTCTTTTATGGTTTGCTGGTATGAGCCTATACGATGCAGCGGTTCATACTTTTGGTACAGTCGGTACAGGTGGTTTTTCCACTAAAAATATGAGTGTGGGTGCTTATGACAGTCCGCTTATACAAATGATTATTGCCGTATTTATGGTTGTAGCCGGTGTCAATTTTTCTTTGTATTATGCATTGTACCAGGGGAAATGGTCCATGGTGGTAAAAGACCGTGAATTAAGACTATACTTGGGTATAGTTACGGTTGCTACCGTATTGATTACTCTAAACATAAGCCCTTTATACGGAAATATTTTGGAGTCAGGCAAAGATGCATTTTTTCAAGTGGGATCCATTATATCGACCACAGGTTATGCTACGGCAGACTTTAATCTATGGCCGACCTTTAGTAAAGCCATGCTAATGATTCTTATGTTTATTGGTGGCTGTGCCGGTTCTACTTCAGGATCAGTGAAAACAATTCGTATTTTGGTACTCTTTAAGTTAATTGGTAGAGAAATATCACGTATATTTCATCCAAGAGCGGTTATTCCTGTAAAACTAGGAAGAACCAGTCTACAAAGTAATACGGTAAACAGTATTGTGAGCTTCTTTGTATTGTATTTATTGCTTTTTGTTACTGGAACTCTGGTAATATCCCTTGAAGGTCTGGATCTCGAAAGCTCGGCCAGTGCCGTTGCCGCTACACTTGGTAATATCGGTCCGGGATTTGGAATTGTTGGGCCAACCGGAAACTATAGTGGTTTTAGTGATTTTAGTAAGCTGTTCTTATCTTTCCTTATGCTTCTTGGACGATTGGAATTATTTACGATCATTGCCCTTATAGAACCAAAGAGATGGATCGAAGAGTTCTAAAGCTTAATTCTACAATAAAGTCCTAAATTTACTTATGAAAAAAGCTTTGAAAAAAGTTCTGAAAAAGTAGCTTAGATGAAATATGAGTTACTTTTTTTGACATAAAAAAAGCGCATGGATGAGTTAATCCGATGCACATTCCTATATTTTAATGATTGTATAAATGCGGATAGTGGGAGTCGAACCCACACACTGTCACCAGCGTCAGATTTTGAGTCTGATGCGTCTGCCTATTCCGCCATATCCGCAGTTGAATATTATGTATGTGCTGATGACGTTTTTATATAATATCATATAAAATAGTAAAAGGCAATATATTTTTTTTTAATGGATTTGTAACATTAGTAATAGGAATGTATCGTTATTATTAGTGCTCCTAGAGATTTTTTATGCTATAATAATATTCGATATTGCAAAGTAGCAGGAAGATAGTATATACAAAGAAGAAGGTGATCAAGTGTCAGACAAATCAGAACATAAGTTAATAAAGAATGCAGTAAATGGCGATTCTAAGGCATTTGAAAAGCTGATCCTTCCTTATGAGAAGAAAGTATATAACATTGCTATGCAGATGTTTAAGAATGAACAAGATGCCTATGATGCCTCACAAGAGGTGCTGATAAAGGTATATAATAACCTAGATAAATTTAAATTCGAATCAGCCTTTAGTACATGGCTCCATAGACTGGCAATGAATACCTGTATTGATGAATATCGAAAACGAAAACGTCATATGGAACATACGACCACGATGGAAGTAAGGGTCAGTTCGGATGAGGAAAGTATAACAAGACAGTTTGTCGACCACAACCTGACACCGGAACAGGAAGTCCTACAGAAAGAAACAGTTTCAGAAGTACGTCATGCAATGGATCAACTTAAAGAAGATCAAAAGATCTTAATCATATACCGGGACATATACGGTTATAGTTATGATGAAATTGCAAAAATGCTTGAATGTAATTTGGGTACGACCAAATCAAGAATATCACGAGCAAGACAAGCACTTAAAGATATAATTATTAAAAAGCGGGAACAAACTGCTAGTTAAAGCGTCTAAAATAATGAAAGGAGGCGAGATGATGGAGTGTATAAAAGCCCGAGAATGGATGCACCTACACATGGACAATAATTTGGATCATAGTAATGAAGCACTATTGATGGCACATATAGAAGATTGTGAAGTTTGTCGTAGAGACTATGAAATCCTCATGTCAATCCATCAAGTACTTCAATCAACAGATGAAGTTGATTTGCCTTCTGGTTTTCATGAAACTTTAATGAAGAATATAAAAAAACGCCCCAAGATGAGACAAAATTATCTGTTCATTAAGCAACTTAATATTGCAGCTGTCGTCGTGTTTGTATTGGTCTTTAGTCTGATTGGTATTAATAACCTTAATCAAAACAAAAGTTCTAATAATGATGAAGTCTCAGAGGAAATGTTTTCTATGTCCGCCATTACTGAAGAAAGTGGTGAGATAGATGTGGCTATGGATGTAGCAGAATTTGAAGATGCATCATTATCAAGAGCATCCAACGAAAACGAGCGCAGCCAGAAAGCCACAAGTGAAAGCTTACTACAAGAGGCAGAAGATCAGTATGGAAATGATGTATTGGGTGTCCGATATGATGAAGGTTGGATGATTGTCATGGTTGGTGGCATTCTTATCATAGGATTACTCATTGGGTATATCAGGCTAAATTTATAAAAAGAAATAAAAAAGATGTTTTCGATAAGAAGACATCTTTTTTGTTGGGTTTGAAATAAGGTACTTAAATTACTTTTATGACGAATAGCACACTTTGTAGTGGTGAATAGGAAAGATGTTTGTTATAATACTAAGGGACTCATGGTAACTTGACAGCGTTGTTTTATAGAAATCGGGGGAGAGTATGAAAAAGCTTTTACTGGTGGATGGAAATAGTATAATGAACCGAGCCTTCTATGGCATACCTTTATTAAGTAACAGTGAAGGTGAGTATACCAATGCTGTATATGGTTTTATTAATATTGTTACAAAAATATTGGAAGATGAAAAAGCCACACATGTGGTCATAGCTTTTGATTTAAAAGGACCTACTTTTAGAAATGATATTTTTCCGGAGTACAAAGGTACACGAAAAAGTATGCCTGAAGAACTACGTCCTCAAATGAAACTTGTTAAAGAAGTTCTAAGATCCATGAATGTATCCATAAGTGAAATCCAAGGCTATGAAGCAGATGATGTTCTTGGAACTTTGGCACGAGCAGGAGAACAGGATGGGTTTGAAGTAGCCATATTATCTGGAGACAAAGATATGCTTCAATTGGCTACAGTACACACCAAAATTATTATTCCAAGAACCAAAGGCGGTACAACCACATATGAACACTATTATGATAAGGATGTTATGGATATCTACGGTGTAACGCCTACAGAATTTATTGATGTTAAGGGACTAATGGGTGATGCCTCTGACAATATTCCAGGAATTCCGGGTGTGGGTGAGAAAACGGCCTTAAAACTTATATCTACATATCATACAATAGAAGCAGCATATGAAGACCGAGATGGTTTTGCAAAAGGGTTAAAAGGTAAACTAACAGATTATATTGATCAAGCGCTATTGAGTCGTAAGTTGGCCACCATCATAACGGATGTAGCGCTTGATCCTGATCTTGACAATAGTGAGATTGGCGAAATCTACACAAAAGAGGCCTTCGATTATTTTGTTAGATTGAATCTAAATTCCTTATTAGGCAAGTTTACGGATATAAAAGTGGAAAAAGAGCTGGATATGAAAGTGGAAAAAATTAGTGATCCGGCTAGCCTAGAACATCTCTTAATGGACGCAAAAGAATGTTATTATCATCTTTTTTATGACAACAGTTTGACCGGTCTTGTTTTTATTAGCGATCAGACGACTTATTATTATACCGATGATCGGCTCATTGATAAAGCTTATATTTATAAAGCCATTAATGACCTGATTATGAATGAAAGCATAAAAAAGATCACTTATGATTATAAGTATCAATTGCATCAAATTGATGCGCCTATGAGCCTATATGCAAAATCCATAACCGACGTTTCACTTATGATGTATTTGATTAACCCTGTAACAGGTCATTATGAAATCGATAAAATAGCAGCAGAGTATGGTGGTATATCGTATATGGCTGATGAAGGATTTTTAGGTAAAGGAAAATCAGTCAAATCTCTAATAGACATCGATGGAAATGATCTAGTAGATCGAAGTGTACTGGCTATCAGAGCTATCAAGCAAGCCTACCCTAAGATTGTTAAAGAGGTAGATGAAAAGAATTTGATGGGATTATACAATACAATTGAATTGCCATTGTTATATGTTTTGTACCGTATGGAAAAGCGGGGCATAAAAGTGGATGGTGAACAATTGAAGGCATTCGCTGAAAGACTTAGGATTAGCATTGAAATTCTTGAAAAAGAAATATTCGAAATGGCTGAAGAATCTTTTAACATCTCCTCACCTAAGCAACTGGGTGTGATACTTTTTGAAAAAATGGGCTTACCTTTTGGTAAAAAAACCAAGACGGGTTATGCAACTTCGGTGGATATACTTGAAAAAATCAGGCCTTATCATCCAATTGTGGATGCGGTCATGTCCTACAGACAACTGACGAAATTAAAATCGACATATGCGGATGGTCTGTTTGAATATATACAAGAAGATGGCCGTATACATTCAACATTTAACCAAAAAGTCGCTTCCACCGGTCGCATCAGCAGTCAAGACCCCAACTTGCAAAATATACCTATACGATTAGAATTAGGACGGGAAATCAGAAAAGTATTCGTACCTCAAGATGGCTATATTTTTATTGATGCAGACTACTCTCAGATAGAGTTGAGATTACTGGCCCATCTTTCAGAAGATGTATCATTTATAAAAGCTTTTAGAGAAGAATTAGATATTCATAAAATGACGGCTTCTCAAGTGTTCCATATACCCTTTGATGAAGTAACCGATTTACAAAGACGTAATGCAAAAGCTGTCAACTTTGGGATTGTCTATGGTATCAGTGCTTTTGGGTTGAGTCAAGATTTGAATATCGGCGTAAAAGAGGCAGGTGCCTATATCAATCAGTATTTTGAAAAATATCCTAAAGTCAAAAGTTTCTTAGATGATTGCATCAATCAGGCGAAAACAGATGGTTTTGTAACGACCATGTACAACCGCATTCGTCCTGTTCCTGAACTTGCTTCAAGTAATTTCGTCCAAAAATCTTTTGGAGAGAGAATTGCTATGAACACCCCTATACAAGGGAGTGCCGCTGATGTGATTAAGATTGCCATGATTAATGTAGAAAAGAGACTGGTAAAAGAAAAAAGTAAAGCAAGGCTGATCTTACAAGTACATGACGAACTTTTAATTGAAGCACCGATTGAAGATCAAGAATATATTCGATCTCTTTTGGTTGAAGAAATGGAACAGGCAGTATTAATTAGCGTGCCTTTAACCGTAGATGCCCATATAGGAAAAAACTGGTATGAAGCAAAATAGTCATGTTATTGGTGTTATTGGTGGTGCAGGAACAGGGAAGACCTATATGAGCAAGTACTTAACTGAAAAATTGGATGCCATGTTCATTGAAGGGGATCAAATTGCCCACGAATTATTAATGAGTGAAGCAATTATCAAAAAGATTTGTGAATATTTTGGTGATATGGTCGTAGAAAATGGAAAAATAAACCGTTCAAAACTAGGAAAAATCGTATTTTCCGATAAGCAATCCTTATTGGCCCTTAATGAAATCATGCATGGTGATATGTATAAAATGATTGAGGAAAAAATCACAACGACAGATAAGAAGTATATCATATTTGAAGCAGCAGTGATGATTGAAGCCGGTTTTTCTAAGCTTGTACATACGATGATTTGTTTAATAGCTCAAAGAGATATAAGACTAAAACGACTTGTATCTTCTAGATCCATTGATTATGAAAAAGCAGAAAGTATTCTGATGTCACAAAGGGATGATTATGTAAATTATGCAGACTATATTTTTGACACATCTGAAGGTATAGATCCAATTAAAAATCATCTGGAAGAAATGTTAATTGAGATTAGGGAGGCAGATTATGAAAAAAATAATTAAGCTATTATGGGTTTTGGGACTTATAATGGTTTTAGCCGGTTGTTCCGGAAACGAGGATCAGCCTAATACAGAAGTTGGTGAGACAACAAGTGAAGCAGAAGTAACACCAAAGGGTGCTGATGAAACAACCGATGCAGAGAGTACCAAAACCGTTGAACCTACTTTTGGAGGTACACTAAGAATTGCAAGTTATGCACCGAAGACATTGAATCCTATTAAAAGTGATCAACAAAGTGTGCTTCAAGTTCTGGGACTGATATATGAGCCGCTATTTGTCTTAGATGAAACCTTGATGCCCATACCTGTACTAGTGGCTTCATTTAGTTTTGAAAATGAAGGTGCTACATTGACCATTAAGTTAAAAGACAACGTGCTGTTTCATAACGGTGTAAAATTAACATCGTCTGATGTTGCTTATACCATTAATAGAATAAAAGATCTGGATTATTCAAGTTATAAAAGCCAAGTCAGACCGATTAAAAACACCACAGTTGTGGACGAGTTAACCTTGAAAATATATTACGATCAAGGCTATGCTTTTGCGCTAAGTGATTTAACCTTTCCTATAGTTTCAAGGCAGCATCAATCATCATCAGACTATGATGAAATGTTTCCTATAGGTACCGGTCCCTATCGTTTTGTTAACTATCAACAAATGCAGAATTTTGATTTAACAGCCAACCTAGATTGGCACGGAGAAGGCCTATATATAGAAAACATCAAAGGTGTTATCATGAACGATGATCAGGCTATGGAATCCTTGTTTGATCAAAAACTAATAGATATTATGAACCCTAGTAAGTTTAACTGGCTAAAATATTCTGATAATGAGGAACAACGCATTACAAGTTATACTTCTAGTTATTATGATTTTATTGGTTTTAATTTTGAGCGACCATTATTTTTGGATAAGGAAACACGACAGGCCTTTGCCTATGCTGTCAACCGAGAGTTTATTTTATATGATCGCTTAATTAATCACGGTAAACTTGTAAATGCACCCATTATACCAGGTAGCTGGTACGCAACAGATAGAGAGCCTTATTACAATTATGATTTAGAAGTGGCAAAACGGCTCGTGGATACTAAATATATAGATTTTGACGGAGATGGATTTTTTGATTATGCCGATGAAGCAAAACAGACTTCTATAGAATTAACCATGCTCGTTAATAGGGAAAACAGTCTGCGTGTGCATACAGCAGAAATCATTAAAAAAGATTTTGAAGCATTAGGATTTAAGATTATTCTGGATGTGGCTGAGCCCAGTGTCTATTATGAGAAAATAACTATGGGTGATTTTGACTTATTATATGGTGGGTGGAAGATGTCTCAAGTTCCGGATTATGGCTCTTTGTTTGCGTCTAATGGATTACAGAATCATATCCGCTATAAATCAGAAACCATGGACCAATTAATTAACGGAATCGTTAGTGCTCATACTATGGATCAATTAAAAGCATCTGTTAATAATTTTGAGACGCATATGATTGATGAAGTGCCCTATATCTCATTGTATTTTTTAGATGGAGCGGTTATGAGTGGGAAAAATGTATATGGCACAATACATCCCAACACAGAATGGATGTTTCATGGCATTGAAAACCTATACTTAGATTTTTAATATTCCTTAACCATCCTTTTTGCAGAGTTGAATCTATTATGGATATTGAGGTGTTTTCATGACAAAAAACAATAATAAGCTAAATGATAATTATGTTTTCGGACTAGATATTGGAACCAGATCTGTGGTAGGCGTCGTTGGTTACAGATCTGGTGCTAATTTCATAGTGATGGCCTATGCTATGGTAGAACATGACACAAGGGCTATGATCGACGGACAAATACATGATATAGGTAAAGCCACAGAAACCATTCTACAAGTGAAAAAAATCCTTGAGAAGCAATTAGGCGTTACTTTACACAAAGCTTGTATTGCTGCTGCTGGACGTGTACTAAAAACCGCATTGATTCATGTAAATCAGGAGATGGATCCGACAATCATCATTGATGATCACCATATTAATACCCTTGAACTATTGGGTATGGAAAAAGCCCATCAACAAGTTAATACAAATCTTGATGAAGAAGAGATGGGTTATCATTGTGTCGGTTACACGGTGTCAAAGTATTATCTTAATGATTATGAAATCACCTCACTTAAAGACCATAAAAGTAAAAAAATCAGTGCAGATGTCCTAGCTACTTTCTTACCTCAAGAGGTTGTGGAGAGCTTATACAGCGTTGTGAAAAATGCAGACATGGAAGTCTATAGTCTTACACTTGAGCCTATAGCTGCTATTCATGTGGCCATACCGGAAGAATACAGATTATTAAACATTGCCTTAGTGGATATTGGCGCAGGCACTTCGGATATTGCTATTACCAAAGATGGTGGTATTATTGCTTATGGCATGATTCCTATGGCAGGTGATGAATTAACAGAAGCTATTGTTCATCACTATCTTGTCGACTTTAATACGGCAGAAAAAATCAAAATAAAAGCATCGACTAAAGCAAAAACCGTTTCTTTCAAAGATGTGATCGGTATGAAGCATACAGTTGACACAAATGAAATCAATCAAATTCTTGAGGAGGTTTCTAAACAGCTTGCTTCAAAGATTGCTGAGCGGATTATTGAACTAAATAATGGTAAATCCACAAATGCAGTATTTGTAGTAGGTGGCGGTGGACAAGTTAAGCACTTTACAAAAGTTTTAAGCCAGTGTATGGGACTCAGTCCCGAACGTGTTGCAATTAGAGGTAAAGAAGTACTAGATATTGTGGAGTTTGGTGAATCCAAAATAAAAAAAGGTCCTGAATTGATTACACCAATTGGTATCTGTCTAACAGGTCTTGAGAATAATAAACATGATTTTATTCAAGTCTTCTTAAATGATGAACCGATAAAAATCTATGACAACAACCGTTTAACAATCATGGATGTGGTTGCCTATAAAGGCATAGAACCTAAAAAATTTATAGCAAAAAAGGGTCGGGCTCTTGAATTCGTAGTAAACCAAAACCAAAGAAGAATTCCGGGAGAACCGGGTATACCTGCAAAAATACTACTAAATAATGAAGAGGTAAGTCTAACCTCAAAAATAAAAATGCATGATTATATAACGGTTATTGAAGCTAAAATCGGGAAAGATGCGACGCTCTCAACGTATCAGTTGGTTAAGACATTAGACCTAAAAGTTTATTTTGAAGAAAAGGTTTATTCATTAACACCGGAAATATATGTGAATGAAAACTTGATGACCATGAATCATGATATAAAAAATAATGATGTTATTAGGTTAAAACTGCCATCACTTATAAGCTTTTTGAGAAAAAATGATTTAGATGATTTCCAATATGACTATTACATTAATGGTCAACCCTCAGATGAAAAAAGTAGTTTGGCAGATCTTGATCATATAACAAAGAGAGAGAAGATATCCCCAAAAAACAGAAGTGATGGATCCAATGAGACTGAAATTTCAGAGAAGCATATTTATGTATCTGTAAACGAAACACCTATAAGACTTGAAGGTAAGTCTACCTACATTTTTGTAGATATTTTTGATGTTTATCCCTTTGACTTATCAAAACCCAAGGGTAATGTGGTATGTAAAATCAACAATGCCGCAGCATCTTATATGGGTGAAATACATGATGGTGATCATTTGGAGGTTTATTGGGAACAAATATCCTAAGGTTAAGGTGGTAAATCAATCATGGACCGTATTTTACAGTATGAACATAAAATACTAAAACGTCATACACTCTTGATTATGATTCTATTGTTCTATGTTTTTTACGCTTATTTTGATCAAAGAGAGCTTGAAATTCCATTTTTGGGCATTGTAATTTTCATAATAATAACAACAAGTCGTTTCATCTTGATGAAAATAAGTTATGGCTATCAACTTGTCATCTATAAAGTAGCTAATATAGTTTATATGACTTTCTATGCCTATTATATACAGGATGACCGATTTTTAGTACAGGGGATAAGCCTTCTACTTTTTTTCACTAATTTTATTGAATTCATTATTATCATGGAGCCGGAAGCACCAAGTGAAAAAGTGAGTCTTTTTTGGATGGGTGCATTTCCTCTTATGATCAGTAGTTTATTAACCTTGATCGGTTCATTTTTAAATATTGAAACCATCATTTACTGGGGCATTTTATGGGTGATGCTTTATTTTATTTTAAATATAGTGGTTTACTACGTCTATGAGCAAAAGAAAATTTGTCTGAATTTAAATTCTGAAATACAGAAAAACAAAATTGAAAATGAGTCACTAGAGATTGAAAAAATCAAATACAAAAAGTTGCACCATGTATTATTGACACAAAAACAAGAAATTGAGAAGAAAAATATTGAGTTGAACCGCGTTAGTTCGGAAATGTATACTCAGTCTGAACTTTTGAGGTATATTAGTTCTGTACTGGATATTGACGAATTAATTGGCTTGGTCGCCGATTCAATTATTGGTGCAATTGGTGTGGATACTTGTATGCTTTATGTCTTTGATGAAGGCACCAATGAAAAGTTCTATAAGGTGAATACAGTTATTGAGTACGATTTTTTGGAATCTTTTAAATCAGATGTTGAATCAGGTGTTTATAATCGCTTTTATGATAAAGGAAAGCCTTATATGGACTCAAATGTAGATGTACATGAATATCCTTTTATCCAACATAGAGAAGTGGGATCACTTATTATTGTACCATTGGTCAAGTCAGACGATGTATACGGTTTATTGATAGCCGAGCATCATACAAAAGACATGTTTGATCATAACAGTATGAATTTTTTTAAAAGCATTATCAGTCAGATTAACATAGCCATTAATAATGCCAATCTATACAGTAAAATGGAAGAGATTGCATCGCGCGATGGTTTAACCGGATTGTATAACAGAGAACATATTCAGAGTATTATAATTGAGGCAATAGAGCATCTTGAAGAGGATGAGGTCCTTTCATTGGCGTTGTTGGATATTGACTGGTTTAAAAAGATAAATGATACTTATGGACATTTGTTTGGGGATGAGGTTATTAAAGCAGTCTCGAACATCATCCAACGTATAGCACTTGAACAAGGTGGGCATGCCGGTCGTTATGGTGGGGAAGAATTTTTAGTTGTATTGCCAAAAAAGCCGCTTCATGAGGCAGAGATTATAATATCCGCTCTGCATGAAGAAATTAAAGCACTGGAGATTATGTATAAAGAAACGACAATAGTTAAAGTAGATATATCCATCGGATTATCTGCATTGCCCACTGTGGCTAAGAATGTGGAAAGCCTCCTTCATCGTGCGGATAATGCCATGTACTATTCAAAAAATCACGGTCGAGGTAAACTGATTATCGATCATGATCGCTTATTAGATACATTATAATAGGGCATGTAATCGCTATAGGTTTAAGATAGAGGTTGTTTTGTATGTTTCATATAGCTTTTTATAAAGGCCTGTGATAGTATAGAGTCAGTTCATTTTTCTGGTGGGTTAAGGCTATAGGTTTTCCTATCAGAATATGAGTTTTGAAAGTTGAGGAAGTTAGATGAGAATATGTAGTCTTGCAAGTGGTAGCAGTGGCAATTGCATTTATATAAGCAGTAAGGACACCCATATATTAATTGATGCAGGGCTGAGTGGTAAGAAAGTAAAAGAAGGCCTTAGTGCTTTGGACGTAACTATGGAACAAATACAAGCCATTTTGATTACCCATGAGCATTCTGATCATATAAAAGGTCTTGGCGTTCTTTCTAGGAAACATCATATTCCTATTCATACAAAATCAAATACCTTTGAAGCGATTATGAATAAGTCTTCTTTGGGTGTTATAAACCCGATGTTGTTCACCCCGGTCGTTGAGGATGAGCCATTTTTTATTGGTGACATTCAGGTAACAGCCTTTAAATCCTTTCATGATGCTGTTGATCCTATAGGGTATACTTTTGTATCTGAAGGAAAAAAAATTAGTGTAGCAACAGATTTAGGTACTTATAACGATTATATTAAGACCCATCTTGCTCATTCAAATCTTCTTTTTATAGAAGCCAATCATGATGTTCGTATGCTTGAGGTGGGACCTTATCCGTTTTTTCTCAAGCAAAGAATCTTAAGTGATTTGGGGCATTTATCCAATGATCGTTCTGCTCAATTGATATGTGAACTGTATCACCAAGGTATGAGCCATGTGATACTTGGACATCTTAGTGAAGAAAACAATATGCCGGATGTGGCGTATGCTTCCATAGAATACGAGCTTAAAAGCACGCTTAAGCATTTAAGTGAGAACATAAGAATAGTAGTTGCAAATAGGTGTTCTAATTCTGAACTTATAAGCTTATAATCAATCAAAAACAAAAAATACAATATACAGGAGGATTAACATGAAAAAGGGTATAATAACAGTAATTGGTAAGGATACAGTAGGTATTATTGCAAAAACGTGTACCTATCTTGCAGACCACAACATTAATATTTTGGATATTTCACAAACCATCGTAGAGGATTATTTTAATATGATGATGATTGTTGATTTGACTAGTAATATGGAATCTATAGAAGAACATGTAGACAATCTAGCAAAATTAGGTGAATCCATAGGCGTCATTATCAAATTGCAACTTGAAGATATATTTAATGAAATGCATAGAATATAGGTGAAGATATGATTAATTTTTTTGAAGTATATGAAACCAAAGATATGATAGAATCGGAAAATCTGGATGTAAGAACTATTACGATGGGGATTAATCTAATGGATTGCGCCGATGAAGATGTCAACGCCTTTAATGAAAAAATCTATAATAAGATCACCACCTATGCTAAAGATCTGGTAAAAGTGGGTGAAAGCATATCCAAAGAGTATGGGGTTCCGATTGTCAACAAAAGGATATCCGTTACACCTATTGCACTAGCAGCCAGCAGCTGTAAAACAAAAGATTATGTCAGTATTGCCAAGACACTCGACAGAGCGGCAGAAACTGTCGGTGTGAATTTTATTGGAGGCTTTTCTGCACTGGTCAGTAAAGGTATGACGCCAAGTGATGAAATGCTGATCCGTTCCATCCCTGATGCTTTAGCGTCCACCAAGCATGTTTGTAGTTCAGTCAACGTAGGATCAACACGCTCAGGTGTTAATATGGATGCTGTCAAACTAATCGGAGAAATTATCTTAGAAACAGCAGAAGCAACAAAAGACGCAGATTCTATAGGATGTGCAAAATTTGTAGTATTTACCAATGCACCTGATGACAACCCTTTTATGGCAGGTGCTTTTCATGGAGTCACAGAGGCAGATGTTGTTATCAATGTAGGTGTCAGTGGCCCTGGTGTTGTTCTTAGGGCAGTGGAAAAATGTCGTGGTGAAAGCTTGGAAGTCTTAAGCGAAACCATAAAAAAAGTAGCTTTTAAGATTACCAGAGTCGGGCAAATGGTGGCTAAGGAAGCTGCTAGAAGGTTGAATGTGCCTTTTGGCATTATCGACCTATCGCTAGCGCCTACACCTGCAATTGGGGACAGTATTGCCGATATTTTATGTGAAATGGGACTGGAATATGTAGGTGCACCTGGAACAACGGCAGCACTTGCTATGTTAAATGACTCCGTGAAAAAAGGTGGTGCTATGGCATCCTCTAATGTAGGTGGTTTAAGTGGTGCTTTTATACCTGTAAGTGAGGACCAAGGTATGATTAATGCTGTAAAAGTCGGTGCCCTTACTATTGAAAAATTAGAAGCCATGACATGTGTTTGCTCAGTTGGTTTGGATATGATTGCCATACCGGGATCCACAAAAGCAACCACGATTGCCGGTATCATAGCAGATGAAATGGCCATTGGTATGATTAACCAAAAAACGACAGCGGTACGAATCATTCCGGTAATAGGCAAAGATGTGGGTGATATTGTGGAATTTGGCGGTTTACTTGGGTATGCACCTATCATGCCGGTGAATAATTTTGATTGTTCAAAATTCATTAATCGAGGTGGTAAAATACCGGCTCCGATTCATAGCTTTAAAAATTAGTGTATTAAACTTAGTATATAGAAAGGTGTGTGAATATGACAAATAAACTAGAAAATCTTGAACCCAAAAAAGTATTTCAATATTTTGAAGCCATCAGTCAGATACCCAGACGTTCAGGTCATGAAAAACAGCTCAGTGATTACATGGTTGCGTTTGCAAAAGAAAGAAATTTGGAAGTGATTCAAGATGAATACCTTAATGTGATCATAAAAAAACCTGGTACAGTAGGGTACGAAGACGCACCGATTACTATTATTCAAGGGCATTTGGATATGGTATGCGAACAAAACGAGGGAACAGATCATGACTTTGAGAAAGATCCGATTGACCTTGTTGTTGAAGGTGCATGGCTAACAGCGAATGGCACCACACTTGGTGCTGATAATGGCATTGCCATTGCCTACGCTATGGCTCTATTAGATGCAGAAGATATCTCCCATCCACCTCTTGAAGTGGTTATGACAACAGATGAAGAGGTAGGTTTGACAGGTGCTCTAAAAATGGACAAAAGTCTATTAAAAGGATCCTATTTCATTAATCTGGACTCGGAAGAAGAAGGAGAATTGACCGTCGGTTGTGCAGGGGGTCTAAAAGCCACTTTAAGACTACCCATCAGTCATACTGTCAAGGTTTTTGACGAAGCAAGGGTTCAAATCATAGAAATAAAAAATCTAAAAGGTGGCCATTCCGGCGTAGATATTGACAAAAATAGGGCCAATGCAGACCATCTGATGGGACGTATCTTAAGCCACCTACGAAAAAGTTGCTCTTTTAGAATTGTTGATTTTGTGGGCGGCTCAAAAGATAATGTTATACCAAGAGAAGCAAAGGTTATAATTGTATATGAAAGCTTGGATCATTCAAGTTTTGAAATACTTTATGAAGAAGTCATAGCTCAAATTAAGAAAGAAAATCGTACAATTGAACCGGATTTGACTGTTGAAGTTAAGCCTTTAGAGTATAACAGGAACTTAAAAGTCTTTTCAAGAAAAACAACAGACCAGTTAATCTATACACTTATTAACGTCCCTAAAGGTATTCAGACAATGAGTGCGGAACTTGAAGGTATGGTTGAAAGCTCCCTTAATCTAGGAAAATGTGCCGTTGAAGGGGATGAAGTCGTTATGTTGTTTGCAATCAGAAGCAACATTAGGTCTCTAAAATACCATATGACGACACAACTGGAGTGGTTTGCTAAACAAATCGGTGCTACATTGACACCTACTGCGGATTACCCTGAGTGGGAATTCAAACCGGATTCTAGATTGTTAGATCAAGCAGCTCTTGTTTACGAGGGTATGTATAATAAAAAACCGCTTGTTAAAGCCATTCATGCTGGCTTGGAACCGGGTGCTTTTTTAGAAAAATTGCCCCATCTAGATGCGATATCTTTCGGACCGGATATGGAAGAAGTCCATTCACCTAATGAACGCCTTCACATAGAATCCACAATGAGAACTTGGGAATTCTTGAAAGCTTTACTAAAAACGTTACAATAAATAATCGTGATGCGTGACTATGATTGAAAAGAATTAATTGAATCCAATATATAATAAAAGAGGTATAAGCCCAATCGGGTTTATACCTCTTTTATTATATGAACCATATGAAAAATCTAGATTTTTATCATATGGTGGACTTTTTTGCCTTTTCGGATCATTAATTCACCATCATCATTAAAATCATCTTTTGTAATCAGATGTTCCACATCTGTTATTTGTACGTCATTAATACGAACGCCGCCTTGTTGAACATTTCTTCTACCTTCAGATTTACTTGGAATGAGTTTGGCATTCAGTAGGAGATCCAGTAAATTCATGCCTGCTTCAAACAAGCTGATATCCATCTGTGTTTGTGGTACATTGTCTAGTTTCGCACCACTACCAAATAGGGCTTTAGTAGCTTCTAACGCTTTTTTCGCTTCTTCTTCGCCATGAATAAGGGCTGTAATCTCATAAGCAAGGACTTCTTTTGCTTGATTAATCTCCGCACCTTCTAAAGCGCCAAGACGATTGACTTCTTCCATAGGTAAGAATGTTAGTAGAGCTAGGCATTCTTTGACTTTAACATCTTCTATGTTACGCCAGTACTGGAAAAATTCATATGGAGAAGTACGTTCTTTATCCAACCAAAGTGCACCTTTTTCGGTTTTACCCATTTTGACACCTTCACTGGTTGTTAGTAGATTAAAGGTGAGACCAAATGCGGGTTTTTGTTCTTTACGACGAATAAGTTCAACACCACCTAGAATATTGGACCATTGATCGTTTCCACCCATTTGCATCACACAACCATAACGTTGGTTCAGTTCAAGAAAATCATAAGATTGAAGGAGCATATAGTTAAATTCCAAAAAGGATAGACCTTTTTCAAGTCTGGATTTGTAACATTCTGCTGTCAGCATACGATTCACAGAAAAATGAACACCGATTTCACGAATAAAATCGACATAGTTTAATTTGAGCAGCCAGTCTGCATTGTCGACCATGATGGCTTTTCCATCAGAAAAATCAATGAGATTAGAAAGCTGAACCTTAAAATTAGCTGCATTGCCATCGATTTGTTCAGAAGTAAGCATCTGTCGCATATCGCTTTTTCCGGAAGGATCACCAATGCGGGTGGTGCCACCACCAATAAGTGCTATAGGTCTATGACCGGCACGTTGCATATGCGCCATTGCCATAATGGTCAAGAAATGTCCGGCAGTCAAGCTATTAGCCGTTGCATCAAAACCTATATAAAAGCTTATTTTTTCCTTCGATAATAGTTCTTTTATTTCTTCTTCGTGGGTAGCTTGAGCAATAAAGCCTCTCTCAAGCAAAACATCGTATGCACTTTTCATGTATAGCCTCCTGATATATTTATTATTGTATCATATGGTTTTGACCCTTAATCATACTATCGGTTTTAGAATTAAAAAGACTCTAGCTATAGTTATATCACAATTGCCGTTGTTCATCAAGGCTGAAATGTATTTGGATGTACTTTAAATTAGATATGTCCTATTGTATTGGGGTTCATGCTTTATAAGGAATATGTTATAATAATATATCATAAAAAGTTATAGTATGTGGTTTTTATATTGGAGGTTCTTATGAACATATTGGTGGCAGAAGATGAAAAAGATTTAAGAGAGCTGCTTAAGCTGAATCTAGAAAATGAAGGTCATCATGTTCGTGTCGCCAAGAACGGAAAAGAAGCTTTGGACATTTTTGAACATCACTCTATTGATATCGGTCTTTTTGATGTCATGATGCCGGTACTGGACGGATTTAACCTATTAAGGCGGATTCGTGAGAAAAGTGATCTTCCAATAATTATGCTTACCTCTAGGGGAGATGACATGGACAAGGTTTTAGGTTTTGGTCTTGGCGCGGATGATTATTTGGTTAAACCTTTTAGTATGGCCGAACTGATGGCTCGAATAGGCGTTCGTGTTAAGAAAAACAATTCCATGCCTATTAATGAAAGATCTATTATTATTGGAGATTTAACATTGGACTTGGTATCGTGTGTACTTTATAAGAACGATATGACGATTGATTTAAGTGCTAAGGAATTTTTGATTCTTAAATTCTTAATGGAAAATCCGGGACGTGTTTTTACCAAAAAGCAAATTTATACAGCTGTTTGGGAAGAAGAATATTTATATGATGATAATACAATTATGGTACACATTAGTCATTTAAGACAAAAAATAGAAACGGATCCCAAAAAACCTGTTGTTATCATCACTATAAAAGGTATAGGGTATAAATTAAGCAAAGCATAGGAGTAAACTTATGAAAATGAAAACACGGTTTCTGGTTAACTATATACTTGTATTTTTTATAACGTCTATCATTGCCATTTTGGCACTGATATTACTGAGTGTTGTATCCGGATTTATTGAAGACACGCTTGTGAAAAACCAATATGATGCCACATCGATGATGAAGGATGATTACAGGGATATTCAGGTTCAGGATGTCATCTATCATAATGGTGGTGTACAGATTATAGATGAGGATTACAAGATCATTTTTACAGAAGGTATTAATAATTTCCCTAGAGCACAACTCACAGTATCTGAATTTACCCATTTCTTAACCTCATCCCAAGCCATATCACGAGAGTACAGCTATAGCATCGCCTACAATGAAAAGGAAAAATTCTGGTTGATCATAACTTTTCCTACTTCTTTAAGATTTGATTTTGCTATGACCCATAATAGCAACTATGCGTCTTCAGATACGGTAATCGTAGTTGGTACGATTATTCTTGGGATAACTGTGTATCTATTGTTACTAGCATCCAGCAGTCAGATCTATTCTAAAATTATGGCGCGGAGCTTTTCAATACCTATGGAGAAACTTCAGAAAAGTGTCAATCTAATAAAAGAAGGTCGTTATGAGGCCAGGGTATCATTAAATCTGAAACATGAATTTGGTGATCTTGAGCAAGCTTTCAATAGAATGGCAGAGACCATAGAAATCGAGATGGCGCTTAGGAAAAAATCAGAGCACTTAAGAAAACAATTGATTTTGGATATTGCCCATGACCTAAAAAACCCATTGGCGGTCATCACAGGTTATACAGAATATTGTATTGAACATCCTAGTGAAGATAGCAGGCAATATTTGGTGATGATTAGGCGCAATGCATACCGTGCTAGTGCTTTATTAACCGGTCTTTTTGAACTTACCAAATTGGACAGCCCTGACTTTAAGCTTAATCTTGAGCCAGTTGATTTTTCAGAATTTTTAAGAGTCAAGTTGGCTGAATATATGGATGATTTTATCTTTGAAGGTTTTGATTATGAATTTGATATACCGACACATGCAATTAAAGTTCCACTGGATACCAACGAGATAGAACGTGCAATCGACAACTTAATTAATAATGCATTGAAATACAACGATAAAGGCACGAAAATACATATTGAACTAAAAGAGGACGAGGAAAATGCATATTTACTAATTTCTGACAATGGTATTGGCATCCCGGATGATTTACAAGAAGATATTTTCAAACCTTTTGTTAAAGTAGATGCATCTAGACAATCAGGTGTGGAGGGTAGTGGCCTAGGTCTAGCCATTACAATGAAAATCATTCAACTTCATAACGGTACCATAACAATGGAATCTAAGCATCATATTGGCAGTATCTTCAGTATAGCTTTGCCGAAAACGACACCTAAACCATCGATGGTTGTAGGGTAAAAACTAAGTTTCACTAATTCACATAAAATATATAGATTACGTTGATGCATTCATAACTATATATTGTATGTAAAAGTTCAACTATATAGTTTTAACACCTAAACCATCATGGTTGTAGGGTAAAAACTAAGTTTCACTAATTCACATATAGTCTGTTTAAGGTAGATTTAAGATTGGCGTAAGCTTCTTTATAGGTACGAGTACTATAATGGTATTCATACTGAAATGAAGGAGTGTTAAAATGAAAAGAAAAATGATGTATTTAGTGGTGGTAGCGTATTTTATACTCATGAGTTTGACAACAACAGCTTATGGGGGTCAATTAGGTGATTCTGATACTGTACAATTATCCGAACAGATGGATCAGCAAATAAATACGATTATTAACGAAGGAAAGTCTGTAGGTGCCGTTGCCACTATGGTAGTGGATGGTGAGAAAGTACTTTCAAAAGGGTATGGATTTGCTGATGTAGAACATGATATTGAATCTAATGGGAAGGATGTTGGTTTTAGAATCGGATCCATATCGAAGACTTTTGTTGCTGTGGCAGCACTGATCGCAGTGGAAGAAGGCTATATTGATATGGACCAAGATATATCTTTATACCTTGAAGGAAATCAAGCTTTCAAACCATTAAAATATCCTGTTACAATGCACCATCTCTTGACCCATACGAGCGGTTTTGAAGAAATTGTCACAGGCATGGCGGTTAAAAACATCAGTGATACAGAGCCACTTTCAGAAACGATTGTTAAATACAGACCAGAACAGATCTATAGACCCGGTGAAATAGCCTCCTACTCTAATTATGGGATTGGCCTTGCTGCCTATGTTATTGAAAGGTCAACGGGGACTGATTTTGCTGACTTTTGTTATGAAAGAATCTTTAAGCCTTTAGAAATGGATCATACTACTTTTGCTCACATGCATGATACAGTCAGAGTTTCGCAAGCCTATTTACCAAATGGTCAAGTTACAATGGACATGTTTATGAACATTTATCCCGAAGGCTCTGCAGTCAGTACGGCAGATGATATGGCAAGATATATTCAGTGGTTGCTCGAACCTTCTAATCGTATTTTGAGTCAGACGCATAAAGCAGAGCTTCTAGAGCAACAGTTCTCCATGGCGGATGAATTTGAAGGCATTGGTTATGTCTGGAACAGAAAAGAGCAAAATGGTCATTTATACTTTGACAAAAAGGGAGAGACCCTTCATTTTTACTCAAGAATTCTATTGTACCCGGAGAAAAAAACCGGCATCTTCTATTCTTTTAATACATATGTACCTTCAAAGACCATTGACGGGATCAGTAAAGAAGTTACACGGCAATTGTACGGAGATCAGGAAGTCCCAAGCGAAGTAGGAGGAGCAACCTATAATGTAGGTGGTTGTTATGTTAATTTATGGCTAAGTCAAAAAACACCGGAGAAAATATTACGTTTTTTTGTACCTGGGAAAATGGTGGATGTCTCCGGTTCTTTATCAGACGGGTTTACATTAAACGATGAAAAAATGGTGCATCTTGGCAATAATGTCTATGAGACAACCATAGGTAAAGTGAAATTTTTTAGCAAAAATGGCGAGACTTACATGACGACAGCTTTCTCACAAACTTATGAAAGAATCAATGGTCTAGAAAATAAAGGCATCACCTTCGGTGTAAGCATTCTCTTCATACTTATAACATTCATATATGGTATGATGGCCTTTATTATGAGAAAAGATCGTTCTACAATTTACAGGGTTGCACGCCTAGTATCCTTTTTCCAGTTGGTTTCTTTGGCTGGTATGATTGTTTTACTCGTTTACAGTATGATGAATTTTAACATGCTGGCTTTAGCAAAATACATACATATGGCAGGGTGGATGATTGTGACAACGACCTTGTTGGATTTACTAAGTGCTTTAAGAATCAAGCCTGATACAACACAGAAAGGTATTCATATCATTTTATGGTGTCATGTTGTCATCAGTGTAGCTTTTTGTGTTGTGATGTGGAACATGAACTTACTTGGATAATATAAATTCAGTGTTTGACTATTTCATAATTATCATGTAATATTTACTGTTGAGATAGAATCCTTAAGTAGATATCGCTTATCAAGATTAAGGATTATAAGACAAAAATAGCTACATACGCAGTTTTTAATACAAGGAGACTTTATGAATAAATTGTTTTTAGAAGACAAGATTCTATTACAAGTAGAAAAGCCTGCAAGGTACATCGGTAACGAGGTTAATGCGATCTATAAGAATGAAAATGAAGTAGCCATTCGCTTTGCCCTATGTTTTCCGGATGTTTATGACATTGGAATGAGCCATTTAGGCCTTTCTATACTTTACAATCTTTTGAACCAACGAGATGATCTCTGGTGTGAACGTGTATTTTCACCTTGGGTAGATTTAGACCGTATTATGGAAGAAGAGAAGCTTCCGCTTTTTGCCCTTGAGAGCCAAGAACCTATAAAGACTTTTGACTTTATAGGGATTACCATTCAATATGAAATGTGCTATACCAATATTTTAAGGGTGCTGGACCTGGCTCAAATACCTTTACTTAGCAAGGACAGAACAGAAGACCATCCCCTTGTTTGTGCAGGAGGACCTTGTGTCTATAACCCTGAGCCTATTAGCGACTTCATTGATTTCTTCTATATAGGAGAGGGTGAAGTTCAATTGGATGCTTTAATGGATGCTTATAAATTTCACAAGGAAAGTGGTGGTACTAAAAAAGCTTTTCTTGAAATAGCCGCCACCTTTGAAGGCATTTATGTGCCTGCTTTTTATGAGGTTAGTTATAATGAAGATGGGACCATAGAAAGTTTTCTTCCCAATAATCCAAATGCTAGGCCTCAAGTGAAAAAAGTCATCATGATGGATATGACAGGTTCCAGATACCCGATGAAGCCAATTGTTCCATATATTCAAACAGTGCATGACCGGGTTGTACTTGAACTCTTTAGAGGCTGTGCTAGAGGTTGCCGTTTCTGTCAAGCAGGTATCATTTACCGCCCAGTAAGAGAGAAAGATTTAGAAGCGTTAAAAGAACAGGCTATAGAAATTGTTAAGAACACCGGACATGATGAAATTTCTCTAATCTCATTAAGTTCCAGTGATTATTCTCATTTGAATGCTTTAGCTTCTCATCTCATTGAAGCACCAGAACTGGCACATGTGAATTTGTCCCTGCCCTCACTTCGAATTGACGACTTTTCTATAGAATTGATGAGTAAGGTACAAGATGTACGAAAAAGCAGTCTGACCTTTGCACCGGAGGCCGGTTCTCAAAGAATGCGGGATGTTATTAATAAGAACATAAGCGAAGAAGACATCCTTAAAGGTGCCTACGAGGCTTTTATGGGCGGTTGGAATAGGGTTAAGATGTATTTTATGCTTGGCTTACCGACAGAGACAGAAGAGGATGTTTTAGCTATTGCTAAGCTCGGACAAGATATTGTGAACCAGTGGTTTACCATGCCTGGAGATATGCGTAAGCAAAGACTTCAGGTTGTTCTAAGTACTTCATTTTTTATACCGAAACCATTTACACCTTTCCAATGGATGGGACAAGCAAGCAGTGATGCTTTTTTAGAAAAATCCAAACTGATTAATAGGAACATCAACAAGAAGAATATCAAATACAACAGCCATGATGCGGATACCAGCCGAATAGAAGGTGTGTTAGCACGTGGTGATCGAAAGCTTAATGAAGTTATATTAAAGGTTTATCAAAAAGGAGCTCGATATGATGCATGGTCGGAACATTTTGATGTAGCCTTATGGAATGAAGCTTTTGCTGATTTGGGTATGGATTCAGCTTTTTATAATGAAAGAACGCGTGAACTAGAAGAAATACTTCCATGGGATTTTATTGATGTCGGTGTAAATAAATCATTTTTACATGATGAGTTTTTGCTCGCTAGTAAAGGGGAGACCACCGTTAATTGTTTGGAAGGTTGTACCAACTGTGGCGCCATGTGCTTTGAAGGAGGTATATGCTATGCTCGTAAGGCTTAAGTTCAAAAAAGAAGGACCGATTCGATTTGTTGGACATCTGGACATGATGCGGACTTTTCAGAAAATGTTTAGTAGAGCAGGTATACCTATTGCATACTCCGAAGGTTTTAATCCGCATCAGGTATTTTCTTTTGCCAGTGCGTTAGCCGTTGGGGTGACCAGTGAAAGTGAGTATATGGATGTAAAACTAACGAAGGATGTGGCAATGGACATATTATTAGAAGCCATTAATGAGAAGGCACCTGTGGGTATCGTCTTTTTAGATGGGGTTGAGATCATGAGCAAAGAAACATCAGCCATGGCATCGGTTGTCGCTGCTACCTATAAGATAGAAGTTCTTAATCCGATCATAACAGTCGATATGGTTGCTGAAATGATGTCACAGGATACGCTGATGATTAGAAAAAAGAACAAAAAAGGCAAAATTAATGATTTTGATTTAAGACCGGGTATTATAAATATAGTTTTAAAAGAAGGGAACCTTATAATGACCATCGCCAATGGCAGCCATTTTAATGTTAAGCCGGAAATGGTACTAGAGAAGTTATTGGCTTTAAACGATTTATCTTATGAACGTGGTGATTATAGATTCCACCGAGTTGAAATCTACCATGACCATAATGGTTTAAGACCTTTATTAGAGGTTAAGTTAGGATCGTGATGACATGAGTAAAAAATTGGTGACCACCCGTTATAATGAAAATATACTGAGTGCGCTTTTGGATGAAAAGGAACGCGTCCTTGAAGTACATCTTTTTTCAGGAGAGGTTGAAACGGATATTGGTAATATCTATGTAGGCACGGTCAAGACCGTCAAAAAAAATATTCAATCCGCTTTTGTAGATATCGGTAAATCAGACAATGTCTTTTTATCTTTACTCGAATCCAAAAATATTTATTATGCAAAAAAGGTAGGAAAAGGCCAGGCTCTCGTACCTGGGGATGAGATTCTCATACAAATTCAAAAGGATGCCCATAAGACCAAACTAGCAAAAGCTATAACAGACTTTTGTTTAACTGGGCGTTATGTTGTGCTTACGACGGATAAACCATCCGTGTTCATATCATCAAAAATCACAGAGGATGATGAACGATTAAGGTTAAAAAACCTCATTAAGAATTATGTTTCAAAGTCCTTTGGCTTTATTGTTCGAACCAATTGTAGTTTTGTATCCGATGAACTGGTGGTTGATGAAGTCCAAAAACTCATCCATTTATACGAGAAGATACTAAAAACCTTGACTTTTAGAAGCACGGGTCAACGCATATATACCCAAGGCTCACCCTATATGACGCTACTCAAAGATTTTAATGAAGATGAAGTCACCAGCTACATATATGATGATCAAAACCTTTATAATGAAGTTGAAATTTTTCTAAGTGAAAATCATCCGGAGATTGTCCATAAACTCATGCTTGTTGAAGAAGAGATGTCTTTGTATCATTATTTTAATGTTCAAGGTAAGATCGATAAACTTTTACATAAAAAAGTGTGGTTAAAATCAGGGGCATCCATTATTATTGAACCTACAGAAGCCCTAACTGTGATTGATGTTAATACAGAAAAAACCTTAAGTAAGAAGCAAGTTAAGGAGACGATTTTTAACACCAATATGGAGGCGGCAGAAGAGATTGCCTATCAGTTGCGTGCTAGAAATATATCAGGAATTATTATAATTGATTTTATTGATATGATAGACCCAGATGATAAAAATAAGCTCATGCAAAGATTAAGATATCTAACGAGCTTTGATAGAATTAAGACAACAGTTATTGATATGACAGCACTGGGTCTTGTTGAGGTTACAAGAAAGAAAATTAAGCAACCTCTATCAGAATTGTGGGATATTTAGATAGCATAATTTTATTGTTGAATTTATAATATACATTTGTTAAAATGAGAGTAATAAAAATGAGGGCGGTGACATATGTCGACTTTTAAGAAGTTAAAAAACTTTTTTTTCGGTGACTGGCAAGAAGTTTATATAACAACTTTAGAAAATGAGTTTAATCGTGTTATTGGATTGCTTGATCAAAACGACATAAAATACAAATACAAAATTCTAACAGGACACAAAAATGACAGAACCAAAAATTCAATCAATTATTAGACTTCAAGTATTAAGGCAACTTTTTTTGACACATATGTTATACTAGAATTGAAACATGTGAAAGGAGGGCTTCACGTGGATAACAAGACAGCTTTATTGGTACTTGAAGTTCAACAAGGTCTTTTTGATAAAGATAAATTTAGATTATATAAAGAAGAAGCACTACTTAAGAATATTAGAAACCTGATTGACCGAGCCCATGAAGAAGGTGCCATGGTCATATATTTGCAACATTCAGATGAAGATTCAGGCTTTATTAAAGGTACAAAAGAATGGGAGATTCATCCATACATTCAACCTATAGAAAAGGATTATGTCATTGAGAATCATACTCCAAATGCTTTCTATAAAACAAAATTACATGATTTATTAACAAGAGAAGATATCAAATACCTTGTCATTACGGGTGTTCAGACTGAAGGTAGCATTGATACAACTTGTAGACAGGCTTTTTCTCTTGGGTATCACAATATATTAGCCAAAGATGCACATACTACATTTGATTCTATTCCCTTAACAGCACAACAAATTATTGACCATCATCATAGGATTATGGCCAATTGGTTTGCCGAGTTGATTAGCAGTGAAGATATTGAATTTTTCTAATACCTATACCTATTGTGTTAGCGGTTCTGTTGAAAGGAATTTGTTGAAAATCCTAGAATCAAAAAGGTTATGAGCAAAGTAATTTGGGTCATCAAAAGACTTAACATAGCCTTTTCTGTAGTCTTCAAATAGATTTTCATGATCTGTTTTGATACCGTAACCGATTTTCAGATCATACTCACAAAAGAAGGTTTCAAAAAGGTTGTCATCAAATTGCGCCTTAGGAATAAGAAAAGCAATAGCAAAATCTTCAATGGGTTTACCTTTACTTAATACCCCAAGAATGGATTTTCCATGTCGTACTTGAATCGGCCTTATTTGATGTTGTAGATTAAACCGGTTCAGACTTTTTTCAATACTCATAACGTAATCCAGAGGGGTAGGTTGATGTACGGATCCAAGATGGGTTTCAATCATAATGAATAAATCTTCACTCTGTGACAGTTTCCGGTAGATATCCAATCGGAAGGCTGTCATGTTTTTATGATGATGGTACACGGTATGGTACTTTGCAAGCTTTTTATCATAGGTTATTTTTAACTCTTTCATAATACCTCCAAATACACAAAATTAAACTGTTCTTATTATAACAAAGAAAGACATTTCTGGAAACAGTTGAAGTGTTTGAATTGAAAAAGATACTTAAGACAGCTATTTACCAAAAGACCTTGACATAGCCTACTAACTGTGATAATCTATACCATGGTATGCCGCACGGTCAGGTTATAAGTCTTCGGACGCCAAAACCGGCGAGTCTTAAAAAACGAGGAGGTGCCAGAATGTATGCAATTATAGCAACAGGTGGAAAACAATACAAAGTAGCTGAAGGTGATATCGTAAGGGTTGAAAAACTCGGATTAGCTGAAGGTGATGCTGTGGTTTTTGATCAAGTTATGTTGGTTTCAAACGAAGGGGATTTGACCCTTGGGAATCCTACAATAACAACTGCAAAAGTAACAGGAACCGTTACTGCTGAAGGTAAAAGCAAAAAGATCACTGTTTTCAAATACAAGCCTAAGAACAATGGTTATAAAAGAAAACAAGGTCATAGACAACCTTTCACTGCAGTTAAAATCGACACGATTACTTTATAGGTATGATAGATATTATACTTTATAAAAGAAAATCCGGTAATGTGGGTTTTTGTGTAAGTGGTCATGCAGGTTTTGAAGAAATAGGTAAAGACATTGTATGTGCAAGTGTATCAGTCCTTGCTATTAATACAGTCAATGCTATTAAGTCCTTTACAGACGACCGATTTTCACTTCAATATGATGAAGATGGAAAAATCGACATGCTGATGAAGGCGACTATGTCCCCCACGAGTCAAGTATTGCTTGACACATTTGAACTGGGTATGACATCAATTTATGAAGAATATGGACATGATTATATAAATATTAAAATCGAGGAGGTGTAACCATGTTAAGAATGAACCTTCAATTATTTGCACATAAAAAAGGAGTTGGATCTACCAAAAATGGTAGAGATTCCGAATCCAAAAGACTTGGTGCAAAAAGAGCAGACGGACAATTTGTGTTAGCAGGTAATATACTATTTAGACAACGTGGAACTAAGATTCATCCAGGAAACAATGTAGGAAGAGGCGGCGACGATACGCTTTTTGCATTGGTAGACGGTGTTGTTAAGTTTGAAAGAAAAGGCAGAGACAAAAAACAAGTATCTGTTTATCCAAAAGCTCAATAAGAATTATTGAAGTTTCAATGGTTTAGACTGTTGAAACTTTTTTAATTTTGCGTGTGCATGCCACATGCGTTACTATGTTATAATATTAATAAGGGTTAAGGTATCAAACTATAGTGAAACTTAGTTTTTGACCCTTTAACCAAATAAGAACAGTTGATTTGTTATTAGGCAACGGAAAATAGGTGCAAGTTATGATTTTTGTAGATCAAGTAAGACTAAAAGTGAAATCCGGACGAGGCGGCGACGGTTGTATCAGCTTCAGACGTGAAAAATATGTACCAAACGGCGGCCCTGATGGTGGTGATGGTGGACGTGGTGGAGATGTTATTTTTATCGTTGATCCCAACCTAAACACCCTTTACCCCTTTAGACATGCCAGGGTTTTTAAAGCGGGAAATGGTCAAATGGGTATGGGCAGTAATTGCCATGGCAAGGATGCAGATGATCTTATCATCAAAGTCCCAAAAGGAACCATTATTAAAGAAGCCATTACCGGAAAAGTTATAAAAGACCTTTCTGCTTCAGATGAAGTCTATAAATTATTAAACGGTGGCAAAGGTGGAAAAGGCAATCAACATTATGCGACACCTACCATGCAAATACCAAAGTATGCACAACCGGGTCAGGAAAATAAAGAAATCGAGATTATACTTGAGCTCAAATCTATTGCTGATGTCGGTTTAGTGGGTTACCCCAATGTTGGTAAATCGACATTGCTTTCCGTTGTATCCAATGCAAAACCTAAAATAGCGAACTACCATTTTACAACTTTAAACCCCAACTTAGGTGTGGTAGATATTAATGGGGATGGATTTGTTATTGCAGATATTCCAGGCCTTATTGAAGGGGCTTCAGAAGGTATCGGTCTTGGCCATGAATTCTTAAAGCATGTAGAAAGAACGAAGGTATTACTACATGTGGTGGATGTTGCTTCGACTGAGGGTAGAGATCCTGTAGAAGACATCCGCAAAATGCAATATGAACTCGAACAATTTAACCCTGAATTGCTAAAAAAACCTCAGATTATTGCGGCTAACAAAATAGATGCCTTGTTTGAAAACGAAGCCTTAGATCGACTTACAGAGACTTTTGAAAAAGAGGGGATTAAAGTTTTCCCAATATCAGCTGTAGCTAGAAAAGGTTTAAATGAGTTACTGTACCATCTTGACGGCATATTAAAAGCTATGCCACAGGAACATTTAGTCTACGAACAGGAATTCTTTATTAAAAGCATTGAAGATCCTAAAGAACCCATTATTGTTTCTAAAGAAGCCGATGGGATTTTCACAGTTGAAGGTAGTAGGGTTGAACGTATGCTTGGCTATACCAATCTTGAAGATGAAAAAGGCTTTATTTTCTTTCAGAATTTTCTTGAAACTGAGGGTATTCTTAAAGAACTCGAATCTTTGGGTATAGAAGAAGGCGACACAGTAAAAATCTATTATCTACAATTTGACTATTATAAATAAGGTTAAGATATCAAAACTATACTAGAAAAATATAGTTTTGATACTTTAATCCAATTAAGGAGAAATATATGAATTCGAAACAAAGAGCATATTTGAAAAAATTGGCGAATGCTTTAGAGCCTATTTTTCAAGTTGGAAAAGGCGGCGCTTCTCCGGAGCTAACTGAAGGCATTAATGAAGCACTTGAAAAACGGGAACTGATTAAAGTCACAGTACTTAAAAACTGTATCTATGAAGTCAAAGACATTGCAGAAATGATTGGCGAAAGAACCCATGCTCAAGTGGTTCAAGTTATAGGACGCAAGTTTGTTCTCTATAGACCATCAAAAGATGAGTCTAAAATAGTCTTACCAAAATAGAAGACAATAACTATTAAGGAGTCTATTATGAAAAACATTGCTATCATGGGTGGAACTTTCAATCCCATACATATCGGTCATCTAATAGCAGCTCAGTGTACCTCTGATCATCATCTCTTTGATGAGATATGGTTCATGCCATCTGGCAATCCTCCTCATAAAGAGGGCGAAGTTATTATTGACAGTGCCCATCGTATGGAAATGTGTCGTATAGCGACCAAAGACCATCCTACCTTTCGAATCTCAGATTATGAGTTAAATAGAAAGGGTAAGGTTTATTCGGTAGATACATTTGCTATGCTTCAAAAAGAGTTTCCTGATAACAAGTATTGGTTGATTATAGGTACAGACTCACTTTTCAATCTTGAAAAATGGTATAACCATAAGAAACTTTTAAAAATAGGTGCTTTTGTGATTGTGCATCGTAGCGGTTATGATGAGGAAAAGTCATTGGAGCAACAGGCCAGATTAAGGGAATGTTATCATACTGCTTTCATGAATGTTCACATGCCTCAGATTGAAGTCTCAAGCTCAATGATTCGGAAACGTATCGCTGAAGGTAAGCCTATTAACTATTATGTACCTGACGCTGTTTCTGACTATATACAAAAGCACAAACTCTATCAGTTAGGTGATGATTATGAAATCCATTGAAGTCCTTATTGCAGATCAAAAAATCACTCAAAGGCTTAAGAAAAAGCTTTCACCAAAAAGATATGAGCATACCCTTAGTGTTACAAAAGTAGCTTATGAACTTGGAAAGGCTCATCATTATAATCCAAGTAAAGCTGCCCTGGCAGGACTACTTCATGATTGTGCCAAGCATTATTCCAATAAGAAATTACTTCGTCTTTGTGATCGGTATCATATTTCAAAAACTAAAGCCGAAGAGGTAAATTGTGATTTGTTGCATGCTAAAGTCGGTGCTTTTATTGCAAAAGAAAAATATCATGTGGAAGATCCGGATATTCTTAATGCAATAGCTTATCATACAACAGGACGACCAAGTATGAGTACACTTGAAAAGATTGTTTACGTAAGTGATTATATTGAACCGGGACGAAAACATGGCGGTCGCCTTGATTTGATTCGTAGAATTGCTTATCAGGACTTAGATAAAGCCATGCTCTATATTCTGGAAGACACACTGGAATATTTATATCATAGAAAAGCAACTATAGACCCAGTTACAAAAGATACTTATAACTATTATAAGAAATTAAGAAGGGAATAACGATTATTTCATCATAGCTCATGGTAACAACCCCAATCATGTAAGAACCTTAATGGATTTTACAGAAGAGAAGTTAAACAAGGCCGGTTTTGATACCAAGAATATTGAAGGTAATCATAATGGGAGTTGGGTACTACTGGATTTTAAAGATATTATTGTTCATATTTTTGATAAAGAAAACCGTTCGTTCTATGATTTAGAGCGTATTTGGGCGGATGGGAAGATCATTGAGGACGTTAAATCGTTTTAGTGAAATAGTATCAAGGCGTTAATTTGGTCTCTAAGTGGATAGTGAGTGCTTAGAGGCTTTTTTATGCTTTAATGTGGTTATGAAGTAGATTTCGTGAAAATTAATGTTGTTTGATGCGTTTTGTGGTCGACTTTGTAAATGGCAATAGTCGTAGATATAATACAAAACTTTTCCTTGCCTTACACTTCGTACGGTCAGCGGAAAAGCTTTGTATTATATCTACTTGGGAATAAGTTGTCATTTCGTCAATAAAAAGTGCTGCTTAATCATCCTTCCATTTTACATCCATGTAAAAATGAAGGACGTTCTACATCCATGTAGAACTGTGATTAATCAGCACTTTTTCTTTCCTCATTCGGTGTCGCACTGAAATGAATTTTTGGACACACATAGAACAAAGAGGCTACGCCTCGCTTTGCAAAGCAAATTGTTCCGGCAGGAAAGATTTCCTTGATAGTTAATGTGACGCTTCAACGCATTAACACAAAACAGCCTTTCCTAGAGAATAAAAAAGGCCTGAATCAGATTTTTTTTCTGAGGCAGACCTATTTTTGTATATTTTAGTTTAGTTCAGCAAAATGAAAAATAATACTATTAGATGTATTGTCTAAACAAACTGATGACTTTACCTTCGATCACGATGGCATCATCATAAACTCGTATTGGCTCAAGTTGATCGTTTTCCGGTTGTAGACGAATGTGATCACTTTCACGGTAATAGGTCTTGACGGTTACGGAATCTTCAAGTAGGGCAACGACGATGTCACCGTTTGTTGCGGTTGATTGTTTTTGTACGATAATTAAGTCGCCTTCAAATATGCCTACATTGATCATGCTATCACCTTTAACACGAAGCATAAACAACTCCTGATTGGGTGCATAGTCTACCGGTAGGGGAAAGTATTCTTCTATATTTTCAACAGCTAATAGAGGCTCTCCTGCAGCGACACGTCCTAGTATTGGAACGTTTAGTATTTCACGTCTTTGAACACTAAACTCATCATCTAGTATCTCAATCGCTCTTGGCTTAGTAGGATCTCTACGAATAATACCTTTTTTCTCTAGACGTTCCAAATGACCATGTACAGTAGAAGTAGATTTTAAACCAACGGCTTCACCGATTTCCCTGACGGACGGCGGATACCCTTTACTTAAGATCTCCTTCTTTAAAAAATCTAGAATCAATTGTTGTTTTTCTCATTGTTGTTTTTCTCCTAAATCGTTTGACACGAAGCTCACCCCATTCATATATTTACCTTAGTTAATGACCTAAGTTATTTAACTGCATTTAACTTTGTTTGCTTGATTTACATTCATAATAGAATATATGTTCTATTAAAATTAGTATATCATAGCTTCTAATAAACATCAAACATTTGTTCGCTTTTTTTATGAAAAGCATTGACATAGAACGCACGTTCGTATATAATTGAGATACAAACAAACGTTCGGGAGTGATGAGATGAAGTCGATAGCAAAACGCAGACAATACAGAAATTACAAGAATTATGAATCTATAAAAACGTTAGCCGGTATTATCGTTGCAGCGGTACTATTATTGTACCTGGTTCAAGTGAGTTTTGGATCAAGTAGCGTACAAGGTAGTATGTATGTGGAAGATAAAGCTTACATCGTTATCCACATTGAAAAAGATGACAGTTTATGGTCTATAGCAAGTACATATATGAATCGTGATTATTATGATCATGACTCTTATATTAAAGAAGTGATAAAGATGAATCATTTGAAAGATACAACCATTCAAGCAGGGGAACAGATACTGATTCCGATCATAAAAAGTCAAGAAACAGCAGTTACATTGTTAGAATAGATTAACTAAAGTCATGGATTTTCCTTTCCCATTTGTAAAATTTCTTATTATAATTTACAGAAATATCTTGAGTGTGTTATACTGATAGTAGATTATGCTAAATGATTTTAGGGAAAGAGACCATCAGTTGGCGCCGAAGAAGCAATACATTCCAAGTCCTAGAATGTAGAATCTTTCAGGCAAAAGGATCCCTAAAGGATAGCTCTCTGGAAAGACCTTAAGTGGTCACCGAAGGGGCAATACTCTCAGGTAAACATACAGAGTTTTAAAGGTGCTTATTTATTGTGCTTTTAGGACTCTGTTTTTTATTCTCTAGGAAAGTCATGCTCTAGTTTTCAGCCTTGAAACATGGCAGAAAACGTTATAGTACTTTCCTGCCGGAATAATTTGCAAGCAAACCGCGACGAAGTCGCTTTGTTCTACTCTAGGAAAGTCTATGCTATGTTAATGCGTTGAAGTGTCGCATTAACTATCAAGGAAATCTTTCCTGCCGGAACAATTTGCTTTGCAAAGCGAGGCATAGCCTCTTTGTTCTTGAAAAAATTATGTAAGGAGGTACTTATGGGAAAGCGAACATGTTTATATGATATGCATGTCCAGTATAAAGCTAAGATTGTAGATTTTGCCGGCTTTGATATGCCGATACAATATGAGGGCATTATGGATGAACATGCAGCTACGAGAAATGCAATCGGTTTATTTGACGTAAGCCATATGGGTAAGTTTGTGCTAAAAGGAGAAGATGCTAAGATTTGTATCAATCATATGGTGACTAATGATTTGACAACGCTTGAAAATGGTCAAGCCATGTATGCACCGATGTGTTATGAAGATGGTGGGACAGTAGATGACATCCTTGTGTATCAACATGAACCTGATGATCTGCTTTTGGTTGTTAATGCCGGTAATAAGGATAAGGATTATAAATGGATTGAAAGTCATTTATTACCGGGTGTTGACCTAAAAGATATAACAGATGAGTTATGTCAATTAGCGGTACAAGGACCAAAATCTGTTGAATTCATTATGACATTAACCGATGCGCTTTTAGATACGGTGAAATACTACCACTTTATGGATCAGGTGGTTCTTGCGGATGTACCTATGTTAATCTCTAGAACCGGTTACACAGGTGAAGATGGATTTGAGCTATACTTTGATAAAAAATATGCGCAGACTATCTGGACATTATTATTAGACAAAGGTGCGTCCTATGGCATTAAACCATGTGGTTTAGGTGCTAGAGATACATTAAGATTTGAAGCCGGTATGCCGTTGTATGGAAACGAGCTATCTGAAACCATTAATCCATTAGAAGCCGGGTTAGGTTATTTTGTTAAATTAAATGGGGATGATTTCATTGGTAAATCAAGTCTAGAACAGTATAAGAACCAACCAAAGCGAAAACTGGTTGGTTTTGAATTAATGGAGAAAGGGATTGCCAGACATGGAACGGACGTCTTAAGCTCTGAAGGTGATGTAATCGGTACAGTCACTACCGGTTACATCTCGCCAACACTGGGCAAGTCTATTGGTTTGGCATTAATACCTTATGCCTATGACAAAGATAGTATGGTTGTACAGATCAGAAAGAACCGCATCGAAGCTAAGATAATAAACAAAAGATTTTTGAAACAATAACGAATCAACGGCTTGATAAAATTTGGAACAAGATTCAAAATAAGATTCAATAAATCATTATAAATTTGAGGAGGTTTTTTATGAAAATAGTTAAAGGATTATATTATTCGAAGGATCATGAATGGATTAAGATTGAAGGTGACCGTGGTTTTATCGGTATAACTGACTACGCTCAAGAAGCGATGGGAGACATTGTCTTTATTGAATTACCGGATGTGGATGAAAGCTTCGCAGCAGAAGATAACTTTGCGGTTGTTGAATCCGTAAAAGCCGCAGCTGACATTTACCTGCCAATAGGTGCCACAGTCATTGAAGTCAATAGTAAACTGGAAGATGAACCGGAACTGTTAAATAAAGCGCCTTTTGATGAGTATATTGCCATTATTGAAGGTTTTGAAACGGATGAATTAGAAACGCTCATGGATGCTGATGCATATGAAGCTTATTGCAACAGCTTAGAATAGGAGGACTTTATGCATCCTTATTTGCCACATACCCAAGCGGATATTGACCATATGCTCCAAAAAATTGGTGTAGAATCCATAGAAGATCTATTTACGGATATTGATGCTAAGGCTTTGCTTAAGTCACCTATGCGCTTACCAAAGGCAGAAAGTGAAGGACGTGTCATCAGAAAATTAACAAAACTTGGTGAAAGTAATATAGATACCGCTAATTGGTTGAGTTTTGTCGGTGGTGGCATCTATGAGCACTTGATACCAACGATTGTACCTCATTTGATATCCAGATCAGAGTTTTATACCGCTTATACACCTTATCAGCCTGAAATATCCCAAGGTACTTTGCAAGCTATCTTCGAATATCAGACGATGATCTGTGAGCTAACAGGACTTCAGGTTGCCAATGCATCTCATTATGACGGTTCAACAGCCCTTGCAGAAGCAGCTTTTATGGCTTGTGGAGCAACAAGGCGTGATACAATACTTATTCCGGATACACTATCACCGGAATCAAAAAATGTACTAAGAACTTATTTAAAGTATAAGGATTTGAATTTGGTAGAAGTGCCTTCAAAAGATGGTGTTGTTGATAGCGATATATTAAAAGACTATATCCATGATGATGTTGCCGCCTATCTCGTTGCAACACCAAACTATTATGGTAATTTGGAAGACCTGACAGGTGTGTCAGAGCAACTACATGCAAACAAGAGCTTACTTGTCATCATGTCCAATCCCATGTCTTTAAGTCTATTCAAATCACCAGGAGAGTGGGGTGCTGACATTGCAGTAGGTGATGGTCAAGTATTTGGCAATCCCATGAATTTTGGCGGTCCCACGCTGGGTTATATGGCTTGTACTGAAAAACTCATGCGTAAGATGCCTGGTCGCATTGTTGGTGAAACTCTTGACTTGGATGGTAAAAGAGGGTATGTATTGACCTTGCAAGCAAGAGAACAACATATACGTAGAGAAAAAGCCACAAGTAACATCACCTCTAATGAAGCACTGAATGTGCTTGCTGCCACCATTTATTTAAGTACCATGGGACTTGCAGGTATTTATGAAGTCGCTAGACGATCTCATATTAATGCTTGTTACCTTAGAGACCACTTAAAAGGTATCAAGGGTATTAAAATCATGCACAATCAGCAAATCTTTAATGAATTCGTGATTCAGGTTAAAGACAGCGAAGAGGTTATGAAGTCCCTTGAATTGTTTCAGATCATACCGGGTATTATAATTGACCATGAACAAAATCTTCTATTAATAACGACCACGGAAGTGCATGAAAAAGAAGATCTGGATACTTTGGTGGTTGCTATGAAGGAGGTGCTTGCATAATGCAAAAAAACATATATGAAATCAGCAAAGAAGGAAGACGTGGGTATTACTTTGATACCTATGACCTTGAAGACTATAGTAAGTCATTTGATATTCCTGATAAGTTTAGACGCGAAGAAGCACCAAGATTGCCTGAGGTTAGTGAGAACTATGTGGTCAGGCATTTTACCAAACTTTCTAATAGAAATTACGGTGTGGATACAGGTATGTATCCCCTTGGTTCTTGTACCATGAAATATAACCCCAAGATTAATGAAGTGGTTGCTGCTATGCCGAATTTTTCCCATACCCACCCAAGTTGGCGTGAAAAGCATGTTCAAGGTAATATGAAAATCATCAATGAACTGCAGGGTATGTTAAGTGAACTTACCGGTATGCCAGGCATTTCCTTGCAACCGGCTGCGGGATCACATGGTGAACTCACAGGTCTAATGATTATGAAACAATATCTCATCGACCAAGGAGATGTTCATAAAAAGAACATCATTATTCCGGACTCTGCACATGGTACGAATCCGGCCAGTGTTGCCATGGCGGGGTTTATTGCGAAGGAAGTGAAGTCTAACGCTGAAGGTACCATTGATATGGATGCACTTAGTCAGCTCATTGATGAGAATACAGCCGGACTCATGTTGACCAACCCCAATACATTAGGACTTTTTGAGAAAGATATTCTTGAGATCACGAAGCGTATTCATGATGTAGGAGGGCTTGTCTATTGTGACGGCGCGAATATGAATGCCAATATGGGGATTACCAGACCTCTGGAAATGGGCTTTGATATTGTTCATCTGAATCTACATAAGACATTATCAACACCTCATGGTGGTGGTGGGCCAGGTTCAGGACCCGTTGGTGTGGTGTCTAGTTTAAAAGACTATCTGCCCGGACCAATCGTTAAAGCATCTGATGAGGACTTCTATACCTTTGAGATGCCCGCTAAGAGTATTGGACATGTTAAGAACTACTTTGGTAATTTCGGTGTCTATTTAAGAGCCTATGTGTATTTCCTTACGATGGGCGGAGAAGGCTTAAAGCTTGCCAGTCAATTGGCGGTCCTTAATGCCAATTATATGAAAGCTTGTTTAAAAGAAGCTTATAAAGTTCCTTATAAGGCTTTATGTAAGCACGAATTTGTATTAGCTGGATTAAAAGAACCGGGTGATGTATCTACTCTAGATGTTGCAAAACGTTTAATTGATTATAAGGTGCATCCACCAACGATTTATTTCCCTTTGATTGTTGAACAATGCCTTATGATTGAACCTACTGAATCAGAAAGTCTTGAAACTTTAGATGACTATATAAATATTCTACTTAAGATTGCAAAAGAAGCGAAAGAGCAACCGGAATTGTTGCATAATGCACCAACAACTGCATCTGTCAGACGATTAGATGAAGTTAGTGTTGCAAGGAATCCGGTACTTAGTTATCGTTTCAATGGAGAAGAACAATGATAAAAGACATAATCATTATAGGTGGTGGGCCGGCCGGCTATGAAGCCGCACTCTATGGTGCGCGTTATGGCGGGAACATAACCTTGATTGAAGATCACAAAATCGGTGGCACTTGTCTTAATTATGGCTGTATACCCACCAAAACTTTAATAGAACGTGGTGCCTTGTACAACAAAATGATGCATGCCAGTGAGATGGGCATTCATAATGACCATGTAGAACTGGATTATGAAAGTATGCAAGATCAAAAAGCAAAAATCATAAACGATTTGGCAAAGGGCATCATGGGTCAGTTAAAGAAAGAAAAAGTAAACTATATTGAAGGCTATGCCAAAATAGTAAATAGCAACACGGTATCGGTCACCTTAAGTGATGGTTCTATCAGTCGTTTTGTAGGAGATGCCATTGTTCTTGCAACCGGTTCAAAAAGTGTGACACCTAAAATAAATGGCATAGAAAATGAACGCATACTAACATCTAAGGATATTCTGGAGATGAAACGCTTACCTATATCTATAACCATCGTTGGCGGTGGTGTGATTGGTATGGAGTTTGCATCTATGCTAAGTCATATGGGTGTAAATGTCAGTGTCGTTGAATATGAGAAAAATATATTACCAACAATAGACAGTTCAATATCCAAACGCTTAAAAAGTCTATGTCAACAAGCCGGTATAGATATACATACCGGTTCAAAGGTGATCGGCTTTGAATCTCTTTCTAGTGATATGGAAGAAATGAAAAATAAGGATGGTAGTAAGGTTAATAACGGTATTCGGACCGTCTTTATAGAAAAGGAAAAAGAGGTTCATATTAATTCGGAGTATGTTCTGTTATCTGTTGGCCGTATGGGCGTTTGGGATCAGGAAACCATTGAAGAACTGGGTATAACACATAATAATAGATTCATACAAGTAGACGCCAACTATAAAACCAGTGTAGAAGGCATCTATGCAATTGGTGATGTTAACGGACTTTCCTTATTGGCACATGCTGCTTACAACCAAGGACGACAATTAATGGGCTATCTTCTAAAGGATCAAAATATCCATAGCCCATATATTCCCAGCTGTATTTTTACAGACCCTGAGATAGGGAGTGTTGGTCTAAGTGAGGAAGAAGCGAAGGAAAAAGATATTAAATTCAAGACCCAAAAAACCCTCTATGGTGCATCCGGTAAAGCAATGGCCATGAATGCAACAACAGGCTTTATCAAATCCCTTATAAGTGAAGACGGAAAACTAATCGGACTGCATATCCTTGGTGCTCATAGTACAGATTTGATTCATTATGGCATCATAGCTATGGAAGGCGGTCTTACAATCCATCAACTACAAGACATGGTTTTTGCCCATCCTACATTAGGCGAACTCTTTAGTGATCATGTTCATAGTTACTATACTTTTTAGATGCGTTGTTTTATAATGTAAGTATGGTAAAGTGTTAAAACTAAAAGCTAAACACGACAATGACGACAATCAGTTAACATAATAATGTTATGTAAAGTAGGTGACCTTATGAGCAAGCTAAAGCATTTTTATTACGATGCCTTTATGATGCCTCTGGAAAAATTAAGGCTTCATGATAAGAGAAAGCAATTACTTAAAGATGTGTCTGGTGATGTCTTAGAAGTCGGGTATGGTACAGGTGTTAATCTGAATTATTATCCTTACGAGCAGATGGACAGCTTAACTTTAGTTGATCAAAAGATTCCGGATCATTTTTCCATCAAAAAAATACCCCGAGATTTGGTTTTAAGTATTATGAAAGGTGATGTAACTCGTTTACCTTTTGAGGATGCGTCATTTGATAGCATTGTTGTAACCTTTTTGTTTTGTACGGTTCTCGAGCCTGATAAGGGCGTAAGTGAGCTATATCGAGTACTAAGACCGGATGGCAGGTTATACTTCATGGAACATGTATTACCCAGTGCCAGACCTTACAATCAACTCTTTCACAAGTTAACACCGGTATGGAAGAGGGTGGCCAGTAATTGCCACCTTAATAGAGAAACGGTTATGACCATACAACACGGCGGTTTTAGATTAGTGGAGTATCATCGGTTCTTTAAAACAAGTTTTGCTTTTGGGATCGCTAAAAAAGGTGAATTTTACGATATTCAGTAAGAATTCTTATCTAAACAGAAAACAATGAAAAACAGGGACTATGTTGACATAATAATGTTATGTTAATATAGTCCTTATTTATTACTTTAAAAGGTCTTATTTTTCTAGGCATGGCCTAATCAAGCATATTCATTTATATACAACAAGGATGTGTCTTGACACATCGTCTTCTATAGGCATATAGAATCAAAAAAACTTCTAAAACTTGACAAAAATATCAAAGTAATATATAAATAATCATATGCAGATTCATGTATGAAATCATAAGAAATAGTTGCGTTTCTAACAGACATATTTTCACCGACTATTTCATAGCAGAAGGGAAATGTATAGGTAATCATGACATTTCGCAATTTATTTCCAAGACAAAAAATTGAATATATTACAGATATTTATTAATGCCTCTTTTGTTATGCTTATATATAACAAAGATAGGTTTACTAGTACTAAGTAATATGCATGTGCTATTTCTATGAGAGGATGTTAACTAAATGAAAAGGATTATTTCAATAATTATAATTAGCTCTTTAGTTATAAATATAATATTATTTATAACAATATTAAATAATAACAATAAAATAAAAACGTTGCAGTATACAGACCAACAGATACTGGATGTTTTTCAAGTAACAAGTGAACTAGAACAGAATTTATATAAATATGAACTTGATACTAGTATTGGTACATACTATTATCAAGCAATTGCAAAAATATCATGGTTATTGGCATATATACAGTATAATATTCAATATGAAAGTAGTGATGATCCAATCTTTGAGCTTAACTTGGCATTAAATAATTTGTTCGGTTTGATGATTACGGAACAAGGAAAAGTAGAGGTAATGTCTCACTCTTCAGAAATAAGAGCACTATTACATGAAATCGTTTCTGCACATCGTGAATCAAGAGTAAGTGATAGAAATCAATCTATTTTGGAATTTAAAGAATATTTAACTCATAATGTAGTTATTTATGAAAGCCCTTTACCTAATGTATACAATGAAGATCCTTTACCTGATCTATACAATGAAGACAACAATGTAAATGTTCCAGAAGTAAAACATCCAGAAATAATTATCCCAAAACAATGAGCAAAACAAAAGGAGATATGCAGGTGAAATATAAAGCATTTATCATCTTCTCAATGGTTTTATCTATTATACTTGTTTTATTATGCGTAAGAAATATAATTGTACCTAATTCTGTTAATAGTATATCTTGGGTTTATTTGGAGGTATTGGGCTTATGTCATAACAGATAGCTATAATTATAAGATTTAAAAAGTAGTAACTATGAATTATAGGTAACTAGAACCTTTCTGGTATTTACCACAGTAATGGGGTGATTGATATGAACAGAATAAATTATTTGACTATTATTCCTATAGCACTTTTATTAATATCTCTTGTTTTTAATAAAAGAATTAATGATAAAAATGATAAAATGATACGTATTGTAGCTGCCATTTTTATAGTGTTAATACTATTACTAAATAATATATTATGATTATTATAGCTGGTTATGAGCCGGGTATTTGTAATATACATAATTAAAGTAGAAGAATAAAAGCATGTATTTAACAAGTTAGAATAAAAAGAGCGATACAGTTGACATAACTATATTATGTAAACCATACCGCTCTTTTATAACTTTTCACATGGATTCTGTTAGTATATTTATCATTTCTTCATGAGTCAAGGTAATTGGATTACCTTTCATGCTACTTGATCCGGAAGATTTTCGTATGATGTCATCAAAGTCTTTTGTGGTGATGCCAAATGCCGCTAATCCTTGGATGTTCATATGTTGATAGAGGTCTTTTAGCCAATGGACACATGCCGATATGTCAGCATGGTCATCACCGGTTAGCCAAATAGAGATCTCTTGATACCTTCTTAAGGCGATATGTTCAGGGTCTCTTTCTATTAGAGCTCTTATGTTATATTCAATGACTGAGGGTAGAAGAGCGGCACAGACGAAGCCGTGAGGGGCACCTAGTTTACCCCCAATGACACCGGCAAAACCATGTACGGCACCTAATTTGGCATTGGCTAAGGCCATACCACCGAGTAAGCTGCCAAGGGCCATGTCTTCTCGAGCTGTTATATCCAAACCGTCATCGTAGGCTTTTTTGATAGAACGACCGATACGCCAGATACCTTCTCGGCAGAAACCATCTGTGAGCGGGTTGGCAAAGGATGAAACATAAGGTTCTATGACTTGGGTCAAAGCATCCAGACCTGTACTGGCTGTAATGGCTTGTGGCATGCTTAGTGTTAAGGACGGATCAACCAAAACTAAATCCGCAAGCATAGAGGGACTTCTAAGACTGACTTTTATTTTTTCCTCTTGAGAAGTCACCACTGAATTTTTCGTTACTTCTGAACCGGTACCTGATGTTGTCGGTATTAGTATTAGAGGCGCAGAGGGATTTCCCATAGGCAATCCTTTGCCAATGACTTCCAAATAGTCCATTAATTCACCGGGGTTGTTCATGAGTATGGCAATGGCTTTGGCACTATCTAGTACGCTGCCACCACCAAACCCGATGACCATATCACACTTGCTGTCTTTGGCGATTTCTACACCTTGAATAAGGTCTGTTGTCGTTGGCTCACTATGAATGGTATAAAGCACATAGTTCATGGAGGCGTGACTTAAGGCGTCTAAAAGGGGTTTTGCCCGTCCTTTATCTTTGCCGGTTACGACCAAGGGGTATTTACCAAGCTTAAGAATGGACTTAGCAATATCCATGATGCCATTTGTTTTAAATATTATTTGTTTTGCGGTTGCAAATTCAAAGTCTAAATTCATATTCATATAAATTACCTCCGATGTTGATCATCTCTTAAGGTGACAGCTTTTGCAGCCATTCTACGGCGTTCATCTTCAATCTCTGCATAATGCCTTTTGGTGGTATTAACATCCTTATGACCCAAGACATCTGCTACTAAATAGATATCACCAGTTTCACGGTAGAGATTGGTACCGTAAGTGCTACGCAGTTTATGAGGTGATATGTTTTTAAGCTTTGTGATCAGCTTGGCGTATTTCTTGACAATGTTTTGAACGCTTCTAACGGCCAGTCGTTTGTTTTGCATGGATAAAAACAAGGCATCTTCATGACCTTCTGAAGCAATGACTTTTTTACGCTGATCCAAGTAGGTCATAAGTGCTAAGCGTACTTCATGACCAAAATAGATGATGACTTCTGTACCGCCTTTTCGAACAATCCGAATACCATCCACATCAAAATCAACATCTGATAGATCTAAACCAACACATTCACTGACCCGGATGCCTGTACCAAGTAGCAATGTAACAAGGGCTAGATCCCGTTCTTTAGTATATTGATGGAAACTCTGTTGCTTTTTAGTCAGATGTTCGCCGGATTCCACTTCATCTAGAAGACTTGCCACTTCATTGATTTCCAGTCTTGTGATGACTTTGTCGTGAATCTTAGGCAAATCAACCAATAAAGTAGGGTTGGTCTTGATTTTTTGCTTCCTATAGTAATACTTATAGAAGGTTCTTAAGCTTGCCATTTTCCTTGATTTGCCACGTTCCTTATTGGTGTGTTCTTCAGTACCCATATCGTCGGTGTAGTAGTTAAGGTAGTCCAAATAGATCTCAAGATGGTCTGGGGTAACCTTATCTAAGTCTGTAACAGTTATCGTCGTATAATCCACATCTTTGAAATCTACATGCTGCAGACTTAAGAACTTGAAAAAAATTCTTAAGTCGTATGCATAAGCGATTCTGGTTTTGGATGATGTGGTTTGTTCAATACCACGAAAGAATTCAAATACAAATGGTGGAAGATCATGAATCAGTTCCCGTAAACGCTTGTTGTTGGCGATATTAAGTTCTTCATGATAATTCATGTGCTTCATAGGAGACGTCCTCCATCTATTCGTTAAAGTTGTGTTTTGCGCATAGTTACATCTCTATTATACCATACTCATCTAGACTGTCTAGATATATTTGTATCTAGACATCTAGGTATATTTTCACTTAGATGTTCAAGGTATATTTTTTACCTTCTACAAAGGTATACTTCATAAGTCCTTTTAAAGTCATACCATGATATGGTGAATGTTTAGCTTTTGATTTAAATTTCGTTGCATCTACAACATAATCGGATTCAGGATCAAATATGGCTAAATCTGCAAGATGACCGACACCAAAGAAACTTTTGTTAAGGCTTAATAAATGTGACGGTCTATGTGACATTTTTTCAACCAATTGTTCCATTTTTAAATAGCCGGGTTTTACTAAATATGTAAAAGATACAGCTAATGCAGTCTCAAGAGCTGAAATGCCGTTTGCTGCCAAACTAAATTCTATGGCTTTACTATCAATATTATGAGGCTGGTGATCGGAGCTGATGACATCTATAGTACCATCTTGTAATCCTTTAATAATAGCCTTGATATCTTCTTCTTCTCTAAGAGGTGGATTGACTTTGGCATAAGTGTTGTAACCTTTAATGGCTTCCTCTGTTAGTGAAAAATATTGAGGTGATGTTTCAGAAGTCATGCGTACGCCCCGCCTTTTTGCAGCACGAATGAGTTCAACGGATTCTTTTGTAGATATATGTGCAAGATGGATTCTAATCTTAAGTTCCTCAGCGATCGCAATGTATTTTGCTACCATAAGGGTTTCTGATGCTGCCATACTGCCTTCAAGCCCTAACTGAGTGGCTATGTACCCATCGTTAACACCAAATCCTTTAGATAAGCTATGGTCTTCACAATGTAATATAATAGGCAGTTCAAACATGGATGCGTATTGTAGGACGCGTTTTAAGGTTTTACTATCCTGAATAGATATATCCCCATCTGATACAGCCACAATGCCCCTTAATTGCATACCGCCAATCTCCGTCATATACTCACCTTCATTTCCTTTTGTTAAAGCACCATAAGGATAGATGGCTACAGGAGATACATTATGACCTTTATTAACGACGTATTCAACAACGGTTTTATTGTCAATAATCGGACTGGTCATGGGATTACAAGTTAGTGCGGTAAAACCACCGGCTATTGCGGCTGCACCACCGGTTTCAAAACTTTCTCTATAATCAAAACCCGGTTCACAAAGTTCACAGTGCATATCAATAAGGCCTGGTATGACATATAATCCTTCTGCTTCGATGATATCACATTGATCCACATTAATATTGGTATCGACATCGATAATTTTATCATTTTCAATTAAAATATCCATGTTGTAGATGGTTTTATCGTGCGTGATTATTGTAGCTTTTCGTATTAAAATTAAATTAGTGTTAGACATGTAAAGATCCTCCTCCAGATCGGCAGTGTAAATGAAACAAGGCCATACGAACAGCTATGCCGCTCCCCTGCTGTTTATCAAGAACAGAGCCTTCTTTATCTATAATACTAGAAGAAATCTCAATACCACGGTTGATTGGTCCTGGGTGCATGACGATGACATCTTCTTTGGCATAACTAAGACGTGTCTTATTAATTTTATAAAGCTTTTTGTACTCATTTAATGATGGTATTAGTGCAACACCTCGTCGATCTTCCTGTACCTTAAGACATAGGACGACATCCGCATCAATAATGGCTTCAGTAGCCGAATGATGAATGGTTACACCTGTTTTCTCAATATCCCTAGGAATGAGGGTTGCCGGACCGGCAATAGATACTTTTGCTCCAAGCTTTATTAAGGCCCAAATAGAGCTTTTTGCCACTCGGTTATACATAATATCACCTATTATGGCAACTTTTAAGCCTGTAAAGCTATTTTTTTGTTCCAGTATGGTCAAAAGATCAACCAGTGCTTCACTTGGGTTTTCATTCAGTCCGTCACCAGCATTGATCACGGAAGCTTTCACATATTTGGCCAAATGATGAGGTCCACCTGAAATAGGATGTCGTATAACGATAAAATCAGCCCCCATTTTATCCACATAGGTCCCTACTTCTTTTAAAGATATTTTCTGGTTAAATTCACGAGCGGTTGTGATGTTGATGACTTTGGCGCTAAGATTTTGTGCAGCCAGTTCATAGGAAAGACGACTTCTAGAACTTTCTTCATGAAATAAGGTTGCAACAGTTTTACCCTTTAGATGAGGCGCTACATAACCTTTACTGTTTTCTAGCACATATTTCATTTTTTGAGCCGAATTCAATAAATAATGGATATCACTGGCACTGAGTGACTTTAAATCTAAAAAATGTTTCTTGTTATAGTGCATGGACTCACCTCTTTGTTCTTGATTTGTATCGTCTTGATTATAACATATATGTAAAAAAATGACAGCCTAGGCCATCATTTTTTGTTTGGAAAATTCATATAAAATTATTTTTTATATTTCAGAAGGTAATATTGAATTGAGGACAACACCGATTAATGCTGCGATAGCAAGACCGGATATGGTCACACCACTTGATCCTAGTGGAAAAGCATCAACACCAATACCTAGGACAAGTATCAAAGCTGATATCATTAGGTTTCGGCTGTGAGAGAAATCAAGGTCAGCAGATACCACAATACGTACACCAACAGAAGCGATCATACCAAAAAGGATAACACTGACACCACCCATAACTGGTAGTGGTATAGTACTTATGGTTGCTGTAAGTGGTCCAATTAGACTCATAATGATGGCAAATACAGCTGCTATTCTTATTATGGCTGGATCATAAACTTTGGTTACAGCCAGTACACCTGTATTTTCACTATAAGTCGTATTCGCCGGAGCACCAATAAGACCTGCAAAAGCAGTAGCCACACCATCCCCTAATATTGTTCTATGTACACCGGGATTTTCCAAGAAATTCTTACCAACTACAGCGCCATTAGTTGTTATGTCGCCAATGTGTTCGATAAAGACAACAAAAGCAATTGGTGCGATGGCAATAATGCCGGATATAGTGAATCTTGGCATGGTTAGAAGATTTTTTAGTGCATCAGATTCTTTATGGAAAGTAAAGAAGCTTGCATCTTGTATTGCTCCAAAATCAACAATACCAAAAAGCATCGATACGATATAGCCAACTGTGATTGCGATTAAAATAGGAACAAGTTTGAAAAAGCCTTTAAAGAATATAGATACTATTACCATAGTTAAAATAACAATAGCGGCTATAATAGTCGATGTTAGATTAAACATACCATCTTGATAAAATGCCATATTTACGGCGACGGGGCTAAGTCTAAGACCGATAACCATGATAATGGGTCCTGTAATAATCGGTGGGAAAAGCCTTTTGACTGCATCTACACCAATGAAGTATATAATCACCGCGATTAACATATAAACAAATCCGGCAGCAATGAGACCGCCTTTGACAAAAGCAAGGCCTTCACTTTGAAGTGTTAATGCTATGGCACCAATAAAGGCAAAGCTTGAACCAAGAAATACAGGTACGATACCTTTTGAACAGAAGTGAAACAGTAAGGTTCCAACCCCAGCTCCAAGCAATGCAATAGCAGGATCAAGACCGGTTAAAAAAGGTACAAGAACCGTTGCGCCAAACATGGCAAGAACATGTTGTAAACCAAGAATCATTTTTTTTGATAGTGAAATATTTTCCATTATGATGCCCCCTAAGATAGTTTTGCCCGTAGGCTGTATAATACAATAAGCTGCGCGCCTATTTATTATTGTATATTGAGTGAGTTGCTGACCCAAAATTATTACTTAAGAATATTATTTAGATTAAAACTGCCTATTTATAGTATCTTACTCGATAACGACACTGTCTTCCCCATCGATTTCTACTAGATGAACAGAAACGATTTCTTCTTTTGATGTCGGTACATTTTTACCGACATAATCCGCTCGAAGTGGCAATTCTCTATGTCCTCTATCAATAAGTGTTGCAAATTGTATCTTTCTGGCACGTCCGGCATCCATAACCGCATCTAGTGCTGCCCTACATGTTCTGCCGGTATAGACCACATCATCTACCAGTACAACGATTTGGTCATTCACATTGATACTGAGTTGGTTGTTAACCACGGGTTGTATGCTTTTTTTCTCCAAATCATCTCGGTAGAACGTGATATCCAGTGATTCGAAAGGCACTTTGAGACCTTCAATTTCTTCGATTTTCTCAACGATTCTTTTGGCTAGTGGAACACCTCTTGTTTTAATACCAAGAATAACCACATCGGAAACACCCTTGTTGTTCTCAATAATTTCATGGGCGATACGTGTAACCATGCGTCCTATGGCCTGTTGGTCCAATATGTGTTTCATAGTCGTATCCCTTTCCTTTTGACAAATAAAAAGACTTCTTATTAAACAACATAATAAGAAGCCGTAGCAATGACGATCGACAACCTCTTATTAGTCTCACGGAACTAATTTAAAAAGATTCTGGATATTGAAATTTGATTTTTTATGAAGTTGATACATTCATAACTATAAATTGCGCCTTAACCAGACATGGTTAGAGGGACAAAACTAAGTTTCACTAAATTCATATGAAATATATAGATTACGTTGATACATTCATAACTATAAATTGCATATGAAAGTTCACTATATAGTTTTGACGCCTTAACCAGACATTAAATATAATTTAACATAGAGTTCTATTCTTGTCTATGTTTTTATGACGAAAATGTTTTATTCTTTATATCCAAGACGCAACAATGCTTTTTCAAAGTCTACTGGCCTTTGCGCTGTAAAGGACATATATTGCCCAGTTGAGGGATGTATGAAGCCAAGTGTCTTGGCATGAAGCATCTGTCCCGGCAACTTCATATGGCTATTTCTGGGGCCATAGAGAGGATCTCCAAGTAATGGATGATTGATGCTGGCCATATGAACACGAATCTGATGGGTTCGTCCTGTTTCTAGTTTAAGTTCGATATGGGTAAAGCCATGTTCTAATCGATTGAGGACTTTATAATGGGTGATTGCGTCTTTACCATTTTTGAAATTAATCGCCATTTTTTTTCGGTTAATGGGATGGCGACCGATAGGACCTTCGACTGTCCCCTCTTCGTCTTTTACGCTATTATAGACGATGGCTTCATAGAGACGATCGACTTTGTGTTCTTTAAGCTGTTCTGCTACATGTACGTGGGCACGGTCATTTTTACATACAACCAAAAGACCTGTGGTATCTTTGTCTATGCGATGAACGATTCCCGGACGCAACTCACCATTGATTCCGGAAAGACTTGCCTTACAATGATACATAATCCCATTGACTAAGGTGTCCTCATAGTGACCGGGAGCCGGGTGTACAACCATATCAACCGGCTTATTAATGATTAGTAGGTCCTGGTCTTCATAAACGATATCCAGTTCCATAGGGGTTGGCGTTATAGCGACATCCTTAACGACAGGTATGGTCAGAACTATCTTGTCCCCCAATTGCACTTTATGGTTGGATTTCACCGGTAAATGATTTAAGGTAACCTGCTCTTCTGTTATCCACTTTTGAATATGAGACCTTGTTACATCCGAAAGCTTTGATGTTAGGTATTTGTCTAATCGCTCACCAGTTTCTTCTTTAGTCACAACAAACTCTTGATTATTCATGACGATCACGCAACCATTTCTTAATGTCAAGATCCTCTTCTTCATAATGAAATAGCACAAGGTAAATCAGTGAAAAACAAGCAATGACCACTAAGATATCCGCCACATTAAAAACAGGAAACTCAAACCAGTGAAAATGAAACATATCTACTACAAAGCCATTCCTCATTCTGTCAATGAAATTTCCAAGAGCACCAGAAAAAAGAAGCACCATCGTAACCCTTAATAGCAAATAAGATTTGTCTCTTGGAAGGATATAATAAATGAAAATCATGGCACATAAGGTAAGGATTGTAAAGACAGCAAAAACGCCAATTTGGTTTTGTAGCATACCAAAGGCTGCGCCACGGTTTTCTACATAGGTAAGCTTGAGAATACCCTCAAGGATAACAATATCATTTTGATTTTGTAAGTGCGCGATGGTCAACCACTTTGTCCATTGATCGAGTCCAACCAACGCAATTATGCAAACTATACTTATTATAAACATATGAACACCTAATTAAGGATTGCCTTAATACCTTCCATAATCAATTTCTCTTCCACATTGTTGTCCATATAGCATGTACCTATTGTTTTGAGAAGGACGAAGTTTAGCTGATGATGCTTTGTTTTTTTGTCAAAGAAAAGCTCTTTGTATATATCCTCGGCCGATAATCCTTCGATTTTAGTCGGAAGATTGTATAAACCTAATAGAGATGAAATTCTATCCAAATCAGATGTTGTTATATTGCCGAGTGCATGACTTATCGATGAAGCTGCTATCATGCCAAGAGCAACACACTCTCCATGAAGACGGCTGAAATTCATTAATCTTTCAACGGCATGGCCGATGGTATGTCCAAAATTAAGAGTGGCTCTTAACCCCTGCTCTCTTTCATCTTGTGATACAATCTCTGACTTGATCAGACATGATGTTTTAATCAGTTCTGTAATGGCTTCATGATTGAGACTTTTTATGGCATCCACGTTATTTTCTAGAAAGGACAAATAAGCTTCATCTTTAATCAACCCATGTTTAATCACTTCACCCATACCGGATGCAAATTCTTGGGTAGGCAGTGTTCTTAAGGTTTTCGTGTTAATAAATACCATTTCAGGTTGATGGAATGCACCAACAATATTTTTATAGCCATTAAAATCAACTCCGGTCTTGCCACCTATGCTGCTATCCACTTGAGCTAAAAGACTTGTGGGTACCTGAATGAAATCAATGCCACGCATATAAGTGGCCGCTGTAAAACCTACCATATCACCAACGACACCACCACCAAGAGCGATTAAAACGGATTGACGATCAAATTGGTTGGTAATTAAGAAATCATAGATTAAGTTAATGGTCTTATAATTTTTATTCTTTTCACCATGAGCAAAATCAAAACTTAGAACCTCAACATTAAGAGATTCAAGAACATTTTTTAGTTCAGAGGTGTATAAAGGTGCGACTTGATCATCAGATAGGATTGCTATTTTACTATAACGCTTATCAAGCTCTAAGATATGTCCAACTAGTGGCTTAAAAGAAGCCTCAAAGTGTATGTTGTATTCTTTTTGGGGTGTTTCTACATGTATTGATTTCATATGTCCTCCAAATAAAACTGCCTAAGCATACTTAGACAGTTGACTGTGCGTATTTATAATCATTATGACTCAAGGGTCTCGTCGCTTACAACATTTTCTGCCATATCATCATCATCTGCTTCTACAACTTCTTCATCAAACGTATAAGAACCGTTAAGGGGTACTGCATTTATGCTTTTTAGAAGTTCAAGTTCGTTTTTTTCAGTCATCTCAAGTTGAGCATTTAAAAAATGCTTGATTTGAATTTTTGATGCATCATACTGTTTGATCAGTTCTTCTCTTTTTTTGTTAATGGTATAGACTTCATTTTTACCTTCATTAACAATTGCTTGCCCATTGATTTCAGCTTCTTTAATAATTTGTTCTGCTTTTTTTCGTGCCAGATTTTTGGTTTCTTCAGCCATCTTTTCTGCTTGAATCAACGTGTTTTGTAAAACATCCTCTATGGTTTTATAGTATTGTATGCCTTCATTGAGCATATTTACTTTATCTCTTAGTTCGATATTTTCTTTGTAGAGCTGCTCGTAATTCACCAAAACTTCTCGAAGAAAAGTCTTTACTTCTCGATTGTTGTAACCGGATACACTTTTTGTAAATGTTTTTGATTCTATGTCTATCGGTGTTAGTCTAGCCATGATTACCCTCCTATTGATAGTGATCGATTTCTACTGAGATTCGATTTTTTTTTGTCAGTTTTCCAATGTTTTCCAAACGAATTTTTCCTACACCTCGAATGGAAATGATGTCTTGAACCTTAACGATTAAACTTATTTGGGATACTTCCTTACCATTTATGAAAACACGTCCCATCTGGATGTATTCAACACTCTTTTGACGAGACAATCCGGTACCTAGTTTAAGGATATTATCTAACCTTAAAGATGCCACCGTGCCTTTGATGTGTTTATAGCTTTGGCTATTCATACGGTCAAAATCTGATTTGGATATGGTTATAAGACTGACCTTGTTTCTGCCAACACTTACAATCTGATCCATAATGAATGCACCAATTGTGGCCATGCAAATCATTGACATGCCTTGATCATCGACCAAAAGATCCCCGATCAGCTTGCGTTCTATGCCCAGATTCATGAGGGCACCTAGATAATCACGATGGGTAGGATTTTTTCCGCTTATAATCGAGGGTAAATCTACACGTATATACATAACAGAAGTATCATAATCATAATGAATATGATCAAAGTCACCTGTAGGATACATAAACAGCATGACTCTTTCTGCCTGAGCATAACCACCATATGCTTGATAGTTGACACCGGCTTTATCTAAGTATGACTTAGCCAATGACAATTGATGAAGATCTAAAAAATCTGTATGTGTTACCCAATTCATATTATCTGCTTTACAAAGAAGGTCTTCAAGCCTATTTAGGAACAATTGATCGGATTTATCTTTCGCTTCCATATATAAGCATCCATTCTACATATAAGGACGTAAATAGTTTTGTAAAGTTGTCAAAATTAAATAGGCAATAAAAGGTGAAAAATCCAAAGCCATGTTTGCGCCACCAAAAATTGATTTTTTAATCATGGTTCGAATAGGTATTAATATGGGATCAATGATGGTGTGTAGTAACCGCACAAAAAAGTTACCATGATTGATAGGCAACCAAGAAATTAAGGCGCTCACAACAATCAAAGTACTTAAGATAACGAGAAAATAGTACAGTGCACGTATGAATAAAACTGTCATAAAACCTCCAAAAAGGGTCGGTGATTAATCTTCCTGAGTCTTCCAAGGTAAAATAATACCGTTTGATTTAAGTTCTTCTCGAAAATCACCGGCAACATCTACATTTTCAGGCGCAATGATAAAGATATTATTTGTGACTCTTTGAAGATTACCATTTAATGTATAGCAGGATCCGCTAACAAAATCCATGATACGTTGCGCAACATTGCGCTCCATATTTTCTAAGTTGATGATCACCGGACGTTGGCTTTTAATATGATCACATATGTCTTGTGCTTCATCATAGGATTCCGGTTGAATAACAACAACTTCCATTTGAACACTTGCTTGAAAATTTACCACTTTAGACGCACTGGGTGTATCTTTACCACCGGAGAATGTTCTAAAAGACCTTGTCTGCTCCCCTTGATTGTCTTTGAGTGTTTGACGGTAAGCAGATTCTTGTATGTAATCTTCACGAACATCAATATCTTCTTGCTCATCTTCATAATCGTTTAATTTCATCATATCCATCATTTTATCAATGAATTTTGCCATAATGTTCACCCCTTGTAATTAATTATTTACATGGCTAAGGGGATTTTCGCCTTAACCATTTTATCAATAGTTTCGTTCGCCGAATAGAGCGGTTCCGATTCGAATCATGGTAGCCCCTTCTTCTATGGCCACTGTGAAATCATTGGTCATACCCATAGATAGGACATCCATACTCACATTATCAAGGTTTTGTTCTTTTATGTCAACAGAAAGTTGGTACATAGCCTTAAATATAGGGCGATTCTCCTCAGCATTCTCAACAAAAGGTGCAATGGTCATTAGGCCTTCTATCTTAAGATGTTCCAATTGATGTATGGACTTAACCATATCCATAACTTCTGCCGTTTCCAACCCGTATTTACTGTCTTCTTGTGCGACATTGACTTGTATGAGAATGTGTGCAACTACATTTTTCTTTTTTGCTTCTTTGGATATGGTTTCAGCAAGACGGTATGAGTCAACAGAATGAATGAGTGCAACTTTGTCAACAATATATTTGACTTTGTTACGTTGCAAATGTCCAATCATGTGCCACTGTATATCATCTTTTTTGAATTGTTCATATTTATCACAAATTTCCTGAACTTTATTCTCACCAAAAATGCGCATACCGGCTGCATAACCTTCTTCCAATAAGCTAAGCGGTTTTGTCTTTGATACATTAATCAAGACAACATTTTTGGGATCTATAGCCATTTTAAGGCAAGTTTCTGTGATTTTCTTGTTAATGTTATTAAGATTTTCTTGAATCATATTGGCCCCCTTAATTAATGGTTTGATATTCAGTTGTCGTTATACCTTCTGTAGCTATTCGGTCATAGATCCGTACGCCATAAGGTGTATATGGCGCAACGATGCGATAATCAATATCTTTATAAGTTGTTTCTATGAATTTGAAATCAGCAAAACCTTTATTAACCACATAAACGCCATCCAGATCTTCTGTTTTTTCTATTATGAACTCTGTCGTGACCATGGAATCAGGGTCTGTAAAAGATAATACGTCACCAATTCTAATCGTGTCTGAAGTAGGTACATAAACGAAATCATCTACCTTTTGAAATAGTCTTGTGGATGTAAAATCAATGGTACTATCTCCTGGAGCATCCTCTGACATCACCTTTTTATAAACACCATACCGGTTATTTAAATATCCGAAGTACTGAGACGGTATGACTGCAAAGTTCTTTCTGACAATTGCGGATTCGGGTATTTTTATACCTTGATGATTTTCATGAATAATTCTAAAATCAACAAATCGCTCATTTAAAAATTCATTTAACATACGATCTGCTTCTATTTTTATATATGTTTTATGATCTTCTGTAAATACTTGAATTTTTGCCACAATTTCTATGTTTTTTTCAACAAAATGAATGGTTTTATAATTCATGTTTTCTAGTAACTTAGCACTCTCAGGATCTATTTCTGCCACTATGTGCCATAAGTAATTATCGACTACTTTAAAAATGGGTTGTCCCATAGAAATATTACTTTTAGTCACCGTGTCTTGAATTTCAGGCGCACGATTTAGATCACTGATTTTAAAAGTTTCAGTGGTAATGTCCTCCATACCGTCAATAATATAAGAAACCAATCCACTACTGGTTGCTTTATGCATACGTATACTATTGCCAAGTTCTTTTTCTAACGTATCAATATTCGAACTGTCCGATAGTCCCAGACTTCTTTGTTGAACAATAACGGTATTTCGTATATCGCTTATATCATTTTCCAACTGCTTTCTCACCGTATACGTATGGTCAAATTTTTTGTTGTGTTGGTTAATGACATAATTTTTTATGCGGTTTTGAAGATAGCCATAACTGTCTTCAAAAGATGAATCGCTACTGTCAAGTCTTTGATTAGCTTTAAAAATCTCCTGATCTAGCAGTGCAACATAGTCTGCATCAGAAATAACCCCACAAACCGTGTTGGTATTTCTAACACGCGCCCCTTCTGTTAAAAAGTAACGGATTTCTCCGGCTGAATCAGCAGTGGTCACACTTTCATTTCTTATAACCAAACCTGTAAAAGTATTTGAATGAGATAATGTCCCAAGTTCTGCAATGGTATAATTCACCTTTTCTTTTATGGCAAAAGAAATCATGATAAATACCAAATAGGCTAATATAAGCACAAAAACAAAAACACCAAAATTCAAATGTTTGGTTGCCTCGGTTTTTTGAGTTGTTTCTGATTTGAGTTTTAGGTAGCGGTTACTATTTTTTTTAGAAGCCATGCGACCACCTCTTCTATTCGTTCTCTTGACATTATATCATTTTACCTTGATATAATCCTTCTTTCAACATTTTTTTTTCAATACTCTCCTTAATAATCCACCAACTTGTATTCCAGTTGCAAAATACTGTGTCTTCTTTTGGTGCTCGACTGACCAATCTTTGAACAGCACAGTTCGGATCAAGGTATGTCAAGAAGTTCACGACCCTATTTATGTAATTATCCATAGTATCCATCTTTAACAACCCTTGATTGTACATATTTTCAAAAACTGTACCTTTGGCAATATACAAAGCATGTAGTTTTACCATTTCAACATTCAGTTGATTCATCAGTAAAGCCATCTTTATAACTTCATCATCTTCATCCCAAGGTAGGTTCATGATTAAGTGCGTACATACTTTAAATCCATAATCATGAATTAAATTTGTGGCATTTATATAAGACAATACATCATGACCACGATTGATTTTTACCAGAGTATCGTCATTGGTCGTTTGTAAACCAAGTTCGATGACGATTTTTACATGATAGAAGTTACTGATGTTTTTTAGTATTTTAAGATATTCCCGGTCAATACAATCCGGTCTTGTGGCAATATCTATTTCTACAATATGTTCTATGCAGGCTGAACGAATATATGCATCAAACACATCATAGGACATATAAGTATTGGTATAGTTTTGAAAATAAGCTATGAATTTCTTAGCACCGTATCTTTTTCCAATATAATCCATATTAGATCTTAATTGTGTTGATACGGATTGAGTGGACGGTAAAGATTCAAAACCGGCACCTTTGTCACTACAAAAATAACAGCCTTGTCTGCCAAGTGTTCCATCTCTATTCGGACACGTAATCGGTAAATTAATTGGCAATTTATAAACCTTCGTACCATATTCATTTTTTAAATATTGACTATAGATGTTGTAAAGACGCATACTTTTATCTTCTTTCATTGTATGATATATACAAAATATAAATATATTTCAAACTTTTTTTATAAATGTTGAATTAAAAAAAGGAAACCTCTGACGAACATAGAATACTATATTATAGCTCTCAGACATAAGTCTGATAGCAACGAGGATTCATTTTAATGTCAAGGAGGAGATTGCTATGATACGATTGGTTGCAGGAGACACAGGTGAAGGTAAAACAAAGGCATTAATCGATATGGCCAATAATGCTCTTAAAACTACTAAGGGAAACATTGTCTATATTGATTTGGATTCAAGTCATATGTACGATTTAAGACACGAAATTCGATATATTAATATATCAGATTATCCAATTGCTGATTATAAGGAATTTTTTGGATTCATGTGTGGTATTTTATCAGAAGATAGTGATATCACTGAGGTTTATGCTGATGGGCTTCTCCGTCAAGCGCACATTGATGAAGTTTCAAAATCAGACGCATTAATAAAAAAATTAAAAGCTGTATCCGATAAATTTGACGTTAGATTTGTATTTAGTTTAACCTGCGATGCTTGTAATATACCTGATTTCCTAGAAGAATTCTTAATTAAGGCTTAATACAAGTAGATTTTGGTAACTGATTTTAAATAGATATTAATAAGCAAAGAGGTCAATCATGATTGACCTCTTTTTTGATTCTCTAGGAAAGTCATACTTTAGTATTCAGCCTTGAAGCGTGGCAGCAAAGACCTTTCCTTTCGAACCATTCAGAAATATGAGCAGAGCTCATAACGAAGCGAAGCTTCTTTTCTTGTTCTCTAGAAAAGTCTTATTATAGCTAAGTGTCAAGAAACTTCTCTGCTAATTTATCGCGTTTCTCCACTCCAAGTCGCCTCGTTCTAATGATTTAATTAAGAGCTCTGCTGTTGCTAGATTGGTTGCAATAGGAATGTTATGAATATCACACAAACGAATAACACTTGAAGGATCCGGTTCATGCTGCATCTGGGATAATGGATCTCTTAGAAAGATCACCATATCAATCTGGTTATGCGCAATCTGAGAACCAAGCTGTTGTTGTCCACCTAAATGTCCTGCCAAGTATTTCTGTATTGAAAGATTGGTCACCTCTTCTACAAGTCTACCGGTTGTACCTGTAGCAAATATATCATGTTTAGATAGAATATTTTTATAGGCTATGCACAGATTTTGCATGAGTTTTTTTTTGTTGTCGTGAGCGATTAAACCTATGTTCATGAATAGACCCCCTTTGATTATGAATGTTATTATGAGATGCTTACTTCTGTGCTGATTTCCTCTGCATGCCTATATTAAGTATAATACCCATGCCAATCATATTTGCCATTAAAGAACTGAGTCCTGCACTTATAAAGGGTAAAGGTATACCCGTATTAGGTACTATACCGATTGTGACACCAATATTGACGAAGGACTGATATGTAATGATGGCTACAATACCGGTAATAATCAACTTGCCTAACAAATCAGTGGTATCTTTAGCAATCCACAAACATTTTAATATGAGAATGAACAACAATAAAATGACAATCGTACATCCAAAGAAACCAAATTCCTCACCAATTATGGAAAAGATAAAATCTGTTTGTGGCTCGGGTAAATAATCATATTGATTGACTTTGCCTAAATATAAGCCTTTTCCAAATATACGCCCTGAACCAATGGCCTGAATGGAGTTATTGGTTTGCATGAGTAAAGATGGGTCCACACTCTCCGGCTTTATTAAAGATATGATTCGATTCACTTGATAATCTTTTAGTAAAGTCTGCTCCGGTTTTTGAATATACCAGAGGCCAATTAGAGCTGAGGGTATGAGCACAGCACCGGCACCGGCTATATATAAATAGCTAATCCCTGAAACATAAATCATGAAGGCCAGTATTAAGAACATAATCATACCTGTAGAAAGATCCGGTTGCCTTATGATTAAAAGTGTGGGTATTGCTGTTATCAATATAGAACCTAAAACAATATACCATTGATTGATTTTAGATTCAAACTTGTCAAAATATTTGGCTAGAACCAGTACTAAGAATATCTTTGCAAATTCACTAGGCTGAAGTCTGAATGGGCCTATATCAATCCATCTTACTGCATTATTCGCAGATGATCCTGCAACCAGTACCAAAGCTAATAAAAGAATCGTGAATATATAAATGGGAATAGCTAATCTTCCTAACCAATGATAGTCAAAAAAAGCAAAGAATAATAGGATACAAAAGCCAAAAACAAGGCCAATCATTTGTTTATTTACGATTTCACTGGTCCCATCGGGGCTATAAACCCGTGTTGCACTTCCAATGGCCACAATACCAATAATACCTAGTAAGGCCACAAGTAGGACCAACACGAAGTCAAAACGTTTAAAGTCATATTGCTTAAACATAATTACGTTCTCTTAGCTGGAGCACGCATGTTACGAATAGGAATATTGGCATAAAGTGCCGGTACAATTCCATTTTCATATTCTGATGTTGTCGTTCCCAGATTAATTTCCAAGCCTTTCTCATCTATTTCCATATAGCGACTGATGACATCAATAATTTCTTGTTTCATCATTTCAAGTAATTCTGTATTACAGTTGGCCCTGTCGTGGATAAGAACCAGTTTCAAACGATCTTTTGCTACACTGCTTGATTGTTTCTTTTTACTGAAAAATCCCATTATAAGGCTCCTCTCTAATTATTTATACCCATTATATTTCTCAATTTCTTGAAAAAACTAACATTAACATTAAGGTCTAGGTAAGGTACATCTTCTCCCATAACCCGCTTACAAATATTTAAATAAGCTTTACCTGACAAGACATCTTGATTGATAACAATGGGTTCACCATTATTGGTTGAGATGACGATATTTTCATCATCAGGTATGGCACCAATTAAATCAATCGCTAGAATATCAATAACATCTTCAACTGACATCATATCCCCTCGTTTTATCATATCAGTTCTTAGTCGATTGACGATAAGTCGATGGTCTTTCATTTCATTGGCTTCAAGTAAGCCAATAATTCTATCGGCATCTCTAATTGCTGATATCTCTGGCGTGGTTACGATTATGGCTCTGTCAGCACCTGCAATAGCATTTTTAAATCCTTGTTCTATACCGGCAGGACAGTCAATGATGACATAGTCAAAATCCTCTTTAAGATTTTCACAAAGCTCTTTCATTTGTTCCGGTGATACAGCATCCTTATCTCTGGTTTGTGCCGCAGGCAATAAAAAGAGTTCCGGGAACTTTTTATCTTTGATCAATGCTTGTTTTAAGCGACAATTGCCCTCTACCACATCAACAAGATTGTATACAATACGATTTTCTAAGCCCAAAACGACATCCAAATTTCTTAATCCGATATCCGCATCTATTAATATAACTTTTTTTCCTAACATAGCCAAACCAATACCGATATTAGCACTTGTGGTGGTTTTACCAACCCCACCTTTTCCACTGGTAATTACAATACATTCACTCACGAGTTTGATCCCCTTTGCATTTTAGTTTAAGATTTTGAAATCTTTATGGATGTTACCTTCAATATGGTCAATAACGATACGGTCATCTTCGATAAAAGCGATTTGCGCTACTGTTCTGCTTTCTTCGAATTTATCAGGAGATCGTGCTATTACATCTCCTATTCGAATTTGTGTTGGTTGCATGTTTAAGGCAATAACACATGCTTGTCTTTCACCGTCGCATCCTGCATGGGCGTACCCTTTAAGACTACCTAGAACCACAATATTACCCTTAGCTGTCACTTTTGCACCGGGATTAATATCACCCAATATGACGATACCCGTATCCATATTTAGTTCCTGTCCTGACCTAAGTGTACCTTGATGAAAAACAGCCACTTCTTTTGGGAAATGCCCCATAGGTGCTCTTTCTTTTGTTAAGTTAGCCATTGCCATCAAACTTTCAGGTGAAACTATGGGCATTTTTTCATCTACGATACAAAAAACTTCCATATCCGTTAATTCATGAATCATCTGAATGACAGATTGTTGTTGAGTATCGCTAAGGCTACGCCCTTCAAATCCAATAGAGATTTTAGCGTTGCCAAAAAATTTTTTTCCTTCAGTTAATTTTACTTTTGTAGCCGTTATTGATTAATACCAATTCATTCATATAATCCCTCTTAATTCAATAAAAATTTTTCTAATCCTTATTATACATAATAACAGGCTTATTGTATACAGTTGAAAGATATGTTTCTTATGCCTGACTAATTCAATATATTACTTGTGGTGTAATTCTCCGGTTCTTTATTAATTTCAAAATACATAGCAAGTACTTTTTTTGAGTTTAAGGCTGCATATCTTGAAGAATAACCAAAATGTATAACCGATGCAATCGACACAGTAGGATCATCATAGGGTGCAAATCCCGCAAATATAGCATGCGAAGCTCTGGACTTGATTAATTCTGCTGTTCCGGTTTTTCCGGCAATAGAAATAGGAAAATCAGCAAAATACGATCTGGCTGTACCTCCAGAACCTTCTGTTACATCTAACATACCTTTTTTTACTACATCTAAGTGATTCTGATTAAAGTTGTTTTCTATAATGGTTTTTGGTGTGAAGTCCACCACTATATCACCTGACTTATCCATAATTTTGTCCACCACATTAAGTTCTTGCATCTTACCATCATTGGCTAATGTGTTCATGTACCTAGCTAATTGAACAGGTGTAAAATCATGGGTGCCTTGACCGATAGTCGCTCTAACGGCATCCCTTTCAGCCAATGTGGATGAGGCTTCACCTATCTCTATACCCGTTTTTGAATCCAAGCCGAATCGACCTGCATAATCTGCCAGAACACCGATACCGTATGCGTCACTATAATTACCTTCTTCATTAAAACTTAGCCGCCAACCCATTTCATAGAAGAAATAATTACAGGAGTGTTCTAGTGCTTGAATAACATTAATAGATCCATGACTACCACGACTTTGGGAATAAATCCAACAACTTGGAGAAGGAAAGATTTTCGTAAATATACCTCTGTCAAGAACACGGTCTGCCGGGCGGATAACCCCCTCTTCAAGAGCAGCTATGGCTGTAATCATTTTAAATGTTGATCCGGGAACGGATTTGGCATAAGTTGCTCTTGGGTACAATGGACTTGTAGGATCCGATAGAAGACTAGCATAGTAATTGTTATCAAAAGTGTTGACGAGTCGACTGTTATCATAAGAAGGATAGCTTACAAGTGCTAATACTTCACCTGTATCAACATCAGTAATGACAACGGCTCCGGAAGAAGGATCTAAAGCAAGCTGATGAGGTGTTATTTCAATATTTAATATCTTTTGCTTCATAAACTCTATTGGTATTAATCTACGACTTTTAAGATTTGCCATATCTTGCTCAGAAGCAGTTACCAATCCAAAATCTATAATCATATAAGTAAGATCATAATAATTAAAGGCTTCTCTATCCAAAAGGTACAAATATATATATTTTGTAAAGTCGTAGCGTGTAGCACTTTCTTCTTCAATGAACTTTATAATGTATTCAAAAACTTCATCTTCTTTGGCATCCTCCATGACTTCTGGTAAGATAAAATAATTCGCTTTATAGAATTCAAACATCATGGCTTGGAAACTTATCTGACTTTTTTTGAAAGCTACATAGTTTTCATCGTATCTATAATCTTTATCCAAAATACCTTCAGTTCTTAGATTTTCCAAAAAGTAGGTATAGATGGTCCCGTACTTAGTGTAGTTAATTGGTAGAGCATCACTTTTTATTTCATTTATAACATAAGAAGACATTTGTTCTTTTGTTGTTATCATGAGATTATGAATCCGTGATTGCCCTTCACTATTTTTCGGATCAATTAACCTTGTATCTATTAAATCATACCTAAATATAGAATCATATATATCTTTCAGAAGTATATATCTTTGCTCCCTTGTATTTGGTAATCGCATAAGCATTCGATCTACGATAATTTCTGCCAATTGACGTTCAAGAATATTATAGGTATTGATCTGCAAGTCTCTATCTATGGTCAGATATACATCATTTCCCATAATTGGGTCAATATTGTCAAGAACAAGCATAGTTTTACCAAGGTTATTCACTTCCACTTTTTGCGCACCGTCATAGCCTCTTAGATAGGACTCCATCTCTTTCTCTATACCAATAACGCCAATGGTGTCTTCCGCAGTATATCCCAAAGGTTTTAAGACCTCTAAACGTTCAGAATCAATTTTCCTAGTATATCCAATGATATGGGCAAAATACGGTGCATCGTTATAGACTCGATAAGGTGTTTCAACAATAGAAACACCGGGGAACACATCATTTTTCTCTTCCAGCATTGCCAGTGTTTTATGACTTACGTTCGTTGCAATAACTTCAGGTTGATACTTCGAATACCGTTTAATGTACTGAGCGTATCGAATATTCAAGATATCCAGTATTTCTGCTGTTGTATATTGGGTTGCATCAATGCTAAAACGTTGATCTCTTAGAAACAAATATATTTCATAAGGTTCCATAGCAATTTGTTCTTCAGTTAAGAGTGTCGTATATCTTAAATTAAACACATTTTTCTTGAAATTGAGAACTTGTCTTTCAGTTCCGATAATCTCAAACCCGTCTCCAGTTTGTCTTAAAGGAAATTCATCTACTATAGCATCGCCATTGTTCTTAATGACATCTATTAGATCATGAATCATCTGATTTTTGTCGGTCACTTCAACGCTGTCATTTAAATAAACCGTATAGGAAATAATATTTTCTGCCAAAGGATAACCATTACGATCATAGATATTGCCTCGATGACCTTCGATACTGACTTCTCTAACAACACTAAGCTCGAACGCTTTGGCCAGTTCTTCACCCTCTACAATCTGAAGCTCGAAAAGCCTCATGACCAATATATAAAAAAGAATGAATACAATTATTAATAATAAAAATAATCTATGTGTAAGAAAGCTATAAACTGCTTTAAATAATGTTTTCAATTAATCTTCATTCTCCTTTAACCATTCATTTTTTTCCACATAAAGATTAATAAAATAGTAAATCCGATAAAGTATAAAACCTACAAAAACCGAATAAATAAGTTCAGGTATAATAATCATGGAAAAATACAGGTTCAACTTTAACTGACCTCTAAATAAAAATGTGAAAAAATATACGATAAAATTTTGAAAAAAATCGGCGATCCCAATCATAGCTATAGGTACAAGTATACTTTCTCTGTAAAAAGTACGATGAAAAAAACCGGTACCATAACCAATATACATGTAAATCAAAGCATAAAAGCCAATCACATCACCATAAAAAATATCATGTAATAAGCCAATAATGACACCGACAACTGCCCCCTCTACTCGGCCTCTTAATAAGCCGAAAGAGACAATAGTAATGACAAAGATATTTGGAACAATACCATTAAAGGCTATTTCCTGAAATAAGATAGGCTGAAGGATGAAATTAATCAATATGATCAACCCAATTACAAAAAACCGGGCAAACTGAACTTTTCTCATTGGTTCCTCCACAGACGGTTGATAACAAGAACTTCTTCCATATGTTTAAAATCAACTACAGGCTTTAGGTAAGCAACTTGCGTTAAACGATTGGGGTTGTTTTCAATTTCCACAATATGGCCAATTAAAATGCCAGGTGGATAGACATCCCCAAGATGTGAAGTGGTTATTTCGTCACCTATGATCAAATTGACATTCTCGCCAATATACTCAACTCTTAAAAGGCCATCATTATATAAAGTCAAGTCGCCTTTGACAATACATAAATCTTCTGTTCGAACAATAAAGGCACTAACACTGCTTTTATCGTCTATAATAGATCGTACTTTGGAATAATTAGGACCGACTTCGATAATCTTCCCAAGTAGCCCTGCACCTGACATAACGACCATATCAGGTTTGAAGCCTGCACTTTCACCCTTATCGATGGTAAAAACATGATACCAATTTCCTGGATCTTTACTTATGACTCTTGACCCTGTTTTAGGATAATCTGCATAACGCTGATCAAGCTCATATAAGGTTCTTAGTCTTTCTAGTTCTGATTTTGACTGATCTAGGATTTTGTTTTCGTATGTTAGTTGATGAACTTCTTCACTTAATGATTTATTAAGTTGTTCAAGTTCATTAATATTCTTAATAAAATTCACGCTACCGACTAACCAATCACCAAAATATGTAACGCCCTTTTGCACAGGAATAACTACATAGGCCACACTTTTTTCAATAGGTGAAATTTCAGTTCTTGTTTCCCATGTTAAAATCATTAAGAAGAGAAAAAGGACTGATATTACCGTTATAATTTTTTGTGATGTTACATTACGTCTTCTTGCCATATTGCCTCCACTTTAACCACTGATATAACCTTTTTCTTTTAAACTGGTAAAATTGCCATCTCCAATAACAATATGGTCAAGTAAGGCAATTCCTAAGATTTCTCCTGATGATTGAATGCGTTTTGTAATAGCTATGTCTTCATTACTAGGTGTTGAATTTCCGCTAGGATGGTTGTGTAAGAGAATGATACTAACCGCATGGTGTCTTAATGCATAAATAAATACTTCTCTAGGGTGTACAAGAGAAGCATTGACCGTACCAACGGATAACGTATGATCTCCAATAATATTGTGTTTCGTGTCTAATATAACAACCTTGAAATGTTCACAATCTAAATGACGCATTGCCTCCATATATATGGAAGCAACAGATGAAGGCGAATGCACATTTAGCTTTTCCTTATAGGTTGCCTTCGCCATTCGATTAGAAAGTTCGGTGATGGCTTTTAGCTGTATCGCTTTTACACGGCCGATGCCTTTAATCGTTTGTAGTTCTTTCATGCTAAGCTTATGCAGACCAATTAAACCGGAAGCATGCTGGTTCAACACGCGCATAGCGATGTCTGTTGATTTTTCTTCTTTAGTACCGCTTTTAATGATAATTGCGAGAAGTTCTGCATCTGACAAGGCAGAAGCACCTCGCATTTCCAGTTTTTCGTAAGGTCGTTCTTCAATTGGAATTTCCTTGATGGACATTGTTTTATGCATGGTCCCCCCCTAGGCTATAGTCTTTCTAAAAATATCATCTGTTCCTTATGCTCGATCCTGTTTTATTAAATCAAAATAGTTTAAATTCAGTGATCTAAAGCCATCCATCAATGTTTGGACGGACAAACCAACAACGGTATTGTATTCACCGTCGATTCGATTTACAAGTGTGGCGCCAATACCTTGTATTCCATAAGCGCCAGCTTTATCCATAGGCTCACCTGTGGCTACATAGTTATCTATCCACGCATCTGTTAATGGATTCATAATAACATTGGTCATAGCAACCTGAGTAAAAACCTCATGATTCGGTTGGTATATGAGTGTTATACCGGTCAAAACCTGATGGGTTCTACCACTGATTGCTGTCAACATAGCTTTAGCTTCTGCAGTGGTTTTGGGCTGGGTAAGAATCTGATTATCAATAACCACAATTGTATCTGAACCAATAATCAAACCTCGATCCAAATTTTTTGCAACAGCATATGCTTTTTCATAGGACAGTCTATGGACAAGCGCATGAGGCTTTTCATTGGGTTTATGGGATTCATTAATATCAGGTTGAATAATCCTTGGATATAATTTTAAGTTGTCAAGAATCTCTTTGCGTCTAGGTGATCCTGACGCCAAAATAATTTCTATAGAATTCATCATTATAACTTTCTGTAAACAAATATTGATAAAGCTACGCCCAAGATACTGGACACTGTGATTCGAATTAATATCTTAAAAGTCACTTCAATGACTTTCAGATCTATTTCTAGTGGGTTACCAACCATCCCAAATTTGTAGCCGAAGTCCAGCCATTTTAAGTATGGGACGCCTTGTGCTAAACTACCGATAAAACCTCCAAGAACGATACCGGTCAAAACAAGTAAGAACAAAGTCCAACCGTTTTTTGAGCTTTTTTTCTGATATGTCATAATAATCCCCTTTACTTGTTTTATAACAAAAAATATGCATATAAATAAACATATATCCGACACATAGTGACGCCGTTTATGTTAACGCAGTTCTATTCTATCATAGGCCTATTTATTTGTATAGTTTTTCAGGGTATTGATTAAAAAAACAGACTGGCTCATGGTTTTATGAGACAGTCTGTATATAAATTCTGGTCTAAGCGTGTCGTGTGATAGCATTGGTAGGACATACATCGATACAAGCACCACATTGAACACATTTGTCATAATCAATTTTTGCCAATCCATTAGTGAATGTAAAGGCGTCATATTCGCATGCTTTGGAGCACTTTCGACAACCGATGCATCCAACACTACATGCCTTCATCGTATCTTTACCCTTATCTTCAGAGTTACAATTTACACGAACTCTAGATGCTAAAGGCATAATTTCTATAATATCTTTGGGGCATGCAACTACACACAGTCCACATGAAGTACATTTATTTTCATCAACAACCGCAATACCATTTTCAACATGTATAGCATCGAACATACAAGCTTTAACGCAACTACCTAAACCTAGGCAACCATATGAACATGCCTTCGAACCACCACCTTGAACTTGACTTGCGTCCATACAATCTGCCACACCATTATAGATGAATTTTTCCTTGGCTTTATCACAATCACCAAAGCATTTGACAAAGGCCGTTGTGGGGTCAAGATTGCTTACTTCTACCCCCATAATTTTAGCCACTGCATCTGCACAGCTTTGCCCACCTACAGGACATCCATTGGTTTTGGCGTCACCTTCGACTACAGCTTTAGCGAATGCATCGCAACCGGCGTAACCACAAGCACCACAATTAGCACTTGGTAAAGCTTCTCTAACCTCTGCAACGAGAGGGTTGACATGAACGGCAAATTTTTTAGCAGCGTACCCAAGTCCTAATCCAAAGATTAATCCAAGGCCGCCAATACTTAGAGCCGAAAAAATTATATTTGTCAGTTCCATCCTAATACCTCCATCTTATTTGATCAATCCGGTAAATCCAAGGAAAGCAATCGCCATGAGTCCGGCTGTAATTAATACGATTGGATATCCCTTAAAAGATTTTGGAATTGGATTGTATTCGATACGTTCCCTAATACCCGCCATTAAAACGATTGCCAATGTAAAGCCAATCGCTGTACCTAGACCACTAACGATGCTTTTGAACAATGAATATTCATTTTGCATATTAATAACTGCAATACCAAGTACAGCACAATTGGTAGTTATTAGAGGTAAGAACACCCCTAAAGCTTGGTATAAAGAAGGGCTTGTTTTTTGAATAATCATCTCAACCAACTGTACAAGAGATGCGATAACTAAAATGAATGCTATGGTATACAAAAATTCTATCTTAAAGGTTTTTAGTATAAATTCATAGACTATATATGACATAATGGATGCTAAAGTCATAACAAATGTAACAGCAAGGCCCATACCAAGAGCGGTCTCTACTTTTTTAGATACACCTAAAAATGGACAAACACCTAAGAACCTTGAAAGCACGATGTTGTTGACCAAGATGGCACCGATAAAGAACAATAATAAATCCATCATAACCTCCTAATTTCTATTGGCTGCTTTTGCCAAAACATAATTAAATGCTGCCAGTAATATACCTAGAACCAAGAATGCACCAGGTGCTAGTATCATAATCGATATTGGAACATATCCGGCTGGCATAACATTCATACCAAAAAATGTACCTGCTCCTAATATTTCTCTTACGGCACCAATTGATCCAAGGGCAAGTGTAAAACCAAGTCCCATACCTAATCCGTCAACAACGGATATAAATGGTTTATTCTTAGAAGCAAAACCTTCTGCACGTCCTAATATAACACAGTTTACAACGATTAGTGGTATGAATAAGCCTAGTGAAGCATAAAGGGCAGGTACAAAACCTTGAAGCATAAAATCCACAATCGTTACAAATGAGGCTATGACGACAATGAAAGCTGGTATTCTTACTTTTGAAGGAATGATGTTTCTAAGGAGAGATATAACCAGATTAGCCATAATTAATACTGTGGTGGTTGCAAGTCCCATACCAATACCATTTTCTGCGGAAGTTGTTACAGCCAAGGTTGGACACATACCCAGTACTTGAATAAAAACAGGATTCTCATCTAGGATACCTGCCTTAAATCTTTTAATAGCACTTTTCATCTAATTCACCCCCGCCATATTGTCATTGTAATATTGAGTGGCAACATTTACAGCATTCGTAACAGATACGGAGGTTATGGTGGCACCACTTATGGAAGTTATATCACTTGGATTGCCGGTTGGCGCTCCTTTAGTAACTGTTAAAGGTGCAATCGGACGCCCTTCAAATTCGGACTTGAAAGCAGGTTCAGTAATCTTAGCGCCTAGACCCGGCGTTTCATTGTGTTTAATAACATCAACACCCAGTATTTGGTCTTCAATACCGATACCGACCATTAAAGCAATATTACCACCATACCCTTCAGTAGCTGTCATCTCAAAGGCATAACCGATTATAGCGCCATCCTTGGTTGCCTCATAAAGGTTCTCAATACCTTGGTCATTTGCACTCGCTTCAAGATCGACCAATGTAAAATCAGTTGCTTCAAATACAACGGCTTTTAAAGCGTTATTTTTGAGTTTTTCCTGTTGAATGCGTATGGGCTCTTTAGTTACTTCATAAGTCAATCCAAGCAAGGTTCCTGCAATAACCGTAATCATAAATAAGATCATTGCATTTTTTATAATGTTATCTGATTGTTTAGCCATTATTTTGCCACCTCCCCAAATGATTTTGGAACTGTGTATTTGTCAATTAGAGGTACAAATAAGTTCATGATCAAGATTGCAAAGGATACGCCTTCAGGATAGCCACCAAAAAGTCGAATTAAAGCTGTTAACAAACCGCATCCAAGGCCCATTATAATTTGTCCTTTAGGTGTGGTTGGTGAGGAAGAATAATCTGTTGCCATAAAGAAAGCACCAATCATTAAACCACCTGAAAAAATATGATACCCTAGATAAGTCAAATCAAAGCCTTGACCACCAAAAAATAATACCATAACAGCCGTTGTTCCAATATAAATAATCGGTATACGCCATGAAATTACTTTTCTTGCCATTAGATATAAACCACCTATAAGTAGGGCTATAGCAGAAGTCTCACCTAATGATCCGGGTATGGTGCCAATAAAAGTATCAAAAAGTGATGGCATCATCTGACCACCCTCTTTCATGATACCTAGTGGTGTAGCCGCACTAACACCATCTATAACACCCCATGTGGTCATAAGACCGGTAAAAGAAATCAGTAGAAAAGCTCTTGCAGCTAAAGCCGGATTCATAAAGTTTTGTCCTAGACCACCAAATAACTGCTTTACAATAATAATAGCAAAAAAACTACCCATTACCGAAACCCACCAAGGAATCGAGCTTGGTAAGTTAAGTGCCAGTAACAAACCTGTTACCGCAGCAGATAAATCCATTGCTGTATTTCTTTGTTTCATTAATTTTGAATAACCCCATTCCGCAAAAACACTGGACAGGATACAAATAACAATTGTACTAAAAGCACCGACACCAAAATAATATATGGCAAATAAGGCGGCGGGTGTCAAAGCAATCAATACATCTAACATCGTTTTTTGCACCGAATCTTTTGATTTAATATGCGGTGATGAAGAAATAATATACATATCTGACATATGAGCCTCCTAAGATTTTCTTCTGTTGGTAAGAATTTTTTTCTTGGTCGTTCTAAAGGACTGGAGTAAATGTCTTTTGGAAGGACATACATAGGAACATGCGCCACATTCCATACAATCCATGCCTTTGTAAGCCTCGAATTCATCCTCAACCTGTGCCAATGCAAATTTATTCAATTCAAAAGGTAACAGACCCATGGGACATGCACTAACACATTTACCACATCGCATACAATTACTTTCATCTGCTGTTGCTATGGCTTTTTTAGTTAAACAAAGTATGGAAGAAGAACCTTTTATAATCGGCACATCCAGGGTATACATAGCAAATCCCATCATAGGTCCACCGGATATGATTTTTGCAGGTTTTTCAACAAAACCGCCTGCAGCTTCAATCAGTTCTTTATAACTGGTACCAAGTCTTACTTTGAAATTTTGCGGTTCTTTAATCGCATCACCTGTAACCGTAACAATTCTTCTTGTTAAGGGACGTCCACGGTCTACCGCTCTATGGATGGCAACGATGGTATCAACATTTTGAACAATACATCCAACTTCAAAAGGTAGTTTACCAGGTGGTACTTCTCTTTTTGTTGCCGCATAAATTAGTTGCTTTTCAGCGCCTTGAGGGTACTTCGTATGAAGGGTAATAACATCAATACGAGGTTCTGCTTTTGCTGCCTCAGTTACCTTTTTTATGGCATCAGGTTTATTTGCTTCTATACCTATGATACCCTTTGCTTCTTTAAACATACTAAGTAAAACTTTAAGGCCGGCTATCAATCGATCTGTTTCTTCTAACATAATACGATGATCCGACGTCAGATAAGGCTCACATTCAGCACCGTTTAAAATGATAAAATCAATTTTCTTATCCGGTGGCGGTGCAAGCTTAATATGGGTTGGAAATGTAGCACCGCCCATACCGACAATACCGGCGTTTTTGATAACCGCTAATATTTCGTCATTTGTCATGTTCTTATAATCATGTGGCTGATTTAAACTTGGGTCATCTTCATAGAGATGATCATTTTCAATGATTATACCCTTACACTTAAAACCGTTAGGGTGTTCCACTTCTTCTATGGATTTGACAGTCCCAGAAACACTACTAAAAATCGGAGAAGAAACAAAAGCTTCTGAATCTGCGATTTTTTGTCCTAACAATACTCGATCACCCTTTTTGACAATAGGCTCACAAGGTGCCCCAATATGTTGCGCCATTGGAAAAACAAGATCTCCAATAGGTTTCAATATTTTTATGGGTTTTTGATTCGTTGATTCTTTGTGATCCGGTGGATGAATTCCACGTTTGAAAGTAAATGCTGCCATAGGCAACCTCCATTCTGTTTTTTTGCAACTATAAAGTTACAAACTAAAACTGCCCTAGACTTATTATTAACTTGAGACATTAATCCTATACATCCAATGCATTATGGTTCAGTACATATAATAATACAAATCCACCATTCCCACAACGATTGATACATAGTTGACAATGTTACGAATCATGTTTAAAATCTCCAAGTCTCATTATACATGATTTTACAGTGTATTATGTATACACACTGTATTTATAAAAAACAAATATAGGCCTTAATCAATCCATTATTGTCATATCTTTTACACTATTGAATTGAACCCTTATTTTGTTTGTTTTAAAGATGGCTTAGTTGAGTTGTTATTGGTTATACTCGAAGTTCTTCTAAAGATTCCGCTAGAAATGCCCTTAACCATTGTATGACACTTACTGAAGTTAAGGGTACATCTTCTAATTCCTCCTGCAAATCTTTCGTACTGATTTCAAAGCAATTGTCATTATAGCAATGCTTATAACCAATATCGATGGTTTCATTAGAAGTCATGAGCCCAATTATGGTATTAACGATATCACCCATGGGTGGACGGTCAATGTGGTTATAAACCATCATAGATTTTAATGTAGTACCTTTGCCAACTTTAGACGTAATTTCTAGAAAACCGTCACATAGTCGACAGTTCTCATCTAAGAGCGGTATGCCAAGTCCGACTTTACGTAAGGTACGAGATGTGGTGAAAGGATTTTTGATTGTATCTAGAATATCGTCAGGAATACCTTTTCCATTATCTTCTATATCAAACCGGAACTCATTATTTATAACGTCTTCTGAAACCGTAATAAGGATTCGACTTGCACCGGCTCGTACACTATTTGTTGCAATATCTAATATATGCATGGATAATTCTTTCATAAAACAATCACCTACTCCAAACCGTCTCTAGACAATAAAGCAGCAGCTTCATAGGAAGATAATTGTGTTGTCATGATGACAATATCTTCTTCATTCGCTTTTTTTATAGCATCTTCATCTACTTTAAAACCTTCTGTAACTATAATACAGCCTACATTGATTAAGGTACCGACGGCTATGATATTTATATGGCCTTGTATGGTGATCCAAGCACATTGTTCTTTGGCTTTGCCCATAACGACACTGAGCAAATCACCGACAAAACCGGATAAAACTTCATTGTTTTCATAAAGTGATTGAGTTACAACCGTTGCCTTTAGTATTGTTTGTACATCATTTATGGTCATGATTCCCTCCTATTCTGATCAATGGAAGGTGGTAACATGCCACTTAGTGCCATCATTTCCTCTGCCATAGACCTCACCTTTTCTCTTAACATGAAAATACAGTCTTCTATAATTGCATCGCCTCTAACAACATCTTCAGCAAAAGCTTTACAAGTAGGTGCACCACATGATCCACAATCAATTCGCGGCAATGTCTTGTGTAAATCATCAATCTGCTCCATCTTAGTTAAAGCAACCATCATATTATCATCTAATTTCCTTACATGTGTCACTTCAAGGGCATAATCCCATTTGAGACGTATTTTGGGACTTATAATATTAAGGTCTCTTGTTTTTCCATGTTGTTTGACATACTTTTTTATTTTACCCATTCGATTCGTACTGACAAAAGAGTTCTCAACCGTTAAAGGACCACCTAGACAACCGTTTACACAAGCCAAACACTCAATGAAATCAACATCCAACTTATTATTTTCAACTCTTTCCAAAATGGTAATAACATTCTCTATGCCGTCAACAGCTACCAGGTTATAGACTTTTGATGCTAGACCTTCTCCACCACTGGCTGCCCATCCTATACCATTAGCGGAACTCATTTGAAGGGTCTCAATATCTTCCGGTTGCAGTTTATTGATGACAGGAATCAGCTCCAAGTATATGTCTTTCATGGATATAACACCATCAACGTCAGATGTTTTGATTGTCTGTGGTTGTCTGCTGTTTGTAACTTTTGCTGCACATGGTGTTATAAAGAATATACCGATATCTTTACTTTCAAGACCTTGATTCATCAAATATTGTCTTGCATAACGGGCAATGGCTTCTTTTGGAGAAATAATAGGCATAACATTGTCTATTAATGAAGGAAAACGCATTTGAATTAATTTGACAATGGCAGGACAAGCAGAAGAAATAACAGGACGATTAATCTTACCTTCTTCTAGTAGTGTTTGGCTATATGCCGTAACAACTTCTGCTGCCTTAGCCACTTCAAAAACTTCATCAAATCCAATTTTTTTAAGTGCTGTAAGCACGATATTAGGATCTCTTAGCTTTTTGAATTGGGTATATAAGGTTGGTGCCGGAATGGCAACTTTATATTTGAACTTATTGATTTTATCTAAGGAATCGGTAAGTGCTCGTTTTGCATGGCTTTTACAGACACGAATACACATACCGCAATCGATACAAAGATCATCTGTGATTTCTGCCTTTGAATGCCTGACACGAATGGCTTCCGTCGGACAGCGCTTGATACAATCCGTACAACCTATACAACGATTTTTATCAAGGGTTACTGAATGGTAATTTCCCATATCATGATGCCTCCTAATAGAACTCTATATGATAATGATGCTATAACGCACACGAATCTTTCTTCTTAAGCTTGTTCAGGATAGAGCTTTACTGTAATTTCAACCGTGGTTCCTTTACCGGGTTCTGATTCAATCTGAAGTATATCGGCATATCGTTTCATGTTAGCAAGACCCATACCGGCACCAAATCCCATTTCTCTAGCCAATCTGGATGCTGTAGAATAGCCGGCCTTCATAGCCAGCTCAATATTTTCGATACCGGGTCCTTCATCTTTTAGAACCACATGTACATGATCGGGCATAATCTCAGCATCTATAACACCCCCATGGGCATGAATAACCATATTGATTTCAGCTTCATACATGGCAACAGATATCTTCCTAATAATCTCAGGTTGTATAGCCAGTTGCTTTAAGACTTTTTTCACCTTACTGGAAGCCACACCCGCAGAAATAAACTCACCACCTTCAACATCAAAATGTAAGTTCATTATGGGCTATCTCCTCTCCTATAAGGCCGTTCTTAAACAAAAGACCTGAAGCGGTAAATAATGAGTGTTTGGTCGTCATTATCACTATGTCTCGACGATTGGCCATCTCAATTAAATCCGACCCAGGTTCTTTACCTCTTACTATGACAATTGCTTTTATATCTAACATTTCAGCGGTTCTTATAACTTGCGGATGAACCAAGCCTGTTAACAGAACTATGTTATTTTGTACATAAGCTAAAACATCACTCATTAAATCACAACCATAACCGAAATCAATTTCTTGATTCATATCACCTTTGCCTGCAATGACTTGTGCGTCTAGAATCTCTTTAATTTGAGTAAGATGCATTCTATTACCTCCATCGTTATCATTTTAACAATCATTATCATTTAATAAAGAATGTTTTGCCCATTCCTTATACTATTGTATAACTAATGGACAAATTAGTCAAGATTATTATATGATTTATACAAGAAAAGAAGCTCTTAAGGACTTATCGCCTTTTATCTAATTCTTTATAGATATCTTCCCAATTAGCGCCTTTTTCTACCATAAGTACCGTTAAATGGTATAACAGGTCTGAGATCTCATAGACCATTTCTTCTTTTCCTTCATTTTTTGCTCCAATGATAATTTCAGCCGTTTCTTCTCCGACTTTTTTTAAAATCTTATCAATCCCTTTTTCAAAAAGATAATTGGTATAAGAGCCCTCTTTTGGATTAACCTTTCGGTCCATGACCACATCAAAGACACCACTTAAGACATCTTTTTGCTTAAAGGTATCTACTTCCGTGTAGTTTTCCTTTGCTGCATCTAAATATCTATAGAAGCATGAATATGCACCTGTATGGCATGCATTACCTTCTTGGTGTACTTTAAGAAGCAACGTATCTTGATCACAATCCAAAGCGATCTCTTTAACAGTTTGGTAATGACCGGATGTTTCACCTTTGATCCATAAGGACTTTCGGCTACGGCTATAGTAAGTGGCTTTACCGGTTTCAATCGTTTTCGTATAAGCTTCTTCGTTCATATAAGCCATCATAAGGACTTGGTTTGACATATAATCTTGTACAATAACCGGTAGTAGTCCGTCTTCTCCAAGTTTGAAATTATGAAATTTCATAGTATTCTCCTATCTTCTTACAGGTATATTTTGCTCATGTAAATAGTTTTTCAGATCAACAATTTCCATTTCTTTAAAGTGAAACAAAGATGCGGCAAGCGCTGCATCTGCCAGACCCTCTGTTAAGACGTCTGAAAAATGTTCCATTGTACCGGCACCGCCAGATGCAATCACTGGAATGCCCACAGCCTCACTTACTGCTTTGGTCAATTGTACATCAAAACCGGCTTTTGTGCCATCACAATCCATACTGGTTAAGAGTATTTCCCCTGCGCCAAGAGCTTCGGCTTGTTTTGCCCACTCTATGGCGTCTATATGCTTATTGATTCTACCACCATTAATATAGACATCCCATGATTTTCGTCCTTCATTTCGTTTTGCATCCATGGCAAGGACAACACACTGACTTCCGTATTTTAAAGCGGCTTCTTTTATAAGTTCAGGACGATTAACGGCTGCAGAATTGACGGCAACTTTGTCAGCGCCGGCCAACAACATGGTTCTAAAATCTTCAACCGTTCGGATGCCACCTCCCACCGTTAAAGGTATAAATATTTCTTTCGCCGTTTTCTTGACCACATCCACAATGGTATCACGGCCTTCATGGGAGGCCGTGATATCTAAAAAAACAATCTCATCGGCCATACTCTTGTTATAAGCTTTAGCAACTTCAACCGGATCACCAGCATCTATGATGTTTACAAATTGAACACCTTTAACAACTCTGCCTTTATCAACATCTAAGCAAGGTATGATTCTTTTGGATAGCATAGGGTCACCTACTTTCAAATCGTTGGATGGCTGTTTTCAGATCTATGGCCTTTGTATAGAGGGCCTTTCCGATAATGACACCCTCAGCTTTTATCTCAGATACCTTCTGAATGTCTTCATAACAGGACACACCACCGGAAGCAATGATATCCATACCGGTTTCCTTAATTAACTGGCTGGTTTGTTCAATATTTGTACCTAGCATCATTCCGTCTTTAGCAATATCCGTGTAGATAATGGTAGTCACACCCATGACTTTAACCTTCAAACATAACTCAAGTGCTGACACATCACTCACTTGTTCCCACCCATGAATGGCCACCATACCCTCTTTGGCATCAATGCCGACTACGATGGCTTCGCTGCCAAACTTTCTCACAGCCTCTAGAACAAGGTCGGGATTTTTTATGGCAACTGTACCTAGAATCACTCTAGTAATCCCAACAGATAAGCGTTCTTCAATGTCTTTAAGTGATCTTATACCGCCACCTGTTTGGACAGGTATGTTAATACTTTTTACGATGTTTGATATGGTCTCTTTGTTTTTCCAAGTGCCGTCTTGTGCACCATCAAGATCCACAACATGAATATAGGCGGCACCGGCATCTTCCCATTGTTTAGCAACTTGGACAGGGTCCTTATCATAAACCGTTTCTTTTTTATAGTCACCTTGTACAAGACGTACTGCCTGACCGTTAATAATATCTATTGCGGGATATAACCTCATAATTGTCCTCTTTTCTAAGGTTAAAATGTCAACGTAACCTATATGATTTATGTTTATTTGAGAAACTTACTTTTGACATTTTATAAATAAGCAAAATTCTCCAAGATTTTTAAACCTACATCACCACTTTTTTCAGGATGAAACTGTAATCCGTATATATTGCCTTGTTGAGCAGCAATCTGAATATCTTTACCGTAATAAGTCGTCGCAGAAACGACATCCTCATCCGTTTCCAAATGATAGGAATGGACAAAATAGACATAGGCTTCTTCAGGTAAACCAGCAAATAATGGTGCTCTTTTTTGTATATGAAGCGCGTTCCATCCCATATGAGGAATTTTAAGATTTTCAACGTCCAGTTTAACAATATTTCCTTTAATGAGTCCAAGACCTGCGTGACTGCCAAATTCCGAACTGGTATCAAAGAGTAATTGCATGCCAAGACATATACCCAGAACCGGTTTCCCTTCGGCTTTTACTTCCATAAGCATTTGATCCAACCCTTTATCTCGAAGGCGTTCTATAGCGTCTTTAAAAGCACCTACGCCGGGTAAAATGAGCTTGTCTGCAGTTTTTAAGACTTCCTTATCAGAAGAAGTGAAATGTTTTACCCCAATAAATTTTAGAGCGTTGCTTACACTTTGCAGATTACCCATACCATAATCAATAATACCTATAATCATATGAACACCTCTATTCCAACATGCCTTTGGTTGATCTGGTTCCTATGATACGCGGATCCAATAAGGTAGCTTGATCAAGGGCATTACCAAAGGCTTTAAAAATACCTTCTACAATATGATGGTTATTAGAACCATCCAGCAATTTAATATGTAAGTTCATACCGGCATGTACAGCAACCGCCATGAAGAATTCCTTAACCATTTCCACATCCATATCCCCAAGACGAAGTGCTGTCAGAGCCACATCAAAGTTCAAGTACGGCCTGCCGGATAAATCAAGTGCACACAAGACCAAAGTCTCGTCCATCGGCAAGATACATGACCCGTAGCGTTTGATGCCGACTTTATCGCCGATGGCTTCACGGATACATTTACCAAGAACAATGCCTATGTCTTCAATTGAATGATGACAATCTACTTCTAAGTCACCTTCACAAGTCACTTCCAGATCGAAAAAACCATGTTTAGCAATATGGGTCAACATATGATCGAAAAACCCGATACCCGTCTTCAAAGTTGATTGACCGGATCCGTCAATGTTGAGTTTCATCTCAATGTTTGTTTCATTTGTCTTTCGATTCATTGTGCATAAACGATTTGTCATAACTCCTCCTTAGGTTCATAAGCCTTTATTAATGCCATGAGACGTCTGTTCTCGTCCTCTGTTCCTATGGTAACACGCATATGATAGGCAAGTCTACCTGTAACACCATAACCTCTTATTAAGACGCTATGGCTTTGCAAATGGTCTATTAAATCTGTGTTCTTAATTTTAACAAGAATAAAGTTTGCCTTTGAGGGATAGACGCTTTCAAAACAATCTCTACTCAAGAAAAATTGATACAATTTTTCTTTTTCATGGTTGATTCTACGAATTAAATCGTTATAGTAATCCAGATCGTCTAATATGAAGGTTGCAACTGCCTGAGAAAATGCGGATAGATTATAAGGTGGTTTTGCTATATTGACCACCTCAATCATCTCACGACTTGCAATACCATAACCGATTCTAAGCCCTGCAATCCCATAGGCTTTAGAAAAAGTCTTTAACACAATAAGATTGTTGTAATCAGAAATATAGGAAACCATAGATTCACCATCAAATTCTTCATAGGCTTCGTCAATAATAACCGGACATTCTACATGGTCTAAAATACGTTTCATACCTTCAAATGAAGCTTTATTCCCTGTAGGGTTATTGGGTGTGCAGATAAAGATCAACTTAGGCTTATGCACCTCATAGGCTTTTAGAATTAAATCATAATCATAATCAAAAGCGTCATTAAGCTCATAGTTTATGACCATGCCATGATTGAGTAAGGTGGATAAGCCATACATACTAAATGAGGGGTTTGGTACTAAAACACCATCACCCGGTTCTACAAAAACTTTTATAATCAGTTCAATAAGTTGATCCGAACCCACTGTACATATGATTTCATTTTCAGAAATACCATGATAAGCGCCAAGCTTTTGTCTTAGTTCATGTACATCGGTGTCCGGATAACGGGTTAAGTGATCTTTATCGTCGTCTAACCATGATTTAATTTTTTCAAGAACATAAGGACTATGAACATAAGGGTTTTCATTGGCGTCCAACTTAATATCATAGTTCATAAGTGGTGCATGATATGGTTTAAAATCCAATAAGTCCTTACGCATGTAATCCTTAATCATTTTCAAACCTCACTTTGATGGAATTCGCATGAGCATCTAGTGCTTCTGACTCTGCAAAGTAGATCACATCATCACTTAGTGCTTTCAGTGCATCACGTCCAAAAAATGTTATGCTGGATTTCTTGATAAAGTCATCCACGGATAAAGGTGAAAAGAACTTTGCCGTCGCATTGGTAGGCAGTACATGATTCGGTCCGGCCATATAGTCACCAAGAGGCTCTGGTGTGTAATTCCCAAGGAAAATAGCGCCGGCATTTTTTATATATGGCATTAATTCAAAAGGATTCTTCGTACATATTTCCAAATGCTCCGGTGCAATCTCATTGCTAATGGACACTGCATCTTGTAAAGTATCGACAATAATGGTGACACCATAATTATTCAGTGAGGCTTCAATGATATCCTTACGCTTCAAATAAGCGGTTTGTCGCTTGAGCTCCTCTTTCACCTTCGTTGCAATATCTTGACTTGTTGTAATCAGCACGGATGAAGCCAGTTCATCATGTTCAGATTGGGATAAGAGATCGGCTGCTATGTATTTGGGATTGGATGTCTCATCGGCGATAACCAATACCTCAGATGGCCCTGCTATAGAGTCGATACTGACATGACCGTAAACCGCTTTTTTTGCTAACGCAACAAAGATATTACCCGGTCCAACGATTTTGTCGACCTTTTTAATGGTTTCTGTTCCAAAAGCTAAAGCTGCAATGGCTTGAGCACCACCCATTTTGTAAATGGTCTCTATACCGCATATATCGGCAGCTACTAATATTTGTGGGTTGATATTACCGGTAGCATCCGGCGGTGTGGTAACGACGATTTCTTTAACACCTGCTACCAGTGCTGGAACCACATCCATAATTACTGAAGATGTATAAACGGCTTTACCACCTGGAACATAGACACCTACCCGCTCAAGGGGTGTTATTTTTTGTCCCATGATGCTGCCGTCTTCTTCTGTATCGAACCAACTGTATTGTTTTTGTTTGGCATGAAAAGCATATACCCGATCTTTAGCTTTCTTTATAACTTTAATAAGCTTTTCATCCACAAGGTCATAGGCATTTCTAATTTCTTCAGGTGTGACTTTCATAGTTGTTTCATCTAGTGTTACTTTATCAAACTCTGTCGTATAATCGATAACAGCTTGATTACCCTTAGCTTTTACATTCTTTATAATCGTTGCAACGATGGTTTCGTACTCGCCATATGAAGTTGGTGCTCGATCTTCTAGAAGCTTTTTAATGTCAATGACTTCACCTTTTGTAAAATCGTATACTTTCATATTTAATCTCCTTTATTGGATGATATCTCTTAAGCCGTCAATAATTCGGTTGATACGCTGATTTTCCATCTTCATACTGACACGGTTGACTACGACTCTGGCAGATAGAGGACATATTTTTTCAAGAACCACAAGTCCATTTTCTTTTAAAGTAGCACCGGTTTCCACGATGTCAACAATGACTTCAGATAGCCCTACAAGAGGTGCCAATTCAATGGAGCCATTGAGTTTGATGATCTCAACTTTTTGGTTCTTTTTATTATAAAAATAATCTTTGGCGATATTTGGATATTTTGTAGCTACTCTTATGGAGGAACTGTGCAAAAGCTGTTCCCGCGCACTTTCCGGTCCGGCCACCACCATATCACAAATGCCCAGTTTTAAGTCAAAAACTTCATATAAATTCTTACGTTCTTCGAGTATGGTGTCTTTTCCAACCACGCCTATATCAGCAGCGCCATACTCAACATAGGTCGGTACATCGCTGGCTTTTGCTAAGAAAAACTTGAGTTTTAGTTCTTCATTAACAAAAATGAGCTTTCTTGTATCACTTTTCATTTCTTCACATGTAATACCAACTTGTTCTAAATATGCTAACGTTTTATTAGCCAGTCGTCCTTTAGCAAGCGCAAATGTTAAATATCTCATAGTTTTCACCTTTCATTCTGTTTGTTTTAATCCATTTTCTATTACTTAGAAAAGTGATTTAACATCCACTGTGTTTCTTTCCTCAGTTTCCAGATTGACCAGTTCCACTTCCTCTAAGGAGAAGAAATTCATAATACCACCAATATTATTCTTTTTTCCATAGTTTATGTTCTCGTCTAAATCGCGGTCCAACATGCCAATCTCAATTCTCATGCCTTCTCTTCGCATACGATCGGCAACGGATATAGCCATGGTTCTGGATTTTCGGTTATATAACAATAAGGTATCCGTACTGGGTACATTAATCTCAATATGTTGTCTTTCAATGCTATTCATGACTTCATCCACAATGATGGCAAACCCTACTGCAGGTGCACTATGCCCAAATTCCTCTAGTAATGTATCGTAGCGACCACCATCAACAATAGATACCCCTGTTCCGAAGGTATAACCTCTAAAAACAATCCCAGTATAATAATTAAGCTGACTCACCATTCCAAGATCAAAAGAAACATACTGTTCAACTCTATAGTCGCACAGGATGCTATAAATATGTTCCAGTCGATCCAGAGCCGCTAAAGCCTTCTTATTCATTGTCGTTGATTTGGCTTGCTCTATAACCTTAACATCACCAAAGAATTTAGGTAAATCCAAAAGCACTTTTTTATGAGCTTCATCCAGTTCAAGACTATCTAACAATTCTTCAACTGCGATGTAATTTTTCTGATCAATCAGCATACGTAATTCTTCTTCGTATTTTGAATCCAGTCCGGCTTCTTCAAGTAACCCTTTAAAAAATCCGGCCTGACCAATATCGATTTGAAAATCTTTAAGCCCAACCGCCAATAAAGACTGAATGACCATTGCAATAATCTCTGCATCCGCATCTTCATTATCAATGCCGATGAGTTCAACGCCAGCTTGAGTAAATTCCCTAAGCTTTAATTGATAACTTTCAATGTTTCTAAAAGCATTACCAAGATAGCAAAATCTTTTAGGTGTATTTTCATGATGATAGCCCGTTGCCATCATTCTTGCCACCGAAGGCGTGATATCCGGTCTCATCACCAATATATTACCATCCGAATCAAAAAACTTATACATATTCTTAATATCTATCGTACCGGAATCATGACTAAAAACATCAATAAATTCAAACGTCGGTGTCTGAACATCCAAAAAACCATAATGATGAAATACCGCCATGATCCGTCTTTGTATTTCATGCTTCTTTAAAGCCTCATTACAATGAATATCTCGAACACCTTCTGGTGTGTGTAATTGCTTATCTCTCATATGTGCCTCCCAAACTTTAATATGGTAAAGTGGTAGATTGCTAATTCGCTAAATTAAGTATTATTATAAAACAATTCCTATCCCCTGTCAACCGTAAATCCCATGAATTCATAATAACACAAAAATATAGTTCATAATAGTTCTTAATAGTTCATAAGAAAACCATGAGATTAGATCATAGTTCTGAACATTCATAGAAAAATAGATTTAATACATTTGCTAAACAAAGAACTTTCTTTGATTCAGTATATAGTTATTCAGAGCTTAATTGCTTAGCATAGAAATTCTAAAACTTAGCTTATTTTTAGCCAACACCGACCATGAAGTTCCTGGAGGCAGACTGTATGATGGAGTTCGTCAGCATGGATGCTGACTGTCGACTTTTGGTGCATGGATGCACCAACTAGAGACCGTAATCATACAGTTGGTGGAAGGGTTTTCATGGGACCCACTATCATAGCAAAAAAAAAGCCCCTAAGCTTTTACCCTTAGAGACCTTCTTACTTACTTCTTATATACTTTTATCCTTTGAAGTCTTAGCAATTTCAACAGACACTTTTTTATTATTAATCTTATTGCCTTCCATCTTCTTAAGAACTATTTTGGCAATATCTTTGTGAACATCTACAAAAGTAAACTTATCCAGCATGTCAATTGCACCAATTTGGCTACCTTTAACATTACATTCACCTGCTATAGCACCAAGAATATGTTTTGGCTTTAGATTATCTTTGTTACCGACATTAAAGAACATACGAACCATGTCTTTGTCATCTCTTTTACGATTTCTTGGTGCACCGGCGCCACGTTCACCACGAGCACCTTGATCACGACTACCACGATCTCTGTTACTACCGAAGGATTGACGCTGACGACCTGTATCATCACCAACCTTAAAGTTAATATCATTTTCATGATGATTTTCATCTAAGGACAATGTCTTCTTAATTAAAGCAGCACAGATCTCCTCAAGAGGATGAACCGTATCGATTTGATTCAAGATGGTCATATACTCATGCATATCCCCACCTTTTATAATCTCATCTAACTCTTCTATAAAATCTGTAATCTTCGAAGCATTCACTTCAATATTAGTAGGTATAGCAATTTTCTCTATAACCGTTTTAGTATAACTTGTTATGTCTCTTAAAAGTCGACGATCACCGGTACTGACAAGGGTAATAGCACGACCTTCTTTACCTGCTCGCCCACTTCGACCGATTCTGTGCACATAATAGTCCGCTTTGTCCGGCACGTCATAGTTTATAACCACATCTACATTTTGTATGTCAAGACCACGCGCTGCAACATCCGTTGCAACAAGAACATTGATTTGAGAATTGTTAAATTTCTTGAGGACATCCATACGCATTTCCTGCTTAAGATCCCCATGAATTTTGTCAGATGGAAAGTTTCTAAGCATTAAGGCATCACATACATCGTTTACGGATGACTTTGTATTACAAAAAACGATACAACGACTTGGCTTGTCAACTTCTAAAATCCTAGAAATAGCCTCAATCTTATGACTTCTTTTCACTTCAAGATATTGTTGCGTGATCGTATCAGCTGTAATCAGCTTTGACTTTACTTTAATAAGTTCAGGGTCTTTTTGATAATGTTTAGTAATATCTATAATACTTTGAGGCATGGTTGCAGAGAAAAGGACCGTCTGTACATTGGCCGTATCCATATTACTCAGCACCTGCTCTATATCTTCTCTAAAGCCCATTTTTAACATTTCATCGGCCTCGTCAAGAATCATGGTATGAATATCATCTAACTTAATGGTGCCTCGGTTTATATGGTCTATAGTACGTCCAGGGGTTCCTATAATAATTTGCGCCCCTCTTTTGAGTTGGGTAATCTGTCTGTAAATGGGCTCACCACCATAGACAGCAACAGTTTTCACATTTCTCATGTATTTCCCGATTTTGTTAAACTCATTTGCAACCTGTACAGCCAACTCTCTTGTTGGACATAAGATGATTGCTTGAGGGCTCTTAACCACAGGGTCTACTTTTTCAAGTAGCGGAATAGCAAATGCAGCTGTTTTTCCTGTACCTGTTTGAGATTGGCCAATAAGGTCTTTTCCTTCAAGAAGTATAGGAATCGCTAATTCTTGTATATCTGTTAACTGTTCGAAATTCATGTCTTTGAGTGCTTTGTAAATTGAATCTGATAAACTTAATTCTGAAATATTATTCATGTTTTCCTCTTTCTAATGGCACATATGGATCCATCAAGAAAGTAACATAAACAACATTTGTTTATCCCATAATTTCGACATTTGATGAATCCAAACGTTTAATCGCACAATTGCTAATTATATAGTATGAAATACCTAATGGCAAGTTTTTTAGTATTATTCTCCGTTATTACTAATGTATTTGCTTAATGCCTCAAGATAATGTACAAGATAACCTGACTTGCTTTTGATTTCTAGGGTAACATCAAAAGCTGACATTGGTATAGATTTTCTTCCACCACGCCTTGCCTCTTGCCAATGGCTCAATATAATTCTAAAAGGTAAGAAGAAATAACGATTCTGCTTAGAGAAATAAATCAGCATAAAGGCAATACCTTCTTGTTTTTCAAAAGACTGCATATAGGCAATCTGATGTTCATGGATATTTTTTAGTGGAAAATAGTCTTTTGAAGTTTCCTTAGCATCAAAACAAATAGGTATCCCCTGAACGACGCCAATATAGTCCACACTACCCTTTTTCTCAAAATAAGCCAAAGTAATAGTACCACTTTCTTTTCCTAAGGTAATGGGTTTGATGGGTGTTGGTATTTTTTCAATGAGCGCAAGTCCATGTTCTAGATAGCGTTCATTGGTTATATTAACCATCTCTTCTAATGTACTACCTCTTAAACCTCTAGAACCCCAATACGCCATATCATTTCACCTCGATGTTTTTTAAACGCCTAATTGCTCTTTGAACCTCGGCCTTGATGATACTTCTATCGTCATGCCCATAATTGGAGAGGATATCAATCATCTGTTCGTCACACGAATTACCAATAGCAGCAATAGCGTTGCGTTGTAAAGTTCGTTTGCCACGCCATCCTGAAGAAGTCTTACCATAAGTGTTCTTAAAAGTAGCATTATCCATGTTAAGTAAAGTCATCAAGTCCACATCCTTGTCGACCAAAAGTTCTAAATAAGGGTTCTGAACCTTATTATTAACAGGACATCTAAGTTGGCATACGTCACATCCATAAATCATATTCCCAATCATCTTAGATTCTGATTCCGAAGTTTCTTTTTTTTGGGTCAAATAAGATATACATTTATTACTATTTATGGTTCCATCACCAATAATAGCCTGAGTTGGACAGGTTACTTTACAGATTTGACACGTACCACATGGCATGGCTTCTTTGTCATAATCTGTAGCCTCCAAGTCATAATCGATGAGTAAAGAGGCTATGTGCACATAACTGCCCATGGTCTTATGATAGAACATATTGTTACGTCGTAAGACACCTAAACCGGCACGTACAGCAATGGCCCGATCAGATAAAGGGGATGTGTCACAAATCTTTATTCCATGGATATTATAGTTCTCTCGTAAAAACATTTGTAGTTTTTCTAGGTGTTCATCAAGAATTTTATGGTAATCAAGAGATGCCGTTCCGCTGGCCATACGCCCGATACCACTTGATGAATTGATCTGCGCATATGGCTGATGTGGTTCCAGGATGCAAATAAAGGATTTACCTTCTGCCATAATTCTTTTAGGGTCCGTCAAATCTAAAACAGAATCCCTAACTTCAAAAGGGCAATCTAAATGATGGGCTTGTCTATCATGATAGTCTTCCTTCAGGTCATTAAAAGGCGTAGCACTGGCGAAGCCAACCGCTTGAATACCGATTGAATCACAAAACTTCAAAATATTTTCTTTTATGACCTGAGCCTTCATTTGAACACAGCCTTTGCAATGGTATTATATAGGTCTGGATAGGTAGCTATAAAAGGCTTATAATAACGTTCATTATCAAGAGGGATTTCCCCTTCTATAAACTGATAACTATAAGCATGAAGCAACTGGTGGCTTAAATTATATTTGCGCTTAAAGTCTTGATTCAAGGGTATATTTCCGTATTTATTATCGCCAACGATTGGATGACCAATAGATGCTAAATGTATGCGTATTTGATGGGTCTTACCTGTTTTGATCTCAATTTCAACTTCTGTAAAGGATTCATTCCATCTTAATGGCTTTATGAGTGTGTGAATTATAATGTCACCTTCAGAATCTATGGATACTTTGTTATTATTGTGATCTTTACGAATCCAATCTTTCAGCTCTATATCTTTGTCAATTTTACCCATTACAATACTTCTATATAGCTTAATGACTTCGTGATTTTTAATCTTATGATTCATAATTTGAGCCATCGGGAGGGATTTAGCTGAGAGGATAATACCTGTGGTATTTCTATCTAAGCGATTACTTACCCCGATCTTGAATCCCGTATCCATTTGTAGATCTTTTTCCTCATAATGAGACCGAATTTGATCCACTACTGACAAAGCGGAACCATCATCTTGAGATAATATACCAGCGGCTTTATTAATGACAATAAGTTGATTGTCTTCATAAATCACACTTAGTACCCCATCATCAATAAAGCTTTTTTCCGATTTACTTGTAGCAAAGTGATTGTACGTTTCCTCCGCGAAGTAAATTTGAATTATGTCTCCGTCCTTGCATACTTCATGACCACTTATTTTTTTTCTATTCAATGTAATATTTTTTTTGCGAAACATTTTATAGCAAAAGCTCTTTGACATACCGGGCAAAATCTTAAGCATGAATTTGTCTATTCTTTGATATTGATTTTGAGGTGTAATATTTATTTCAATCATTACATACCATTCTGCAATAATGCCCTTTCAATGCTTTCAATATATTTGATATTTGATGGATCCGATACCACTTCAAACATCTTAACATCATTCATTAGACTACTTGTATTTTCATAAGATAAAACCGTTGTTTGGATCCCTTTATCTTTTAACATGTGTTGTATCGATTGGCGAATGATATTATGGTCTTGTTTGTATTTTTTGTTAGGACAGCATAAAATCAAAACATGTGTATCACTAATAAGGACCGCATCCAAAAAGTAGGTGGCTTTAGCTCTTATTATGAGTAGTTCAAACAATGTTTTATATGCTTTTAGGCTTAATGCGTCTACCAAATCGGTAGAAACACTTTTGTAAGGACTATAGGCAAAGTATTGTGATGCTCTTTGAGCCGTAGGTAGGATTAAAAGCACTGCAACTATGGTAAAATAGCTTTTTTGACTGCCCATAATTAAGATACCTACCAAGTAGACCGTCATAAATGAGAGCACACCTATTAAAGCCCATTTTAAACTTATACGCTTACTTTGGTTAATATAGCCTTGAGTACCTTGAGTCATGATTCTCACCTCTATTGGTCCTAGCCAAATCTACAATCCTGTATGTCCAAAGCCACCGGCGCCTCTAGTGGTTTCTTCTAAAGTGTCTGTGAGTTCCCAATTGATTTGTTCAATACGATTGATAACCATTTGCGCAATACGATCACCTCGTTTTATGGTAAAGTCTTCTTCTCCGAAGTTGATCATAATAATCTTGATTTCACCTCTATAATCCGCATCTATGGTTCCAGGCGTATTAACAAGACTAATCCCATGTTTAAAAGCCAGACCACTTCGTGGACGAATTTGTGCCTCATAGGAGTCCGGTAGTGCAATCTTTAGTCCTGTTGGAACCAATTTTATTTCTCCTTTTTTCAAAACCACATCTTCAATGACTGCGGCAAATAAGTCAAGACCTGCAGCCTGTGCACTCATATACTTAGGTAGTGGTAAATCTTTTCCTTCTTCGGTTTGTTCTACATATACTGTAATTTTTTGCATAATGTTATAATCCTTTCTTGATCAATATCTTTTAGATGACCAACAATCGATAAACTAATACTTGGATCCAGGAATATATCTCGGGCCATGGTCATGATTGCACCTACGGTTACTGCATCAATGGCTTCTACGATTTCTTCCTGAGTTTTTATACGTTCCTGCATCAACAACGCTTTACCATAATTGGACATACGATTGTTCATATTCTCATATCCGATAATTAGGTTACACTTGATTTGTTCCTTGATTTTATCCAATTCGTCATCTTCAATACCTTCTTTTAAAAAAGTATGGATTTCTTTCAAAGTATTTACAATCACTTCATCCGCCTGAACTGGGTTAAAAGCTGCATAAATATTGAACATCCCCGTTGCTTCATAAGATTCATCATACGAATATATGGAATAGGTTAAGCCTTTATCTTCTCTTATACCCATAAACAACTTCGAATTAATGCCCCCACCGATAATGGTATTTAGGACAGATAAGACAAAGATTGCTTCATCCTTATAGGAGATACTTGGAAAATTGATAACCATATGAATTTGCTCGATATCTTTTTCTTTGAAAATAAAAGTGGCTTCTCTTGAAAAGTCCAGATTTCTTATCAGTGGTGCTTGTGTCGAAGTATCTTTAAATGCCTCGTTTAATAGTTTTATAACTTTTTGTTCATCAAAAGCGCCTGCAATGGCGATGACGATATTATCGGCGACATAATGGCAGTTCAAATAGTCAAATAACTTTTCGCGGGTAAAACTTTTGACATTGTCCCGGGTTCCAAGTATATCCATGGATAATCTAGAAGGCTTGAAAACTTCATTTTCCAGTTGATCATGGACCATGTCTTCAGGCGCATCTTCCGACATGGCGATTTCTTCTAAAATGACACCTTTTTCTTTCTCGATTTCTTCAAGTTTGAATTCAGGGTGCGTCAGCATATCCGAAAGCACGTCAATGGCCGTTTCTAGATGCTCGTCTAAAGTATGGGCATAATAGCAAGTATATTCTTTAGCTGTAAAAGCATTAATATGCCCGCCGATTCTAGCCATTTCATCCGCAATTTCTTTTGCATTTCTTTTTTCGGAGCCTTTAAACATCATATGTTCTATGAAATGAGAAATACCATTATTTTCAGGTGTCTCATCTATAGATCCATTTCGTATCCATATACCTATAGAAACGGATTTTACAAATTCTAAAGATTCATAAACCAACTTGATGCCGTTATCCAAAGTAGTGGTTTTTATCATTTGTCCTCCATAGTGCATTATTATTATAATAAGTTTGAATTTAAAAGACCTTACCAACTTTGTGATTGGTAAGGTCCCAGTCTTTTACTAAACGTTAATCTTCGAGTAGTGCTTTCATTGACAAGTTAATTCTGCCTTGAGCATCCACTTCCGTTACCTTAACTTTTACAATTTGACCTTCACTAAGTACATCTTCTACCTTAGTCACACGCTCTTTTGCAATCTTTGATATGTGAACCAAACCGTCTTTACCAGGGATTAATTCTACAAAGGCTCCAAAAGTTGTGATTCTAACAACTTTACCTTCATAAATCGCACCAACTTGAACGCCGTTTGCTATGGTTTCAACAATACGCTTTGCTTCATTAGCTGCTTCCATATCCACACCACATATAAATACGCGACCATCATCTTCAATATCAATTGAAACACCCGTGTCTTCGATGATTTTGTTAATAACTTTACCTCTTGGACCAACAACCTCACCAATCTTTTCAGGATTGATTTGAGTCTGAATAATCTTAGGCGCTGTAGGTGCAAGTTCAGTTCTGCCCTCACTAATGGTTTTGTTCATAACATCATTTAAGATGACCATTCTTGCTTTTTTTGTTTGATGAATTGCACCTTCAATAATTGCTTGTGATATACCGACTAATTTCATGTCAAGTTGTATCGCTGTAATGCCTTTTTCAGTTCCGGCAACTTTAAAGTCCATATCACCAAAGAAGTCTTCAAGTCCTTGAATATCTGTTAATAATATGAAATCATTTTCATCATCACCTGTTACAAGACCACATGAGATACCTGCAACCGGTGCTTTAAGTGGAACACCTGCAGCCATAAGTGACAAAGAACTGGCACAAATACTGGCTTGTGAGGTAGAACCGTTGGAGCTTAATATCTCTGAAACCGTTCTGATGGCATATGGGAATTCGCTTTCTGAGGGTAGTACCGGTAACAATGCTTTTTCTGCCAAAGCACCATGACCAATCTCACGTCGTCCGGGACCTCTTGATGGTCTACTCTCACCTACAGAGTATGAAGGAAAGTTATAATGATGCATATAACGTTTATCTTCTGTTAACTCATCAAGGGCATCCACCCTTTGTCGGTCTGATAAAGGCGCTAAAGTCGTAATCGTAAGGGCTTGTGTTTCACCTCTTGAAAATAATGCTGATCCATGAACCCTAGGAAGAATATCTATTTCAGCACTCAGTGCTCTTATTTCATCTATACCACGACCGTCCGGACGTTTATGTTCTTTTAAGATTAAACGACGTACTGTTTTCTTCTGATATTGATAAAAAGCTTCATCTAACCAAGATTTCCATGTAGCCTTGGTATCATCTTCTTCAATAATGGTAAGCATTTCTTCTTTAAGAGCATCAATGCGTGCAAAACGCTCACTTTTATCTTCTACATATACAGCTTCCTCAATTCGAGCATCACCAATATGATCTTTTAGAGCAGTCATAATTTCTGACGGTACGGATGCATCCGTATAAGCTTGCTTCGGCTTACCTTCTTTAAGTTGAATGTCTTTTATCCAAGCACAAACTTCTTGGTTTAACGCATGTGCTTTTGCAATCGCTTCAATCATAATATCTTCAGATACTTCATTCGCTTCTGCTTCAATCATGGTTACTTTTTCTTCTGTGGATACAACATTTAAGACCATATCAGAAGCTTCTCTTTGAGCAGATGTCGGATTAAATACAAACTCGCCATCTACAAGACCTACATAAGTTGAAGCGGTTGGTCCCATAAAAGGAATATGGGATATAGACAAGGCAATAGATGTACCGATTGCAGCCACGACTTCCGGCATACAATCTTGATCAACTGCCATTACTGTATTCACGATTGTACATTCATTTCTATAGTCCTTAGGAAATAAAGGACGTATCGGTCGATCAATAATTCTACTGGTTAAAATAGAGTTCTCCGTTGGACGACCCTCTCTTTTTATAAATCCACCTGGTATCTTCCCTATTGAGTATAGTTTCTCTTCATAATCCACACTAAGTGGAAAGAAATCAATACCTTCTCTTGGTTTCTCTGATGCAGTTGCGGTAGACAAGACAACGGTCTCACCGTAACTAATTAAACAAGCACCACTAGCAAGTTGCGCCATTTTTCCGATTTCAACACTGAGTGTTCTTCCGGACAGTTCCATTGAATAAATTCTAGACATATATGTCTCCTTTCAATTGTCCTAGCCCCTTTAGTCTTTAGTTTCTATTGTTCAATATAATGATATGAGGATGAACAACACAAACTAATGACTAAGGATACTTGCTAGGTTTCTTCATGTTTTTCTTTTTTTCGCTATTTCTATAGTACCACTTTTTGCATTGTAATGAAAGAAAAATAATAGAGCGGAATCATCTCCGCTCTATTATTTTGATTATCTTCTTAGACCTAACTCTAAAATCAAGCTACGGTATGATTCAATATCTTTATTTGAAAGATATTTTAACAAACCTCGTCTTTGTCCAACCATTTTCAAAAGACCTCTTCTTGAGTGATGATCTTTTTTATGCATTTTCAAATGATCTGTTAAATGATTAATTCTCCACGTCAATAGAGCGATTTGAACTTCTGGTGAACCGGTGTCTTGTTCGGTTCTACCAAATTTTGCGATGATTTCTAATTTTTTTTCTTTAGGCATTGCTGTTTGCATTTTGTAACCTCCATAGGATTAATTATATTAAGCGCCAAAAGCTAAGATAAGGACGGAGTTTCCAATATCCGAGCAACGGCTCAAGTACATAGTACATAATAACATAAGTGTTTTTGATTGTAAATCAGATTTTAAGCTTTTATATGTTAATGGTTAAAGGGTCAAAACTAAGTTTCACTAAATTTACATATAATATATAGATTACGTTGATGCATTCATAACTATATATTGTATGCAAAAGTTCAACTATATAGTTTTGACACCTTAACCATTTATTAAGGTTTCAAAATAGTTATCCAAGTCCTTAAGATCATCTTGAATAAGAGCTTTCAAATGATCCAATGATTTCAGCTCATATGCTTTTCTTAAAAAATGTGTCATTTCAATAAGAATCGTTTCACCATAAATCATTTCGTCAAAATCCAATATATAGGTTTCAACCACCATCTCCTCTGAGGTTGAGGTTGGTTTTGGGCCAACATTAGTAATACTTTTATAACGCATACCTTTTACAGTCGTATAGGAAGCATAAACGCCATTTGGTGGCAATATTTTCGAAGGTGATGTGGCTACATTGGCTGTTGGAAATCCAATGGTTCTGCCAATAGATCTACCATGTTCCACTTCACCTAAGACAATAAAATGTCTGCCCGTCAGTTCCTTAAAGGCTTCCATATGGCCCTTTTTGATTTCTTGGCGAAGCCATGTACTGCTTATAACCCGGTGGTGATTACATAGCTTTTCAAAGGCTATAACATTAAAACCATAGCCTCTACCCAAAGCTTCTAGTAAAGGTATGCTTCCACTACGACCTTTGCCAAATTTAAAGTCTACGCCAACAACCACATACTTGGCGTGTAATTCTTTATACATGACCTCTTCCACGAAAGATTCTGCAGTCATATTGGCTACCTCCATCGTAAAAGGATATTCAATATAGTAATCAACACCCAGATCTTTAACAACTTTCTTTTTTTCTTCTGGTGTGTAAATAATGTCTTTTTCCGGCTCTCCAGTAATAACAAATGTAGGATGCGGCCTAAAAGTAAATAAAGCAGAAGGTATATCTAATTCTTTACTTTTTTTTAATGCCTCCTGTATCAACAATTGATGGCCTTTGTGGACACCGTCAAAATTACCAAAAACAACGATGCATTGTGGTAACTCAAAAACATTGGTTTGTAAAATTGTTTTCATTCATATTACCTCTCTTAATAACGTATACAAAAAAACTTCACTGGTATTAATAGATTTTTTGGGGATAGCCATTCATAGATTCCCATATAATCATCTTCATCATTATATACATTATAATATGTCTTGTCCACGAGCTTGTTTTTATTGTAATTCATAATGGCTTCTAAAGGTAACTTATTTCCATTATAAAGCAGATGATTGTATTCTGTATCAATGACAAGACGTTGATAGTCTTTGAATAAAGTATCCACATGGACAATGGCCTCTGCTATCTTATTTTCTTGAACAAGTTTCTTAATCTCCTCAAGTGTTAAAGCAGTCTCTTTTGTAAAGATACCTGAAGCCGTTCTTTCTAATTCGACCATATGCCCACAAGTACCAAGAGCTTCACTTATATCACGACATAATGTGCGAATATATGTACCCTTCTTGCAATGGACCGTCATATCTATATAAGGCAAATCTATGTGAATATCATAAATATCATAAATTGTTATCCATCTTTTTTTTCGCTCAATCGTCTGACCTGACCTAGCCACATCGTAGAGCTTTCTGCCACCAATTTTAATAGCCGAATACATAGGCGGTAACTGTTCGTTCTCACCGACAAAACCTTTTATCGTTTCAAAGATTGTCGTATGATCAACAGAGAAAGGTTTTCTGTCTATGACCTCACCAGTATGATCTTGAGTATCCGTTTCTTCACCTAGTTTAAATCTTGTTTTATAGATTTTGTCTTTGTTTGTCAATAAATCGGCAACTTTTGTCGCCTTACCAAGACAAACTGGTAATACACCAATTGCTTGGGGGTCCAAAGTACCGGTATGCCCGATTTTCTTTTGTCCAAATATACCTCTCAAAACAGCAACAACATCATGAGAAGTAAAATCTTTTTCTTTATAAACGTTTATAATGCCATTATACATGTCTTACCTCATGTCTTCTGTTATAACTGTAAAGATATTGCATTTGTAACAGCTAAAATAGCATCTTCAAGTGGTGCCTTTATACTCGCGCCGGAAGCTTTTTGATGGCCGCCACCGCCAAAGGCCATAGCAACTTTGCATACATCAACTCTACCTTTTGAACGGAGGCTTATTTTATAAGTATCCGCATCAATAGCATAGAAAAAAACGGCTACTTCTACGCCTTCAACATTGTTCATATAATGAACAATGCTTTCGGTATCCGATTTTTCAATCCCAAAGTTGCTATAGTCTTCCATATTCAAATAGCACACAAGAATCTGTTCATTCATGTAAGTACGCGCTCTTTCAAAGGCTAAACCTTGAGCTTTAAATGCCTTTAAAGGTTTCTCATCAAATAATCTGTGAATGAGCTCTGAAAAATCAAACCCATATGATATGAGTTTAGCGGCAGCCAAATGAGTGGAAGGTTTTGTGTTACTATGCTTAAAACCTCCGGTATCAAATAGGATGCCTGTATAGAGCGCCTTTGCAATATGTATATCCATAACAGAAAAGTCCTCTACCATCTGAAACACCATTTCACTGGTTGAACTTGCTTCTACATCGACGTAATTATAATCTCCAAACATGGTATTGCTTATGTGATGATCAATATTAATCACTTTTTTTCCATTAGGAAGGAGTTGCCCAAATGTACCTAATCTTTCAGGATCACTGGCATCTAGAGAGATAATTAAATCAACCGGCTCATCCATATGATCGCTAACATAACGTGTTATCGGTAAAAAATCATACTGATTCGGCAAATCCTTAAGCAACACGGTAGATACTATATCATATTTTTCCAAAAGCATGGCTAAGCCTATTGTGGCACCAACACAATCCCCATCCGGGTGAATGTGTCCAAGCAAGCATATGTTTTTGTAATCTCTAGCTATATCTACGAGTGTACTTAATTTCATTCATGAACCTCTTTATCTTCTTTTGTTTCCAAATCTGCTTCCAAATCTGCTTCCAATTCATTTTGTTGGTCTGTCTGTACGACTTTGTCTATAAGTGCTGATATTTCAACCCCATACTCTATGGAATGGTCTAATATAAAGGACAGTTGTGGTGTGTTTCTAAGGTTTGTTCTATGTGCCAGTTCGCTTCGAATATGTCCTGCAGAACTCTTTAGGCCTTCAATGGTTTCTTTTTGAGCAAATTCATCACCCATGACACTGACATATACCTTGCAAAACTTTAAATCGGCTGTAACATCTACTTTAACAATGGATGTTAATGGACTCACTCTAGGATCTTTGATATCTTCTCTTAGAATGGTCGTCAAATCATGTTTAACCTCTTGATTGATTCTTATGAGTCTATTACTGTTTTTTTTCATTATTTCACCTTTACTTTCTAGGTATTTCCACCATAGCAAATGCTTCTACTATGTCACCTTCACGAAGGTCATTGTACTTATCCAACATAACACCACACTCATAGCCTGTATTGACTTCTTTAACATCATCCTTAAATCGCTTAAGAGATGCCAAAGATCCTTCAAAAATAACAATGCCATCACGTACCAAACGTACACTTGAATTACGTACTACCTTTCCGTCAAGTACAAAGCCACCACCTATCGTACCGACTCCGGAGACTTTGAAAGTTTGTCTAATCTCAATATGACCCAGTACTTTTTCTTCGAAAATAGGATCCAACATACCTGTCATAGCTGCTTGTATATCTTCAATCGCGTTGTAGATGACTCGGTATAATCTAAGGTCAATCTGCTCATGATCAGCTGCAGCACTTGCACTGGCTTCTGGCCGCACATTAAAACCTATAATAATAGCATTAGAAGCAGAGGCCAACATAACATCTGTTTCCGTAACCGCACCTACGCCACCATGTAGGACACGAATCACCACTTCTTCGTTTGATAATTTCATAAGACTTTGTTTGACAGCTTCTACAGAGCCTTGAACATCCGCTTTTACAATAACATTCAATTCTTTCATCTCGCCCACTTGAATCTGATGGAAGAGATCATCAAGTGTTACTTTTTGGGGTGTTGTCTGTATCATTCTTTCTCTGGATTGATCCACAACTTTATTTGCTAACTGTCTTGCTTGTTTTTCATCTTTAGCGGTAAAAAAAGCATCCCCTGCTGTAGGTACTTCTGATAATCCAAGGATTTCTACAGGTGTTGATGGTCCAGCAGATTTGACACGTCGACCCTTATCGTCGATCATAGCTCTAATACGTCCATAAGCAGGTCCAGCTATAATAGCATCTCCTACAGATAATGTACCGTTTTGAATTAGAACGGTCGCTACAGGGCCTCTTCCTTTATCTAGTTGAGCCTCAATAATGGTACCTTTGGCTTTTCTCTTTGGATTGGCTTTATAATCTTCTACCTCTGCCACGAGTACAATCATTTCTAATAACTCTTCAAGATTTGTACGCTCAAGAGCTGAGACTTGAACACATATGGTATCACCACCCCATGCTTCTGCAATAAGACCATACTCTACAAGTTCTTGAAGCACACGGTCAGGGTTAGCCCCCGGCTTATCAATTTTGTTAACAGCAACGATGATTTGAACACCGGCAGCTTTAGCATGATTGATAGCTTCAACGGTTTGAGGCATAACACCATCATCTGCAGCAACAACTAAAATCGCAATATCTGTTGCCATCGCCCCTCGCAAACGCATAGCTGTAAAGGCTTCATGTCCTGGAGTATCTAGGAATGTAATGGTTTCTCCACTATCAAGAGATACAACAGATGCACCAATATGCTGAGTAATACCACCATGTTCTTTTTCAGTGACATTTGACTCTCTAAGGGCGTCAAGGAGTGATGTTTTTCCATGATCAACGTGCCCCATAACAACAACAACCGGTGAGCGTTTTATTAAGTCTTCTTCTAGATCCACCATATTTTTATCTTCAAAAAAGAGTTCTACTAGATCTTTTTCAGGCTCTCTAACCACAAGCATATCATGTTCCATAGCTATTTCTTCAGCTAATTCAAAAGGAATCTCTTGATTAGCTGTTACCATAATACCACGATTCATAAGAATCTTAATAACATCAGAAACTTGTAATTCAAGCTTATCCGCCAATAAACTGACCATAACACTTTCAGGTAATTCAATAAACTCTTTTTCATCTATGATTTCTTCAACATTTTTATGTCGTTTTTTATTTGTTTTCTTCTGAGTCTCGTCTTCAACAGCTTCAACAACAATTTTTTCTGCTGACTCTGAAGCATCCTCTATTTTATTGTCTTTTTTATAATGACCTAGAATCACATTGTATTCCTCTTCGGTCAAAGAACTCATATGATTTTTTATATCCACTTTCAAGTTCCTAAGAACCTCTATTAAAGCTTTATTGGTAACATCCAATTCTTTAGCTAACTCATACACTCTTATTTTCGACATTCATTTACCTCCGATTTATTGTTATGCTTGCTCACCAACCTTAGATAAGATGGCGTTGGCAAACCCTTCATCAACAATACCGATAGTAGCACGGTATTCCTTTCCGATGGCTTTTCCCAAGCTTGTTTTATCACCCAGCGTAATCATTTTGATCTGGCGATAAGCACACATATTGGTGAATTTTTTCTTTGTATTGTCCGAGGCGTCGGAAGCTGCCTTCATAGCTAATCCAATCATTGAAAATATATTATTCAACGTCTTCGATCTCCTTACGTAAAGCATCATAAACGCTTGTTGGTATTTTTTCCTTAAAAGCACGCTCTAAGCCTTTTGACTTTTCCGCTTGATTGAAACAGGCCACTTTTTTACAAACATATGCGCCACGACCATTTTTTTTCCCGGTAAGATCGACATCATAAATACCTTCATTCGAACGAACAACCCTGATCAATGACTTTTTCTCTTGCATTTCCAGACAACCTAAGCATTTTCTCATGGGTAACTTTTTTGCCATTTTCACCTACTCCTCATCAAACAAACCTGTATCTGATTCGGTGTCTTCTGCTTTATCCAGACTGGTTTGTTCTAAAAACTGTTCAAAAGGATTGACCGGCTTATCATCTAGTGCCATAAAATTGGTTTCTTTTGCTTGAGTCTCACTTTTGATGTCGATGCGATAGCCTGTCAACTTTGCAGCAAGCCTTGCATTTTGACCTTCTTTACCAATCGCAAGCGATAATTGATAATCCGGTACAACAACTTTTGCGCTTTTATGATTATCATCAACGACTACCTTAACAACTTTTGAAGGACTGAGTGCCGCAGCAATATATTCTTCTGGCTTTTCACTCCATGGGATAATATCAATTTTTTCCCCTTTGAGTTCGTGAACAATAATACCGACTCTAGAACCATTATGGCCTACACAAGAACCTACTGGATCTACATCTGTATTGTTCGAATGCACAGCGATTTTCGTTCTCGAACCAGCTTCTCTTGACACAGATTTTATTTCCACAACACCATCGTGGACTTCCGGTACTTCTTGTTCAAAAAGACGCTTTATTAATTCGGGATGGGTTCTTGATACATATACTTTAGGACCTTTAGTTGAATCCTTAACTTCAACGACATAGACTTTAAGTCTTTCATTGGTGACATATGTTTCACCTGGTATACATTCCTTTTCTGCCATGATTGCATCAATCTTACCTAAATTGATTACCACATTACCCTTACTTTCTCTTTGAATAATCCCGGTTACGACTTCTTTCTCTTTGGATATGTACTGATTAAAAAGCACATCTCTCTCGGCTTCACGGATTTTTTGTACCACAACCTGTTTAGCTTTCTGTGCAGCAATACGGCCAAAGTTCTTAGGTGTAATCTCGATTTGAACAATATCCCCAATTCCAAAATCCGGATTGTATTCAACCGCTTCTTCTAAACTAATTTCGATTTGATCATTATCGACAATTTCTACGATTTTCTTTTCTGAGTAAACAGAAACATCACCATCTTCTTTATCAATAATAACTTTTACATTTGTTGATGCACCAAAATTATTTTTACAAGCAGTAATTAAGGAATTTTCAATTGCTTCTATCAAGACCTCTTTGCTGATGCCTTTTTCTTTTTCAATTTGTGCCAATGCCTGAATAAACTCAGCATTCATTATTTAATCCTCCTTGAATATAATTAGAACACGACAGAAAGTCTAAGAAGTGCAATATCGCTTCTGTTAAAAACTTTCTCTTCGCCATCAATTTTTATTACGACTTCTGTCTTATTATAAGATACAAGCATTCCCAAAAATTCCTTGTGACCATCAAGTGCTTTATAGAGTTTCATCTCTACATCTTTACCGATACTTCTTTCAAAGTCTTTGTCCTTTTTTAGAGGTCGATCCAGTCCCGGAGAACTGACTTCTAATATATAGGGATCTTGAATCGGATCTTTTTCATCCAGTACCAATTCTAAAGCTCTACTCACATGTTCACAATCTTTGATGGTTACACCACCTTCTTTATCTATATACACACGCAAATAAAAATGTCCCAGTTCTCTAACATACTCTACATCTACCAGTGTTACACCATTTTTTTCTAATATGGGCTCAAGTAGTGTTTCTACTAATTTTTCAATACGATCTTTGTTTGCCAAATGACCACATCCTTTCCAACAATTAACTGCTCAAATATAAAGAGTGGACCAAAAGCCCACTCTTATCTTAATCACAACTTTAATTTTAAGTCATTATACCATAAAAACATTGATTTAACAAGGTTTCTGAAAAAATAATACATCTACTCGCAAACTAAGGTTTCTTGCCATACAATCATTAATTCCTTAATATGCATGACCAACCAAGGGTCAAATTGGGTTCCTGATTTTTGCCTGATTTCTTCTTCAATGGACTTAAAACTGACAGCATTTTTATATGGTTTATCTGTAGACATATGATCAATGGTTTCACATAATGCTATAATTCTTGCGCCTAAATGTATCTCATTGCCTAATAAGCCACTCGGATAGCCCGTACCATCAAACCGTTCATGATGTTCTAGGACAATTTGAGCCGCTTCGTTTAATTCCGGATACTGATTTAAGATCTCAAACCCGTACTCCGAGTGTTTTTTTAATTCTTTCCAATCCAAAGCGCTCAATGCGTCAGTCTTATTAAATAAGGATGGAGATATTTTCATCATACCAATATCATGCAGTCTTCCTGCAAGTTCTATTGTATTACATAAATTAGAATCAATACCTAAGTACTGTGCCAACCATTTAGACATGATGCCAACATGGTTGGCATGATTTTTCATAGACATGTTATTATTTTCAAGAATATCCATAAGCAGATCAATTGTAACCTTATCGCCTTCTAGGTTCTTTTTTTTCGTTTGGGAGCAGCCACCACAGGTGTCGCATTTATTCATGAATTTCTTCCTCTTGGTTTATAATCGGGGTCGTGTATTGTGTCGGTTGTTCTTTTGAATGCATCATTTCTACTTCCATATTGGCCTTAATTAGTTTGAGTTCATTTAACTCTTGATTTAAGGCTTCAATCATTTTATCTTTTTCTTTAATTGTTTTTTTCGCTTTTAATTTACTAATTGCTCCCATTGAATATAGAATAATGGCACCTATACTCGCAGATATTAGAATAACAAGGGCAACAGAAATATCCACCGTTGCAAATATAAAATTAATAGGAACGGCTGAAGCGTTTAGAATCGCGAACAATGCAATAAAAATTGAAAATAATAAGGTTATGATTAAGTTCTTTTGCATAGGATCTCCTTAGAATTTTTGACATGAATGCCGTCATAAAAAAAATCGACGGTTGCTTACAGTCCTATTTTATCATATTGTTTTTAAAACAGCAATTACCATACTTATGATTCAAATTTTCGATCTCTTAACATAAGTTCGGTTACAGCTTCTCTTGGGTCTTTATCATTAAAAAGAACTTCATTAACTTGTTCAATGATTGGCAACTCTATTTTGAACTTAGCAGCCAACGCTGTTGCAGCATGGGCAGCGTAAACGCCTTCAACAACCATACTCACCTTCTCTTGCGCTTCTTTAAGTGTACTTCCTTCACCAATGAGAATACCGGCTTTCCGATTTCGACTGTGCACACTTGTACAGGTCACAATTAAATCACCTATACCTGTAAGCCCATTAAATGTCTGGATATCACCACCCATGGCAAGTCCAAGTCTGGATATCTCTGCTATACCTCGGGTCATTAATGCCGCCTTCGTATTATCACCAAAACCAAGTCCATCTGAAATACCTGCTGCAAGGGCAATAACATTTTTAAGGGCACCACCGATTTCAACACCTAAAACATCTGAACTTCCATATACTCTAAAAAATTGGTTCATAAAGACTTCTTGTACAATTTTTACGATTTTTTCGTCTTTTGAAGCAGCTACCACGGAAGTCGGAACCTTTCTGGCAACTTCTTCTGCATGACTGGGTCCTGAGAGAACAGCAATGGGATTGGTGTCTAAGACATCTTCAATGACTTCTGCAAGGGTAAAGAGTGTTTGATCCTCCAAACCCTTACCTACGTTAAGAAGTATCTGATTAGACGTAACATGCGTCTTGAGCATAACTGCTGTATCTCTGACATATCTTGAAGGTACAGCAAATATAATGATATCTGATCCCACAATAGCTTTTGTTAGATCGTTTGTGATGAGGATGGTCTCATCTATTTTAATACCGGGCAGATTTCTTATATGCTCATGATGTTGATTCAACATATGAACTTCTTCTTCTACAATCGACCATACAACCACATCATGGTTGTTTTCTTTCAGCAAAATAGAGAGGGCTATTCCCCAACTACCGGCACCTAATATACCTATTTTCATCTTGAACCTCCTAAGTTGCTTGTTTTTTTGCGCCTAACTTATTCTCTTCACCTCGAATAAGACGTCCGATATTAGCCTTGTGTCTATATATGGCAACGATAGCTAGAATGGATGTTATAATCAGTTCTTGAGTTCCGCCGGGATAAAGTATAAAAACACCAATAGGCATTATGGTTACTAATAGAATGGAACCAAGAGATACGTATCTGGTCAAATAAATTGCCAAAGATGCAACAGCCCAAGCAACCAGACCAATACGCCAATCAAATGCAAGTAGCATACCAAGAGTTGAGGCAATACCTTTTCCACCTTTGAAATTCAGTACAAAGGGCCAATTATGACCAATGATAACACCTGCACCGGCATAAAGTCCAGCAAGTTGTGAATCAAATAGTGTTCTAGCAATGACGACGGCTAAAACAGCCTTAAGAATATCACCAACAAAAGTCAACATTCCCAACTTCCACCCTAAAACTCTAATGGCATTGGTTGTACCGGAATTTCCGCTTCCATGATCTCTGATGTCAATATGCTTTGTTCTTTTGGCAACAATATACGCTGTTTGAAAGCATCCTAAAAAATATCCCATAATAATACTGATTAAATAAGACATAGCACCTTTCCTTTCTAAGCTGAGTTATTAATCTTCTTTTCTTTCACGAATCAACATTTTCAGAGGCGTCCCTTTAAAGCCAAAGGCATCTCTTAGTTTATTCTCTATGTACCTTATATATGAAAAATGTGCCAACTCCTTATCATTGACAAATAGGACAAAAGTAGGGGGTTTAATAGCAACTTGTGTCATATAATAGATTTTTAGACGTTTTCCTTTGTCAGATGGTGGTTGGTTCATAGCCATGGCATCATAAAGAACATCATTTATGACACCGGTCTGTACTCTAAGAGTCTGATTTTGTACGACCATCTCAATGGTTTCAAATAGCTTATTGATTCTAAGACCTGTTTGTGCGGAAATGAAGACAATAGGCGCATAAGTCATATAGGCTAAAGTGACTTGTATCGTATCTAAGAAACGGTACATGGTTTTATCGTTTTTTTCTATCGCATCCCATTTATTAACCGCTATTATAGCACCTTTACCGCGATCATGAGCGATGCCTGCAATTTTTGCATCTTGTTCAGTTATACCTTCTACCGCATCGATCATAAGTACGACAATATCTGCTTTTTCAATTGCAGCTACTGCACGTATAATGCTGTACTTTTCAATCTCTTCCTTGATTTTATTTTTACGTCTAAGTCCTGCCGTATCGATGAAAATATATTCCTTATCATCAAATACAACCCTTGAGTCAATAGCATCTCTTGTTGTACCTGCCAATTCACTTACGATATGACGTTCTTCTCCCAAGATTTTATTGATTAAAGAAGATTTGCCGACATTTGGTTTTCCTATGATAGCGATTTTGGTTATTTCCTCTTCTTCATCTGCTTCAACCCGTTCGTAAAAGTGCTTAACGATTTCATCAAGAAGATCACCCATGCCTATCTTGTTTACTGCAGATAATGGCATTGGTTCTCCAAGTCCCAAATTATAGAATTCTAATACATCATACTGAAGCTTATCAAAGTTATCTACCTTATTAACGCATAGTACAATAGGTTTTTTACTCTTTCTTAACATATCTGCAACTTTGTTATCTGTATCGGTAACACCGGTCAAAACATCTACGACAAACATAATCACATCAGCCGTTTCAATAGCTGTTTCTGCTTGATAACGCATTTGTGATAATATAATATCTTTAGAATCCGGTTCAATACCACCTGTGTCGATAATTGTAAAATTGTGATTTAACCAATCTACATCGGCATAAATTCGGTCTCTTGTGACTCCGGGTGTGTTCTGTACAATAGCGATTTTTTCGCCCGCCATCATATTAAAGATGGTCGATTTGCCGACATTGGGTCGCCCTACAACTGCGACTATGGGTTTTCTACTCATTTCATTCTCCTTATATGTAAGTGGGTATATGATATAACTTACCTACTCTACATGATTATTCAGTTGATCTACTTTAATTAAATCTTCCGATTTTGTTAAGTTAAGTTAATAATTTTATGTTCTAAATGGTTCTATATGGTTTAGTATCGATTGGATCAGATTGCTACCGAAACAATCTATAAATGCCATAGGCACGCCTATAGCCTTCTCCATGTCTGAAACCATTATATCATCAAGCAGTACGTTTTCACCATTTCTTAGAACATTATCCGGTAAATAAAGATAATGACCAAGATCTAGATCCTTAACTTGATGCAGGATGTCTTTACCTGTCAATAATCCCGAAACTGTAATCTTTGGACCGAAAAAAATATTTTCAACACCTATAACTTGGAGTTCCAGATTCTGAACTTTACCCTCCAACATAATCATAAGGTTTCTTAATATAGGTTCAAATAACTTTCCGGTGATTAAAGAGATTTTGGTTGGTTGAATAATGACAGGATCCAGCGCTTTAATGTCTCTTGATAGATCATCTACAAACATTCGGGTCATGCCCACACCATTTTCCAGTTGTAAGTATCCGTCATATGTGTCTTCAGAAGGTAGTTCCAAGCCGGCCATGATGTAGAACTCATCACCTAAATGAATGAAATGGCTACTATGAATCGTCATATATTGTTGTTGATAAGCTTCTACAAGTTTGACAACTTCTATACAATCCTCTTTTGTGAACGGTTCCAAAGGATATAATCCGTCTCTATGCTTGGATAAACCAACGGGAACAACCGATACGGATTGTAGATGAGGCATGTATTGACTAAGAGCCTCAATAGAATAAGCCAACTCATCCCTATCATTTAAACCCTTGCAAAGTACAATTTGTCCATTCATGGTAATTCCGGCTTTGTACAGTTGATCCATATAGGCGACAATCTTACCGGAATTTTTGTTTTTTAACATCTTCTGTCGTAACTCTAAGTTCATGGTATGAATGGATATATTAATAGGAGATAGATGGTACTCTATAATTCTATCCACTTCTCTTCCTGTCATATTCGTTAAGGTAATGTAATTACCCTGTAAAAATGAAAGTCTAGCATCATCATCCTTAAAATATAAGGTTTCACGCATACCTTCAGGCAACTGGTCGATAAAACAGAATACACATTTATTTCTACATGAACGGTATTCATCCATCAAGTTATTATCAAAAATAAGTCCAAGATCTTCTTCTTCGTCTTTTTCGATTTCATAAAGCCATGGTTCAGCATGTACTAAATCATAAATCATCAAATCAATGAATTCCTCTTTAACAAAAAGATGATAATCTAGAGCATCTTGAACCTTTTTTCCATTAATACTTATAAGCTTATCCCCTGCTTTAATACCCAGTTCATCGGCAATACTGCCTTGTTCCACGCCTAGAATCTCGTGATAATGGGTTTCGTCTTTGTTATAGTGCTTCAATTCCAATACTTCACCTTCTTCAACATGATTGTTCGGTGTGTTACTCTATCGTCGTCTTTAACGCAATCATAGCAGCAAGACTGCCTCTTTGATTTCCCATAGATCGGTGGGAATAGAAAGAATCACTATGACACTTTGTACACAAATCCGTAACCACCATATTTTTATTATCAATACCTGCATCTAGCAATAATAACCGATTGGCTTCCCACAGGTCTAATTTATAGTGTTCATCATTTATTCTTGAGACAATCCGTACAATTATATCATGATTTAGATTTTTTTCAAACTCTTTTATGACATCCGTACTAACTTCATAGCAACAGGACCCTATGGACGGACCAATACCCACCAGAATATCATTTGGATTGCTACCATAAGTATCTTCCATAAGTTTTATTGTATTAGGTCCAATCGCTTTAACCGTCCCTCGCCATCCGGCATGGGATAAACCTATGACTTTTTTTACTGGGTCTAAAAAGAACAAAGGGACACAATCTGCATAGAAGGTGGTAAGTGTTACACCCACTTGATTGGTAATTAAACCATCTATACCAATAATATCCGATGTTCTATAAAAGCCTTTACCTTTATCCTCACTTTGAACCACACGCACTTCAGATTCATGGATTTGATCACTAAAAACTAAAGTATCTGCAGAAACATCAATGGCATCACAAAAGCGATTGATGTTTTCTTCAACATTATAGGGTGAGTCACCCCTATTTATACCAAGGTTCATAGATTCATAAACACCCTTACTTATACCGCCGTATTTTGTTGAGAACCCATGGTTCACCAAACCGGTGGCTTCCATATGGGGTAGTTTTATAACCATAACATCTTTATGTTTGTCGATATATAAATGATTTGAACGTATCATTTTGATTCCTTTCAATAATTGACATACCTTTTATCCATTTCAAAGGCATTTTCGTAGTGGGTCAGCTTTTCTTCCAAAATATCAATAATATCAAAGCGCATAGGCTGACCAAACAAATTCATAACTTTACAATAGCTTAAACTTGATTTCATCAGTCTTTGCCTCTTAGTATGACCAACGGCTTCGTAGGGTTTGCCTTTTTTATCGGATGTTCTATATTTTACTTCTATAAAAACATAAGTGGATGCTTTAAAAGCAATAATATCTATTTCTCCATACCGAGTATAATAATTTCTTTTTAGTATTTTATAGCCTGCCTGAATCAAATGGTTGACTGCCATTTCTTCATAGTGCCTGCCTGTATCTCTTTTGTTCATAAAGCCCCCTTACATCTAACAAACCCTCTATATTTTATCTCGTAATTTGTCCAGATCCGTTACAAAAACCAATATTTCCGCCACCACTTTATAAAGCTCCTCAGGAATATAATCACCAATCTCCAATTTAGTTAACTCATCCGCTAACTTGGCATCTTGATAAATAGGCAACGCTTCCTCTTGAGCCTTTTCTATGATTTTATCTGCGATGACGCCTTGTCCTTTTGCTACCAAATTAGGGGCTACTTCACCTTCACTATATTTTATGGCGACAGCTTTTTTTTTCTCTTTCATATCATCACGCTCTCATATCAAATGAATATCGGCTAACATTGGCTTTCACATCTTGACCGTCTAGAAAATCGGTTACAACATCGAAAGATTTTTCCAAAGGTGTTACGGTTATGGACAGCACATTAAACCCTTTACGGTTTAGTAAATTGTGAAGACCATAAAGGTTCTCATTTACAACCGAAATTTGTTTTTTATCTGTCATGAAAAATTGAATGTTTAGATTTTTGCCTGTTTTTTTTATATGAATGTCTGTATGACCAAGGTTTACTAGATCTAAACGTATCAGTGCTGTTATTGGTCGCTCTCCGTCCTTACCTTTCTTTCGATCCCCAAGAACATAGAGCTCCGAATGTTGCAGTTGATCTTGTAAGAACATGGGTAGATGCATCAAGCTAAAATCTTTACCAAGCGCATTAAGAAAGGATACAGAAGACTTTATATTTTGTGCTTCCTTTAAAACATTACCCCCATCATCTTTCAAAGCTAATTCAGTGCTTTTTATGAGCTCAGTCATCTTCAAATTCAGCGTTTTAAAATAATCTTTAACTTGTATGATATCGCCTAGCACATCTTTTGACATAAGCATACCCTTGACAAGCGTTGTATAAGTGCTATCAGTTTTTAGCTGTATAAGCATATCCCTTAATTGTTCTACAGGTAACAATTTTTCCTTAGTCATATTAACCAAATCATTTAAAAACAATTGTTTTCCTGAATCAAGTTTTTCAATCAAAAGTTTTTGACTATCGGTTATTGGTTGATTTTCCCGGACATTATTTAGATTTTCAACCACTTGTTGTCTTAAATTCCCAACTAGATTTTCCACATCTTTTATGAGAAGCATATCTCCAATAGGTACTTTTGATGTTGATAAGGGTAATGTTTCACTATTTAAATCTGCGGTGGCTTTTATAACTTGATCGAGATGAACGAAAAATTCACGACTACTATTATCATTAGTAAGAAGGGATAACGGAAGCTGCGGTTGATCCACTGATACAGCACCTTTGGTAATTAAAGGGCTTGTGCTCTTATCCGATTGGATGACGGATGTCATGTCATCTGCTAAGGATGTAATACTTTTCATTAAAGCATGTTCATTATTTTCCAGCATGGTGAGTTGCGTGATATTCTCAGATGTAACGGGGATATCATGTTTTACCATAAAAATCAGTTGCTTTACTGTCGCTTCAGGGAACTGTTTTGTTAATTGAATAAAATGCTTTAGGCTTTGGTCACTGATAGGCAGATTGTTTTCAACCAATTGACGCACCACTTGATGATTTTCTTCAGTAAGTGGCAATTTTGCATTTTCAAGTACCGTCGTTAGTTTGTCATCAACCAATTGAGGCTCCAGTTGGAGTGTGGAAAGCAAAACCTGTTTTGCAGAGGCTTCTTTAACGGCAAAGGCAACTTCATCACCAATAGAAAACGTAGCCGGTTGAGCAAGTTTTGCATCCAATATTTGTCCGTTTGTCAACTTTATTTTTACCCCGGTTAAAGTCGCGTCCATAACTTCACCTTTGATAACCTGACCTTCTTTGTATGTCAATTTCTCGCCTTTTACAGTATTGGTTTCTGCTGAATTTTGAACTTGCCCATATTTCTGATGAATCATGTTCGGGTCTATTTTCAATTTCATCACCTCTTGATGTGCTCAAATGTGTTTATGAAATAAAGTTTTTTATAAATGATCTTCGGTGTATGGAACAAGGTCCTACTTTTTTTATGGCCTCTATATGTGCCATAGACCCATAACCTTTATTTTTATCAAAATCATAGGCCGGAAAAAGCTCATGATAATCCTTCATCATTCTATCTCTTGTCACCTTCGCAATGATACTCGCTGCTGCAATAGAAATACTCTTTTCATCACCTTTAATGATGGACAATTGATTGATATCAATATCCGGTATTGTAACCGCATCCACCAGAAGCATGTCCGGCTTGAATTGTAGGCCATTAACTGCCTTTTTCATGGCTTTATAAGTAGCCTGTAATATATTAATGGTATCAATGGTCTCAACGCTTTCTAAACCGATACTCACCGCTATAGCTTCTTCCATAATCTGTTCGTAAAGAATTTCTCGCATTTTTTCAGATAGTTTTTTTGAATCATTGATGTAGAGCAACTTCGTATCTTTTTTGAGTATAACCGCTGCAGTTACCACAGGGCCCGCTAATGGTCCTCTTCCAACTTCGTCAATGCCGCAAATATATTCTAAATGGTCATATTTTCTTTCGTAAGTAGACATATATGCTGTTCGATTTAATTCTGTCTTATAAGCTTCTATTCTTTTTATAGACTGTTGAATCAACTTCTTCACACCAGCTCTTTCATCTTCTAGAAACATTTTTATAAAAGATTCTAATTCATGAATGTCGGTCTCTTGATAGATTTTTCTAATGACATTGATGGGTAAAGTATCCATAGGACCCCCTTGATTTAATAAAGTCTATTTCCATTATAACGTATGACAAGGTTCTGATAAAGTTAATATTATAAAAAATAGGCGCTTAACACAGCGCCTATTTTTCTTTAACCACTTGATTATACTCTGATACAGATTCCAATGTCATCTTACCTATTTTACCATTCCTAAATTCATCCAAAAACATTTTTGCCATTCTCGAAACATCCGGTTCGTTGCCCGGTTTTAAAAGATGTCTTGTGATGGTTACTGCTTCAAGTAACTCATGACCTTTTTTACCTGCTACATCTGTCATGGGATATTTATCCATTAGCAGATTCGGATAGCGATCTCTCATGAACTCAAGGGCTAACATTGCCAATCCTTCTGTATCCAGTATTTCTTCTCGAATGGACCCAATCATAGCCAGCTTAATACCTACATTTTGATCTTCAAACTTAGGCCAAAGTACACCAGGAGTATCCAGTAGTTCGAATTCATTTTTCAATTTTAACCATTGCTTTCCTTTAGTAACACCAGGCTTATTACCGGTTTTGGCACTGGCTTTACCAACCAGTTTATTTATAAAAGTACTTTTGCCTACATTGGGTATACCAACTACCATAGCACGCATCGGTCTGTTAAGTAAACCACGTTTTTTGTTACGTTCAATCTTTTCTTTACAAGCCAAATTGATGGCCGCAGACACACTTTTTATACCTTTTCCATTTTGTGAGTTAACTTCAACCACAACATAACCTTGACCCGAAAAAAAGTCTGCCCATTTTTTTGTTTCTTTTCCATCGGCTAAATCCACTTTGTTTAAAACAATAATTCTTGGTTTGTTGTTTGCTAGTTTAAGCACATCTGGGTTTTGACTGCTAACTGGTACTCTAGCATCAACCAGTTCTATGACAACATCGACAAGTTTGATATTTTCTTCCATCATTCTTTTAGCTTTGGTCATATGACCTGGATACCATTGTATATTCATATAAGCTCCTTATTTCACTGCATATATAAAGCATAATGAGTGATTACCCACTATGCTTTCCTAGTTTAATCTTAACCATCAATAGTTATTGATCAAGCGTTCCCACTTGTTTCAGCGGCCATATCCTTACCACTGCTTTTCCTATGACATCATTCTTATGAATGGTTCCAACATCCACATAGCGACTATCCGAACTGTTATTTCGATTATCACCCATAACAAAATATTCATTAGGTGGCACGACAATGGGCAAATTGTTTCCATACTCCGTTATGATATCAAAGTTGTAATTAGCATCGATCGTTTCACCATTGACGAGTAGCGTTCCGTTTTGAATGTCAACGGACTCCCCAGGAAGGGCTATAACACGTTTTATATAGTATAACTTATGTTCATAAGGGAAAACGATAATATCATAGCGTTCTATCTCACTAAAACGGTAACTGAGTTTATCAACAACCAATTGATCCCCATCGTGGAGTGTTGGCTCCATAGACTTTCCGACAACATTGGTCTTTTGTCCCAAAAAGTTGAAAATGATAAATACAACCAGCAATGCAATGGTCAGGTCTCGTGCCCAACCTATGAGTTCTTTTTTTAACTTATTCTCTTCCAAGTCGTTACCTACTTTCATGGCCTTTAACATTAAAGTCCAACTATAATCTATAGTTCATTATGTCATTGTACACCTTTTTCACCAAACAACTCAAGTTATTTTGAAAAATGTAATAAAGTCTTAACGATGGGAACATTTTTATCTACGATTATGATACTTTTATTGATTTAGCCAAAAAAATAAAAGGGCAGCACCTAATGTTGGCCTTACCCTTTTTACTCTTATATAAGATACTCTTATCGAATTAATTCCTTAACTTTAGCGCTCTTACCGATACGGTTTCTTAAGTAATTTAATTTTGCTCTTCTTACTTTACCGCGTCTGATCACTTCGATTTTTTCAATGTTTGGTGAATGTACAGGCCATGACCTTTCAACACCAACACCGTAAGAAATTCTTCTTACTGTAAAGTTCTCTTTAGAACCACCGTTTTGTCTGCTAAGAACTGTTCCTTCGAACATCTGAACTCTTTCACGGTTGCCCTCTTTAACCTTTGCATATACACGTACTGTATCACCAACGTTAAATGACTCTACATTTTCTTTTAATTGAGCTTGCTCAATACCTCTAATAATGTTATTCATTTGAGTATCCTCCTTCCATCTTAGATGTTCATAATATCAGTTTCATAAAAGCGGAACATCCGTAGTCACAGTTTATTACTATAGCATATTTACATCATAATTGCAATATTTTTTCAAGAATTGTTTGTCGCTGTCTGTTAACTTAGCCATCGGTAATAAATCCGGTCTTTTTTTATAGGTTCTTAACAGAGATTGCTCCCTGCGCCAGGTTTCTATACGTTTATGATGACCGGATAATAAGACTTCCGGTACCTTCATACCATTAAAGATTTCCGGTCTTGAGTATTGTGGGTATTCAAGGAGATAGTCATGAAAGCTTTCATGTTCACTAGAAGCATCATTCTTAAGAACGCCCGGTACCAATCTTGCGACCGCATCAATTATAAGAATGACCGCCATTTCGCCACCCGTTAGAATAAAATCCCCAATGGAGACTTCGTCTGTCACAATACTGTCGATGATTCTCTCATCAACACCTTCATAATGACCACAAAGAAAAGTCAATTGATCCGCCCTGGCAAATTCTTCCGCCATAGCTTGGTTAAAGGTTTTACCCTGTGGTGTCAGATAGATTAATCTGGAAGTGCCTTCCCTATTAACAAGGTCCTCATAAGCATCAAGTACAGGCTGTGCCTGAATCACCATACCGGCACCACCACCATATGGGTAATCATCTACTGAGTTATGCTTAGAGTCACTAAAATCCCTAAAGTTAATAGGATTAACCTTAATGATGCCTTTTTCCATGGCTTTACCAATAATACTATGATTCAAGCCATTCATAACCATATCCGGAAAAAGCGTCAAAACATTAAACTTCATTACATCAATCCTTCCATGACATAAACCTTCATCCTACGATCTGTCATGTCAACATTTAGAATACAATCCTTTATGGCTGGTAATAACAATTCTTTACCGGTTTCAAGGGCAACGACGTAAACTTCGTTACTACCGGTAAAAAGTACGTCTTTAATGACACCTAAATAAGCATCCATATGGTCATAAACTTTTAACCCGATCAGATCTTGAACATAATATTCGTCTGTCTCAAGAGGCAAAGCTTCTTCTTTGGGTATCTTGATAATACCTAGTTTTAAGCTTTCAGCCATATTCATATCCGTTACTTCTTTTAATTCAAGTAAGACAAATTGATGTAAGTACTTAACTTTAACAACTGTATAGTCAGCCTCTTTACCTCGTGCATCTTCTATCGTTAATTTTTTTAATAATTCAAATCGTTTGGGGTCATCTGTGGTCGGAAGGACTTTAATGACGCCTTTTACACCATGGGTATTTGCCACACGGCCAATATACATATATTCCATGTTACCACCCTTTTTTCTTATAAATAAGGCTGCCTAATAAGAAATACCGTTCACAGAACGTACCACTTATTAGACAGCCCATTAATCAAGCTTAACTCAACCATTTTACAAGCATACATAAAATAATTATAGTATTTCTACAACCACACGCTTATCGTCTTTGGTTGCAGCTGCTTTGACGACCGTTCGAATGGCTTTAGCGATACGACCTTGTTTGCCGATTACTTTACCCATATCATCCGGTGCCACTTTCAATTCCAAAATTGTAGAACGTTCACCTTCAACTTCGTTGACAACAACGGCTTCCGGATGATCCACGAGTGCTTTCGCAATTACTTCTACTAATTCTTTCATATGCCGACCTCCTACGTAAATGACAGTGTTCTTGTGTCCTTGATAGGACTCAAGCCACCTTATTCAACGATACCAGCGATTTTTAAAAGTTTGCTTACAGTTGTCGTTGGTTGAGCGCCAGTGTTAAGCCATTTTTTAGCTATCTCCGCATCGATTTTAAGATCGATTGGGTCTTTTGTTGGATCGTAGTAACCTAATTGCTCAATAAACTTACCATCTCTTGGAGATCTTGAGTCTGCAACTACGATTCTATAAAAAGGAGCTTTCTTTTGTCCTAATCTTTTAAGTCTCATTTTTACCATGTGTTTCACCTCCTTATGCTTAGTGTTTGTATATAGAAACCACACCTTGGGTTTGTACCCGATATGTAGGTTTTCATGAATTAAAAGGGCAGATTACCAAACATGCCTTTACCGCCGCGTCGTCCTTTTTTTCCCATCATGCCGCTCATTTGTTTCATCATTTTTTTAGACTGCTCAAATTGCTTAATAAAACGGTTCACGTCCTGTATTTTATTTCCCGAGCCTGCTGCAATACGATTTTTTCTGGAAACATTTATAACATTAGGATCATTGCGTTCTTCTAGGGTCATAGATAAAATCATGGCTTCCATTTTAGCCATCTCCTTATCATCTATTTGAACATTTTTCATCTGAGCATTCATACCCGGAATCATAGCCATCAAGTCCGATAAAGAACCCATACTCTTTAGCTGTTGCATCTGATCCAAAAAATCTTCAAAGTTAAATTCAGCTTTTCGGAATTTACGTTCCATTTCAGATGCTTTTTTTTGATCGATATTACTTTGAGCTTTCTCAATTAGGGTTAATACATCACCCATACCTAATATTCTTGATGCCATACGTTCCGGATAAAAGACTTCCAAATCCGATAACTTTTCACCCATACCCGCAAATTTAATAGGTTTTTGTGTTACCGCCTTAACAGATAAGGCTGCACCACCTCTGGTATCGCCATCTAGTTTCGTTAAAATAACACCGTCAACACCGATTTTTTCATTAAATAATTCCGCTACATGTACCGCATCTTGACCCGTCATGGCATCAACAACCAGCAATGTTTCATTAGGTTTCAAAACATCTTTAAGCTCAATTAACTCATCCATCATGGCCTCGTCAATATGAAGTCTACCGGCTGTATCTAGAATAATAAGATCATGATGATTTTTACTACCATGTTCAAGGGCTGCTTTTGCTATATCAATGGGTTTGTTTTGATTGCCCATAGAAAAAACCGGTATACTCAATTGTTCACCGACAACTTGAAGTTGTTTAATCGCTGCCGGACGATATATATCGCAAGCTACTAAAAGTGGTTTTTTACCTTTTTTCTTTAACAACCCAGCCAGTTTAGCTGAAGTCGTCGTTTTACCGGCACCTTGCAGACCAACCATCATATAAATTGTTGGTCCACCACCTGTTGTGAATGTCAGTTCGGATTCTTCCGAACCCATAAGAGCAACCATCTCTTCATTCACAATCTTTATAACGTGCTGCCCGGGTGTTAGGCTTTCCATAACCTCGTCCCCGATAGCCCGCTCTTTTACTGTATTAACAAAGTCTTTAACAACCTTAAAATTAACATCTGCTTCAAGAAGTGCCATTTTAACTTCACGCATAGCGGCTTTGACATCCGCCTCACTTAACTTCCCTTTTTTCTTTAAGTTATTAAATATATTTTGAAATTTGTCAGATAAACTCTCAAATGCCATGTAAGGCCTCCAATATTTTACATATCGTCCATCATCGCTTCTGTGATGGCCTCTATCTCAGTCAAACGATCATCATGATGACTTTCTTTGAGCTTTGCTATGAGCTCATGAATCATCATGGCACGTTTTTTATTTCTAATAAATCGATGTACCAACTGTAGCTTACTTTCAAAATGATGTAACTGTTGGTCGCAACGTTTTAGTGCATCAAAAACGCCTTGTCTACTTATATTCAGCTGTTCGGATATCTCACCCAATGACAAATCATCAAGATTATAAAGCTGATACAATTGTTTTTGACGTTCGGTTAGCAATTCACCATAAAAATCAAACAATAAAGTTTTTTCGAAAACTTGATCCATCTTCATCACCGCTGTTAAGCACTTTTCCTTTACAGTGGTATTATAGAGTAATATTGATTTTATGTCAAGTTCAATTTTCAATATCGTAATCGTGACAAAACTACACAGTTATTTCAACACAGTTTCCATCTGGATCTAAAACAACACTTTCATAGTAATTGTCCCCGGTGACTCTGGGTTCACTGGCAATGACATAGCCATCACTTCTTAATTTTTCCGTGATTCTAATAACTTCCATTTCACTTCCAACGGATAAGGCAAAATGAGCTAAACCTAAGCAAGATAGGAGCTGATGGGCTTCAAGCTCGACAATGTCTGGCATGGTCATCAGCTCAATTCGAGCACCTTCATCAAAAGAAATGAAATAGGATTCAAATTCTTTCCTCTTATTGTGATACTTGTGACCGGCTTTACCTTTAAAATATTGACAATAAAAAGTCTTCATCGCTTCAAGTTGGTTGGTCCATATAGCAACATGATTGATTTTCAATTCAACACCCACTTTTCATATACAAATGAATTAGATTCTATCCCTATCATAACCCAATAACAGTCAAAATTCAAAATTCTTAAGACTAACCTTTATATGCAATAATAATGTCTCTTGTAATCGCTTGAGATACACGGTGTTCTAATTTGGACATTTCCATATCTTTCATAACAATGTAACCATGGTCTTCAAAAATCTGAATAAGGCTTTCTCGTGTATCTGTATAGATGTTCCAAGATATAGCGATGGCACCACCTTTTTTCAAATATGGATCCCAAGAAGTTAAACCTTGATCTAAAAGACCACTAAGTCCAATGGTTTTTTCTCCTTTTTCTTTACCACTGTGTTGTACACCATATGGCAGATCCGTTACAATCAAATGCATCGAGTTATGGCGAAAAGCACCTTCGAAATACGTTGTATCGGCTCTTAAGACTTTTAATTCACGGAGATCACCTGCCTTGTATTGGTCTTTATCCTTTGCATATTGTAACTCAAAGGTTTCACCTATGATTTTACGATTGTGAGTTAATTTACCTCTTTGATTGGTGTGTTTGAATCGGGCATCTTTTATATAACGCGTTATGTAAGTTCCAAGATCCGCTACATGTTTTTTATCTTTTTCCACACCATAAGCATCATAACCATTAATCATGGCTTCAAACAGCGTTGTGCCTTTACCGCACAATGGATCAAGAAGCTTAAGATGAGGCTCATCAAAGTAGTCTGAATGGTATAAGGCTAGGTTCATCATCATACGCGTAATAACTTCATTGGTTTTACCGTTGTATTTAAGTCGAATACTCAGATCTTCTTCAAAATCCGGTGCATATTCAATAAGAATAGGCTTATAAAGATCTTTCTCTATGATTTGAAACAAGGCATAAAAAAAAGATAGTCTACATATGGATTTTAACACATTTGCATTAAGCGGGACTTCTGATTCAAATGTCATATAAGTGGCTTTATTAACCCCTTGTACAGTAGGGTCACTTTCTATGAAATTATAAGCCATCAGTAAGGATTTTAGTTCTACTTGACACATGTTGATATAAGCCTCATGGTAGGCAACGTTATAGTTTGGACGCATTAATATGGTATATTTCATAATTCTCCTTAAGGTTCATTTTGTGAAGGGATACATCAAACACAATTCATCGTGTCCAAGTTTATCCTTATTGATTGAATAGAGCTTCAACAAATTCTTCCGGGTCAAAGTCTTGTAGATCATCAATGCCTTCTCCAACGCCGATAAATTTAACCGATAGATTCAATTCTGACTGTATGGCGATGGCAATACCACCTTTTGCTGTTCCATCTAGTTTGGTAAGAATGATACCGGTAATGTTTGCCACTTCTTTAAACTGCTTGGCTTGTTGTAAGGCGTTTTGCCCTGTTGTACTGTCAAGGACCAACAATACTTCCTTATGAGCTTCAGGATACTCGCGATCAATAATTTTGTTGATTTTTCCCAGCTCATCCATAAGATTTTTCTTGTTATGAAGACGACCTGCAGTGTCACAAATAAGCATATCAGCTTTTCTGGCTTTGGCTGCATAAACGGCATCATAAACAATAGCTCCCGGATCCGAGTTGGCTTGACCGGCAATGATGTCTACATTGGCACGGTTAGACCATTCGGTTAATTGCTCAATTGCAGCCGCACGAAAAGTATCCGCTGCTGCAAGGACCACTTTCTTGCCTTGAGCTTTGTAGCGCATAGCTAATTTTCCTATGGTGGTGGTTTTTCCAACGCCATTAACACCTATGATTAAAATAACGGATTTTTTTTCTTCGAAAACATAAGCATCATCGGATAAACACATGATTTCCATTAATTCTTGTTTTAGTAGATTTTTTACTTCCAAAGGATCTTTTATATATTGTTCTTTTACTTTAATCTTTATGTCCGATAGAATTCTAAGGGCCGTATGGACACCAAAGTCCGCCATAATCAGGGCTTCTTCCAGTTCTTCATAGAAATCTTCATCAATACTTGAAAACCCACTTAAAACCTGATCGACACCACCTAATATATTGTCTCTTGTTTTTGTAAGGCCTTCTACCAACTTACCGAAGAAACCTCTTTTCTTATTTTCTAACATAATAACCTATCTTTCCGGAATTTATTCCAATATATCTTCAAGTAGTTTCACAGACACCTGTGTTGATATGCCTTTTTCCTGCATGGTAATGCCATACAACGCATCACTCACTTCCATGGTACCTCTTCTATGGGTAATAATGATAAATTGTGTGTTTGCTGTGAGTTTTTTTAAGTATTTAGCAAATCTTTCAACATTAGCATCATCAAGAGCTGCTTCAATCTCATCTAGAACACAAAATGGTGATGGTTTTAGGCTTTGTATAGCAAAAAGAAGTGCAATGGCTGTAAAAGCACGCTCACCACCTGATAGAAGCATCATACTTTGGAGTTTTTTTCCTGGTGGTTGTACATTAATATGTATGCCTGCATCTAATACCTGTTCTTCATCAGAAAGTCTTAAAAAAGCCTTACCGCCACCAAAAAGATCTTTGAAAACCTGCTGAAACTTAAGGTTTATAGCATTAAACTGTTCTCTAAACTGAGTCTGCATTTTTTCTTCTAACTCTATAATGACTTCTCTAAGTTGTTTTTCAGCTTCAATTAAATCTTCTTTTTGCTCCGATAAAAATTGATGCCGTTCGTCAACAGTTTTATACTCCGTAATCGCATTAACATTCACATCACCCAGCTCTTTAATCTGCGTTTTAAGGACCTCTATAGATTTTTTTATGGATGACATGCTGCCAAGTTGAACTTGTTCTTGGGTCATAATATGATTATAAGTCAACTCATATTCATTCCACATATATTCCATGAAGCTTTCTTTCTGAGTCTCCATTTTTGATATGGTATTCTGAATTCTTAAGGCATCTTTTTCAAGTAATGTTATGTTTTCTGACAACGCTTCTTGTTGATGATACAATTGTTCTTGTTCTTTACTAAGTCGTTGTTTCTCTAAGCTTTTTTGTTGAATTTGATTCTGAACTTCTAAAATACGCGTCTCAAAAGATGCCGTTTCACAACTATAGGTCTTTAGAAGCTCTATTTTAGATTCTTGATTGGAGGTTGCGGACAAAATATCCGACTCTATTCTTATTATATCGTTTGTTAATTCTTTAATTTCTTCTTTCATACGGCTCAGATTACTTTGGGCATTCTGGCGTTGTTCATTTAAAGATGCATGTTCTAGACGAATGTTTGTGATGGTTTCCAGTAGATTTTCCTTTTCATTTTTAAGGTCTACGGTTTTTTCAATTATTTTTTTAACAGTAGATTCTGCCTCTTCTTTATTGACTTCATTCTCAATAAGACTTTTCTCAAGCTCATTTAACTGTTGAGTCAACTCTTGTTCTTGGACCATAATCTGGTCTGCTTCTATTTTTAATTCATTTAGTTCATCATCACTTTTGGCAACATCACTGCTCAATTGATGCATTTGAATGTTTTTACCATTTAATTCAATGGAGACCGATTGAAGTCTTGAGAGTATGTTCTCTAATCTTTCATCTATTATATTCTTTTCTTTTTGTTGTACCTGATAAGCCAGCTCAGTTTCACTAAGTTGTTGGTCCATATCTTGAATGCGTACTTTTAAGGACTCAAGATCCCTTTTTCTTGACAAGAACTGCGTATTGTCGTTTTTATACGCCCCACCTGTTAAAGATCCACCAGGATTGACCATGTCACCGGTTAAAGTAACAATCCTAAGCGTGTTTTTGTATTTTTTACCCATAGCGATGGCATCATTAATGTCTTTAACAATAATAGTGCGGCCAAGTAAAAAAGACAAAATATCCGAGTATTTATCCGCTGCTTCAACCAATTCATCACCATACCCTACAAAACCTTTTTCCATTCGAATCGCAGCATTTTTTTGTACATTAGGCTTAATGTTTGGAATTGGTAAAAAAGTAGCACGACCCGCTTTTTGAGTTTTCAAATACTCGATGAGCGCTTTTGCAGTTGTCTCGTCTTCCGTTATTACATTCTGATAATTGCCACCAAGAGCAATTTCAATAGCTTTCTCATAGCTCTTTTCTACTTTAAGGATGTCAGCGACAACACCACATATCTTATTCTCATATGCGGGTAGATGTCTTTGCGACATAACTTTTTTAATACTAAGGTTATAACCTTCATATTGATCCGTAATTTCAGTTAAAGCTTTATGTTTAGATTTTAGATTCTGCAGCTCTGAAACTATGGCGTTGCGTTTATCTTCCACGCTTTTCATGGATTTTTGGATGTCTTCTAATAAGGCGCTTAGACTATTTTTTTCTTCTTCAAGTCTGTGAATCTCAGCTTGATATCCCTCTCTTAAATCTGTCTCGTCTTTTAAGTTCAATTTTAATGTTTCTAAAGATTTAGAAAGAATGCGTTGCCTAGCTTCAAGACTTTCTTTTCTAGACAGGGAATTCTCTGTCATTGTATGATACCGTTGCATTTTAGTTCTGATATTGGATATCTCATTAAGACGCTCTATCATATTGGTTTGAATGATTCCGACAGCATCTTCATCTTTAAGGATCTTCTCATTGATTTCTTTAAGTTTTGCTTCTTGTTCTTTTAAATCATATTCACTTTTTTCACTGGTTTCAAAAAGAGAAGCCATATCCAATTGGTACTGTTTTAAGGCTTTCTCAATTTTTTCTTTTTTTTGCTTTAGAAGGTCAATATCCGATTCAAATCTTTTTATATTACTGGTCAGATGTGTAATCTGTTCCTCTGTTAATTTGATTTCACTTTCCTTTTTTTCTTTTAGTACCGTCAGTTGTGTTGACTGATTCCTGATGACATCAATTTCACCTTCAAGGGTTTCAAGTTCTTTAACAAATTCGCCATGTTTTGTCTTGTTAAGTTGGTAATTTGCACGTACTTGAATGATGTTTTCTTCAATTATTTTAACCTTAGCTTCATGGTCACCTAATTGATCATCGATTTTTTTTATTTCCATAACAAAGCTACTCATCTCATGGGTTTTTAATTCTTCTTTATACTTGAGATAGGCTTTTGCTCTTGTGGCTTGCTCTGTTAAGGTTTCTTTTTGAAGGGCTAATTCTGTGATGATATCATTAATTCGATAAAGATTTTGTTTCTCTTCATCTAATTTTTTTTCTGCGCTTTCCTTACGCTTTTTGAACTTTACAATACCGACTGCCTCATCAAATAAAGCCCTTCTCTCTTCAGGTTTATTAGACAGTATCTTTTCAATCTGACCTTGACCGATAATAGAATAGCCTTCTTGACCAATACCAGTATCCATAAAAAGCTCTAGAACATCTCGCATCCGGCAACTTGTACCATTAATAAAGTATTCACCTTCACCGGAACGGTAAACCCTTCTGGATACTGTAACTTCGGAGTATGAGATGGGGATTTTCATATCATGGTTGTCAATGGTCAAATCAACTTGACAATAGCCGAGAGGTTTTCTAGCTTCTGTACCGGCAAAAATGACATCCTGCATTTTGCTACCACGTAATTGTTTGGCACTTTGTTCACCCAGTACCCATCTTACCGCATCTGCTACATTACTTTTACCACTACCATTAGGACCAACAATGGCTGTAATACCTTTCTCAAACTTAAATACCATTTTATTGGCAAAAGACTTAAAACCGTATAACTCTATGCTTTTTAAATGCATGCTAATCTCTCCAAAATGTGATTGTAAACATCACGATATTTTACACTGAATTCGATTCGATTGTACCTTGCACGCGTAATCCTTCAATAAAAATTGGACAACTTATAATGCATTTATAAATTGTTCAGAAATTATTGTTACACGATCTTTTTGATAGCATCAAAAGCAGCTTCTTGTTCTGCTGATTTTTTGCTTCTCCCAAATCCATGACCAATGGTTTCACCCATATGCACCGCTATGACTTCAAAAAGCTTGGAATGGTCTGGACCTTTTTCACTTACAATAAGATATTCAACGGATTGGTCACTATTTTTTTGAATAATTTCCTGAAGATGGGTTTTGCTGTCAACAAAAAGCTTTCTCTTTTCTACATCCTTTAACAATGTAGATTCGACAAAAATCCTTGCTTCTTCAAGGCCACCATCTAAATAAATGGCACCTATCAGTGCTTCTACTGCATCTGATAAAACAGAAGACCTTAATCTACCACCTGAATTATCTTCGCCTTTTCCGAGCAACAAATAATCACCAAGATTAATCTCTCTAGAAAAATTAGCCAGTGTCGGTTCACAAACAATGCTGGCTCTAAATTTGGTCAACTCCCCTTCTAACATCTCATGGTATTTGCGAAATAAGAATTCTGATGTAATAATCTCAAGAACCGCATCACCCAAAAATTCCAGTCTCTCATTGTTCTCAAACTTACTTAGTCGATGCTCATTCGCATAAGAACTATGGGTTAGAGCCCTTTCAAGAAGCCTCAAATCAACAAATTGATACCCAATAATATCTTGAAATTCTTCAATATCTTTTACTAGGGACATATCTATTCTCACTTTCTTAAATAGTAATCACAGTTAAATATTATATCATAAACTTATTTAATTTTCTATTAAATAACGGCTTATCATTCTATAACAAAAAAGAAGCTTCATTTCTGAAACCTCTTTTCCTATATCATTTATTCAATAACATCTATTAGTTATTTTTTACCATATTGATCGCATCCCCAACAGTCTGAATACTGTCTAAGGCTTCCTCATCTAATTCAACATCATAGGCATCTTCAACTGCCATAATGATTTGTGCCAAATCAAGGGAATCAATACCAAGGTCATCAGAAAAGTTCATATTTTCTTTCAGTTCTTCCGGCCCATACGTTGTGAATTCTGCTATGATTTCTAATAATTTGCTTTCATCCATAATAAGCTCCTTTCTCATTGAGTTCTTTACTAAGAACCTGCCTGATATGGTTAATGTGCCAAAACCAAATTCAACTTCGTGATTTTTACACTCTAACCTTGATATATTAAGACCATCTTACTATAATTTTATAACATAATCAACCGTTGACTTACAATAATTGTTGTTTAATTTTATCATTCACTTTATGATCAATAAAAGTCTTACATTGTAAAATCGCATTTTTAAAGGCTTTTGCATTAGAACTACCATGTGCTTTAACCACTAAAGCTTCAAGCCCCAGTAAAGGTGCCCCTCCATACTCGGTATAATCCAGTCTTTTTTTCATAGACTTCATGGATTTTTTAATAAGTAGACCGCCAATTTTACTTATGGTCGTGGACATAATCGATTCTTTGACCATACCAAGCAAAGATGAAGCCAGACCTTCCGTCAATTTCAAAATGACATTGCCAACAAAGCCATCACATACAACTACATGTGCCCCACCTGTAGGAATATCCCTAGCTTCAAGACTACCTATAAAATTCAAAGAAAGATCATTTTTTAATAATGGAAAAGTATCCTTAACCAACGCGTTACCTTTATTGTCCTCTGAACCAATATTAACCAAAGCGACTTTAGGGTTCTTTATATCTAATATATTTTCATAGTAAATGGATCCCATCTTAGCAAATTGATGTAAAAATTGGGGTTTACTATCTACATTGGCACCACAATCAATGAGTAAGGTCATGCCTTTTTCACCTGGAAGCAAAGAGCCTAGTGCAGGACGTTCTATGCCCTTCATGCGCCCAATAACTAAAGTTCCCCCTGCTAATACCGCGCCGGTGCTCCCAGCTGATACCAATGCATCCGCTTTTTTATCCTTCACAAGGTATAAGGCCCTAACTAATGAAGCATCTTTTTTCCTTCTTATAGCAAGTACAGGAGATTCATCATTGGTGATCACTTCTGTTGTATGGATGATTTCTATTCTTTTCTTATCATAGGTTTTATCTTTTAATATTTCATTAATCTTATGTTCATCACCCGTTAGTATTAAATATATGTCTTCAGATGAGTTCAGTGCCCATACGGCACCCTCAACCATGGCTTTAGGTGCATCGTCACCACCCATGGCATCAATTACAATCTTCGTTAATTCCATATTCCGCCTCCTCTTTCCTATGAAGATAGTATACTAAAATAGCGTAACCATTATGGTTACGCTGTTTATATTCATTGGATAAGTGTAGATTATTTTACTTCTAATACTACTTTGCTCTTATATGTGCCACATTTTTTACAAGCTCTGTGAGACATTACGAGTTCGCCACACTTCGTACAAGTGGACAAATTTGGAGCCGTTAACTTCCAATTGGCTCTTCTGCTGTTTCTTCTAGCTTTGGATACTTTACGTTTTGGTACTGCCATGGTCTACACCTCCTTAAATCTTTCATTAAATAAATCTTTTAGTCCAGCAAGTCTGGGATCTACATTGTCATCTTCGCAATTACATGTTTCTTGGTTAAGGTTTGCACCACATACCTTGCAAATACCTTGACATGATTCCTTGCAAAGAACTTTCATAGGCACATTCATATAGATTTCGTCTAAAGCCAATTTCTCTACATTCAGAACTGAGTTTTTATAATAATCCATCATATCATCACTTTCGGGATCATCAACATGCTCATTTAATTCTTTTGTGAACTGACCTTCAACTATTGATATGACTTCATTCATACAACGATTGCAGTACATTACCAACTCTGCTTCAACCTTGCCTTGGGTCAAATATTCGCCTACACCTAATTGGGTAACTTCAAATTCGATATTGATGGGCTTACTGATTTGGAAATGCTCACCACCAAATTCAAGTTGATCCATGTCCAAGGTTCGCCGGATAGTAACATCTTTAACCGTTTGTGAAAACAGTTCTGTTAAATTAATATGCATGATACCACTCCTTTAGCTGTAAAGCAAAACCGCTTTATACCTCGAATAATAACCACATGTAATTATACATATGCCTAAATATTTTGTCAAGGGTAAATATTATAACGAGCAGTAAGCCATATCTTGATATCAATAATATAAAGGCAACAACATGAGCCATTGCCTTTATATGATATCAAATTTTAATTTTACAGATTATTTTTTTTGGATGAGTTGCTTCGTTTCTCTAGCGATAGCCAATTCCTCATTCGTAGGAATAACAAGAGATCTAACAGTAGCACCTTCTGCTGAGAAGTCACGTTCCATAGAACGCACATGATTTAATTCGTCATCTACTTTAACACCTAAATAACCTAAATAATCACAAACTTCTTTACGCACTTCGTGGTTATTTTCGCCAAGTCCTGCCGTAAAGACAACAGCATCAATACCGTTCATAGCAGCTGCATAAGCACCAATATACTTAGCTACTTTAAGATGATATACATCCATCGCTAACGCTGCTTGTTGGTTACCATCTGCAATTGCGTCTTCAATATCCCTAAAATCACTTGAGAATTGTGATAGTCCCTTAATACCGGACTCTTTATTTAATACATTTATAACTTCATCTAACGTTAAACCTTCTTTATCTGCAATAAACTGAACGATTGCAGGGTCAATATCACCACTGCGAGTCCCCATTACAAGACCTTCAAGAGGTGTTAAGCCCATGCTAGTATCTACAGATTTGCCTTTATTTACAGCACACACACTTGCACCGTTACCCAAATGACAAACAACAATTTTCATGTCTTCAATATTACGTCCTAAAAACTCAGCTGTTCTATAAGCAACATATTTGTGGGAGGTACCATGGAAACCATATCTTCTGATTTTATGCTTGGTATAATATTTGTATGGAAGACCATAGAGGTATGATTTTGGCTCCATCGTCTGATGAAAAGCCGTATCAAATACCGCAACTTGCTTCGTATTAGGCATAAGTACTTCACAAGCATTAATACCAACAAGATTGGCAGGATTATGCAAAGGTGCTAAGTCACTACATGCTTTGATCGCATCTTTTACTTCTTCTGTAATAATAATCGAAGCTGAAAACGCTTCACCACCATGTACAACTCTATGACCTACAGCGGCAATTTCATCCATTGAATCAATAACGCCATGGGCAGGATCTGTTAAAGTCGCAAGAACTGCTTTTACAGCTTCTTTGTGGTCTTTCATAGGTATTTGCAATTTCATCTTATCATGTCCCTTTGGTTTATGTCCCATAAATGAACCCTCAAAACCAATACGATCACATATACCTATAGCTAATACATCCTCATTTTCCATGTTAATCAATTGATACTTAACTGATGAACTTCCACAATTCAAAACTAAAATATTCATTTCTTTACTCCCTTTTCCTTCGTCATATTATTGGGCCTGTACCGCTGTTATTGCAACGACACCGACAATATCTTCGGCTGTACAGCCTCTTGATAAATCATTGACAGGTTTGGCGATTCCTTGTGTTATAGGTCCATATGCATCTGCTTTAGCAAGTCTTTCAGTCAGCTTATAACAGATGTTACCTGCATCAAGATCCGGGAATACCAATACATTGGCATGTCCTGCAATCTCATTGCCAGGTGCCTTTGCCGCACCTATACTTGGAACAATAGCTGCATCTGATTGAAATTCTCCGTCAATTTTATACTCAGAATAAAGTGACTTTGCGATTTTAGTAGCTTCTACAACCTTATCTACATCAGGATGTGCTGCACTTCCCTTTGTAGAATGTGACAACATAGCTACGATAGGTTCAGCGCCTACAAGACTTTTAAATGATTTTGCCGAACTACCGGCTATTGCTGCCAGCTCCTCTGCATTAGGGTTTTGAACCAATCCACAATCTGAGTAAACAAAAATGCCTTGATGTCCAAATTCACAATTTGGAACAACCATGACAAAGAATGAAGAAACAAGTTTTGTGTTGGGTGCTGTTTTTAAGATCTGAAGAGATGGTCTTAGTACATTGGCTGTTGAATTGACTGCACCTGCTACCATACCGTCAGCAAACCCCATTTTCACCATCATAACACCTAAGAACAAGGCATCAGTTTTTAAGATTTCCTGAGCTTTTTCCAAAGTCATGCCTTTTTTTTCTCTAAGTTCTACCAACTTGGCAACAAAGGCATCCATTTGCTCGAAAGAATTTGGATCTATAATGGTTGCACGTGAGATGTCAAAATTCATGCCTACTTTTTTAATTTCATCCTCATTACCGATTAGAATGACATCACAAATATCTTCACTTAATATTTGGGCTGTAGCCTCAAGTGTTCTTAATTCCATACTTTCAGGTAATACAATTGTTTTTCTGAATTGTCTTGCTCTGTCCTTAATTGTTTCAATAAAACTCATTTTTTGCCCCTTTCAGATTGGCTCATTTATTACGTTATAATTTGCAAAGACCATTGACTCTAAGCACATAAATTGTTGCTTACAGTCAATGATCATTGTTTATATATGATTATTATATACTTTGTGTTCATTGTATACAATGCTTTTTTGGGTTTTTGTTGTTTTTTTTATAAACATCGTGAGGTTAATGGGTTAAACTATATAGCCATATAAGTCTTGACTATGATATACTTTTCTAGAGAACAGAAAAAGGATGGTAATTATGAACATATGTGGCATTGTGACCGAGTATAACCCTCTTCATTTGGGCCATGCATACCAAATTGAAGCCGCAAGAACGACTACAAAAGCTCAAGGCATTATCCTAATTATGAGTGGCAACTTCGTACAGCGCGGTGAGCCGGCTGTGATTAATAAATATGCAAGAACCCAGGCAGCGCTTCATACCGGTGTAGACTTAGTTCTTGAACTACCCACTTACTTTGCCACTGCCAGTGCTGAATATTTTTCTCATATGGCAATCAAACTCTTAAACGCTACGGGTATCACAACACATTTGAATTTCGGAAGTGAATCCGGATCCGTTGATGACCTTATTCAAATCGCAGATATCCTTCAAAATGAACCTATTGGGTTTAGATACCTTTTAAATGAATATCTTAGCACGGGAGATGCTTTTCCTAAAGCAAGAGAAAAAGCTTTTTTCGAATACGTCTATAATCATCATTTAATGTCTGTTGAAACAGCTGCAGCCATTAAAACTCCAAATAATATTTTGGGTATTGAATATATAAAAGCTTTAAAAAGACATTACAGCAAAATTATACCAACAACGATCAAGCGTATTGGATCGGCGTACCATGATGACAACAGTAGAACAACCATTCCTTCTGCTACAGCGATAAGGAAGTACTTACGTGAGCATGACAGGCATGCCCCTTTGTCAGAAAAGCTTCCGATATACTCTTTTAATACATTAGAAAATGCTATCCATTCCGGTGAAGGTCCGATTTTTTATGATATGATTTTCCCTTTTCTAAAGTATAAAATATTGGCAAGTACGCCTGATATATTGGCTACTTATCAAGATGTAAATGAAGGGCTTGAATACAAAATTATTGAAGCGGCTTTACATGCTTATAATTATGATGGTTTGGTGGAAAATATCTTATCTAAACGTTACACTAGAACCAAAGTTGCAAGAGCACTCTTGCACATTTATCTCGGTCATGAGCAAAAAACATTTGAATTGTTAAACACAGATATGAAACCTTATTTGAAAGTACTAGGCTTCAATGCTAACGGTCAGAAGATGCTAAAATCCATTAAAAAATATGATGAGGATCTACCAATCATCGTCAATATACGCCAAGGATGTAAGCAATTAGATGATCTACAACTGCTTTCCTATAAAGCTGATTTAAATAGTACGCTACAATATAATCATCTTATTCATTTTAATTATGGTACCATGATGAAAAATGAATATGAAACACCTATTATTCGATTACCCTAATAAATAATGGTCTACCTATTTTTTTCATATGTGATATAATAAATTGATGCAAACAATAAGTAATTGTTAAACATGAATAATAAGGAGGTAACTAAATGAATCTATTTAAATGTACAGGATGTGGCTACGTATATGAGGCAGATGAAGCTTTGGATTTTTGCCCAAAATGTGGTGCACCTAAAGAAAAACACGTTGTTTTATCTGAGGAAGACGCGAACAAGATTTATGCTTCTGATGAATCCAATGATCTTCATATGGAATTGGTAAATCTTGCTGCTACAATGATTGACTTAAGCGAAGCCGGTATCGAAATCGGCCTAGATCCAGGTTGTATTGATGTATTTGAGAAAACCATCAAAATGGCATGGGAAATCAAGAATCTTGCAAAAGCAGAACTTGGCATCCACATGAACAAAGGTAAATGGTAGTCTTTCTCTATGAATTAAAGCTCTTTGTTAACAAAAATAAGAATCAGCGAGGTCTCTAGGTGGTAAAGCTTAGAGACTTTTTTTATGATTCTCTTTAATCCCCATATAAAACTGTGGGTTCTTTGAGTGTGATTTTAAGGTGGGTCCCATGAAAACCCTTCCACAGTATGTATGATTACGGTCTCCAATTGGTGCATCCATGCACCAAAAGTCGACGGTCAGCATCCATGCTGACTGACTCCATCACACACACTGCTTCCAGGAACTTCATGGTCGGAGTTGGCTAAAGAAAAAATGGTTTTTAGTATATCTGTATATAATAATTTAGTTTAAAAGAATCATATAAGCATAAAAAGTACCATCTTACGCAGAACAAAGTGCATTATGTGGGATATTTAAATTTAAGTCTTGAAATTAAACTTTTGCGGAACCGAATAAGGAAAGAATAAGCACGGATCAATCACAGTTCTACATGGATGTAGAACGTCCTTCCTTTTTACATGGATGTAAAAAAGAAGGATGATTGAGTAGTGCTTATTCTTGACGAAATGACGATCTATTACCGAGTAGATGTGATACACAGTTTTTCCGATGACCGTACGAAGTGTAAGGCAAGGAAAAAGTGTGTATCATATCTACGATTATTACCAAAAATTATTCTTATGCGCTTAAACAACATATCAACACAAAATTAAAGCTGACTCAACATTCTGAGACAGCTTTTCCAATACTATTTTGTTTTATAACGCCATCCCATCATACCACCAACCATGTTATACGTATCATAACCTTCTTTACCTAGGAACTTAGAAGCACTGGTACTTCTTCCACCACTGGCACAGACAACAATGATTTTCTTATTTTTATCAATCTCATTGATGCGGCTTGGTATCGTTGACAAAGGGATGAGTTTGGCTGTTTCAATATGTCCTGCAGCAAACTCGTATTGTTCTCTCACATCAATAATCTGAACATCCTTGTCCTTCATAATCTTGTTAACTTCGTCTGATGAAATATTCTGATAACTTTTCTTTAAAAAATTCATAATACACCTCTATATTTGTTTACCTGATCAAAACAGGTTTATTTTATATTCATATATTACAATATAAAGATGTATATGTCAATAGTATATTTATAAATTATGATATAAGGTTCTTATTTACGCATCTAATGGTTAACGTACCTATTGACCCTTTAATCATCTAGCTTATTTTTACTCATAACTAACTCTTCTCTATTATTCGCCATAACTTTAACTTGTTGGGTAATGTAATTCTCAAACTTACCATAATGGATATTGGTCTGTTCTACCGTATCCCTCATAGCGTATTCCATCTGCTCAACCAATTCTTCTACATATTCATAGGCTCCGACTTTAATCTCTTTAGCGGTCTGATTGGCAGCTTCAATAATCTCTTGTGCTCTCTTTTCAGCTTTTTTACTAATTTCATGGTCATCAACCAGTTCATTGACCCTTGCTGAAGCTTTATTCAATGCATGATCTGCTTCTTTTCTAGAATCTTCGATAATTCTTTCTTTTTCTTCAAGAATTCTTTGTGAGCGTTTGATTTCTTCCGGAAGTTTTAATCTTAAATCTGTCATAAATTCATATACCACTTCCATATCCACTATGATTTTATTGGAAAAAGGCATTGTCTTACATTCTTCAAAATAACCTTCCATTTCGTCAATTAAATTAAATACATCACTCATACTCATACCTCCATACTCTCATATTTATCTTTTAAATAGGTAACGGTTATTGGATGAACCATCTGACTAACATCGCCACCATACATAGCAACTTCTCTTACAACACTGGAACTTAAAAAAGAATACTCATTCTTTGTTACAAAAAATATGGTCTCAATGTTCGGATTCAAGCTATGATTTGTCTGTGCTAACTGTATTTCAAATTCAAAGTCAGATACAGCTCTAAATCCTCTAATAATAAGATTTGCCGATACTTTATCCATGAAATCCACCAAAAGTCCTGAAAAAGATCTAATTTCCACATTGGGAAGATCCATGGTCAACGCCTCTAATAATTTGACGCGTTCTTCAATGGTGAAAAGACTGGATTTATTGACATTGTTGAGCACACCTACAATCAAATGCTCGACTTGACATGCACTTCTTTTAATGATGTCTAAATGTCCATTGGTGGCCGGATCAAAACTTCCGGGATATACCGCTGTTTTCATTATGTCACATCCTTACATTGTCTTAGTTTTACTTATAAAGCTGAATTTACATGTATTATAGCTACGTTCTTTAATGATTTCATAGGTTTTAAGACCTTCAAGGAAAGACATATCGGTTTTCAAACTGCTTTCGCATACCATTATACCATCATCTTTTAATAAATCATATCCATGGATTTGTGAAATCGTCACTTCTTCCAACCCTTGGTCAAATGGCGGGTCCAGATATATCAAATCAAATTGAATACCATGATTACCTAAATCCATCAAAGCTTTGCTATAATCATACTTCATAATCTCTGCTTTTTCAAATAGTTTTGTAAAATTCAGATTTTTCTCGATACAAATAATGGCTGTTTTATGATTTTCTACAAATACACATCTTGCCGCACCTCTGCTTAATGCTTCTATTCCAATACTACCGGTTCCGCTAAATAAATCCAGTACGTTTGATCCTACTATATAAGGACGGATAATATTAAAAACAGTTTCTTTATAACGATCGGTTGTAGGCCTTATATCCTTACCCTCCGGAACACTTAAGGGTAGGGATCTAACACTTCCTGCTATCACACGCATAGTATAACTCCTATAAAGCTATATAAGACATATTGGTCTCTATATAGTTTTCTAATTTTTTTCTAAAATTTTCGTAAGTTGCTTCTTGCAGTATATCACGTTTTTCACTAATTGTCTTTGCTACAATATTGGCTTGTTTAAGAATCTCTAGATCCTCAACAATATTGGCGATTTTAAAGGTCGGCATGCCGCTTTGACGAAGTCCTAGCAAATCTCCATGACCTCTAATCTCCAAGTCCTTTTGAGCGATATAAAAACCGTCCTGAGACTCAGTCATAATAGCCATACGTTTTTTGGCAAGCATTGATTTGGAGTCTGAAATCAAAATGCAATAAGACTGATTACCACCTCTACCAACTCGACCTCTTAGCTGATGAAGTTGAGCCAATCCAAATCGATGGGCATCTTCTATGACCATAAGGGATGCATTGGGTACATTGATGCCGACTTCAATCACCGTTGTTGATACAAGAATATCTAACTCACCCTTTGCAAATCGTTCCATTGTTTCATTTTTTAATTTGGGACGCATTTGACCATGTAAATATTCAATCCGTATATGAGGCGGCAATTTTACACGCAGTTTTTCAGTATAACTAAGTACATCTATCAGTTCATTTTCTTCATTTTCTTCTACCATAGGACATACAATGTAACATTGCCGACCTGCATCAATTTCTTTTAGAATGAAAGCCTGAACCCTATTCCTATATGTAGCGTTAACAGAGAAAGTTTCTATACTTTTTCTACCAGGTGGTAATTCATCAATAACAGATACATCCATATCTCCATAAAGAATAAGGCCTAAAGTTCTTGGTATTGGTGTTCCACTCATGACAAGTACATGAGGATAATGCCCTTTTCCTGCTAACATTTCTCTTTGTAAAACACCGAATCGATGTTGCTCATCAGTTATCACCAAAGCTAAGTCTTTAAAAACAACGCCTTCTTGAATGACCGCATGGGTACCGATAATCACATCTATTAAACCTGCTTCGATTTTCTGATACATATCCATTTTTTCTTTTTTTGTCATTGACCCTACCAATAATCCTACTTTAAGATCTACACTCAAAAACATCTCTTCTATAGATTGGAGGTGTTGCTTTGCCAGTACTTCTGTAGGTGCCATTAAAACACTTTGATAACCATTTTCTGCTGCCAAAATAATTGCAAGTGCTGCGACCACAGTTTTTCCTGAACCTACATCCCCTTGAATCAGTCGATTCATATTGTAGGGACCATTCATGTCCTTCATGATTGCATCTAAGACACTATTTTGAGCGTTTGTTAATGTAAAAGGTAGGCTTTTAAGGGTATGTTCATACCATTTAAAGGACTTAAAACTGTATTGATTTTTAATTCTAACTTGTTCCTCTTTCAGCAGCATCAAGCCTAATTGAAAAAAAAGAAACTCATCAAAAACCAGTCTTTTTCTAGCATGATTTAATGCTTTTTCATTTTTTGGATAGTGGATCTGATAAATAGCGTCCTCAAAGTTTTCAAGTTCGTATGTTTCTCTTATAGTGGCCGGAATATGATCCTCAATTGGTTTGTTAATCACATCTAGTGCCAAAGCAACAGTCAATCGAATGACTTTCTGACTAAGACCTTTTGTCAAAGGATATATAGGAATGATGCCTTTGTCTTCAAAATATGCCAAATCCGACTTTGTAATAATTTTGGGCGAAGTCAATTGCAATTTATCATATTTATAGGACGCTTTCCCCATTACAGTAATGGTTTGTCCTTCTTTTAATTGCTTTTGAAGATAAGGTTGATTAAACCACGTTAAGCTTAGTTCACCAGTATCATCTTTTAATTTTGTGGATGTCAAAATAATGTGTCCGGCCCTTTTAGAAATAGGTGATACAAGGATTTTACCTGCTATAAGATAAGTTCCATTCGGCTTAATATCTTGTATTTTTGACAACCCAATTCCTCTTTCGTAAGTAATTGGATAATAGGTCACCAAGTCCATCAAGCTTTTTATGCCAATCTTTTTAAACAATTGGGCTTTCTTTTCTCCAATACCACTCAATTCAGTAATCGGTCTACTTATTTCCATTAAGATCACCTTATTTCTGTAAATCATTTAGGGTAATAATACCATAATTTATTCTCCTTTAAAAGCAAAAAAGCTCTCCTACGTAACAGCCATATTAAACTGTTATTAGGAGAGCCTGAAATTATACTTTTACTTTTATTTTTACTTTTATTCAACAGATAAAATGTAATAATACAGTGGTTGACCACCATAATGTACTTCTATCTCGCAATCCGGATACGTATTTTCCAGATCCGTGGATAACTGATCAGCGATTTCCTTATCTATGTCTTGCCCATAGTAAACGGAAATTAATTCGCTGTCTTCGTCTATCAAAGATTCAAAAAGCTTTCGGACCGTTGTTTCAACATCTGTCTCAACTACATTGATTTTACCATTGCCGATGCCAAGAAAATCACCTTCGTTGATAACTTTCTCATCTACAACTGTATCCCTAATGGCATATGTGACTTGTCCTGAGACCACTTCATCAATGGTTTGAGTCATAACTGTTTCGTTTTCTTCTGGAGCTTTGCCCTCTTCAAAATTAATTAAGGCACTGATACCTTCTGGGATGGTCTTAGTCGGAATAACGACAATATGCTTATCCTCAACAATATCTTTCACTTGCTCAGCTGCCAAAATAATATTCTTATTATTAGGCAAGATAAACACGTTTTTCGCATTCACTTTTGAAACAGCGTTCAGTATGTCCTCAGTTGATGGGTTCATAGTCTGACCCCCTTCAACAATATAATCGGCACCCAGACCTTTGAAAATCTCACTCAATCCGTCTCCAATCGAAATAACCACAAAACCGTTTTCTTTTAATTCTGTCGGGTGGAGCTTATCCAGCTCTTCCTGAGCAATGAGTCGATTGGCATGTTCTTCACGCATGTTGTCAATTTTCAAATTACTAAGTTCACCTATGGAAAGACCTTTTTGAAGTGCAAGACCGGGATCATTGGTATGTACATGAATTTTAATAATATCCTCGTCAGAAACTGCTACAATTGAATCACCTATGGTTTCAAGATAATTCCTTAAGGCAATGGCTTCTCTATCGCTTTCCTTATCATTACGTACATTGATAATAAACTCTGTACAATAGCCGAATTTGATTGCTTCACCACTGTGATCATAAATCAACTCTACCTCGGGATGAGTATCATCCACCTCAAATTCTACAACGTAATCATCACCGGCTTCAAGAGCCATCAATGCGCCTCTTAAAATATACATAAGACCTTGACCACCTGAATCCACCACACCTGCCTGTTTTAAAACGGGTAATAATTCAGGTGTATACTGAAGGGTTGCTTCTGCATGAATGATGACTTTTTTCAAGATATCAATGATATCATCATTAACACGTGCAAGCTCTACGGCCTTCTCAGCCGCCTCTCTCGCCACAGTTAAGATGGTACCTTCCTTTGGCTTCATAACTGCCTTATAGGCGGTTTCAGAACCTCTTTGCAAAGCATTGGCTAAAACGACTGCGTCTAAGACATCATGACTTGCAATTTCCTTACAAAACCCTCTAAAAAGCTGTGATAATATAACGCCCGAGTTCCCTCTTGCGCCTCTTAATGAACCGGATGAAATGGCTTTTGCCAGACCTTGTAGATCATCTGAATCCACTTTTTGAACATCTCGTACTGCCGCTAAAATTGTTAGTGTCATATTTGTTCCCGTATCGCCGTCAGGTACCGGAAAAACATTAAGTTCGTCTACGTATTTCTTTTTTGACTCTAAATATTTTGCACCAGCAATAAACATACTTTTCAATGTCTTAGGTGATATGTTATAAGTAGTCACTGGTATTCCTCCTTAGTTTCTTATTCGTC
>PGZV01000015.1:146969-151848 GCA_002841495.1 Firmicutes bacterium HGW-Firmicutes-2 | reverse complement strand
GATAAGTTAGCAAGTCTATTATCTGAAGTTGGGTCCTTAGATGTGATTAAGTTTTTTGAAACTGTGGATAGACGTGAGGACCGACAAGACGAGAAGTGGATAAGTGTAATCATTAAGAGGTCAGCAAGAGATATGACCAAGGAATAGATGGGAGTTAGAATGCGTGATGGAAGTGAGGTGGCAGAATGCAACTGGATATGAACCGACAGGAAGCCATATGGCTTGAGAGAATGCTTGATAGAGCCAATATGGTAACCAGTTATAAAGCCTATTGGATGATAGGTGTGCTGGAAGAGATTATTGAAGGCCATCAAATGATTGATTTTGATAAAGTGGTTTCACGAATGATTACCAATGCATGGTATCCAATCATTCAGTATAAGTTGAACTTCGGTTTTCAAGACCAACTTGGCAAGGTAATCCATTATATCAATGATACTTATTATTATGGCGCAGAGATCAAAAAAACTAATCTGTTGAATCTACTATGCTTTTCATCAGAGTTGTTAGGCGACACTACCTTACAAAACATGAAGAAAGCCTTCTATAACATGGTCCCTTATAGATTGCTATCTCCTTTTTTTAGAGAAAAAACAAAAGGCCTAAAAGATCAGAAGAAGAATCGACTTATCACACAACTATCTCAAGATAGTCAGGATTGTTTTTATAAAATTGATGAGCCAAATAAAATGATTATCGTCAACCCTCACTGGATGGATTACATTAATGAGAATCAAGCAGTGATCAAAGGCTGGCTTCAGAATAAGTTAATCATATACCTTCAAGTCAAAAACCCAAGTGTGCCAAGCATCCCATTTAAGCTTGAACCTCCAAGTAGTCGGAGTCTTACCAAAGCGACGAATTACTGGAAAAGATTCAATATGGTTGAACCTATTAAAGACATCTATACAGGCAAGCCATTAACTTCAGAATATTATAAAAAATTAGGGGCCTTCAGTATTGATCATTTTATCCCCTGGAGCTTCGTATTACATGATGAATTATGGAATTTAATACCAACCTTCAAGCACATCAATAGTTCTAAGAGTGATAAACTACCATTATTGGATAAGTATTTAATGGAATTTTGTGACCTTCAATATAGAGCCATCAACTATATGAAGCAGTCCACTTCCAATCAAAAAATACTTGAGGATTACTTAACCATTGGTGGTAGCGATACAACAGCATCAATCATAAAAAAAGGGGTTCAGGTTGATGAAGAAATCTTTACGGAATCAATTAAATCAAATCTAGTGCCGATCTATCAGATTGCTTATAACCAAGGGTTTGAGGTGTGGGAACTTGAATTTTTATATTAACAACCCTTCTTCTTGAAGGTGGTGGGGTTATTATTGGTGCATTAATCATTATTTTACTTTTGAAAAAACAAAGCAGGTTATTATAAAAGAAGATATTGTATCAACAGAGGATTTTACCCCAGAAGGTTTAATGTTTTGTGAAGCAATCCACAGGAGGCATAAAATGACTAACAAATCGATAGAAGATACGCAAACTAAGAATCATCAGAATATGATCCTAACCCCAAAGAAATCGGATATCATATATATAAGAAGAGCTCATTATCATGAAACAGATCAAATGGGCATTGTACATCACTCGAATTTCATTAAATGGTTTGAAGAAGCAAGAATACATCTGATGAAGGCAATAGGAACTTCATACAAAATAATGGAAGAAGAAGGGGTTATAAGTCCAGTGGTTAGCATGTTCTGTGAGTACAAGAACATGGTTCGATTTGATGATGAAGTCTTCATTCATATCGAAATAATAGAATATAATAGCATGGCTTTCAAAGTGAAGTATAGAGTAACCAACGATGATGAATCAATTAGTTATGCCGTTGGTGAGAGCCGAGTTTACTAAGAACTCTTAGTAAGAATTATATTATCGACTATCTGTTAAGGCAAAAAGGGGTTACATTTTTAGTCATAAGACAAAAGATGGCCATGTAAGCCACACTGGTTCAAAGCCGGTTAGTTTTGTATGGGAACTTGAATCACCAATGCCAGCAAGATTCCTTGAAGTGAATCTTAACCTTGCAAACTGATTTCATGTTAATATCTTAAGGAGATCTTATGTCTATCTATGTTGTTGCAGCCATAATTAGAAATAAAGAAAATCAGATGTTGATCGCTAGGCGTAGGGAAGGGAAATCTCTAGCTGGGTATTTTGAATTCCCAGGTGGAAAAGTAGATGAAGGTGAATCTCATGAAGTGGCTCTTATTAGGGAGATCTACGAAGAGTTGGGACTACATATTGAAGTGGGTACATTCATTGAAGAATCTGAATACACTTATGAGTTTGGAACAATTCATTTGCATGGATATGTTTGCACGATTATTGGAGAGATACCAGATAAAATCAATTCAATTGACCATGACGAAGTGCTGTGGATTGATTTAGATGAAACTGAGAGATATAGATTTGCACCTGCTGATATACCGATTGTCGCGGCATTAAGTGGTTAATGGTGAAGAGTATTTGCTTACAAGCGAATGGTATGAGCGGAATATATCATACTATACTTTTTGGTTGGATAGCTTAGGTTATAAGTAAGAATATAAGGAGATGCAGCAATATGAATGAACACGATGATTTAATAAAAGAATTGGAAAATATAGTGGAACAGGACTATGATAAATTTTATGCCATCGTTTATCGTATTACTGAATCTCATCAAGACACAGAGGATGTTCTCCAAAACAGTTTCCTAAAAGCTTATAAAAATCTGAAGAACTTCAGAAAACAATCAAAATTATCAACCTGGTTTTATCGTATAGCTATTAATGAAAGTTATCGATATATGCAGTCATGGAATAAATTACCTGTTATTGCAATCGTTGAAGATTTGAATATAAATGAAACAACTTTCTTTGGGAATTTAGAATATGATGAAAATTTTGTTGATGTATTAATTGTAGAAGAAATGCGTGAAAAATGTATACGTGGCTTTTTGAAATGTGTTCCACAGAAGATGCGTGTTGTTTTTTTGCTTAAGACGTGCATTGATCTTAAAAACAAAGAAATTGCTGAAATTCTTGAAATTAAAGAAAATAATGTAAAAGTACTTCTCCATAGAGCCAGAAAACAACTTAAAGAGATGTTTGAATATCGTTGTAACTTAATTGACCCGAGTAAACCCTGTAAGTGTTATTTATGGATTAAATATATGAAGGATAATAATTATCCTATTCCTGAAGGACACAATCAATATAAGAACAACGAATTAGTTACGATCCATTTTAAGAATATGTCCAAACTCAAAAAAATGCATTATTTATTTCAGGTGGAAAATACAATGGATAAAGATACTTTTATAGCAAAAATAAGAACTTTATCGGAAATTTTGTAACCTTAGGATTCTTCTATGTGTCTAATCATTGTAAACATTATTAGAATAGGAGGATTCAAATGAATTCAAGAATTGTAGCACCTTGTGGTATTGATTGTTTTAACTGTGAGTTGTATGAATCAAATGTGACAGAAGTTCTTAGAGAGCGGATATCTACAAATCTCAAAATTCCCAAAGAGTTAGTAACCTGTAAAGGGTGTCACGACGGTAACCAATGTCTGTTCCTTGATTTGCAGGGTAAAACCTGTGAGACGTTAGCCTGCGCCAATGATAAAGGTGTTGACTATTGTTTTGAATGTGATACTTTTCCTTGTAAACTTATTATGCCATTAGCAAATGGCGCTGATCGTTTCCCCCAAAACATGAAAGTGTATAACTTATGTATAATGAAACGAATAGGCGTAGAAGCATGGGCAGATGAGGCTTTGGACATCCGCAAAATCTATTTTGGCAAAGAACTTGAAATCGGAAAAGGTGGTCGTTAAGAACCTCAAGGGAAAGTTTATGTGTGAATCGTTTGGGTTACTGGTAAAAAATGAGCATTAAAATGAGGCTGTATCAAATAGAGAATATTCATTGGATTGCAAAAAGAGTTTATGATAAGATCTATTAAGAAGCTATATTGACTTAGGAAAGAATTTAGGGATAGATGTGAAAGTAGGATAAGATGGAAAAATTAAGATTTGCTACAATTGGAACTAACTTTATAGTTGAGAGATTTCTTGAGGCATCGCTTCATATTGATGAGATTAAGTTAAGTGCTGTCTACTCAAGGTCAATTGAAAACGCTCAAAAACTATTAAAAGACAGTGATGAAGTAAAAATCTATACGGATTTAAATGAATTAGCAACTGCTGAAGATATTGACTTTGTATATATTGCCAGTCCAACTTCACTACATATGGAACATAGCATTAAAATGTTGGAAGCAGGCAAACATGTTATTTGCGAGAAACCAATGGCAAGTAACAGTAGAGAATATTATTATATGAAAGAGGCTGCAAAGAAAAATAATGTTGTACTTTTTGAGGCAATGAGACCTTTGTATCATCCTTCATGGAAGATTATTCAAGAAGGTATTAGTAGAATTGGTAGAATTCATAAAGCAAGCTTAAGTTTTTGCAAGTACTCATCCAGATATGATAATTATAAAAAAGGTATTATAGAAAATGCTTTCAGACCTGAATTATCAAATGGTGCAGTGATGGATATAGGTATTTATTGTATTGAAGCTATGTTAAGTTTGTTTGGTAAACCACAAAAAATTAATACATATGGCTATGTTATAAAAAATAGTATAGACGCCTACGGTGTGATAATAGCATCCTATGAAAATATGATTTGCTGTTTAGACTATTCAAAAATCACAAATTCAGAAATACCTTGTGAAATACAAGGAGAAGATGCTACGTTATATTTTGATAAAATTGCTTGCCCAAGCAAAGTTTGGATTGAAAAAACCAATGGCGAAGAAGAAGTTCTGTTTCACAAAGAGATATATGG
>PGZV01000015.1:0-146832 GCA_002841495.1 Firmicutes bacterium HGW-Firmicutes-2 | reverse complement strand
AATAGTCTGTCAAAGAAGAATATATTAATCATTTTATAGGAATCTACACAAGAAAGGAATATAATATGACAAAAAGACAACTTATAAACTACTGCCTTGAACATTATGACTGTATCTTGGACTATCCTTTTGATGAAGTGACAGCAGTGATGAAGTTGACAGCCAACCAAAAAATGTTTGCCCTCATAGCCGAACGAAATGAGTCCGTCTACATTAATCTGAAATGTAACCCAGATGAAGCTCTTATACTCCGAGATCAATTTGGGTGTATTACGGAAGGCTATCATATGAATAAAAAACACTGGAATACTGTGATACAAGATGGTGATGTACCTTTTGAATTGGTTCAAACGATGATGGACAACAGTTATGACTTGGTCAAGCCAAAGATGAAAAAATAATATTATGGTTAAAGGGTCAAAACTAAGTTTCACTAAATTCACATACCATATATAGATTACGTTGATACATTCGTAACTATATATGGTATGCGAAAGTTCAACTATATAGTTTTGACGCCTTAACCATATTATTGCAATAGGTTGATAAAAACAAGGAGGACAGGATGAAATACAAACATATAAAAGGCACCAATATAGATATTTCACAACTCAAGTGAGGCTGAGAGCTTGGCAATAATGGATTACGCTTTTGATGCCGGCATAAATCTTTTTGACACTGCTAATATATATAATAATGGAGAAAGCGAAAGGGTTGTAGGCAGGGGCATTAAAGGTAGACGTGATAAGATCATCTTAGCCACCAAAGTGGGTTATCCAATGGGTGGCGATCTTAATGAAGCTGGTCTTAAGAAAGACACTCTATTAAAAAGTATCGATGCTAGTTTAGGCAGACTGAATACAGATTATGTGGACTTATATTACTTACATGCACCGGATTACGAAACACCTATTGAAGAAACCCTAGAAGGTATGGAAGAAATATTGCTATCAGGTAAAGCCAGACACTATGGTATTAGCAACTTTGCAGCATGGCAAATAGCAGAATTAGTGGCTACATGTGATAAATATAACTTTACAAAACCCATTATTACCCAAAATGTCTATAACTTAATCACCCGTAGTATCGAAGCTGAACTAATACCCTATCTTCAAGCTAATGAAATGGCATTGACAGTCTATAACCCTATTGCTGCAGGACTGTTAGCGGGTAAACACAAGCCGGGTCAGCCAGCAGATAATACAAGATTTTCAAACAATGAAGTCTACTACAAACGTTACTGGTCCGAGGCAAGCTTCAAAGCGATTGATCGCCTCATTGAAATTGGTAAATCACATGATCTTATCCTACTAGAACTGGCAATGAACTGGTGCGCTAATCATAGGCAAGTTACCAGTATTATTAGTGGTGTTAGTAAGTTATCTCAATTAGAACAAAACATAAAAGCGCTCAAAGAAGAACCACTAAGTGATGAAATAATGAAACAATGTGATGAAGTTTGGCTGGAACTGACGGGCAATCGATTTGGATATAATCGATAGAGAAAGATTCAATAGGAGGGTGCATATCCCACACCGATTTTCTTCCCTACTTTTATACTAGCATTCACACATTGCCTATTAATGTTTTTTTATGCCTTTCAAAAAAATTTCAAAATGCTTCAGAGCTTGTTCCTTTAAGTCAAAATCAGGATGCCTAATGCACCACTCATAGGTGAGTCCTCTAAAGGCAATCATCAAGTGTTTAGAAAGTGTATCTACTGGGATTTCTGTTATGAATTCACCTTGATGGACACCCTTTTGAAGTATGTCGTTAAACATTTTGTAGATTTCTCTATTATAGCCGGATATAGCATCCATATTTATAGTTCTTTCTAGCTGTACTCTGTATAGCGTGTTCATGTGGTCATAACCTATTGAATGGGTAAGAACATCAGCGATTTTTCCTACCAGTGACATCAGAATATCCGAGGCTGATGTCATATCTAAAGATGAAATATAATTTTTATAGTCTAAATCAATCTCATTTACGTAATCACCAATCAATGAGACAAGCAAAGCGTCTTTTGACTCAAAGTGAACATAGAAGCTTCCTTTAGAAACCTTAGCGGTTTCTACTATGGTATCGACACTTACTTTCTGAAAGCCCTTTGTTCTAAACAACTGGTTGGCTGTCTCGTAGATTCTTTTTTTTGTTTCTAGTGCGTTGATTTGTCTGCTATTGATCTTCTTTTTTTCCATATTCTCTCTCCTTCATTGACACAAAAAGTCGAAGATGTTACAATGACTACAGTCATTGAAAACCATTTCTTTTAGTATATCATATAAAACAACACTTGTGGTAATAGCCTAGTTCTATGAAATTAGTACTAGGATGCGTATATATTATATAGCTCTATCAAAAACAGTATGAAGGAGAATTTTATGAGATTAAAAAGAATGTGCAGTATTTTCATGGCTTTGGTAATGACAGTGACGCTGAGTATAACATTTACGGTACCTTTGGCGGCAGAAACGACCGGTTATTGGACAGATGCCGAAAATGTAGCAACAGAAGATCCTGATTATGATTTTGCTTCGAATACGTATACAATTGACAATGCAGCAGAGCTTGCATGGGTGGCAAATAAGGTCAATAGTGATACTTATAATACCGCTGGCGGTGCTACTTTTATTTTAAGTAATGATATTGATCTTGCGGGACATTTTTGGGTGCCGATCGGTGTATTTCAACATCGCACTTTGACAGGTACCTTTGACGGTAATGGCTACACCATATCTAATATGACAATAGGAACGGCGTCAGAGCCATCAACCCTTACCGAGGCTGGTCTCATTGGGTATGCTAATGGTGCCGTTATAAAAGACATTAATATGACAGATGTGTCTATTTATACTTCTGTTGCGGATAACGTTTTTATAAAAGCCGGCGCCATCGTGGGAATGGCATATAGTAGTACAATATCGGACTGCTCGGCTGCTGGTATCATAAGTGGTAGCGGTACTTTAGCGCTTAGTTCTAGCCGTGGTGTAGGCGGTATAGTGGGTCTTAGCACTTCAGATATTGATCGCTGTTCTTCGTCCATCAACATCATAGCAGGTGGCAGTATGCTGCCTGTTGGTGGTTTGGTGGGATTGATGACTGGGGGCAACATTACAGAGAGTTATGCCACTGGTAATGTATCAGGAAGCGGTGCTAAATATATTGGTGGTCTAGTCGGCTTTGCAGATGGAGGAGGTACGATTAGTGACAGCTATGCCACGGGTGATGTGACAGGTGGCGGTTCATCAGATGCAGGTGGCCTAATTGGGCACAGCTATTACAACATAGAAAGCTGCTTTGCCACAGGAGATGTATTTGGTGATGATTGTGCAGGCGGTTTGGTAGGATTTGGAAGAGCAGGCAATATCACCAACTCTTTTGCAAGTGGATATGTAACGTCCTCAAATTCTGTTGGGGGACTTATTGGGATGAGTTTGTATAACGGTTTAAGCAGCGTTACCAACTGCTATGCCTCGGGTGATATTAATACATCACAAACCAATGTTATTAACCAATCTGCTGGTGGATTGATTGGCTATAGGGGGACCACTGTCGCAACCATAATTACAAATGCCTATTGGAATAAGGATGCAACACAGACAGTAGGCGGTGTAGCACGTAATATGGATTCAAAGCTTGGAATAGGACGTGCAACCGACGATTCAACGGCAAAGTCATGGGATGAAATGACAGATGTGGCTTTTGCCGATCTGCTAAGTGCCAATAACGGAGCATTAAGAGATTGGACGTCTGTTTACGATCTCAATGATGGGTATCCTTATCTTGAAGGTCTATATTTTACGTCGCATGCTACCACCAATACAGTTACTTTTCGCAGTTTAGAAACGGATTATAAAGTCATGCATGTCGCTGAAGGTATTTCAGTGATGGCGACGATGACGGATCCAACACGGGCACATTTTAATTTTACGGGCTGGACGATCTCCAGTGACGGAAGCGGTTCATTTTTTGATTTCACAACGAACATTTCAGAAGATACGACACTCTATGCGCAGTGGGCACCAAAACCAACGTATTCAGTACTCTATAATACGAATGGAGGATTAGGGGATGCACCTATTGACATCAACACCTATGAAGAAGATGGTTTGGTCACATTGCCATCCGGTAGTGGACTGACGAAGGCCAACTATATTTTTGGCGGTTGGACGCTCTCGAGTGACGGAAGCGGGACGGTTTATACTGCTGGCGCAACGTATACAATGAGCAGTGGGGATACTGAGTTTTATGCGAAGTGGAACCCTAGTTACACTGTAACGTATCATGCAAATTCAGGAATGGGTACTGAACCCGTAGACAGTAATGCTTATGCGCAAGATAGCAATATTACATTATTATCTGGCAGTGGGCTTACGAAAGAAAGCTTCAGATTTGCCGGTTGGACGCTTAACAGTGGCGGAAGCGGGACGGTTTTTCAACCAGGTGGTACTTATTATATCGGAAGCACAAATATTAACTTCTATGCAAAGTGGACACCAACCTATACCCTAACTTATGATATTAACGGAGGAACCGGAACGATTCCTATAGATAGTAATTCATATGCACAAGGCGAAGCATGTTTATTGGCATCAGGAAGCGGTCTGACAAATGGCAACCTCAATTTCGGAGGCTGGGTAGATCAAAATGGAGAGATATTTGCTGAGGGCGACAGTTATTATGTTTACAATGATAATGTTACCTTATATGCAAGGTGGACAAATTACTGGACAGACTATGGTAATGTGGCCACAATGGATCCGGACCTGGATGAAGATACCGACACATATACAATTGATAATGCTGCCGAACTAGCGTGGGTGGCCAAGCAGGTTAATAATGGCAATGACTTTTCAGGCTATAACATCAAAATTGCTGACAGTGTTACGCGTATAGACCTTTCGGGGCATGACTGGTTTCCTATTGGAAGCGATTATGTATTTTTTAGAGGGAATTTTGATGGTAATAATAAAAAAATCACCAATCTTACAATGGGAACATTTGATATGCCTAATACAGAGCTGGTATATGCAGGTCTATTCGGAGGTATTTCGGGTTCTACAATTAGTAATGTTTGGTTAGAGGATGTTTCGATATATTCATCAGCAGTATATGCTGATATAGGTAGTCTTGTTGGATATGCCGATTATAGTAATATAATAAACAGCCATGCATCCGGTATGATATCAAGTGGTAATTATACTTATGTTGGTGGTCTTGTGGCCAATTTATACGCGTGCACAATTTTGGATGCCTATGCCACTGTGGATGTAACAGGTGGTATTGAGGCCGCGGTTGGGGGTTTGGCAGGATATGCTTATGATAGTGTGCTCACAAATAACTATGCTACAGGGAATTTGACAGGTGGGAATAATTCGTTAGTTGGTGGTTTTATAGGATATGATGCCGAGGATTCTGTCAGCAATATTTTATCTTATGGCTATTGGAATAGTGATGCAAGTCAGATTATGGCTGGATTTGCAGTGGATGTTAAAGTCGGCATAGGTATGGGGCCAAATGAAGCTTTTCTGACATCTAAGACATCAGATGCCATGAAGAATAACGATTTTGCAATGTTACTGAATGCAAATAAGAGTGAACAAACGACGAGCACATGGACAATCTTACCGAATGTGAACAATGACTATCCTGTGCTTGCTAATACGGTTACCTTTGATAAAAATGGTGGTACTTCGGATGCAAGTCCGACAACCAAGTTAGTAGTCTTAGGTGGTAATGTAAGCACTTTACCCACTGCCCCAGTGAGGACAGGCTATACCTTTAGCGGGTGGAATACCGCAGCTGGTGGTAGCGGTGTGACGTTTACACCGATGACGTCAGTAACCCAAGATATGACCGTCTATGCACAATGGACATTAATCAGCACTGGCAACAATTCAGGATCAACGCGCCCGACAGTACCATCTGCAGATGTGAACACAACATCTTTTACAGCTCAAACCAATACGGCTACCGGAACTGCTACGGCAGACGTGGGGGCAAGTGCAATGACGTCTCTGACTGACATAGCGAAGGCAAGTGAAACTGCTGGACAGAAGGCAGTGATAGAAATCAAAGTTGAAGCGAATATCAATGCACAAACAGTTGAAGTAGTGATGGATAGAACAACCTTTGACAAAGTAGCGGATGAAACAAAGGCTGATGTTAAAGTCATCACAGGTTTAGGTAGTATAACTTTTGATGCAGAGGCGGTTAATACGATCAGCGGTGCGGCCGGAACAGGCAATATCACAATCAGTATGGCGAGAGTAGAGACAAGCACACTTTCAGGTGAAATGCAGCAAGCGGTTGGCAATAGGCCGGTCTATGATTTATCAGTATCAGCCGGAAGCTCTAATATATCCCAATTTGGTAACGGTAAGGCTACTATTAGTATTCCTTATACACCGGAAGCTGGGGAAGATGAAGAAGCTATCGTTGTTTATTACATCGATAGTGACGGCAAGCTCAATCCTGTTAAGGGTAAATATGATACGGCAAGCGGTACCGTTGTTTTTACCACGAACCACTTTTCTGAGTATATGATTGGCTATAATAAAGTGAGCTTTAGAGATGTGGTAGAATCATCGTGGTATCGTCAAGCAGTCACTTTCATTGCAGCAAGAAACATAACTACAGGCACAGATGCAACCAACTATAGCCCTAATGCCAAACTAACAAGAGGCCAATTCATCACCATGTTAATGCGGGCTTACGGTATAGAAGCGGATGAAAGCGGGGAAGATAACTTTGCGGATGCCGGAGATACCTATTATACAGGCTATCTGTCTAAGGCCAAAGCTCTTGGTATCACAAAGGGCATAGGTCATAATCTATTTGTACCTAATCAGGAAATCACCAGACAGGAAATGTTTACCCTACTCTACAATACTTTAGTGGTCATTGGTGAACTTCCCACACCAGTGGAAGGAAAACAAATGATGGATTACATCGATGCAAACCTGATAGCAAATTGGGCAGAAGACGCCATGATATTACTTGTAGGAACGGAAATCGTCAGTGGGCATAACGGTACGCTTTCTCCGACAGATACGACAAACCGAGCTGAAATGGCACAAGTATTATACAATCTCTTGGCAAAATAAGGGATGCTATTCTAAAAGTTCTTTTAATGATAACAAAGCAAAAACGGGTACGGCTAACTTTATAAGTTAGCCGTACCCGTTTCTTATGTATCCGTTATTTTATCTAAAGAGATTTGGGCAGTACCGGTATGGTTGATTTAAGTTTATCTGGCATTTTGAAGCAAATCAAGGCCAGTATGGGAATGATAGGATAATATAAAACTTATGGATTACGTTGTTAAGAGAAATGGCTAAAGTTTGCAATTGCTAGCATAGTAGTTAGATGATATAATATGACTATCTTAATAAGAGAGGGTGAAATATATGGAACTAGATATTCGTCCATCAGCGGACCTTAGAAATCATTACAATGAAATATCTAAGCAATGTCATGAGACAAGAAAGCCAGTAATCATAACGAAGAACGGCAGAGGAGATACAGTAGTAATAGGCTTGCAGGAATACAAGCAAATGACATCGGAATTGGAATTGCTACGTACATTAGCAGAAGCAGAAGAAGACGTGAAGTATGGAAGGGTTGAATCACTTCAAAAAACCTTTGATGATATTCGAAGCACCTTACTAAATAGGGAGGACTGATATGTATCAAATAGTCCGAACTGAAAAAGCAGATAACCAATTAAGAGATTTGATTTATTATATTGCAGATGATTCAGGAAGTGTGGACGTAGCACTAAATTATCTTGATAAACTTGAGAAAGCAATGATGCGACTTTCTGAATTCCCAGAATCTGGAAGTACTCCGAGATATGCGATATTGCGTAAACAAGGATATAGAGTATTGATTGTGGAAAAGCATTTGGCATTTTATAAAGTTGATCATATAAACAAGGTAGTAACAATATATGCTGTTGTAGATAGTAGACAGGAGTACAGAAATCTTATATAAGTGACTGATTGGGTTTGGTGTGGTGGTGGTTGGGAGTGTTAGAAGCGTTACTTCTAACACTCTTTTATATATGTTGTTACATAAAATGTAATGAAATGTTACAATCTTCTATAGGGTTGACTTATATCGAGTATTGATATAATATGATCTATATCGAGTGTTGATATAGTGAGGAGATGCCATGCCAAGAAAACAACTACAGACACTAACAGAACCTATGTATTATGTGCTATTAAGTCTTACAAATCCAATTCATGGTTATGGCATTATGCAGAGGGTAGAAGAAATTTCGGATGGACGCGTGAAAGTCGGTCCAGGAACTTTATATAACCATATCGCTAGATTTGAAGCAGAAGAATTAGTCAAACGCGTGCCATCAGGAGAAAACAAAAAAGTATATATCCTGACAGAAAAAGGTCGTAGGATGCTTAAACAAGAGTGGGATAGATTGAATCAACTGGTAAAGGATGGTCGATCTATTGTGGAGGATAGAGATGAGTAGAGATAGAAAAAGGGTATTTAAAAGTGCTTCGATTGTAGAGTATAAGTCATTAGAAAGATATTTTGAAGAAATGGCACTAAAAGGATGGCTCATTGAGAAAATGGGTTTCGGTATGACTTTTAGAAAGATTGAACCACAAGCTTTGACTTTTAACGTGGCGATGCTAACACCAAAAACGATGCTTGATTGGCCAGATCAAGAAGAATCCACTACATATGATGAGTTTTGTAAAAGTGCAGGCTGGCAGTTGGCAGCAGAGAATCAAATATATAGAATCTATTATCATTCAAGTGAAATAGATGCGTCACCAATTTATACAGATGATGAAGACATTTATAAAACAGTAAAAAAGGCATTCTTAAAATCAGAGCTTATACTCATGTTTTTACCTTTTTTATACCTTGCTATGGCGCTGTTAAATGCTAACAACATAAGATACGATCTTTTTACGTCAAATCTTAGAGTCTTTAATTTGTTTAGCCCCTATGTGATTACGATTATTATCTGGATGGCAACAATCCCATCCTTATATTGGATTATTATTAATGGTAAGAGATTACATAATGGCGATACACTATTTTACTATAGCCCTAAGTGGGTAAAGAATAAATATAGACTTCAATCGGTTTTACTGGTGGGATATGTATTATTATTAATTGTAGCACTCTTCTTTGACTCTTATGGCGATATCCCAATGAGTATGATAGTGGTGAGTATCTTGCCAATAGCTTTGATCTATATATTTGTTTGGCTGTTTAAGAAATACATTCAAAAAACAAGCTACCCACTAGTAGCAAAGATTGGTATTTTGGTTATTGCATGGGCCTTAAGTACGGGTATAGGTATGGTAGCCATTTTCACTTTTGTAGGTACAAATTTTATGGCGACCTCCGATAAAAAAGATGTAAAAATGGAAATCAACCGACTAACACTGGAGGAATTAGGTGTTACTGGCATATCCAATCTAGAGTGGTGGTATGTGAAAAGTAGTGTGTTTGTCCCACTGAGCTACGAATATGATGAATGGATTGAAGACGATGAAAATCGTATTACTAATTCTATACATATAGAAGGCATGCATATTGACCATGAGTGGCTTAAAAATTGGGTTGTAGAAAAAGTGTTGAATGAAGAAAGGGAAAGATATCTAGAAGAAATTCAATATAAGCCTGAAATGGAAAATTATATAAAAGAAATTCAGGGATATGAAGATTTTGGCGCGCGTCTTTATAGCTTATCAGATAATGGTTATAAGGTCATGGTAGTTAAAGATCATGACATCTTTTTAATTAGATATTCTGATCTTTTAGAAGACAATAATTTAGAAAAAGCACTTGTAGGACTGTTTGAAATCTCAAAAGGTGGTCGTTAAGTACCTTAAGGGAAAAGTCTATGTGGCCTATGGATTAAAGCAAACAATATAAAGGAAGCCAGTTCACTACAGTTTCATACAACATTAGGAATTCTGTCAGCACTTTTGACAGTAGTATTACGAGTTATCTTGATGATAACCATGGAGAAGTGTATAATTAATACAAAGATTAGAATATGGTTAAAGTGTCAAAACTAAGTTTCTCTAAATTACATAAAACATATAGGTTACGTTGATTCACTCATAACTATATGTTGTATGTAAAAGTTCAACTATATAGTTTTGACACTTTAACCAAATATAGATGAATAAAAAATAAAAACAAGATGTTTTACGGTTATAACTGCAAAACTTCTTGTTTTTATTTTTTATTCAAGTATAATATAGTTACAAGGAGGTATTATATGAAAAGCAGAAACCAATATTTAAATAAATTAGTGAGATGGAAAGATAGACAAGTAATAAAAGTGATTACAGGTGTAAGAAGGTGTGGAAAGTCGTCTTTACTTATGTTATATAAAGACTATTTGGAAAAATCGAATGTATCTGATGATCATATTATTTTTATGAATTTTGAATCTATGAAATATATAGATATATTGGATTATAAATCTTTATATACAACAATTACAAAAGAAATCAAGAAGCAGGATATGAAAACCTATATATTATTAGATGAAATTCAATTGGTTGACGGATGGGAACGATGTATTAATGGGTTATTGGTTGATTATAATGTAGATATATATTTAACAGGCTCGAATTCGTATATGTTATCTTCAGAATTAGCAACCTTATTATCGGGTAGGTATGTTGAAATAAAAATGCTTCCATTGTCTTTTAAAGAATTTTTAGATTTTTCAGAGATTAAAACTCTTAATAATCAAGCTTTAATTGATGAGCGATTTAACAGTTTTTTCAGATATGGTGGACTTCCGTCAGTAACCTTGTTTGATGATGATGAAAACCTTACGAATGAATTACTAATCGGTATTTATAATACCGTTGTAATGAAGGATATCATTCAAAAAAACAGTGTGAGAGATCCAGCATTATTAGACAGTTTAATAAGATTTCTTGCAGCTAATGTTGGGAATATAGTATCAACGAAAAAAATTAGTGATTATCTAACAAGTGCTGGTCGTAAAACAACAAGCGAAACAATAGATAATTACATAAGCATGGTTATAAGTAGCTTTATTATATATAAAGTTAATCGGTATGATCTGAAAGGTAAAATGCATCTTAAAACGTTTGAGAAATATTATTTGGTTGATACGGGTATTCGTTACTTGCTTGCGGGAAGTAAGTTTATAGACGAAGGCTATGTACTTGAAAATATTGTTTATCTAGAGTTAATTAGACGTGAGTATCAAGTTTCAATAGGTAAGATAGGAGATTTAGAAGTAGATTTTATAGCTACTAAGGCGTCAGAAAAAATATATGTTCAAGTTTCACTGACAATAAGTGACGATAAAACTAGAAAGAGAGAATTAAAACCATTACTAGCTATAAATGATAACTATCCAAAATGTATTATCACAAAAGATAAAGTTGCTTTTGAAGACATTGAAGGAATACATGTGATTAATATTATTGATTATTTATTGGAAGATTATGTTTAAGGAGTTTAACTGTCTTTTATCTTTTTGAAACGGCCAACATATATAATAATGGAGAAAGCGAAAGGGTTGTAGGCAAAGGTATTAAAGGTAGACGGGATAAGATAATCTTAGCGACCAAAGTGGGTTACCCAATGGGTGGCAACCCTTCTTTATAGATTGCTTCCTTAGATGCTTCTATGTCTTGTTGGATATGAAGAACATGGTTCATGACCGAGTCATGGGTTTCAACCACTGCATCTTCAAGAAGGCTTTCTTCAAGGTGCATGGCCTCATCGGATTCTGTCCTAAAGACTGAGACATTGGCCTCCATCTTGTTCGCTAGTTTTGCTAGATCCGAACTTGACGCTGACATGGCGTCAAGGAGCTTGGTCTGTTCCACTATGGATGCGGAAGACTGCTGGGCACCGGCTGCATTTTGTTCTGAGATGGCTGATAGTGACAGTATAAGGTTGTTGATGGCTACCATCTGACCGGACATTTCGACACAGGAGTCATTGATGAGCGCAATATTGTCCCTCATGATGCCGAAAGCTTGTGCAATGCCATCTCATCCTGTCTAGATAAGATGGAGGCATCCATAGATTGGGATAGGTCATATTCGGATATGACTTCCATTTGATCTAAAATTATTTTCAGTGGTCTTGTAATGCCCACAGTCAGCTTAAGCGCTATGACGATACTCAGAAACACACCAAGAATCAATGAGTTAGCGGATCGGTCACACAATTGTAAGATATAAAAGATTGTAAGACTGAGTTCCAAGTGGTAGAATAATCTTGTTACTGTCAATATTCTTGTAGCTCTTATTGTGGAATGAGAATGAAAAATACATGGAATAATGACTGATATTAAACGGATGAAAAAAGTGATAAGGAAAATAGGTAGATTATGATGAGAAAAATATATGGCATTATATTATTAGCTGCATTGTTCACGGTATTGCTTCAAGTGCCCGTATTGGCCGTTGAGCCAGGGGAAGAACGTGTTACCTTAGGTGCGAATCTAACAGAAGCACAGATCAGGCAGATGTATACGGATTTTAATCTTGAGCGCGGGAAAGTGAAAGAAATAATTGTCACCATTGATGAAGAAAGAGCATATCTTTCTGGACTTGTGCCGGATCAAAAAATTGGTTCATCATCCATATCAAGTATTTATATCAGAACTCTTGAAGAAGATTCAGGGATTAATGTTACAACCAATAACATTAATTGGTGTACAGAAGATATTTATAGAAACGCACTTATGACAGCAGGTGTGGAAAATGCGAGTGTCATGGTATCCGCACCGTTTTCGGTTTCCGGTACAGCGGCTCTCACCGGTATATACAAAGCATATGAGGATATCACAGGTATTTCTCTAGATCAAACTGCAAAAGAAGTTGCCGCAGAAGAATTGGTGACCACAAGCGAACTTGCAGAAACAATTGGTAGTGATGATGCAACCATGCTGATGAATGAGTTGAAAAAAATACTCGATGAGACAAAAGATATGACAGACGAAGAACTGAGAGTGGTCATTATTAATTTGGCAGATGCTCAAAATATTGAGTTGACCGAAGAAAATATTCAACAAATTATAAGCCTTAGTAGAACGTTGGAAAAGTTAGATATTTCCAAGTGGGGCGACAAATTATCTCAGTTAGCAGAGACAATGGATAGTGCCAAAGAAGCCGGAAAAGGTATAACGGCCTTTTTAAACGGCTTAGGAGATATCTTAGCTGGGATCAGTGATTTTTTCGCTAACATATTTGGCGGAATAGGAAAGCTTTTTGGCAGCTAATTAGAAATCATTAGGGAAAGTAAAGTTAGAAACTCAAATTAAAGAAAATGTCTAAAGAGTCAATTCTATTGAATTGATTCTTTTTTTGTTCTACATTAAAAATAAGCTATTATATAAATAGGTGAATGATTAATTTTAAGTCAACAATAAAGTATTTAAGGAGGAATACTATGAAAGAAGTTCAATTCTCAATAGAAATAAATGCATCAAAAGAAAAGGTTTGGACAACCCTTTGGGAAGATAAGACATTCCGTGACTGGTCAAATATTATTGATGAAGGCACATACATGAAAGGTGAAATGATAGAAGGCAATGAAATCCAGTTCATATCTTCTGTAGGTGGTTATGGTGTAACAAGTCTGGTAGAGAAACTGATCCCGAATGAGATTGCATTGTTTAGGCATAGTGCAGACACAAAAGAAAGTGGAGAAGCGCTACGGGATGAGGAGTGGACGGGTGGTTCGGAACGTTATACTCTAAGTGATGAAAACGGTGTTACAACATTATTGGTTGTATTTGACGTACCCCAAGAGCAAGAAGAAACCTTTAACATCAGGTTTCCCAAAGCGCTGGAGCGTATAAAAACACTGGCTGAAAATTAATATAGACTTTATCTTATAGGTCATTTTCCATTAAGAAAACATGCTTCATAGGTATGTGTAGTTTGATTTTATTAGTGTTGGATTCCGATATGTGAGGGCATGAGGCTTTAGCTATTTCCAGTTGAAGCACATTGCCGCCACAATTGACGATGATTGTCGTTGAGAAAACCCCTTCTATTTTTTCCATAATTTCACAATCAAAAACATTGTCCTTATGAGATTTTTCGGAATAAAGCCTAAGGTGGTGGGCTCGGATGCCGGCAAGCATAGAGTCGGACAAGGGTATTTGGTTATTTGCTGCTTTAAAAATAAGTGCATTAGACTTAAGTAGAAGGTAGTCCTTATGTTCTTCTAAGATGGATACATCAAGTATATTTTTACACCCGGTTATTCTGGCTGTGGTCAAATTAATAGGTTTGTTTATAATGTCTTCTTTTGGGCCGAGTTGAAGATTCAGGCCTTGATCCATGATCATAATCTGGTCACAGATGCGGTAAGCTTCTTCAATGTTATGGGTTACTAGTAATACAATACCATTAAAATTCTCTTTGATTATTTTCATCAATTCTTTTTCCAGTAAGTATTTAATATGACTATCAAGAGCAGAAAAAGGCTCATCTAAGAATAACAAATCCGGTTCTGTAATAAGTGTTCTTGCAAGAGCTGTTCTTTGTTGTTGCCCACCGGATAGTTGAGAGGGATAGTGATGCTCAAGACCCTTAAGCTGCATCTTTTCAATCATATGGGTGACTTTTTGTGCACGCTGACTTTTTTCAAAGTGCTTCATACCATAAGCGATGTTTTGCCTAACTGTCAAATGGGGAAACAAGGCATAGTTTTGAAAAACGTAGCCTATGTTGCGTTCTCGTGATGGTATATTAACTTTTGATTCAGAGGAAAATAGTAGCGCACCGTTAAGTCGAATACTGCCCTCGTCCGGTGTTTGAAGACCTGAGATACATTTTAAGGTCATGCTTTTGCCACAACCGGAGGCACCAAGTATGCCCAGTACACCTTTATCAGCAGTAAAGGATGATTGGAGTGTGAATTTTCCTAGGGTCTTTTTCAAAGATACTTCAAGCATATTTGGTCACCCCTTTTTCATCTTTCGCTCAAGTTGGTTGATTGTAAATAAGACGATAATGGCAATGCTGGTCATAATGAGGACAAGTAAGTTAGCCATTTCTTTATTACCGGCCTGCAAGGCATCATAGATGGCTATAGGCATGGTCATTGTCTTATTAGGGATGCTGCCTGAAACCATGAGGGTGGTTCCGAAATCACCTAAAGCTCTGGCAAAAGACATTGTAAGGCCGGCCACGATACCACGCCATGCGATGGGCATAACAACGGTAAAAAAGATATTCAATTCACCCCGACCAAGCAGTCTGGCTGCATTCAAATAGTCTTGGTTAATCTCAAGAAAGGCTGTCTTTGAGGCTTTGATTAAGTAGGGTATAGCTACAACGGTAGCTGCGATGATAGCACCTGTTGGCGTAAATACTATTCTAGTGTTAAAATTGTTTTCTAAAAAAGCCCCAATAGGTGACTGCCTCCCAAGTAGAACGAGTAAATAATACCCAAGCACTGTAGGCGGTAATACTACAGGTAAATTGGTTAACGTATCCACAAAATCCACGGCTTTTCCATGGCCTCTACTTAAAAAATAGGCAATAGGAAGTCCGAATAAGAAGCTGATGATCGTTGCAGTAAAAGCGACTCGAAATGATAAATATAACGGAAAAAGATTGACGTTATTCATAAGCTTACTCCTCAGGTGTTACGAAACCATATTTTTGCATTATTTCTTTTCCTTTGGGACCATTCACATATTCAATGAATTGTCTTGCTAAGGCTTCATTCTTGGTGTCTTTAATTACAGCCATTGCCTGATTTAAAGGTGCGTGCATACTGGAATCTATCATATAAAAATTTAGAATTGTTTCATCATTTTGTGAGAGTGCTATAAAAGCAACATCCGCATTTCCGGTAGTTAAATATGTAAGTGTCTCTGCTATGTTTTTACCAAAAACTATTTTGGGTTCGAGCGTGTCCCATAAGCCTGCTGCTTCAATCGCTTGTTTTGCGGCCAAGCCATAGGGTGCATGTTCGGGGCTGGCTATAGCGATGACTTTGATCTTCGGATTTTTTAGATCTTCTAGTGTTGTTGCTTCAATCTCACGACCTTTATATGTGGCTATACCGATGCGGCCTATGGCGTATATCTGGGTTGTATCTGAAAAAATGGCACTTTTTTCATCAAGATCTGTGATAGCACTTTCATTTGCGGCAGCAAAGATATCAAAGGGGGCACCATTGGTAATCTGTTCTACGAGAGTTCCGGTTGAACCAAAAGAAAGAGTAACACTACAGTTATTGGATATTTCAAAGGCTGCGCCTATTTCAGTGAAACCCTCTGTTAGAGAAGATGCTGCTGCAATGGTTAATTCACCCTTTTCTTGGGTTATTGGATCTGCTGATTCACCAGGGTTGTCTGTGGTAGAAGCGATATTCTCTTTGGTGTCGCAGCCTGTTAAGCTCATACCGGTTAATATTAGAAATAGTAAAATGAAGTTTTTTTTCATAATAATGCTCCTTTTTGTATAGTCTGACAGTAACGAAAGTAAAAGGAAATATGCGAAATGTATTATATTATTATTGTTATATTCTACTTAGTTTTGACACTTTAATCAATTATACGTATTATAGGGATGGAAGTCAATTTGTGGTTATTATTCAATCTTATAAAGGTAAGGATTGTATTTATTATAAGCAACAAGCAAACAATACACTGATGTATACAACAACAATAAAGAAGGCATATTTTCATGAGTTACCAATAAAAATATGCCTTAATACGTCAAAGACCTTTCCTGTCGAACCGTTCAGAAATATGAGCAGAGCTCATAACGAAGCGAAGCTTCTTTTCTTGTTCTCAAGGAAAGTTATACTTAAGTATTCAGCCCTGAAATATGGCAGAATACGTCAAAGTCCTTTCCTGTCGAACCGTTCAGAAATATGAGCAGAGCTCATAACGAAGCGAAGCTTCTTTTCTTGCTTGATATGGCTATAGGCTATACAGGAAAAGTGCTATTTATAATAACTTTGAATGCGGCTTCTTTTGAAGCCAGTAGATGTTCTTTTAGAGCCTCACTGGCTTTAATATAGTTTTCTTGAATGATATAGTTATGAATTTTCAGATGCTCATTTTTCGAAGCAATGAGCCTTTCAGGAATTTGATTACCACTCATGATGCGTAAACGATAGTTCTGGGCATAGATATGATCATGACATTGTATCAGATACTTATTATTACATAAGCCAATCAGAAGCTTGTGATACTCATCATCAATGACATACAAGTCGCTGATTGCCTCATTTGAAAGGCTCTCTTTATCAAGATCCATACGCGTAATACTATCTTTCATCCTTTTTAGAATGTCTTCTGTAATGCGCGCGCCATAGTTAAGAAGGATATACGGCTCCAGCAGGATTCTGGTTTCATATATGGCATTGATTTCGCTAATGGTTAAGGAACTCACGATGATGCCTTTTTTTGGTAAAATAGTAACGAGGTTTTCTTGTTCTAAACGTACCAAAGCATCTCTAATTGGTGTTCTGCTTGCGTTAATTTCATTGCATAATATTTCTTCGTTTAGAAACATGCTAGGTGGATACTCGCAATTTAATATTTTTGATTTTATAATTGTATAGGCTTTTTGTTTTAAACTGATGGCCATTATATATTTGTCATTCCTTTCGTAGATGTATTGTACTCTATCTAATAGACTAACTTATAATAACACGAATGTATACTTTTGTGAATACTATAAAAAGACTTAAAATGTTGTGGAATTTGCCCACTTATTGAAGGGAAAATGTATGAAAGACGATAAAATGCATGGAAATACACAAAGATTTATGTTAAATTTGTAACAATAGCACATAAAATTTAAAAATTAGCTCCAAAAGTATTGACAAATATTCCTGAAGAGAGTAACATATATTTTGTGATGTATACAACACGGAACACAACAAAACGTTTAAATAAATAAAAGGCGTCTAAAATGCATATATTACACAAAATGTAAACCGTATGAATGTGGAGGTTTTAAATGAAGACAGTTAACATAAAAGAACCGGGTGTCGTTGAAATAACAGAAATGCCTATACCTGTTCCCCAAAAAGGAGAAGCACTTTTAAAAATCCTCTACGGTGGCATATGTGGTAGCGATCTAGGCACGTATAGAGGCACTTTTGCTTATGTATCTTATCCAAGAGTACCTGGTCATGAATTTTCGGCTGAAATCATAGAAGTAGGTGATAATACTTTTGGCTTAAGTAAAGGTATGATTGTCACATGTAATCCTTATTTTAATTGTGGCGAATGTTATTCATGTGAGAGAGGCTTGGTCAATTGCTGTACAACAAACCAGACCATGGGTGTGCAAAGAGAAGGCGCCTTTTCAGAATATATAACGATGCCGATTGAAAGAATATACGATGGCAAAGGGCTTTCTCCAAAAACATTATCACTAATTGAACCGTTTTGTATAAGCTATCATGGTGTTTCACGGGCAGATGTCAAAAAGGGTGACCGAGTCTTAATTCTAGGTGCAGGTACCATTGGTGTTTTAGCAGCCATAGCAGCCAAAGTATTAGGTGCAGAAGTCTATATCAGTGATGTTTCAAAGCAAAAACTGGTCTATGCCAAAGAGCTTGGAGTTGATGGTACAATTTTAAACAGTAGCCCCAGTGATTTTGACGAAGCGGTTGAGAAAGTTACAAGTGGCAATGGATTTGATGTAACCATAGAAGCGGTTGGTTTGCCAAGTACATTTCAAAATTGCATAGATGCAGCAGCGTTTGGTGGTAGAGTCGTACTTATTGGTGTAGGCAAATCGAATCTTGATTTTAATTTTACAATGATTCAGAAGAAAGAGTTAAATATTTATGGCTCTAGAAATGCATTAAAAAAGGATTTTGAAGAACTGATTGAAATTGTAAAGAATGGCAATATTGATTTGGATAGAATAGTGACAAATGTATACAAAGTAGATGATGCAGCATTAGCCTTTACTGAGTTTAGTGAAAACCCAGGCTCCATGCTAAAAGTAATGTTTGAATTTTAAGGTATACACTATAGAAAATGTTTTGTAATTTTCTATTTCATGTATAATAGAAACCAGATAATTGTATCTTAAGGAGGATTTATTATGAAAAAGCTATTTGCAATCATGATGGCAGTGTTATTATTAGTGGGGATGACAGCTTGTGGTCAGAAAGTAACAGAAACTACTGATGCTACACAACCGGAACAAACGACAGAGACAGTTACTGAAACACCTGTAGATGTGGTAAAAGTACAGATTGGTTTTGAGAATTCCATTTCTGAACCGGTAGGTCAAGGACTTGTGAAGTGGCAAGAATTAGTTGCTGAAAGAGGCGATGGTAGCCTTGTTATTGAATTGTTTCCGGATAGTCAGTTGGGAACCAAGAGTGAGCTTATTGACTCGATGCTCTTAGGTGAACCGGTTGTAACTCTTGCAGATGGTGCTTTTTATGCAGATTATGGTGTTAAAGATATGGGAATCCTTTTTGGGCCATTCTTGTTTGAAACATGGGAGCAAGCTTGGACATTAACTGAAAGTGATTGGTATGCTGAACAATCCGCATTACTAGAAGTTAAAGGCTTAAAACTGTTATCTTCTAACTGGAAGTATGGAGAGCGTCACACGATGACCAACAAATTAGTTGAATCTCCTGAAGATCTAAGAGGCTTAAAAATCCGTGTACCAAGTAATCAAATCCAAACAGAAGGATTTAATGCTTTAGGCGCAACTGCAACAGGTATGGCATTGGATGAAGTGTATCAAGCGTTACAAACAAAAACAATAGATGGTGCCGAGAATCCATTAGCAACACTATATGGTAGAAAATTGCATGAAGTTTCACCTTACCTTCTACTTGATGGACATGTTAAAAACTTTACAACATGGGTGAGTGGTACAATGTTCTTTGATAGTTTGACACCGGAGCAACAAGAATTATTGATCTCAACTGGTAAGGAAGCCGGCATCTATAACAATGGTTTGGTAGATGAGTCAACAGATGAGTACCTTCAAATGATGATTGATGAAGGTGTAACCGTTACAGAAATGACACCTGAAAACACGCAGAAGTTCATTGAGGCTTCAGAATCATTCTATGAAAAAGGTAGTGTTTTTGGTTGGTCAGATAATCTATATGAAACAGTAAAAAAAGCAATGGGTATGTAAACGAGGTTAAAGTAGATAGAAAAGGAATAGGTGGTTTTCTTGAATAACAAAAATAAAGTCCTTATTCTTCTAGGCAATTTGGATATAGTTGTTGCAGGTGTGGCTTTAGCCACACTTGTGACACTTACCTTTATGGGCGTTGTTATGCGATACGGCATGAATCAACCATTTACATGGCTAGAAGAGGTACAGCTTTGGTGCATGGTCTGGATTGTATATGTTGCAGCCGGAGCTGCCTTTAGAACAGGTAATCATGTGGCCATCGAGATGGTAGTTGACATGTTTCCAGTGAAAATTCAAAAAGTTATTGATATACTAATAGCTTTAGTTGTCTTTTTTGTACTTAGTTATCTTTTTGTGCAAAGCATAGGATATGTCAGGCTTTTCCTCATGAATGAGCGCACAACCAATATGTTAAGCATCCCTTATTCCTTGATTTATGGCATAGTTCCAATTTCGGTAGCTTCTATGGTGATAAGCTATATTTTTGCCACATATCAAGAAATAAAAAAAATAGGTGACGTCGTGGAGGTTAGAGAATGAATGAAATAGTCCTTATAACGGCTATAGTACTCTTGGTATTGTTGTTTCTCAAAGTACCGGTGTTTATTGCCATATTGGGTGGGTCAATTTTCTATTTTATAATGACCCCCGGTATTAATCCTATTATATTTGCTCAACAGTCCATTGGCGGCGCTGAAAGTATATCTTTACTGGCGATTCCTTTTTTTGTAGGTGCAGGGGTTTTGATGAACTACAGTGGTGTAACCAAAAGGATTATGAACTTTGCGGAAGTCGTTACCGGCCGTATGAGTGGTGGTTTAGCTCAAGTAAATATTCTTTTATCTGCACTAATGGGTGGGTTGTCCGGTTCTAATATTGCAGATGCAGCGATGCAATCTAAGATGCTTGTTCCTGAAATGAGAAAAAAAGGTTTTTCCAATGCCTTTTCTTCTGTTGTTACAGCAACATCCTCAATGATTACACCCTTAATTCCACCAGGAATAGCTATGATTATCTATGGAAGCATTGCAAACGTTTCTATAGGAAAACTCTTCATCTCTGGTATTGGTATAGGGACATTATTAACAGGTGCTTTGATGATTCTGGTCATGAGAATATCAAAAAAACGTGGTTATGCACCGATTAGAACAGAAAAATTGGCTAGAAGTCAGGTCGCAAAAGCGATCAAACCAGCGATTTTCCCTCTGATGTTGCCGATTATTATTATCGGTGGTATTCGTTTAGGTGTATTTACAGCTACGGAAGCAGGTTCGGTTGCAATTTTATACGCAATCCTTTTAGGCGTATCCTATCGTGAGCTGAAAATGCGAGACTTCTTCACTTCTATAAAAGAAACAGTGACCACAACTTCTTCTATAATGCTCATTGTTGCAGCAGCGACTGTTTTTTCATGGATCTTAACCAAAGAAAGAATTCCTCAACATTTGACAGAGTGGATTGTCTCTAACATCGATAATAAGTATGTTTTTCTATTAATTGTAAATATTTTTCTCTTAATGGTAGGTATGTTTATCGAAGGCAATGCATCAATGATTATCTTAGTGCCTTTGCTTGCACCGATTGCAAAAGCTTTTGGAATCAATGAGATTCATTTTGCTATGATCTATATTTTTAATAATGCTATTGGCGCTATTTCTCCACCTATGGGGACATTAATGTTTGTTACATGTGGTATTACCAAGTGTAAGACTAAGGATTTCATACAAGCGGCACTACCGTTCTACTTATTACTCATAATTGTATTGTTGTTAATTACTTATGTGCCATTTTTCTCGACAGCCCTAGTAGAATTGTTATACTAAAATTTAGAATATGTAAAATAGATGAGGTTATAAAAACCGTCAACTTGAGCGAAAGACGCTCCGGTTGGCGGTTTTTATATTAATTTGTGTGTGGATACGTTATAATAAGCAAAAAGCATCGGATCGTAGCAAGGAAGGTAAGACAACACTATGAGAAACACCATAAAAAATGAGTTCAGTAAAATGTATGGCATTGGCGATGACATTGGCAAGGCATTAGACGTACTGGGTTATAATCAACCTTTAGCCGTTCAAGATAGGGTTATGCCTCATATACTTGAGGGAAGGGATCTTATTGTACAATCACAAACCGGAAGTGGTAAGACGGCGGCTTTTGGTATTCCGATAGCAGAGAAGTTGGAGATGGATGAGAATCTACCTCAGGTGCTGATACTAACACCCACTAGAGAGTTGGCGGTTCAAGTGTGTGAAGAGATCGCCAGCATTGGCAGATATAAGAAAATACGTTGCCTTCCGATTTATGGCAAACAGCCGATACACATTCAACTTAGACAGTTAAAGCAACGTGTTCATGTAGTAGTAGGGACGCCGGGGCGTCTTGGCGATTTGATTAAGAAAAAGAATCTTGTATTGGAACAAATTAAATATTTGATTATTGATGAAGCGGATGAAATGCTAAAAAGAGGCTTTCTTGAAGATGTTGAGGCGATTATTAAGAAAATACCGAAGGAACGCACAACCCTTCTTTTTTCTGCTACGATGCCACCGGAGATAGAATTTATTTGTTCAAAGCATATGATTGACCCTTTGCGTATAGAAGTTGAATCCACCCAAGCTCCCATTGATCAAATTAAGCAGGTCTGGTACGAGGTTGCAGATGATTGGAAATTCATGCTATTAACGAAGTTGATGGAAGAACTAAAGCCTAGGAGCTGTCTGATTTTTTGCAACACAAGAATCAAAGCGGACCAATTGGTCCAGAAGCTCATCAAAGGAAAATACGATTGTATGGCACTTCATGGTGGCATGGCGCAAAAAGATCGACTCAGGGCTATATCAACCTTTAAAGACGGGGATGTTACGTACTTGATAGCGACAGATCTTGCTGCTAGAGGGATTCATGTAGATAGCCTTGATTTGGTGGTTAACTATAATGTGCCCATAGACAATGAAAACTATGTTCATAGAATAGGTCGGACGGGACGTGTTGGCGAGGAAGGCCGCGCCATAACTTTTGTATCCACTCATGATCAAAGAAAGTGGGATGAAATACAAGCATTTATAGGCTATAAAGTTCCACTAGAAGATGGAAAGGTATTGCAGCAAAAAGCGATTACAAAGACGACAGGATTAAAGGACAAACCAAAACCAAAAAGAGAGAAGAAAGATCAGCTTCATAAGGACATAACAAGGTTGCGTATCAATGCCGGGAAGAAAAAGAAGATGCGTGCCGGTGATGTGCTCGGTGCCATCAGTAATTTGCCTGGGATTGGATCCGAAGATATCGGTATTATCGACATTCAAGATTCCTGTACCTATGTGGAGATTTTTAATCATAAAGGTCAGATTGTGGAAGAGGGACTCAGTAAGGTAAAAGTCAAAGGCAGGGATGTTAAGATTAAGAAAGTATAGCAAAGTTTTTATAATCTTATTCAAATAAAAAATGAAACTCAAATGACAAGTTGGTCATTTGAGTTTTTTATTTTATCAATGTATTTTACTTTCTAGAACCCAAAGGTTGAGCAGTATTATTTATTAAGTAATAATATATATCTGCAGAGAATGATTAAAAGATAGGACCGTAGACCTATTTACACTAGGACTAAAGGGCTATATCCTTAATATTAAGAAGTTAAACAAAGCACATATAAATAATACTTAGAAAGGATATATTGTGTAATCAATGATTCCAATATATAAAAAAATAATATGAAAATTAATTTATCAAAACGTATCGCAATGTTTGTAGGACTTTTAATCATCTTTATTTCAATTACCTTAGGACTGACAGCTGTAACATTCAGTTCAAGAATTGTTATAAAGACAGCAGAAGAAGCCATGTTAGAGTATTCAGATGAAGTGGCAGATCAAATAACAGCGTTGATGGATATACGTCTGGCTGTACTGAATGAAATATCCTTGAGAGAAAATATGAACGGTATGGAGTGGGAAAAACAAAAAATATCCTTGATGAAGGATATTGAAAGATTAGGCTATCAAGATATGGCCGTGGTGCATACAGATGGAACGGCGAGATTTGTATTAAGTGGAGAAACAGTACAATTAGATGACAGAGATTATATTCAAAAGGCGCTTAATGGAGATGATAATGTTTCAGATGTGGTCATCAGTAGAGTAACTGGAGAACCCATATTTATTGATGCGGTTCCAATTAATTCAAATGGTGTGGTTGTAGGTGCTTTAATAGGTACACGAGATGGGACATCACTTAGTGAATTAACCGATCAACTGGGCTTTGGTGAAAATGGATATGCCTTTATCGTAGGCGCTGACAGTACTATGTACGCACATCCTAAAAGAGAATATGTACTTGAACAACGAAATCCTTTTAAAGATATTGAAGACAATGGGGAATTAAAGGCATTTGGACTTGCATTAAAAGAGCTTGGTATTGGGAATCGGGGACTTGCAAATTATGAACTATCCGGCGTCAATAGGATTACTGCAATGACCCCTATATCTAATACCAATTGGACACTTGGAATCGGTAATTATGAGGAGGACTTTCTAAGTGGAACGGTAGAACTTAGAAATGTTATGGTAATTATTTCTGGTGTTGTTATCATTATTGGGGTGTTAGGTGCGCTGATTATTGGAAGCTACATCTCAAAACCCATTAAATATTTATCGGGTTATGTAGATCGACTTGCTCGTTATGATTTGACGAAAGAAGGCGATCAAAGCATTATAAAACACTCAAAAAGAAGTGACGAGATTGGCGTAATTGCTATATCACTTATAGCTATGCGAGATAATTTCATAGAGCTGGTCAAACAGATATTGGATACTTCAGGACAAGTGGCAGCGACTTCGGAGGAATTGACATCAACCAGTCAACAAGTAGCTATTGCAGCAGATGAAGTGGCTAGAGCTGTCGAAGAAATGGCCGTTGGTGCAACGGATCAGGCAAAAGAAACGGAGCATGGAGCAACAAGTGTAAATCAATTGAGTGATTTGATTACACAGGATTTGCACTTTATTAAAGAGCTTAATAGCGCAGCGAATCAAGTTAATAAGTTCAAAGATGAGGGCATGGAAGTATTATTGGATCTTGTCAACAAAACCAAAGCAAGTGAAAAAGCAACAAGTGACATTCATGATGTGATTTTTGAGACAAGTCAAAGTGCTACAAAAATTGAGAATGCTAGTCAGATGATCAAAAATATTGCCAGTCAAACCAATCTACTTGCACTTAATGCGGCGATAGAGGCTGCTAGAGCCGGTGAGGCCGGAAGAGGATTTGCAGTCGTTGCGGACGAAATCAGAAAGCTTGCAGAACAATCCAATAGCTTTACAGATGAAATTGTGTTTATCATTCAAGAACTTTCAGGAAAAACGGAGCAATCGGTTGTTACAATCAAAGAAGTAGAAGGCATAATATCCTCTCAAACCAAAAGTGTTGAGAGTACAAACAAAAAGTTCGAAGGAATATCTATTGCCATAGAAGGCATGAAAACGGTTATGGAGGGATTAAACAACGCCAGTCAGGAGATGGCAATCAAGAAAGATGATATTGTTAGTATCATTGAAAGCTTATCAGCAATTTCTGAAGAAAATGCTGCCAGTACTGAGCAAACAGCAGCATCAGTTGAAGAACAAACCGCAGCCATTCAAGAAATAGCTGAAGCCAGTGAAGAGCTAGCTATATTGGCTGAATCGATGCAAAAAGTAGTTTCAAAATTCGAACTTGGTACCGGGATTCACTAGATTGTGAATTAAGTTGAAGTAGGTGTTCCTTCAGTCAGAAACTTAAAATGTTGATACGATAATCATAATAGAATTCTTTTATTAACAATGCTTAATGCATTGAAGGTAGAAGAATTTTTTATTATGTATCGAGTGAATGTTATTAAGGAATTAGTACAAATGAATAAAATATGTGTTTGCTTTGATGAAAATTTGCTTGACTTTGTAAAAAGACGGTCATATAATGGGTAATGAAAAGCAATATGACCAAAAAAAATGGTTTGCAAAAGATTTATTTGATAAAACTACATAGGATGACAAACAATGTGATCATACTCAAACTTGTGCAAAACTATTCTGAAAGAAGGTAAAAGATGAAGGAGTATAAGGAGGGGGCCGTACAATCAGTTGACCGCTCACTTATTATTTTAGAAGAGCTTGCCAGACATAAAGATGGCTGTGGCGTAACCACATTGGCGAATGTCTTAGGTTTACATAAAAGTACAACCCATAGATTGCTGATGTCATTATTCAATAGAGGCTATGTGAAACAAGATCTTGAGACAAACAACTATTGCCTTGGAACGAAGATACTCTTTCTTGCAGGTGCGCTCCTAGAATCTATGGATCTAAGAAGTATAGCAAGACCATATATTCAGGAACTGGCAAATCAAACACAAGAAATCGTTCATCTAGCAGTTCTTGAGGGTGAAGAATCGGTTTATATTGATAAGGTAGAAAGTAAGCGTGCAAATACCATTCGAATATATTCACAGATTGGCAAACGTGTACCACTTCATTGTACCGGTGTTGGAAAAGTGCTATTATGCGACATGGATTTTGATAAAGTAAAAAAATTGGTCAAAGAAGAAGACATGACCTACTATACACCCAACACAATTACAAACCATAGAGATTTTGAGATTGAGTTAAAAAAAATCAAAGAGCAAGGTTATGGCTTTGATGAGATTGAGCATGAAGAAGGTATACGTTGTATAGCGGCTCCTGTGTATGATCGGCATGACAAAGTAATTGCTTCAATTAGTATAGCTGGACCAACTCTTTATATCACTAAAGAACGTTTTCCTGAATTAATTGAGAAGATAACCAATACAGCAAAGATGATATCTTATCAATTAGGGAACTTTAATTAGTAACAGAATATTATTTTTTTTTATTACATAACGGGAACGCTGTTTCATAATACGGAACAACAAAGATGAGTAAATGATAATAAAAGTAGAAGGGTATTTGAAAAAATTAAATATATGGTCTTGGTAAACAGAATTTTATGAAGATATAGGAGGACATTTGAATGAAACAGCAAGTACTTGAAAGCATATTAAGCAAAAAGATCGTAGCGATATTAAGAGGATTAGAGTATGAAGATAACTTCAAAGTCATGGAGACGCTGATAGATGTAGGTATAACGAATTTTGAAGTAACATTAAATACCCATAAAGCATTGAAGATTATAGAAGAGGCATCAAAGAGATATGAAAAGGCAGCTTGGATTGGGGCTGGTACAGTCATGAACAAAACAGATGCAGTTCAAGCTATTGATGCTGGTGCTCAATTTTTAATTTGTCCAAATCTATCTGAAGAATGTATAGAGACAGCACAACAAAAGAAAATATTAGTTGCTCCAGGGGTGTTTAGCCCAACAGAAATCGTAAAAGCCCATCAACTGGGTTGTGAAATAGTAAAACTTTTCCCTGCAGTTGCTCTGGGCACAGAATATATAAATCAACTAAGAGGACCACTAGAAGATGTTAAGATCATGGCTGTTGGTGGGATGAATCTGAGCAATATGGAAGCATATATCAAAGTGGGCGTGGATGCATTTGGACTTGGGTCTGCCTTAATCGACAATAAATTGATCGTAGAAGGTAGATATAATTTGCTAAAAGACCATTTCCAAAAATATGTGACGCTAATGAATTAGTTTTTAGGACATGATGTCTTGAAATAAGTAGCTGTATCAAAACAAAACTATGCGGAGGTAAAAAATGAAAAGATTAACAAAGAGATTAGGGTCGGTAGTACTAATTGTAGCAATGGTAACGATTATGTTAGCAGGTTGTGCAAAAGAAGAAGCAAAATTTCCAAACGGACCAATAACTATGATCGTTCCTTTTTCAGCAGGTGGCGGAACGGATATTGTAACAAGAGCAGTTGCAGATGCGGCAAAGAACAGTCTTGAGCAACCATTAGTGGTTGTAAATAAAACAGGTGCCGGTGGTGCGGTTGGTATGGGTGAAGGTGCTAACGCAAAACCGGATGGTTACACAGTTACAACTATTTGTGTAGAACTTACAACGTTACCACCACAAGATCTTGCACCTTTTACAAGTGATGATTTTAGACCAATTATGCAAATCAATGCAGAGCCTGCAGCGATTACTGTAGCAGCAGATGCACCTTGGGATACAGTAGAAGAATTTCTTGCATATGCAAAAGAAAATCCGGGTAAAGTTCAGATTGGTAATTCAGGGGTAGGTGCGATATGGCATTTGGCAGCAGTAGCCATAGAAAAAGCAGCGGATGTAAAGTTTAACCATATTCCATATGAAGGCGCAGCGCCGGCAGTTGCAGCGATTTTAGGCGGACATATTGAAGCGGTAACGGTTAGTCCTGCTGAGGTTGCTTCACAAGTTGAGGCAGGTCAACTTAAGATACTTGGTGTAGCGGATAACGAAAGATTAAACTCATTTCCGGATGTACCGACTCTTAAGGAATCAGGTTATGATGTAGCAATAGGTACATGGAGAGGTTTAGCAGTACCAAAAGATACACCGGATGATGTTATGAATGTACTTAAAGAAGCATTTGGTCAAGCTGTTAAGGAAGAGTCATTTACTTCATTTATGGCAAATAGTGGATTAACCATAGCCATCCTTGATGAAGCACAATACAGAGAAAAAATGAACTCTGAAAATAAATTTTTCAAAGATCTTGTAGCAGATATCAAGTAATACTTTAGGACTAAATATCTGAATAACATAAAGCTAAGTTTCACGTAATCTGTCTACAATATAGTGAGTCCATTTTATGCAATTGGAACGATGTATTGTAGACAGAAACTTAGCAAATAGGTTGATACTTTCATCCTATACAAATATGTAGAGGATATGGTTATGAATGTTTTAGAATACTTCGCGGAGGTGCAATTGTGAAAAAGGGAAATATGATTATTTCCATCATACTTATCTTAATTGGTATTTTTGTTCTTTTTGAAATCAGCAGTTTTCCAAGTTATGAAGGCGGTACAATCACCGGTCCTGATTTTTTTCCAAGAATCTTAGCATTAACAATCATAGGGCTAAGTCTAATACTTTTTATATCAACTTTTATCAGTAAAGATGAGAGTAAAACAGGTTTATTTGATATATATGCAATCAAAGCATACATTACGATGGTGAGTATATTGGCTTACATGGTAGCACTTAATATTATTGGTTTTATTTTTGCAACACCACTGTTTTTATTTGGATTAGTTCGTTTTTATGGTATGAAACATTATCCCAAACTGGTTTTAGTATCGATTGTCATAACGGGAATTATTTATAGTGTGTTTAAGCTGTTGTTAGCGGTTCCGCTTCCGACAGGTATAATAGGTTAGGAGAAAATAATATGCTAGAATTACTTGGACATGGTTTGGCAGCAGTAATGAACTTTGAGATATTATTTATGATAGCATGTGGTGTAGCAGCCGGTATTGCTATAGGTGCTCTTCCTGGCTTAACAGCGACTATGGGTGTAGCCTTACTCTTGCCTCTAACATTTGGAATGGATGCCGAAAGTGGGATATTGTTACTACTTGGCATTTATGCAGGTGCAATCTACGGAGGGTCAATATCAGCAATACTTCTTAAAACACCAGGCACACCGGCAGCAGCTGCAACCGCTATTGACGGATTTGAAATGTCTAAAAGAGGTGAAGCCGGAAGAGCACTTGGTATATCAGCGGTTTCTTCTTATATAGGTGGCACACTGAGTGTAATTCTGCTCATATTGATATCACCACAACTTGCTAAGATTGGACTGAAATTTAGTGCGCCTGAATATTTTGCACTGGCAATGTTTGGACTCAGTATTATTTCTAGTGTTTCAGGCAAACATGTACTAAAAGGTATAATGGCAGGGGTAATCGGACTTTTAGTCTCAACAGTCGGAATAGATATTGTTACAGGATATCAGAGATTTACTTTTGGGAACATGAATTTGTTTAATGGTTTTTCTTTTATTCCGGTCATGATTGGTTTATTTGCATTGTCACAGTCCTTTATCAGTCTTGAGGATATGATGAAGAAAGTCAGCATTAAGCAATCACTTCATCGCATTCTTCCGACATGGGAGGATATGAAAAAAGTTATACCAACAGCGCTCCGTTCCGGTCTTATAGGAACTTTTATAGGAATCATACCGGGTGCGGGTGGCGATATTGGCGCTTTTGTAGCCTATAACGAAGCCAAAAGATTTTCAAAACACCCGGAAAAATTCGGTACAGGCATACCGGAAGCTATAGCAGCACCAGAAGCAGCAAATAATGGTGTAACAGGTGGTGCAATGGTACCTTTGCTAACACTTGGGATACCGGGAGATGCGACCACGGCCATAATGCTGGGTGCTCTTATCATGCAAGGCCTACAGCCGGGACCACTTTTATTTAGAGATCATGCACCTTTGGTTTATACCATCTTTGTCGGGTTTTTAATCGCGAATTTCTTCATGCTTATTCTTGGATTTGTAGGTATTAAATGGTTTACAAAAATCATAACGATACCGGCATATATACTTACACCTGTAATTTTTGTACTTTGTATTGTAGGCTCTTATGCAATTAACAACAACTTTTTTGATGTCATCGTCATGTTTGTAAGTGGCATAATTGGTTATGTTATGCAGAAATTAGAGTTTCCGGCTTCTCCGATTGTACTTGCATTAATTCTTGGCCCCATGGCTGAACGCGAGCTTAGAAAATCATTGATGATGTCAGACGGAGAAATCAGTGTTCTATTTACAAGACCAATAAGTGCTGTTTTATTAAGCATTGCCGTGATTACATTCTTTATGCCAATTATTAAAAAGACCATTACAAACATAAGACAGCAAAGGGAGGGACAAAAGTGATAGCCATAACAGTTGATGTGGGTACAACCAATAGTCGTATTAAGGTTATTGAAGGTCGACAAATCCTTTCAATATCCAGCGCGCGTGTCGGCATTAAAGACGTAGCGATTACAGGCAGTCAGGAAATTCTTGAAAAAGGACTTGCCGAAATTATTCATGAGGGGCTCAAGAAGGCCAATCGAAGGATTGAAGATGTAGAATATTTCGCTGCATCGGGCATGATAACATGCAACTTAGGGCTTATGGAATTACCACATAGAATTTGTCCTGTATCCATGAATGATTTAGTGAACGGCATTGAAAAGAAATCATTCTCCTGGTGCGATAATAAACCCTTTTACTTTATTCCGGGTGTGAAAAACGATGTAGAAGTACCTTCAATGGAAAGTCTAGATCACATAGATGTTATGAGAGGCGAAGAAGTAGAGTCTTTCGGAATTATTGAACTTTGTAATATCAAGGGACCTGCACTTTTGATTTTGCCCGGATCCCATACAAAATTTGTATGGATCAATGAGTTTAACGAAATTGAAAGATGTTCAACGACGATGCTTGGAGAGTTTTTACATGCGCTTGTAAATGCAACGATTCTATCAAGTTCCATATTACCAAGCCTTATTACAGAAATTGATGAAACATCTATTAAACAAGGTATAGCCTTTGAATTGGAAAATGGCGTCACCAAATCGGCTTTTGCAGTTAGACTTATGGATATCCAATTGGAAACAACATCCAATGAACGTGCGAATTTCTTAGCCGGTGCATTGATTTCTAATGATATCAACCCCAATATTATTGCAGATATTAAAAGCAAATACCATCATATATATATTGGTGGCGCTTCGCCTCTAAAAGAGACGTTCAAAATAGTATTAAACTCAAGAGGCATAGATGACGCTGACATTACAGTACTTACGGATGATATTACGGATTGTGCGGCATCAACAGGTGCATTGATGTTGGTAGAGAAACTAAGATCAACCCATAGCAAGGAATTGGTTCAAAACTAACCTATTAATAGTAGATATAAAAAGGAGATTACAATGGAAAATAAAGTCATTCTAATAACTGGTGGCACAAGAGGCATTGGTCTAACAACTGCAAAGAGATTTGCAAAAGAAGGCTATACAATTGCTTTAAACGGAATCGATTCAGAAGCGGGAAAAGATGCAATAGAAATTCTTAAAAGTGAAGGGTATGAGGCAACTTTTTTCTATGCGGATGTAACAAAAGAAGAAGAAGTAAACACGATGATGAAAGCTGTGGCCGATCAATATGGTAAGATTGATGTACTCATTAACAACGCAGGTGGCTTATGCGGTAGATGTCCGGTTGAAGAAATGAGCACGGATTTTTGGAATACGGTGTTGGATCTTAACTTGAATAATCCATTCTTTTGTACAAGAGCGGTGATTCCCTATATGAAAAAAGAGGGTGGTAGTATTCTCAATATTACCTCCATTGCGGCTTACAATGGCGGAGGACCTGGTATTGCGGCATATGCTGCAGCAAAAGCAGCGATTCTTGCTTTTACTAGAGCGACTGCAAAAGAGTTTATCGGCTATAACATTAGAGTCAACGCGGTTTCACCTGGGGTTGTTGACACTGAGTTTCATAGTGCTACCAATAAAGAGCTTATGGAAGGTTGGAAGCAAGGCATTCCTGCAAAAAGATTTGGTACGCCTGAAGATGTTGCTAATGCAATGTATTTCTTGGCATCAGAAGATTCCAGCTATCTTGTAGGTGAAGTTATTCAAATAAATGGTGGCCAAGACTTTAGATAGAGTCTATCAACCCTAGTTTAGATTTTGAGAAACAAGGAGATTGGATATGCAAGAAAAACACATATCACATTATAATGAAGTTAAGGGTTTTGATACGGATCAATTAAGAGAAGCATTTCTTGTTCAGAAATTATTTGAGACAAATAAAATAAAATCCGTATACTCGCATGCAGACCGTATGATTATTGGGGGTGTTACCCCTGAAAAACCTTTAGATATTAATGAACTAACACCTTCTAGTCAAGCTTTCTTTTTAGAAAACAGGGAGATGGGTATTATTAATATTGGAGGTTCCGGTCAGATTAGAGTCGATGGTATATCCTATCGTTTAGACCTAATGGATGGCCTGTATATTGGGAAAGGGCAGGAATCGATTGAGTTTTCAAGCCATGATCCTAATAATCTGGCAAAGTTTTATTATATCAGTACCGTGGCTAATATTGAATACCCAACGACAATGATATTTGAAAGAGATGCAGAAAAATTAGAGCTTGGAAACAAAAAGGCAGCAAATGAAAGAGTTCTTTATAAATACATACATCCAAACGGTGTAAAGAGCTGCCATTTAGTTATGGGATTTACAACCATGCTAGAAGGTAGTGTATGGAACAGCATGCCACCTCATATCCATGAAAGAAGAAGTGAAGTCTACTTATACTTCAATATTCTACAAACAGATCTTGTATTTCATTTTATGGGATGCGAAGATCAAACAAGGCATATTGTCGTTAGAAATGAAGAAGCGGTTGTTTCACCCTATTGGTCGATACATAGTGGTGTTGGTACAACAAACTACTCTTTTATATGGGCGATGTCCGGTGAGAATCAATTGTTTGCTGACGCAAAAGCAGTTGAACTTACAAACTTAAAATAAGATTAGAAAAATCAGATTCATCTATCTTGAAAAACTAAGAGTACTTGCAAGGTGTTGAATCTTTTTTACTAAACTTTCGTTGTTTATTTACAGCAAATAGTAGCATTGAGAAGTGCAATAAAAAAAGCGGCGAAGCTTGCAATGAAGCATAGGATTATGCTTTGTAGCGGCTTTTTGTATTTTTAGGAGAAAATCCCATAAAGGAATGAAATCTATGGAAAACTTTGAAAAACAAAGAATTATTCAAGAATATGTTCCCGGAAAACAAGTAACCCTTGCCCATATCATCGCAAAACCACAAAAGAGCATCTACATGAAATTAGGTCTGGCAGATGAGCATAGTGATGCAATCGGCATCCTTACAATCACGCCCAGTGAAGCGGTTATTATTGCAGCAGATGTTGCAACCAAAGCCGCAAGTGTAGAAATTGGTTTTATTGATCGGTTTAGTGGTTCTTTGGTTGTAACGGGAGATATTTCAAGTATTGAATCCGCCTTAAATGAGATCCTAAATATATTAACCAATGTGTTGTCATTTACACCGACAACCGTTACAAAATCCTAGAATTATGAAAAAATTTCTATTAATTGGAGCAGTGGGATCGGGTAAAACCACTTTCGTCCAAGCGATGATGAAAGTAAAACTAAAATACAAGAAAACACAAGCGATGGAATACTATGATACCATCATTGATACACCAGGCGAGTACTTAGAAAGCCGAAGATATAATAATGCCTTAATTGTTGCATCTTGTGACTGTCATATGGTACTATTATTTCAGGACGCAAGTAGCAAAAACTGTCTATTTTCTCCAAATTTTGCGTCAGTTTTTACGAAGCCGGTAGTAGGTATTATAACAAAAATAGATGAAGAAATTAAAAATATAGATTATGCAAGAGATTGTCTTACATTGGCGGGCGCAGAAAAAATATTTGAAATAAGTGCAACAAAGGGTTTGGGTCTAGAAGAACTAGAAGACTTCCTAGAATAGACCGTGGTTAAAGGTTAAACCAAGTTTCTATACGTTCACATATAGGGTATGTGAACGTTCAACGATATAGATTTGACACTTTAACCAACCGTTGGTTATAGGCCAAAACCAAGTTTCACTAAATTCACAAACAGAAATAGATTATGTTGATGCATTCATAACTATCCTGTCTGTGAAAGTTCAACTATATGGTTTTGAAGCCTTAACCAACCGTTTCAATATATTTAAGGAGGACAATAGAATGAAGTGCAGAATAGTAGTAACCGACGATGAACTTATTACTAGGATGGACCTCAGCGAGATTCTTAAAGAAGAAGGCTACGATGTAGTAGGACAAGCTTCTGATGGATTCGATGCAGTTGAATTGTGTAGAAAACTTAGACCGGATTTGGTACTTATGGATGTAAAGATGCCCATACTCGATGGCATTAAAGCATCAAGAGTAATTATCAATGAAGAGCTTGCACTTAGCGTTGTGTTGTTAACAGCCTATAGTGGCATTGAGTTTTTAGAGCAAGCCAAAGAGGTGGGTGTTATGGGGTATATCGTCAAACCTGTAAGCAGCCAGAACCTTATCCCGACCATTGAGATTGCAGTAGCAAAAGGAAAGCTCATTAAAAAAATAAAAGAGGACACTGAAAAGCTTAAAGATCAGCTAGAAGCCAGAAAATCTATAGATCGTGCAAAAGGCATCCTTATGGATAAAGATAAAATATCAGATAATGAGGCCTATAATCTCATTAGAAAGCTGAGTATGGAAAAACACGCTTCTATGAAGAACATTGCAAATGCAATTATTATGAATCATGTAGAATAGGCTGGGAGCAGATAAGATGCTAAGAGAATTGTGCAATAAATATACGGATCTTAATGATGAAGACATCATAAAACTAGAAAGCATCTCGAAAGTACTGCCAATCATAGCGGATCTTGTAAAGGCAGATGTGTTTATTGACTGCATGACCAGTGATCCCAATGCAGCAATTGTTGTAGCTGAAGCCAAACCCACTTCCAACGCTTCAATGTATGAGTATTCTGTGGTTGGAGAATTGGCTTATAGAAAAAATGAACCGGCAGCACTTAGGACATTGGATATTGGTATGGCAACTAGAGATCTGAAAGCCTTAACCCAAGAAAACAAGAACGTAAGACAAAACGTCGTACCCATTCAAAATGACAACGGTGCTGTAATTGGCGTATTGATTATGGAACAAGACGTAACAAAATCAGTGAAGCAAAATGAAAAAATGGAATTTTTGGCTGAAACAACAGGGCAACTTACGGAAACGTTGCTGAATGTTAAGGATAGTGAATATACTGTAACCTATCATATTAATGATGCCATCATTATCTTTGATCAACAGGGGATTAGTAATTATGGTAATCCGGGTGCAAAAAAGTTGTATGAGGATTTGGGCTATAGAGATAGTATCATAGGGATGCATTTTGAGAATCTGGTATTAGATGGATGTGTTTTTGACAAGCTTATAGAAGAACCCAGCTTAAAGATATCAGAAGTAAACGTTGGAAGGCTAACCTTACAAATAAAATACGCAACTTTAAAGCGACATAATATCATTACTGGTCTTACCATGCTCATCAAAGATATTACAGAAGTACGAGAAAAAGAAAAAGAAATCATCCTCAAATCCGTAGCCATTCGAGAGATTCATCATAGAGTTAAGAACAATTTACAGACGATCGCAAGTCTGTTAAGTCTTCAGTCTAGAAGGATTAATAACGATTTGGTCAATGAAGCCTTTAATGTGAGCATCAACAGGATACTTGGCATTGCGGTCACGCATGAGCTTTTGGCACAAAACGGGGTAGATGACGTTGATCTAAAAACGATTGTGACAAAAATAAAGGAAAGTACCCTAAGATATGGTTTGTCAACAGTCGATCATATTACCATATCCATAGAGGGAGACAGCTTAACCGTTAACTCAGACAAAGCCACTTCTATAGCTTTAGTGGTCAATGAACTTTTGCAAAACTCTATTGAACATGCCTTTGATGAAAGGTTAGAAGGTTCTATAGATATTTGGATTCAAAAAGGAAACCTGTATTCAAGCATGTCTATTGTTGATAATGGCAAAGGATTTGACGTAAAATCCATAAAAGCAGACAGCTTGGGACTGAATATAGTGAGAAGCATCGTTAAAGACAAGCTACAAGGTCATCTGGATATGTATTCCGGTGAAAATGGTACAAAAATAATATTTGATTTTATAAATGAATAGAAAACACAACGCAGTGTTTTTATGAAAGGCAAAGTTGGCCTAAGGTGTATGCAAGCATACGCTTTAGGCCGATTTTTGCGTTTTGGGAGGGGTTATTTTGGAAGAGAAAATTATCAGCGTAGGCATTGATATTGGCACATCAACAACCCAATTGGTGTTTAGTAGACTGACCATAGAAAATACGGCATCGGCTTTTTCCATACCCAAAATCAGCATAGTAGAAAAAGAAGTCATTTACAAGAGCAACATCTATTTTACGCCTTTACTATCAGATACTGAGATCGATGGCGAAGCTATTAGGAAAATCATAGAAAATGAATATGAAAAAGCGGGTATCCATCCAGGAGATGTGGACACAGGGGCGGTCATTATCACAGGTGAAACGGCTAGGAAAGTGAATGCATCTCTGGTACTGGAAAAACTAAGTGGCTTAGCAGGTGACTTTGTTGTAGCCACAGCAGGACCGGATCTTGAGGCCATTATTGCCGGAAAAGGTGCAGGTGCAGATGTTTTTTCTAAATCCAATAGAAGCGTTGTGGTGAATCTAGACATTGGAGGTGGCACAACCAACATCTCTGTTTTCAAAGAAGGAGAGGTTATTGATACCACTTGCTTAGATCTGGGAGGACGGCTTATTAAGATTCATCCGGACAGTATGAAAGTGGCTTACATATCAAAAAAGATAAAGAAGCTAGCCGAAAACATGGGTATCCAGATAGAAGTTGGGCAGGTGATCACAGTAGATCAGGTTGAGAGGATTACGAACCGGATGGCGGAGCTCCTAGAAGAGGTTTTAGGGATTAGAAAAGTAACAGAAGATCTGGAACTTATGCTAACGACGAAAGACTTAAAAAGAAACTATGAGATCAAATACATCTCTTTTTCAGGCGGTGTTGCTGATTGCATCTTTGGGATATACACTGACAATGAAAAATTAATCTATGGTGACATCGGTGTCTTTCTAGGCAAGAGCATTCAAAAATTAGATTTATCCAATCATTTTGGCATACATAAACCGACGGAAACCATCAGAGCAACAGTAGTAGGAGCAGGCAGTCACACAACAGATATAAGCGGCAGTACGATCACGTTCTCAAAAGATATTTTTCCACTTAAAAACATACCGATTCTTAAACTTACGGTAGAAGATGAACAACTGGGTTACGAAGAACTGCGTCAGGCAATCAAAGAAAAAGTGAGTTGGTTTGGCTTGCACCATGAGAAACAACAAGTGGCTTTGGCCATTAAGGGGGTGAAGAGTATAAGCTTTGGTGAGCTAAAGTTACTTGCACAAACAATTGTTGGTGGAATGGCGGAGATTATAAGTATGGATGTTCCGCTGGTAATCATTGTAGAACATGACATTGCAAAAGCACTAGGACAAACCATTCAAACCTATTTAGAGTATAAGAAGGACGTTGTTTGTATCGATGCTGTTAATGTAAGTAATGGGGATTTTATCGATATAGGAAAACCTTTGGCAAATGGGAGGGTTGTACCAATTGTAATCAAAACATTAGCATTTGGATATTAGTAGTGTATGTTATTAGAGAAACTAAGCTTTGAGTCTTTGCCATTAAATATTAAACGAAGAGGTGATAGGTATGAGGTTAAAAACCAAGTTATTTGGAGTCGTGTATCAATTCAATTCAGTCAAAGAAGTCTTAGCAAAAGCAAATGAAGAAAAATCCGGAGACAAGCTGGCCGGTATAGCCGCTAACACCGTTACAGAACGTGTAGCTGCCAAAGAGGTTCTTAGCAATCTAATGTTGAAGGATTTGAGAAACAACCCGGTGATTCCCTATGAAATCGATGAAGTCACTAGGGTCATTCAAGATGCGGTCAATGAAAAAATCTATGGAGAGATTCAAAACTGGACCGTGAGTGAATTAAGAGAATGGATTCTGGATTCAAACACAAAAGAAAGTGATCTGGTAAGGGTAAGCAGAGGTTTGACCAGTGAAATGGTTGCAGCGGTTACCAAAATCATGTCTAATCTCGACCTAATCTATGGTGCGAGCAAGATTAGAATAACAGCCCACTGCAATACGACGATCGGACTACCAGGCACTTTATCTATTAGGTTGCAACCAAACCATCCCACAGATGATCTGGATGGCATCATGATTTCCACAATGGAAGGTCTTTCTTATGGTGTTGGGGATGCCGTTATCGGTCTTAACCCTGTCGATGACTCTGTAAACAGTGTTAGTAATGTATTGAAAATCTTTGCGGATCTTAAAAACAAATGGGAGATCCCAACCCAAGCTTGTGTGCTTGGCCATGTTACAACTCAGATGAAAGCCATCAGGGAAGGTGCACCCTCTGACCTTATTTTTCAAAGTATAGCTGGTTCTCAAAAAGGAAATGAGGCTTTTGGTGTTACGACAGATATGCTAGATGAAGCACGTGCATTGGTACTGAAGGAAGGTACGTCAACTGGACCAAACGTGATGTATTTTGAAACAGGTCAAGGGTCAGAATTGTCCTCCGATGCCCATCATGGTGCAGACCAACTAACTTTAGAAGCAAGATGTTATGGGTATGCAAAAAGGTATCAACCATTTTTGGTCAATACGGTTGTCGGCTTTATCGGACCGGAATTCTTATATGATAACCATCAGGTTATAAGAGCAGGTCTTGAAGACCACTTCATGGGCAAGTTATCAGGCATACCAATGGGTGTAGATGCATGTTATACCAACCATATGAAAGCGGATCAAAATGACATAGAGAATCTAGCTGTGCTCCTTACAACAGCTGGATGCAACTACTTTATGGGGATTCCCGTAGGCGATGACGTTATGTTGAATTATCAGTGTACAGGGTATCATGAAGCGCAAACTTTACGGGAGTTATTGAATCTGAAACCAATTAAGGAATTTGATTTATGGTTAGAAAAGATGGGCATAAGGAAGAACGGTAAGTTTACGGATCGAGCAGGCGACGCGTCCATTTTTCTTAAGTAGAACAAGGGGGAATCTTTATGAAGCTTAAGACGAAACTGTTTGGTGTTTCGTATGCGTTTACGTCTGTAAAAGAAGTGTTGGCAAAGGCCAATGAAGAAAAATCCGGAGATATATACTTAAAGATTGCCGCTGAAACAAACCAAGAAAGGGTGGCTGCAAAAAGAGTTCTAAGTGAACTAACACTAGAAGACTTAAGGAACAATCCGGTGATCCCCATGGAAGAAGATGAAGTGACGAGGGTCATTGATGGTCTGGTGAATGAAAGCATTTATAATGAAATCAAAAACTGGACAGTTGGTTATTTAAGAGAATATGTACTTTTGCATTCTACGACCAATGAGGACATCAAACGCATCGGAAGAGGCCTTACAGCCGAAATGGTAGCCGGTGCTGCAAAGCTTATGTCGAATATGGATTTGGTCTATGGGGCCAGTAAAATCAACATATGGGGCAAAGCCAATACCACTGTCGGATTGCCGGGAACCCTTTCATTTAGGCTCCAACCCAATCATCCAACGGATGATCCTGATGGGATTATTGCAACTATAATGGAAGGCTTGTCTTATGGTTCAGGAGATGCGGTTATTGGTGTCAATCCGGTTGAAGATACAGTAGGTAATACCAAAAACATCATGAACTGTATCTATGATTTTATGATGAAGTGGGAGGTGCCAACCCAAACCTGTGTGCTGTCTCATATATCCACTCAGATGGAAGCCGTCAGACAAGGGGCGCCCGTATCGATCTTTTTTCAAAGTGTCGCCGGAACTGAGGATGCAAATAAGGCTTTTGGAATTGATGCCATGTTAATTGATGAAGCATTCGAACTGATTAAGAAGCAAGGCATAGCACCGGGACCGAATCTAATGTATTTTGAAACCGGACAAGGTTCAGAGATGTCACTGGATACGGATCATGGTGTAGACGAGATGACACTTGAAGCGAGAAGTTATGGATTTGCAAAAAGATACAATCCGTTTATGGTCAACAATGTATCCGGCTTCATTGGTCCTGAAACATTATATGATGGTAGACAAATGATTCGGGCAAATCTTGAAGATCATTTTATGGGAAAACTCATGGGCTTACCTATGGGCATGGCGCCATGTTATACCAACCATACTAAAATGGATCAAAATGACCAAGAAATAGCGACCATGTTACTTGCTATGGCCGGTTCCAATTATTATATGGGCGTACCGGTGGGAGACGACATTATGCTAAGCTACCAGGACACCAGTTTTCACGATGATGCAACCTTACGTGAGTTGCTAAATAGGAAACCGACCAAAGAGTTTTTCAAATGGCTTATGGATATGGGCATCATGGATGAAAGTGGCAAGTTAACAGCAAAAGGTGGAGATCCATCAATATTCTTAAAAAGGTGAGGTGAATTAAATGATATCTGAGAAAGAATTAAAAGTAATTGTAGAGCAAGTTTTATCAGAGATGAATAACAAGGATTTTGCAGAATCAAAGAAAGACACCGGAAAAAGTCAAAGCGACGTCGACCATATAGATGACAATGAATTGTCAGATATTACCATGGTGGATATGAGAAAACAATTGTTGGTTCCGAATCCTGAAAACAGAGAAGACTATTTGCAAATGAAAGCAAAAACCTCTGCTAGGGTTGGTGTGTGGCGAGCAGGCCCAAGGTATAAGACCGAAACTTTACTTAGATTTAGAGCGGATCACGCTGTCGCTATGGACGCTGTTTTTACAGATGTATCCGAAGAGATTATTGCAGAAATGAATCTTTTCACAGTAAAAACCAAATGTAAGGACAAAGATGAGTATTTAACCAGACCGGACCTAGGTAGAAAATTTGACGATGAAGAAGTTGCGATCATGAAAGAAAAATGTAAAATGAACCCACAGGTTCAAGTCATTGTAGCAGATGGGTTAAGTTCAACAGCAGTAGAAGCCAATATCAGGGACATACTACCGGTTATATTCCAAGGTCTTGAAGGTTATGGCATCAAAGCCGGAACACCGTTCTTTATCAAATATGGTCGCGTTCCATCTATGGATGTTGTATCTGAAGTGACAGGCGCTGACATTACATGTCTACTCGTAGGCGAGAGACCGGGACTGGCTACAGGGGAAAGTATGAGTGCCTATATAGCTTATAAAGGAACCGTAGGTATGCCCGAGGCAAGAAGAACGGTGGTTTCTAATATCCATCAAGGCGGAACTGCAGCAGTAGAAGCAGGTGCTCATATTGCGCACATATTAAAAGAAATGCTGGATCAAAAGAAAAGTGGTCTGGAATTACAATTGTAAAAATAAGGAGGGACAAGAATATGAAAAATGATGCAATTCGTGCAAGTGTACTGAGTGTTAAATTGATTCCCAATGTGGATCCGGATTTGGCTAAAGCATTAGAATTAAAACCGGAACAAAGGTGTATAGGTATGGTTACATCCGATTGTGATGATGTTTCTTATACCGCACTGGATGAAGCGACAAAAAAAGCTGAAGTTGAAGTGGTATATGCAAAATCATTTTACGCAGGCGCAGGCAATGCTTCTACAAAACTTGCCGGTGAGTTTATCGGTATTCTAGCAGGGGCAAATCCGGCAGAAGTGAGAAGTGGCTTGGATGTGGTTGTTGACTTTATCGCAAACGATGCTTGCTTCTATAGTGCCAATGATGATGACTCCATTCCTTATTACGCCCACTGTATTTCTAGGACTGGAACTTATTTGTCCAAGATGTGCGGCTTAGAGGAAGGCGAAGCACTTGCGTATTTGATTGCGCCACCAATAGAAGCTGTATATGCACTGGACGCAGCACTAAAAGCTGCTGATGTTAAGATGGTACAGTTTTATGGACCGCCATCTGAGACAAACTTTGGTGGTGGCCTGTTAACAGGTAGTCAATCCGCATGTAAATCCGCTTGTGATGCTTTTGCAGCGGCTGTGAACTTTGTTGCAGATGATCCAACCAAATACTAATAAGAAAATGTGGTGAAAAATATGAAAAATATAGCCCTGGGAATGATAGAAACATATGGATATGTAGGTGCAATTGAAGCTGCTGATGTATGTTTGAAGGCAGCCAATGTAACCTTATTAGGCTGTGAGTTTGTAAAGGGCGGATTGGTTACCATACATATTAGAGGTGATGTTGGCGCTGTAAAGGCATCCATAGATGCGGCGGCAGCAGCCGTGCAAAAAATAGGTCACCTGTTATCCACCCATGTAATTCCAAGACCCAGTGATGATGTAGAAAAAATATTACCAACGCTGATTCAAGAAGTTCAACAGCAAGACAGTCAACAGCCTCTTGAAGCCAAATATCAAGAAGCGGTAAAGGATCAGCAAGAAAAAGAACAAGAAAAGGTACAAGAAAAGGTACAAGAAAAGGTACAAGAAAAGGTACAAGAAAAGGTACAAGAAGAAGTCGATGCCCCAAAAGTAAAAATGGCAAAAGATAATCTCGTCTTAGAATTGGACCTATCACCTAAAAGTAGTGAAGCATTAAAGGCTCTAAAAACAGTTGATCTAAGAGCCCTTGCCAGAAAAATTGATCATCAATTTGAAGGTGCATTCTCTATTGAAAGAAGTCAAATCAAGTATTCCAGAAAAGATGAACTCATTGAAGCCATCTTGAAGTTTTACAAGGGGGTGGAATAGGACATGATTAAGGACAAAGATTTAAGCTCGATTCAAGACGTAAGAGATCTCATACAAAAAGCAAAAGAAGCACAGCACTTGCTTAAATTAAAGAGTCAAGAAGAAATCGATGCTATTGTAAAAGCTATGTATGAAGTTGCTTATAAAGAATCGGAACGATTGGCCAAAATGGCGGTAAGTGAAACTGGCTTTGGCGTTTATGAACACAAAATCATAAAAAACAAGTTTGCCAGTAAATCCGTATATGATTACATCAAAGATATGAAGACAATAGGGATTATCAAGGAAGACGAAAATAACAAACTGCTGGAGATTGCCACACCGGTAGGGGTGATTGCAGGATTGGTACCTTCTACAAACCCTACCTCAACAGCAATCTACAAAGCTCTCATAGCCATAAAATCAGGCAATGCCATAATATTCAGTCCACATCCAAATGCGCAAAACTGCATTAGAGAAACGGTAAAGATTATGGAAGAGAAAGCAGTAGAAGCCGGTGCACCTAAAGGCATCATAGGTTGTATGGCCATTCCTACTCTAGAAGGCACGGATGCATTAATGAAGCACAGAGATGTGTCCCTAATATTAGCAACAGGTGGTTCTGCCATGGTTAAAGCGGCTTACAGTTCTGGCACGCCTGCCCTTGGCGTTGGACCGGGGAATGTACCTGCCTTCATTGAAAGAAGTGCAGACATTGCCTTGTCTGTAAAAAGAATCATGGACAGTAAGACCTTCGATAATGGCACCATATGTGCTTCTGAGCAGGCGGTGGTCACAGAGACGTGTATTAAGGACCAAGTCATTACGGAATTGAAAAAAGCCGGCGCTTATTTTTTGGCGGGAGAAGACTTAGACAAAGTCGCTAAAACCATTCAAAATGTATGCGGTCAGCTCAACGCTAAGATTGTAGGCAAGTCGGCAATTGAGATTGCGAATATGGCAGGCATTAATGTACCGAGTGGTACCAGAGTGCTCATTGCAGAGCAAACCCATGTGGGTATACAGTATCCTTTTTCCAGAGAAAAATTAGCACCAATTTTGGCCTTTTATGCGGAAGAGAACTGGGAAAAAGCGTGTGAAAAGTGTATGGCATTGCTAGAGTATTATGGACTTGGCCATTCACTGGTGATTCATTCAAAAGATGAAAAAGTCATTCGAGAATTTGCAATGAAAAAACCTGTATCAAGACTCCTCGTGAACACCCCTTCTGCTCAAGGTGCCATAGGCGCAACAACAAACATGGCACCATCGATGACACTCGGGTGTGGCGCAGTTGGAGGAAGCTCGACTTCAGACAATGTAAGTCCTCTTAATTTAATCAACATAAGAAGGGTGGCTTATGGAACGAAGGAAGTAGAAGACCTTCAACATGAATATGAAGATGATTCGATTTTGGGTACATCTTCACATTTTGAACTGAATGTAGAAGCAATCACAAAAATGGTGTTAAAAGAGCTACAGAATTATAAGTAGTTTTTAAAGTAAACCAACACATATAACTTTAAACTAATAAAACAAAATTTAGGAGGATAAGAATATGGCAAATGCAAATGCATTGGGAATGATTGAAACAAAAGGTTTGGTAGGGGCTATAGAAGCAGCAGATGCAATGGTGAAAGCAGCAAATGTTACTCTTATAGGAAAAGTACTCGTTGGTGGCGGTCTTGTTACAGTTATGGTTCGAGGTGATGTAGGTGCGGTTAAGGCGGCTACAGATGCGGGTGCAGCAGCAGCAGATCGTATTGGAGAATTGGTTTCAGTACATGTTATTCCAAGACCACATAGTGACGTAGAATTAATATTACCTAAGTTCGAAGGTTAAGAATGAATGTTTATTTGCCTCGTCTTTAAAGGCGAGGCAATAATAACAAAGGATGTGATAAGGATGCATGTTTTGACAGAAGCAGCAGTAAGAGCAATTCTAAAAAAAGATAAAGTAAAAGAACTGGTGATTCATCCGGATACAATCATTACCCCTTCTGCTAGGGAGTATTTGAACGAGAATAAAGTCAAACTCGTATTTGAGAAGGATGCACAGCCAGATACTCATTTAGGAAATAAAAACAAAGAAGTAATAGAAAAAATAGAAGAAGATGATAGAAAGATTCTACCCAAGTATGTGGCCAAAGACACAGGTGGTTTTTTTGAGAAGAAGCCTGAAGATATGACCCAATTGTATGGGAATGAACTGGTCCTAAAAAATCATCCCAGCATATTATTTAGGGGTAAAGTGGACAGCCTTCAATCTAAAATACTTGAAATCCAAGTCATGGCAGATAGGCATAAGTCCGAGAAGCTGATACAAGAACTTCAGGAAGTCCTTCAATATGTTAGAAATCTATTAAGAGCTGAAGTTATAAAAGAAGAAACAGAAGAAATTTGTCTTTTTGGACTGCTTGAAGATGAAATTAGACAAATGTCACATAACCCAAAGAAGCATATAGGTGTCGCACATATATTGCCGGATTATAGAATGGGAGAAATACTGATTGGTCTTAATGCAATCCGAAGTGGCGTTAGAGAAGTTGAACTGAGCTCAATTCCATTAGATCGAAAGGATATCACCAAGTCCCTGAACAGATTAAGCAGTGCTGTATACGTGATGATGTGTCGGTATTTGTCTGGGTATTATAAGTAACGGAGGGTCACTATGGATGAAGTGAGGATTAAAGAAGTCGTAAAAAGAGTCGTAGAGGAAATAAGTAAAAGAGAGAAAAATTGGCGAACAGTGCCTATAGAAGCCTCTGCAAGACATGTCCATCTTTCACAGGCAGATGTAGAGCAACTCTTTGGAGAAGGTCATAAACTTACGCCGGTTAGAGATTTGTCTCAGCCAGGGCAATTTCTCTCAAAAGAAAGGGTAACCCTTATAGGTCCAAAAGGTTTGTTCAAAAACGTTGCCATACTAGGACCGGAGAGAAACGAAACACAAGCTGAAATCTCTAGAACGGATGCATTTGGATTAGGAATCGATGCACCGGTTAGGGAATCGGGTAAGATTGAAAAAAGTGCGCCCATATATTTATCTGTGGGTAAGAAGATGATTAGAGCAGATAAAGGGGCAATCATTGCCAAAAGACATGTGCATATGACATCAGAAAATGCTTTGGCATATGGTTTGAAAGACAAGCAGATTGTTGCTGTTAAAGTATTAAGTGATCGACCGGTTATATTTGAAGATGTTGTTGTAAGGGTCAACGATCAATTTAGTTTGCATATGCACATTGATCTTGACGAAGCCAATGCTTGTGGTTTTTATGAAGGTGTTATAGGTCAAATACTTGTAGAAGAAGGGGCTTAAGCATGTTAGATATGACAAACTGTGAGCATTTGATTGCTCAATTAGAAGAAACCATTCATAATCCCAGAAAAATGCTTGAGGGGGATGCACTGCTTGTAGGTGTTGACTTAGGAACGGCATATATCGTTATCGTTGTTTTAGATCAAGACAAAAAACCTGTAGCCTGTGAGATGGAATTTGCCCAAGTGTTAAAAGACGGTTTAGTGGTCGACTATGTAGGTGCCATGCAAGTGGTTAGGAAACTAAAAGATAAGATTGAGCAGAAAATCGGAATCAAACTCACTAAGGCCGCAATTGCCGTACCACCGGGGACAAGTGAACGTGACAGTAAAACCCATATGTATGTTGTAGAGGGCGCAGGACTTGAAGTGACTCATATTCTAGATGAGCCAACAGCAGCCAACTCCGTGCTGAACATTGATAATGGTGTCATTGTAGATATCGGTGGGGGAACAACAGGCTTGTCCATCATTGTAAATCAACACGTTGTCTATGTAGCGGACGAAGCAACAGGCGGAACACATTTGACATTGGTTGTAGCGGGTCATTACAAGATCAAATTCGAAGAGGCAGAACGTGTTAAAACTGACCTGAGTAAGCAACATGAAATATTTTCAATGGTAACACCGGTTATTGAGAAAATTGCGACAATCGTGAACGACCATATTAGGAACCATGAGGTGAAAGCCATATATCTTGTTGGGGGCACAAGTTGCTTAGAGAGAATTGAAAGTGTCATTGAAAATGTCACAGGTATAAAGACCATTAAGCCTAAGAATCCATTTTTGGTAACACCTCTGGGCATTGCTATGAATTGCTAGGCAAAGGATGTGAGCATATTGAATATAGAATCCATGGACCAAAAAAAGTTGATTGAAAACATTATAAAAGAAGTCATAAAAAGGTTGGAAGAAAAGCATACTATCAATGACTTAGAAAACGCCATGAGGAAAGAAAGGATTCTGGCAATCGCTATATCAGATCATAAGATATTAAGTGAGATTCATCATCGTTATAGGATCGACTTTTATGAGGATCATTATGAATATGAAGAACATATAAATATAAACGTTTATGATGCTATACTACTTGGCAGCATCAGTCACCAGGAACTTGTCCATATATCTATGGGACTTGCAAACAATCCAGTTTCTTCTTTGGTCATAGAGGCCATTCTGGCGGGTAAAAAAATCTATATTCTTAAAGAAGGGATAACCTATCTAAGATATGAACATACCTCAAACACCAATTTTTACAACATGCTAAAAGGCTATGAAGAACAGCTGAAAACCTTTGGAATAGAATGGATTTATACAAATGAAATTGTTGAAAAGATGAAGCGTTCAGAAATCTCTAAAGAACTCTTTAAAGAAGCCCAAATAACAGAAGAACATGTTGTACAGGTAAAGATCATAACAGAATCCATAGCAAAGCAGTATCATATAAAAGGCTGTAAGCATCTTTTAGTTAAGAAACAAACCATAGTGACACCTTTGGCACGGGATTATCTAAGAGACAAGAAAATAAGTATAATCACCACTTAAATTCAAAACGGAGGTAGGCATTTATGATTGTAGGTAATGTAATCGGAAATGTATGGGCAACAAGAAAAGATGAAAATTTAAACGGGTTGAAACTACTGGTGATAAAGCCTTTGGATTATGCTTCGGACAAAGACTTGCCTACATTTGTTGCAGCAGATAGCATCGGAGCAGGGATTGGTGAAACGGTGTTGGTGGTTAACGGTAGCTCAGCTAGGATGGCACTAGGCAGAAAAGATATACCTGTAGATGCAATCGTAGTGGGTATCATTGATGCAGTAGATGTCTAATGAGTAAGAATGAGAAAGGGGGTGCAAAGCCTTGGATTTGTTACAGAAAATATATGAAGCCGGTGTGGTAGGTGCCGGAGGCGCCGGTTTTCCAACCCATATTAAACTGAACTGTGAAGTAGAGTATTTTATTATTAATGCAGTAGAATGTGAACCACTCATGCATACAGACAAACACATCATCATGAACAAAGGCAAAGAGATTATTTTGGCGGTCGAAGAAATAGGAAAACTTGTAGGCGCAAATCAATGCATCATAGCCATTAAGGAAAAAAATACCAAAGAAATTAAGCACTTAAAAGAAATCATTGAAGCACTGAGTTCTAAGATCACGTTGTTTACCATGGGTGATTATTATCCGGCAGGTGATGAACAGATGATGGTATATGAGATTACTGGTAAACCTATTCCAGAGGCAGGAATTCCCTTAGATGTAGGCGCTGTCGTATCCAATGTTGGTTCTATCGTGAACATATATGATGCCATGATGGACAAGCCGGTTGTAGATCGGTTCTTGACGGTAACCGGTGATGTGAAGAACCCAACAATGATCAACGTACCAGTTGGTATTTCTGTAAAAGCCTGTATAGAGGCTGCAGGAGGTTCGGCATTAGCAGAATATGCCATTATAATTGGTGGTCCTATGATGGGCACCATTATTGATGACCATGAAGCTGAAAACCATTTCATAAAAAAAATGGATGGATCCTTGATTGTCCTACCTAAAGATCATTTTGTGGTAGAACGAAAAAGAAAACCCATAGATAAAATTATTAATGAAACCAAAACAGCATGTATTCAATGTCGCTACTGTACAGATATGTGCCACAGATATCTCTTAGGACACCAATTGAGACCCCATAAGATTATGCGAAATATTGGTATGTCCGATCACGATGAAGCAATCATGAAAGAGGCATTGCTATGTTGTGAATGTGGTATCTGCGAAATCTACGCTTGTCCTATGGGACTTTCACCTAGATTGGTGAATGTGCATGTCAAGAAGGAATTGTATAAAAAAGGCGTTCGCCCTGAAAAAGGCAGTCTTGATCTAGAAGTCAGAGATATGATGGCATATAGAAAAATTCCAAGTTATAGGCTTATTTCAAGATTGGATCTGCTGGAGTATTATGGTCAGCCTATAGATGAATGTAAGAATCTGACGCCGGAGACAGTCACCATACATCTTAAACAACATATAGGAAAACCGGCCACGGAGATGGTTTCGGTTGGGGACGTTGTAACAAAAGGGCAGATGATTGGGAAAGTAGGGCGAGATGAATTGGGCGCCAATGTGCATGCAAGCATAGAGGGTACTGTTATTGAAGTAACTGAGAAAATAACGATTAAGAGTAATGGGGTGGTTTCATGATACGGACGATCGGGCTTATAGAACTAAATAGTATTGTTAAAGGCATAGAGTCAGCAGATGCCATGATTAAAGCGGCTGAAGTAGATTTGATTCTTGCCAATTCCATTTGTCCAGGAAAGTACATTGTGCTCATATCAGGCGATGTGGGAGCAGTAAAAGCCGCTCTTGAAGCGGGAAAAGAGGTAGGGAAACAATATATTGTAGATGACCTAATATTGCCAAGTATACATGCTCAAATCATCAATGCCATCAATGGTTCTACACAAGTTGGTGAAGTTAATGCCATCGGCGCGTTGGAGTTTTTTAGCATAGCTACTTGTATTGTGGCTGCAGATGCGGCTGCAAAAGCTGCAGCCATTAATCTTATCGAGATTAGACTTGGCTTTGCAATAGGAGGCAAATCATTTGTAACATTTAGCGGAGATGTGAGTGAGGTTACAGAGGCTGTTGAAGCAGGTTCAATCATAGGTAAAAAAAATGGCATGCTGTTAACGAAAGTTGTCATTCCATCGCCTAGAAAAGAACTGTTTGAGAAACTCTTATAATTAGGAGGAAGAGGTATGGGTAAAGTACTGCTTACAAAGAATAATATTGAAGCATATATTTCACAAAACCAGTCAAAAATCTACGTGGACAAGAATATGATACTGACCTCAGGGGCTCAAGATATCATTAGAAACAGGGGTATTTCTATCATATATGACAAGTCGCGGGAAGATGCACCAGAAGAAATGACGCTTTCTGAGACAGGTACGATTATTAAAATGGTTGTAAAAATACTAAGCGATCAGCATGGCATAACCGATGAGGCACAAATAAAAAATGTTTGTAATTTGATTTTACAAAAAATCAATGAAAAAAAATAAAAATCAATATGACTAAAAGGAGTGTAGAATGATGGCGAGTTATGCATTGGGTATGATTGAGACAAAAGGACTGGTTGGTGCTATTGAAGCGGCAGATGCGATGGTGAAAGCGGCAAACGTGACATTGGTAGGCAAAGAAAAAGTGGGAGGTGGATTGGTTGCTGTCATGGTTAGGGGTGATGTTGGCGCTGTTAAAGCTGCAACAGATGCCGGTGCAGCAGCAGCAGAAAGAGTGGGTCAATTAGTATCTGTACATGTAATACCAAGACCTCATGAGGAAGTAGAACTAATACTACCAAGCTTAGATTAAAACATTTAACTAACTCAACTTTATTTCTATTATAGGGAGGAAAAAAATGAGTATTAATGAAATAATTGTTTATATCATGGTATTTTTTATGGTTTTAGGTGCGTTAGATAAGATTTTTGGAAACAAGTTTGGACTTGGTGAACAGTTTGATGAAGGCTTCATGGCGATGGGATCATTGGCGATTGCCATGATTGGGGTCATATCTTTGGCGCCTGTATTGGCAGCAATTCTTTCTCCGGTCGTAACACCTGTTTATACGATGTTAGGTGCAGACCCGGCAATGTTTGCAACAACACTACTAGCCAATGACATGGGTGGATACCCACTGGCTATGGAAATGGCTTTAACAGAAGAAGCCGGACTCCTTGCGGGGCTTATTCTTGGAGCGATGATGGGACCTACAATCGTATTTTCAATTCCTGTGGCACTTGGAATTATTCGAAAAGAAGATCATAAATTTCTAGCAACAGGTATCCTTGCAGGTATGATTACGATACCGATTGGCGTTTTCTTTGGTGGTTTGGTAGCAGGATTTGATGTAGTCATGATACTTAGTAACTTGGTTCCAATTATTATTGTATCCTTTTTAATTGCCATTGGTCTTTGGAAAATTCCAAATAAAATGATTAAAGGTTTTACAATATTTGGTAAAGGTGTAACCATTGTCATAACCATAGGTACAGCTGCGATTATTGTTGAGACACTCACCGGTATCGTCATTATTCCGGGAATGGCACCTATTTCAGATGGTATTGAAGTTATTGGTGCTATTGCTATTATGCTTGCCGGAGCGTTCCCGATGGTATATGTTATTACAAAAGTATTTAAAAAACCATTACTTAGAATGGGTAAACTATTAGGTATGAATGACGTGGCAGCAGCTGGTTTGGTGGCCACCCTTGCTAACAATATTCCTATGTTTGGATTGATGAAAGACATGGATGACAGAGGAAAAATATTGAACGTTGCTTTTGCTGTAAGTGCTGCTTTTGTATTTGGCGATCATCTTGGATTTACTGCAGGTGTAGCCAGAGAAATGATATTCCCAATGGTTGTTGGTAAACTTGTTGGTGGTATTACTGCCGTCGTAGTAGCGATTATTATTGCGAATAAGATACTGGGCAAACCTGGGACAGAAGTAGAACCACAAAAAGTGGAGGCATAGTATATGGGTAATGTGGACAGCAAAATAATAGAAGAAATTGTTAGAAAAGTTTTGCTAGAAATGGGCAAGGGGTCCAAAGAAGAATTTATAAAAGAAACCGATAGAAGTGGCGTAGCCGTCATTAAGACTGAAACCGTTCATCCCGGTAAATTTGACACTGGCAAAGATGGAGATAAGGTATATCTGAAGGATGTTCTGACAGTAGAAGAGAGTCCGAGGTTAGGTTGCGGCGTCATGGAAATGGATACATCCACCTTTGACTGGACTTTAAAATATGATGAAGTGGATTATATTATTGAAGGCACTCTAGAAATAATAATAGGGGATCGAAAAGTGGTCGGAGAAAAAGGAGACATCATCTTCATTCCCAAAAATACTTCCATAAAGTTCAGTGCACCTGGTCATACTAGGTTTCTATATGTAGTATATCCTGCCAATTGGGATGAGTTATAAAAGCTCACCTCCATATACTTCATACGTTTATAATCAACAACTTTAACTCAAGACTCAAGCAATAGTTGATAAGCATCTTCTTTAGTAAGTGGTTTAGAAAAATAGTAACCTTGAATGAGATCACAATTGTTTTCCTGTAGGAATTCTAATTGTGATTTTATTTCGACCCCTTCAGCGACGACTTGTAAGTTTAACTCATGGGAGAGTCCGATAAGTTGACGCACAAGATCTTGATCTTTTTTTGAAATATGAATATCATCAATGAAACTCTTATCAATTTTTAAGGTGTTAAGCGGTAATGATTTTAGATAACTTAAAGAAGAGTAGCCTGTGCCAAAATCATCAAGTGCTATGCGAAAGCCCATATCTTTAAGCTGCTGCAAAGCATCAAGAGCCTTTGAAGAAATATCTAGCATAATGCTTTCAGTGATCTCAAGCTCAATTCGATTTGGTGCTAGGTTAAAGCTCTTTGATTCTTGAAAAATCAAGTCAACAAACGATGGATCCTTGAGTTGCAAGCCGGATATGTTGATACAGATATAATCAAAGACATCCCCTTTGGCTAACCAAGACACTGCTTGTGCAAAGACCTCATGAATAATCCATTCACCTAGTTGGATGATTAAACCCATATCTTCAGCGATAGGTATGAATTCAGCAGGTGAAATATTTTGACCGGATTCAGTTCTGAGTCGGATTAAAGCTTCGTATGATTTAAGTTGCTGAGTTTGAGTAGTGTATTGTGGTTGGTACATCATATATATCAGCTTGTCTTTTATGGCACGTCTTAATAAGTCTTCTATTTCTAAACGACGATTAACATGTTCGGTCATGATCTTCCTGTAGAAGACTTGTTGAGATTTACCGGTTATTTTCGCTTGATGTAAAGCTGTTTCTGCTTGTAATTTTAAGGCTTCTATCATATTACTATCATTGGGGCAAGTGCTTATGCCAATACTAATACTGAGGTAGATTTCGTGATGATCAATGATGAGTGGACTTGTAAAAGACTCAAGAACAGCGTTAGCAAATTCATTAATCTGCAATTCATTTGGACAATCTAAGAGAAGATAAGCAAACTTATCAGCTGAAAGATGATATAGATTAACTTTAGAATGGGTTAATTTTAATAATTCTTGTGCGGTTTCGATTAAAACGCGATCACCAATCGTATGGCCGAGAGAATAGTTGATTCTCATAAATGCATCAATGTCCAAATAAATAAGGGCAAAAGTCGGTGTCGGATCTGAGGCGAGGAGCCTTTCAAGTTCAAGATCACAAGCCATACGGTTAGGTAAACGGGTTAAAGAATTTGTAAAGGCTAACTCTTCTATACGTTTTTTGTTTAGGGCTAACTCCTGTTGATTTTTCATCAGTTGATTATTTTGAAAACGCAGTTCTTCTTCTGTAGCTGTAAGCTCTTCGTTTTTCGCCTCAACCTCCTCATAAGCCCCGACAAGTTCATCCAGCATTACGTTCAAGTCATGAGACAGATGGCCAATCTCATCTTTTGAAGTGTATTGAGAACGGACGGTTAGATCACCGGTTGTAGTTTGATGCATAATCTGGCTCAGCTCTGTAATAGGCCGAGTGAATAATCTAGCATAGTGAAAATAGGAAAGAGATGCAAGGGTTAGAATAATAAGATTTAAGGCAATAACGACCCACAATGCCTCGCGAATAGAAGACTTAAATACATCCATGTTTTGCTCTATAACCAGTAACCAAGGAGAACTTGGTATACGTTTAAAGGCTATGTGATAGTTGATATTTTCATGGGTATAATCATTGAATCCGCTAATTAGATTTTGATTATTAATAAAATAATCACGTGTAGAGATGTCACGATGGTAAGTACCGATCAAACTAGAATCACTATGAAAAACAATAAGTCCATCTTCATTCATTAAGTAGGCACGGCCTAAATCGTCGTCAATTAAAGAAGATAAATTATATGAAGCTATTTGTGTATCAATGATAAGGGCCATAACACCTTGTGCTTTTGTCTCATTAGGATAGGTAACAGGTGCAGCTACAAATAAGGAAGCCAAATTGTCAACTCTATCATAAAGGAGATTGCTGGTTACTGTATTGCCAGACATTGCTTCTTTAAAATAATCCCGATCCTTTAAATCCAGACCGATGCTTTCAGGATGACTACTTGCAATGATTCTACCAGTTGAATCAAGTACGAAAGCATGACGAATGCCTCTATCCGAATGCCGAATATCTAGAAAAATTTCATTAAGTGACTTATATTCTGGATAGTCACTAGTAGAAGCCTCAGAGGGGCGAGCTACAGAATTCTTTAGTGCATCGATTACAAGCGCATTACGAGACAAATAAGTCGCTTCAACACGACTTGCATCTAGAAGGTTATGAATCATTAATGCCCCCGATTCTAATGTCTGTTCAAGTGCTTGTTCACTTTTTTGATTGAGGCTAGAAGAGGTATAGACAAAGAAAAATGAACTCATCAAAAAAAGCGATATGCTGAGGAATAAAAATGTAAAAAGTGATAATCGGTATCTTATTTTCATAAAAGGATCTCCTTGGTAGTTGAGCTTGGCATATTTTATAAGTTTTATTAGTCCAAAAGAGAAATTTCTATATTTGAAAATTTAACAGTCTTTTACGTGCTATAGAGTATTTTTGTCTAATATTATTCTACCATGTATGTGTTGGAATATACAGATAAATTACCATAATTGTGAGATGGTGGTTATGCTGATAAATCATTATTTTTAGTTTGTTTAGTTAAAATAACGGATATCTAGGATGGTAATACTGGTTGCATCATACTTAATAATGCCTTCATTTTTCATTTTTTGAAGTTCACGTGACAAGGAGGTTCGTTGAACACCAATGCGTTCGGCAATTGCTTTTTTAGATGCGTGTAAATAGATTGTAGCAGAATGCTGAAGCTTGTATTCATTTTTGAGGTAAGCAATGATACTCTCACGCAATGTCCGATTGACGTAGTGTTTAATCTTATCCCCTAGAATCAGTGTGTGATCGGAGATATATTCCAGATATAGTTTAAGAAAAGCCGTGTTGTTGGAACACAAGTCAAATAAGAGCTCTTTTTGAATAACCAGCAAAGTGGTGTCTATTTTGGCGGTGATAGTCATGGGATAATAGGGATTCTTCGAGAAAACCAGATTGCCGCCAAGTATATCATCGGTCAGCAACGATGTAATGGTCATGAGATTGCCGGATTCATCAATTCGTTCTACAACCACCTGACCACTAAGTATAAGTTCAGCATTTGCGCTGATATCTCCTTCAAAATGAATGACCTGATCTTTACTATACGTAATAATTGAGTATGTTATGCATAACAATCCTTTCCTGTCGAACCGTTCAGAAATATGAGCAGGGCTCATAACGAAGCGAAGCTTCTTTTGTTCTGCTTTAGGAAAGCCTGTGCTATGTTAATGCGTTGAAGCGTCGCATTAACTAAATAGGAAATCTTTCCTGTCAGAACAATTTGCTTTGCAAAGCGAGGCATAGCCTCTTTGTTCTGTTACCTTGGTAACACCATTCTTTTTTCTTTTATTATATACTTAGTTCAAAACATTGAAAAGGAGATTCTTATGGATATTTTTACACTCTCATTTTGGGGGATTTCGATTGTCTTAACAGGCGCATCATTAGTAAAGAGTAAGGAAAAAACATTTGAAGCGATGAAAAAATCAAAAAAAATGATGGGAAATATGATTGGAGAGATTATTGGAATCATATTTATGATTGGGCTAGTTCTGACTTTTATCCCGCCTGAATCTATAAAAAGTGTCCTAGGGTCAGAAAACACTGTTATGGCAACTATTGTTGCAGCCATAGCAGGCAGTGTTACCTTGATACCTGCATTTGTAGCTTTTCCCCTTATAGGCTCATTTATAGATGTTGGCGCAAGCATTATACCGGCAGTTGCTTTTTTGACAACACTTACCATGGTCGGTGTTGTGACGTTTCCTCTTGAGAAAAAAGAGTTTGGACTCAAATTTGCATTATTAAGGAACATATTTAGTTTTATTGCAGCCTTACTGATTGCAACAGTTATGGGGGTGCTATTATGAGAGCTTTACAGATTGTGAGAAAAAACAAGTTGCCTGTTTTTGTAGGCATTATTTATATACTCTTATATATTTTGGTGCCGGACAAGGCTGACTCAGCGATGCGAAACAGTATCTATTATCTAATTGAGATGTTTGAGGTGCTACCTGTCATATTCCTGTTGACAGTAGCTTTAGAAGTCCTCGTACCTAAAGAATGGATTATGAAGCGCTTTGGAGAAAAATCAGGTTTTCTTGGAAATATTCTTTCTTTTATTCTGGGTAGTATTTCTGCAGGTCCTATTTATGCGGCTTTTCCAATAAGTAAGATGTTACTATCAAAAGGCGCAAGTGTCCCTAATATCGTAATCATATTAAGTTCATGGGCAGTTATCAAGGTACCGATGTTGGCCAACGAAGCTAAATTTTTGGGTGTTTCCTTCATGGGCATACGTTGGATCTTAACCGTCATGGCAATCATGCTTATGGCATGGGTTACCGGAAAAATCCTCAGCCGTAAAGAACTTTTGTCAGGAATCAGTACCACAACAGAACCTAACCTTTATGTGAATCAAGATTATTGTATAGGGTGTGGTATATGTACTAAGATGTTACCGGATGTGTATGAACTAATTAATAATAAGGCGGTAGTAAAACTGGGTATTGCCCAATCGGAGAACAAAATGATGATTATCAAAACTGTAGAAGAATGTCCGACAAAAGCCATAGTAAGGGCTACTGAGGCTACATGAACGTAGTTATAAATATACGAAAATCTGATTCCAAGAGATAGGTAACATAGGGTACAGAATATATTTAAATATTAGGATATAGTAAAAGTAATAAGGAAAAGGAAGGTGACAAAAATGATTGAACAAGTATATCACATGACAAAAGGAAACGATCGTATGATTGAAAAAGTTATTCAAGATGAGAATGTACATTATATCCATATGATATTTAAGAAAGATGAGGGATTACCGGAACATTTTTCCAACTCAACCTTGTACATGACGGTCTTAAGAGGTACTTTATCTATTGGTCTGGATGAACAAGAGGTTAATCGATATGAAGCTTATTCCATATTGAAAATACCTTTTAATACGAAAATGAATGTTAAGAACCTAGATGAAGAAGTACTGGAACTTATTGTGTTAAAAGCACCAGCCCCTCAGAATTAAAAGATAAAAAAGCACATATTATAAAAAAAGCCGATTGAAGATTTCCTTCAGCCGGCATTTTTTATAATCAATATTTAAGTATTCTTACTGTTTCTTTTTAAAATGATATGTTAATATTATATCAAAAAGATATGGAGGGCTTATGTTAGTTAATCGTATTTATTTTATACTTGTCACCTTTTTTACTATGCTTACATTTATCTTATTGCTGGATAATTATATATTGGCCGGTATCATCACCTTGCTACTTGTAGGTACCGGATATATTTTTATTGCTTTATCTAGAAACAAGAAAAGGCTTCATCTCTTAGAAGATTTATGTGATCCATATGCGTTTATTGAAGCCACCGAGCGTCAAAGAGCTATAACCGGAAAAGACCCCAAAATTAACGCTTACCTTAATGTGGATTATTGTGCGGGATTGATTTTACTAGGAAGATTTCAAGAGGCAAAAGATCTGTTACTCTCTATTGACCAGAAATATCTCTCCAAAAAAAATGGCACTTTACTTATTTATACCATTAATCTAATTTCTTGTTGTTATGGAATGGGTGAAATTCCGGAGGCTGAAGTCCTTTTTGAGACAAAAATTCCATTACTATCACCCGTTAATTCTAAGCTTACCTTATATACAGAACTATTAATTGCTGAGCGACTTTATATGCATGGAAAATTACTTGAAAGTAAGGAAAAATATAATGAATGTCTAGTAGAAAAAATAAGCCTACGTCAGCGCTTGTGCATTTTTTACAGTCTTGCACAAATAGATGAAGCATTCGGGGACCTTCAAGCAGCACATGAAAAGTATGAAGAAGTTGTAAAATATGGCAATCGCTTATGGGTTGCAGAAGATGCACAACTGAAACTTCAAGCGCATACAATCTAGAAGCTATTGTATGCGTTTGAAGTTTTCTTACAGAATTACATGACGCGATTTCTTAGAACATTATTCATCTAAAGTAATCTAAAGTTAATCATTATTTAAGCATTCACACAGTTCCTTTTAAAAATGACATGTTAATATTATATCAAAGCTGATATCAACGATGTTATTAAGGAATGAAAGTTGAGAAAAACAAGCATGAAATTTTTATTGAATCTTGTCCGCAAGGACTTTAAGAAAAACAAAGTAATGACCTTATCTTTAGCTGTATTTTTAACCTTATCTGCACTTATGTTAGCTGGTGGACTACGTATCACAGGTACCTTAATATCTTCACTAAATGGTCTAAATGACATTGCCGTGCCACCTCAGTATCTACAGATGCATAAGGGGTCATACGATGAGGACGCTTTATCTAAGTTTGTAGAAGACCATAAGTACATCAAAGAGGCACAAGCGGTTAAGATGTTGAATGTTAACAATGCAGATTTCTTTTATCAGGAAGAAAGCTTCGAAAAGTCATTGATGGACAATGGGTTCATTATTCAAAATGAGAAGTTTGACTTCCTTCTTAATTTAAACAATGAATTGGCCGTTGTAGGTCCAGGAGAGATTGGTGTACCGGTTTATTTTAGTGAAGTATTGGGGATAAAAGAAGGGGATGTGTTAAGACTACATAAGGGAGATTATAACAAAGAACTTGTTGTAACCACGATTATCCGTGATGCATCTATGAACTCGGCTCTGGCATCCTCTAAACGGTTTTTGATCCATCCTTCAGACATGGAAGCAATTGCGCTACATATGGGTGAATGGGAGTATATGTTTGAATTCCTTATAGAAGAAGGTGCATCCACAGCATTACTTGGTAAGGACTATATGGAAGAAGGCATGCCGGCTAACGGTGTTGCCATTACAGGTAGTCTTCTTACAATGATGAATGGGGTTTCTCATGGTTTGGTGGCTTTCATTATATTAGCCATCAGTATGCTGCTTATACTTATGGCCATGGTATGCTTGTCCTATATTATACGGGCAACATTAGCGGATGAAACCAGTACAATAGGAGAAATGAAAGCCATAGGCTTCCCAGGGAAGGCCATACATCAGCTCTATCAGACAAAATATGTCTTACTTGGTATCATGGCCGGTTTTATTGGCTATATTGGTGCCATACCCCTTGGCGACTTTTTTTCATCCTCAGTCGTTCTTTATAGTGGTTATGGTCATGATGTTTGGTTGAAATGGGTATTGCCTCTGGTGGGCACATTGATACTTATTCTAATGGTTATGAGGCGTTGCCGTCGTATCCTTCGTAAGAATCTGAAAAATACCACAATTGAGCTGATGCGAGGAGACGATAATAAGAAAAATGAAGGTCATTATACATTACCCTCAATGGGCTTGAAGTGGCCGAATATGCAAATTGCTCTTGGTGAACTGAAGTGCAAATGGAAGACATATATCGTCATTTTCTTCGTATTTGTCTTCACTGCCTTCTTAATTTTGTTACCGATGAATATGAAAAATACCATAGAGAACCCATCTTTTATTACTTATATGGGGATTGGACAATGTGATGTGCGTATTGACATTCAATACAGTGAGGGTTTGGAACAACAAAAAGATCACATAATATCCTATTTGGATAAAGACGTGGATATTGAGAAATATGCTGTGCATCGTACCAATTTTATACAGGTTAAGAATGATGAAAATCAATGGGAATACATTCGTGTAGAAAAGGGTGATCCAACTGTTTTCCCACTGGCATATCTTGAAGGCAACCCGCCAAAAGATGGCCAAACCATTGCGCTGTCTTACTTGAATGCATCTGAGCTAGGGAAGACAGTAAATGACAACATAGAAGTGAAGTATCAAGGTGAAGTCCTCACATTTACAATTAGTGGTATATATCAAGACATTACCTACGGTGGAAAAACAGCTAAGACAAGCTTTGATTTTAATGAGAATAATGTAGAGGCCTATAATATTTTCTTAGATCTTAGAGACGGCGTTGACATAGATGAGAAGACAGATGTACTTAGAAGCATCTTAAAAGAGAGTAAAATAACACCAATCCACGCATTTGTCGCTCAAACCCTTGGTGGCATTTCAGAGAATATGGCATTGGTGGAAACCGCAGCCATTGTGATTGCATTGCTCCTGATGATGCTCATAACAGTCATGTTTTTACAGTTAATGATTGCAAGAGAACACGGTGCTATAGCAATCAAAAAAGCAATAGGTTTTAGAAATAAGGATATTCGATTGCAATTTGGAATACGGATTATTTTGGTGCAACTTATGGGTATTGTCATTGGGACAGTTCTAGCAAGATCCTTAGGAGAAGACATCTTCGGTTTGCTCTTGTCTTTTATGGGTGCATCCAAGATAACCATGTTGGTTGAACCGGTGTCGGCATATGTATTTTGGCCGGCAGTGCAAATAACGCTTGTAATGGTCACCATCATTGGCGCAACAAAGGCTGTACAGAAATACCACATAAGAAATCAAGTCATAGAATAGGAGAAAATTATGATTAAAGTAGAGGCAATCAGTAAGTCTTTTCAAGATACAAAAGTCTTAAATGAAGTATCTTTTGAAATAAAAAAAGGTGATTTTATTGCAATAATGGGACCTTCCGGATCAGGTAAATCCACACTTCTCTATAGTATGAGTGGCATGGATAGTATCACTACCGGTAATGTATCCTTTGACGGTGTTAATATATCTAAAATGCAAGAAGAGGTACTTTCCGGGTTACGACTCAATAGAATGGGTTTTGTTTTTCAGAATGTACAGATGCTAAAGAATCTATCGATCTATGACAACATCATCCTGCCGGCCCTTGTTGCAAAAAAGGAATCGGCAAACAATATTAGGAAACATGCTAAAGCATTAATGAAAAGGATGGAGATAGAAGGGCTTGAAGATCGGGATATTCGAGAAGTTTCAGGTGGTCAGCTTCAACGGGCTTCTATCTGCCGTGCCATGATCAATCATCCGGATATCTTGTTTCTAGATGAACCAACCGGTGCTTTAAACTCCGGGGCAACGGATCAGGTATTGAATATTCTAGAGGATTTGAATGAGGAAGGTATGACAATTATGACCGTTACCCATGAGCCACATGTTGCGGCCAGAGCCAAAAAAGTGTTGTATGTCATAGATGGACAGATTGCAGCCCATATAGAATTTGATACAGGGGCAGACCGAGAAAAAGAGTTGGCGGCTTGGCTGAAAGAAATGCAATTTTAATTTCGAACTTAAGTAGTCAACTACTTTTGGAGAAAATCATATATATACACTAAGTAATGAAATTATAAAATAAGAATCGTAGGAGGATAAAAATGAAGAAAATAATTAAATGGGCTTTTATATTAATTGGTGCGGTTGCACTGGTGTCAATAATATGGGCCACGAAAGATCTATCAGACATTAAAGCCGTTGAACTAGAGGTAGTTAAGTTGGAATTTCTTGATGATGGGAGCTATCATGGGAAGTACGAAAATGGAAGATTCTCCAATGAACTCATCGTCGAAATTAAAGATCGAAAAATAACAGATATCCAAGTTATTAAGCCTGTTCTAAGTAGCAATGAACAGTTTATATCAGATTTAAGGAATTTGATATTATTGGAACAATCTATAGATGTTGATGCTGTTTCAGGCGCTACTTATACCACAAAAGCTTATCTTAAATCTATTGAAAAAGCTCTAATTACTGAGAAAGCAGAAATAGACAGAGAAGAAATATCAGAAATAGTTGAAGAGGTAATAGCGAAAGTTGACAAAGAGATGTATGAACGCATTAGTGAGTATATGTGGGAAGAAAGTATGGAAGCCTTTTCACCTTATTATGAGTTATTAAATCATGAAATATCAGGCTACGAAGAAGAAAGTATAGAGGATGGTATTGAAGTATTATTCTTTTATAAGCTTATTCATAAAAATTTTGATAGAGACCCAGATGCAGTGGGTTATATCAAAGAAGCTAAAGAGCAAGGGAATGTTAATTATCAATTGATGTACGATGAGTATCTAGCACCGAGAGAAATGAATTTTCAGCTTAAGATTGTCATAGATGAAAGTGATGGCATGACTTTGTTTGCAAACAATGCACCTGTCGGAACAGAGTGGGAGAAAGTCAGTATGACCGATTATATTCTTAGACCATAGTCCTAGAGATTCAGTAAAAGGTTCTATTATTTCTAAAAACATATTGCAACTGTAATGCAATCGATTTATAATTAATAATGAGACTTATATTCAATTGCAATATAAAAAGGATGAGCCATCTTTGATGATGGCAAGATAGGAGATGAAGATATGGCGATACAAGCGTATGTTAATTTTAGTGGAAATTGCCGGGAAGCGGTAGAATATTATGCGAAAGTATTCAAGACAAAAGAACCGAAGATTATGACCTATGATGAAATGCCTCCTGATCCGGATTTTGATGTATCAGAAGATATAAAAAAATGGGTGCTGCATACGAGCCTAGATATTAGTGGTAGTACAGTTATGTTTTCTGATGTTTTTCCAGGTACACCCCTTGTTGTCGGTAATAATATTAGTTTGACGATTATAACGGATGATGAGGCTGAGATTCGCGATGCTTTTGATCAATTAAAAGAAGAAGGTCGTGTAGATATGGAGCTTGGTGAGACTTTTTGGAGCAAATGTTATGGTAGTGTTGAAGATAAATTTGGTATTATCTGGCAATTTGATTTGGACAGTGGTGAAAGCTTCTGATGTATGAACTTAAAACGAAGGAAAACGACGGTGATGTTGTAGCGTTTATTAATAGCGTGGAAAATCCTAAGCGTCAGGAAGATGCTTATAAGCTTCTGGATATTTTCACGGAGACAACCGGCTTAAAAGCTAAGATGTGGGGACCGAGTATGATTGGATTTGGTTCCTATCATTATAAATATACATCCGGACATGAAGGTGATGCTATGCTTGTAGGATTCTCTCCTCGAAAAGCCAAGGTTAGTCTTTATTTTGCAACCGGTGATACTGAAAGAGAACAATTACTACAAGAGCTAGGTAAACATACGACAGGGAAAGCATGTGTTTATATTAATAAGTTGGAAGATGTAAATGTGGATGTACTTAAGACTTTAATTAAACAATCCATAATATTTCTTAAAGACACATACCCGAATAATTAAGTTAGAACCTAAAAATAGTGGCAACCGTGGATGAAATTCCAGGGTTGCCATTTTCTTATATCTGCTGAGAAGATGTGCAAGGAAAACGCTACAGAGTCGCCTGTTGACCATATACAATGGCAGTGATATAATGATAAAAAGAATGGCAAACAGTAAACCATTAGAATAACAGATGTTTATTTGACGTACGACTTAGAGATAGGTGTATTATCATCTGTCAGTTGGTTGTATGTTTTTTTATGGTTACAATTAGCAAACCTGAAATAAAAATTAAACGGGAGTGAAGGATTCATATGGATAGTCAAACGGGTACACAAATTATTATTCTTGGTATTTTGCTGGTTCTGTCAGGATTTTTTTCGGCTACAGAAACAGCTTTTTCAAGTATCAATAGAATAAGAATGAAGCATCTTGCAAATAATGGTAACAAAAAAGCTTTACATACTTTAGAGCTTTCAGAAGATTTTGATAAGGTTCTATCGACCATACTCATTGGCAATAACATTGTCAATATTGCTTCAGCGGCTATAGCAACCGTGCTCTTTACCAGACATTACGGTAATGCAGGGGTGACGATTTCAACGGCAGTGACGACCATTTTGGTCTTGATTTTTGGTGAAATCACGCCAAAAAGTCTTGCTAAAGAATCGCCGGAGTCTTTTGCCATGTTTTCTACGCCAATACTTAGAATATTAACGTTTTTACTACAACCGGTTAATTATCTGTTTTCATTATGGAAAAAATTCTTATCAAAAGTCTTCAAGTTTAAAGACAAGCAGACGATTACCCAAGAGGAGTTAATTACACTTGTAGAAGAAGCTGAAAATGAGGGTGGATTAGATTCTCATGAAGGAGAACTTATACGTTCGGCAATTGAGTTTAATGATCTTGATGTTGAAGAAATATTAACCCCAAGGGTAAAGGTGGTAGCGGTGAGTGAAAAAGCCTCTATTGATGAAATCAAAAACACCTTTATGACCCATGGCTTTTCAAGACTACCGGTCTATAACAAAACAGTGGATAATATCATTGGGGTCATACACGAAAAAGATTTTTATAATATTTTATACTATGAAAAAGAGAACATACAATCCATTACCAAAAGTATCGTATGTGTTGCACCTCAAACTAAAATATCTACGCTCTTAAGACTCTTACAGCATTCCAAGTCACATATATCCGTAGTTGTGGATGAGTATGGTGGGACAATGGGTATTGTCACTTTAGAAGATATTCTTGAGGAGTTAGTTGGTGAGATTTGGGATGAACATGATGAGGTTATTGAATTTTTTAATAAAATAGAACATCACAAATACCAAATCCATTGTAATGCAAACCTAGAAGATCTGTTTAATCGATTCGAACTCAAAAGTAAGAGTTATGATTATGATGCGGTGACCATAGGTGGCTGGGTCGTACAGGAATTTGGAAGAATTCCTGATGTAGGGGATGAATTCGATTTTGAACATCTTAAAGTAACAGTAATTAAGACGGACAATAAGCGTGTGCTTGAGATCATGGTTGAGGTGAATAACCAAACTGAATGAGGTTGACAAAAAAACGATATTCATGTAATATTCCTATAACGCAAAATACAGATATTAAAATATAATGCGTCATGGATCATCAAGAAAGGGAATATGACAGATGAGAAGAAATGTTCAGAATCAATTGTTTTTTGTTACAATCTTATTTTTTATCTTAGGCATCTTTCATATTAGCTTGGCTGTATTTGGGTTAATATGTTTTATTCTGCCTTTTTATCAATACTTTAGATATAAGGATAAATTATGGTGTAAATACTACTGCCCTAGAGCGGGCATATTTACTGTGATCTTCGGAAAAATCGGACTTAGAAAAAAGTTACCAAATTGGATTAAAAATGGAAAAGGTAAAGAAATCGTCTTATACTATTTTGGTGTTAATTTACTTTTTGCTACGATGTCAACCATCATGGTTAGCCTTGGAAGAATAGACCCCATTGACCATGTTCGATTTTTGATGTTGTTTGAGATACCGATTGTATTGCCACAGATATTAACATATTCTGCACCGAGTCCTGCAATCCATCTTGGATATAGAGTCTATTCTATGATGTTGACATCAACGATAATCGGCAGTGTGTTGGCCTTCTTCTACCTTCCAAGAACGTGGTGTATGATCTGCCCGATTCAGACATTGACTACAAAAAAGATTTAAGTTACTTCTTTTCAAGAAATCCTGACTTACAAGTATTAATTTGTTATAATTGAGAAAAGAACATCAAAAGAACTTTAGATTGCATGAAAATATCTTAAAGATATTATATATATGGGGAAGGAGGTTTGTTAAATGTTGAAAGACAGACAACACTACTAGAATTCTTCGTAAAATCACTTGAAAATCATTACATAATCTCTAATCCTTGAAGTATGCATGACAATTTACCATGATGATGTCAACCAAGCAGTGGTAAAAAGCCTATTTTGAAGTTGCATCTTGCGGTAAGGAATAAAATGTAAATGACATAGCACACCCTTAGACTTATTCCGAGGTAGGTATAAAAATTGCCTAATAATTTAATTTAAATAGGTAATTAAACCACTGCTACATTAAGGAGGTTTTATACTTATGTTTAAGAAAAAAGACCGAAGGAGTTTTGCAAATCATTTTTTGTTTTTAGTGACCCTGACCTTGATAATCACGCTGCTGTGTTCAACATCATTTGCCCAAGTTGCAGTGCCTGACGGTGTTTACTCTTTTGGCGACGGAAGAACAGGTGAGTTAGGACTGGGCGACACAAAAAGTGCCACAACACCTACAATTATACAGAATCTTACTCATATAAAAACAGTTGAAGCATGTTATCAGCATTCTTTGGTTTTATTACAAAATGGAGACGTTTATTCTTTCGGTGATAACAGCTCTGGCAGATTGGGACTGGGCGATGCTGAAAACAGATCTGTTCCCACCAAAATACAGACGATCTCTGGTGCAAAAGCCATAGCGGCGGGTAATAGTCATTCTCTAATCATACTTCAGAACGGTGATGTCTACTCTTTTGGTAACAACGCTTTTGGACAACTCGGACATGGAGACAAAAACGATAGACTTACACCAACAAAAATCCAAGGACTAAGCAATGCCATAGATATAGCAGGTGGGCAGAGTCACTCCCTTGTCTTATTGAAAAACGGTCATGTATATGCTTTTGGCTACAGTGGGTCCGGTCAGTTAGGACAGGGAGATGGAGGCGGAATAAATCATATGACGCCACTGAAAATCCTAGAAAATGCGAAAGCAATTGCAGCTGAAGGCAATAATTCAATGGTCCTCATGAAAAATGGAGATGTTTATACATTTGGCTCAAACCGTTATGGTCAATTAGGATATGAAACAAGTAACAACTATAGTGCAACCCCTGCTAAGTTAGGAAATCTTGGGCCAGCTAAAGCAATAGCAGCAGGAACAGGACATTCATTGGTTCTATTGGAAAATGGAGATCTCTATTCTTTTGGCCAGGGAGATTCGGGTCAGTTGGGACATGGTAACACAGAACATATGGCTTATCCCTCAAAAGTTGAAGCGCTAAGCGGTGTAAAATTAATTGCAGCTGGGACTAGGCATTCTCTAGTGGTACTGGATAACGGAAATGCTTATTCATTCGGTTTAGGCTTTGGAGGTCGGTTGGGACATGGCGATATATCAACTAGATCTACGCCAACCCATATCGAAGCCTTGAGTGGGAAAAATGTATTTGGTATTGCGGCTGGATATTCTCACTCTTTAGCACTTTTAGGTACCCCGCCTATAACCATAAATATAAACGGTATACCGTTATATACTGAAGTTCCACCCATTATTATAAATGGCCGAACCATGGTTCCACTCAGAGCTATTTTTGAAGCTTTGGATATGGAAGTTGAATGGATAGCAGAGACAAGGACGATAATTGGAACAACGGCTACTGATAAAATACAGCTTACGGTGGACAGTAATCAAACTTTAGTAAACAATGAACGCGTTGAGCTGGATGTACCTGCCACTATAATAGAAAGTAGAACACTTGTACCGGTTAGATTTATTGGGGAAAGTACCGGTAGAGAAGTAAAATGGGATGGAATAACCAGAACTGTAGATATCACTAACATTGAACCGGGAGATATTTTCACGGATCCTATAGAATAATAGATTTACAAATAGTAGCATGATATCCTATCTTACTAACAATAAGAGGCTCACTTGTCATTGGGAGCCTCTTATTGTTCTTTTCTATGAAATTCTCACTATCGCAAATCTTTTCCGTACTATATTATCGTAATGTCTTTAACGCACCACTCCATGCAATGACTTGGTCAAGCATAGCGTTAACACTTTCCTCATGACGTGCATCCGGTTTGAAATCAGAGAAATTCTCAAAATCAGTGAATAGAGACAACATAACTTGAGTACGAACATCGGCAACCTGAAGCTCGGCCATAATCTGTCTTAAGTGCTCAACGGCTCTGGTTCCACTGGCTGACCCGTAGCTCACAAATCCTGCAGCTTTATTGTTCCACTCAGCATAGATAAAGTCAATTGCATTTTTTAAAGCAGCGGATACAGAATGATTGTATTCAGGTGTCACAAAAACAAAACCGTCAAAAGTATTGATTTTTTCGGCCCATTTCTTAGTATGGTCCTTAGTATATTGGGCCATAGAAGGTGGATAGGGCTCGTCGAGTAGAGGTAGATCATAATCAGCTATATCGACCAATTCAAAGGCTACATCTTCTCTAGTTTGTGCAATGTCATTGACCCACTCGGCAACGGCACTTGCGTTTCTACCTGGTCTAGTACTTCCAATAATAATTCCTATTTTTAACATTTTTTTCCTCCTTGTAAAGTATAACCACATAAATCACTAATTAGTGATATGTGTTGTATGATAATGGCCTATTATAGGCCATTAAGTTTCTTGAGTAATTGAAGTAATTGTTGTTTCTCATCCATGCTCAGGCGATGGAAAAAATCATTCAGATACTGTAGGTGTGTTAAAAAGGCATCTTTAATGATATTAGAACCTTGATCGGTCAGGGAGACTTTGTATGAACGCTTGTCCTCATCATCCGGACTTTTTTTTATCCAACCTTCCTTCTCTAAGTTTCGTATAACAACAGTCATGTTGCCGCTAGTGGATAGATTTTTCTGTATCAGTTCACATATTTTTAGAGGGCCAAGGTGGTACAGGGACTCTAAAACTGCAAATTGAGGAACGGTTAAACCATAATTGTTTAAAAAAACTTGTAATGTTCTTGTAAAGCTCAGGTAAGTCCTGGATAATGCAACGACTGATTTTAAGTGAGTGTCATTTTCTTCGCCATAGGAGTATGTATTTTTCATATACACAATATATCACTAATTAGTGACAGTTGTCAAGCTTTTTATTTTTATACTAAACATATTTCAATCGACATATAGTCGGATAAGGTATATGAAAGCCGACGTCGCGTCGAACGCTATAGAATAAGAGATTTATTCAATCTATGGTGTGAAATATATTATAATGTTGGTTGTTGAGCATAGACTTGTTATAGTGTATAATTTCTATAAGTATATGATTTGAGGTTTAAAGCTATTGCCTTGATTCGCTAATCTTAATGTAAATAAGATGAAAAGGGTATCAAGAACGAGAGCTGTTGAATCATTGAGATGGGGTGTATGAGTGAAAATGTGTGCAAAACAAGAGTTAAAAATAGGGGCTGGCTTATTTCTAGTGTTGTGTGGTCTTTTTTTTAGCAATCAAGTCACCTATGGTGAAGCTATTTATTTTACAGTAGATTCATTAAATGAATATAAGACCATTATGTTAATCATTAATCCGGATAGCGGTGATATTATTGCCAGCAGCCAAGGTGCTCGTACATATTATGGCTATGATCATATCGATAGTATGAATATAAAAAATATTAACATCTTATCGGAGGCAGAGGTGGATGAGGAAATGGAACATGCTTATTTGGAGAAACGAAATTTCTTCCATTTCCGCCATAGATTAGCAAATGGAGAGATTAGAGAGGTACATGTGAACTCTTATGCAATGATGTTAGATGGAGAGGATGTTCTGGTTTCAAGAATAAGAGATGTGACTGAAGAAATTCATAATGAAGAAGCAAAACAACTCTATTATAATATAGCCATCGCTATGTTTTGTATCTTTGTGATTATTCTTTCCATACTTATCTATAAGCTTGATAAAGCCAAAAAAAGAGCAGATGAAGCGAATTTGGCAAAAAGTAAGTTTCTAGCCAATATGTCCCATGAGATTAGAACGCCGATTAATGGTATGTTAGGTTTTTTACAGTTGCTACAAGCATACCCTATGAGTGATGAACAAGTAGAGCTGATAGATGGTGCAAGAGTATCTTCAAAGATGCTTCTGCATGTTGTTAACGATATACTTGATTTTTCAAAAATTGAAGCCGGTAAATTACAATTCGAGCAAATACCCTTTGATCTTAGAGAAATAGTAGAGGAATCTATATCTATTTTCATGCCAAATGCAATTGAAAAAGGAATAAGCCTCACAACACAAATCTATGATGGACTACCTCAACTAGTTATAGGTGACCCTATGCGGCTAAGGCAGATTATTTATAACTTATTAAGCAATGCCATTAAATTCACCCATAATGGTAAGGTTGAACTTCGATTAAAAGGCATTAAAGATGAGGATAATTGCGTGCATTTAACGTTTGAAGTTGAGGATACAGGTATTGGCATTACGCCGGACAACTTAGATCAATTATTTGACGCGTTTAGTCAAAGCGATGTATCGACAACAAGAAAGTATGGTGGTACAGGACTGGGTCTTGCGATTTCCAGAGAATTGATTACCATGATGGGTGGGGATATTCAGGTAGACAGTCAATATGGAAAAGGCACAATATTTACGTTCAAGCTAACACTTCAAGCGATAAATGAACTGGTAGGGCAAGAAAACAGTGAAGATCTAGATGATACAGTAGAAATGAGCAGAAAAAATAAAACAACAATGAAGCAACCTAGGATTCTAGTAGTTGAAGACAATAGAATTAACCAGAAGTTAATCGTGAAGATGTTGGCGTCAAAAAACCTCGTATGTGATTTGGTTTCCCATGGTAAAGAAGCGGTGGAAGCCATCATCCATAAATCCTACGATATCATTTTTATGGATTGTCAAATGCCGATTATGGATGGCTATGAAGCTACTCAAAAAATTCGACAGATGGAAGAAGGGAAGCGACGAACAAGAATCATTGCAATGACAGCCAATACCATGGAAAGTGATCAACAGAAATGTTTAGAAGCAGGTATGGATGATTATATTAGTAAACCTATCGATTTTCACACTATGTTAAGGTTGATCCTCAATAACAGTAACAGTATTTGAACAGTATTCGGATGGGATATCGTCAGCAATAATAAGGAAGGACAAGCATATGACTCAACATTTAGAAAAACAACCGGTCAGTCATAAAAACTTTTTACAAGATGTGCTTATATGTTCTTTAGGTGCATATGGAGGACCAGAAGCCCATATGGGCGTGTTTATAGACCAGATGGTAATTAAGAAGGATTATTTAAGTGAAGAAGAATTGGTTGAACTTATTGCCTTATGTAGTATTTTACCGGGACCAACCAGCACGCAGACCATTGTTTCAATAGGCTATAAAACAGGTGGTCCCATATTAGCGTTACTAACGATGTTAGTGTGGGCACTTCCTGTACTCATGCTTATGACCCTACTTTCGTTCTTGTACCAGTTTTTTGAACATATGAATTTGGACAGAAACAGTCTACGGTATATTGGCCCCATGGCGGTTGGTTTTATTGTTGTGGCGGCCTACCGCATTAATAAAAAAGTCGTAACAGACAAAATGACCTTGGCCATATTTCTATTTGGCGCCATCGTTACTTATATAATCAGAGCACCTTGGGTATTTCCCCTGGTTCTTATAGTAGGTGGTATCGTTAGTGTTATGGGCACCAAAGAAAAGGATCTATGGCAACGTGTAAAATTAAACCCACCTTGGGTGTACATATTTGTATTTTTAGGTTTAGCCGTGACGGGCATCGTATTAACATTGACTTGGGACAATATTCTCATCCATCTTTTTGAAAGCTTTTATCGTTATGGCTATTTGGTTTTTGGCGGGGGACAAGTGGTTGTTCCTGTTATGCATAGTGAATTAGTGCAAGTCAATCAGTACATGACCAATCAGGAATTTTTAACAGGGTATGGATTGGTCCAAGGCTTACCGGGACCGATGTTTAGTTTTAGTGCTTACGCAGGTGGTATGGCTGCCAGATCAGGTGGCCCCATTATTCAGATTCTAGGGGCTGTGGCTGGAGGTGTCGGTATATTCTTACCGGGGCTCCTATTGATATACTTTGTGTACCCTGTGTGGGAAAATCTAAAGAAAATTAAGGGCATAAAAGTATCCTTAAGAGGGATCAATGCCGTAGCAGGTGGGATGATTGGTGTGGCTGCAATCATTTTAATGCAACAAAGTGGTTTGGAATTTGAAAATATTGTGGTGACGGTAGTGACGGTTTTAATGCTTATGACGAAAAAAATCCCAGCACCAATCATGGTATTAGCGGTTATCGTTGCAGGTTTCCTAATCGGCTAATACTTATTTGAAACCAAGTATCAATATTAGCATAAAATGAATACATTGGAAGGTGACATAAATGTTCTTGATGATCCTTAACAGCTTAATGGATTTTCGACGTTCATGGAGAAAATACGTTGCTCTTGGACTCGGTTACCTATTGATTACAAGCTATTTTTTTATACCGGGATTGGCGTACTTGTTTAACCGTATATTGCTCGTATCAAAAACCGGCGTACTCCTTAATAGAGATATCTTTAATATACTCTTAAACTATAAAAGTGCACTTGGAATATTTTTATTAATGGTTTTAGCGGTCATATTTATCTTAATTGAACTTGGTACATTGACGGTTATTGCACATAAAAAGTATTATAATAAACCGATATTAATAACAGAAGCAATGGCAACAACTATTCACGTGTTGCATCGTATTTTAAGTTTTGGCTTTCTTTTGCTGACACTTCAATTTCTTGTGGTCATACCCTTAGTTGATCTTCCGGTTAAACCCATTATATTTTATCAAATCAATATTCCAACATATCTCATAGATAACATTATGGTGTACGGCACTATAAAAGTTATTTATTGGAGTATTGTCATCCTTCTAACCTATTTTTTATTTAGATCTATTTTTGTATTTCACGAGATAGTATTAACAGGAAAAAGTACATGGCAGGCAATTCGGTCTAGTTTTACTCTGACACGTGATTTGCATTCATCTATATTATTTAAGATGGTGATGATGAACGTTATGCTGTTTGGAGCGTTAACGGGTGTCTTAACCCTCTTGTCTTTTCTCTTTTCAGGCATTAATCTGGAAACGAACTATGAATTAAACCAAATTTTAACAACCTTATCAGGCTTTTTACTATGGACATATACACTTTTAATTATGACGATTAATATCCTATTCTTAACTAGGCTTTATTACGAAGTGAAAAGTAAGGACGGTGCCATATATAAAGATTTTCTTAGAACAACAAGATGGCCTCTTATATCTAGAATTGAGTGTTATCTGAGAGATCTTTTGAAGCCACGTCGATTCTTGTCGGGCTTTATTGTACTTTTAAGTCTTCTGTTAACTTTTTATATGAGTCACACATTAAATCAAGATCTTCTATATAAAGGGAGAGGCATAGCGGTTGCGGCTCACAGAGGAAAAGTAGGCAATACGCCGGAGAATTCCTTGTCAGCGATTGCTTTGGCATTAGACTTAGGTGTAGATGTAATAGAAATAGACGTACAATTGACAAAAGATCATGTTGTTGTTTTACATCATGACTTAAATCTTAAGAGAACGGCAGGGATAGCAAAACGTGTTTCTGAAATGACCTATAATGAGTTACAAACGCTTGATATCGGTAGTAGTATCTCATCTGAATATATGAATGAAACCATACCAAGATTTGATGATGTTATAGCCTTTATTGACGGTCGTGCATCGATGTTAATCGATGTTAAAGCCTATGGATATGAGGTTGAAATGGCAAAAATTATCGTTGAAACTTTAGAAGAAGCAGATGCTGTTGAGATAAGCTATGTACAATCTTTTAATTACAAAGTTTTAAGTGAGATTAGGACGTTGAATCCGAATATTAGAATCGGTCAGATTATGTATTATGCAATAGGCAATCTGGACTTGTTGGATGTGGATTTTTACACGGTTCAAAGAGGCATGCTCACTCAAGAATTTGTTAAAAAAGCGCGCCAGATGGAGCGAGGCGTATGGGTGTGGACGGTTAACCGTGAGTCTGAGATTAAAGAAGCACTTCAATTTGACATAGATGGTATTATTACGGCGAATGCAGAACTTGTTAGGGAGGTACTTGGATTGAATGTGCCTATTGAAGAAGAATCTCTAAATAATGCACCATAAATATTGATGAAAGATTAAGAATATTGTAAGAAAGTTAGCAAGTACTTTGACCGATTTGTAGGATAGACTATGAATGAGTCAACAGGAAAGAAGAGGTAAGTGTGTGGAGAAGATAAAGATACTTGTTTGTGATGATGATCGGGACATAGTGGATGCGATTGCTATTTATTTAGAACAGGAAGGCTTTGATATTATAAAAGCTTTTGATGGCTACGAGGCATTAGCAGCTATGAAGGAAAAGGCAATCCAGTTAATCATCATGGATATTATGATGCCCAGGTTAGATGGTCTTAAAGCAACACTCAAAATACGTGAAACGATGAATTGTCCAATCATTCTTTTGTCGGCAAAGTCAGAGGATACAGATAAGATTATCGGACTCAACTTTGGCGCTGATGATTATATGACAAAGCCCTTTAACCCTTTAGAATTGATTGCTAGGGTGAAGTCACAACTCAGACGTTACAACCATCTAGGAAGTGTTCCTCACCATCAAAATATTCTAAAAACAGGTGGACTTGAGCTTGATACAGAGTACAAAGTGCTCTATGTTGATGGTGAACAAGTCAATTTAACACCCACAGAGCTTGGAATTCTACAACTGTTGATGCGTCACATGGGTCGTGTCTATTCTATAACGGAGATTTATGAGCATGTATGGGAAGAAACAGCAATCGCAGCTGAAAATACTGTAGCTGTTCATATTCGACGTATCCGTGAAAAAATAGAAATTGATCCCAAAAATCCAAAATACGTAAAGGTGGTATGGGGCATTGGCTATAAAGTTGAAAAAATTATTTAAGCATGTTGTAACAAAGGCATTAGTCTTATTGATGATGGTTGGTGGTGTCTTCTTAGGGACTTGGGGTCTTTATAATATTGCTATCATGGAGGATGCTTATCAAAGTGGAAGTTATTATGAAACGCAGCAGTTTGAAGAAGATTTGGTGCGTTTGGCACATAATATCGTTGAAAAAGAATTGGTTTTAACAGATGAAGCAAGCATTCTTGCACTTGATATATCTGAGGAAGAAAAGAGTGATAAGGTAAGACGCTTACGCATAATTGAACATAACCTCAAACAAGCCAAGGATTTAGACTATATGCTGGTGTCAAAGACTACAAAACGGGTCATCAGTAACTTGTCAAAGACACAACAGGCTTCAATCTATGATCGCTCTATATATGTGAGATGGGATTATGCATCAATTGACACAAGCTTCAATCCGGCATTTGGCCAAAACTATTATTCAAATGGCATCAATGAAGATATTCAAAGGCTATTAGGTTTAAGTCAACATGAGCTAGTCGTAGCATTAAAACCGGAACTTGATTCATCATCTCCATATTTCGGTAAGCCGAGTGAAGCCTTTACCAATTTTAAGAGCCACCAAAATGAATATTTTTTTGGGATTATCATAGGTTTGTTTCTTATTCTATTTGGTACGGTGTATTTAACGGTGTTTACAGGAGATAAAAGTGGGCGTAAGCAATTTTACGATTATATTCCTTTTGAGATACAGGTGATTCTTGCATTCATTTCGACGGTACCGGTGATTGCCATTGGCGAAAGGATGCATACTGTAAATCAATTTATGGATCTGATGCCTATACTTGTTGCACTTGTAATAAGCTTGCTATTTTGGTTTTTCTGCTACTTATCAACCGTACGAAGAATTAAAAGAGGCGCTTTTTTTAAAGAGTTGTTGATGATTCAATTATTGACAAAGTTTATTGGAGTCATAGCTTATGACAAGAAGCAGGGAAGGTTAAAGCCGTGGCTGTTGCTACTTTTAGTAGCTTATGGCGGCATGAACATGTTTTTCATTCTTGTTTTTTTGCTAGGATTTAATATAGGTATAACCTTTTTATTAGCTCTACCTATGTTTATTGTATCTAACGTGATTGTACTATTATTTGTGAATGAGAGAATCCGCACACTCAATAAAATGATGCATGCGACCAAGGAACGGGTGAATGGACAGATCAACTATCCTCTTGAAACGAAGTCTTTGACTAAGGAATTTCGACAATGGGGAGAGGAACTGAATCAACAGCAGATAGGTATGGAAAAAGCCCTTGAAGAAGCAATGAAGGGGGAAAGAATGAAAACAGAATTGATTACTAATGTGACCCATGATTTGAAAAATCCTTTAACATCGATTATTAATTATGTAGATTTATTAAAAAATGAAGATATTGATAGCGAACATGCGAAAAATTATCTTCAAATTTTAGAAGAAAAATCCCTTCGTTTAAAGAGTTTGATTGAGCAATTGGTGGAGGCTTCGAAAGCTTCAAGTGGTAATGTTGAGATAGATCTTGAATCCTTGGATGCCTATGTTTTGCTACAACAGGTGATTGGAGAGTATGAAGAGGCATTTGCGGATAAAAACTTAATTATGATGATGGATGAGCCGATACCGCCGTTTATGATAGAAGGTGACGGTCGCTTGTTACATCGTGTTATGGATAATCTCATGGCTAATGTGGCCAAATACGCCCTTGAACATACCCGAGTCTATATTAGCTTCATAGAAGAAGAAAAAAACGGATCTCATATGGCCATTGAAATTAAGAATATTTCAAAAGAAGCCCTTAATATGGCACCTGAATTATTAACAGAGCGGTTTATTAGAGGCGACAGATCCAGACATACAGAAGGTAACGGTCTTGGCTTATCTATTGCAAAAAGCTTGTCAGAAGCTATGGGTGCAAGTCTTGATATTGGAATTGATGGTGATTTATTCAAAGCAACATTGACATTTCCTTATGTAAAATCGAATGTAGTGCTTGAACAATAATATATTCTAATAGTACCTATAATGAAGATACTCAATAAAAGAGTGCCTATTTTATAGGTACTTTCTTATTTTACACAGGAAGGTTATAATAGGAAATAGGTAAAAATTGAGGCGTTTAGCCATGAAGGAGTCTCATATGAAAAAATTTATTGAATTATTAACACATCGTATTATAACCTTTGTTGTAGCGATGGTACTACAACTAATCGTCCTCGTTATTGTCATCTCTCGATTTAACAATTATTCATCCATCTTTTATGGTGTGATGTTGCTTTTTAGCTTTATAATCGTTTTGTGGCTCATTAATTCAAAGAGTAATCCGGCATATAAAATGGCTTGGATCATTCCAATAATCGCTCTACCTGTTTTTGGAACAGTTTTTTATGGGTTGTTTGGTAATAAAGGCCTTAGCAAAAAAGATCGTAGTAAACTCACGATCATTGCAGATACGATACAAGCCAATATGCCTTCGAATGCAGAAATAATGAGCAACCTAAAAGTGAATGATTCAAAAGGTTATAGCCAAGCACACTACATTAAAGGTTACGCATTTGCACCACCTTATTCTCAGACACATTCCCAATATTTCCCTTCAGGCGAAGACATGTATGAAAAATTGCTTATGGATCTAAATTCAGCAAAGAAATATATTTTTTTGGAATTCTTTATTATTGCTACGGGCACTATGTGGCAGGGTATTCTTGATATTCTTATAGAAAAGGTTGATGAGGGTGTGGATGTACGCGTTTGTTATGATGATGTCGGATGTATACTAACATTGCCGATGAAGTATGATTCATATTTGAATTCAATAGGTATAAAGACAGTAGTTTTCAATCCTTTAAAGCTTAAAATGAGTTCCAAATACAATAACAGAAACCATAGAAAGATTGCAATCATTGATGGTATTATCGGGTATACCGGCGGTTGCAATATCGCAGACGAATATATTAATATGATAGAAAAACGTGGTCATTGGAAAGATGCGGCTATAAGGTTACAAGGTGATGCTGTCTGGAGTCTAACCGTTATGTTCTTAACGATGTGGGATTATATACAACATACATCCTCCGACTATGATTTTTTGTATCCACCAACTATAACGAACCAAATCCTTCCTGAAATAGGGCTTGTTCAACCTTTCTCTGATAATCCACTGGATTTAGAGCCCGTTGGCAACCATATCTATTTAAATCTCATCAATAGAGCTGAAAAATACATCTACATCAAGACACCTTATCTCATTATTGATCATGGCTTATATACTGCCTTATCTTTGGCAGCCAAGTCTGGCGTCGAGGTCATCATCATTACCCCCGGTCAGGGCGATAAGTGGTATGTACATGAAACCACGCGATCCTATTACAAAATGCTTATTCAAGAGGGCATCCAGATCTATGAGTATACCCCCGGTTTTATGCATGAAAAATCTATAGTTGTGGATGATATTTATGCAGTTATCGGCACCGTGAATCTAGACTATCGTAGTTTGTTTCTGCATTTTGAATGTGGCGTTTGGTTATGGAGAACGCCTTCTATTATTGAGATGAAAAAAGATTTTTTAACGATCATCGTCCAATGTCAAGAAGTTACTGTGGAGCGTTGTAAAGATATCTCCTTTTTTAAAACGGCTATAAGAGCTTTTTTAAGAATCTTCTCACCACTTATGTAAAGCATTCGTATATCCTAATCACATTGTTACAACCTAACCTTTTTAAAAGGCTTAAAAGCACCAATACAATTATAGTACAAAGATTACAACCATGGATAAGGTTAACATCATACAATAGATAGCTTTATTCCATCGAAATACCCTACCTGCAGCGAAGGATTCAAAAGGATATAATGGTATCGAAAACATCACCAATAGATAGGTTGCAATAGCATACATCCTACCTATTACAGGTAGTGGACCCAGCTCAAAAGCACCAATCCCACCAACGAGAATCAAGAAAAACCACTGAAATATTGCTGTAATACCTAGGGATTTTTTGAAATCCGAACCTTTTCTATACGTCTTAGGATACCAATTTCCTACAAATGGTAAGATACCACCAATAATCGGAACCATCACATGGATTAAAAAACCTCCATCCATGGTTCTAAAATGCCAGTCTTCCTTGGAAAATATGGTTCCTACAAAGCCGAAAACGATAATACCAACCAAAATAGCGAACATGCCGACTAACGATAAGACAAAATCATACCCATACATAATGCCTATAAATGCAAACAATAAACTGCTGATGCTTAAATAAGCTAACATTTGAGTCAGTGAATTGTCTTTTGTCATCGGTATACTTTCATCACGTTTGGCAAGATAGTATTCCATGCCTACTGCCACAAAAAGGGATGTGCCAAAATAGTGATTCAGAGCGCCACCAAGACCTAGTTCTTTTATCATTTGATAAAAGCTTAAACGATTATATCCATTTTTAAAAAATAGGCCCCAAGAGCCAACGTTATCATCTTTAACAAGCGCACTAATATAATCGCATCCTTCACCCCATAATAACTGAGTGGTTTCATGATATAAACGATTGCCGACACCAAATCCATGCATAGAAGCATCAACAAAAGCAAAATCAATATATCCAACCTTCTTTTTACCCAAATTAAAAAACTTATACAAGACGGCACCAACAATCTTGTCACCCTGTAGGGCTACCAAAGCCTTTTTAGGTGTAGGCATGAATAAACTTTCAAATCCCATGAAAGTTTTACGTCCTAAACGTCTGACATCCAAGGATTCCTCATCTTTCATAGCACGTATAATAATATTCATAAATTCCTCCTTTTGATATAGTTGGTTTAGGTGTCAAAACTATATAGTTTTGTATTACATAAAATATATGTTTCCTATATATTTTAACATCTATGAATGTTCTTTCCAATTCCAAATCATACAGTAATGCATGATGTTTTTGAATATGCCTCTATTCATATTTTCTTTGATTTTTGATGAGAATCTAATGGATCTTCCTCATACCTATGAATTCAATAATAAGCGTCATAATGCGATGGATTTTTTTGAAAGAACAGAAACAAAGGGTTTGGTGGTGTTAAGTAAGTGGAAAAAGTGTAAGTGCGTATTTTGAAGAAAAGATTTGGAAGCCTATGGGTGCTGAGAATGATGCTTACTGGATACTGGATTCGGCAAATCATAAGGTTTCTTTTTGTGGTTTAGGTAGCACATTACGACCATAGCTTTTTTTAGAACGCTTGGGAAACATTATGCAAATAAACGATAACATAAGGGTATAGCATTGGCGTATTATAATTATATTCTAATGTATTAATAAGAAATTTCAAATACCATCCGTGTAGTATAGTAGATAGTTGTAATTTAACAAATTAACTAGAATAGTATGATTTAAGCATCTTAAGCATAAAATTTGGATACTTGTTCTTTTATTTGCATTATTAGCAGGAGAAAAAATGATTAAAAAATGTAAGTTTTATATGAACATGATTTGTAAAATAGTAAAAAAAGAGGTTGTGGATCTTGCTGATTATAAAGCATCCTACAATGACGTTGCGGGTACTTATGAGTATTGGGTAGAAGAGATGGGAAGATTTACAGATCATATTATAAAACCTCAACTTATATGTGAAAAAATAGACAATGGTAATGAACCCATTAAAGTCTTAGATTTTGCGTGTGGTACAGGCTATATCAGTAGAAAATTATTATTATCCTCTATTCCCTGTGAGATTACAGCCGTGGATCTATCCGAAAAGATGTTAGAAGTATGTAACGATTTATCCCTTCAAGGGGTAAATCTTATTCATATGGATGGGATGACATTTCTAGAAAATACCACAGAGCAATATGATTTGATTTTATGTGGATGGGCTTTGCCTTATTTCTCACATGAAAAACTATTTAAAAATTTTGGGAGGGTGTTAAAAAAAGACGGGGTCATCGGTGTTATAGCTAATAGTAGAGGGACACTGGATAAAATGGAAAAAATATTTTTAAAGGTAATGGAAAAAAACCCTCATGAGGTAAGCAAGCCAATGAATATTGCTTTTAATTTACCCAATGGAGAAAAAGGCTTAAAACAATGGTTTGAGAAACAAGGATTCTATCCCTTAGAATTACATGAAGGTGAGCGTGTTTTTTCCTTTGATACAGGGGAAGCGTTACTGGATTGGCTCAATCAAACCGGTGTTATGGCTGGGTCGAAGATGATTTTTAAGGATTATGATCAAATAAAAGAACAGCTCATCGAAGAAATTGAAAAGCTAAAATATGACGATGGAAAGTATAGCATTAATCATAAATTTGTATATGGGATATTTAACTCAAGGGGGACAACATGAATATAACTAAAATAAAAATACTTTTAGAAATGAGTCTGGATAAAGAAGTCATTAAGCATCTATTGAAAATAAATAAAATTCTCAAAGAAGACAAAAAATTCAACATCGTTAAGTACATAAAATTACTCTACAACATGCAAAAAGGGGAAAAGATCATTAAGTTTAATCATCAATACATCATCAGTACATTTTTGCCCCCTTTCCCATCAGATGCATTTTACACGAACTTAATGGCAGTAGAAGATAAGAAGAATATTTTTACCCAACAAGCTTATGCAAAACGCTCAGGCCCTATTTCTTGTTATCTATCATTAACACATAAATGCCCTAATAATTGTGTGTACTGCAGTGCGAAAAATAGAGACGAGGAAGAAGAATTAACGGTTAAGGAGTGGAAGACAATCATAAAAGATTTGCAAGAGATGAAAACCTGTATTATTGGTTTGACAGGGGGAGAACCCTTGATTAGAGAAGATATATTGGAGATCGTTCAGGCAATTGATCACAGAAGTACAGCAATATTATTTACCAGTGGCTATAACTTGACATATAAAAAAGCTAAAGAATTAAAAGAAAACGGGCTATTTGGTATTGGAATCAGCTTAGATTCTCACGATAAAGAGATTCATAATAGAAATAGAAAAGATGAAAATGCATTCGATTTTGCTCTGAAAGCCATAAAAAACGCAAATAGAGCAGGTCTTTATACTTTTGCTCAAACGGTCATTCTAAAGGATCATATTAATGAGGATGCGATGTTTAAATTGTTTACCGTAGCAAAAAAACATGGTGCACACGAAGTTAAAGTATTGGAGCCTATTCTAAGCGGTAGTCTTTTAGATGAAAAAAAACTGGATGAAATATTATACGATTCAGAATCTAGAGCAAAATTAATCAAGATACAGCATAAAGCGAATAGAAGAAAAGACTTTCCTAAAATAACATCTTTTGCTTATACGGAAAGTGAATCAAAATTTGGTTGTGGCGCTGGAACACAGCACTCATATATTAGCGCAGTAGGAGATCTGTACCCTTGTGATTTTGTACCGATGAGTTTTGGTAAGGTTCAAACCATAGGCATAAAAAAAGCATGGAAAGAAATGAATGATACCATAGGGATACCTAAGATAGGATGTTTTGCTCAGAAAATAAACAAGCAGGTATATAAGCAATCACAAGGAAAGTTACCGCTACAGATGAAGGAAGCAAAGGAACTTTGTTCAAAGCATAAATCCAAACGGTTTCCAAAATATTACCGGTCTTTACAGAGATGGTTTTAATTGTAAAAATGGGATGTGCACATTTATGAATCTATCAAAGACTGCATATTCAGGAAAATGGAGCTATCCAATATGAGATTAAGAGTTGAAAAAGTTAATAAAAGCAAGAGAAAACGAGAGATAAAGGAAATATATATGACTTCTTTTTCAAAAGAAGACAGAATGCCTTTTTCTCTGATGCTTTTGATGTCCTATTTATGGAATACTGAGTTTTTGGCATTTTATGATGATATCCTATGTGGCTTGGTTTATATGGCGACAATAGGAAAACAATCTTTTATTATGTTTATCGCAGTAAAGGATCATCTACATTCACAAGGATATGGAAGTCATATGTTGGAAATGGTTCAATCATTGTATCCAAGTAATAAAATAATTGTGTCGATTGAACCTTGCGAGGATCGTGTAGAAGATTATGTACAAAGAGTAAAACGTAAAGATTTTTATCTAAAAAATGGTTATTTTGAAGCGGGCTATTTTATTAAACTGGGCGGTAAAAAACAGGAAATTCTAATCAGGAATGGAATGTTTAACAAATTACATTTCTTGCTATTTTTTATGTTCTATAGTGGATTTACAGTTATACCCCAAATATGGAAAAAGGACAATGACATGATCCAATAGAGGGTTGAACAAATGAGAAGCTTTTGAGTATCAAGTCGAAGTTGATTCTGAGTTAGGAGGAGATGTTATTGGCAAAGATATTTTATTTTTCTGGAACAGGAAACTCATATCAGGTTGCAAAAAAAATAGGTATGAGAATAGACGATTGTGAACTAATAAAAATAACATATAAAACTAGAAATATAATCCATGAAGATGATGTTATTGGCATTATATTTCCGGTGTATTATTTTGGACTACCGGAAGTTGTAGAGAATTTCTTGTTCAACTTTGATTTTAAAAGTGGTAGTTATTTATTTGTTATTGCTACACGAGGGATACCAATTGCAGGTGGCGTGAGAAAACAGTTAGTAGAGATTCTAGGTAATAAGATATCATATTTTCAATATATAACGATGGGTGATAATTTTAACATAGATTTTTGGGATAGCTCATCAATCAAAACCAAAGAATTGAGAAACAGTCAGTGTGATGCAGCAATCCCCAAAATAGCAATGTCAATAAATTGTAGACTAGAAAAAAAGCGTTATATGCTAGTAGATTTTCTGTGGTTCATCACAAAAAAATTCCCAAGATATGGGTACAATACATACTTAAATAATATTTATAACAGTGATAATAGTTTTTATGTAAACGATAAGCTATGCACCAAATGCAATAAGTGTGTTCGTTCTTGTCCGGTAGAGAATATTAAACTTGATAAAAAAATACTGTGGATGCATAACAATTGTCAGCTTTGTCTAGGTTGTTATCACTGTTGTCCAAATAATGCCATACAATATAATAATGGGAATTTAACAACAATAGGAAAAAGACAGTACTGGAACTTTGATGATGACTATAGTCTGAATGGTAAGAAGACTTTGTGATATAGAATAGAGGAGAGTATAAATATGAAAAGGTATTTAGTTTTTTTGTTGGTGTTCGTCATGCTGGGTATATCATGCCCCAGCTATGCCATGACCAATGAATTAGAACAACAAATAAGTGAAATCTTAGAAGAAAACAATACAACGGCTGTGAGCATTTCAATGATAGAATCAAATGGAAGTCGGCATGCAATAGGATTGGGAATTGCAGACAAAGGGACCAAGAAGGCAGTGGATGCAGACACCCTATTTAGGATTGGATCTATCTCTAAGGTGTTCACGACACTTTCCGTCTTAAAATTAGTTGAAGAGGGTAGATTGGAATTAAATGACCCTATTAAGGACTGGGTAGAAGACGTTGAATTTCACAATCCTTGGGAAGATGAATATCCTGTTAGGATTGTGCATTTATTGTCCCATACAACAGGATGGGATGATTTGCACCTGTCAGAATATGCTCATAACGACCCTACGCCATTAGCCCTACAAGAATCTTTTTTGGTATATCCAAAGTCAAGAACATCAAGGTGGATACCAGGAACGCGTATGGCCTATAGCAATGCCGGTCCTGGAGTAGCAGCTTATATCGTAGAAAAAAACATTGAAGAAACTTATGAGGAATATGTAGCTTCTAATTTTTTTGAACCATTAGAAATGAAAACGGCAACTTTTTTTGAGTCAGAACATTATAAAAATAACGGTGTCACACTTTATCAAGGTGATTCCAAACAACCTTATTGGCATATCATAATGAGGCCTTCAGGGGCAATCAATGCTTCTGCTAATGATATGATCAAACTACTTGATTTTTTTATTCATACATCTGATCAAAATATACTAGATGAAACATCTATTGAATCTATGAGGAACCCTCATGGATCGATAATAGCGGATAGTGGTCTTGAAGTGGGTCATGGTCTTTCCCATTTTATTGAAGCAAGTAACGGGTATACGTGGTATGGACATAATGGTGGTGTTAATGGAGGACTATCAGACTTCAAATATATACCTGAACTAGGAATCGGTTATTATGTGGCTATTAATAGCAATAATGGCAACACTATTTATGCAATAACAGAACTTCTTAAAACACATTTGACAAAGGATCTTATAGCACCTAGCAAGTCCTATACCCGAGATCTTTCCGTGGATACAGAAGCATTAGAAGGGTATTTCAGAGTCGTCAATCCCAGAAACAGTTCTTTATATTTTTTAGAGTATTTGCTTAGCGTGGGTAAAATTGAATCCCGTCCGGAAGGTGTTGCCCTGATCGGTATCATAGATGGATCAGTGGACCTTTATACACCAATTAATCAAAACCAGTACGTTGATCCCGTGACGGGAAATATATCATTAACGGTTTCAGAAGACCCTTTACTTGGAAGAGTTTTACAAAGTCAATGGTTTACATTAAAACCGGTATCTTTTTTGTCCGTCTATGGGCCATTGGTCTTCATACTACTTTGGGTTATAGCAACCATGGTAGTACTTGTAAGATCAATGATATTGGTGATTTTAAAGCTACTTAAGAAGAAAATAAAAGGCAATTTATGGATACATCTATTACCAATCTTACAGATTTTAAGCTTTGCACTGTTTGTACGTGGTTTTATTGGTGTAGCTATGGTTGATTTTTTTGCAGACAATCGCCTTATTTCCGGACTGATTGCATATGGTACAATTTTATTCTTATTGCTTTCAATAGGCTCAGCAGTTTGGTTACTTTTTAAGAGAGAAAAGAATTATGGTTACGTTCAAGGTCTTGTATATTCTCTAATGAATGTTATCATCGGTATATACCTTACGAGCATGGGGATAACCGGCTTTCATTTTTTTTGAATGGTTGGTTAAAAGATCAAATTAAATTTATCTAAGTTACATACTATATGTATAGTAGGTTGATACATTCGTATCGATATATTGTATGTGAAAGTTAAACGAACATAGTTTTGACACTTAAACCATAGCTAAATCTAGATACGAGATGGAGGGTACAAATGACTTTAGAATCTATGAGAAAAGACTGTTCCATTAAACAAAAGAAAGGGTTACATTTTATTCTAGCTTCTATTATAATTTGGATATTTGTGACAGTGATTCATGCTACTGATTATCCGATTCTAACGAAGAACTTATTGACATTTTGCGCCACTGCGCCTTTATTACCAATATCTTTTGCGTTTTCTAAAGTGTTGAAAATAGAATTTAGTGATAAAAAGAATCCCTTGAATCAATTAGGATTGTTGTTTTCCATGAATCAATTGTTGTATTTATTAATTGCAATGTGGATTTATCCAACAATTCCTGAAAAAATGGTGATGGTTATAGCCATGATATTTGGAGCGCATTTGCTACCCTACTCATGGTTATATCACTCAAAGGGCTATTTGATCATGTCAATATTGATACCAATTAGTGCATTGATTGTAGGCAATATTTTTGAAGTTTATGTTTTAGGGATTTTAATGATTATATATCAAATACTTTTTAGTATAGTACTTGGGCTAGAGGTCAAGGCTTTAACCTACAACTATTAAAGAAGGTGAAATCGTTCATTCAAAATCAAAATATGGCTCTAAGAGATCAAAAAATAAACCGAACACTTCTTGATCAAGAAAAGCATGAAGCATTTAATAAGACTATTTTTACTATGATGCCACATACTTTCAGTATTAAAACATTTTTATTAGTAAAAACGGTAGCCAGTATATGGTGCTTATTTATATATCAACACAAGAAGCCTACTACCCAAAAAAAAGATATTTTTGAGACGAAAGATAAAATTAAGAATATTTTAGAAAAGAATCACCCCTACTTGCTATTAGACATAATTCTGGAAGAGACATCGAATAGAGTGGCTAGTAGGGCTGAGTTAAATGAAAGGTAATAAATAATGGAAAGACTTATACTTACAAAGTTAGATATGCCAAATATTCAAAACAATATTGTAGATAGAACTAATTTAAGTGTAAAGTTAAATAGGATACTAAAAAAAAAGCTAACTTTAATGGTTGCACCTGCTGGGTATGGAAAAACAACCGCTATATGCTCGTGGATTTCTAGCAAACAGCTTTTGAATGATGATATTTGGCTTTCATTATCGGAAGATGAGAATGAACCGGATAAATTCTGGACTTATTTTTTTGGGGCGATAGAAAGGGTGCACCCGAGCATTGCTTCTAATATAATTTCGCTGTTCAAGACAAATGATTATGCCCAGATCAAGGATGGTATAAGCTTATTTATTAACAATTCAGTTGCTAATGACTCAGATGTTTTTATTTTTTTAGATGATTTTCAGTGTATAACCAATAAGGAGCTTCATAGTCAATTTAATTTTTTAATTTCACACTTAAGTAAAAGTGTTCATATAATAGTACTATCAAGAGTGGTTCCTGAATTTTTTACCCCTCGTATGAATCTGTCATCTGAATCACAGTTGATCCAAGCGGAGGATCTTAAATTTACACAAGAAGAAGTAGCCATTTTTTTTAATAAGAATTTGGGTGTTGAGCTATCCATGGAAGAAACAATAAAAATAAATGAGATTACAGAGGGGTGGATTGCCCTAATTGCTCTAATAGCAGATATAATCAAGGAAAATAGAGATTGGGTTAACAATTATCACTTTGAACATTCGATTTTATTCGAATATTTGGAAAAAGAAATGTTTGATTATTTGCCGGAAACCATGAAGAACTTCTTGATGATGACTTCGATTTTTGATACTTTTAATGGTCAAATGTGTGATGAAATTTTGAAAATGAGGCATTCAAAAGAAATAATTCGTGACATAAATAAGAAAAAGCTGGTTTCTTATTCAAATGAAAAGGGTAACTGTGATTATAAATACAGTCAGATACTTCTAAAGTTCCTACGGTTCAAATTTGATATCTACTATCCTGAAGTAAAAAATATAATGCTAACAAATGCGAGTATATGGTATGAAGAAAAAAATGATATTCAGCAGGCAATAAGTTATTCACTAAAAGCCAACAATGCAATACGTACCGTAGAGCTGTTGAAAAAAAACATTGAAGACCTTATGCAGGATGGACTTTTTTATGTTGTTGTTAATACGGTTGATAGATTACCGAAGGGTTCTGTTACAGCTTGTTCCTATATAGCAATCATGTATTCTTTTGCACGATTGTTTAGTGGAGATTTTGCTGATTATACGACGTGTTTGAAGCTTAATGGAATAGAGTTGGATGCTAAAGCATGTAAAGAGTATGAAAATGAAATTCATTGTATAGAAGCTATTTTTTTTCACAACAAAGGTGAGATTGCGTGTTCGATGGAAGCGATAAACCTTATAGATAAGGAGCAATTTAATATACCAATGATGAATGGCGTAACTGAATTTTTTGAAGGAAACAATTATAGATTAATGGGTCATTTAGATAAAGCTTTAGATAGCTTTAATGTTTCTTTAGAGAAGTCTAAACGATTTGCAAATATCCATCTACTACTTGCATCGATAAATGATTTGGCGTATACAAATTTTCTTTTGGGTAAGCTTGAAAAAGCATCAAGGCTTTATAGCGAAGGTATACAAATTGTAAAAAGTCATGGAAAAGTAAAGAACAATATAGTAAACATGCTATATTTTGGATTAGCAAATATAAGCTTTGAAATGAATAACATCAGTCAATCACTTGATTTCCTTTTAAAGAGTATGGAAATTAGTGCGCATAGAGGTGATGCTAATTTTATCATGCAAGGCAAACTGCTGTATTCCAAGATTATGTTTTTAAAGGGCGATCAAGAAAGATGCTTTGAATTTATAGAAGAGGCCTGCCTTCTAGCCAAAAATAAAAGATTAAAGCTAATATTATGTAGAAGAATATCAGATCTTGTTAGAATGTTAATATGTTTAGACAAACAACCGTATGCTATTAATTTAATGGATGCTTTTGAAGTCAATATTCTAAATGATTTGAACTATCAAACTGAATCAGGACATATTGCTATAGCAGATAGTCTGATTCATCAAGGTGATCATGACAAAGCACTGGACCTTCTTGAAAAGCTTGAACTGGAAGCGAAAAAGTGTAATCGTGTTTCCAGCCTGCTTAATATTTTGATTCTTGAAGCGCTTGCAAACACAAAAGAGGATAGAAAAGATAGAGCAATTTTGAAGTTGAAAGAAGCTTTACGATTAGCATATGGAAAGTCATTTTGTAATACGTTTTTGATATATGGGCAACCGGTTGCTGAAATGTTAGCGGTCATCAAATTCAAGAAAGAGTCAAAAGAATCACGCTTTCTTAGCGAATATTGTTATAAATTATTAAAGGACTATGGGCAACAACCTACTAAAATAAAATCCAGTAAAGAGCATACGCTTTTGGAGATGTTAACAAACCGAGAAAATGAGGTGTTAAACTACCTTTGCATGGGTCTTTCGAACGCTGAGATTATGGATAAGATGTGCGTTTCTATTAATACAGTAAAAAAACACATACAAAATATATTTCAAAAACTTGAAGTTGAAAATAGAGTACAGGCTCTTCAAGCGACAGGGCGTTTAAAAACTATTAATTAGTAGGTATTATTGAAGTATATTTCAAAACCTATAAAATTACCCCAAGGTATTATACCGTAGGGTGATGACTTACAATAAATAAAGTAATAACCTAGAGAAGGTTGCTGATAACAGTAGCCTTCTCTAGGTTATCTTAGCATAGATTTTCAGGAAAAATAAGCAATCAAAGTATTATAAAACGGTGAATGTACAGAAAATTGATGACTTGATAACGAAAAGCCAATAAGTATTTTGAATTCGCAAAGTTGAATAGGGGATTTGTATGAGTAGGATTATTAGATGGATGAATTTAATATATGCACTACTTATTATAGTGGTTTTGTCAACATTGAATCTTCAGCCTTTAGTTAGGTATCACGATGGAATTGAAAGTTTTAAGCAAAACAGATTTTATTTAAGTATTGGCATAATAATCGTGCTTGTAATACTGATTCTTTTTAATAGGAAATTTATAACGAAACCGTTAATTGAATTTGAGAATCAGATAGAAAGAATAGGTATCGATGGATTTGAAAATCATCAAATAGAGTTGTCATCAACTAAAGCATTAGGCATACTTTCGGATAAATTTAATATTTTGCTATCGAAAATAGCGTATCAAATAAAAGAAATTGATAATGATAGAGTTGAACTTAGGTCATTAAATGAAGAATTAGAAGCTACTTATGGTCAACTGGTGGCAACGGAACAAGAAGCTTCAAGACAAAAGCGAAATTTTGAGGCTCTCTTTAGAAACTCAACAAATGCTATTGTAATGTTTGATCAAGAACATCGTGTGTTAGATATAAATGAATCATTTACTGAATTATTCGGTTATACATTAGAAGAAGTGAAGGGTATTCATATAGATACTGTGGTTTTAGCAGAAGATCATAAGTCAGAAATAGCGTTAATAACAAAAACAGTATTTGATAGTAGTGTTGATAACCATTCATCATTTGAAGCTATAAGATATGGTAAAGATGGATTACCACTTCATGTAAGTATACAGATTATACCAATGAGGGATGGACATTTAACAATGAGTGGTTATGTAATATATATAGAAGCACCAAGTTTACAAGATAAGGCAATATACACGATTATAAAAAGACTCCATGAGAATAATAAATGGGAAGAACAACACAGTAAACGCGTGAGTGAATTGAGCTATTGCTTTGGGAAAGCTTTGAATTTAACAGAACGAGAAATTAGTGAGCTTAAAACAATAGGCCTACTTCATGATGTTGGTAAAATTGCAATAGATGAGAACCTATTAAACAAAGAAGGAAAACTGACCGTAGAAGAATATGAAGAAATTAAAAAACACCCTGCTATAGGATATAGAATTTTAAGTACAGTTAACGAAATGTGTGAGATAGCGGATTATATTTTAGCACACCATGAAAGTTATGACGGAAGTGGGTATCCTAAAGGACTTAAAGGGGAGGAAATTCCTTATCTATCAAGAATTATCACAGTCATTGATGCATTTGATGCTATGACAAGTGATAGACCCTATCGAAGAGCTATGACCTATCAAGAGGCTTATAGTGAGCTTAGAAGAGTTTCAGGCTCTCAGTTTGATTCAAATATCGTTAAGTCTTTTATAGCTTTTATGGAAAGAGAATCAGAATTGCAGAAAAACAAAGTCCTAGGGTGGATCAGTAATTCGATGTGTTTAAAAATTAAAGGAGATTTAGATCATGAAAAGTATTAAGAAAAAAACAATCGTCATCATATTAGCACTTGTTATTTTAGCTTCAACGGCAACAGGCGAATCTACTGGCACTTAACGCAGCCATTGAGGCGGCAAGAGCAGGTAGCATCCATAGAAGAAATAAGTGATGCTAGTGAGAATCTGTTTGAATTAGCAGTAACCTTAAGAGCACTTATTGAAAAGTTTCGTATTTAATGTGAGTACGGATAGTGTTTATATTTCAGTAAAATTATATATGATATAGGAAGGAACAAAATGAATAATAATGATCCAACTCCAAAATCAAGTACCCCAAAAGGATCCTTTATAAGAAAAAGTATTGCGGTACAATTGGTATTACTTACAACAGTTTTTATTGCAGTAGCAATGCTAGGTTCTAGTACTGTCAATTATATTAGGACAAAGATACAGATTGATATTCAAACAGAACAACATATGACATCAGAACTAGAATTTGTATCATCAGAAATCGAAGGTGTTATGAGTAACAATGCGAGATTAGCTTTATCATTAGCAAAACTGGTGGAATCTTCATATACAAATTTAGAAAAAGAAGACTTTAGGCGTATTGTAGAAAAATATCCCTTGTCAAATGATGATACAGTAGGGATTGGCTTATGGTTTGAACCCTATAAATATGAAGACAATTTGAAATACTTTGGACCCTATGCTTATAAGGAAGAGAATCATGTAATCTATACAGATGAATATAACCATCCTGATTACGATTATCATAGTCAAGATTGGTACAAAATGGGTATGGGTATTGAAGAAGAGTATATTATATCAAATGCATTTTTTGACCCAGTGTCGAACATAACAATGATAACAGCTTCAGCACCATTTTATAATGAAAAGAATGAGTTTCTTGGAGTTACAACTGCAGACATGGACCTAACATTTTTACAAAGAAGAATTGGCCAATTGAAAATTAAAGATACTGGACGCGTTTCTTTAATAGAATCTAATGGTAACTATATAGTCACAGAAGATGCCGATAAAATAATGACTTTGAAAATATCAGAAGAGGAAAATAAAGAGTTAGCAAGTCTAGGTGAGAAAATAATTTCTGAAAAAAGCGGTAATGGCTTTTATTCTGACAAGCGAAAAGAATATTATGTTTACTATCGTGAAATACCTTATGCGAATATGATAGCATTAATAACTATCGAAGCAGATGAGTTGAACATGCCACTACGAAAAATTTTATTTGATTCTGCAATTATAACGTTGGTGAATGTTATGCTTGCTTTGATCACCTTAATTCTAATAACAAAAAAAATATTTTCTCCAATAAGACATATAATTGAACATCTCGGTATTATTGCTTCAGGTAATCTATCCGTATCCATCGATGAAAAAATGTTGAAAAGAGAAGATGAAATTGGTCAATTTTCATATGCAACATTGTCAATGCAAGATGGGATAAAAGAACTCATTAATTCGATAATAAAAAAAGCTCACCATATTGCGGAAGCATCTGAAGAATTGACAGCAACGTCAAAAGAGGCAACTACTTCAATAAATGAGGTTGCCAATGCTATAGAAGAAATCGCTCGAGGCGCTAGTGAACAGGCGAAAGACACTGAGAATACAGCTCTTAATGTAAATGAACTTGGGCATTTATTAGACAAAGATGTAAAGATGATTAATGAGTTAAATATTGCTGCTGAAACAATTGAAAAGCAAAAAGAAGATGGATATACCATTATTAATGAATTGATTGAGATATCTAAGAAGAATAATGAAGTTGCAAATAGTGTTTATCAAAATATTGTTAGTAATAATGAAAGTGCAGACAAAATTGAAAATGCAAGTGCTATGATTCAAAGCATATCTAATCAAACAAATCTATTAGCTTTAAATGCTGCGATTGAAGCAGCAAGAGCAGGTGAAGCGGGTAAAGGGTTTGCGGTTGTTGCTGATGAAATAAGGAAACTGGCGGAGCAATCCAGTAGCTTTACGAATGAAATAAAAATTGTAATAGATGAACTAAAATCAAAGTCACAAAATGCAGTTGATTATATGGAAAAAGCGAAAGACATTGTTAATGAACAATCAAAAAGCGTTGAAATGACAGAAAGTAAATTTGGTGGAATTGCAAAGGCAATAGATTCAGTTAAGGATATAACGGATAAATTGGATAATTCAACTGAAATTATGAAAGAAAACAAAAATAAGTTAATTGACTTAATTCAGAGTCTATCAGCGGTAGCCGAAGAAAATGCAGCTGGTTCAGAACAAGCGACGGCAGCAATGGATGAACAAAGCGCTAGAATGGAAAAAATTTCTGGTTCTGGAGAAAACCTAGCTCATATTGCAGAAGAATTACGCAGTATAGTCAGTCAATTTAAAGTATAATATGTACGTTGACATTAGAAATATATAACTTTGAATGGGATCAAAAAAGCCACAATTTTGAGAGGGAGAATCAAGAGATGTTAGATGGCGTTAATTCAAATGGAACACGTAATTTACTTAACCAACATATTATTCAAAACAACAGAAAATCACTTAAACAAGATGATGTAAGTATTTTGGAAGATCATGCAAAGGCGAATAACATCGACAAAGTTGACATTAGTGACGAAGGCAAAAAAATGTTATTCGCATCAAAAGAAGATAGAGAAAATCAATCGCTTATTTCAGTTGAAGAATTTTTCAATAAAGATGTGCATACCAAAAGAAAACTAGATTTCGCGAATAAAATCACAGACATAAAGAATATTGACCCATTTGACAATGAATTTCTAGTATTAGGCGTGACTTATACATTTAGTGAGAACACGCTTGAAAAATCCATAGCCGATTATCTGAATGGAAAGTCGAAAAATCCATCTCTTGTTGCAAATGAATTAGCACAAATGATCAAGGGAACAATCTTTAATCCTGAGGCAACGGTTGAAGAACGTGGGATTAACAGAGAAATTGCAATGAAAAATGCAAAATATATTGCTGAGAAATATTTTGAGAATCAGGATGAAGCGGAAGCGTTTATGAATGAAATTAGTCGTTATGCTGAAAATGACATAATGAGAGAAAAGGGTTATGTTGTTCTTGATAATTCTGAATTAGCGCCATTTAGGTCATATACAACAGCTTATAACGGAAGTGTTAGTTGGCGTCAATATGCAGAAAAATATGGGACGTCAGATTTACGTGAGATTTTTGAAAACCCAATAGAATTAGAAGCATTTGTTAATAAGATCAGTAACTTAAGTCCAAAATGGGATGATGAAATCGTTAAGGAGTTTGAAGCCCATGAAAATCATGTTGCAGAGATTATCCGCAATGTGAAAAATACTCTGGATGAAAAAGATATAACAAACAGCATGGAACGGCTTTTAAAAGCATTTTAAGTCATTATATAAGTAACGACTAGTAATTAATAAGAATTACGTTTCATGTATAATAAGCTGAAGTCGTACTCTATAGTAAACTCAAAACCAAAGTTCATATTTTTCGTCAGATTTGACCTAATCATCGATATTTGTTATACTACTTATAGTTATAAGATGAAGTAGGGCCGTGAGTATTGAATGCATGAGCTTTTTTACGTATAGGGTGTATCTACCATATGTGGGTTGAAGTTAGTGTGTTGTTAAGTGAAAGCGTGCTTGAAAAATTATAATTAGAACTGGGACTTGGTTAGGATCAAAGGGTCATGACCTATACTATAATATATGGTATAAGACGAGCGCAAGCGAAGTTTAAGTACTCTAACTCTATTACAGAGTTAGGGTATTTTTTTTTGTAAAAACGTATGAAAACCAAGGAGGAAATATATGAAGGCACTAAAGAACCAAAGTTCAAGAGAAAACTGGTATGATTGGAAATGGCAACTCAAAAACGCTATTACATCCATAGAAGAAGTTGAAAAATTGTTAAAAACGGATTTTAGCCAAGAATTTGGAGAAGACTACAGGGATAAGTTAGAAAAAACTGTTGATATTTTCCCACTTTCGATTACACCTTATTATTTTTCACTCATTGACCAAAAAGACTTTATTAACGATCCTGTATTTAGACAGGCTTTTCCGGATGTTCGTGAATTGGATATATGCGCATCCGACATAGAAGACCCACTAGGAGAGGATAAAGATAGTCCGGTAGAAGGTTTAACCCACCGTTATCCTGACCGCGTTCTTTTTCATATTAGCAATCGATGTGCTATGTATTGTCGTCATTGTACGAGGAAAAGAAAAGTCGGTGATGTAGATTACTGTCCGTCTCTTCAGGATTATGAAAGTGGTATCGCATATATAGAAGAACATGAGGAAGTCAGAGATGTACTACTCTCAGGTGGTGATCCGTTTTTACTTCCGGATCAATTAATTGAAAGTTTATTAGAAAGACTAGCAAATATAAAACATGTTGAAGTTATTCGAATTGGAACCCGAACACCGGTTGTATTACCTTTTAGAATTACAGAAGCATTGGTAAATATACTAAAAAAACATAAGAATTTATGGATTAATACCCATTATAACCATCCTAAAGAATTGACAAAAGACTCAATTAGGGCTATCGATAAATTGGTTGAAGCCGGAATTCCTATGGGTAATCAATCTGTATTGCTTTCAGACATTAATGATTGTCCTCAAGTCATGAAAGCATTGGTTCGTAAACTGGTAGCCAATCGAATACGACCTTATTACTTATACCAATGTGACTTATCAGAAGGACTTGAGCATTTTCGAACCAGTGTAGGTAGAGGCATTGAGATTATGGAAAGCCTACGCGGCCATACAAGTGGATTTGCGATACCTACCTATGTTATTGATGCACCTGGTGGTGGTGGTAAGATTCCTGTGATGCCCAATTATCTTATTTCATGGTCAACCAATAAGGTTATCCTGAGAAATTATGAAGGTGTCATCACCACGTATACAGAACCAAGAGCTTATGGTCATAGGGATTGTGATCTGGATTGTGTTGCATGTGACTTACATATGAAAACCAGTTTAGATGATATATATGAGGCTACCGGTATCGAACAGCTGTTATCAGATTATACAGACGTCATGACCTTCATGCCGGAAGAAGTCAAAGTATAGGAGGCATTCAATATGAAAGATATCATTGAAAAAAGAGGTGGATGTACCATCCATCATGGTACTTATAGTGATCGGATCTATGTCATGTCCTATGACCCGTCAGAAGCAAAAATGATGCTGGATTTTGTTCGGAAACTAGGTAAAGAAAAGAACTACGGAAAGATTATTATTAAAGTACGAGAAGCAGATCGGGTACTACTTCTAGATGCAGGTTTTACAAAAGAAGGTGAGATAGATGGCTATTATAAGGGTATAAATACCTGTCTCTTTATGGCCAAATATTTAAAACCGGATCGCAGAAGGGTCCGTGAGAAAGCAAAAATACTAGATGCAATTGATCAAGTAAAAGACAAAAAGATGAATCTAGACAGTTTCAAGTGGCCAAGTTATAGCTTTAGACGTTTAAGTGAAGAAGATATAGAGCAAATGGTTAAGATTTATGAAGAAGTCTTTGAGTCGTATCCTTTTCCTATATATGACCCTAGTTATATTAAAAAAACCATGACTAAGGATTGTCAATATTATGGTGTATTTGATCAAGAACGCCTCATTGGGCTAAGTACATGTGAAATAAATTATAAAGAGAAAAATGTTGAGATGACAGATTTTGCTGTTTTACCCTCTTATCGAGGCCATAAACTAGCTAAATCCTTATTGATGAACATGGAAAAGGCGATGGTCCAGGAAGGGATCTTTACCCATTATACGATAGCAAGAAGTCAGTCCTTACCTATGAATATGACTTTTAGCAGTTTGGGGTATCATTATGGCGGCACATTGTGGAATAACACTCAAATAGCAGGCAACATAGAATCTATGAATATATGGGTGAAACAAATAAATCATTAGTTAGGTTTAGAAATCAGTCAAAATTTAAATAGGTATATCATGGTGATATGCCTATTTAGGGTTTGACTTTTTTAGGGCAAAATGATAACATCCCATTAGTATGATTTGACATCAAGATGACAGCTAAAGTGACGGCAATTGCGATTTGCAAAACATGGGGAGAGATTTCTTATTTTCTAAAGAGAGCAATCTCATAAACTAAGGAGGATACAAAAATGAAAATCAGAACAGCAGAACCTTTTAAGATCAAAATGGTGGAACCTATACATCTCATATCTGAGGCAGATAGAAACCTTAGATTGAAAGAAGCAGGTTATAACCCATTTTCACTGAGAGCTGAGGATGTGTACATCGATTTGCTCACAGATAGCGGAACAGGTGCTATGAGCGATCATCAGTGGTCAGCCATGATGATGGGAGATGAGTCTTATGCCGGTAGTCGAAGTTTTTATCGGTTAGAATCAGTGGCTAAAGAAATCACAGGGTGTAAGTACATCATACCTACCCATCAAGGAAGAGGCGCGGAGCAGATTATGCTACCGATCTTCGTTAAGAACCCAGGCGATTATGTTATTAGCAATATGCATTTTGACACAACTAAGGCACATGTTGAATTAGCTGGTGCAAGGGCTATTAATGTCATAGATGCAAAGGCATTTGATACGGATACCTATGATGACTTCAAAGGGAATTTTGATATACCGTTGCTAAAAGCAACCATTGAAGAAAAAGGTGCCAATCAGGTGGCACTTATCATTGTTACCGTAACATGTAATTCTGCAGGTGGCCAACCGGTATCGATGGCGAATATTAAAAAAGTCAAAGAAATAGCAGATGAATATGGTATTAAAGTGATGTTAGATGCAGCCAGATATGCAGAAAACGCATATTTTATTAAGATGAGAGAAGCAGGTTATAGGGACAAAAATATAAAAGAAATATGTAAAGAGATGTTTGCTATGGCAGATGGTTTCATGATGAGTGCTAAGAAAGACGGTCTTGTCAACATGGGTGGTCTCATTGGGATTCGTGAAGATGAAGATCTTTATACAAAAGCAAGGTCTTTATGTGTACCTCTTGAAGGTTTTCCTACATATGGTGGTTTATCCGGTAGAGATATGGAAGCCTTAGCTGTTGGTCTTGAGGAAGGTACCAACCTTGAGTATCTGGCATATCGTATTTCACAAGTCGCTTATTTAGGTGACCAGTTAAGAGCTGCAGGTGTCCCGATTCAGTACCCGACAGGTGGCCATGCGGTTTTTGTCGACTGTAAAAAAATATGTCCTCATATACCCTATGATGCTTTTCCGGCACAAGCAGTCTGTAATGAAGTCTATCTCATTGCGGGTATTAGGGCCGTAGAAATAGGATCCTTTCTATTAGGAAGAGATCCGGATACAGATGAGCAACTTGAGTCACCTTTTGAGTTTATGCGCTTAACCATACCAAGACGTACCTACACCAATAGGCATATGGATGTGGTAGCAGATGCGGTTATAGCGACATATAGAAAAGCCGATGGGTTATCCGGTTTAACATTTGACTATGAGCCCAAGGTACTAAGACATTTTACAGCACGTTTGAAACCTATGATATAGGATAAAGCAAATGAACATGGAGGCATTATGTATAAAATATGGCTTATCAGTATCATCCTGCTATTTATTATGACAGGATGTGGTACAAAGATTATTCTAAAACCGCCGGTTGACGATCAGACCGGCGCTACAGTTGAAGTAAATGAGAACGGTTCGGATGATGATTATGAAGGAGACACAGAGTATCTAGATATTGAAGATATTTTGGAGGAAACAACAGATGACATCGGATTGGATGAAAAACCGGTGATACCCCCATCCAACCAAGAAGTAGTGGAATCGGATATTGAGGGTTATCATGATTTAATTGTTGATTTATCAAATAAACAATTGGATGTGGATATTACGGATCCACGGCTTTCAGATCTGGTAAAGCACCTAAAAACCAATACATATAACCATACATTAAAACAGATTGGTAAAGTAACAGAACCGGATCATCTATATGCATTAGTAAATAAATTAAATCAATTACCGGAGAGCTATATTCCTAGTGACTTACGTGAACCCCAGATACGCTTTTCTTTTTCTGGTCCCGATGAAAAAAGAAATCTAAGGGATGCAGCAGCAACAGGTCTTGAGACTATGTTTGAGGCTGCAGATGCAGCATCACTTCAGTTATTTGCTCTGTCCGGTTATCGTTCTTATAACAGACAAAGAGATATATATAATAACAATGTAAGTACACGTGGTGTTGAAGCGACGGACAAAGTAAGTGCAAGACCGGGTCACAGTGAACACCAAAGTGGTTTGGCAATGGATATTACCAGCGAGTCAGCAGGGTTTAATTTGGTGTATGCCTTTGGCGAAACTGAAGAAGGTATATGGGTAAGAGAAAATGCACATTTATATGGTTTTATTGTTAGATACGGCAAAGATAAGACGCCGATTACCGGATATGATTATGAACCATGGCATTTAAGGTATATCGGTTTGGATTTGGCCAGCTATATCTTTGACCATCAAATTACATTGGAAGAGTTGTATATCCATGTAGAAAAGGCCATACATCTTCAATAAACAGAAGTAAACAAGAGGTGATAAACTGTGTTAAATCATACAAATAATCTATATAATTTGGCCTTCTATTTTTTCATCTATGGGGTACTGGGTTGGTTGGTTGAAGTTATATATGCTTTTATTAAACATGGAAAATACGTTAACAGAGGATTTTTGTATGGGCCAATCTGTCCGATCTATGGTGTTGGTGTTGTTAGTATTTATCTATCTATTCATAAATTGAGTACGGTATTTTTGGGTGGTCAGGCACCAACTTGGTGGATGTTGTTCATGATGGTGACGTTCGTTACGACAGGTCTTGAGCTTTTCACAGGAGCTTTCATGAGTTATTTGTTTCGCACAAGATGGTGGGATTATTCGGATAGAAGGTTTAACCTTGGAGGGTATATCTGTTTAGATTTCACCTTGATTTGGGGCTTGGCGGGGACGCTATTACTTCAGATCGTCCATGTAAGGATAGCTACTATGGTAGATGGTATTCCAAGGAATATCGGAAACCCTTTATTACTTGTGCTCATGGCGTTTTTCATAATAGACGGTACGTCTACTGTCAGAACGTTGATTGATTTCAGAAGATTGCTACTTGAGATGGATAATATTGCAAAACAGTATGTACAAATCAGAAGCAATTTGCTTTTGGAGATGAGTCGATTAAAAGACGAACTTACGGATCGAGTTGAAAAGAAAACAGATGAAGCAGGACAAAAACTTAAACGTATACAAGAGCAGCTTAAAGAATTACAAGTGCATGAGTTCATACCGGATCATCCGGTCAAGAATATTATTAATGAACTCATAGATGAAGATATGAAATTAAACATTAAGACTAAGTTTGAGTTTAAAAGTGTTCTTGAACATTATGAAAATCTTTCTAACCGATTCTCCAAAAGCAGGCTCTACAATGCTTTCCCGGATATGAAATCTATTAAGTACAAAGCACTACTCAAAGATGTTAGAGATAGAAAGAAAAATAAAGGGAATTAAAAGGGAACTAAATGATATGACTAAGAAGTCCAAGCTTATTCGAATGTACCGAAGCTGTGTCAAGGATATGATAGAGCATGAGAAAGTAAGATCAATGGAGGGCTTTATCGCCCATCATGACGTGGACACACTGGCTCACAGTCTATTTGTATCTTACTGGAGTTTTTTAGTTTGTAAAAAAATGAAAATGGATTATCGATCAGCTGCGAGAGGTGCTTTGTTACATGACTTTTACTTATATGATTGGCATATACCGGACATAAGAGAAGGTTTACATGGTTTTACACATCCTGCTAGCTCATTGACTAACGCGAAAAAGTATTTCAAGATTAGCAAATTAGAACAAGATATTATTATTAAGCATATGTGGCCACTGACCATCTTACCGCCTAAATATAAGGAGACCCTTGTGGTGATCCTTGTTGATAAGATATGCGCGACCCTTGAAACATTTAAGATCATAAATGGGAAAAAACTGGAATGTCTTAAACAAGAGATACTTTCTTTACAACATGTAAATAGACACAGATAATCGAAGAGGATTATCTGTGTCTATTTTTGTTTGAGCCTTTCACTTGACTGGAAAGAGTCTTTGATGAATTAATCGAAGGCAATAGGCAAATCGATGTCTATGTAAGTGCTTGCAGTATTATCGTCGTCATTGTCATCATCACGATTACGATTCTCGTTTCCATTCCCGTTTCCATTTCCATTGCCGTTATTCCAATCTATATTATTCCAATTCTCATTTTCATCAAATGAGTTGTCATCCTGTGGTTGAGATGGGCCATGAATATTACAGTATTCTTCAATCATAGTAATGGGGAACTCGTAAGCATAGTCTCTGATTCTGGGTCGATTGACAGGATCCCATTCTTCAGGTGCAAAAGGAATAAGTCTTTGGGTAAATACCTTATCTACCAATACATCGTCAGGACAATACTCATTTGGCATAAGGCCAGATGCAGTACAAAGCGTAACCTTTATATGAACATCACAAGTATCTTTTGGTTCGGTACCTAGGGCAAAGTATTCGGTTTTTACCCTACTACCTCGAGGATCAGAATCACATAGTCCAGGAACAGCTAGCTTTCCAGAAATGGTGCAAATATTTTTTGTGACAAGACCATCCGGTACATTGAATTTTCTGGTTTCAAGGTTTTCATGGATCTGTGCCATAACGTTTTGCCACAAGATCTGTTGGTAGCTTTTATTATGAGCCATTCGTTCAGGCGTATCATGTCCAAGCCATATACCGGCTACATAATAAGGTGTATAACCTACATATGCCAAGTCCTTGGAGTCGCTGGTGGTTCCGGTTTTACCTGCGACAGGCATATTGCTCAGTTTTGTTGTTTTACCGGTACCGGTTTTGACAACATCTTCCATGGCATTGGTCAGAAGGAAGGCTGTCGTTTCTTTCATGGCGGAATGGGTTTCGGGCTCATTAAGTAAGAGCAGCGTACCGTCATGGCTCAATACCTTGGTATAAAATGTCGGTTCAATATAATTTCCTTTATTGGCAATGGCACCATAGGCTGCTGTTAATTCAAGGAGTGATACACCTCTCGTTAGACCACCAAGGGGTAATACAATATTCTTATCGGAAAAAGTTTGATTGTTGATGGTTTCCTCTTCTACTAGAGAAGTGAATCCGAGATTTTTCAAATAGTCAAATCCGGTCTCAACACCTACTTCATTCATAGCCTTAATGGTAACGACATTCATGGACCATTCAATACCTTGACGTAGGGTAGATAAGCCCCAGTAGTTAAAGGTTGCTCTTTCATACCAGTTTTTAGGGGAGTAGGTAGAACCGTCACCAAGCTTAGTTGAGTAAGGAACATCATCAAAAACAGTTGCAAGTGTCATGCCGGCCGTATCAAGGGCAGGAAGATAAGCTGCAAGGATTTTGAAAGTGGAACCCGGTTGTCTTAAGGACATGGTTGCACGATTTAAAGTTTGATTACCAATTTTTTCACCTCGACCTCCCGTCATAGCTTTAACCTGTCCGGTATAATAATCGATGACCACCATAGCTGATTGGGGCTGCGGGATGAGCAGTGATTTATCTGCAATCATGGTATCTGTGCCTGTAACCCAAGTGTCTTTCAAAAGTTCCATATGGGCATAGGCTTCATCGTCTGTTTGAAAAAGTGTCTCATCGTAGTAATGCTTTATACCATCGGATGTCTGAACGGAAACAGAATACATGAGCATGACATTATAGTCGTCTTCAAATGGAGGGAATGCATCTTCGTCAGCAAAAGACTGGTCCATAATACCTTGCATCGTCATATCTTGAGTGGTGTAGATTTCAAGACCACCCCTATATACAAGATTAATGGCTTGGGCATTGGTATAGCCTTTTTCGGCTTCAAGGTCAGCGGCAACACGGCGTATGACTTCATCCACAAAATAGGAAAAGTCCGATTGCTCAAGAAAAACTTGGTGGGTGACTTGAATAGAATCATAAACTTTTTCATCAAGGGCAGTCTGAAGTTCTGCATCCGTAATCATCCCTTGTTCGTTCATATATTTTAATACAATCTCCTGTCTTACTCGGTTGTTCTCCGGCTGAGTTACGGGTTCATAGGCATTAGGTCTTTGAGTAATGCCGGCAATGACGGCAGCTTCTGCAATGCTTAATTCAGAAACATCTTTGGCAAAATAACGGTTGGCCGCAGCCTGAACACCATTGGTACCTCGACCAAGACCTACTGTGTTTAGATAGAGTTCAAGTATTGTATCTTTATCTAAGACTTTTTCTACTTGTATGGCCAAGTGTTGCTCGATTATTTTTCTATTAAAAGTTTTTTCGAAAGTCAAAAGGTTGTTTTTAATGACTTGTTGGGTGATGGTGCTGGCACCTTCACTTAAGTTACGTTCCTTTAAGTTGACGAAAACAGCTCGAAAGATACCTCGAAGATCGATACCGTTATGTTCATAAAAGCGTTGGTCTTCAATAGCTATAAATGCATTTTTTACATGTGTGGGAATCTCGTCGATTTCTACATAGATCCGATTGGATTCACCAGTTGAAAGCTCTTGAATGACAGTTCCGTTTTGATCTCTTATAAAGGATGTATAGCCTGTTGGAGCCAGATCATCATAATTTAATTCAGGTGCATCTTTTAAAATAGAAGCAACCATAATTGCGACGACAACCAACCCAATAACACCAAGTAACAGCATGCCTAGAAATATATTTCTAAACAAAACTTTCTTATTTGTTTTATTAGCTTTTTTTTCTTTTTTTAGTTTGAGTTTTTCTCTGGCACTTAATTGACCAGATGTTTTTGATGGTACTTTCTTTTCTTGTTTCATAGTATATGCCTCCTTACACCAAGAGTATTATATCAAATATTCATGAAAAAAGAATCATATTTTTGTGGAATTAGTCAAAATTTAATATATGAGAATTTGAAAACAACAGCATTTAAGGAGATTTTAACCATTTAAAAAATATTTAACGGCAATAGGTTAATAATTTATATGGATTGTGAAAAAAGTATGACAAAATAATGACATTACCAGAAAAAGTGTTTATAATGGTAGTATAAAATAATAGGGAGCGTGGTGCATATGTACTGTCAAAGCTGTGGTGCGACATTACCAGATGAAGCCGAGTATTGTAACAAATGCGGCAGCAAACAAGAAAGAAGGGTGGTTGGTTATTCTCCAAAAATACAAGACCCTGCTTTTCAAAAGTACTTGAAGAACAGCAATCAATATGCGATGATTTTTGCCATAATAGCTGCTGTGATTGCTGTAGTGGCCTTTACCTATTATGGAGAAACCAGCAGTGAGATGGACAATCCGGAATCTATGATGATTGGGTTCGGAATCGGTTCTATGTTTCTGTTAATCGCTATTTTTCAGGTATTAGGAAAGAAAAGAAGTAAGACATGGGACGGAACGGTGGTAAACAAGACCGCTCAAAAGAAGCGGCGAAGAGAAAATACAGGTGATGACAGTTATTACTGGATTACTTATACCCAGTATGATATATCAATACGCGATGAACGCGGTAAAACCCATCATATTTTATCGACGGATGATGCTACTTTGTATAATTACTACAATATAGGTGATAGAGTTAGGCACCACGGTGGACTTAATACTTATGAAAAACAAGATAAGTCTAGAGATACGATTATATTTTGCAATGCTTGTGCAAGTCTTAATGAGATAAAGAATGATCAGTGCTTCAGATGTGGTTGTCCGTTATTGAAATAGTTTAAAGGAATGAATATGGAAATGAAGAAAGCACCACTCAATGACACATGATGCTTTAGAAGAAGACTAAAAAAAGATGCATCGCACCTATTGGATTTGAATTTTTTTGAAAATTTAGGACAAAGAGATGAGGGTGATGTTATAATGACCTTTGGTGAAGCAGGACATGTAATGCTAAAGCAAAAAGGAGTGCTACTTTGAGCACTCCTTTTATAAGCTTTACATCCAAATGTAAGGAGATAGACTATGACGATGAAAGAAAAGATGACAAATCTATTGAATCAGGAAGCCATATTGCAATTTGATACATTTAGTAATAAGATGGCCCTTGAAATAGGCCTATTACTTGTTGAGCAAGCAGAAAAAAATAATAAACCGGTAACCATAGATATCACCAGAAACAACCATCAGCTTTTTCATGTAGCCATGGAAGGGACCACGTCGGACAATGATACCTGGGTTAAAAGAAAATCCAATGTGGTCAATCGATTCAGCCATAGTTCCATGTATATGAGCCTTAAGCTAGAAGTTAAAGGTGGAACGATGGAAGAAGTCTATTTTTTAGATTCAGGTAACTATGCAGCTCATGGTGGGTCTTTTCCAATAAGAATTAAGGACACAGGTGTTATTGGTACAATAACGGTTTCAGGATTACCATCAGAACAAGATCACCAAATGGTGGTTCATGTACTCAGTCAATATCTAAAAGTGAAATTGTAAATAAATTGTATAACGACCGTACAGCTTATGAAAGGACGAAAAATGACAAAATTATCAGCTAAAATATTTAAAAAAGAGCTTAAACACCGGATATTGCCTTTCTGGAGAAATCTAAAAGATCCTCAATATGGAGGCTTTTTTGGCTATGTTCATCATGATTTAACCATTGAAAAGCATAGTGATAAGCATACAATCGGGATGGCCAGGCTACTATGGGCATTTTCAAAAGCTTATAAGACGCTGGGTAATAAAGAAGATTTGAAGATGGCTGAACATGCTTATGATTTTTTGGTCAATGAACTTTATGATAAAACGAATGGTGGTTTTTTTGCTCAAGTTACGTATAAGGGTGGTCTTGTTTCAACAATGAAGCACACTGTTTTTCAAGCCTATACACTGTATGGTCTTAGTGAGTACTATGGCGTTTCCAATAATCAGGAAGTATTGTTACATGCAAAAAGACTTTTTAATATAATTGAAGAGAAGGCTTTTCGTGATAAAGAGAACAAATATATAGAAGTATTCGATGGTAGTTGGGTGCCAAGTGACAACAATATGATGAAACGAAAAGACTTGACATTTGATAGAACGGGTGTATGTTATCTTCACCTATTAGAAGGCTATACCAATTTATATAAAATATGGCCAGACACAGGTTTGAAAAATAGAATACAATGGTTGTTAGACCTTTTTAATCAAAAAATATACAATACAGATGCAAAAGGATTTGGTATTTATTTTGATGAAAACTGGAAACAAGTCTCCGACAGTGTTTCTTATGGCAGAGATATAGAGAGTTCATGGTTGATATATGATGCCATTAGAACGATTAGATATGAAAACGATGATTTAAATCAAAAACTATTGGAAGTGGTTGGCCACACTTTGGAAGTAGCTTTACAAGAGGACGGTTCTTTTTACATCGGAATGGAGCACGGCCAAGTTGATCAGCATTTGTGGTGGTATGCACATACAGAAGCCATAATTGGCTACTACAATGCATTCGAGACCACGGGTGATAAGACATATTATGAAAAGGCAAAAAAAATATGGCATAGAACAGAAAAACTATTTATAGATCCTAGGAAAAATAGTGAATGGTTGCCATGTGTGAATCCTGATGGTAGTGTCAGGACGAGTGAAGCGATGGTAACAGAATGGAAGACCTTTTATCATACCGGACGTCTTTGCTATGAGATGATTGAAAGACTGGAACGTAAAAAACGATAAGTTTGGTTTGATTATCGTATGGCCAAGGTCTTTTCAGAATGGTATAATATGGTATAAGGCAAAGTTCGTTTATTTTACACTGACCTAATTTTTATCAGAAGAAGAGGAAAAAAGCATGAGCATATTCACTAAAATTAAATCAATAGGAGAAAAAAATATAGATCATACAAGTACACCATCTATTGATAAAAGCAATAAAGTCAAGTACTGGCCAGTTGTATATAACACCGGGTCAGCACTAGGTATTACACTGTTGCTAGAAATATTAAGTAGACGTTCGTTCATGGAAGGCTTGGGTTATGCTGTTCGAAATCCGGGCATGTTCCTTTACAATGTTCTTATTGTTTTGTTTACCTTATCCTTAGCAGAACTGCTGAAAAAGAAAGACTTTTTTTTAATTTTGATATCTATTTTGTGGCTTAGTCTTGGTGTGGGTAATTTTATGGTGTTGGGATTTAGGACGACACCTTTAGCGGCCATTGACTTTCATATACTTAAGTCTGTTATAAGTATTGTACATATCTATTTGAACAATGTACAGATTGTTATGATCAGTATTGCATTGATTTTAACATTGATTGGTATTGGAATGGCATGGAAGAAATTACCTAAAAAACAAGTCTATTATAGAAAAGCCATTATAACAGCAGGGGCACTTGTGGGTCTCATGTTTATGATGCCTAACTTTGCATCAGAGACGGTTGCTTTCTCAGGAAATTTCGGTAATCTTGCAGATGCCTATGAGGATTATGGATTCGCCTATTGCTTTTCTACAAGCGTTGTAGACAGAGGCATTAAGAAGCCGGAAGGTTATGACCAGATACGCATGGCGGAAATACTTAGCAAGTTAAATAAGACCGAAAACATGGACGCGGGTATAATAATGCCGAATATTATTATGGTTCAGCTTGAATCTTTTATAGATGTAAATCATTTGAAAAATATGAGATTTTCAGAAAATCCAATTCCTAATTTTACTAAATTAAAAAATGAATTTGCATCTGGATTTTTGACGGTTCCATCTATTGGTGCGGGAACAGCTAATACAGAATTTGAAGTGCTTACAGGCATGAGCTTGGATTATTTTGGTGCAGGTGAATACCCTTATAAAACGATTCTTCAAGCCTCACAAAGTGAGTCTATTCCCTATAATCTTGAGGATTTAGGATATAAAAGTCATGCCATTCATAATAACACAGCTACATTCTATGATCGGGATCAAGTATTTACCAATCTTGGTTTTGATAGCTTTAGTTCTATAGAGTACATGGGTGATGTGGTGTATTCGCCGATAGGATGGGCTAAAGATCAGCACCTAACAGAAGAAATATTAAAAGCCATGAAGTCAACCGCCCAGAGAGACTTTATTTTTGCTATATCCGTACAAGCTCATGGAAAATATCCGAAAAAGCCAGTTGACCCTAATCAAAAAATTTCTGTAGAATCCTATATGGAAGAAGAAGAAAAGGTAGCATTTGAGTATTATATAAATCAGTTGTATGAAGTGGATCAGTTTATTGGTGTGTTGGTGGATAAGTTAAGTAAACTGGATGAACCCGTTGTTTTGGTGCTTTATGGTGATCATTTACCAAGTTTTGAAATCAGCGATGAAGATTTGGACAATCACAACCGATATCAAACAGAGTATGTTATCTGGCGAAACGATCAGCCGATAAAAGGAAATAAAGACATAGAAACTTATCAGTTGGGTTCTTATGTGTTAGGGCGATTCGGTATCAATCAAGGCTTGTTAACAAAGTTACATCAGAATTATAGTGACAGCTCAAATTATCAAGAGGCACTGGTCATGCTTCAATACGATATGTTGTATGGTGAAAAATATGTTTATAATCAAGAAGAACCATATATTCAGAAAACCTTAAATATGGGATTTTCTAGAATTGGTATTTCACAAATCAAAGAGTTCGAAGATGAAATCCAGATAGAAGGTTATGGGTTCACGCCTTGGAGTAAAGTATACATCAATGATAAAGAAATAGAAACGACCTACAATGATAACCAAACATTGTATATTAAAAAAAGAGACTTGCATGATGAGGATGAATTACGCGTTGTACAACAAAGTGATAACAAACAGGTCTTAAGCCAAACAGAAGCATGGGGTTTCAACAGACAGATAAGGAGAACAAAATGATAAAGAATCGAAAGCTAAATAAGCTTGTATTAGGCATTGTATGTATTATGCTTCTAACTTCTGCTTGTCAAGAGACAGAACAGACTATAACTGTAACACCAAGTGACGAAGTGATTGGTGAAAATGGTGATGCATTGTCTCAAGAAGAAACACTATTGAAAAATGAAGCATTGAATCATCCTGTTGTTAGAGTAGGAACGCTTAAGGGACCGACAGGTATGGGTATGGTCAGGCTTATGGATCAATCTAAAATGGGTGAAACAGCACTTAACTATACCTTTGAAATTCTAGATAGTCCGGACGAACTGGTTAGCAAAATTATTAGTGGTGAAGTGGATGTTGCGGCAGTACCAACGAATGTTGCATTGTTGTTGTATAATAAAACTGAAGGCAAAGTGATGGTTTCAGCAGTTAACACACTTGGTGTACTCTATTTGCTGGAAAACGGCAATGAGATTCATGGAATGCGTGACCTTAAGGATAAGACGGTACATGTGAGTGGTAAAGGTGCTTCACCTGATTTTATTCTACAGTATCTTCTACGCGAAGCCGATTTGATTACAAATCAAGATGTAGAACTGGCTTATAACCTCCAACACGCAGATCTGGCAGCGGCTATGGCAGAAGGCGATGTCACAATTGGCTTATTACCACAGCCACATGTTACCACGGCTATGATAAAAAATCCCGAACTAAGAATTGCTATTGATATGACCAAAGCGTGGGAGGAAGCCAATGAAGGTCACCAATTGGCAATGGGTGTTCTCGTAACACAGACCGCCTTTGCTAAAATAAATCAAGAAACGCTTAATTTATTTTTAGATGAATATAAAGAATCGGTAGCCTATGTAAATGAAAATATTGAAGAAGCATCCATTTTGGTTGAAGCCTATGGGATATTGCCAAATGCAGCCATTGCAAAACAAGCCATACCCTTGTCAAATATTGTATATATGGATGCCTCTGTAGCCAGACCCTTTTTAGATGCGTATTTTGAAGTGCTTTATGATTTTGAACCCAACTCAATTGGTGGTAAGTTAGCGGAAGATGCTTTTTATTATGAAAAATAGAATGTGGCTGAAAAAATTAGGGATTGGTTTGTTATGGTTAGCTATTTGGCATCTTACCTATAAGGTTGTTGATCGTGCCTTATATGTGCCATCCATACTAAGTGTCATAGAGGCACTGCTAGACTTAGTTGTTGATATAAGATTTTGGCAGATTATCGCAGCATCTGTTTATCGCGTCATAGCAGGCCTTTTTCTTTCACTTATATTTGGTGTTGTAATGGGTGTTTTATGTGGTTTAAATGAGTTGCTATATGATTTCATCAATCCAATTGTCAAAGCCATTAAAGCGACGCCTGTAATATCTTTTATTATCATTGCTTTAATTTGGTTTAAATCAACCAATGTGCCTATTTTTATCGGGTTCTTAATGTGCTTTCCTATTATATGGACCAATGTGGTCTCAGGTATTAGGAACATGGATATTAAACTTATTGAAATGGCTAAAGTCTATAAGCTGAAAAAAACAATTATCATTAAAAATATCTACCTACCTTCTATAAAGCCCTTTTTTACGGCAGGGGTTATTATGGCACTAGGTCTTGGCTGGAAGGTGAGTGTGGCAGCAGAAGTGTTAAGCCACCCTCAATATGCGATTGGTAGCAATCTTCATAGTGCAAAAGCCTATCTGGATACTCCTTTGCTTTTTGCTTGGACCATTGTGGTCATCCTACTAAGTTTTGTATTTGAAAGCTTTTTTGCTTTATGGGCCAAAGAAAGCAGGAAAACATCATGAACCTAACGATAAAAAATATACATAAGTCTTTTGGGAATCTGAAAGTATTAGATGATTTTAGTTTGGAACTGGATAAAAGCAGGATTCATTGCTTTTTTGGACCTTCAGGTTGTGGCAAAACCACATTAATGCATGTGATTGCAGGTATTATGAAGCCGGACTCAGGTGATATCATCATGCCCCCAGACATGCGTTTTTCTTATATATTCCAAGAAGAAAGACTCTTACCATGGAAGACTGTTAAGGAAAATGTTGCTCTTGTACTTCTAGATCAAAAAGATGAAGCTTATGTTGAAAGTCAAGTGAAAGACAGTCTCTCTTTGGTTGAGTTAAATGATTTTGCAGATTATTATCCCAATGAATTAAGTGGTGGTATGCGCCAAAGGGTATCCATTGCAAGAGCTTTCGCCTATGAAGGTGATGTTTTAGCCATGGACGAACCTTTTAAGGGATTGCATTTAAAACTTAAGCAAAGCCTAATGGAAGCCATATACAAATACTGGATGCTTCATAAACCACAGACGTATTTCATCACCCACGATATAGATGATGCTCTATACATAGCGGATGATATTTATATATTTGAAGGACCACCTATGCGTATTGTTGACAAAATTGAAGTTCAAGTTCCACATGAACTTAGAAAAACCAATCCTGAGCTTTTAATGGCATATAAGAAGAAACTATCAGGTGTTTTGTAGTAAGACTTTTTAACTTAACCATACTATATTGTAATAGGAGGGTTCAATTATGAAAAGCGTTTCCAAATATCCATGGATTGTGCTCCTGACGGTTGTAACCTACATTGTAATGGTGGCAACCAACGCTCTAGCCAATATCTTACCAATAAATGGTATCAACACAGGGGCGGTATCAGAAAGATATAGTAACTTATTTGCCCCTGCAGGCATAACTTTCACCATTTGGGGTTTGATTTACTTATTATTACTTGGTCATGTAATCTTTCAAGTGATAGAAATGAAATCTTCAAAAAACAATATAAAAAAGTTGCTCTACGAGGTTGGTATTCTTTTTTCCATAACATCTATTATAAATATAATTTGGATTTTTATGTGGCATTATGACCATATTGGCATCACTGTGATTTTGATGCTGATTCTTTTACTAACACTTATAATAATTCGTATCAGAATAGAAAAGTATACTTTGAAATTCACTCAAAAGCTCTTAGTCAGATTACCCTTTAGTGTCTATTTTGGGTGGATTACTGTAGCGACCATAGCAAACGTGACTACTTATTTGGTTTCTATAGAATGGGATGGTTTTGGTCTTTCAGAACCTTTCTGGACGAACATCATTTTATTGGTTGGCGGTATGATAGGTCTTTTAACACTCATACGTTTTAGAGATATGGCTTATGGGTTTGTCATTATATGGGCTTATAGTGGAATCTTAGTTAAGCATTTGTCACCGGATGGATATAAGGGTAACTATATCTCTGTGATTATAACAACCATAGTCATCATTCTGATGGTGATTTTTGCAGAATATTTAGTTTTACGTTATATATTGAAAAAGAAAAACCAACACCATTTAGCTTAGAAGTTAATAGGCAGGCTATATACTTAATAATTTCATCGATAAATGACAAGATGAATGTTAAAAAAATGCTATCATACAATAAGATTGTCTATATATTTAGTTCTAAATCATCATGAAACCCATGTAAAATAGAATAAGAATGAACAAAGGAGCGTTACCATGAATAAAAGAATCACTTTTATGACAATATTAATATTGTCCATGATTCTCCTGTTTCTTTTAGGGATGGGTTTATATTTGTCTAATAGTATTGCGGAAGCAACTAAGGGTGAGTATTTGTGGGAATCCATGTTACCGGCGGATTATCACGTTATGGCTATATTAGATAAATCTAATCAAACCTATGATTTATCCTTCAAGGAAGGTCTAAAGCAATCCAGCGAGGACTACAAGATTGCTGTCGAAATCATCATGTTTGAAGGAGAGAATGTTGAAGATGAAGTTTTAAATATTATGGATTTGGCAATTTATGCGAAAGTAGACGGTGTGATTGTCCATGCTTTTGATAACCCGAGAATCATTAATAAAATAGATGAACTAATGCACTTAGGCATTGCAGTGATTACGTTGAACGAAGATTTGCCTCAAACGGACAGAGTCAGTTATGTTGGTGTTAATCGATATAAAATTGGTCTGGAAGCAGGTGGGGCACTTGCAAAGGCTACGGATGGCGTAGGGAAAATTGCAGTTATTGAGCAACAAAACTATCAAAAGCTGAGCAATCAACAAGACTTATTACTTCTTGGAATTACGGATGCATTAAGAGATTATCCAGGCCTTAGCCTTGAATTGGTAAGATATACCAAACAAGGCCTTTTGAATGCTGAGATTTTAGCAACTGAAATCGCAAGAGACTATCCGGAGATTAATGGCATCTTCTGTACCAATGCTGAAAATACCCTTGGTGTGGTTCAGGTTTTAGTGGACAATAACTTGGTCAGTCGCATAGCTTTAGTAGGTTATGGTGATGATGATGAGATTTTAGGTTATATTGAAAGAGGAAAAATCATAGAAAGTTCAGTCGTAACAGATTACAAAGATATTGGAAAAGAAGCCTTGAAAGTTTTTTATGAGTATAAAACAAACAGCTATGTACCAAGCTACATCAATACAGCGCTTCAAGTTATTGACGAAGAGAATATTGCGGCCTATATGACTGAAAAGAGTGAAGCCTATGACAAAAATCAATAAGTTCAGTTCCATAAGAAATAACATGATTGTCTATACATTGAGTATAATATTTCTAATGACAGTGCTAAGCATCTATTCTCTAACGATTATGGAGCGTTATCAAGGTCAAATTGAAGCCATGTTTGAAAAACATATTTATCTTTCACAAGTGGGTAGTTTAATGACCGAACTTGATGAGAATTTACTCGGATTTTTAAGTTCGAAAAGTTCGACAAGACTTAACGATTATATCATCAACAGCGAAAAACTGGAGCTCTTGGTAGATGATGCATACGAGATGACCTATAATGCGGAAGATATGATGATGAAAAACATTGTGAATCTGATTGATGCCTATGTCATTGAAGCTGACAAAGCCATTGCTTATAAAAGACAAAGAAATGTCATTAAATATTATGAACACTATCAGAAAAGTTTCAAGATCAAAGGATTTATAGCGGATTATATTGACCAACTGAATAATAGACAGCTTAATAGAAATTCCGTGACCTATACCCAATTGGTTAGACAGATTATGATCCTTCAGAATATTACGTATATGATTGTTATTGTTCTAATCGGTCTATCACTTATGATTGTCTACCTGATCACTTCTAGAATGGTTAAGCCCTTTAGCCATCTGTCTCATGCCGCTGAGGAGATTGCATTGGGCAATTTTGATACAGAAGATATTATTGTAGAATCGGAAGATGAGTTTTTATTGTTGGCAACCGCATTCAATCATATGAAAAATAGCATAAAAAGTTATATCGGTGAGATTAAGAAGAATGCAGAGACAGAAGCTCAGTTAAAAGATGAGCAACTTAAGAATATAAAAATGGAGCATTTGTTAGATAACGCAAAGCTCTATGCATTGCAATCTCAAATCAACCCTCATTTTCTATTTAACACCATAAATGCAGGTGTGCAAATGTCAATTATGGAGAGAGCTACAAAAACCAGTCAGTTTTTTCAGACCATGGCCAGCCTATTTCGATATAACATTCAAAAAATGGATTCGAGTTGTACTTTGAAGGAAGAAATAGAGAACATCAAAGATTATTATGAGTTGCTAAAAGTAAGATTTGGTGATCGTATACGCTTTCAATTTAATATTAATTCAGAAGCTTTAGACATGAAAGTACCGCCGCTCATTCTTCAGCCATTAGTAGAAAACGCGTATGTTCATGGATTAAGTGGTTTGGAAGAAGGCGGAATCATTACTATAAACGTCGTTGATGAATGGGACGTTACCTTCATTACAGTCAAAGATACGGGAAAAGGTATGACAGCCCATGTGGCGGATCAGATTCTAAATAAATCAAGAGACGATTATGAACATACCAAGTTTGGAATCGGTATTCGAAATGTACGTGATCGTTTGGAGTTGTTTTTTCATCAGTCCGACCTATTTAAAATCGAATGTGAGAAAGGATCGGGGGTCAAAATTATTATGAAGATTCCCCATATTAAGGAGTGATGCGATGTATAAGCTAATGATAGCAGACGATGAGCAGATTGTTGTAGACGGTATTGAGTTCATGGTTAAGGATTTATTTGATAATATAGAAGTCGTTGCCAAGGTGAATTCTGGTAGAGAAGCCATAGAAGCAACCATGATAACGGTACCGGATATTGTTCTGATGGATATAAAAATGCCGGGTATCAACGGTATTGAAGCCATTACCAACATTAAAAAACGTCACCATAATACTAAATTCGTCATTATTTCAGCCTATGAACAGTTTGAATATGCTAAACAGGCTGTTGAGTTAGGTGTTAGTGATTATATCCTAAAACCGGTAAGCTTTGATAATCTGAAACAGGTATTGATAAAAGTCATATCAGAGATTGAAGAAGAGAGGCAACAAAAGAAACGTGAGATAGAGAATAGGGAAAAGTTGGAGAAAGTCATACCCGTACTAGAACATGGCTTCATTTACTCTATATTAATGAATACAGATTATAGAGATGAATTGTACAAATACCGTGACTTGTTTGAAATCAATAAGGAACTGGCCTATATCATGGTATTAGAGTTCACGGAAGAAGGAGAAGGGAGCCAGAATGTCATCGGCACAGGGGTTAAAACCCAGTCTTTTTACCCTAAAGTACAAAGCATCATAAAATATAAGTGTAAATGTATCATTGGGCCTATGATTATCAATAGAATTACCATTATGATTTACGAGGACCAATTCGATAAAGAATATGAGCAAAGGGTAAAGGCAATAAAACTGGCAGAGAGTATACAAACAGCAATCAATGAATGGATTGATGTAAAAATCCATATAGGAATTGGTTCTTGTTATAAACTGGATAAGATTAAAAACTCACTGGAGGAAGCATTTCACACCCTTAATCGCATCAGCGGCGACCACAGTTTACATATAAATGATATCTTTGAGCGTGAACCTGATGATGAGTATACTTATGTAGATATCAAAGGTGATGAGACTCATATCATTCAATTAATTGAAAACGGAAATGAGGAATTATTGGTCAAAGAACTGGGTGTTTTCTTTAATAGAATCGAGAAAAAATTCGGCAGTTCACTGGTGGATATGACCAATATTATGACAGAGTTGATGGTTATGGTTCTAAGTTGTTCGTACAGGCATAATCTTGACGAAGGTGAGGTTGGTTACTCTACTTACCTAGGGGAACTTAGACGCATTGAGCATGTTATTGAGCTACAGAACTGGTGTCTAAGAAAAATGGTATACATATCACAGATGATACAAAGTAAGCGCCACTTACATGTTTCTAAGATTGTATTAAAGGCTAAAGAGTATATTGATACGAGATACAATGAAGAGTTGAGTTTGACAGATATTTCTAAGGAAGTCGCTATTAGCCCTCAGTATTTCAGCAAAATCTTTAAAGAAGAGATTGGTCTCAGTTTTGTAGAATATGTCAGAGAAAAGAGAATGGATATTGCAAAAGAATTATTGAAAACCAAAAATTATTCAGTTAAGGAGATCTGCCAAACTATTTTAGTCGTTTGTTTAAGAAACTGGTAGGTGTATCACCAACAGATTTTAAATAAAGGTGGGGTGTTATGAAGTTGTATAAAAAGAGATCCAAGATGTTGCTTGTCACAATTATTTCATTGGGGTTGATTCTCTGCGCTATTTGGCTCATTCTAGTTGTTAAAGAAAAAATCGATAAAGATAACAACAAGATCGTAATTGGTTATTGTGCGGATAACTTAGTTATTGAGAGATGGCAAAGAGATCAAGAAATTTTTAAGGCAAAAGCAATAGAATTAGGCGCAGAGGTTATTGTATATAATGCAAATGAAAACAATGAGACACAAAATCGACAAATACGTATGCTTATTGATCAAAAGGTAGATGTTATTGTTGTTGTGCCTTATGAAAAGGATGGTATAACTGAAGCAATAGATGAAGCCAGGAAGGCAGGCATCAAAGTCATAGCCTATGACCGGCTCATTACAGGCGTCGCTATTGATGCTTATATATCTTTTGACAATGTAAAAGTAGGAGCACTTCAGACCGAAACACTCATTGAAGAAGTACCAAAAGGAAACTACGTCATTATAAACGGTTCACCGGAGGACAACAATTCTTATATGTTTAACGAAGGTTATATGTCGATTTTAGAAGACTATATAAAGTATGGAGAAATTAACATCATAGAGGAAATATGGGCAGAAGACTGGCGTGAGGAGCCGGCCTATGATTTGATATCCGGTCTAATAGAACGGGGAGAGCACATTGATGCTATTATTGGTGCTAATGATCGATTAGCAGAAGCTGCTATAAGAGCACTTGCGGAAGCGGGGCAAGCAGGTACAGTTTATGTTGCAGGTCATGATGCCGATATATCAGCATGTCAGCGAATTGTAGAAGGCACACAACATGTGACCATCTATAAACCTATTAAAAAGTTGGCAGAGGCAGCAGCAAGTCTGGCAATAGAGTTGGCCAAAGGTCAGGATATTAATGAAGATGTGACCATCAATAATGGTGTTGCAGATATTCCCTATATTAAGTTAGATGTTATGACGGTTACAAAAGAGACTATGTTAGAGACAGTTGTTGCCGATGGTTTTCATAGAAAAGAAGATATTTATAGAGAGTAGCATTAAATTAATCATAAAATAATTCAGGTGACAGATATAAATGTTAAGAGAATGTTAAAATTGTCATGATTTTGTCTTAACTGTAACTGCAATTCATATATTTAAATGGAGGATAATTATGAAAAAACTAGTATCATTGTTATTAATTGCAACATTCGTTATGAGTTTATTGGCTTTATCAGGATGTGGGAAAACTGAGGAAGCGCCAACCACACCAGACACAACATCTGAAACACCAGCAGTAGAACCGGCAGCACCATCAGCAGATGGAACAGTTGATATCGGTATCGTTCTTCCGACTAAAGAAGAACCACGTTGGGTACAAGACGAAGCTAGATTCTTAGACGCACTTGGTAGCACAAATTATAGTGTTGAGATCTTATTTAGCCAAGGTGATTCAGGACGTGAAATGCAAAACGTTCAAACACTCATCGCTAAAGGTATCAAAGTACTGATCATAACACCACAAGACGGTGACGCAGCAGCAGCAGCAGTTCAAGCAGCAAAAGCAGAAGGCATTACAGTAATTTCTTATGACAGACTTGTTACCAATACAGATGCGGTAGATTACTATATCACTTTTAACTCTATTTCAGTTGGTGCAGCTCAAGGTCAATTCCTTGTTGATAAATTAGCTGGCGGAACTGGCGAAAAATTATACCTATATGCTGGTGCAGCAACAGACAACAACGCATTCTTATTCTTTGAAGGTGCTTGGGGTGTGCTTCAACCTAAAATAGCAGACGGTTCATTTGTCGTTCAAAACTCATCAAAAGCAGTTGAATTAATGAACAAGCCAGTATTAACACGTGAAGAAATGGGTCAAATCATCGAGCAAATCACAACAGACTGGAAACCAGAAGTTGCTAAATCAAAAGCAGAGTCACATATTACAGCAGCACCTCCAGCAGGCAAAACTTTCATCTTAGCTCCAAACGATGGTACAGCTCGTGCAATTTATGATCAATTTGCTAGAGAAGACGGATTAGAAATATTTGTTACAGGACAAGACGCTGAAACAGCTTCTATCCAATATGTAATCGATGGAAAACAAAGCATGACAGTACTTAAAGACGTAAGAGACCTTGTTAAAGGCGCTATTACAACTGCAACAGAAGTACTTGAAGGTGCAACCATTGATACTAATGGCGAATATGACAATGGCGCAGTTGTAGTTCCTGCAAAAGATATTCAAGTTATCACAGTAACAACAGATAATGTAAAACAAACAATCATTGATTCAGGATACTATGAAGCATCTGAATTTACAGGTCTATAAAAAACATTCATAAATCATTGTAAAATTTGACACAAAAATGAATTTAGTAATAGTGATAGACCCACATGGGTTTATCACTATTCTAATGAATGAGACACAAAACAGATTCTAATTGTAAGGTCGGCAAGCGATTCATGTAAGAATGATAGGAGCTCTATTATGGCAAATATATTAGAAATGCGTAACATTACAAAAGAATTTCCCGGTGTAAAAGCCTTAGATCAGGTTAACTTTGAAGTTGAAGAAGGTGAAATCCATTGCCTTGTAGGGGAAAACGGTGCAGGTAAATCAACCCTTATGAAGGTCTTAAGTGGTGTATATCCTCATGGAACCTACTCAGGTGATATTGTTCTTAATAATGAAATCCAGAGTTTCTCACGAATAAGTGACAGTGAAAAAAAAGGTGTCGCAATCATCTATCAAGAATTGGCATTGATTCCAGATTTGTCTGTTTATGAAAATATCTTTTTAGGCCATGAAATCCATAAAAGGGGTATTGTAAATTGGCACGATACAAAAGCGGAAGCAGCCAAAATGTTAAAAAAAGTCAAACTTGAAGTACACCCTGCAACAAAGATTATTGATCTCGGTGTGGGTGTGCAACAGCTTATTGAGATTGCTAAAGCATTAAGCAAAGAAGTTAAATTATTGATATTGGATGAACCGACAGCCGCATTAAATGAAAGTGATAGCGAAAATCTACTGGAGTTACTAAAAGATCTCAAAACACAAGGTGTAACTTCAATTATGATTTCACATAAATTAAAAGAAGTTATAGCTATAGCAGATACAGTGACTGTATTAAGAGATGGCAAGACCATATGCTCATTAAAAGCCAGTAAAGGCGAAGTGAACGAAAAAGAAATCATAAAGTATATGGTTGGTCGTGAGATTAATGATATATTCCCCAAAAGACTGGAAAAGAATTTTGGCGATGTACAATTGGAAGTTAAGAACTGGTCTGCTTTTGATCGAAAATTGGGGAGGCATGTAGTAAAAGACGCCAATTTCAATGTTAGAAAAGGCGAGATTGTTGGTATAGCAGGACTAATGGGTGCTGGTAGAACAGAATTTGCCCTTAGTATATTTGGTAATTCAAAGTCATATGATATATCCGGTGAAGTACTGGTTAATAATAAGACGGTTAGCCTAAAGAAACCCAAAGATGCTATAGATAAAGGATTAGCTTATGTTTCGGAAGATAGAAAAGGTAATGGCTTAATCCTTATACAGGATATTAAACAAAACATTACAGTGGCCAATCTTAATAAACTAGCTAATTATATGGTTATTAATAAAAATGAAGAAATTGAAATAGCAGAAAAGTATAGAGAATCTATGAATATCAAAACCCCTTCCATTGAGCAAAAAGTAATGAATCTCAGTGGTGGTAATCAACAAAAAGTGGCACTTTCCAAATGGCTTTTTGTAGAGCCTAATGTACTCATATTAGATGAACCGACAAGAGGTATCGATGTTGGTGCAAAATATGAAATCTATACCATCATGAACGAACTTGTAGCCAAAGGATTAAGTATCATCATGATTTCATCCGAGTTGCCGGAAGTGCTTGGCATGAGTGACCGTGTTTATGTCATGGCTGAGGGACGTTTGACTGGGGAATTACCAATTGAAGAAGCAACCCAAGAAAAAATAATGGAAATGGCGACTGTATAGGAGGCTAAAAAAATGTTTAATGATTTAACTAAAGCGATTAAAGAAAACATACGTGATTATGGTATGTACATTGCATTAGGATTTATTATGATTATCTTCACCAATTTAACCAATGGTTTATTTATGACACCCCGTGTTATATCAGACTTAATCGATATGACAGGCTATATTGCTGTTTTATCTGTAGGTGTTACCCTGGTTATTGTTATAAGACATATTGACTTATCCATTGGTTATATTGCCGGTTTCTTAGGCGCAGTAGCAGCCATGTTAACGTCAATTGTTGGTTTGCCCGTTGTAATTGTAATTCCCATTATACTGATTATGGGTACGCTCATCGGTGCATTTTGGACAGGTACCTTGGTCGCTGGGTTTAAAGTACCGGCTTTTGTTGCTACACTTGCGGCCATGACTATTTTTAGAGGATTACTCATCAGAGTTACAAACAGTGCAACCATTTTCACGGCAAACGATCAGTTTAATGCTATTGGTAATGGTTACATCCCGGATATTGCCAATGTTCCTGGTATGCATGTTCTGACATTAATCATAGGAGCCTTGGTTGTAACACTCTTTGTAGTCTTGGAAGTGAAAAACAGGATTAAACAGATTTCATATCGACTTCATGTCTCAACATTGCCAATATTCATTTTGAAATTGGTATTCGTTTCATCGATTATTATGTTCTTTTTATGGAAAATAGCAAGCTTCAAAGGTTTGTCTTGGACAGCAATTATTGTTGCCATTGTCGTAGGTATCTATGCTTTTATAACGAATAATACAACTCTTGGACGACATATATACGCTGTAGGTGGTAATCCGGAAGCAGCTGAATTATCCGGTGTTAGCGTTAAGAAAATCACTTACATAGTATTTGGATCTATGGGTATGTTGGCTGGATTATCCGGTATTTTGTTTACAGCTAGGCTTCAATCAGCTACACCTACAGCAGGTATGGGCTTTGAGTTAGATGCGATTGCGGGTGCTTTTGTTGGTGGAACCTCAGCATCAGGTGGAATTGGGAAAGTAACAGGGTCAATCATTGGTGCCCTCGTTATGGCGTCTCTGACAAAAGGAATGGACCTTATGAACGTAGGTGTTTCATATCAATATATCATTCGTGGTCTAGTATTGGTAGCAGCGGTCGTGTTTGACGTTTACACAAGGAATATGCACGCAAAACAAGCTTAGAAAATAGGGTGAGGCATATGCAGAAGGAAAAGATTAAGAAGATTAAGAAGATTAGGACAAGTAACCATAACAATAGAATGTTTAACATCCGAGTGTTGGTACCTCTCCTATTTTCCATTGTAATCATCATGATTATCGGTATCGGCATATTGTACAACAACTCAACAAATTCAATTAAGAGAAGCTATAGCATATCCAATAATATTGCAGATATTAGAGATCATCTGATGCAGGCAACACAGGAAGGCGATAATTTTCTTGAAAACGACGATGAAGAATATATTAATACGGTCAAAGGCCATATATTTGCCATCTTCGATTTGATAGAAGTGACACGTAGTCAAACAGATTCTCAACTGATGAACGGTTATCTAGATGCCATTCAAGTCGATATGGAGGATTATCTTAGTAAGTTCAATTATTTTGTTACTATATTGGAGTATCAGGATGAAACTACGAATTTTAGTGACAGTATTTTGCCTATAGCAGAGAGTGTCAAAGGGAATGTGGATTTGGCAAGAGAGCATACAAGGATCGAACTGGAAAACACACTAAATGAGAGTACACGTTTGTTTTTAATGGCCATCATACTAATCGTTGCTATATCTGTTATTTTTACTCTTGGGCTTTCGGTTACCATTAACAAGTCAATGAAGGAGTTGCTAACGAAGCTTGGTAGGATTACTCAGACAGGTGATTTATCGACTCGAATTGAGCTAAAGAGTAAAAATGAATTTCAGGAAATCGGTTACTCTATTAACACTTTTATTGAGAGTTTAAGTGAAGTTGTTCAAGCAGTAAATGATTCTTCAAAAGAGGTCTTTGAGCATTCCAATACCATAGAACAACAGTTGCATTCTTTAGACTCGGATATACTTAATATGACGGATACTTTAATGCAATTGTCTTCGGGTACACAGCAAACAAGTGCTTCATCTCAAGAGATTAATGCACATATAGAAGAGATTGTAGCCACAATGAACATTATTACCGAAGATATTAAAGAAGGCACTCAGTTAGCTCAGGCAAGTGATCAACGTGCTTCTGAACTTGGCGTACAGGTGACCAATAAGATTCACAGAGCACAAGAAGTCTATGAAAACACAAAAGGACAAATCTACCGTTCACTTGAAAAATCCAAAGAGGTTGAAAAGATTGGCATGTTAACACAGGCTATTTTGGGTATCAGTGAGCAAACCAATTTACTTAGTCTTAATGCGGCTATTGAAGCAGCTAGAGCAGGCGAAGCGGGTAAAGGCTTTGCAGTTGTAGCTGCGGAGATTAGGAAGTTGGCAGAAACATCCAGTAAAAGTGCAAGTCAGATTCAACAAGTGTCCGATGCCATTGTAGGTACGGTTCAAGAGATGTCATTGGATATTGAGAAGATTATGGCTTTCTTCGAAGAAGATGTTATGAAAGATTATAGAGATATGTATGAAGTAAGTGAGCAGTACAGTACAGATGCAGTACAGTTTAAGACTAAGCTGGAGCATATTTTTAGTGCTTTTAATAATGTAGATGGTGCAACCCATGAGTTGTCTAATAGTATGGATGAGATTGCTGCTGCAATTACACAAAGTTCTAATGGCCTGGCGGATATGTCTATGAAGTCTGTTAGTATTAATGAGGAATCAAGGGTTATTAGAGCTTCGAAAGAGTTATCCAATGATTCTATTGACGCATTAAGAGAGAAAATGTCAGTGTTTAAGTGTTAGAGATAAAGTAGAAGTATAAGGGATGAGAGAGAGTATGGAGGAAGCTCTAGTATTTTAGGATGTTATAAACTAAAATACTGGAGCTTTTATATGTAAAAAACAGATATCACAAAGAAAGTGTTAGTGTCACGATAAATTTCTAGAGAAGAATGCATACTTATGCTATACTAATATTTATAAATTAGAAGAGAGGTGTTTGTATGTACGGAGCAATTGAAGCAGGCGGCACCAAATTTGTATGTGCGGCTGTGGATGAAGAGATGAACATTTTGGATCAAATAACCGTAGCGACGCTAGAACCAAAACAAACCATGAAAGAAGTCATTGAGTTTTTTAAGAAGAATCCTGTTAAAGCCATTGGAATAGGCGCATTTGGTCCAATTGAAATCAGTCCCACTAAGGAAAATTATGGGCAGATTTTGAACACACCAAAGCTGGCATGGCGTTGGTTTAATATGTACAAAGAACTAAGTGCAGCATTAAACATACCTATCAAAATTGACACAGATGTCAATGCAGCCGGTCTTGGGGAATATAAGGAAGGACATGGTGTTGGTAAGAGAAGTGTTTTATACATTACTATCGGAACCGGCGTTGGAGCCGGATTTGTTTTGGAAGGCGAGACGTTGTTCGGTTTAACCCATCCAGAGATGGGGCATATTCTTATCAGACAAAAAGAAGATGACGTTTTTAAAGGCAATTGTCCAACACACAATAATTGTTTAGAAGGCCTTGTATCAGGACCGGCTATAGAAGCAAGGCTTGGTATTAAAGGGCATGAACTCGGTGAAGATCATGTGATTTGGGACCATGTTGCCGATTATATTGGACAAGCGCTTATGACATACAATCTTATTTTATCGCCGGAAATCATTTTGATAGGTGGCGGTGTAGCGCAACAAGCCCACCTTTTTCCGAAAATCAGAGCCGCATTCAAAAAGCATATGAATGGTTATATTGATCATGAAATCATAAAAGGTGACTTAGAAGAATACATTCAATATCCTAAACTGGGTCAAAAAGCAGGGCTTATCGGCGCTATTTATTTAGCCAAAGAGATAGCACAACAAAGCTAACGACTAGTATTAAAATGCGCCTCTTGAAAAGACAGTTAATTCAACTGTATGATTCAAGAGGTGTATTTTTTATGTTTCATATTGAAAATCTATAGGTGAAAAAGGTAGTTTTATATTTAGTACAATTTTATAGAAGACTATTTTCGACGACTGTAACAATAGCCGTCCAGTCCAGAAGCTTACCTGTGCCAATATCACCACAGGCTAATTGGCCATGACCGGTTTCCAGAACCTTATAGCCATAGGTTGTAAGTTTACGAACATTATCTTTTAAAATAGGGTTTTCCCACATATTGGTATTCATGGCGGGTGCAATTATAACAGGTGCTTTTGTGGCCATAACAGTTGTGCTCAGCATATCATCGGCTATACCGCATGCAATTTTTCCAATGATGTTTGCTGTAGCAGGTGCAATCAAAAACAAATCGGCTTTTTTTGCCAATTGAATATGTTTGGTATCCCATTTGTCGATGGGATTAAACATGTCCGTGACCACCGGATTATGAGATAAAGACTGAAAAGTAAGAGGTGTAATGAATTCAGTGGCATTTTTTGTCATGATGACATGGACATCATAACCCTTTTTGGTTAAAGAATGTACGATTTCGATTGCTTTATAACCAGCGATACCACCACATACACCTACAACGATTGTTTTCATATGAATAGTCTCCTTTTTGCTAATGTTAATTAGAGAAAAGATAATCTTTTATTGAGTTCGCGATTTCTTCTTTTGTGAAACAAGTGTCGATTACGTTACCGTTTTTTATTATAAAAGCTTCATGGTTGTCACCATGAATAGAACTAAGATCATTAGCAATAACCAACTCACAGCGGCTGGTTAAAGCCATCATATTTGCAGCTTGAAGTAAATCTTCTTGTGGTGCATTATGGAGAAGCTTAAAACCAATAAGTCGCGTACTAGGACTTTGCTTTTTTACTTTCTGAATAAGTTTAGGCGTTTCGTTTAAACGCAAGTAAAGGCTATCCTTGGAGACCAGCTTATTGCACTTATCCAGTTGATGATAGGAACTATTCCGCAACGTATCTAGAATATCATCTAGACTTAGTTCTTGAGAGAGGGTATCTCTTTGTTCGAATAAACTCAGCAATTCTGTAGCCAGTTGCGTTTCTGTTTGGATTTTTGACACATAGTAATCAGACACAGCCATACAATGAATCATGACATCAACTTTCTTTGATTCAAGAAGTTCTGACAATACTGTTTCTACACTTTTGGTATCTGTCACAGTGTATAATTTGTGAGGACTCCTTATTTTTGGCAACCGGGCATTTTTTGCTGCTACATAATCAATATGTATGGGATTATGTGGTGTTTGGGTGGTATCTACCAAAACGGTGTAAATTTTCTTGGCGAGTAATCCGGTACTCGTATTCGTAATTTTCCTGACAGCATCAATCGTTTCACTCGTGCCACCGGCTGTTATAATGATATTCATAATCCACCTCAATTCTTTTGACTGTGTAGCTCTGTGTTTTTAGTATTTACGACTCGGTTTTGTGCATCTAATTGGAGAATAATGGGTTTGTATATTGCGGCTTCTGAAGGCTGCATTAAACCATAAGTAATAATAATAACCAGATCACCAAGCTGTACCATTCTGGCAGCAGGTCCGTTTAAGCATACAACACCACTATGAGCGTCGCCTGCAATGGTATATGTTTCAAATCGTGCACCATTGTTGACATTAACAATCTGTACTTTTTCACCTACTAGTATGCCGCTGGCATCAAGTAGTGCTTGATCAATGGTGACACTCCCTTCATAAAAGAGGTTAGCTTCAGTAACGGTTGCTTTATGTATTTTAGATTTTAGCATGGTAATCAACATCATTCACCACCTTCTAAGACTATATTATCTATTAATCTTGTTTTACCGAAGAATACGGCAACCGCTACGAGTACTTTTTTTTCAATGGTTTTCATACTTTGAAGATCATCATATCCAAGAATCTCAACGTAATCTATTTTTGCTAAGGTTGCATTTTTAAGAACCTCTGTAAATGATTTTTTTAGTGTTTCTACATTTAGCTCCCCTAAGGTATATAGTTTCTTTATCATAAGCAGAGACTGATACAAATAAACAGCTTCATGACGCTCTTGGATGTTTAGATTAGCATTTCTTGAGCTTAATGCAAGACCGTCATAGTCTCTGATCGTTGGGCACGTTACGACTTTAAGATCCATGTGTAGGTCTTTCACCATGCGCTTTAGAATAATGACTTGTTGAGCATCCTTTTCACCTAAATATATTTTTTGTGGCTTTATAATATTAATAAGCAGAGCAACAACGGTTGTCACACCTTTAAAATGTGTAGGCCTTGTTGCACCACATAAAATATCTGTCAATGTAGGATCGACTATGACATGGGTTAAGCTTCCCGTTCCGTAGATTTCGAAGACAGAAGGAGAAAAAACATAATCAGCGCCTGCTGAAATAGCTAAAGCATAGTCTTTATCAATATTACGTGGATACGTATCATAATCTTCATGTGGTGCAAATTGAGAAGGATTAACAAAGATACTTACCACGACAACTTCATGATGTTTTCGTGCGGTTTTGATAAGAGAAAGATGACCTTCATGTAAAGCACCCATAGTAGGGACGAATCCAATGTTATTTTTGTTACTTAGCACTTGTCTCATTTTAGAAATGGAATCAATCAACATACTTAACCTCCCGTTCAGGTAAGTTAAGCACTTCTTTTTGTCCTTTATAGGTATGGATAGGTGAGGGGAAGATCTGTTGGCGTACATCATCGATATAGCTTTTGACAGCAGTCTGAATCGTATCACCTAGATGCGCATAGTGTTTAACAAATCTAGGTGAGGATTCAGTATACATGCCGAGCATATCATGAGAGACTAGAATCTGACCATCACAATGTACCGATGCCCCTATGCCGATGGTAGGAATGTGAAGCTTTTGGCTAATTAATTGAGCCAGATTTTCAGGAATACCTTCTAAAACGATAGCAAAGACACCGGCGGATTCAAGTAGTAGAGCATCATGAAGTATTTCTTGAGCATCTTCAGGAAGCCGACCTTGAACTTTGAAGCCGCCTAATCGATTGATGGATTGTGGCGTCAATCCAAGATGACCCATAACGGGTATTTGTGCTTTTAAGATACCTTCAATTTGAGGTATTATATCACGACCACCTTCGAGCTTAACAGCATTAGCACCACCTTCTTGAATCAACCTACCTGCATTGGCAACAGCATCCATGGGTGATAAATGGTATGACATAAAAGGCATATCACTAATTACCATTGCATGCTGGGTACCTCTAACAACGGAAGATGTATGGTAGACCATATGATCCATTGTAACACTTAGCGTGTTGTTGAAACCTTGGTGAACCATGCCGAGTGAATCACCAACAAGAATGGCATCTATACCTGACTGATCCAAAAGTTTGGCCATGGTATAGTCGTATGCAGTTAAGAGGGTTATCTTCTGCCGACCTTTTGCTGATTTAAAATCTAAAACTGAATATCGTTTCATAAAAAAACCTTTCTCGACCTATAGGTGAAAAAGGCATGATAAACCAATGATATCCTTATCACACTCAGTCTCTGTCCATAAGAATATATAGATTACGTTGATACATTCATAACTATATATTGTATGTGAAAGTTCAACTATATAGTTTTGACACCTTAACCAAACATAAAATTGTATAAAATTCATTAAATATTATTATGAGTCTATTATAATGTAAGGCGCATAGAAGTACAAGTGCATATGCAAAAAGAATACAATATTTGAGTATAATTACAAACAATACAAAATAATATAAGTGCATAAGGCTAGGTTTACGCTTCATGCTAATAATGCTATAATAATAGTCGATAAAACTGAGCATAGGAAGAGAGAAAAGTATAAGATGAACATCTATGACATAGCCAAATTAGCAGGGGTTTCCCATACGACCGTTTCACGTGTGATTAATAATAAACCGGGTGTAAAACCGGAAACACGAGATAGAATCATGAGAATATTAGACGAGAATGCCTATATACCCAATAGTTTTGCAAGAGGTCTTGCTAATGCCGGTAATAAGATTATTGGTATTATTGTTATTGATGTAAGGAACAACCATCATATCAATACAGCTTTTCATATCGAAGAAGAATTCTCTAAGTACGGCTATATGAGCATAATTGGTGGCTGTGGTTTAGATAATAGCAAACAAGAAGCCTATCTTAGAGCTATGGCGGGTAGAAATATTGATGGACTTGTACTTATAGGATCTAGGTTTCAAAATGATATTACCAAGAGATGTATTCAAAAATACTTTCATGACAAACCGGTAGTTATAGCCAATGGCCAACTGGACCTTGATAATGTCTGTGGTGTTGTTGTTGATGAACGTAAAGCGGTTTCTAATGTGGTGGATTACCTAGTATCGAAAGGTCATCGTGAGATTGCCTTTATGAATGATTATGTTACTTATAGTGCCCATAACAAACAAGAGGGGTTTATTGATGGCATTAGAAAAAATCATATTATGTTTAATGAAAGCTACATAAGACATATTAAAACGGATCATGTTAATAGTCAAATGGAGACAGAGAAATTCCTTAAAAGAAATCAAGGTGTCACAGCGATTATATATAGTGAAGATATTATGGCTGTAGGTGGGGTAAAAGCTTGTCATCATCTGGGTTTGAAAATACCGAAGGATATTAGCATTATAGGCTTTAACAATTCAATCTATGCGGACATTAGTACGCCTAAAATATCCAGTATTGATAATAGGATTAATGACATGGGCGCTTATTGTACTAAAGCTTTGTATGCTATGCTACAAGGGGAAAAAACAGAACATGTTTATAACATTATGCCTATATTTGACGTGAAAGAGTCCACAAATTAAGCGTAATGTATAAAAATATTGAAAAATCAATTGACGAGGGGTTATTTGTATGTTATCATTTAACCAATAGTTGTTAGCGGTAACATATTACCTGTACAATTTGACGTTTAAGCCTTGCGGTTAGCACTTTATTTTTTTCGCTACAATGTTAGCGCTAACAATAATGGAATTGCTCCAGACTTTCTGGAAATATATTTTTTAGTCGTAATTGTTAGCGCTAACAAACTGAATAATAACAATTTTGCATAAGAAAGGATATATTATGATTTGCTCATCCATCCATTCATCATTTGATACAGATTTGTATCCGAGAATTATAAGAGAAGCGGTTGCATTTTTCAGAGATACAGATATTGGCAACATAGCACCAGGGGAATATGAGATTGACGGTAGAAATATCTATTATCAAGTTATTGACATGACAACAAAAAACTTAGAAGACGGTCGTCCGGAAGTACATAAGAAATACATCGATATACAATTTTTATATTCAGGAAAAGAAAGCATTGGTTTTGTTGATGATCATGGCAACAATCAAGTGGATCAGGACCTACTGGAAGAGAGAGATTTACTATTTTATAAAGACGTTTTGGACATGACAATGATTGTGATGAAGCCAGGAGACTTTTGTGTATTTTTTCCTAATGACATCCATATGCCCGGATGTTTACAGGCATCAAATATGCCGATTAGAAAAGTTGTATACAAAGTGAACTACGATTTTTATAAAAATGCAAAATAAACGAAGGAGGTAGAAAATGAAAGAAGTAAATTGGGGTATGATTGGTTGCGGTCAAGTTACAGAGGTTAAAAGTGGACCGGGATTGTACAAAGCAGAAAATTCTAACCTCCTAGCTGTCTATAACGATAATTATGAAAGAACACTTGACTACACAAAACGTCATGGTGTTAAGAAAGCTTATAAAACAATAGAAGAGCTTCTGAGTGATTCGGACATTGACATAATCTATATCGCAACACCACCAAAATTTCATAAAGAATATGCAATCAAGTGCTTAGAAGCCAATAAGATACCTTATATTGAAAAGCCTGTAGCCATGAACGTTGAGGAGTGCTTAGAGATTAAGGCATTATCAGAAGCATTAAACATACCTGTTTATGTTGCTTTTTATCGAAGAGGCATGGAAAAATTTATAAAAATCAAAGAGCTTTTAGATGCCCAAGTCATCGGTGATATAAGATATGTTTATGTCACTCAGATTATGAAAGTGGAAGACAGTGAATTATCCAGAGATCATTTGCCTTGGCGTGTCATTCCTGAAATCTCAGGGGGTGGCAAGTTTCTAGACATGGGCGTTCATGTCATGGATTGCTTAGAATTCTATTTTGGAGAAATGGATGCCATGCAAGGTATTGTAGAAAACAAAGGCGGTTATTATGAAGCGGATGATACGGTTGTGGCAACTTTTAGATTCAAAAACGGTATTATTGGCTCGGGAACATGGTGCTACGTAGCAGATCAAGAAATCAATGAAGTACAAATTGTTGGGGAAAAAGGTCGCATTCTTTATGATGGACTATCAGGAAAAAACTTTACACTCATTAAAGACGGTGTTGAAGAAACATTTGAATTTGAAGAATTAGATCATGTTGCAATGGCATATCAGCAAGCGGTTGTTCATGAATTAATAGGTAAAGAAAAGAGCCATGCTAATTTTGATGAAGCCATTAACCTAGTGAAAATGACAGATATGCTGTTAGGCGACTATTATAAAAGGAGTGCTAAAAATGCTAAGAATTAAATATGACGAGATGGTGGAAACATTTGAAGGCATCTTAGTAAAAAAAGGTTTTAAACCTGAAACAGCCAGAAAAAGTGCGGAGAACTTTGCTAATAACAGTGTTGACGGCATCTATTCTCATGGTGTTAACCGTTTCCCCAGAGTGGTTTCCTATATAGACAAAGGTTACATTAAAGTCGATGCAGAACCAACAGTAGAGGGAAGAATGGGTGGTTTTGAACGTTGGAACGGTAATTTGGCTATGGGAAATACCAATGCAGTGAGTGCGATGGACCGAGCGATTGAATTGGCAAAAGAATGTGGCATCGGTATTGTAGCTCTTGGAAATACCAACCACTGGATGCGCGGCGGTACTTTTGGATGGCAAGCAGCAGACGCTGGTATGATTGGCCTATGTTGGACCAATACCATGCCTAATATGCCGGCATGGGGTACCAAAGATCGTAATATTGGTAACAATCCTTTTGTTATGGCCATACCAAGAAGCAACATGGAGCACGTGGTAGTAGACTGTGCCATGGCACAATTTTCTTATGGAAAAATCGAAGAGACTAAGTTCAAAGGTCAACAACTTCCTGTTGTTGGTGGATATGATACTGAAGGTAAAGCGACCACTGATCCGGTCGAGATTGAAAAGACATGGCGTGTTCTTCCGATTGGTTTTTGGAAAGGTTCGGGGTTATCGATTGCATTTGACCTTATTGCAGCAGTACTTTCCGGTGCCAACTCAACAACAGCCATTGGTAAAAAATATGAAGATGAATTTGGCTTATCTCAAATATTCATAGCCATTGATCCAACACATATGAGCAGTGTCAATATAACGGACGCCATCATAGATGAAGTTATTGAGGACATAAGACTATCAGAAAAAGCAGAAGGTTGTAACCAGATTTTCTATCCTGGTGAAATGGAAATCAATACCAGAAGAGATAACCTTGAAAATGGCATCCCAGTTCTTGAAGATATATGGAACACAATCACAGCGCTGTAGGTATTTATTTCAAGCTTTTCAAATAAGCTTAGAAATTAATATAGGGTAGAATGTCAAAATCATATAGTTTTGACATTTAGCCATATAACAAAAATAGGAGGAAAGAAAATGAAAAAATTATTATCGATGTTATTAGTAACAGCAATGATCATGAGTTTGGCGGGATGTGCTACACAAGAGGCACCAAGTAATGAAACGGGTGAAACAACAACAGAAACAACGGGGGAAGCAACAGCACCAGCAGAAGTGATTACACTTCGCGTGGCGCACAATCAAACATCACTTGACAACCCTTACCAATTCGGGTTAAACAAATTTGCAGAAGAGATTGCAAGATTATCCGGTGGTACCATTGTGGCTGAAGTGTTCCCAGGAACACTTGGGACCAACGAAAATGAGTTAGCTATGAAACTAACAACGGATTCAGTGGATATGGTTGTAGCTTCACCAGGTTTTATGGCGGGTACAGGCGTTCAAGAATTTGACCTTCTATCTTTGCTATATCTATTTGACAGCTTTGATCACTGGGAAACAACCATTGATGGTGAGTTTGGTGACACCATGAAAGACCTAATTATTGAAAAAACCAACAATGACTTTAAAGTTGTAGGTTATTATTCATCAGGTGTTCGAAACTATTATGGTAAAAAACCAATTACCGTGCCTTCGGATTCAGCAGGACTTAACATTAGATTACAAGGTTCTCCAGTTCAACAAGAGTTCTGGAAAAGTGCCGGTGCGAACCCAATCAGTGTAGGCTGGGCAGAACTTTACCAAGCCCTAAATACAGGAACAGCAGATGCAGCTGAAAACGATCACACCAACATGATGCTACAAGGTCATCACACTACAGGCAATGGCAAGTATACATCTCTAACATACCATGATTATACGACAAGATTATTACTTATGAATGGACATGCTTTTGACAAGTTCAATGAAGAGCAACAAGGTTGGATTCTTGAAGCGGCTGAAGCATCTGTAGCAGAAGAAAGAGCTGTTACTTACAAAATGCTTGATGAATCTAGGGACAAGATTCTTGCAGAAGGCGGAGAAATCAATGAAGTTGACTTAGAAGCGTTTAAGGCTTTGGCACTTCCTATTCAAGACAAATATGCAGAAGAAAATAATCTGCAAGATTTATTGGAATTAACCAGAAAATAATTTACGGTTAAAGGACCAAAACTAAGTTTCACTAAAATCACATACATTGTATGTAAAAGTTCAACTATCTAGTTTTGACACCTTAACCATATTTAAAACATCAACTTAAGGCTATGTCTAAGTAGCCTTAAGTTTTTTGAAAGGAAAAATGATGATTGATAAAATTGCAAAAACAGTGCAGAGCATCGAGATTTTATTTGGAACACTTTTTATCAGTATATTTTTTATAACGATTATTATTCAGGTTTTTAGCAGATATCTTGGCATTACCGTAAGTTGGACAGGCGAAGTGGCTATGTATTCCTTTACATGGGCGGTTTTTTTGGGTGCTGGTGCAATGACTTACGAAGACAAACACTTTGCATTTACTTCTCTTTTCTTATATCTGATTGTAATGAGCTTCACATTAGCGATACTCTACTATGGTGTCATCATAACCATGAAGTTCTGGAATTATAGATGGATTGATATACCACAGATGAGTATGGGTTATACATGGTTATGTGTACCAATACTTGGCGCAACAACAACCTTGTATTGTATCAACCACATTGTAACTTATGTAAAAAGATTTAGGATGGAGGCGTAGAAAATGACACAAGTCTTATTGGTTGCAATTTTTGTAATCTTTATTGCCATTGGTGTACCAATATCCTATGTAATTGGTATTGTTGCTTTTGCAGGCGTATTATTGATACCTAATCTTGGCGGTATTGTTGTTTTTATGAAAATGTTTACGGGGCTAAGCTCTTTTGTATTACTTGCTATTCCCTTATTTATTCTGGCAGCAAATCTCATGAACCATGGATCCATATCAAAAAGATTGATTGATTTTTCAAATGCTTTAGTAGGACATCGACGTGGTGGTTTGGCCCATGCAAATATTATGGTATCCATGATATTTGCAGGCGTATCCGGATCTTCTCAAGCAGATACAGCCGGCGTAGGTAAAGTGTTGATTCCCAAGATGGAAGAAAGTGGCTATGATAAAGGTACAGCAGTTGGTGTTACTGCAGCTTCTTCAACCCTCGGCAGTATCATACCACCAAGTATTACCATGGTTGTATTTGCAGGTATTGCCAATGTTTCTACAGGCAAACTTTTCTTAGTTGGTCTTGCTCCCGGTATTGTACTTGGTCTATCCATGATGTTCATGGTGTATCTCATCAGCAAGAAAAAGAATTTTCCAAGATACGAGAAAGTTTCACTCAAAGAAACCTTCAAGTTGTTTTTAAGTAGCTTTCCGGCATTACTCACACCGGTTATTATCATCGGCGGTATTGTGACAGGCGCTTATACGGCTACTGAAGCAGCAGCATTTGCCTGTGTCTATGCTCTTATTATTGGTATGTTTGTTTACAAAACCATAAAAGTTAGAGATCTGCCCGACATCGTCAAGCAGACATTAAAGCTAAGCTCTCTTTCTCTGTTTGCCCTTAGTACCGCAAATGCATTAGGTGAGTTGTTGGGCTACTATAATGTATCTACTAAAGCAGCTAACTTTTTTGCTCAGATACCAGGTGGGGCCCCGGTATTTATGTTGGTGGTTGTTGCATTTTTCTTATTCATCGGAACATTTATGGACGCGGTTCCTGCTATGATATTATTTGTACCGGTTATACTTCCAGGTGCATTGGCCCTTGGCGTTGATCCGACACATCTAGGTTTGATTGTTGTAATGACACTAGCCCTTGGACTTGTAACACCGCCCTATGGGTTATGTTTATTAATTGCAGGCTCCATCTCGAATCTTGATGTGGAATCTTCCTTTAAAGGTGTATTGCCCTATTTTTTAATCGCGTTGGTGATGCTCATCATAATGGCGGTTTTGCCGGATGTGGTTATGGCCATTCCTAGACTGATCAGCCCGACCTATTTTTAACATATGTAAAGGAGAACTATGAAAGCAATATTAATAAAAGAACCTCATAAGATAGAGGTAACAGATATAGAAATGGAACAATTAAAGAGTGAAAAAGATGTTCTAATCAAAGTCAAAGCAGGCGGTATTTGCGGATCAGACATGCATGGTTATCATGGTACATCTCCTTTTATCAACTACCCGGTTGTGCCTGGACATGAATTTGCCGGTCTTGTGACAGAGGTAGGTGAAGCGGTCAAGAATATTAAAGTGGGCGATCATGTGAGTGTTGACCCAGTCATTAGCTGTGGTGAATGTTATGCTTGTAAGAATGGTCGTTATAATGTATGTTCAGATCTAAAAGTGCGTGGCGTTCATGTAGACGGTGGTTTCAAGGAATATGTTTCCATTCCCGAGAAGGCGTGCTATAAGATTAATGAAAACATTCCATGGGAAGTGGCTTGTCTTGTTGAGCCGTTTACCATAGCGTCTCAATCCCTATCACGTGGCGGTATTAATAAAAATGATATCGTCTTTATTGCCGGTGCCGGTGCTATTGGTCTTACCATATTACTTACGGCCAAGAGTGAGGGGGCTACAGTTATTATTTCTGATATATCAGATGCCAAATTAGAAAGAGCAAAAGCAATTGGTGCAGATTATACCATCAATAGTTTAAACACATCTTTAGAGGCTTTTATTGGGGCACATGAGGCTATTGAAGGGATAACATTGGCACTTGACGCTGTAGGTCACCCGAGTATAATTGAGAGTATACTACCCAGTATGTTACCAACGGGTAGAGTTGTACTTCTTGGATTTTTAAAAGCACCATCGAATTTGATTCAGATGGAAGTGACTAAAAAAGAACTGGATATCAAAGGTTCACGCCTAAGTTGTAACAAATTCTCAGTTGTTGTGGATTGTATAGAACAAGGTCTCTTTAATCCTAAGAAAATTATATCCCATACTTTCGATTACACGAAAGTTGAGGAAGCCATTGATTTGTTAGTGAATAGGCCTGATGAATGTTGTAAGGTCATCTTAAACTTTGAATCAGAAGTATAGAAGGAGGAAAACCAATGAAAATGACATGGAGATGGTATGGGGTAGGCAATGATGACATTACCTTAGACCACATCAGACAGATTCCCGGTGTCATGGGTGCTGTCTGGTCGTTGCATGACAAAGTAGCAGGAGAAGTCTGGGAGATGGAGCGGATTCAGGAGGTTGCAGATGTTCTGGCTTCGAAGAATTTTAGCCCTGCAGTCGTGGAAAGTGTGAATGTACATGATGACATCAAGATGGGTTTACCATCTAGAGATCATTATATTGACATCTACATTGATACCATTCGTAAGTTGGCAAAAGTGGGCGTAAAAGTTATTTGTTATAATTTTATGCCTGTATTTGACTGGACACGAACAGATTTATACAAGGCACACCCAGACGGATCCAATGCTTTATTTTATGAAAAAGCTCTAGTAGAGGGTGCCACACCAAAATCCATCGTTGATCGTATTCTTGAGGGTGCCGGAGAAAAAACCATGCCGGGTTGGGAACCGGAACGCTTGTCCCATCTAGAACAACTCTTTGAAGGCTACAAGGATATTACTGAAGACATCCTATTTGAGAATCTAAAATATTTTTTAGAAAAAATCATACCTGTTTGTGAAGAAGAAGATGTTAAAATGGCCATACATCCGGATGATCCGCCATGGCCAATATTTGGTTTACCAAGAATCATAAGGAGTAGGGAACATATTCAGAGGTTCCTAAGTTTGGTCGACAGTCCTTATAACGGATTAACTTTATGTACAGGTTCCCTTGGACCCAATAAGCTCAATGATATTCCGAGTATTATTAGAGAATTTGGTAGCCGTATTCATTTTGCCCATGTTAGAAATGTTAAAGTTTTTGAGAATGGCGATTTTATTGAGACTTCCCATAGAGCTTGCGATGGGGATGTGGACATCGTGGAAGTCATGAAAGCCTATCATGACATCGGTTTTGAAGGCTATATGCGTCCGGATCACGGTCGTCATTTGTGGGGTGAGGAAAAACATTGTCGTCCTGGTTATGGACTATATGACAGAGCCATGGGTGTCATGTACTTGTTAGGTGTGTGGGATACCCTTGAAAGTGGGGTAAAATAATGAGACTAAGTACAAGTTCATTAGAGCATACGAGCAAATGGGAAGCGATGGACGTTAAGCTACCTAACTTTGATATAAAAATGGTAAAAGAGAATACACAACAGTCACCTGAATGGGTCCACTTTGGTGCCGGTAATATTTTCAGAGGTTTTGTGGCAAAATGCCATCAGCAACTATTGGATGATGGACTGGCAAAAACAGGTATTATTGCTGTTGAAACTTTTGACTATGAAGTCATAGAAAAAGTATTTGATCCGGCGAATAATCTAGCTTTGGTTGTACTGATGAACAGTGATGGTAGTTTTGATAAGACTGTGGTAGCCAGTATCGTAGAAAGTATGACCTCAGAAAATAAGAACCATCAAAGACTGACTGAAATATTTGAAGCACCTAGCCTACAGATTGCAAGTTTCACCATTACTGAAAAAGGTTATGCTTTGAAGGATTTTTCCGGTAATTACTATCCTTTTGTTCAGGTGGATTTGGACCGTGGACCGGAGTATGCGACCCATGCGATGAGTGTTGTTACAGCCTTGTTATACAAACGTTATCAAAGGGGGGCAATGCCCATAACCCTGTTAAGCATGGATAACTGTGCCAATAATGGTGACAAAGTGAAAGCAGCCGTAATCACCATTGCTAAAGAATGGTTGAAAAATGGATTTGTAGAAGAAGGTTTTGTAAATTACGTCATGGATGAAGATAAGGTGTCCTACCCTATATCCATGATTGATAAAATCACCCCACGTCCTTCAGATATCATAAAAGCAGCATTGGTGAGTGAGGGTCTAGAGGATATGGATGTGGTTGTGACATCTAAAAACACATATATGGCACCTTTTGTTAATGCTGAGGTGAGTGAGTACTTGGTTATTGAAGACAAGTTCCCTAACGGTCGACCTGAACTTGAAAAGGCAGGTGTACTTTTCTGTGACCGTGCAACGGTTAATAAGGTGGAAACCATGAAGGTGACAACATGTTTGAATCCTTTGCACACAGCCCTTGCGGTAACCGGTTGTCTACTGGGTTATGATTTGATAGCAGATGAAGTAAAGAACCCAATATTAAAAAGGTTGATAGAAACTATTGGCTACACAGAAGGTTTACCTGTTGTTACAGACCCAATCATTCTATCACCAAAAGCTTTCATTGATGAAGTGGTTCAGTCTCGGTTTGCAAATCCTTTTATCCCGGACACACCACAAAGAATTGCAACAGATACTTCACAAAAAGTAGGTATACGTTTTGGTGAAACCATTAAGTCTTATGTAAAAGACCCATCATTAGATCCTACAAGTCTGGTCGGCATCCCATTAGCTATTGCCAGCTGGTGTCGTTATCTTATGGGTATTGATGATCAAGGCAATACTTTTGAGCTGAGTTCAGATCCTATGTTAAAAACACTGAAAGAGACCATCGATAAAGTGAAAATGGGTGATGATTTTGCTGATTTGAGTCCGATTTTGAGTAACCGCGAGATTTTTGGATTAGATCTATATGAAGTTGGTTTAGGCAATACAATTGAAACCATATTTGTAAGTATGTTACAAGGCCCAGGTGCTGTAGAAAAAACATTAATAGATTATTTGAAATAAAATAATCACGGCGTTAAAAATTTCTTTATATTCATTTCAATATTATTTTGATACCAAAATGTCAATGAGTTGATAAAAAATTATCAAATCATTGACATTAAAATATTAAGATGCTATAATTAGCCCAATAAACAATTGAATAGTTCCTTCAGGGCAGGGTGTAATTCCCGACCGGCGGTAAAGTCCGCGAGCCGATTTTGGCTGACTTGGTGTAATTCCAAGACCGACAGTAAAGTCTGGATGAGAGAAGGCAATTATAGCATTGGCAATATTATGCTTTAATGAAACTGTGACAAGCTCTGAAGATTATTCTTTAGAGCTTTTTTATATATTAGGCAAGTACTACTAATATAACGTCTTTGTTCTTTACTATATTAGAGTTGGGAGGACATTATGGATCAAATATATATGAAGAAAGCCATAGCGTTAGCCAAACTGGGTGTGGGTAACACCAACCCGAATCCTATGGTTGGTGCATTAATTATAAAAGAAGGTAAAATCATAGCCGAAGGCTATCACGCATATTATGGTGGTCCTCATGCTGAGGTGAATGCCTTTAAGAATGCAACAGCTTCTGTGGAAGGTGCAACCATGTATGTGACGTTAGAACCTTGTTCTCATTATGGAAAAACACCACCCTGTGCCAATCTAATTGTTGAAAAAGGTATAAGTAAAGTAGTAGTCGGTATGATGGACCCTAACCCGGAAGTCTCAGGTCAAGGTATTGCGCTTCTAGAAGAGAACAATATAGAAGTGGTTGTCTTAGATATGGGCGAGGAGCTGCTAAAGCTAAATGAGATTTTTCTAAAGTATATCAAAACCAAAAAGCCCTTTTGTATTCTAAAGACAGCGATGACTTTAGATGGGAAAATCGCCACCAAAACAGGTGATTCCAAATGGATTACAAACGAAACATCAAGAAAACAAGTCCATCAGTTGCGTCATCAAGTTATGGGCATTATGGTAGGTGTAGGAACGGTTATAGCAGATGACCCTAGCCTGACAACACGGTTAGAGAACAACCAAGAAGGTCTAGATCCAGTCAGAATCATATTAGATACGAGAGGTCGCATACCCCTAAATGCCAAAGTCCTAATACAAAAATCCGAAGCAATTACCATTGTAGCAACTACACATCTGATGCCGGACGCTACAAAAAGAGCCATTGAGGCTTCAGGTAACCGGGTCGTGGTATTACCGCTTAAAGATAATCACGTGGACATGACATCATTGATAGAATTATTAGGTGAACAAGGCATGGATAGTATTCTAATTGAGGGTGGTGCCAAGTTGAACTATTCAGCCCTTGAAGCTGGCATTGTTGACAAAGTTATAACCTATGTGGCGCCTAAGATCTTCGGTGGGGATTTGGCCAAATCGCCGGTAGGTGGCGAGGGCATATCTTGGGTAAAGGAAGCTATTTTATTAGAGGGTCTTGTCACAACTATTTGTGATGGTGACATTGTCATAGAAGGTTATATCAAGAAGGAGGGGTTATAGATGTTTACAGGGTTAATCGAGGAAATTGGTTATATTCAAAAAATTAATAAAACAACCCAGTCGGCTAAGCTGACCATTAGGGCCTCCAAAGTCATCGAGGGCTCAAAAGTCGGAGACAGCATATGTACCAATGGTGTCTGTTTGACGGTAGTCCATATGGATGGCATAAGTTTTACAGTGGATGTTATGCCTGAGACTATGAGAAGCAGCAACTTAGGAGAACTCACTACCAACAGTCCTGTAAATCTGGAGCGGGCATTACAGCTTAAGGATCGATTAGGCGGGCATATGGTCTCAGGTCATATTGATGGTGTTGGTAAGATTCATGAAATGATTAAAGAGGCCAATGCCACATGGGTAAGTATAAAAGCAAGCCCCAAGCTATTAAAATACATTATTCATAAAGGCTCAATAGCCATTGATGGTATAAGTCTGACAGTGGCCTATGTGGACCAAGAGATGTTCAAAGTATCTCTGATTCCATTAACCAAGGAAGAAACCACTTTACTTGGTAAAAAGATTGGCGATAGTGTAAATTTGGAATGTGATATGGTCGGAAAATATATTGAGAAATTAATGCTGTATAATGACATAACAGAAACTAAAAAACCTATGGATATGAATTTCCTTAGAGATAACGGATTTATGTAAAGGCGGTAATAGTATGGAAAAGTTCAATACAATTGAAGATGCAATTGAAGATATAAAAGCAGGAAGAATGATCATTGTTGTTGATGATGAAGATCGGGAAAATGAAGGCGATCTGCTTATGGCAGCAGAAAAAGTAACCACAGAAGCCATTAATTTTATGGCCATGTACGGAAGAGGTTTAATCTGTGCACCTATGACAGATGAAAGACTAAAAAGTCTTGAGATTCATGCTATGGTGAACAATAATACAGATCCTAAGGAGACGGCTTTTACGGTTAGTGTCGATGCTGTTACATGCACAACAGGTATTTCAGCAGCAGAAAGAGCTTTAACGATTAAGAAGCTTATAGATCCTGAGGCTACATCCAGAGACTTTAGTCGTCCCGGACATATATTTCCTTTAGTTGGAAAAGAAGGCGGCGTACTAAAACGCGTTGGACATACAGAAGCTGCCATTGATCTTCCTAAACTTGCAGGGCTATATCCGGCCGGTGTCATCTGTGAAATCATGAATGATGACGGTTCCATGGCCAGAGTACCAGAGCTGATGAAGTATGCAAAAAAACATAATCTTAAAATTATTACCATAGCGGATTTAGTGGCTTATCGTAAAGCCAATGAGACCTATGTGGAGTGTGTGACAGAAGCTGAATTGCCAACGAAATACGGTAATTTTAGAATGTATGGTTATGTTAATAAACTTAACGGCGAACACCATGTGGCCTTAGTAAAAGGAAAAATATCACCGGATGAGCCTACATTAATTCGTGTTCATTCAGAATGCTTAACCGGTGACGCTTTTGGTTCACTAAGGTGTGATTGTGGGGAACAATATGCAAGAGCGATGCAAAAAATTGAAAAGAACGGAAGTGGGATTCTGCTCTATATGCGCCAAGAAGGCCGTGGTATAGGTTTAATTAATAAAATCAAAGCCTATGAACTTCAAGATCAGGGTATGGATACAGTTCAGGCGAACATAGCCCTTGGCTTTCCCGATGACTTGCGAGATTATGGTATTGGTGCTCAGATTCTAGCGGATTTGGGTGTTAAGAAAATAAGGCTCATGACCAACAATCCTAAGAAGATGTCCGGTATTTCAGGGTATGGTCTAGAAATTGTGGAGCGTGTGCCAATACAAATGAATCACAATGAAAGAAATGTTAAATATCTAAAAACTAAGAAACTAAAAATGGGACACATGTTGGATTTTAAGGAGGAAAAGTAAATGAATGTATATGAAGGACAATTGGTAGCACAAGATCTGAAGTTTGCTATCGTAGTAGGAAGATTCAATGAGTTTATTGGTGGGAAATTATTATCAGGTGCCATTGACACTTTGGTTAGACATGGTGTTAAAGATGAAGACATTGATGTTATCTGGGTGCCGGGTGCTTTTGAGATACCTTTAGCAGCAAAAAAGTTGGTCAAAAATGAAAAATATGATGGTGTCATCTGCCTTGGAGCGGTAATTAAAGGTTCTACACCTCATTTTGATTATGTTTCCAGTGAAGTATCAAAAGGTATTGCTCATGTTTCTCTAGATTCTGAAGTTCCGGTTATATTTGGTGTCTTGACAACAGATACAATCGAACAAGCAATCGAAAGAGCCGGAACCAAAGCAGGAAATAAGGGATCAGATGCAGCTATGACAGCTATTGAAATGGCAAATCTGTTAAAAAGCATATAGGTACGCCTATGTTAGATAAAGTAAAAACCATCGTGTTGGATTATGATGGCACCTTGCATGACAGTATAAAAATATACGGACCTGCTTTTAGAAAAGCCTATGATTTCTTGGTAGATCAAAAACAAGTTCTACAAAGAATGTGGGAAGATGAAGAGATTATTAAATGGCTCGGATTAAGCAGTAAAGAGATGTGGGAAGCCTTCATGCCGGATATGAATATAGATCTAAGGGAGCAAGCAGGGAAAATTATTGGTGAAGAAATGAAAAATTTGCTTCAGAATAAGAAAGCTGCTCTTTACGAAGGTGCTTTAGAGACTTTGGAATACTTAAAAAATAGAGGTTACATGCTTGTTTTCTTAAGTAATTGCGGCAGAACCTATATGGAATATTCCAGAGACTTATTTGGTTTGGATCACTATTTTGATGAAATGATATGTGCACAAGATTATGATTTTATACCTAAATATGAGATTCTATCACAAGTGATGGAGCAGTGGCCAACGGAAATCGTGGTTGTCGGCGATCGATATAAAGATATAGAAGCCGGTAAACGAAACAATCTTCAGACCATAGGTTGTCAATATGGTTATGCTCAAGGTGACGAACTACTAGAAGCAGATTATAAGATTAACCATATTAAAGAATTATGCAAACTTTTATAAGTTATTAACGTAATTTCAAACTTCAGAAAGAGGCACTACCACAACACGCAAGCGCGCTGTGGTAGTGCCTTTTTAATTCTCTGACTAATTGTGTCACTCTCTGAAAGTGACAAATAAATATAAAAATAAATAGTTTATTGTTATAGAGGCGTGTATAATACAGGTATAATGTAGGCGAACTTTAGGTCTGAATTCAAAATGAGAGGTGCTAAAATGTTAACATCACGCATGAAGGAAGTCATATCTATTATATTTGATTCAGGTAGTTATATTACCGTGCAACAAATATCAGATCAGATTAATGTAAGTACCAGAACCATACTAAGAGAATTAAATGATGTGCAAAACTGGATCATGAAGCATGGTGGCACATTAGATAAAAAAAAGGGTAAAGGCATAGCTCTGATTGCTGATGAAGCCGTGAGAAGTAAATTAAAAAATCTACTTCAAGAAGAAGTAAGTGAAATCATATACACCCCTATGGATCGACAGATTATACTTAGGGCCCAATTACTCCAATATAGTGAACCTACAAAGCTTTATACTTTAACCCAGCTACTGGATGTTACAGAAAGCACCATAGGTGGCGATATTGCTCAATTAGAGCCATGGTTCAATCAATACAACATAGAGCTCATTAGAAAACCGGGTCTTGGTATATTGATTGACGGGGATGAAAAAGCGAAAAGAAAAGCTATTGTTGCCTTGATTTATGAGCATTTCCATGTCATTGATTTAATTGATTTTATAAAAGAAAAAGAGCATCAACCCATAGATGTCAGGACTCTAAAAGAGAATATTAACCAATCTATATTCGAACTGTTGAATCTTGAAAGCATTAAATACGCAAGAGCTTTCTTGATGCGTTTAGAAGAGGACATGGGTTATCAATTTGCAGATAATGCTTACATAGCATTGATTATAAGATTCAGCATGACATTAAAAAGGAAAGATTTCTGGGATCAACTTTACATCGATTCTAAGACCAGAGGGCAGATTGAAACCGATAAAATCTATCATCTATTAAGGGATTGGGTGAGTGAAAGTGAAAACAATCCTTTTAGAATTCTGCCCAAAGAAGAACTCATTTATTTGACCATGCACCTTAAAGGCTCTAAGCTTAGACAAACAGGGGAATACAATAAAATCTCCATGATTGAGGATTTTAAAGTCATTTTGCTGGTGAAGGAATTTATTCAAGAAGTTGAGGCAGAAACCGGTATTTATTTATCAGATAATGATAAGTTGATTGTAGGTCTGGTCAAACACCTCAGACCATCCATCTACCGTATGAAGATGGATCTTGATATTATTAATCCGTTAGTCGAAGAAATTAAAAGTATGTATCCTAAGTTGTTTCAAACCATTGCCACTTGTGCAAAAGTGATTGAAGAAAAGGAACATATTCAGATACCGGAAGATGAAATCGCTTATTTAGCAACCCACATCGGAGCAGTCATCGAAAAGAACCATAGGGAAATTGTGAAAAAATATCAAGTGGTTGTGGCATGTATGTATGGCATAGGTGCTTCCCAACTTCTAGTTTCAGAAATCGAACGTAATTTTTCTAATATTCATATTGTCAGGGTTGTAAGTGTTATTGATCAAGACGTTGAAGAAATGGATGACGGTACCATTGACCTAGTTATCTCAACCGTTCCAACTGAAAGTCTAACCATCCCTTGTGTGGTGGTAAATCCGGTTATTAAAGAAGAAGATATTGTGAAAATCAGAGAAGCTTTAAAAAGATACAAGCCAAATACGAACCATAGACAGGTTAAGAACAAAATGGCACTAAAAGAGAAACTTGTCTCACTAGAACAGTACAGCCATATTATCATGAAAGTTATTGACAATTTTTCTTATGATACACATGTGTCTGTCGAAACCATGATTGATTTAATTCACTATATCAGTACCTCTTTGTCCAGTAATCAAGATGAGATTGCTGCACTGAGTAAAGCTTTTATTGAAAGAGAAGAAAAAGGCTCTACCATTCTCATGAAAAAAGGCATGCAGTTACTCCATTGTAGGGCAGATATTGATAAAGGTGTTTGTTTGAAGGTTATTCGTTTGAAAGAACCAATTATAATGGAACAGGCTTCAGCTTATGTACCTGTAGATACCATCATCGTTATGGTCGGGCCGGTAGTTTTGAATCAGAAGATTCTTGAAGTCCTATCCGAAATCAGCCGTAACATTATTGCAGGCGAATTTGCGGATATTATAAAAGAAGGTCAAATAGAGGATGTGGAATTTGAACTCAATACAATACTTGACAAATACTATCAATCCTTGGTGTCTGTCATATAAGGGCGTTGGTTGGTTATTAGAAATGTCACTATAAATAGTGACATTTCCTAATTCTTATATATATCAAGGTTATATAGAAATGTCACTATTGAATAGTGACATTTTTTTTTATTACATTTTTATGTCACTTGTCAGAATGCCAAAGCTACTTTTCTATTTCTTTATTTTTGGTTAGGTAGGGGTGTATACTCAGGCCATGTTCATTGATCAATGCACAAACCAAAAAATCTTAGGAGGTAAATATGGAAAGCACAGAAAAAGGGAAATCAGGATCACGAGAAGGTTTACAGAAGTTCGGACGTTTTTTAAGTGGTATGGTGATGCCAAACATTGGTGCATTTATTGCATGGGGTCTAATTACAGCATTGTTTATACCAACAGGATGGTTACCAAATGAAA
>PGZV01000035.1 GCA_002841495.1 Firmicutes bacterium HGW-Firmicutes-2 | reverse complement strand
TTTTAGCCACCTGCCTATAAAGGTACATAGAACTGGATAAAACGCAGGTAAAAACAAGCTTAAAGCATGATGTAACCCTACACTATGCATAACATTTATTTAATCATAGTATAATACATTATCATCAATAGTATAAATAACTTACACTTTGTTTAAAACCTTATTTAATTGGTATATAATAGATATATTACATATACGATGTGAGGAGGAGAAATGTATAAGTTAGTTACAGCTAGTTATGATAATGAACCAGATCAATATTTAATTGTTGACGACAATTATGAAATTCATGAAAAAACGTTATACTTCTCAAATTGGCTTCGGTCAAAAGGGTATGCCCTGAATATTCAAAGTGGGTATTTAAGGGATTTGACAATCTATCTTAATTATATTGATGAAAGAGATATAAATCTTGAAGAAGTAACTCCCTTGCATATTACAGGATATGTAAGCTTTTTACGAGGCCTTGCGGTAACTGCGCCAAAGGCGGAGAAAAAGGATAAGATTCTCAAATTTAAAGGCGTAGACGAAAATGATCAAAGAACAACACGGGAAGGAACTACGATAAACAGAATGTTAGCGTCAGTTTCTTCTTTTTACAAGTGCCTTGAGGTATGCGAAATGACAGAAAAATCACCATTTGTCATGCTTGATGGTGTAAGACCAAATGGAATTTACAAAGCATTTTTAAGTTATACGAAAAACAGAGTAAATACAGCTAAAAGTTATCACAAAGTAAAAGACAAGTATATTAATAGGTCGATTGAAAGATTATTTTCAGATGAAATTGAAACATTTTACCAAGGCCTTGTTGGACTGAGAAATCAACTGATCTTTGACATTTTATATGGAACTGGAATGCGAATCGGAGAACTTCAATCACTGTATGTATCTGATTATACCATCGGATGGCGCGGAGAATTTGGATTGATCCATCTGGTGGATAGAGACGAAACTGATCCGTCACGAATGTTGAAGACTGGGCCAAGAGATATACCTGTTACAAATGAATTGCTTTTTAAGATTGAAGAATATATCACAGAAGTTAGACCTTATATTGAGGGTGTTGATTACCTGTTTGTTGCTGAAAGTGGCATAACTAAAGGTAAAGCACTATCAAGAAGTTCAATCGAAAAATTATTTAAAACATGTTCTGAAAAAACGGACATTCGATGCCATCCTCACCTTTTAAGACACACACATTGTACCGAATTAAAAGAGGCGGGGTTTGATTTACTGCATATTGGAACGCGCGTCGGCCATAAAAGTATGTATACGACACAAAAATATTCGCACCCATCTTTAGTGAGTCAAGCTGAAACATATATGAGGTTTGAGAAAAATAGAGAAAAGGGGCGAATTAATGAGTGTTAGATATTCAGATGATTTTTGGGAAACCATACCTAATAACCCTACGTTGGAATCAGATTATGTTTATGATTTTACTCATTATAAATCAAAAACTTTGAAGAACCAAGTCAAAGATTATTTCTTTGAAGAACTAGAAAATGATAGGATTACTGATTCTACACTTTATACATACGCTCGATACTTAAAGCATTTCACAGCGTTTTTAGATGAATACAGCATTGAACTTGATAGTTTCAATGAGCTTACACAGTTAATGGTTGAACAATACATTTTTCATCTTAGAGCCTCAGATGAGCTTAAAACACCAAGTTCAAAATCTACGGCATTTTCCGCGTTTAAATCAACGGTTAGATTTGGCCAGATGTTTCAACGTGATAATTATCCAACTACTGAGATATTTCCTAAAGATGTAGCGAGGTTGTTTGGAGTTGAAGATGTAATGTTAACAAAGGTTATTGACGACTATGTCCTCAAACAGATCGATGTAGCGCTTGAAACTGCAACGGAAGATATTCAGACTAAAGTTTTAATTTATACTGCTAGAGAAACAGGACTACGTTTATCGGAGATTTTAACGCTAAGAGAAAACTGTGTGATGGAAGATTTCGCAGGAAGTCCAATATTGTTCACTTATTCATTTAAAAACGAAAAGGAAAGAGCAATCCCAATCACAAAAAAACTTGAAAGAAGTATCAAGCAATTAGAGGCTCATAACGCTGAGTTAAAAAGTCAAGAAATATTTGAATTTGTTGAAGGCACCCCGGAGAACTTATTGTTTATAAAATATAACAAAAAAGGGAAATACCGTGGTAAGTACACAAAGGTTGCGCAAGGATATGCTAGAGATTTGTTACAAAATTTCGTTAAGATTCACAGCATACGGGATGTAGAAGGTAATTATGTGTCAGATTTACTATATCATAGTTTTAGACACACTATTGGTACCGAGATGTTAAGTTATGGATCGGCACCAGATGACGTAATGGCTCATTTAGGTCACGAATCGATGCATTCAACATCAAACTATGCAAGAGTAACGGAATCAAAACTGCAAACAGACTATGACAAACTTGGATTTATAGGGATCACTGAATTAGATCTAGTAGAAAATTCATCAAAAGGGACGGCTATCATTAAACAACAAAATTTAATAGCGGGATCTCTCCCTGATGGTAATTGCTTAAAAGCATTTGAAGGCGATAATCACTGCAAAAAATTTAATGCTTGCTTATTCTGTAATAAGTATCGTACATATGTGAAAGATCTACCCACTCATAGAAATCAATTAGAAAGGCTTAAACAAGACAAACAAGCCTACGCTGACGAAATGAGTATCGGTAACTTGGAATATGTTGAAGATATAGAAAAAGCGTTGATCACAATCATTGAACGATTGGAGGCATTGAAATGAATGCATTAAAGCTTGAGAAGCTTATGGATTATCAACCAGGATATATTGAGGATCAAGTTAATTTTCGTATTGGAAATGGCTATTTCGAGGATATGTTATGGGACTTCAATGGTTTTGATGATGTTAGGAAAAACGTTGCAAAAGCGCGCAATCAGTTTGATTTCAGCATGATAAAACATACTAAAATCGCATTAGTATTTAAGCAGTTTTTAGTTACCGACATGATTGCAAATGAGGTATCTACAGCCAAACGAGATTATGATGGATTGCGATATTTTTACCGCTTTTTAGAAAGTAATTATCCCAGCATTGATTCATTAAGTCAATTAACTCAAATGATATTAAGAACCTACTATTTGAGCGTTTTGGAAGCAAAGAGCCAAAAAACAGGAGGCCCGCTTTCGAGAACAAGCATTTTGCATAATACTTCGCATATAAAAGATTTGTTTCTTGAGGGGATGAGAAGGGGTTGGGATGTACCAAGTGAAGGTTACTGGATAGTTCAGTTATATGAGGTAATTATTGGGGAATCACCACGAGTTGCTATGCCTAATAAAGAAACAACAAAAACTGCTTACTCACCGGAAACAATTGCGACAGTAATAAAATGCGCACTAAAAGACAGCAATATTATTACAAAGTCGGCGGTAATAATATCAACGCAGATAGGTGTTAGAATTGATGAGGTTGTATCGATTAAGGCTGGATGCATTAAAACAATCAGCGGAAAACCAAAAATCGAATATATAACAAGAAAAACCAAAAAAGGTCCAACAACAGTATATAAACCTGTCAATGCACTTGTGATTGAAGTAGTAAAGCAACTTGAAAAAGAAACAGAAGAGCTACGTAAGCAAACAGGTCTTGAAGATCTATTTATTAGTAAATGCAACAGATTTGGCCCAATGCCATGCAGTATAGATAATTTTAACAAAAATTATCTAAAGCCATTTGTTAAACGCTGGGATATAAAAGAAGACGGGAAATTAATTGATTTGTCGAGTCACTATTTTCGTCATTTTTTCGCTCAAGGCGCGTGGAAAAATGGAATGCCTGTAGAATCAATCTCTAAGATGTTTGACCACGATAGCCTTATGATGACTTCAACGTATACTTATAACCTACGAGAACAGGTTCATGAAAGCTTTGTAGATGCAATGTTGAGTGATCAGGTTATTGCGGGACCAGCTGTTGGTAAAATACAGGAAAGACTTAGAAAAAGCAATCCATTTAAAGGAAAAACAGAAAGCCAAATAGAACTAATTATGGATGCAATGAGAATCCGGACTTTATCCAATGGTGTCTGTATGCATCATCCGGCTCGTGGAGAATCTTGTCCAGTTGATGGTGGCAACTGTCATCATTGTGAAAACTTTATTAGTATGCAGTGTTGCTTAGATACTCATAAACTGAGAGTTGAAAGACTTAAGGATGAAATGAAAAGGGCTGAAAGTCAGGGCAATAAAATTTGGTATAACAAGAACAGAGAAGAAAAAGACTATTTAGAAAACACTTTCATTAAACCACTCGAAGAAGGTGGTGGCATCAAATGAATGAAAGAGTGAAAAATAAAAACCTCTCTGGGATTGAACAACATCAAAACGAAGAGCATGGATTAATAGTTGAAAAAATTGAAAAAGCTATTAAAAAAGTAAAGCGATCCGGCAAACCAATAAGTAAAGCAGAATTCGCAAGAATTGCTGAAGTTGGGATAGCGACCATATATAAACATAAAGAACTAAATGAACGCATTACACAGACGTTGGAGTTGCTTAAGACCACTGGTGAGGGCAGTTCTAAAAAACCTGTTAAAACGTCAAATAATGCAAAATTAGAAGCTACGAAAGAAGCAAACAAAAACCTTCGTAACAAGCTTGCTGAAAGTGAAGAAGTCAACGCTAAACTCTTGGCACAAAACGCGAAGCTTGCGACAGAAATTCTTGATTTAAAAGCGACATTAGCAGAATACAGAAAAAACCAAATCGTCAACATAAAAAAAAGTTAGATAAATGTTATGCATAGTGAATTTGATAGTAATGGTATTTAGTAACATACGTAATATTATGTCATTACTAACAAGGGGTGAGTTAGAGTCAATGAACGTCATTGAAAAAAAACGAATCGAGGGTAGAAATATCTTTTAGATATTAAACCCAACTCCGACCTTCGAAATAAAAGGTCAAACAAAATGTATTTAATGCGGACAGCGTGTAGGAATATTAGCTTATATCATGGATAAAGCTAGTAGATACGGGTGTTTTGTAAGGGAACGGAATAGGCCGTTCCACACAAAT
>PGZV01000014.1:29744-126972 GCA_002841495.1 Firmicutes bacterium HGW-Firmicutes-2 | reverse complement strand
ATACTGAAAGCTAGATCCACTCTTACTATTTCTACATTGGATACGGTTATTTTGTTTGCTCCGCTAAAGAGTAAGATACCAACTCTTGAGTCTTGAATACGACTATTCAAGATCTTAATATTTGTTGATACATTCGTATTCGCATAACCATTATATAGGTGTACGCCCGCTCCTGGTGAATTCTCAAATAATACGTTATCAAATGTTATATTACTCGTGTTCTTGTCAACATATACCGAATGAAGATATCGACTGGAACCTGCACTTGCGTCAAGTGTTCCGTTTGTCATTGTAAAGCCATTGGTTGTGTTCATCAACAATGGTGTTAATGAACTATATATATGCGTATTATCTAAGGTTATGTTTTCATTGATTTGATTAACACTTGAAACACCAAACTTTATACCCACATTCATATCATGCATATCAACATCTTTTACTTTTAGGTTTTTAATGCCTGTGAAATGCATTGCTGTAACATTACTGGTCAAACTATTTGTTGCATATCCGGTTCCTGCTCTATCATTTTTTGACTTGAAAGTTACACCTTCAACTGTTACATTTTCAACAAATTTCCCGTAATCTGTAATCATCATGTTCACCAGTCCACTTTGTGAAGGCATGAATATTGTTGATCCATAACCACGCTTGATTAATCGCATTTTGAATTGCAGTACTGTCATCTGCAACACCATTTCCTATTGCTCCAAAATCTTCTACATTTAAGGCTTTATCATCTGATATCAAATTTTCTCTTATCTTAATATCCAATGTTTCAAACTTTGTTTGATCAATTTTTTTTTCTTCTACTAATTTTTCTATAAGTAGCTTGTCTTCTCCTTTTAGATTCATCTTTAAGGTATTGTAAGATACTTCTGCTATATCACCTCTGGTAAAATTCATTGTATTCTTCTCATTCTTTTTAATGATACCAATTTCAGCAGCCTTTTCCGCAGCATTTGACCATGTGAAGTCCTTCTTATCATCATCATAACCCAATGATCTAAGCATAAACGTTAAATATGACTTATTATCCATCCGATTAGAAGATCCAAAGTGCTCGTTGCTAATACCTTTTGTTAAGTTTAATTTGTAAGCATATTGCACATAACGTTCTCCCCATGCTGGTACATCCTTGAAATCAACAACTTTCTTATCATAATTTATAGCTTCTTCTTCTAGTCCAAGCATTCTCAAAGTCATAACAAGACCTTCTAGTCTTGTAGGCTCTCGATCAAGCTCAAAGCCCTTATCACTTCCCTTGAAAATACCTACTTCTGATAATATGAATGCATATTTATTTGCTAGAATTTCTTCTGCATTAACATTGAATTGTATTATGCCGATAAGAAAAATCATTACCATAATCCAACTAACTGTTTTTTTCATTTTGATTCCCTCCTTTATGAACAGGCTACACCTGAAAACTCATTATTTTGTGCTAATGTATTTATGATTTGCCTTTCAACTAATATTTTTCATTTTTATTTATTCTACTAATTTATCAATAAAAAAACTTCCCGTTGGAAACTGGCTACCATTTTACAGGCCCTTTAGTTTTGCGTCCCAAACTTTCGAATGGTTTGCTATTATCAGTATGAAGCATTACATTAGTATTTTCATGTTCTCAATTAATGTAGATGTAAATATACGATTTTTTATTTATCCGAATACAGTTTGTGTAAAATAATTATTAATCACATATTAGCATCTATGCTCCAATCGATATATAGGTATTAGTGTTTAGAAATAAACTCATACTCAAGTCAAACATCAAATGATTAACCCTGAAAAGTTGTTTTGGTAGTAAACATTATATATAGTCCCTTATATCCAAAAGCTCACCTTGAGACAGGGCCATCACTTCCAAAACTTCAAGGATTTTTTTAGCCGCCTCTGTCGGTGCAAATAGAACACCCTTTTTCTTATAATCTATAAACTTTTCAACTAGGCTAAACTCTTCTTCAGTTGCTGCTCGAATAATACCTTGCATATTGGTATCAATAATCCCAGGAGCCAATGATATGATTCTTACCGGAAAATCACTTTTCTCCTGTTCTTTTCCAACACATCTTGTAAACATATCCATAGCCGCCTTCGTGCTACAGTAACAACTCCAACCATCATATGGATTCTTCCCTGCCCCTGATGATATATTGACAACATGTTTATCTATTTTTAGTGTTTGAAGCCTTTCAATAAATTTTGCCGTCATAAATATAGGCGCTAAAGTATTTATAGTGAATGCTTCCTTAATTTCCTCTTCCTTGCACTTTTCTATAACTTTGACTGGTGTGACCACACCGGCATTGTTAATTAGGCAAATGTATGTCGCTTCTTCTAAATTTATAACATCAAACACCGCATCCATAAGTGATGCCAGTCCAGCCATCCGACTGATATCCCATGAGATATGGGTCCAGTTAGAATCCTTTTGTCGAACCACCTCATCAATCTGATGACTTGTAGATCTGGATATCCCTATAACATAGTTACCTTCGCTTAGTAATTCCAAAGCAAGGGCTTCCCCCAGTCCTTTTGATGTACCTGTAATTATATAATATTTCATCTTAACCTCCATACTATCTATTTTCATTCTATATAATGAAAATGTTTGGTCACTATGAATCCAAGAAAGGACTTTCTATTAGTTCAATGCATTTTTCCTTAGGTTTTATTCTGACAACACAACCAAGAGGTAGAATCAACTTAGGATCTGTATGGCCAAAATCCATGTTAAAAACTACCGGAATATCCTGCACCTTAAATTCTACTGTCATTATATCCATTACAATGTTTTTAAGTGCTGCTTTCTCTTCTTCACTATAATCCTTAGGCCTAGCGATTAAAAGACCTTTAATGCTGTTTAAAACACCCTGTATACCATAGTTACGTAGCATATAACCAACGGCCATAGGACTTGGCTTTTCTTCTGAGGTTTCTAGAAACAATACCTTATTATACCAAAAATCCGAATCTGGCCAATATTTAGTTCCCTTTATAAATTCAAGGACTTCAATGCATCCTCCCCACAATTCTCCTTCTGATGGTTCATCATCCAGATAAAATTCAAATCCACTTTCATTATCGTAAAAGGCTTCACATTGACCGACAAACTCTGAATTCGACCAATCTTTGTATCCATTGGTGTATTGCTTATATGGCTTAAAAATATAGGACTTATTGTTTTTTAGAAGCATATCTTTAAGGTGCTTTTCATAGGATTGATCCATATTTTTCATTTGTGCCAACCCAGCCATTACAGAGGGACCATAAAATGTTACTAAACCCCATTTGTTAAAGTAGCTTAAAAAAGTGGTAGCATCTGAGAATCCCATGATGAATTTGGGATGGTTCATAATAATATCCATATCCAGATGTTCAAGAATTCTCACTGACTCATAACCGCCGATGGTACATATAATGCCATCTATCCTCTCATCTTCAAAAGCATGTTGAATATCATCAGCCCTAAGTTTTGGATTGTTGTACAGGTCCTCATTGAGCATTCTGGATGTGGGATATTCAACCATATTGAAGCCAAAGACTTCTGATAGATTTTTAAGCCCCATTTCATAAATATGTGGAAACACACTTGCCAGTCCATTTGATGGCGATATTATGGCAATGTTAGATCCCTTTTTCAGCCTTTTGACTTTCACTTTCATCTTTTTCATAACATAACCTCTTTCATATATAAAATCAATTTAATGCGTGTACGACCCTCATAATTTTTATTGTTTCAAACACTGACAAAAATTAAAGAGTATTGCCATCATGAAGTTATCTCAGAAGTAGGATTGTTAAGTAACAAATATATATAGTTTTCAGTCACCACGGATGTGTCTGCTAATATGTCTATCACGTGTTGTTTATAAGGCGTAAACACTACAAGAAGATACATCGGCCAAATAATTTTCTGCACATAGCGACCGAACAACTCTCTTACCAAAACCGTTGACCATGAAAGTTTTTCTTCCTTGAAACAAATAACGCGAAGGCCAAACACCATCTTTCCTAAAGTCTGCCCTTGATTTAATTTTGTCATTAAGACAAAATACGCTAAAAATAATATAACGGACAACGTTGTTTTTGGTAATCCTTCTCCTAGAAAGAAAAGCATCATTCTTTGTATGCTACCGACAATGATTAAGTCCAGAAGATAAGCAAAAAATCGCATCCAAAAACCTGCATATACAATTTTGGGATATTTGTTGAAAGCCTCCATACTAATATCCTCCATATATATACATAAATCCTTGTTTACTGTTCATCCCCGATATATTAATATCACCTATGGAACCCATATTTTTCCCTCGTATCAGCATGGTGATTTCTGACATAAACTGACTAACAAATGGAAATTCCGAACTTGAATATGAAAATATTTGAGCATCTTCAAGCTCATAAGTACTTTCTAAATCGAACATAGCTTGGTCATAATAACCAATAACATCTATAAGACCAACATCAAGAGCTTGCTCTCCGTCATAGATGCGCCCATCTGCTAGCTCATAGACAAGCGCTCTATCCATATCCCTGCCATCTACAACAACATCAACAAACCTTTCGTACATCCCGTCAACGAGATCTTGCAGTACTTTAGTATCTTCTTCAGTCGTCGGACGCGTTGCTGACCCAACATCCTTTAAGTCACCACTTTTAACGGTCGTATCCTCAACACCATACTTTTCCATAAGTCCGGATAAATTAAGCCCGGACATGATGACGCCGATGGATCCTGTTATTGTTTCTTTTGATGCAAATATCTTATCTGCATCAGCCGATACATAGTAGCCTCCACTTGTCGCCATACTTTCCATCACCACATAAATGGGTATATCTCTTATTTCTTTCATCTCTTTAATTTTATCTCTTAACTGTGCACTTTCATAGACACCACCACCTGGGCTATCAACTCTAATCAGCACGGCTTTTATCGATGTATCTTCAATAATCCTATCCAAATCACTTAAGATTTTTTGATGATCATAGCTTGGCGGCGTAAAATAGCTTAAATCGCCTTGAATGATTATGCCGGTTACATCAACAACAACAATTCTTTTATCTGTCAAACCCTCTCTTAGAATGTTTTCCGTCATTGCATCACTCATAATTGATTCCCATAAAGATGTTTTTTCTACATCTTTTGTCAGTACATTTCCTATTGCCGAAATCAAAAGTGATGAGAAAAATACTACCACCGCCAATCCAATAGCTATCCATCTTTTTGTATTCATAATAATCTCCTTGTCATCTCACTAAATTTTTTACCTGTATACTATCATACCAAAGATATATATAAATACAATGAAAACAAATAAAATAAGTCAACATGATTAGAGTGTCAAACGATTCATGATATTGGTAAACATTTTTTCATTTCCCATAAAGCTAAAATGTGGGTAACCACCATAGGTGTTTTTATAAAGATAACCGCAATGCCAGTGGTTATCTTTTCCTGTTTTTTTTATGGTCATAATGCTTCTTATTTCATCCTTATCTTCAATAGAACAATGACTTCTATGAAATTCATGACCACGTATCCAGTCACCTTTATCACCTAAAAAACATGTTTGATCTAAAATGATGTCGATGTAACCAAATCTTTGGAGTCTTGTCGTCATTTTTATTTCTCCTTTAAAAATACCGACCATTTTATAACCTTCTATAGCCTCATTCAAGTACATAAAGCCACCACATTCTGCAAATATATGGCCACCTTTTTCAGAAAACATCCGAATAGCCTCTAGCATTTCATGATTATTTGACAGGGCTTCTTTATATAACTCAGGATAGCCGCCACCTAAATAAAGCATATGACAATTCGGTAGGCATAAGTCCGATAAAGGTGAAAAATAAACAACTTTGCCGACAGATGCTAACATCTCCAAATTCTCTCGATAAAAAAATGAAAAAGCCTTATCTTTTGCTACACCTATTATAAGGTCTTTTTTTTTAACCTTCAAACTTTTTCTAATTTGTTTTGGAATGGTTTTGCACATGTTCAGAATTGATTGCAAATCTATGGTTTTTTCAACAACCTCTGCTAAATGGTCCAAATTCGAATCCAGTTTTACCATTTCTTCACTTTGAATAAGACCAAGGTGTCTACTTTTAAATTCTATCTCTGGGATTGTAGGCAGATATCCAAGAACTTTGACGCCTACATGATTTTCTATTTGAATACGTAACATGTCATAATGTGCCTCTGTAACTTTATTAAGGATGACCCCTATAATACTGTTGTGACCAAAATCTACCATGCCTTTTATTTTGGTCACCGCTGTAAACATCTCTCCTTTAGGCGTATAGATTAAAATCGTATTGACCCCGATTTTCTTAGAAATATCATAACTGGAATTTTCAAAAGTATTATAGATACCGTCATAATAACCCATAGCCCCTTCAATGATACAATACTCTGTATCCGGCTTGACATAAGTGAATGCTTCAAGCACCCCTAAGTCGCCTTGCAGATGCAGGTCCAAATTACCGGCAGTGTTTTTTGCAGCCATTTCTAAAAAACCTTTGTCAATATAGTCCGGTCCCGTTTTAAAAGGGCTAATACGATACCCCTTATTATGTAATGCTCTAATAATACCGGAAGTGACCGTTGTCTTTCCTGAACCACTAGAAGGTGCCGCAAACAAAATACCTTTCATCTTAATACCTCCATCTATTGTGTGTGAATTAGTGAAACTTAGTTTTGACCCTTAACCATTTTGAATAGATTTTCTTCCGAATCAACCGGGGGAATGTTTAATTGATGACATACTTTAAGAATCCAAGGCATCTCCATATCCGCTGTTACCATAAGTTCATAATCACCTAAAATATCTTTAGGTGTCCCATCTGCTATAGGATTTCCCTTTTTTAGAAGGTATACATAATCACAGGTCTCGTAAATAAAATCCATATTATGACTGGCCATGATGATTGTTTTCCCTGATTCAGATAAAGCTTTAATCAAAAGCACCATTTGTTGCTTCATATAGGGGTCCAGACCGGCTTCCGGCTCGTCAAAAATAATGATTTCCGGGTTTAATGCCAGTACACCAGCAATGGCAACTCTTTTCTTTTGTCCATAGCTTAAATTGTGTATCAGCTTATCTTTACAGCTTTCTAAGGCTGTGATTTTTATAGCTTCTAAGGTTTTTCTTTCAACGATGTCTGAAGACATTCTAAGGTTCCTCGGACCAAAGGCAATATCGTCTTTAACAATGGGAAGAAAAATCTGTTTTTCCACACCTTGTAGTACAATATTCACTTTCTTCCGAAGATCCTGAAGGCTTTTTTTATCGTATTTTATAGGTTGATGACCATATGTCAAATGACCTGTGGTAGGTTTTATAATGCCTGTCAAACATTTAAACAAAGTAGATTTGCCTGCTCCATTGGAACCTACCACACCAATCACTTGCCCATTAGCCGTTGAAAAATCCATATGACTAAGAGCTACTGTTCCATCGGTATAGATATAACTCACATCTTTACATTCAACCATATAAATACTCTCCCTCATATAATCGCATCTGCAAAGCTTCTTCCATTTCCTGTGCCCTTATGATCGTATTTAAAAATAATTGTCCAAGTAAAAGAGACAAACTTTTTAGTCCGGTTCCAATACCGCAATAGCCAATTCTTAACTCTTGAGCCATAATCATATCCACACCTTCTTCATAGATCAGAAAAAGAAATCTATACGTCAGAAGCAGTATTTCAACGAACATTTTAGGAACTTTGACCCATCTTAAAAATCGACCAATTTCCCATATTGAAGAACTCATAATTAAAAAAAGCATAATAGAAAAGGAGCTTAAAACCCTTATTGTGGTTTCAATCCCCAGCAATAAGCTTTCATGTGTCACATAAAGCCATGGCGGGTTTTGACCTATAGTGGTCAAAACATCTTGTCCTTCTACTCTTGTCACGAATACAATACCTAACAAAGTTGGTAGTAAAAAAACAAGTGACATAAACCATATATGAATAAAGCTTTTCTTGTGTTTGTAAATACCAATAAACGTAAAAATGGATAAACTCAACAATAGTAAAGAATAAATCAAAGTCTGATCTATTATTTGAGAGGTTATTAAAAAAAATAACGATATACCAATCCTGATTTTATAAGGTATATGCCTAAAAGGATTGTTTTCTATGATGCTGTCAATGCTTAGCATTGTCTTGTCTTCCCTTCATTCTACCAAAAAAGTAGGCAATGAATCCGGCACCTATAGCCGCTTGCATGGAAAAGAAAAAGCTTTCAATTTCTCCACTGGCAGGTTCAAAGAAAGGCGTAAACCATGGCTCATAATCCGGATATTCAAGAATGATTTGGTCTTGTGCCGCACCATCTGCTCCTTTATATTCACTGTTTGGATTAATAATAAGGGGTGTGATGGCCAGTAAAATAACAATACCGATTAAGATTAAGTTTTGTTTTGTTTTCATAATATTTCCTCCATTCCCACAAGTCGAATCTGTTCCTTATTTTCTCGAAGCAAATTAAAAATAAGAACCGTTAGAAATCCTTCTAAGATGGCTATTGGCAATTGAGTCAAACTGAAAATACTTAAGTATTTTAAAGTTGACAGAACAACCCCTTCTTGGCCTGAAAAGGCTGTACCCAGTTGAATAGACGTCATAACATAGGTTAAGAAATTACTGGAAAATGCAGCAATGAAAATAGCCACTTTCTTAGATAAACCGGATTTTAACGCAAGTTTATAAGCGAAGAATGCAGCAAAAGGACCTACAACACCCATTGAAAATCCGTTAGCACCCAACGTGGTTATACCGCCATGAGAAAGAATAAGCGCCTGTAGCAACAATACAATCGCAGCAATAAAAGCCATCATGAGTGGACCAAATAAAATAGCACCTAGCCCAATGCCTGTCGGGTGCGAACAACTGCCAACAACAGAAGGGATTTTTAGGGCAGAAATGCAAAAAGTAAAAGCAGCAACCAAACCTATAAGAAGCTTGTTATCATGGCCTTTTTCTAAACCATTTTTTAATTTCTTCATGCCCATAATAAGAAATGGCATATACAAGACCCACCAAAAAAGTGCATATGCTTTCGGTAAAAAACCTTCCATGATGTGCATGGCATGTACCTCAGTTGTTGCAACTGTTATGATCAGCAACATGACGATTGTAATAATTCTTGATTTTTTCCAATAACGTTTCATATGATTCAGTTACCTCCCTATATTTTATATGTGGTACTTTCACTACAATTGCCTTCACATTTTCTAGAGCACATGCTTTTAATTTCTCAATATAACCACTGCCTTCTCCGCCTTCCTTAAACATCAAATAAGAAATATGATACGTTTTTAGTAGTAACCTATTCATTTCAATACTAAAAGGACCTAACAAGGCGATGATTTGATTGGTTTTGAGTCCCAGAACTTCACAATGATGAAGACTTTCCGTTGAGGGTACTACCCGTGCAACAATACGACTTATACCAATAATTTTAATAGCCTCTTTTAATGCCTTACTTCCTGTTACCATAACCTGCCCCTGCTGACGGGATAAATAACTTAAGGCTTCTTCATCATTCTCAAAAAACATGCCATAAGAAGCGTCATCCTTTTGTATTTTTCTAACAAATCGTGTATAAACTATACCGGTTTTCTCTGCTGCCTCTATTGCTTGTTGACTCACAATTGCGGCATGAGGATGAGAAGCATCAATCACCCAATTAATCTTTTCTTGTCTAATTAAAGCTTCCATAGAAACGGCATCCAGTCTTTTTACTATTAAACGATCTGCATAGTGACCATAAGTGTCTTCACCCAGTTTTGTAGCAACACTTAATATAAAGGGTAAATTATGATGCTTCAGCATTTCACATATTTGACGACACTCATGGGTGCCACCAATCACATAGATCACAACATATACCCCCTAGGTGTGACCATTTTCCCATGGTGCATATGGGTGTTTTGATTACCAATTATGACCATAGTACGCATGTTCACATCTTGAACATTAAACTCTTTTAAAGTCGAATAGGTCACACATGCCTCCAAGCGCCCTGCATCACAAACCGTTCCGACCACCAAACCATCACCTTGTATGTCTTTAATAGTATTAAGCGCATCTTCTAAATGATGTGGACGGCCTTTGCTTCTTGGATTATATAAACATATAACAAAATCACCTTCCGCTGCCAAACGTACCCTTTTCATGATTATGTCATAAGGCGTCATCAAATCACTCAGACTTATGGAAACAAAATCATGCATCAAAGGTGCTCCAAGTGAAGCTGCTGCTATACTCGATGAGGTAACACCAGGGATGACGCTAATCTCATCTTCTACATCTGAAAGTTCATAGATCAGACCGGCCATGCCATAGATGCCTGAATCCCCACTGCTAATGACCACTACATTCTTTCCGTTTCTTGATGCTTCAAGAGCCGCCTGACATCGTTTCACTTCACCGGTCATACCTGTTGTTATGACTTTCTGTATATGGCTATTCTTATCAATCAGTGGTTGTATCCAGTCTATATATGTACGATAACCTACAATGACCTCTGCAGACTTAATCGCCTCTAAGGCTTCTGTTGTTAGATTCTGTACTACTCCAGACCCAATTCCTATAACTTTAATCATATAATCCTCCCAAGGGCAAATGTGCTGCCCTTCATTTTTCTACCTTGATGAATCATATTGCCTTTTGAAATTAACCAAGCTGATGGTCCTGCGACAGATCCTATACCTAACGTCTTAATCACCCATTCAGATTTTTCAAATTGATCATGAACGCTTTTCAAATCTTGTACAGTAAAGAAAACAGATTCTAGTGACCATGCCTGACACAACGCTTCCAAACAGGGCTCCTGTCTTTTAATATCTACACTGGTTAGTATTGCAATGGCCGATGGATGTGTGTTTACCGCCTTAAGATAGGTGTCTAGCTCATGAAAATATGCATTTGTATCCAGGTTTTTTCTTGTCCCCGTTCCAAGGCATAAGACTTTCGGAACACACCATAGATTTTTAGGACTCAGCGCTTCAATCTGCCTCGTATCATAACCAATATAGACTTTATAATCTGCTGACATCTTAATAAATGTCTGAAAATCCTCCATAATTGTAAAACCTTCTAGGTAGCCTGCATAACCCGCATCGTTAAGTCCAATATCACTGTAGAGACCAACCGATTCTCCTCTAATAAGGGCCATATTAATCTTTAAAATGTCGTCTCTATGTACATGTACATCACAATGTAAAGCTTGAAGCAGCAGATCCAAACTGCCAACACCATGAACATCTGTTGACGTGGTGATAATTGGTATTGCGTTAATTGACTTTCCAATCTCTTTTGCGTAAGCATTACCACCACCCAAATGTCCGGAAAGTAGACTGATAACATAACGACCTTCCTCATCCAAGACCAACACTGCCGGATCTTTATACTTATCTACCATAAGCTTGCCAATGGACCTTACAGCGATACCCGTTGCACATATAAAGACCATATAGGTCACCTGGTTAAAGCGTTCCTTCACACAAGCCATAATACCACCTTGATCTTTGATGATTTCACTGGTATAGTGCTCGCCTACAAGCCGGTGATTCAGCAAATCACCTTTTGGAGTTAAGGAAAAAATGACAGTTTTAACGACTTTTTTATGGTCTGAATTCATGTTTGAAATCCTTATGATAGAGTTTTGACAAGTTAAACTCATGGCCTAAAAAGTCTCCCACCATAATCAGAGACATTTTGTGAATATTGCTGACTTTAGCAAGTGCCGGTAGTGTAATGAGTGTTCCTCGAATAATCTCTTCATCCGGCCAAGTTGCTTTGAAGACTATGGCTGCAGGCGTGAGTCCATCATACCCGCCTTCTATGAGTTCCTTACACACTTCCTCTACATAAGTGGAAGACAAGAAAATCACCATCGAAGTACCATGCTTTGCAAAAGCTTTTAATGACTCTTTTTCAGGAACTGGGGTTTTTCCGCCACGTCTGGTTATGATTAGACTTTGTGAGACTTCAGGTACGGTGTATTCCACCCCTAAAGATGAAGCGGCGCCCAAAAAACTGCTGACACCGGGTATAAGTTCATACTCAACCCCAAGTGCTTGTAAGCCTTCTATTTGTTCTCTCAAAGACCCATATATCGAAAAATCACCGGTGTGTAAGCGCACCACTTTTTTACCTGCTCTAACACCCTTAGCACAGGTTGCCATGATTTCCTCCAGATGCATCAGGGCACTGTTATATATTTCTACATCGTCTTTACAGTATTCAAGCAAAGCTTCGTTTACCAAAGAGCCAGCCCAAATAACCATATCGGCTTCTTTCAGGGCATTATAGCCCTTCAGAGTAATCAGTTCCTTATCCCCCGGCCCTGCGCCTACAAATATGACTTTCATAATCGCCACCCCTTATTAATAATAATGGTTGTGAAATAACTAATTTTTTCATGGGTAAACAAGTTTTCATGATTATAGATTACTTGGTTCTCTTTTCCATAATTTGAAGCAATGAGACTATAAGGCATTAAGTCATGTTTTTTAAGCATCTTGATGATTGAATCAAATTGTTTGTATACTTTCATAAGTACGATGCTATCCTGTTCTAATACAACTTTTTCAATCACTTCTATTTCTCCGTTACACGGGTATACCAATAAAGGTGTATTCCCTTCAGCCAAAGGCCTATTAAGACCCGATGCAATAGCGCTGTAAGAAGCTATCCCCGGTATGGTCATAACAGGGACTTGATGTAAAAGATATTTCAACAAATATATATAAGTGCTATAGAGCATAGGATCGCCAATGGTTATAAAACCAACATGATGACCTTGTTCTATAAATGCTCTAATCTCTTGTGCAATAGATTCTATCGCTGGTGAGAGTTCAGCTTCATCCTGTACCATGGGAAAGTGTTTGGGTAAGATGTTAATATCCTTCTTTAAGTAGCCTTCTACTATTTTTAAAGCTTCACTTTCTCCTTTAAGGCGACCATAAGGTACAATCAGTATATCCAGTTGATGAAGCGCTTTTACTGCTTTTAAAGTCAGGAGTTCAGGATCTCCCGGTCCGACACCTATTCCAATAAATTTCGACATTTTTTCCTCCAAACACCTTTTAATATATAGCATGGGTTCTCTGGTTTAAAATAATGCAAATCGCCAAGTAAGCTCAATCTGGCACTTAATAGGCTACTGCCTTCAATCTCATCAAAGCCATAATCATACAAAGCTTTCATACCTTCATTAAGGTTCTCAAGGGTAATTGTATTCATCACCAGAATAGCTTCATCTGTGAGTACTTCTTGTGTCAACCAATGAATAATCTCATTCATATGTCCACCGGTACCACCAATAAAAACGCGGTCACAACGTGGTATACCGCTTGTATCCAAAGGAGCTGTCCCTGAAATGTAAACCACATGATTTAAACCATGTTTTTTCAGATTCGAATCAATCAGTTCAAGAGCTATGGGGTTCTTTTCAATGGCAAATACTTTCAAATGCTTGTTATTTCTAGCCGCTTCAACGGTAATTGAACCGGTACCGGCCCCAATGTCCAAAAAAGTGTGACCCTCTTGAAGTTGTAAATAGGCTAAAGTCACCGCCCTTACTTCCATTTTCGTCATGGGAACTTTGCCTCTAATAAAGTCTTGATCCATCATTAATTAATATCACCACATTCATTTCATATTTTTTTCTTGCTATCGTTTTTGCATCTGTTTCTTGAATACTTTCGTTCTCATAAGATAGATGCTCACCAATAACCATTCTAGGGTTAAAGCCTCTCTTTATAGCTTCTTGTGCAATTTCATATGGACCTGTGAAGTTGTCCGTAACAAGGGCAACTTTCGGCATTTTAAAAAGCAAATCAAAATCTGGACACTTTCCGTGAGCGCTGGTTATATACAGATCATTCATATCCAGCTTGATTCGAGCGAACAAGTACTGTATGGCACTGATACCTGAAGTTACATTGACTGCGTCTTTGCCAAATAATTGAATCAAGCGTTTTGACAAACCATATATAGAAGGGTCCCCACTGGCAAGTACAACAACTTCCTTTGTCTTATTTAAAACAAGCTGCTCTTTAATCTTAGCTTCCAAATCCTCCATTTTACCGGAATACATAATTGATGCTAAGACATTTATAGAGGTAGAGGCCAATTGTCTTTTCGTGCCTATGACGCACCGCCCTTTTTTTATCTTCTCCAGTGCTTCAAGGGTTAATCCTGATGTTTTTCCCGGTCCGATTCCTACCACATTAATCATCATCCATCGTTTTGGCCAATAGCCTACCTTTCATATTATATAGTGCAACTTCTACCTTCAATTGATCATATGTATAGCTTTCTGCCTTATCCTTAATGACCTTAGCAATACTCTCATAAACAACTTCAAGTCCGGCTTCATCAATCAATGCCACCGCTTCGTCTGTTGTATTGCTTTCCCTCACCCGGTCCATCAGATCATAAGCCGCTCTAACTTTTGCTAAATGGTTACAAAGTACGTCCATTCTTCCATCTGATACCCGGTTGTGGGTATGAAAATTACCACCGGCAACCTTAATGAGTTTACCAATATGTCCCACGAGAATGACCTCTTTTACACCCAATCGACAAGCTTCCATTAACATATATCCCACAAAATTACTCATCATGACAATCTGATCTTCACGGTATTTCAGTGAGGCAATAGCAAATTTTTCGCCGTGGTTACCCGGTACCAAAACAATTTTTTTCTGACCTTGCCGTACTTTTTGAGAAAGCTCAATTTCAAGTGATTTTTTCCAGGCTTCTTCACTCATAGGCTCTACTATACCTGTCGAACCAATAATCGATATACCGCCTACAACACCCAGTCTTGGGTTAAAAGTACGTTTTGCCGCTTCTTCTCCTTTTGGTACATGTATGGTCACTTGCACTTGGTACCCAGAACCCATAATTTCCTTAATACCATTTTCAATCATCGTGAGGGGCACCGGATTAATCGCCGGTTCTCCGATGTTTCTTTGTAATCCATTCTTAGTTATGATGCCTACACCCACACCGCCTAAAACTTGAATGTCTAGGCTGTTACTGTGACCAAGTACGACGACTTCAGCAGATAGGATTAGACCATTGGTTACATCTATGTCGTCACCGCCATCTTTAACAACAGAGGCCCAGTAGGCTTGCCCCATGGTCCAAGCTTCTTCAACCTTTAATGTGACAATTTCCATATTGGGAAGAGTCACTTCAACACTCACAGGTGCCTTACCGGATTTCCAATACATTGCAGCTGCTTTAGCCGCTGCTGCTGCGGTGGTGCCTGTGGTGTAGCCTTTTCTATAGGTCTTACCGTCAATAATAACTTGCATATTATCCATAGCGATGCTCCGCTTCATAAAGGATGGCATTCACAATGGCCGCTGCAACATTGCTTCCGCCTTTTCTACCTTTTGCTGCTATTGAAGGAATATTCGAAACCATCAGCGCTTCTTTAGATTCAGCTGCTCCGACAAAGCCAACCGGTACCCCAATAATCCCTATTAGATTTTCTTTATTTCCATCATAATTTTCATAGATTTCTAAAGTTTTAAAAAGTGCTGTTGGTGCATTTCCAAAAACATAGAGTTTAGGTCCCTCTTCTTCTGCTGCTCTTATAACGCTGGCCATAGATCTTGTTATACCCACTTCAGATGCAAGATTTGCCGTTTCTTCCTCGGATATATAACATCTTATCTTACAACCCATATCTTCTAGAACTTTTTTATTAATACCGCTATACACCATATTGGTATCGGTGATGATCGTGAGTCCTTTTTTTAAAGCTTTTAAAGTACGATCAATAAATTCCTTAGAAATATGCAAATTGTCTAAATAATCAAAATCCGCTGTTGTATGTATAACCCTTCGAAGAATTGCTTTTTCTATTTTATTTTCTACTGGATATCCACCATAAACCATCGCCACTTGTTCATCGATGATGACAAAGCTCATTCTTTCTATGGTTGCCGGATTTTTTATATAATCCATTAAATCGCCACTCTTTCAATGATTAGATCTGCCATCTTCTTATCAAAGCCAATATTCTCTAGCAGTCGGATCTTTACTTTTGGGTAAAGCTTGGTCATTTCTTCTAGTTTCTCAGGTATGTCAATTTTTATATGATTACCATTAAAAATAAAAAAAGGTAATATGGTCAAGTCCGTAACATCCTTTTCATAAAACTTTTCAAATACCATCTCAACACTTGGCAACATCATTTGTAAATAAGCTTTCTCAACTTGATCATAACCTACCGAATCTGACACTGCCTCCAAGTACTTGGTCATAATCTGATCGGTTTCATCTACTTTGCTTCCATGAGCTAAAATCATTAGTCCTTTTTTCATAGCGTTTTTTCCTTTCTTTTTTGATCATAAAAAAAGCATTAAATACCTAATCTTCTTCAGATTAAGTGAATTTAATGCTTCTTAGAAATAGAGTCTATTTCTTTTATTAAAAAACCAGTCCCTTTGGACTGGTCTATAAATAATCGCACGCGATTTTCACAGAATCCTCCTCCCGAAGATTATAAGTAAATACATAGCGTGGCAGGTCTCCTGGCTCGGGGATCATCCTACTCTCTCACCTTCCCAACTAAGTCAGTGGCATTTGAGATTTCGTACTCCCTTACAGTAGCGGGGGCTGCAAAGGCTTCTACCTTTTTCCCTATTAACCTGTCATAAAACAGGACCGCACTACAAATATGAATTTTTTTTCAGTATAGCATATGCTAAGTTATTATTCAATAGGACTAATTGACAAAACTTATTCCGTCATGATAACCCTGACTTTCTTAAAATCATATAAATCTACCGTCCTTACAATATTCATTATTTAGCAGTATCTATGATATATAGCCCTTGTTAGCGCGAACAAAAGGTGATACAATATTATGGTACCAATAACACGGGTATCATCTAACTTAGAATTTAATGCAACCCTATTAACATCAAAGAGATATGAAATCGATACGTTATGATTAATAATCTTTTTCTTAAAGATTTATAAGATGACTTCTTCTAAATAGATGATCATCTTATAATAAATGAAAGGTAATTTCATGAAATTAAAAGGAAAAATAGTTCTTATTACAGGTATCATTATTGTAATTGCCATCGGTATACAAGGTATTGTCAGCACATTGGCCTCTAATCGTGCCATGGAATCTGTTGTTACTTTGCAGCTTCAAGATCAAATTAGTAATATAAAAAGCGATATTCAATCTGCAACTGAAGTTGTTGACATTACCAAAAATGCTCTTGATGAGAAAAATATCGCTTTAACCAAATCTATTGTGCAGCTTATCGCTGAGGATGAAACATGGCTTGAAACAGGTAAAATGTCGTCCTTAGCTAACCAATTAAACGTCTCAGAGATTCATGTAATTGATGGATCCGGTGTATTAACACATGGTAATATAGAAGGTTTTTTCGGATTTGACTTTAACACTTCTGAGCAAACCCAACCTTTTATAGATCTAATCGGTAAATCTGATGGCGTATTGGCTCAAGCTCCTGAACCTCGTGGAACAGACAACACACTTTTTCAGTACATTGGAGCTTCCAGAATAGATGCCCCTGGATTGGTCCAGATTGGTATTGAACCCACTGCGGTTCAAGAGTTATTAGATAGTCTTGATGTTCAAAAAAGCATCGAACGTCTGGTTATTGGTGAAGGTGGTTATGCCTTAATTGTTGACGATAGTGATACACTTATCAATCATAAAGATATAAACATGGTCGGTAAGAATATAGATGAAATTCCCTGGCTAAGCGGTACACTTAGTCAACCGGATATTATAAATACAATTCAAGATGGTGGTGTATCTTATTATGCCCTGTCACACAATGCTGATAACATTAGATTGGTTGTCACCTATCCACTTGCAGAAGTAGAACGTATTCTTATGGCTTCTGTTATAAATAATGTAATCGGCATTATCGTCGCCATTGTTTTATTGGTATTTATCATACAATGGATTATTGGAAAATGGGTTTCAAAACCTATACGCCTTATTCAAGAAGGTATGAACGAAGTTGGTCAAGGTAATTTCACCGCAACTGTCAACTATCGTTCGAAAGATGAAATAGGTGCTCTTACACTTGATTTTACTAAAATGACTGAAAATGTCAGACGACTTATACATGAAACAACCCTTCGAATAGAGTCTGTTGCTAGTGCTTCTGAACGCATCAATCATAATGTAGATGGACTCACGACTTCTAGTAATGAGACAACACGCGCCATTGAAGAAATTGCAAATGGTGCCAGTGAGTTGGCACTAAACGTAAACGACAGACTTATTGCAGGCAAGCAATTAGGCGATAGTGTTAATATGATCTTTGAACGTTTATCTGAAGCAAAAACAGAATCAGATGGTATGGTCAACTCTAATGCTCTAGGAAGAACTAAAATCAATACATTACAAACGGTATTTCAAACCACCGTACAAAACACCAATGACGTGGCCAATAACGTAAACACGCTCAATAAAAGTTCTCAGGCCATTGAAAACATCGTTGTCACCATTCAAGGCATATCTGCCCAAACAAATTTATTGGCTCTCAATGCATCTATTGAAGCAGCACGTGCCGGTGAAGCCGGTCGCGGATTTGCTGTAGTAGCTGACGAAATCAGGAAACTTGCAGAACAATCCTCTCGTTCAGCTGAAGAAATTAATGGCATCATAGCCGGCATCATAAAAGTTGTAGATGGCACAAGTAAAACCGTTATTGAAACACAAAGTTCTGTTGAGTCTGCTCAACTCAACCTTGACGAAACCGTTTCTGTTTTTGATGACATGGATAGTAGTGTTACAAAAGTAGAAAGCGTCATTGATATCTTTATTGCAGAAACTAAAAATATTGAAAAACTCAAAAATGAACTTCTAACATCATTAGAATCCATGGCTGCCATCAGCCAAGAATCCGCTGCTTCAACAGAAGAAATAAATGCTTCAACAGAGGAGCAGATGTCAAGGGTTACTGAAATTGGTGAAGCCATCTTACATCTGAACGAAGACATTCTGAAGCTTTCCGATGAGATGCAGCATTTTGAAGCTTAGTCATTTAGAGAATTTTATTATGAAATAATAAAATAACTAAATTTTGACATCTTAACCAATTATTAATAATAAAAGAGGCGCTAAATATATAATCTTTGATGATTAAGTGTTTAGTGCCATTTTTATATGACAACTTCTAATAAATAGGTCTTTTTCTTTGAATCAAAATGATGTTTCAGCATCAAAAGCTAATCCAATATTTCCAATACCTATTAATGCTGCATTTTCAACACTATAAAGTTGTAAGTTCATATCTTTCTTATTTGTTTCAACAAACTTTTGCACCATGGCTTGAAACCCCTTAAGTCCATAAAAAGTTGATCCCTCCACAATGACACAAATTGGCGCCTCATTTTGCTTATAGATTTTTCTGGCTATAGCTATGATTTTAATACTGATTAAAACTGCTGCCCGTTTTATCAAACAGGATGCAAAAAAGTATAATAGCTGTAAATCTTCTTGATCATCACACATTTCAGCATAGGCCCCACTGGATTGGTTTTTATAAAATTCACTCAAGTCCTTTGTGTCTAGCGGTTCATGTGACTTGAGGTTTAGGGTAAACTTATCAGAAAATAGCCCTTCCTTGCAAGCCATTTGAATCAAAAAATAGTAGAGCCTTCCAAAATATTCTCCAGAAACCATTTTTTCTAATATTGCTGTATTGGGTAACAGCGTCGTGGCATCGAATGCCCTATCAATATCACTGACTATCAAAGGTACGTATGCCCCTGATTCAACATTAATAAACATTGTTTCTGACTTGGCATCATTAATCTTTTTGATGTTCTTACACTGTTCAACATAACATGCATTGGTACCAGTCCCCATGATAACACCAAAATAATTTTGAAATTCATCACCATGCTGTAACATCGACCCAGCCACGCCAACTGTGTCATTAATTAGCACCACATTCACATCCATATTCGTGCGCTTCTTAATAACTTGTTTCAAACTATCTGCCAGTAGTCGATTTTCATAATCTGTCATAGAAATTTCCTTAGAGATAAAACTAACCTGACCATCCATAGTATTGGAATGGATAATTTCATGTGAGAATGAAAAAGAAATTATTTTACTATACTGTAAAAATGGTTCAATCTTACTTGCCAAATCATCGATAAATACATTAAATGTAACAGGGGCCTCTTTACCCATTGACGGTTCTTTAACCATATCAATAATTCGGGTTGTCAAATCTTCTCGCTCCAAAAGTGCTACCCTTAAATACGTACCGCCTACGTCCACTGCAATGGTCTTTCCGCCTTGCCTCGGATACAGATTTCCTGACACATATGTTGGCACCATTGGCAGGCCGTCATTTGACTTCAGCCCCAGTTCCATTTGACCGATGAATCTTACAATCTCTTTTTCAAAATCAATAAGTTCATACTTCAGATTGTTTTTATATAAAAATCTTTGTGCTTTTTCCATTATAATCTTCAACTATTCTCTCTAACTCTATTTTTATTTATTTCCAAAGGTCTATAGGTTTATCCACTTTTGGTTCAAAAGGCAACGTTACCTTTGAACCTGTTTTTGCTGATTCATAGGCCGCATAAATCATTTCGAGTACCGCTCTTCCATCTTCACCCGTTACCTTTGGCTGTTTGTCTTCTCTTATACACTCGACAAAATGGGCCAACTCTTGAGGATAGCCTTGGTTAAATGCTTCTTCATAAATTGTAAATGTCCAACCTTGAGATGTTCCTGCTTTCTCCATCGCATAGTCATACCCATCCATGCTATACGTTAATGCGCTGTTACCTTGAAACAAATCTGCATAGGATACGCCTTTGTCACCATATACTTCAATTCGATCATCCATGCCACCATGTTTTGCCCAGCTATCTTCAGCCACTGCCAACACATTATCTTCGAATTCTATCATCGTCACTGAATTGTCTTCACATTCTGTATCATGCATCACAGTGGCCATGGAAGCGTACACACTTTTCACCTTTGGGTTTCCGCCTAATATCCATCGGAACCAAGCTAAAGCATGACATCCCATATCCATCATTACACCACCACCTGATTGATCTTTTTCATAAAACCAACGGCTATGTGGGCCTGAATGTTTCTCAGCTTGCTTAAGCATATAGACCTTACCTACAGCACCGCTTTCAACCAACATACGAACACGCTCGTATTTTGGTGCAAAACATAGTTCTTCAGCGTACATAAGTTTTTTATTCGCTACCTTACAAGCCTCAATCATCTCATCTGCTTGTTCCAAATTCATTGCTAGAGGCTTTTCACAAATAACATGTTTATCTGCATGCGCTGCTTTCACGCAAGCCTCATGGTGGGCCACATTAGGAATACAGATATCGATAACATCACAATCGCTTTCTGCTAATAATTGGTCCATATCCGAATAATAACTTTTGATCTTATGCTCTTTAGCAAAAGCCTTAGCCTTATCCAAATTACGTCCATACACAGCTACCACTTCAGCATTTGGTACAAATCGTATATACGATTCCATATGAATATTTGCAATAAATCCACAACCCAATATCGCTACTTTCGTTTTTTCCATTTTGTTCCTCCTCTTTAATATATGTAGGTGCATTTTTTAAGTACTCTAAACGATTCCAGCCGCACAACGATCTACTAAAAATTCTATATTTTTTTCATTCTTAATGAGTGTAGCCGGTACTTCACTGGTTTCATCTGTCTCCATGATGCGTTTTACAATTTCTTTTTTTCTCTCGCCTGTCATCACAACTTGTACGACCTTAGCAGCCTTAATGTCACTGATTCCAAGCGTCACACCTCTTGTAAGATCAGGTTTTTTTTCAAAATACTTTACGGCCACCTTTTGAGTCACAGCATCTAGAGTCACAATCCTTGCAACACTATCTGCTTGGACACCAGGTTCATTTAACCCTAAATGCCCGTTTATGCCAACACCAAGTAGCAAATAGTCAATACCATGGTTTTCTATTATAAAATCACTAACAGAGGCACATTCCGCATCCAAATCATCTGCTTTACCATCAAAAAGTCTAATGTTACTTTCTTGTAAGCCTATATGATCAAAAAGATGCTTTCGTAAAAAATTTTCACAACTGCCATCATCTGTGCCTGAGTATCCCACCCATTCATCCAACCCAACAATTTTAATATGTGAAAAATCAATGCGACCTTCTTCGTCACTTTTCTTTAACAGATCAAATAACGTAAGTGAAGTATGCCCTGCTGCCAAACACAATAATGCTTCCTTATTGCTGCGAACAATTTCGTATATGGTTTTTTCACAGTAAACCGCTACAGCCATTTCATCATCAAATACTTTCATGTTTTACCTCTTTCTTGTCGTTCTTAGCTGAATCTTTTTATAGTTATTGACACTTATCAAACTATTTGTTCATTGATTTTTTCCAAAATTTCAATAACATCAATGATCTGATGCTCTTTAAATAAGTCAGAGTCTTTATCCTCATTTACACAAGTCAAAAAGTGCAACAACTCATTATAATAAGCGCCTGTAGACGGTACATTGATACCGGTTTCAACAACAATATTTTCTTTTTCATTTAATTGTCGAGGCTCCGCATCTAATGAATAAGCCATCATTTTATCGCCATCATACTCAACGACAGCTCTTTCAAAATAAACTCGAAAGCTCATGGTAAAAGGAAAGTCCGCATTAAACCATGCTGCTTCAGCAGAAATTGTCATGTCCTCATAATCATACCTAAATCGATAATGCTCCTTATAATTTTTATCTTTGTTGCCGGTGGATGTGAACGTGTAATTCTTCGGTTTTCCAAACAATGAAATAATAAAATCCAAATCATGTATATGAAGATCAAAAGGAATAAGCCCGCTTTTTTGTTTGTCAAATAACCAACCACCTTTTACCCATTTGGGACAAGCCGAAAGTCTCAAAAATTGCCCATCCAGTGGTTTACCGTATCGGTTATCTTTTACGATATCACGAAGAAGCGCATATTCATTCCAAAAACGAATAACATGGGCAACAAATAGTCTAGCATTCTTTTGCTTTGCAAGGTCTATTAACCTCACCGCATCTTTTTTACTAAGCACTAACGGTTTTTCCGATATGACATTCACACCTTTTTCCAGAACCATCTCTATATGATTTGCATGCAAAAAAGTAGGTGTACAAATACATACGACATCTATTTTTTCATTCTGAAGCATTTTTCCAATGTCCGCATACAAAGGTACACAAAGCTCTTTTGCTTTTTCCTTGGCTGATTCCGAAAAATCACATAAAGCCACTACTTTGGCTATGTCTATCAACGCAATATTATTGATATGTACATTGCCGATACCTCCTACACCTACTACTGCAACACGTACCATACTACACCTCTCATTTTCATGACTTAGGTACTATCCGTCGTGACAATACCTCGATTCTTTTTGATCTCTTTACTTTGTTTTCTAAACTCAGATGGGGATGTACCAAAGAAGTTTTCAAATGTTTTTGTATAATGGCTTGAATCGATAAATCCCCAGTCAGTTGCAATTTTTTTAATAGGATCCGATGTGTCCAAAAGACTAATCGCCGATTGTTTAATCCTATGACCTAAAGCAAATTTTGCAAAAGTTACGCCTGTTACTTTTTTAAACAATCTAGAAAAGTGGCTGGTGCTCATCATACACTGACTTGCTGCTTCTTTCACTGTAACTATACCATTGGTGTTAAAAACAAGATTGACCACATTTTTAATTTCATCATACCCAACAATATTCTCAGTTTGCTGCTGAATTTTGTTGTATTCATCAATATTACTTTCCACAACATACAATAAAATTCTTGCTATAATATTCGCTTTCCAGGAAAGTGCCGTTCGATAATCTAAATCAACCACTTCCTTCACCTCATTGCAGGCCTGCAAGATTAAATGCTTAAATTTTTCTTTAACTGGAGGTGTAGAGTCACTTTCCGGAGAAAAAATTTTAATCCAGTTAAAACCCATAGGTAAAATCTTTGAAAGACTCTCCGGCGATAAAATAAAGCACATCATCTCACTTGGTATCTCTTCTAGCTCAAAACCATGAGGTTCCCAAATGCCTGTGACCCAAACTTCACCAGGCAATAGCGTCTTACCTTTACCACGAAAAGTCCGCGTCACGGCACCTTTTACAACCACACCAAGTTCATAATCATAGTGTATATCATAAAAATTACTGTTTTTATCCACATAATAGTCATCAATGACAATTATTGGATCAATCGGGGATACATTGAAATCTTTTCTTGAAAAATTGTTTGAGTCAAAATTATTATCGTTCACTGGCCACCCTTTTCTGATCATTTTTATATACACCTACATTAAAAACCAATCTATGTTTCAGGATTCAATTTGCTTTAGTAGGCGAAATGTTATTATTTTAATGATTCAGTTTTTATCGATAGTTTTGTCTATATTTTTTTCATAATATCTTTTAGAAAATTAACGGCAATTTTAATATCTTCAGCTGGCTGATCACCACATTCACGTTCAATGGTTAAGAAGCCATTATACCCAATCCGCTTCAGTGATTTTAAGTAGGCCACATAGTTCACATCACCTTGGCCTAAAGGTAACTCCTGGAACCCATCCAATCTATTTATTGCATCTATATCACCTTCTGCAAAACAACCATACACAAACTCCGGGTCGTTTTCATGGTGTCGAATACCATCTTTAGCATGGGTATGTACAATGTAATCACTTACATGATTAATACCTAAAACAGGGTCATCTCCAGTGACCATAATCAGATTAGCAGGATCGTAGTTCACACACATGGCCTTACTACCAAAGCTACGAAGAAAATTGCCAAGGACCTCTGTACGTTCAGGCCCAGTCTCAATAGCAAAATACCCGCCCATTTCGTGCCCATACTCAGATAACTGGTGGCATGCTTCTTGTAAGATTTTGTATCTTTCATGCGTCGTATCCTCGGGTATGACACCAATATGGGTTGTTACAATCTTCGTACCCAAATCCATACCCAAATCCATCACACGTTTTAATAATTCAATACGTTGTGCCTGTTGCCAAGGAAGGCTTAACCCATGGCCACCCAGTTCCCCCAGCATAGCGCTAAACACCATGCCATGGTCATACACTAGATTTTTCAACGCTCTTCGTTTTACGCCAGTCAATGATGATGGTGAAGTATCTCCATACGCTGCATACATCTGTATACCTTCTGCACCAATCTCTGCCGCTTTTTTTATACCCTCAATCAAATCTAGTTTAAAAGAATCTACAATTACACCAATCTTAAAATCTGCCATAGGACCAATCCTTTCATGTGGCATCTATAAAAATTCGTCTTATCCTTGTTCGATGGATTATGCCAATGATTGTTTGTCTTTTCATAATATTGACACATTAACCATTATTAGATATTTATTCTCTAACCGCACTGGTTCTATTGTAAGCGAAGAGTAATAGAATCATAATCACACCATAGCTGATATTTTTAATCGGATCAGGCAATGCTAAGGCAGTCAATCCATTACTTAGGACTACCATCAAAAATGCACCGGCAATACTTCCAGTGTATGTACCAACGCCTCCTGAAAGTGCTGTTCCGCCAACAATAACCGCAATCAATGACTGGAATGCGTATCTGTCAAATACTTGTGCACTGACAACCGTCATATACGCCGCACCCAACATGCCTGCAAATGCACTGAGTAATCCTGAGAATATATAGGATAATATGATAATCTTATTAACTTTGATGCCTGATAATTTTGCAGCTTCTTTGTTATCACCAACCAGATACAGTTGTTTTCCAAAAACTGAGCGTTTTAGAAGATAGAACATGATACCCCATATAAGAATTGCATAGAAGATAATAGATGGAACAATACCACCAAATTTGTATGAAACAGATCTAATAAAACTCGGCCCTGCATAGCCAAGTGATTTTCCATCTGCAGCAAATAAGTATTGGGCCCTTGCAACCAAATTACTAATCGCCATCGTAACAATCATTGCCGGTAATCCAATCTTGACTGTACTTATACCATTAATGACCCCTACAACAAGTCCTATGAGCAAAACCACACCCAAAACCGGCAATAGCTTTCCATCTTGACCTTGCATCATGAAAGTTGTCATAACTGCTGCCGAGGACATAACAGCGCCAACCGTAAAATCCAACCCACCGCCAATCAGGACCAATGTTTGGCCTGCAGCAGCAAAGCTTAGTAACATGGTGAGCAAAATTATGGAGCTAAAAGTGTTTGTATTTAAAGAGTTAGGTCTTAGAATAAATGTGAGCACCAACAAAAGAATCGCAATTACAAATGTCATACCTGCAGGGTTTGTTTTAATGAAACTCTGAATTTTAATGACGGTGACATGATCCTTTTTAAGACTCTTTTGCATGTTTATCGCCTCGCTTTATCTGTCTGGAAATACCTTGTTTTAGTGCTTCTCTTTGTCCCCTTGCTGTGACTGTTGTCATTAATAATCCGAGCATAATAATTAAATCAGAGATGAAATTTTGCCAATATGAGGTGATTTGAAAACCAACAATAGTACCTTGTAGAAAGTTAAAAAAGTAATAAACAGCATTTTGTATTAGAACCAAAAAACCTACACCGTATACCCCACTTGCCATCGACCCCCAGCCACCAAAACCAAGACCACCGATAATACAAGCTGCTAATGATTTTAATCCATAACTTTCAACCTGTAGAGGATTGCCTGATGCTATCATTAAAGTTAGAGCGATACCTGCTATCCCTGTAATGAATCCTTTGAAAAGGAAGGCTTTCATGATTGTACCTGTTGGATTAATGCCTGCTGCAAAAGCTTTTTTCGGATCAGCCCCGACTGCATAAATATGTTTCCCAAACTTCGTTCTTTTCACCACTGCCCATATCAGGGCAACACCCAAGATCATCAGTGCTGCAACCGGCAAAAAGCCAAATAGTAAGGAATCGTACGTGCTGTAATAAGCTTTTGGTACCGAACCTTGAGGTACGTTCATTATCAGTACATTAATCCCCATGACGACAAAGGTCAGTGCAAATGTTGCAAGTAATGAAGGAATTCTTAGCACTGCTACCAGAAAACCACCTACAGCTGATATAGCCAGTGAAACGAGTATACCGATAAGCCATGCAACAGGTATGGAAACACCTAGTTCTTGTGGAAGCATTATGACAACAACATTAACCAGTGCCAACTGTATGCCAATTGAAATATCAAGCGTACCAGTAATGAGTAATACAGCTTGTGCCATCGTGACCAGAATAATCGGTGCATTTTTTGAAAATAGTGTTCCCATGCTTTGTGCACTAAAAAAGACAGCGGGTCCTCTGATAATAATATTTAATATAAGGGCAAAACCAAACAATGCAAACCCTGTAAAAGCCGGAGAGCGTTTGAATCTTATGATTGCATTTTTTATATTCTCTATCATACGCCATTTCCTTCCGACGTCATACCCATCTGAGCAGCCACTAATTTTTCCATAGACATATCCTCTTTTTTTAAAACACCGCTAATTTCTCCTTCATAAAAAACATAGATCCTATCCGATATTTCTATCAACTCTTCGTTTTCACTAGATGAGATAATGACGGTCATACCTTTTAATGCCGAGGCTCTCAAAATCTGCTGTATTTCTCGTCTGGAATGAACATCAACACCTTTAGTAGGATCATCTAACAATAGTAGATCCGGTGCTAATGCGATCCATCTGGATACCACCAGCTTTTGTTGATTACCACCTGAAAGTGATGTGGCAGGGTCTTTTACATTACCTGCAACAATTTTATAGGCGTTAATTGCATCTAGTGAAAATTGTTTCATTTCCTTGACAGTAACATACTTAAATATATTTTGAGTTGCCGCCTTGCCTGCATAGATGTTTTCTTCTATGGATCTGTGTTGGAAGATAGACTCTTTATTTCGATCACCAGATATGAAACCCATTCCATTCTTAATGCCATTTTCAGGAGACTTATAATGCGTCTGTTTCCCTTTATATATAATGCTTCCATCCTCTGGCTTCATCAATCCCAATACTGTCCGAATAAAAGTTGGTTGACCTTGTCCTTGTAAGCCGGCAATACCAATAATCTCACCTTTGTATGCTTGAAGAGAGATATCCCGTACTTTACTCTGTTTTAAATTCTTTACATCTAAAATAAGCTCTCTTTCTTCCTTCATTTCCAGGTTTATTTCAGCTTTTCCGGCATCTGGCCTCTTGCCGGTCATATAATACACAATATCATCCATTGAAAGTTTTGAAGTGTCTTCATCTATGACTGTTATACCACTACGCATGATTGTTACGCGGTCAGAAAGTTCAAACACCTCTCCCATTCTATGTGTAACAAATAAAATAGCTATCCCTTGCGCTTTTAGCTCACGTACAAGGTTAAATAGAAGTTGAATTTCATCATGATGTAATGAAGCTGTGACCTCATCTAAGAGAAGTACCTTCGGTTTTAAAAGGATAGCCTTTGCTACTTCTATCATGGACTGAGTAGACATCGGTAGTGTTTGCACATAAGCATCCATATCACACACCACACCTAAACGATCTAATATATCCTTGGCCATACGCACTGCTTTCACTCTGTTCAGTAAACCAAATTTACCAAGTGGCTCTATCCCTAACACTAAATTATCAATAACCGTCATTGTCGGAACCAAGCTTAAGTCTTGAAATGCAGTAGCTATACCTTCATTATGAGCGTCTACGCAAGACTTTATCTTTACTTTTTTACCATCTATTTCCACGCTTCCACTGTTCGGGTTGTACAGTCCAGACAATATCTTAATCATCGTAGATTTACCTGAACCGTTGGAGCCTAATAGGGCCATAATTTCCCCTTCTTTAACCTCAAGCCGTGCGTCCTTCAACGCAACAACAGTACCAAAGCTTTTATTTACACCTTTAATAGAAATCAAAAATAGTGCCTCCTTAAAACAGCGATGTATAAACTGATAAAATCATGGGGTAAAAGTATATCTTCGACCCCATGATGACAATACTTGTTAAATCCTACTTGAAGAACTCAGCTTTTACTTCGTCAATAGTCAACCAATAAGTGACAGCATCTGATGGCGCCATAGCCTCAATCATGTCTCTATACTCTTCTTGGTTTTCATAAGTGAATGAAAGTCTTGATGGAATACGAACCATTTTAAATCCGTCATACTGTGTAATAACATCTTCTCTGATTACTTCACCCATCATTTCATTCAGTCCAAAGTTGAGTGCAATTGCACCAACGCCAGGCGGATTACTCATGAATAAATAAGACAGCACTTCTTCATTTTTGTTAATTTCAAGCATTTTTTGACCATACTGTGCAACATCACCAAAAGCAATGGCTTTAGGTAAATCAGCACCTGTTGTATCATAAGCCGTCATAATAGACTCTGCAAGTTGTGAAGTAAGGATTGCATCAAACTTAACACCTGAATTAATAATCTCTGTCATGACATTAACAGCAGTTGTTGCATCCCATTGGTGATTGTATTTCCCAACAACTTCAAGGCCTTGCTCTTCAATAGCCTTATTAAATCCGTCTTCTCTCCAGTCATTTGCAATATTACCTTGGATGGCATTAATCAATATAACTTTTGTACCAGAACCTAATTTTTCTCCAACAAATGTTGCTGACTCATAACCAAATTCATATTGGTCAGCACCAACATTCAAAGTTCTTTCTGACATATATGGGATGTCAGCAAAAATCATTTTTATGCCAGCATCAACCGCTTTGTCAATTAATGGGTCAATTCCACTGTTACTCACTGGGTTAACAAGCAAAATATCGTAACCTTCATTGATACTGTTTTCTAATAACTGTTGCTCAACAGCAGGGTCCCACTCCGCGACAAAAGATGCATAAGAAATATCATATCCATAGTTTTTCGCATCTTCCAAAGCTTCCTTAATATCAGCTTCATAACGAATACGATATGGATTCCCAGATAAAGCTGCATTATGGGAAGCAAGCTTCAGTGATTTCATCCCTTCAGTGGGGGCCGCCTCTTCTTCGCCTGTTTCTTCAGCAGGCGTTGTCACTTCTTCGCTAGCAGGCGCATCTCCAGTACAAGCTGCAAGAGAAAACACCATGCTTAAAGCAAGTAAAAACACTAATAATCTTTTCATAACTCATTCCTCCTTTTTTTATTTTCATATAGCAAATACTTTTGTATTTACTCTGAAAACCAACTCAACACGCACTCTAAGCATAACTTCTCATTCTAAGTCACCAGTCTATTTCAAAGACTTCATCGGTAAAAAGAAGATCCAGTGCTTGGCTGACTCTTGTGTGAAAAAGCTCTTTAATCGTAAATCTAGTCATGCCATTAACCTTGGCATAGTGTCTTCTCGATTCTCCTGCATATAATTTCAGCACATCTTCTTGTTTATTCACATTACGATAACTGTAGGTAATCTCCATTAAAGAAGGTTCTGATACTTCTATTTGTTCGGACATCGTATTATCATGAGCACCACTTGTGATGAGCTTGTAGAACCTTCTGAAACGATTTAGATCAAAGCTTTCTCCATTACATGTAACCGCCAAATCATTATTGGTTGTTCCCGACAACTCAAATAAATAAAACTCATCTGCTCTTTTAATCTCCAAGGCTTTTAATTCAAATAACAAGGGAGAAAAGAACCAACGTACTGGGAATTTCTCTACCGTCACGCTATAAAAATAGGGAGGGTTTAGCTGATATATGATACCTCTATTGTTACATGAAGCGTAGAAACTGCCATTTTTCTCTAAAACCTTAATATCATATTGAATGATCCCATCATTTGGCGTCCTTTTAAAGTCAAACACCACATGCATATCCGGATTTTCAAACCCAAAAGTCTCCATTGCTTCTTCACTAAGGTTATAATCAATAATGTCTTTCGCTTTTAATCCTATTACCGAATCAAACACCAAAGCAGCATACCTTTGGTCGACCCTATATTTCATACCATTAATCTCAATTAAATGTGTTGCTGATCCAAATGAAATGACATCTATCATAATCTGCTCATTCTCAGCCTCAACTGGTGACAATATGACTTTTTCTAGTAAGGCACCACCCTCAAGCGTCATACCTTTAACGTGGCCTAAAGATGATTGACTTTGTGCCGGCTTAGGTGGCGTTACATACTTACTAATAAAGTATTTCTCCGGCTGTATAAAGCCATTTACTCTATCTTCTGCTATTAAGTATACGCCATCATAATCACTGATGGAGCAATAATAGCCTTTGCTTATCGGCTCATAATTACCAATGTTGAGGGTCATTTCATTGCTATCCATATAGGTTACTTTAACCACAGCGGTTTTGTTGTTTAGACCATATATCTCTAAGTTTTGTGGGCTTTTTATCTCAGTTAAGGCATATACATCAGCCACATCAGTCATCATATCAACAAACAGTTCCATATCCACCACATCAATTGGGACTTCGCCAAGTACATAGCCTCCATCTAAGAAGTCAACGTAGATATCGCCAAAATCATTTTGGATATGAACACTGTGAACATCGGTTGGTGGTGAACTTCTAAAGACTACCTTCTTAATCTGTTCCTCACTTTTTGTTGTTTCTAATACCAGCACTGTACTAAACAGTATGACAACAAAAGCAAGTAACATCAGAACCAACCGTATCTGCCTGCCCATCATTTGTACCTCCTCATCACAAATACCACAATTCCCGTGATTAAAATACTCATTGGGATTACCCCAACCATCGTCCATGCAATGATGTTCTTATCTCTAGTATTCATGGTCAAAGAATCACCTGCAAGGGATTTCGGTACAATGACAACGCTTTCCGCCTTGCCAAAATAATCTTTTAATAGTTTTATAACATATTCTCCGTTTCCCAAAGCAGTGTTTCCGATAGTAAAAGCTTCCAACATCTCAGATGATGCCGAAACGAGGATATCTGATTGCCTGTATCCTATTTCATCTATGCTTGCTAATTTCTTAGAAGCCATAACCAACCCTGGATTGCCGCCCCATGGCTCCCCATCGTCAACATTGAAATCTATAGCATTTGATGGTCTTACGCCTGATGTCGTGCCAAAAATCAAAAGATTATTGGTGAAGTGTCGATCCCTTACTTTAAATAGAACCTCTATTGGACGTGATAATGGCATAATCACCGGTACTGATGGATCTATTAGTAATTCAGAGTAATGTTCATCCCCATACTCGACCACCGGATAAAAAGGTTGGCTTTGATACGTTCGCTCTGGCTTTGTTTCAAATACTGCGCCATCACCAATCAGGATGCCCCATTCTTTTAAATAAGCTTCAGTAAGAGGCAATGTTTCCTGTGTCACATCAGCGGTATATATCAACATCTTGCCATAGTTACCATTATTGTATAAGAACGCATCGATTTTACGAATCACATCCTCAGATAAATCTATTTGTGGGGCAAGCAACATGGCCACATCATATCTTTCATCAAGTGGATCTGTGGCTATGGTCACATCATGTAAAATAAATCCGTTATCCTTTAATAAAGAATTGAAATCATTTTTGTTAGCAACCCCATTACCCTTTAATACCGCTACCTGAATCTTCTCATCCGACAATACACTAAGTATTGCAGAGGTTAATACCTCTTCAGCTCTTGATGATATAATTATTACTTTACCATCTGGGGTTCTTTCATAGTTAAACATCTCTGACAGCTTAATCTGCTTGGTATTATTTCCACTGGTCACCAAAATATCGCCTTTGTCTATTACAAGATCCGGATATTGAGACACAAAGGTTGGATCTAGTACATAGTCGATATAGGTCAAACTTACTCGATTCGATTTTGCTGGGTAGGCCTTCATCATAAGGTTTGCCTGAACTAAATAGGCATCTCCCGTGAAACTCGTTTCTTCCGATAGCACATAAATATGCACATCTTTTGGAAGTGACTCTAGTACTGCTGATGTTTCCGGTCCTACTTTATAAGCAGAATTTGCTGTCAAATCGCCTACCAAAGAGAATCTTTTTTCCAATTGAACTGCAAGAATATTTAATAAAAGCACGGCCATAATCAATAGTACTATTACACTGATGAACAGTATTTTCCCCTTAGTCCATTTATGATCTTCAGTCATCCATCGTTTCATACCTTACCCCCATCGCTTTCTGTCTAATACTGCAATCGTTAGGCAAATGAAAAGTATGGATGTACTCATAAAGAAAACGAACCCTGAAAACTCAAAGACACCATATGTAAATGGCATGTATCGTTTTCGAATGGATGCGCCATAAAAGAATAATTTAAGTGCATTGCTATCCACAATGTAGACAAAGGCATCTGTCAGCATCAAAAACATGCTGATCATAAACCCAAGTACCGCCGCCACCACTTGACTTTCCGTCAATGATGAAACGAACAAGCAAATTGATATCAGCGTTGCACCTAATAGAAATAAGCCAATAAAATTACCAATCACTTCTGGCCAGAAAACATTGCCATAAAACGTCATCACAACCGCTGCAATCATTGTAAATGAAATGGCGATGGTATAAATCAAAACAGCTGCAAAATATTTACCTAGGATAACACCGGTTTTTGTTAACGGTAATGTAAACAACTGCTGGTCAATCTTTAATCGTTTGTCTTCGGATAACAAACGCATCGTTAGTACTGGCACCATAAACATAATGATTGGAAAGAGCAATGAAAACAGCGTTTCCATATCGGTAGTATTAACCGATAGATTATAAGAGTAGAAGTAATAGCCAATAAAAACAGAAACTGCTCCAATAAACACAAACCCAAGTGGCGAATGAAAATATGCACGTACTTCTCTTTTAAGGATAGACCACATCGTGAGCCTCCTTATCCACGTTATTGCTGTTTTCAATATGTTTCAAGAAAAAGTCCTCCAATGTAAATTCACTGCTATGAATAGACAGCGCCGGTAAATTCGCCTTTGCCAAACAGTTGAATAATAGACGTCTTATATCAGTGTCCTTTTTTCCTTCAATCAAATATTCATAGGTGTCTAACTCTACTTGTTTAAGAATCGTTACTTTTTCAAATACGTTTCTGTCTCCCAACGCTTTCGTCACAAGTCCGATTCCTCCTTCTATATGTGCAATCACTTTATTGGATTCACACATAGATTTCCTCAAATTGTCTGGCGTATCATCTGCAATAATCTTACCCTCATGAAGCAAAACTACACGAGAACAGACCAACTCTACTTCTGAAAGTATATGTGATGAGATAATCACGGTTCTCTTTTCCCCTATTTCTCTAATTAAAGATCGAATATCCACCACTTGGGATGGATCTAGGCCTACAGTTGGTTCATCTAAAATCACAACTTCCGGATTACCAAGCAATGCCTGTACAAGTCCTATACGCTGACGATATCCTTTGGACAAGTTCTTAATCATCCTACTTTTTATGTGCGAGATGCCAACCCGATTACATAGGTCTTCAATATGTTCCTTTCGGCCACTTTTTATTTTTTTAATATCACATATAAAGCTTAAATATTCGACGACCTTCATGTCACTATAAAAAGAAAATTGTTCCGGTAAGTACCCAATGAGTTTCTTAGCTGCAAGTGGTTCTTTTGCTATGTCATACCCTCCGATGGTTACAGCACCTTGATCTGCACTCATATACCCCGTTAAAATATTCATCGTAGTTGATTTTCCTGCACCATTTAGTCCTAAAAGCCCAACGACTTCACCTCGTTTAATCCTTAAGTTTATATTAGATAGTGCTTGTTTGCCACCATATTTTTTAGATATGTTCTCTATTTCAATCAATGAATTACCTCCTAAGAATCTCATTACCTCACGCATTCATAAAAAGTGCATGACGACTTTTTCTTTCTTTGTAGCTTTATGTTTTACACATAAATATATTGATAAAATCGCTATCTACAATTTCTAAGAATTTTATTGTGTTGTTAAATACCGAATAGAATCTTAAAACATCCTTTTTCTTTAGGTAAATCTTCTAACAACCAAGGGTATATGGTCACACAATTCATCATATTTTATTAAAATTACTATAAATAAAAGTATAGCCCAATCAAACTATAATTGATAGTTTAATTGGGCTAAAAGTCGAAATTTACAATTTATAAATTGAATAGTTCTAAGTAAACTCTTTATTGGGTTAAGATATCAAAACTTTTTCTGTCAAGATAACCCCATCATCAATAAATTTTGGACATAGATTGGTGAACAATCCTTTTTCTTTAATAATCCTAAGGTCGGCTTCATTAGAAGGGTTATAACCTAATAAAGTTTTGCAAAGTAAAGAGCCATTTTTTTCTTCAAACATGGCTTCAAAAGCTATTATTCTTTCAGCTATATGGGCCTTACCAACAACGTCACCTTGTGCATAAAAGCCTTCTTTTAAACCGATAACCATCAGTGCACCTGTAACGGCACCGCACACTTCACCTTGACGCATACCACCACCAAAACCGCTGGCAATCTTAAATGCCGTCTCTCTGCTTAAACCGAGTTCATCGCAATAAGCACCTAGGACCGATTGGGCGCAGTTATAACCACATGCAAATAATTCTAAAGCATTTTCATTTTTTGTCATGATAGACCTCCTGATATTTGATAGAAATATATTTGAGTAGTCGTTCAATTATAAACTTGTCAACACTTCTTTTTGGATCTCTATAAAGGATTTTAGTATCTCATCATCATGGGCCATGGATAAAAACATGGCTTCAAAAGTTGAAGGGGCTAAAAGAATACCTGCTTCAAGCATTTTTGCAAAATATCTTCCAAATAATTCTGTATCCGATTTCATAACAGAATGATAATCTGTCACAGGTTCTTTCGTAAAAAATAGACTCAGCAAAGAACCGACTCGGTTTACTTGGCCTTGGGTACCGGCTTCTTTCAGATTGTTGATCATGGCTGTTTCAAGGAAAACCGCCTTTTCCTCCAAATTATTATAAATCTCGGGATGTTTTTCTAAATAGTTTATGGTATTAAGACCCATGGCCATCGCCACTCTATTGCCAGATAAGGTCCCAGCTTGATAAACATCACCAAGAGGTGATATATGGGCCATAATATCCGCCCGTCCGCCGTACGCACCAACAGGCATACCACCACCAATAATTTTCCCAAGACAGGTTAGATCCGGTTGTATATTAAAGTAGCCTTGCGCGCCGGCTAAACCTAATCTGAATCCGGTAATGACTTCATCAAAGATCAGTACCGTTTTTGTAGAAGTTGATAGGTCTCTTAGGCGCTTAAGAAACGCTTGCTCTAAGGGTACAATACCCATATTGGCTGCAACCGGTTCTACGATAACACCGGCCAACTCTTGTCCGTACTTTGCCCATAGTGCTTCAAGGCCTTCTAGATCATTGATTTGTCCGACCAACGTATGTTCAATCAGAGCATCTAGTACGCCAGCACTGGTGGGTACATTAAAGCTCAGTCCACCTGAACCGGATTTGATCAATAAGCCATCTGAGTGTCCATGATAACAGCCTTCAAACTTAAGTATTTTTTCACGCTTGGTATACCCTCTGGCTAAGCGAATGGCACTCATCGTTGCTTCTGTGCCTGAGTTCACCATTCTAACCATTTCCATGGAAGGCATCAGACGGTTGATGGTCTGTGCCATTTCTACTTCTATGGCTGTTGAAAGACCAAAGCTCATACCTTCTGATAGAACTTCTGTTATGCCTTCTAAAACTACAGGATTGGCATGTCCTAAGATATGGGGACCAAAACCGCCGATAAAATCAATATACACTTTGTCTTCTACGTCCCATACCTTAGCACCTAAAGCTTTTTTAGCAAAAATTGGCGGACTAGTAACAGAACTAAAGGATCGTACCGGGCTGTTCACACCACCCGGCATCACTTTTTTTGCCGCTTCAAAAAGTTCTTTATTTTTCATAATCAACCTACCTATTCACTGTATTTTTCTATAAGTTCTTCTACAACAGGAGCAAAATAACTCAGAATCAGAATCGCACCTGCTCTTTTTATAGCGATTAAAGACTCATAGATGCTTTTTTCAGCAATTAGATTTTCTCTAACAGCCCGTTCTAGCATCGCGTATTCACCACTCACTTGATAAGCTGCTATAGGCCTGTTAAAGCGCTCAGAAGCCTTTGAAACGATGTCCAAATAAGGCATGGCCGGTTTGACCATGAGAATGTCCGCACCTTCTTTAACATCCAGTTCAAATTCATTTATGGCTTCAGATGCTCGGTGAAAATCCATCTGATAGGCTTGTCGATCACCCATTGCTGGAGCTGAATGGGCCGCATCTCTAAAGGGTCCATAGAAAGACGACGCATATTTGGCACTATAGGCCATAATAGGCAGATGCTCAAAGCCGTTTTTATCCAGTGCGGTTCTAAGACTGTTAATGCGTCCGTCCATCATATCCGAAGGTGCCACCATGTCTGCACCGGCTTTACCATGACTGATGGCAATCTTATCTAAAGTTCTTAAGGTTTCTTCTCTTTTGATTTTCCCTTGTGGATCAAAGAAGCAGCAGTGACCATCCGACTTGTATTGGCACAGGCAGATGTCTGTAATTAAAAAAATCTCAGGACTGATAGCTTTAATGGCCCTTAAAGCTTTTTGAACAATGCCGTTATCGTCATAGGCACATACCCCTTCAGCATCTTTTTCATCGGGCACACCAAAAATCAGTAAACTCTTAATCCCTTTGGACTGCCACTGGGGCACCAATCGTTCCAGTTGATCCACACTAATGTGGTACTGACCTTTCATGGACTCTATTTCTTTATATACGTTCTCACCTTCGACCATAAAAATCGGGTAAATCATATCATCCATGGTCAAATGTACATTTCGAACCATCTTTCTTAGTACACCATGTTGCCTTAATCGTGTTGGTAAATATCCCATATTGCTTCCGCCTACCCTTCATTGATCTAATTTTTAACCCATTATATCGTTTCAACTATTTAACTTAAATTTATATTATTTAGTTTATTAAACTTATTTAGTTTCTTCCATAATCGTTTCGTATATGCCTTGATATGTATGGATCCTTGCCTCATGTATGAGGGACCACTGGTTTTCCTTTAGCGCTTCTGTGGTCATGGGACCGATGGAATAAGCCGGTATTGACCGAGACATCTGCCTATAATCCTCAATATTTATGGCCATAAAGGCTTCTACAGCAGACCGGCTGGTAAAAACAACCCCATCATACCCCTCTTCCTGAAGGCCCACTTTTGTTTTTGTGGGAAGCACTTCATATAGATGAACATCCGTCACTTGGGTTTTTTCACTTAAGGCCTTTATAATCTCTGTATTCCCCAGTTTGGACCTATAAAAGCAAATACCTTGACTCAGTTGTTGTCGGTCCATCTTATTTTGTATCAAGTCCAACAGTTCTTTTGTCGTGAATTTCTCCGGCATATAGTCCGGTAGGATACCATGGTCCTTTAAGACCTTTGTGGTAGAAGTCCCTATACTGATAATAGATGGTCCTGCAAGGATGCGCAGGTCCCGGTTATGTGCTTGTAAGGCTTTAAAAAAACAAGTCACACCAAAAGGACTGGTAAAAATAATAGCACCTAACCCAGAAAACCAGTCTTTGGTAAAATACTCTAAATCCGGACTCAATATTTTATGAGAAATCATAGGCATTTCAACCACCTCTGCCCCTTGGTCCTTTAGATGCTGAAGCAACTTAGCTCGGTTGGTCGTTTTGTCCTTATCCGAAGATCCGACCTCGTTTTTCACTTCAGGCGTCGGCAAAGTAAGTAATAATTTTTTTCCAAATAAAGGCTTGGCTTCAAGATTTGCCAATTGATGATGAAAGCCTGCCACTTCACCAATGACGATCAAACCGGAACGGCTTTCATGATTATCAACAGCTGTGCTAAGTTCATCTAGCCTTATACTGACCGTTGCTTGCTGGGGTGTTGTTGCATGATAAATGATGGCAACCGGGGTCTTAGCTGATTTGCCTGCATTTAAAAATCCTTCAGCAATGGCCTTAGCTTGTCCGATGCCCATCAAAATAACACAGGTCCCTCCCGCTTTTGTCAAAGCTTCATAGTCCATAGGTACACCCGACTTAGATAAATGGCCTGTCATCACATGAAAGGATGTGGACAATCCCCTGTGGGTTATGGGAATACCGGCGTAGGTCAAGCCACCTATAGCAGAGGTAATACCCGGTACTACATCGTAATCTACGCCTGCTTCTTTAAGGGCCAAGGCTTCTTCACTACCACGGCCAAAAACATAAGGGTCGCCCCCTTTAAGACGAACCACTTTAAGTCCAAGTAAAGCTTTTTCAATCAATAAGGCATTGATATTTTCTTGGGTCATGGTATGATCCCCGGCTTTTTTTCCCACATATATTTTTTCTGCGTATGTAGGTGCTAGGTCCAACAATGCCTTACCACTTAAATAGTCATAAGCGATGACGTCCGCTTCACTAAGATAGCGCATCCCTTTGACGGTAATCAGTTCCACATCTCCTGGACCGGCACCGACCAAGGCAACAAATCCTCTTGTTTGAGGTTTCAGTTTTTTGACCATATGGCGACCATGATGGATCAGTTGATCTTCCAAAAATTTCATCTGTTGTTCATTTTGGACCAAGTCCAAATCATGGATATTACCAAGGTTTAAAGTCTCTCTATGGGCTGTTTGACCATGCTCGTCACCTAATAGGCTATAAAAGGTAAGGTTAAGATCTTTGGATAGGTCAAGGTAACCACCAATCGCCATATGACAAGACCCTTGTGTGCCTTTTAGATAAGCGCGCTCCAGTCTTGCCTGTAAGGTGGCTTTATGATCTTGAATCGATGCCAGAAGCCTAAACAAAGCTTCATCTTCTTCTCGAATCTCCAGTCCCAGTATGCCTTGACACGGTGCCGGTATCATTTCCTTATAATCTAAAGGTATAAAGTTTAGGTGTGGGTACTCTTTTTTTAAATCCAAACGGTGGATGCCGGCTTGTGCCAAAACAATCCCATCCAGCTTGTTCTCATAACTACCATCTTTATTATCTTGATTATTTTCATCCTTAGTATCCAACTTTTTAAGCCTTGTATCAATGTTCCCACGGATATTCTCAAAGACCACCTCAATACCCAAACATGAGAAAAAACGCTTAAGCTCAACCCTACGTCTTGGGCTGCCTGTACCGATGATCAATTTTGGAGGTAAGTTATCCAGACTTACCGCCTCTTTTGTAATGAGATAATCAAAAGGGTTTTCTCTTTTGATCGTGCCACCAAGAATCAGCCCTTGGGGTAACCTAGCCGGCATGTCTTTAAGACTATGAACGGCCAGGTCTATTCTCTTATCAAAAAGAGCCTGTTCTATTTCTTTAATAAAAAGCCCTTGACCGCCAATCTGAGACAATGGCGTTGTTTGGTCCCTGTCCCCTTTGGTTTCAATAATAACACACTCAAGTTCTAAGGGTTCATTGGGTAAAATGGATGTGTTAGGTGGGTCAGAACTTTGTTGATCGACTTTTTGTTGATAGGCTTCTTGTAGATGAGACATTACAAGTTCTGTCTGCTTAAGTGCAAGGGCACTGCCCCGTGTTCCTAATCTTATTTTCATGTCATCCCCCGTTTACGGTCAGTTTCTCTAAAATACGTCTTAAGGTCTCGGTATCTTTATAAATGATGGCGCGTAACATCTTGTTTCTCTTAACCGTATCTCTTTCCATTTCCTTAAAAACTGTTCTGATTGCTCCCAGTAGCTTTATTTTTTCTTCCCAGCTTTCATCATATTCTTCTTTAAGCTTACCAATGATTTTTTGACCCAGTATGGGGCTTTGTCCACTGGTGCTCACCGAAAAAATAAGTTGACCTCGCTTTAAGGCTGAGGTAAACACCACATCACATAAATCCGGTTGATCCACCACATTACATAGAATATGAAGTGCCTTGCAATCCTCATAGACCTGTTTATTAACAAGTGCATCATTAGTTGCAGAAATAACTAAAAAAGCATCCTCAATATGGTCTTTATGATAGGGACCGACCCTACATTGTACCTTAGGACCCATTTCTAATAGACTTGGCAAAAAATTCAAGCTTACCGCTTCAACCCTTGCACCAAAGTCGATTAATTTTTGGATTTTTTCAAGGGCAACGGATCCGCCACCAATGACCACAATCTTTTTTCCTTCTATGTTCAACATTACCGGTAAGTACATAGCCTCACTCCAAATCGTACAATTTTTTCATTAAGGTCAAAGCCTCTTTAAGCTCTTCTTGTTCCATATTCTTTAATCCTAAAATGGGCTCTTTCACCACTCTAAGAACCGCTGATTTAATGACTTTTTCAATATATGCGCTTTCTTTTTGACTCAGTTGTATCTTTTTATGAATCAAGTCCATAGCGTCCCCGTAGGCTGTCTGAACTTTGTTGTGAAGACCTTCAATGGTCGGATCAGCAACTGAACGCATCATCCAGTCTTTAAGCATTTCGACTTCATGGGGTATTTTTTCTATCATTCGATCGGCCATTTCTCGTCTGACTTCTAGGTTGTCTTCAATAGTTTTTCCGATCTCATCGATACCAAGGACTTGAATATGATCCATCGTATCGATTCGGCGTTCAATATCTGCAGGAACCGCCAAGTCTATGAACAACTGATTTTTTGCTTCACCTTGATACAGGTTCATGGTTTCTAACAATCGGTCATAAGAAAAGATATAATGGGGACTGCTGGTAGCACTGATGATACAATCCACTTGGCTTAAAAAAGCATACCGCTCTTCATAGGGCAATGTGCCGTCATCCGGATCCACACCATTCATTTGACATATGGAACGGCTTGTTTTATATATGACCAGACTTTCTTCAGTAGCCACTTCATCAAAATACTTCTTGACCAGACGACCTGTTTCACCAAGACCGACAATCATTACTCCTTTACCACCGTTTGTCCTTAGAAAATCCATAGCGCGCTTATAAGCCAGATAAGCAACGGAAATGGGCAGATGAGATATACCGACTCTGGTTCTGATTTCCTTAGAAAAACGAATGCTTTCTTGGAAAAGACGGTTTAATATTTTATTGCTGATGCCCATTTTGGATGCCAAAAGCCAAGCGTCTTTAACCTGAGATAAAATCTGATCCTCACCAAGTACCATAGAATCCAGACCGGCTGTTACTTTAAGTAAATGGGTGATGGCTGCGTCTCCAGTTAATGACCACAGACGTTCTCGAAAAATAGGCCCATCTTCCGGATTCAATTGGTCAATAATGCCTTCAATGACCTCTAATACATCTGTATCAGCGCCAGTATAGTAGAGTTCAAAACGGTTACAAGTGGATAATAAGACATTGCCACCAACCGATTCAAACAATTGAATCTGATATTCCATCCGCTTTGTTTGTGTCCAAGCCAATTGTTCTCTTAGACCCACTTCCATTTCTTTATAACTTACACCCACAACATTTACAACCATCGTATATCCTTTCCAAAAAACAAAAATAAAGAGCAAGGACACCGAAGCACCCTTGCCCTATATTATATCATCTGAGATCTGTATTGTCTAAGCATGACGATGTGAGATTGTTCCTGTGCCACCAAACCATCCATCTTGTCATGTTCAGCTTTTGGTAGATGTCTTTGTGCCTCTCTAAGAAATAATATAGTGTCTTTTTCTAGTCGAAAAGCCAAGTCAAAAGCTTCCTCCAGACTCATAACCTCTTTTTTCTGAGTCATAAAGTCAATGTTGTCTTTAATTAAAGCATCTAGATAAGCCATATATTCTTCGTCAACGTCACTGGTCGTAAAATTCACATATTGCTCTTTGAGGGACTTATAGAGTTTTTCATGTGCTTCTTCCTGCTTGGCCAATGCCTTAAAAAGTCCCGTCAACTTCTCATCTCCAGCTTGATTGGCCAAATCTTTATAATGCCCTTGACCCATCACCTCAATATCAATGAGCACATCCAGTAGATCTTCCAGTAAAAAAATTTCTTGCATGATATAGACCCCCTTTTCTACAAACCTTCATTTTAAAGACTTGATAACCCATACGGTCCACAATATAACCGATATGCTCCTTCGGCAAACTTGTATCAATATAGCGTTCTACAAAACCATAGGTATTTTTTATGATTTGAGTAATTTCTTCTTCTGTTGCCCACTTAATGAAAGGCATGGCCAATCTAGGGTTTTTCTTACCGGTTCTGCCCATAATGACCATTCTATAATACTTTTCTTCACTTCTCGTCCATGCCCCTGCCGGACACTTTAGTATACATTCACCGCATCCGATACATTTTTCTATATCTCTTTCGATGTTATAATCCTTAACGCTTAAGGCACCGGTCACTTTTTTCTTACAGTTGTCCACACATGCCTCGCAAGTGATACATCGTTTGCTTTCGTATTGAGGCTCAGTTAAACAGATAATACCAAAGTCCTGCATATGGGCTTTAATACAATCATTAGGACAACCGGTTACAGCGATTTTGAAATGAAAATCATGAGGATATACGGCTTTTTCAAGGCTGTTTGCGATTCTGGTCGTGTCATCATTGGCATAAGGACAAACACGGTTACCAATGCAGGCCGAGATATTTCTTGTTCCCGCTGCCGGATAGCCACCATCACCATAATCCACATCAAGGCCAAGGGATTCAATTAGGGGACGGATCATCTTATTGATTTCCGGGATTCGATCAAAGTCGATTCCAGGACATTCAAAACCTTGTCTGGTGGTCAAATGAACCGTACCGTCACCAAATTTTTCTGCTACTTCTTGAATGATTTGAAAATATTTGGCTTCCAGATGGCCACCCGGAACACGTACTCTAAGGGCGGTTTTATTTCTAATTTTTGTGATTCTATATGCATTTTTTGTCACTATTTTTCGATCTATACTCATGAGTACGCCTCCTTAGTCCAACAATGTCTTTGCCTTGGTATAGTTAAAAACAGGACCTTCTAGGCAAACATAAGTTTCATCAATCTTACAGTGACCGCATTTACCGATACCACAACTCATTTTACGTTCAAAAGATACCCAAATATTTTCTTCAGCAAAACCAAGACGTAACAACTCAAGGGTGGTGAATTTCATCATCATAGGCGGACCGACAACGATCACCGTCTTATTTGCGACATTCGTCAAATCCAGATTCTTAATATGGCTTGGGATAAGACCAACCTCATTAGGCCATGTATCATCGCCTTGATCCACGGTGATGATCATAGGCACTTTCTCTTGCCATTGATTCAGTGTCTGTTTGAAAAGTACATCTTTTGGGCTTTTAAAGCCGACGATCATTTGTAAGCTTTTTATACTCTCTGGATTGGATACGAAAGCATCAATGGTATTTTTTACAGGTGCAAGTCCGGTACCCCCGGCAATGACAACCATGTCATGATCTCTAAACCATTCCTGTTTAAAGCCATTCCCATATGGTCCACGCATATGTAGAGTTTCACCCGGCTTCATTGCAAAAAGTCGATCTGTAACGCGACCTACTTTACGGATGGTCATCGTAAGTGAATCCTCATCAAAATCAGATATAGATATAGGTGCTTCACCGACACCCGGAATGGACAGTTGCATAAACTGACCACCAATAAACCGGTCTTTGGCTTCAAAAACAAAAGTGGTATCAATTTCTGTTTCTTTTTGTGTCGATATTAAAGTATAGGGTCTTGGCATATAAGGATTATTCATGACTTTCCTCCTTTATAATCTCAGATAACTTATTGATGCATTTTGAAAAAGAGATGTATTCCGGACAAACATCATCACATCGACCACAGCCAACACACATATTCTCACCAAATCTTTTATGATAGTCATTGATTTTATGCATAGTTTTAAAACGCATTCTTTCTCCATTTTGTTTTCTAAAACCATGCCCTCCTGCCATATCCGTATAGCCTTTAATATGGCAACTTGCCCAAACCCTTCTGCGTTCACCTAACAAACCATCATCACTCATCTCAACATCCTGCATGGTAAAACATGAACAGGTTATACAGGAAGTATTACATCGGCCACAAGCAATACATCTTCTGGTGTATTCTTTCCATATAGGGTGTTCAAAGATGCTGTTGTTAACCTTGTCTATTGGTGGTATAACCACTTTAACTTTATTTTCTTTAATATATTCAGGAACAAAATCTTTTCGGATTACTTGACTCAAACCTTCGGTAACAAGCGTAGAGTCCACAACATCTAACAAGGTTTGATTACCATCAAAGCGAATAGCCGCCTCATAATCTTTATAGGTACCAGATCCCATGGAAACACAAAAACAGGTATCAAAACCTTCGGTACATTCAATCATCACATATTTGACCAGATTTCTTCTGCGTTCATAATAAGAGTCTTTAATATCCCCATTCTTAAGAAATATGGTGTCCAGTCGCCTAATACCGTTTAAATCACAAGGCCTAGCAAATATTAAAATCGGCTTGGTATCAATTTTGGGTTCCACAATCTGTCCGTCTAAAAAATGAAACAACGTTTCTCTGATCGGCATCAAGAATTCTTTAGGTGAATAAAATGCCTTTTCCTCCAAAACCAAATCTTCAAAGGCTTCAAAAACACCATAAACAATTTTGTCCGTATCCGAAAAAGTGCCTTTAGCTTTCTCCCGAATTGGCCCCACCAGAAGATATTGACGTCCTAAGGCCTTAAGATATTCATTTAGCTGTTGCTTTGTCAGTGCATACCCCATAATTTTACTCCTTTATCCTTTTATTTTTTCGCGCCCCATAAAGTAATAACTCCCACCCAAAATCAGACCACCTCCAACAAAATTCCCAAGTGTTACCGGAATCAAGTTCTTAAAGACCCCAAGTATCGATACCGTTTCAGGGTGCTCCAACCATAAACCTATGGTAAAAATAGTCATATTGGCGATGCTATGTTCCATACCTGTCGCAATAAAAGCAAACAGACACCAGAAAATCATAATAAGCTTCCCAGATTCACTCTTAAGCTTTATAGAAGACAGTACTGCAAGGCATACCAGGATATTGCATAAGATACCTTTGAAAAATAGTTCAATAAATGAACCGTTCATTTTCACTTCAGATACTTGAAGAACAAAATCACCAACAGCGCTGCCTTCAATACCGGTCATATAAAAAAGTGTACCTATAACAATAGAACCTATGAAATTGCCTACATAACTGTAACCCCAGCTTTTACTACCGTCAAATAATGTTATTTTTTTATCAAGAATACCCATAATATGAACCAGATTGTTACCTGTAAAAAGCTCCGATCCGGACATAATAACTAAGCTTAAGGCTATTCCAAAACCAAGTCCCATATAAATCCGACCATAGGGACTACCGGCTATTTGTGCCGTGCTACCAATAACCATTATGAGGATAACACCTATACCTACATAAGCACCTGCCAATCCGGATGCCACTAGATATTTACCTATACCACTCTTCATGAAGTTGATTTTGTTGACGGACCCTTGCCCAACCAACATAAGGATTTCTTTATACATAAGATTACCTTTCTCTCTAAAGTTATCATATATTTAATAAATGTTCCACTGATTTAATCCTTTAGAAAAAAGCAGTCAGCCATTAATAATGATGTAATAATGGCCTAGTGCTTTTTTCCAATTCTACTGATTAAGTTGTTCAATGAGATCTTCTATATTAAGACCATGAATTTCCGCCGCTTGACTTAGGGATTCCATTTGAGAAGAGGGACATCCAAGGCATCCCATACCATTTGATATTAGAATACCTGCTGCCTCTTTTTTCGTACTTAATATTTCGCTGATTAACATGTCTTTTGTAATGTTCATATCGTTCTCCTTTATATTCGTATTGTGATTGTACCTTAATTACATATAATTCCGTGTTATACTTTTACGATTGTATGCTTTTGCTCCGGTTCTTTCTCGTAATGGTACTTGAAGGATTTTTCGCTTCCTTCAACAAAACCTTTAATAAAAGCTGCTCTAAAATCATAATAATAAACAACATCCATACCTACAGAAGACCAATTGTCTTGATGGACACAGGTACTGGTCAACCATATAACTTGGTTGTCATCCTGCTCAATAACAACATTAACCCGATCACAAGGCATGCCTTCTAGTAAGTAGTCATTCAGTTTAGTAAAAATCTGATTTGCTTCTGTGAACGCTTCCTCTTGTTCAGCTGCCTTCTCTTTGCCCATTTTATAATAGACTGCACAAACAGTATCTATAGCTTCCTTAACTTGTTCATTAAGAAACTTGATGATCGTTGCTTGTCTTTTTTCAGCTCTGTTGATGCTGGTTTGTAGCCAACCATGAATGTTACTGGTATCAATTAAGGTCTCTATTGGCTCATCCCCTAAAGGATAACCAAAATCATCATAGATTGTCGTTAAGTAGTCTTCCGTTAATATCATCGGGAACTGCTCAATGATATCTTGCTCAATCTCCTCAAATAATCTAATTTTGTTAAATAACCATGTGTGTACAGGTGCTAAAAATAAACTCATATTATGCTTCCTTCCTTTTCTCATATGTGGCTAATACCACTTTTTTATATTCATCAAAACCAACTCTGTCAATCATAATACCCAGCTTTTCACCGGTATCTGCCATCTCACAATAGGTGTCAAATACGGCATCTACCATAATAAAAACTTCATCTTCAGTAAGATTGCATGCAATCTCATCAGGTAGTCTAGGATAAAAGCCTGCACTACCACCGACACGGACAATATAGCCTTCTACATCCGCCAAAACGGCTATATCTTTGGCATTGGCACTTGTACAAGCATTACGACAACCGGCTACAGCTATTTTGACTCTATTAGGGGCCGCTTTTCCGTAATAACGCTTTTCAAGAGTCATACTGACTTTCATCGAATTTTGTTTCGCTCTTTTACAAAATGAGGCTGGACACATCTCAACATTTTTTACAGAATAAGGTGATAATACACCCGGTTCCATCCCAAGTTCCGCCCAAGCAGCATCCACATCTTCTGCTTTAAGACCAATGATCATCACCCTTTGTCCTGATGTAATTTTAAGTGTTGCTTTATATTTTCTTGCCACTTCCGCAAGGCGTATCATGGTATCCGGTGTGATAAAACCACCTGGTATCCTTGGCGTAATGGAATAGGTTCTTTTTTCATTCCTTACTTTTTGAAGATTTGCATATTGAGGGTTTGACATGTGTGGCTCCTTTCTATAATTTCACTTTAACTTATGCACTTATTATAGCCATAAAAAGACAATAATTCGGTATCCTATGTTACCTCTTATAGTTGTGCGTTATTTTAACAGAAAATTAACGCACAATCATAAATATTAGCACAAACTTAATGGTTTTCGTAATAGAATACTATAGAAAGGGGTGCAACTATGACTGTAGTAATGTTCGTTTTTATGATTATTTTTTTAGTGATTGGTTATTATATGATGCATCGTCTAGATAAGTATTTAGCTGGTCATTCTTTTGTTAGTGATGATAAAGATACTGAGCCAAATACGTCTATTGCGTCTGATATTATATTGATTTATGGGGATAATGAAATAGCCGATATGACAAAAAAATACTGTGTTATGAAACACTACCCTTATGAAACAATAACCGATGTAAGTGAATTTCAGCCTAATTATTCCGAATCTACCTTATTGGTGCTTTCCAACAAAGATTCAAACAACCTTATGGTAGGGTCAATCGCTTCTAAAATATACAATCTATCCACAATAATTGTTTTATGTAATCTATCTGATCATCTGAAAATCTATAAAGAATATAATTTCTACAAAATACTCTTTAGAGACAATGACTTTCCATATCTATATGAATCAATAAAGGAGTTAGTTGATCATGTCCATAATAAAAAAATTCAATCTGACATATTCTAAGTTAAGTGCTTTAAGCTTTTTGGCGATTATTTTTATAGGTGCATTTTTACTTTCTCTACCCATTTCTTCAAAAAGTGGTACGTATACACCTTTTATAGATGCACTTTTTACTGCCACTTCAGCAACGTGTATAACCGGACTTGTTGTCTTTGATACCTATACCCATTATTCACTTTTTGGTCAGACTATTTTACTCATCATGATTCAAATTGGTGGCCTTGGCTTTATGATTGTAACCACACTGTTTCTTTTGATTCTTAATAAGAAAATCGGTATACGAGAGCGTGGCCTATTAAAAGAGTCTATTAGTGGTATGCATATTGGAGGTATCGTTCGACTAACAAAACGTATTCTCATTGGGACCTTTCTCTTAGAAGGCATAGGTGCACTCCTATTGTCCATTAGATTTATTCCTGAATTTGGTTTTTATTCCGGTATATACAACGGTATATTTCATGCCGTTTCAGCTTTTTGTAACGCCGGTTTTGATCTAATGGGTAGACATGAAGCATTCAGTTCACTCACTAACTATAGTCAAGACAGACTCGTTAATATTGTGATCGTATCACTTGTTGTTATTGGCGGCATGGGATTTGTCGTATGGGACGATTTGATCCGTTCAAAATATCATTTTAAGCATTATAAACTCCATACAAAAATCGTTCTAGTGACGACCTTTTCACTAATCGTTGTCTCTACACTGCTCTTTTTCCTACTGGAAAAAAATAATCTGCTGTCTAATATGAAAACATTTGATGCCCTATTGGCCTCAGTGTTTTCAGCCGTCACTCCAAGGACAGCCGGTTTTAATACCATTGATACTATGGCTTTAACTGAAAGCTCAAAACTGCTCACCATGATATTGATGTTAATAGGAGGAAGTCCTGGTTCTACCGCTGGTGGTATAAAAACCACCACGTTCGCCATAGCTTTGTTAACCATTATTGCTTCAGGTAAACATGTATCGGACATTAACTTATTTGGCCGAAGAATTAATACGACTACCTTAAAAAAAACATATACGATTCTCACCAATTATCTTCTGGGTGCTTTTGTAGCGATTTTAGTAATCACAATCTTCCAACCTGAACTTAATTTGGTTGATGTGACTTTTGAAGTCTTATCTGCTCTTGGAACCGTCGGAATGTCAACCGGTATAACGCGACAACTTACTGATCTATCAAAAATGGTCATTATAATACTCATGTATTCCGGTAGAATAGGTAGTTTGATTGTTGTCATGAGTATTGCCACTAATAAAACTAAAATACCTGTTAGAAACCCATCTGAAAAGGTAATCGTAGGTTAGTATAATCATAATAGAGAGGAACATATAAGTATGAAAAGAAAATCTGTGTTAATTATTGGAATCGGTCGATTCGGCCGTCATATGGCAAAAAAACTATCAGAACTGGGCAATGAAGTCATGATTGTAGACCAGTCAGAATCAAGAGTCAGCGACTTATTACCTTTCGTAGCAAGTGCTCAGATTGGTGATTGTACCAACCTTGATGTATTAAAGAGCCTCGGCATCACCAACTTCGATATTTGCTTTGTATGTATCGGTTCAAATTTTCAATCTGCAATTGAAATCACCTATCAACTTAAAGAACTTGGTGCACATTATGTTATTTCAAAGGCCAATCGTGAACTACATGAAAAGTTTTTATTGCGAAATGGTGCCGATGAAGTTGTCTATCCTGAAAAAGAAAGTGCAATAAAGACAGCCATTCGTACAAGTGCCCATCTGGTCTTTGATTATATTGAGTTGACGCCAGACTACTCCATCGTTGAAATTCCCACACTAGAGAGTTGGGTTGGACGAACAATTAATCAAGTCGGTATACGTAACAGCTATAAGATTACAATTTTAGCTACAAAAAAAGGAGAACATATTTCTCCATTACCTGGTGCTAAACATATTTTTAAAGCTGAGGAACATCTTATCATAGCTGGTGAAAAAAATGATCTAGAAAAACTTTTTAAGAAGTTCTAATGATTGGTTTCATGTTATAATACTTTAGAGGTGATTTTATCAATAAAAATCAAATGTTACACATCATTCACATAATCAAGTTGCTATTTATTATAGCTTTTTTCACAATCATTTCTATTTTCTTCGGTAAACTTGGCATTGGCAAAGAGAGCATTATTATGCTTTTTTTGTTAGGTGTACTTCTGGTGACGGTGACAACACGCGGTTATCTTTATGGTGTTCTCGCCTCCATTATGAGCGTCCTAACTTTTAATTATTTTTTCACGGATCCTGTACATACTTTGACCACGTATAATACAAGTGATGTTATTTTAATGTTTTCATTCCTGATTGCTTCAATCTTATCCGGAACCATGACTAAAATGTTTCAAAAGCAATTGCTGATTTCAAAACAAAATGAACATACAGCAAGGTTACTCTACAAAGTAACAGAGAATTTTCTAAATATTACAGGGAAAAAAAATATACTATTACAGGGTATCAAGACAATTTATGACAATACCGGTTTTAATAATTACATTGTTTTATCCGAACGCACTGAAGTGTTTAAAGACGAAGACCAAATCCAAAATAAGAATAATATAATATTCATGGAAGTGCCTATCATTGGATTAACCAAACAATTAGGTGTTATCTGTATTTACTATCCTGACTATAAACTTTCTTTAGAAAACGAGCTTTTAATAAAGACAGTTGCTGCACAAGTTGGTCTATCACTCGACCGGGAATTTGTTTATGATGAAAGACAGAAAATATGTATCGCCATGGAAAAAGAAGAACTGCGTACAAGCTTACTCAGAGCCATTTCTCATGACTTAAGGACCCCTCTCACAGGGATTATTGGTGCAAGTCGGGTTGTCATTGACAATCTATCCGTTCTTGATAAAACAAGTATTGAAGAATTGGTAACAGATATTAATGAAGAAGCGTTATGGCTCAACAACCTTGTTGAGAACATTTTGAATATGACCAGAATCGGCGAAGGTAAGCTGCTTATAGAAAAAAAATATGAAGTTGTTGATGATGTTATTTCTGAAGCAATCAAGCATGTTAGACATCTATCTAAAAATAAGAAAATTACTGTTTCTTTGCCTGATACCGTTACGACTTTATTGATAGATGGTAAGCTTATTGTACAAGTTCTTATTAACTTACTGGACAATGCTATCAAACATACACTTGATTACAGTCGTATTTTTTTAAGAGTGTATACGATAAAGGGATTTGTAATCTTTCAAGTTGCTGATGACGGAAAAGGTATCGATCCCAGTATTCAGGATGATTTATTTGAAAGTTTTGTGACCCTTTCCAGTAAAACTGTGGATGGTAAAAAAGATATGGGATTGGGTCTAGCCATATGTAAATCTATTGTCGAAGCCCATGGTGGTTCCATATCATCCGGTCAAGCACCTGAAGGTGGTGCATTATTCGAATTTACAATTCCACTTACGGAGGAAGTCTAATGGATCAAGATTTTAAAATACTCATTATTGAAGACGACAAATATATCCTGAACTTTTTATCACTGTCATTAAAGGCTAGTGGCTATCACTTTGAAACAGCAAATACCGGTTTGATTGGTCTGTCTTTATTTAACCTTAATCCTCCTAATCTCATCATACTCGATCTAGGTCTTCCGGATATCGACGGTCTTGAAATCATTCAAGCCATAAGATTGTCCTCTGAAGTACCCATTATTGTCGTATCTGCTAGAGGTCAGGAAAGCGAGAAAATAACAGCTTTAGATTATGGAGCCAATGACTATGTCACAAAACCTTTTCACATGGGTGAACTCATGGCTAGGATAAGGGTTGCTCAGAGAAAAACAAAAAAAGATTCCTCTTCAGAAAATACAGAAATCTTTACTTTAGACTATCTAACCATTAATTATGAGAAACGATTGGTTCTTATTCATGATGAAGAAGTGCATCTTACGCCTATTGAGTACCGACTCTTATTGTTGCTTGTCGAAAACAAAGGCAAAGTTTTAACCCATAACTATATTCTAAGAAAAATATGGGGCTATAGTGAAACGAGTGATACAACATCCATTCGTGTCTATATGGCGAATCTAAGGCGCAAAATTGAAAGTGATACATCATCCCCCCGTTTTATATTGACGGAAATTGGTATTGGCTATAGATTCGTTGAGGAGTAATAAGATTTTCATATAATAGTAAAAATCCAAAACTATGATTCTCTATTTTAACTATAATGTTTTGACACTTTAACTTTACAATAAATCAAAATGTATGAATTGATGGGCTTCTCTAATAACTTCATCGACTTCTTTTTGAAACGGTAGTTTTTCACTAGAAAGGGGTTGATAATACAACAACATGGGTAAATCTCCTTGTTGTGTCGGCAAAGTATAGTCAACCTTTAAATTTTTAGCACCAGACTTTTCATAGAATTTGATGCGACGGGCTGTATCAGGATTCTCATCTAAACATTCCACTTCAAAATACATGCCCTTATATACCTTAGAATACTTTTTTTTCAAAAGATCCAAAACTTTCGAACCTATGCCATAACCTTGATACATCTTGTCAATACCAATAAAATCAAGCCAAATCGCACTTAAATCCTCTAGCTGGAGTAATAAGATAAAGCCCATATAAGCGCTGTTTTGTTCATTAACTATTTTATATAAAATGTAATCTCTTGTACCTAAAAGTTTTTTCAACACTGAAGTCGTTTTCCGTTCTTGTTCCGGAAATAAATCGACGTAACTAGGTAATATCATTTCCAAATCTAATACTGTACCTTGTTGTAATAAAATATCCATCTTACCGACTTACCCTCTCATATAGTTGTTTGCCAATATGAGCAACACTAGCAATTTCTTCTGTTACTGCATTTGTTATCTCAGATTGGACGCCGACTCTTGATGCAATTTCTTGAAAATGTGCAGCATTTTCTTCGAGAATTGCTGCAATGCTCGAAATCGCATCCTCGATTTTAGAAAATTCGCTATGGATTTTCTTAATATACTTTGATTCATCATCTAAATTGTCTCCTGCATGTTTGAAATCACGATTAACAATAGAAAAATGATCATTTAGTCGATTCATGGCTTCAACGCCTTCTGAAGTCGCCACTTGACCTATTTCCGCTTTATTCATTGCTGATTGAGTCGCTTCCATTAATTGTGATGTTATCACTCGAATATCGTCTGCAAATGTTCTACTCTCAATAGACAGCTTTCTAATTTCATCAGCAACAACAGAAAAACCACGACCATGTTCACCAGCCCTTGCAGCTTCTATTGAAGCGTTTAAGGCCAAAAGATTGGTCTGATCTGCAATCGTTACAATACCATCGAGATGAAGCTGAATATCTAGCATCCGATTGGACAAATCTTTAATCGTCGAAAAGCTTTCTGTCATCGTTTCATCCATCTTAGAAATTGCACCTGACATAATATCTATTGATTGTGAACTCTCGGAAAAAGCCGTTTCAAGATTGTTAAATAGAGAATCCACTTGAGACATGATTTGATATGTTTTTTCCACATTTTGACCTGAAACACTAACACTGGTGTTAATTTCCGAAACGGTTGACGCAGCCTCGTCAACACTTTGTGCAAGTTCTTGTATAGCGGTATTAATGACGCTATTTCCATCTCTATTGTCTTTCATTTTTTTCGTGCTACTCTCGGTAGATTCTTTTAATTGTAACGAAGAACTCTTAACTTCATTGAAAATGTTGTTTAAAGCTTCGAAAGCATTTAGACTTTTTTCTGCTTCTATTTCTGCGTTCTTCACCATTTCTTGCCCCCATTTACTCAATAAAACAAGTACAAAGTAGGCACTAATAATCGCTCCTATTCTAGGAATGAAATCCCCTATTCCCATACCAGGATCAATGAGTAGATTGGGATTGATTATATAAAGAATAACTAAAATCCCCATTATTGCTGCACCTACAGTAACCATGCGCTTATAATTAAAATACAAGCCTTGCATGACAAGTGCCAACATATAGATGTTAAACATGCGTGCAACGCCACCATTAACAACTGATAAACCAATGGAAGCAAAAAATGGTAAAAAAATCACCAACTCACTTTTTATAACAATTGACATAGGTATCCAATAAATTAAAGTTACGAGCATAGCTGTTACTGATGTAGCAATTAATGCTTTCAATCCGTAAGAAAAACCGCCATTTATATAGGCTGTTAAGCTTAGAAAGAAAGCAAAAAACCATATAAATGCAATATTCGCTTTGATTGCTCTATTTAAATTGTAATTCATACATAAGCCTCCTAATTGCTTCATGAGTAAAACTTGAGCATTTATTCATTTTCAAGTATACTTTTTTGTTGTTTTTGCGTCAAAGCTTTAAAGACAAGATCATAGGACATATCCAACATGGTTTTTAGTATCTCATCCGGAACATCCCCTTCTAAAAATACAGAATTCCAATGGGTCTTATTCATATAATATCCAGGAATAATATCTGAATATTGATCTCGTAATGACTGGCCAAAGATTGGCTCACATTTAACTGTTATAATTTTTTTCTTTTCTTTATTGGTACCAATCATCACAAACATCTTATTGCCTACTAAATAGCGTGTGGCTTCCCACTCTACTTTATAGTCTCTAACCGTACCCGTCTTTGCCAAACAGTATCCATCTACCCAATCATACTTCATTTAAATTCCTCCCCTTTTATACAGTATATGTTAGTTCAACTATATAATTATTTTACCTAGCCATAATTGTACTATATTATGTCACAAAGCTCTACATATTTACCTGAAAAACAAACATTATATTGATGTTTCAAGTATAAATAACGTTAATAATTTGGACGAATGGCTCGACTTTATGTATATAGGGTTCTCGGATAAAAATCAGTTCAACCTGATTTTGCGAAATTAACGGTAAACTGGCACTTGTTGAAAAGCTGTTTTTGAATGACAGTATACGACGACTACTGTCGTTTTTAGAACGACAGTATATTAAGTTTAAAAGGGGACAGTTTTTCATGTGAGCATGTCCAAATACTTTATATAAACGCTATGTATAAATAAACAAGCGACCTTTAGTAAAATCAAGATCGCTTGTTTTCAATCTCTTTAATTTTTCTTAATCTTGATCACACGGTCTTCTGTAACGATATAGTCCATGACTTGGTCCTTACTCTCATAAGGCAGTTGATTTTCAAGTTGATTCTCATAGGCCAATCCAACTTTTATCTGATTTGGGTGAGCTGTAAGATAAGCATCATAATAACCGCCACCATATCCAATTCTATTGCCCTTAAGATCAAAACAGCAACCAGGTACAAGAATTAAGTCACCTTCTTTAGGCTCTATAACAGCGCTACCAATCTTTGGTTCCATAATACCGAAAGCACTTTGCTTTAGCTGCTCCGTACCAATATAAGGTGAGAAAGCCATACCCTCATGTTCCAATACCCTTGGTACAAGGAAATCATAGCCTCTATGGTTAACCATATCTTTTATAAAAAGACAATCCACTTCATTTTTCATAGCTATATAACCAAAAACATTACAGGATTGGTTAAAAAAATCTGCTTCCATAATACGTTTGGCGATTTTCTCACTTTTACGCGTTACATCTGAAAAATACATCTGCTGCCTAATAAATAAATGTTTTGCTCTATAGTTTGTTTTATCCATCACTTTTCCTTCTGATGGGCGTTAAGCTTCCATCGGCTTCTACAAAACTTGCTTGACTTAAAGTTGCCTTGACGCCATTTTTCCAACTTTCAATATAAGCCTTTCTTAATACCTGTTGTTCTTCTTTCTCCTTAATATTTAAGCCTTCTGATTTTGATTTTTTGGCTAAAAAATTGATACGTTCTATTTGAGATTGATCCATTTCAAACCTCCTTTTTATAACGCTTTAAATAAGGTTCCAACATTCTCACCCGCTAGTATATCTAGTAAAACATAGGGTCGATCTGCATTTGCAATAACCATATCAATATGTGCTTCGGTTGCTATCATAGCCGCTTGTAACTTCGTCACCATACCGCCCGTTCCAACAAGGGTGCTTGAGCCGGTTGCCATTTTTAGTATATCACCGTTGATTTCATTTACTTTTGAAATCAACTCTGCCTCTTCATAACGCACAGGATCCATTGTATGTAAACCATCAATATCTGAAAGCAGTATAAGCAAATCTGCTTTGACTAAAGTGGCAACAATTGCTGATAAAGTATCGTTATCGCCGAATTCAATCTCATCTGTGGCTACAGTATCGTTCTCATTAACAATAGGAATAGTTCCATAATCCAACAAAGCATTAAAAGTGTTTATAACATTATTTCTACTTTTTTCTTCCATGGTAATCTCTTTTGTTATTAGTACTTGTCCCGCTATGATATTATATTCTCTGAAAAATTTCTGATACATGCGCATCAAGGATGCTTGTCCTACTGATGCAACTGCTTGTTTCTTTTCCATTTCCAATGGTTTACTTTCTAGATTTAATACGCTAATACCTGCCGCCTGAGCACCGGATGAAACTAAAATCACATCCAGTCCACTGTGTTTCATGTCCGCCAGTTGACGAATGAGTTTTTCCATTTTCGTTAAATTAATATGTCCGGTATCTTTGTAAGTCAATGATGATGAACCTACTTTTACAACAACTCTTTTTTTATTGACCAGTGCTTTTCTATCCGCCATATCCCACAGCTCCTATGTCATGATGTAATCTGTTTTATTTTACAACAATACGTGAGTCTAATCAATCTTTTAGACTTATTTTGAAAAGTTTCATGATAAGTAACAAAAAATACGCTTGAATAGGTAAAAATAAGGTAGGTTCTACTTAATCACTCAAGTAAAACCTACCGATTTATATGTGTAAACTGTGCAAGCTGTAATCAGCTACACACTTGGATGATGATCATCCTTCTTTGCTGCATCGATTTGCTTCATGATTTTGCTCTTCTTGATACTCTTTTTGTAGATTTTAACACCTATGAAAATCATGAAGGCTGTAAATAACAAATAAGGAGAATTAGCTATAACGTAGACGATTAAGTCTTCAAAACCTTCTTTGATATCCGTAAATGTATTTCTTATACCTTGACTTATACGTTCAGTAAGGGTTATAGGCTCTTTTACTATAACAGTTGGTTTTAGAACTTCCTGAATATTAACATGTATGGTTGAATACCTAACACTTTCACTCATATTTCTAAGATTGCTTGTATAACGTTCAATCTCATACCGAACATTCTGAAGTGCATACTCCAGTTGAATCACATCTTCAAGTTTTTCAGATTTTTCTAAAATGGCTAAAAGTCGATCTTCTTGTACTTTAAGTGTTTCCAGTCTGGATTCTATATCAACAAATTGGCTTGTTATATCTTCACGACCTTCATTGGCATTGAGCACTTGACCTATGGTCTTAAGTTCTTCAAACATAGCTTCAAACTGTTCTGCCGGAACTTTAATGGCATAACGACTGGATCGTCTTTCGGCACCACTTTCATAAATCTGACCGCCATAACTTTCCGAACTTTCCACATAAGCATTGTATTTCCCTATTGATTCTTTTATGGCCATTAAAGTATCATCGTATTCTAGGGTTTCTAAGGACATATAACCGGTTTTAATAATTTTACGCTCATTGACAACCATGGACTCTGGTATGGTTTCTCCGTTATCAAAGCTTTTTGATTCTTCAACCGTCATTTCCATTTCTATACCAGCTTCTTCTCTGGCTTCTTGGGGCATTGCGGGTGAACTTTCTCCATAGTCCATAAAGCCGGATCCATTTGAACTGGTCGCAGAATCCTCTGTCATACTAAGTTTTTGAGCACCACATGCGGACAAAACAAGTACCATCACCAACACACTTATAATCCCAATCTTTAATCCTTTGAATTTTTTCATCATCGATCTCTCCTTTTCTCTCACTATCCCTTGATGTATCTTATATTATCTATTATAATCATTCTGACGTAAATAGTCGATTTTTGTTCCATTTTCCACTTTTATTCGTTTGCTAAAGCGTCAAAATTAAGTTTCACTAAGTTCACATTCAAATGAATGTAAAAGTTCAACTATATAGTTTTGGTGCTTTAACCTATGTTATAATAATTTTATAGTCAACATAATAGAAAGGCGGTATTTTATGACATCGATTACAACACATACCAAAGACTTAACCCCTATAGAACAACTGGAAAAATTAGATCAAAGTCTTAGCGCACTGGGCTTTTCAGAAGCACTTATATTCTGGGATTCTGCAACACTTGCACCGAAGAATGCTGTTAACGGTAGATCCCAGACGCTTGTTCATCTTTCTGAGTTCTATTACAACACATTGGTGAGTCCTAGAATCCAACAGGTACTAGATGATCTAGAAACCCATAAAAATGACCTAAGTGATTTAGAAAAATCTAAGCTTCAATTTTTTAAAGAAGAATATGATAAAGTGGCCTGTGTACCTGTAGATGAATATGCCGCTTTTAAAGGTCTGCAAGCCTTATCCTCCGATGCTTGGGAAGAAGCAAAAGAGAAAAATGATTTTACTATTTTTGAACCTTATCTCCAAAAAGTCATTGATTTTCAGCGTAAATACATCGAATATAGAAACAAAGATGGACACCCCTATGACACTTTGCTTCAAGACTATGAACGTGATCTGACGGTAGAAATTGCTGATCAGTTTTTTGACCAACTTAGAGCGGTTGTTGTCCCCCTTGTTCAGAAGATTAAGGACAGTGGTGTCACGGTGCATTCTCCTTTTGAAGGTGTTAAATACGATGTAAAAAACCAAAAGCGATTGTCTGATTTACTACTTGAGAAACTGGGTTTCAACAACGATAGCGGCATTATTGCGGAAAGTGTTCATCCTTTTACCATGAACATCACCAAAGATGATGTTCGTATTACAACCCATTATTATGAAGACAATATTCTGTCAAGCATCTACAGTACCATTCACGAATGTGGTCATGCATTATATGAACAAGATATAGATGTGGCTTTAGGCTTTAGTCGATTAGCAACCGGAACCACAATGGGCATTCATGAATCTCAGTCTAGAATCTATGAAAACAACATTGGTCGTTCACGGGTTTTCTGGGAGACGTATTTCCCCTTACTACAAGATCTTTATAAAGACCAATTGGGTGATGCTACACCTGAAATCTGTTACAAAGCCAGCAATTATGTACGCCCCACTTTAATTCGTATCGAAGCGGATGAATTAACTTATGCTTTGCACATTATGATACGCTACGAGTTGGAAAAACAGATTTTTGAGGGCAAGTTAAATGCGAAAGATTTACCAAGCGCATGGAATGAACTCTATCAAAACTATCTAGGTATTACACCAGATTCTGATGCTAAAGGCGTTTTACAAGATGTTCACTGGTCAGAGGGCCTATTTGGCTACTTCCCTTCCTATGCCCTTGGTAGTGCTTATGCAGCGCAGTTTGAAGTTGCTATGAACCGAGATTTTGATGTTAACAAAGCCATCGCTGACGATCAACTGATCCTTATTAAGAATTGGCTCGCCGATAAAATCCACAAATACGGATCGACTAAGACGCCGGAAGAAATCCTTCTAATCGCTACCGGCGAACCCTTTAATCCGAAGTATTTTACTGATTATTTGTTAAAGAAATACAGTAATTTATATAATTTAGGTTAAAGTATTAAAAAAAAGCGTCCAATTCTGGATGCTTTTTTTATTTAACCTTATTGTCTATGGAAGGGTTTTCATAGTTCCAAATTAAATTATAACATTCAATATCGACTCCGCCACCTTCATACCATCCAGTGCTGCCGACATAATACCACCCGCATAACCTGCCCCCTCACCACAAGGATAGAGACCTTTAACCGAACTCATATAGGCCTCATCTCTTAAAATACGTATGGGAGAAGATGTTCTTGTCTCAACACCTGTTAAAACAGCATCCTTTCGGTCAAAATCTTTGATTTTCTTACCGAATGCTTGAATGCCTTCTTTTAAGGCTTCTGCTACAAAATCAGGTAAAGCTTGATTTAGATCCGCCATGGTATATGGACCTTTAATATTAGGTTTAACTGCTCCAAAGGCTGTTGTGATTCTACCGCTAAAGAAGTCGTCTAATTTTTGAACAGGTAGGCTGTAATTAGAACCGGCAATCTCAAAAGCCTTTTTCTCCCATTTTCTTTGAAAATGAACACCGGCTAATAAATCATCACCACCAAAGTCCTCAGGTAGTACATTGACCAACAATGCACTGTTTGCATTGACTTCATCTCTATTAAAATTACTCATACCATTACAAACAACATGGCCAATCTCAGAAGCAGAGTTCACCACAAAGCCACCCGGGCACATACAAAAAGTATAGACCGCACGTCCCTCACCTGTTCGATACGTTAACTTGTAATCCGCTACTGGAAGATTTGGATGATGATGGCCTAAACCATATTGTTTCTTTGAGATCATCTCTTGGGGATGTTCAATCCGTAACCCAATGGCGAAAGCTTTTTTCTCCATAGGAATCTTATCTATTATGAGACGCTGGAATGTATCTCTTGCACTATGACCAATGGCCAAAACTACATGATTTGTAGCAATGAGATTACCCAACTGGTCTCTGACACCTATTACAGCGCCATTTTCAATAACCAGTTCGGTCATTCTCCTGCTAAAATGAACCTCACCACCAAGTGCAATGATTTTAAGGCGTATGTTTTCAACGACTTTAATCAGATAATCTGTACCGATATGAGGCTTGTTCACATAGCGAATTTCTTCCGGTGCGCCCGCCTCAATAAAGGTATCTAATATTTTGTCTATTCGATAGAATTTGTCTTTTACCCCAGTGTTGATTTTTCCATCTGAATAGGTACCGGCACCACCTTCACCAAACTGTATATTAGATTCTACATCCAGTTTTCCGGTTTTGAAGTAGGTCTCTACATCTTTAATGCGTTCATCAACCGCACGTCCACGCTCTAGTAATATGGGTCTAGCCCCTTGTTCTGCCAGAATGAGTGCTGCAAAAAGACCTGCCGGTCCGGCACCGATAACTACCGGTCGTTTATCAGGTAAATTTATTGGCCCTTTTAATGCATAAGATGAATTTTCTTCTATGTATATCAATTTTGCTAGTTTTTTATTGGAGGACGCCTCCATCATGACATCGACAGTATAGACGATTTTTATAGCGTCTTTTTTTCTGGCATCTACAGATTTTTTAGTGATTTTAATCTCTGTTTTTGGTTCAAACCCATAGATAGTTTTGACCAACTTATATAAATCATCAACTTTATGATCCAATGGCATTTTTATTTGCTCGATTCTATAATAACCCATATTTATTCCTTACCGGCACTTACGCCTGCCACATATCCTGAGCTCCATGCCCATTGCAGATTAAACCCACCGCAATCCCCATCCATATCCAGTATTTCTCCGCATAGAATGATCTTTGGGTGTTTTACACATGTAAGTGTTGTTCCATCTACTTCATGGCAATCAACACCTCCAGCAGTAACCTGTGATTGATTCCATTGCCTGGTTCCAGTAATACTAAGCCTTAAAGCTTTAAGCCAATTTACAATCATTTCCCGTTGCTTAGAAGTGATTTGCGCCCCTTTGTCTCTTGGATTCATACCGCAATCTTTGATTAAGGGAATAATCATTTGCTTGGGTAGTAAACCAACAAAAAAATCCTCCAAAACTTTATAGGACATTCTATCAATACGTTTTAATAACATCTGATCTAACGCTGCTCTATCCAGTAATGGCACCAAATCTCCATGAATCTCGATATTCTTCTTATGTGTCTTAATGGCATGTGCCGCGGCTCGGCTTATGTCAAGTATAGGCGGTCCCGAGAGACCATAGTCTGTAAAAAGAAGTTCACCATAAACGCTTTTCACAGGTATTTCATCAACGACCAAAGCCACCTTGGCCATCACTTTAGTTCCTTTAAGATGTTTTAAATAGGCATAATCTGATTCTAGTTGAATAAGCGATGGGTAAGGCTCTATTAATTTCATTCCTAGATCCTTTGCTATTTGAAAGCCGCTACCGTTAGAACCAAGATCCGGTGTTGATTTTCCGCCGCATGCCAGAATCACATAATCACCATAATACTTATTCTTTTTGGTATGTACCACCACCCGCTGACCTGTTTCAACACGAATCACGTCTTCATTACACAAGACTTGTACTTTCTGTCGCTCCAGTTCATAGAGCAGAACATTTAGAACGGATGCTGCCTGAAGGGAATACGGATAAAGCTTCCCTTCCTCAAGTTCTAGAATAGGAATACCTAATTCTTCAAAAAATTCTAAGGTTTTATTTAGATCAAACTGAGGGTATATTTGATTATATAAATTCAGACTATCTGAGTGGAATCGACGCTCCTCTATAAATCTGTTTGAAATATTGCAACGTCCATTCCCTGTCGCCAGTATCTTTTTGCCGATACGGTCTTTACGTTCCAATAATATTACTTTTTGTCCTAGTCGTGCAGCGGTTATAGCGGCCATAATACCGGATGCACCACCACCAATAATTATCACTTTGTTCTTACCCATACCATCACCTACATCAATCTTAATCTTTTTGCTAGAGCTACCAGCTTAGTACCTTTGGGGAATATTAAGAGCTCCGCTTCTGTTATGCCACCAATCTTAATAAGTAAAATGACATAAAATAAACCACCAACCATAATTGCAATCAGAGTAGCTAGGATGTTTGATTGACTCATCACCATAACCATCCTATGAACCAACATAGCTAAGACACCCATTATTAAGCCTGCAATTAACGGATACATCACCGATATTTTATAATCCAACTGCATATGGATTTTACTTTCTATACTAAGATAATTCATTGATGCCACCAAACCGCTAAATATAATATTAGATAAAACCGCGCCAATCAACCCAAAGTCAAATAAATATATGAAAATCAACATAAACACCACTTTTACGCCGAGAGCCACTAATGAATGACGCACCGGTACTTTAATCATACCCAAACCTTGTAAAATACCAATACAAATAGCTGATACACTATAGAAAATAACTGTCATAGCACCCAGTCTCATAAGTAAGGTTGCAATCTCTATGTTCTTTGAGCCAAAGAGCATCAGTAGAATAGGCTCCGCCAAAAAACCTAAGCCAAAAGCTGATGGTATGGAAACCAGTAGCACCATCTTAATGGCTTGTTTTCCCCTGTGCTGAACCGCTTTATATTCTTTCTTGGCCATAAGAGACGTAATACCCGGAATAGAAGCTGCTGCTAGTGCAGATGCAATGGATATGGGCAAGGTTAATATTAATTTGTATTTAGAAGCCAAGATCCCATATTGACCGGCTACGAAATCCGCTTCATAACCTTGAAACAGAAGACCACGTTGAAACAAGACCATGTCTACAAGGCCTGAAAGGTTATAAGCCGTTGAACCAATTAACATAGGGACTGAAGTCATGACAATAATCTGCCAATAGTCAAATAACCCTTCCTCTTCTGCAGATACAGTGTCACGCGCCATGCGTTTTCCAAAATACGGTCTGGCCATTCTATAAACAAATATAAGAAACAACAATCCAAACAAGGTGCCTATGCCCGTCCCTAGCGTACCACCAGCCGCTCCCATGGCGACCCCTTGACTTAGTAAGGTATAAGCCATGACAAGGCTGAATATGGCGTTAAATACCTGTTCAATGATTTGTGAAATGGCTGTTGGAACCATTGTATTCATGCCTTGAAAATAACCTCTAAAGACAGCAAGGACAGAAAAAATCAACAGCGCCGGTGCCAATGCTTTCATAGCATGAACACTACCGGATGAACCAATAAGGGATGCCAGATTCTGAGCTTGAAAATACATGATGGAAGAAGTAATTAAGCCTACAAAAGCGCCAAGAAGCAAGCCCGCCTTAAAAATCTGGTGGGCTTCCTTATATTTTTTCAATGTGATTTTCTTAGAAATAATCTTGGACAATGCGGCCGGTAAAGCATAGGATGATATAATCAACATAAAAGAGTAAATCTCAAAAGAACTGCTGTAGTAACCCATACCTTCTATCCCAAGAATATTGACCAAAGGTATTCTATAAAAGAAACCGATTAGACGCACTATCAATGATGCCGAGGCAAGAATACCACCCTGTACAACCATATGATTGGATGACTTTTTAGTTGATACCATAACCCACCCTCAACTTCCTTAATCTTTTAATTATAAATCAAACTTATAGGGTAGTATTTCTGTCATAGGAATTTCTATAATCCCTTGATCCTGATCATCAAAAAGCATAACTGCATCCATCATAAATTCACTCATAACTTGGCGGCATATGCCGCATGGATAAGTAAATTTTTTGCTGTTACTAACCACAGCCAGTTTCAGAAATTCCTTCTCACCTTCAGATATTGCTTTAAAAATGGCTGTTCTTTCAGCACAATTGGTTGCGCCAAAAGATGCATTCTCTATGTTGCAACCTTTATAAACTCTACCGCTTTTAGTTAATAAGGCAGCACCTACCTGGAACTTCGAGTAAGGTACATATGCGTTTTCCATAGCTTCATAAGCCATTTGTATTAATTTATCGTTTGTCATAATAGCCTCTATTCTCTTTTTATTCAAAAAGTAACTTATCTGTGCGGTTTGTCGGAAAAACGGAAATCCATGTTTTTCCCGGGTACATTATAAGTGGGTCACCATTCACATCAAAATATCTGGTCGGTTCATTGTGACTTTTTTTAGACCATGTTATAGGAACCATTTCACCTCTTGTCAGATAATAACCATCACCTTGTGTTAAGAGGTTCATGTCCATACGCCCGGCTGAATCACCTTTGATCGTCCAAATACTGGCGAGTTGTATGATAATATTGTCAAAAGCCAGTTGCTGTCCTGTCCCATCATCTATATGTTCTCCTGTACCGGTATTTTTATAATTCAAGTATTGAAATCTTTTATAATTCATGGCGTCGGCGTCATAATCAAACCAAGCATAATGATAGTTCGAAAAATCCAGTATGACTTTTTCTACTTTTTTCGGTTCATTCAGTTTTATTTCTTCTGCAAAGTCGAATTTATTGACAAATGAAGGTTCTTTATCCGTTCGGTAACCCTTCTGTGCCCATACTTCCATGATTCTTTCTTTTGTCGCATAAGTACTATGGGGACTTTTTCTACTTGAGTCTTTATAAGCCACGCCAGAGGACATCGCATCCAGATTGGGGGACCTTAGATTTTTTATAGCATTATAAGCTTGAGGGCTACCACCTATATGTACAAAAATAGCATCAAAATCAAAAGCAAAATCTAGCTGATAATGTCTGGCGCTTCTAACCGGTCCTATTTTTTCTCCTGTAAAATCCTGATACACAGCATAAAGTCTGGTGATTCCACCTTCAACCAGTGTCTCATAGATGACATCTGCTTCTTCGATACCGATCTGAGGAATAGCATTGTGAATGTTGCTGATGACAATCCCAACAGGACGTCTGTTAATTACATTTTCATCAATGTAGAGACCTGTTAATGGATTCAAGGCTTTACCTGTCAGATCCTCCACTTCTTCCACTTCTTCTACTTCTTCCGGCAATTCTTCTATGACTTCTTCTTCAACAATATCAGGCTCCGGTATTACTTCTTTTTTACAACCTACAGATAGAATCAGTAACCCTAATAGAATCCATATATATACTTGTCTTTTCATCCTTGACTCCTTTAGTCTCATTTCTGTCACATTTCAGCTCATTTTTAGTATCATCATGTCGTCATGTTTATTTATTGAAACCTTAAATCTTCAAATAATTTTCGGTATAAATATAATCGCACCAATAATAACTGCCACGATTGCTGCAACGAGTGTTGCTCCTGCAGCAATATCTTTAGAGTACTTTGCCAGTTCATTGTAGTTATTACCGCAAACCATATCAACCGTGTACTCAATGGCTGTGTTCAGTAATTCGGCTACAATAACAAATCCGATGGTTAAGACAACAATCAACCATTCTAGAACACTGATCTTATAATAGGCACCAAAAAGTATAGCAAGCAAACCAAACATTGTGTGAAGTTTAATGTTTTTCTCTGTTTTGAATGCTTGAAAGATACCATTAAAAGCATGAGAAAAACTCGACCTTAGGTTTCTGTTTTTCATCGTTTCATCCCCATATCCTCTAGAATCTCTTTTTGTTTTTGGAACATAATGATTTCATCCGTTTCTGTCTCATGGTCGTAACCCATTAGATGTAACATACTGTGCACCACTAAAAAGCTAAGTTCCCGTTCCTTGCTATGTCCATAGAGTATGCTTTGCTCTAAAATCTTGTCCCATGAAATCACAATATCACCCATATATACTTCACCAGTCTCGGGATTCTTAGGTTCATGTTGTATAGACTGATTGAAGTCTTCCCCAATCATGATGGTTACCATTGGAAAAGAAAGTACATCTGTAGGCTGATCTATTCCTCTTTGATCCTGATTAATCTCTTGAATCTCGTCGCTGGACATAATTGTCACACTCAATTCCACCGCTTCAGTAACACCTTCATAAGTCAGACTGCTACTTATTGCATTTTCAATAATCGCATTTAATGCGGTTGTTTTTTCACCATATAGCCATTCAATATAGACACTCATATGCTTCACCTATTCGTAGGATATTTTACCCGCTCATGATACATACCATTATAAACTTGGATAAACGCTTCTGCAATGAGGGGTAATTCTTTCATTTTAAGTGGACTTGCATCCAATTGTGCTTCCATAAATTTCTGATTTGATATTTCTTTAATAATTTCTTTGATGCGTTCTAGGTGCCGATCTTCTTCATCAAGGGATCTGACATAAGCTTCAACACAATCGGCCAACATAATAATAGCGGCTTCCTTGGTACTCGGTTTCGGACCAGGATACCTAAAAGCGGCTTCTCCGTATATTATACCATCATCATATTGATTGGCTTTGTGATAAAAATACCCTACAAGAGATGTTCCATGATGCTCACTAATAAGTTCAATAATCCCTTTAGGTAATTTATGTTCTTTTGCCAACTTAACACCAAAAGCCACATGTTCAATAATAATTTGAGCACTGGACTCAGCCGCTATCTGATCGTGAGGATTGGGACCGCCATTTTGATTTTCAATGAAATACTCCGGCTCTTTCAACTTACCTACGTCATGATAAAGCGCACCAATCCTGGTCATCATAACATCGCACCCAACAGCTTTTGCCGCTCTTTGAGCCAGATTGGATACCATTTTTGAATGATGAAACGTTCCGGGTGCTTCTTCCATTAATCTTTGAAGTAATTTATGGTCTTCACTGATCAACTCTAATAGTTTTGAAGGTGTAACAAATTGAAAAATAGCTTCCCACAAAGGCATGGATCCAATAACAATAATAATGGTCAGAACAATGTTTGCAAAAATCAATAGTGGTTCAATGACACTAAGTTCTACTCCTAGCATAAATACAATTAGAATATAGAATAATACACCAAATAACGATGTTAATCCTGCTACATATATGATTTTTTTTCGCTCTTTTGCTTCAACAATCACCAAAGCCGAAAAAACACCTACCGGTAAATAAAAGAGATAAAATATCATAGGCAATGTCAGAATAATGCCAATAAGGGCAATACCAAGAATATGGGTTATAATAGCCAATTGTTGATCTATGTTGATTGATATAAGCATGACCCCAACTAAGATAGGCATGTAAAAAAATGCGCTTTCACCTATAAAAATGGATGCTGTCCATAAGGAAGATGTAATCAGTACTAAAAATAGTTTCTGATTAAAAGGAATCTCTTTGTAAAACAAGAAAATATAATAACCATATATGGAGAATAAACATAGAATGATGAGATTACGCCCGATGATCGAACCGATATCGATTTGATTGTATACCATGAAGACATTCATTATTACAAGCATCGTAAGGACTGCCAGTATCAACAAAAAACTTCTGAAGTTATTTTGAAGTTTCACCTTATCCCTACTTTCCGTAATGTTTTTTTGTACTAATATTGGTTTTATACTTTTCTTTATGTAATTTCTGATTCTTCTCGTAAGTTTCATAAGCGTTTACAATCTTCTGAACCAATGGATGGCGTACCACATCTGCCTGTGTTAATTCAATTATGCCTATTTCTTCAACATTTTTGAGTATTTTACTGGCCACTTCCAATCCCGACACTTTGTTTTCAGGTAAATCCTTCTGAGTGATATCACCTGTAATAATAGCCTTAGAACCATAGCCAATTCTAGTAAGGAACATCTTCATCTGTTCCGGCGTGGTATTTTGGGCTTCATCCAATATGATAAACGCATTATCTAAGGTCCTTCCTCGCATGTACGCCAAGGGTGCCACTTCTATTAGGCCTTTTTCCATATTGGCTTGATAGGCATCCGCCCCCATAATCTCATGGAGCGCATCGTATAGAGGCCTAAGATATGGGTCCACCTTACTTTGCAGATCCCCAGGTAAAAAACCTAATTTTTCACCAGCCTCAATCGCCGGTCTGGTCATGATAATCCTATTAACTTCTTTTTTCTTAAATGCTGTAATTGCATGGGCCATAGCAAGATAAGTCTTTCCAGTACCTGCAGGTCCGATTCCAAAAACGATCATCTTATTCTTAATGGCCTCAATATAGGCACTCTGACCGGCGGTTTTGGCACGAATATATTTACCACGCATGGTCATACAGACAAAATCATCTTTGATCTGATTCAGTACATCTTCCTTTTCTTTATGAATCATATCGAGTGCATAATTAACGATTTGTTCATTAATCTCCACACCTTTAAGGCTACTTTTCATCAACTGCTTAAGTACCTTTCTGGCCTTGATGGTATCGGCTTCATCACCTGTAATTCTTATATCATTATCACGATTGACAATACTGACTTTTAAAGACTTTTCTATATGTTTAATGTTAACATCATAGTCACCAAAAACCAAAGTTATACAACCTCCCATTACACCCATTAAAGTTGGGCGCCTATCTATTTTAACATAATTATGTTTTAGATGACCAGTCTTTTGAAGTTTTTTATAAATAAGAAGCATGACTTCATGTTTTACTGTTTAAATTTAAATTAAAAAAGTGCCATGGATGTCCACAGCACTACTTTAGTTTGTTTATTCTATTGACTTAAACGCTTTTTGACCAATTGACTCACCAGTTTGGTATCTGCTTTACCGGATAATTCATCCGTAAGAACACCCATAACTTTTCCCATATCTTTCATAGATGTGGCACCTAGTTCTTCAATTGTCTTCGATACAATCTCATAGACTTCATCATCAGATAATTGCTTAGGTAAATAAGTCATGAGAATATCAATCTCTGACTTCAATTCGTCGATGAGGTCTAAACGACCACTCTTTTCAAACTCAGGTAAGGCGCTTGTGCGCTTTTTAACCAGGTTTGCAATGATTTTTACATAATCTTCTTCCGAAACATCGATCTTTTGATCTTTTTCCATCTGAAGAGCTGCTGTACGTATGGATTGAATCGTATTCTTGCGTAGAGTCTCTTTTTTCTTCATTGCTTCCTTAAAATCAAGAAACAATTGATCTTTTAAACTCATTCAACCATCCTATTCAAATAAATTAGAATTTACGTTTTCTAGCTGCTTCTGATTTCTTCTTACGTTTAACACTAGGTTTTTCGTAATGTTCTCTTTTTCTGATTTCTTGCATGATACCTGCTTTGGCGCAGTTTCTCTTAAATCTTCTAAGAGCACTATCAAGAGTTTCGTTGTCTCTAATCGTTACATTAGACATAGCAATTTCAACCTCCCTCCAGTTGCGTATTGTGCTTGTCCTACAACTAAAGGTAATAATTTAGCACTATAGATGATTATACCACAATAATATTATTCGTCAACCTAATTTACAAAAATATTGGGTTTTGTCTACTTTATTTGGAACCGATAAAATAACCCGACAAAATCGACTTACCCCCCCATATATTGTTTCATATCCTCGTTTTATAAATGATATTCCGGTTCCTCAACAGCAAATTTATGCCAAATCCTTTCATGGATATAATAGATTAACATTTTCAATATGACTTCAATAGAAGCAACACCTGAAGCGATTACTATTTCTCCTGTCATAAAAAATACAATTAAAAGAGTCGTTATTGTCCCAGTTACACGATATGATATGGTTTTTATGATGGTTTTTCTTTTAGACAGCATCAAATTCCCCCTTGTACATCACCCCATTATTTTTGAGATAGTTTACAATTTTCTGTACATTATAGTTCGTATCTTCCGGCTTTAGCAAGATATCGATTTCCATATTGAAAGGATTGTCACCTAACCATACGCGAATAACTCTATGACCATCAATAATATTATGTATGGTATGATAATTGTCTTTGTCAAGATTTGTGGCCGTAGAAATAGTTATATGGCCGCTGTCGAGTAAAATATTTGCAACTTCTGTCAGCATTTGTACATGGGTGTGTCGCTCTTGTTCAGGGTAAATATTTGATAGTCCATGCTTTACGTTACCTGTGCTTAAGAAATAAACGAGTCGTCCCTGTTGGAACAAGTAATTCTCTAAAGCCTTAGCTAACGGTTTCTTGCCCACATGTGCTTCACCAGCAATGAGAATCCAAACAGGAAGTTGGCTATGTCTTTCAATACGCTCTTGTCGCCTAATATAGCTGCGTTGCCAAAATGTATTCTTGTGAATGGTATGTGCTACTTCACCATGATCAAATCCAACAACCTCTTCAATGACAATACCCCCACCCGATATTTCATAGTCATCTACTATAACAAATCGACTTGTCTTTGGAAGCTCATGAGTCAGATCATAGGCGATACTGTCGTTGGTCACAACAATTATTTCAGCAACTTCGTGTTGATGCACTTCATTTTTTATACTTGTACTTAAGTTTGAAGCGTCAAGCACTCTGACAATACGTTCAATGTGGCCCTTCACACTTGCTGAACCAATCTTAAATATATACGTCTTATTAAGTATCAATGGTTGTTTCCCTAGCCAAAAAACATTCGCTTTAAAAGATATACCACTATGAATTATGGATTCATCTGCTTTTACGACCATTTCTCCTCTTTTTATATAAAGTTGTTCCTCAGTTGTGAAACCAATGGACTGACCTTCGTTTTTAGTTGTCACTTCTTCCTCATTAAAACCTTCAATCGTTTTGACTCTTGTCTGTTTACCGGAAGGGTAGAAGGTAATTTCATCTCCTACACTTATGGTGCCAGATTCAATGGTACCCGCAATAATTCGGCGATCGTCACCATTATTTGTGAATTTGTAAACACCTTGAACCGGCATTCTAAATGGTTGCCTTTCAATTGATTGTTTAACCTCTAGTTTATCTAGAGTTTGCAGTACATCACACCCACCGTACCAAGACATTTGTATCGAAGAATCAATCAGATTGTCCCCATTGAATGCACTAATCGGAATAAATGCTATGGATTTAAGGTTAATCGATGCTAAAAACGCACTATACTCTTTGACAATCTGTTGATATACCACTTCATCATAGCCTACTAAATCCATTTTGTTTACAAGCACGACTATTTGCGTAATACCGAGCATGGACAATAAGTAGCCATGTCGTTTTGAATTCTCTTTAATACCTTCTTTTGCATCAATCACTAAGAGCGCAGCTTCTGCTCTTGATGCTCCTGTGACCATATTTCTTAAAAACTCAATATGACCAGGAGCATCTATGATAATATAATCTCTAGCTTTTGATTTAAAAAAACATCTTGCTGAATCAATGGTTATACCTTGTGCTTGTTCGTCTTTTAGGGCATCCAATAAAAATGCATACTCAAATGGTTTTGAATTTTTACGACATTTCTCTTTTACGGATTCTAATTTACCCTCCGGTAGTGAATTGGTATCTGCAAGTAACCTTCCGATAACCGTACTTTTTCCATGGTCTACATGACCGACTATAACAATATTCATATGTCTATTTTCTTTATTCATATTCATTGTCCACCTTTCTGTTACATGTATCCATCTTTTCTTAGATCTTCTAGGCCGCCACCATCTTCTTTATCCTGTTCTCTACCTGAGCGTTCTGCAATATTGGCAAACTTTCCGTTTTTTAGTTCTTCGATAATTTCCTGTACGTTTGATGCTGTTGATTCTACGGGGCTGGTACATGGGTAACACCCAAGAGATCGATATCGTCTTCCGGTTCCTTGGTCAAAATATAACGAAACCATCTCTATTTTTTCACGTTCAATATATTCCCATATATCCAGTTCTGTCCAATCTAACAAAGGATGAATACGTACATGGGTTCCAGGTGCAAAGTCTGTTTTATACTGATTCCAAAATTCAGGGGGTTGTTCACTGATTGCCCAATCATTATGTTGATTTCTAGGTGAAAAATATCTTTCTTTTGAGCGACTACCTTCTTCATCAGCTCTTACACCAACGATAACACCTGTGTACGCCTCAGTACTATGATCCACATCATAGACTCTCGTATTGTGATTCATACGGTATCTCTTCCATTCACCGTTTAACGTGTTCTTAAGGGCATCCGCTTTTAGATCTTTACAGCATTGTAACCTTGTGCTATTGCCATCCGGGTAGGTTTGTTTTGCCGACAAAGCTTCTTCATTGGTTCCATAAATCATGTCCAGAGACCATTTTAGTGCTAGATTATCTCTATATTCAATCATTTCCGGAATTTTGTAACTTGTGTCTATATGAATCAAAGGAATGGGTACGTGACCAAAAAAAGCTTTTCTTGCTAACCACAATAATACTGTAGAATCTTTACCAATAGACCATAGCATTCCTAGGTTTTTAAAGGATGCATAAGCTTCTCGAATGATATGTATACTTTTATTCTCTAATTGATCTAAATGATTCATTTAACTACCTCCTGATTTAATATTGATTTGATTCAGATTTTAATGTTTCAATTATAATTTTTTCACCATCTGATTTCGTGATAATCCATGTCACTTTATCATCTGATGTTTGCGTCGTCATAGTTGACATTCTATGATGACAGGTTTGATTATTGTCCTGTTCGATTATTGATGAACACACCTTATAATCAGTGGCAACAAGTTCTATAGCACCATTAGTACACATTTTCATACACGCTGAACACCCCCAACACCTCTGTTGCTTATCCATCGTTGCTCCTAAATTCTCATCAAACTCAATCAAATCACCAGGGCATATTGCCAAACAAGCTCTACATTTTATACACTTTGATTTATCAATTCGTATGCTCATAACCGAACCCCTTTCTTACTAGAGGGCGATGATACATTTTAATTTGATTGCCTTCATATCTTGAATTAATATAACATAGATAGGTTTCATCTTTTTGGGGATAATCTGCATTGCTTTGATAGCATTGCCATCTTGTCTCTTTTCTTTCTAAAAGATGTGCTATTACAACCATTGCAACCATCAACCGATCTCTTAGTTCGGCAAGGCTTACTAGCACTTCACCATTCTTAACAACCATATCTTCTGTGATTTCGATCAAGGAAATGATCTCTGCTTGAGCCATTCGTAAGTTATCTGACTTATAACGATAACTTGTGCTTTTACCTCCTGCATGTGTATCCATGATTTTTTGCATTTGCAGTTCTAATACTTCCAGCTTTTTCGAATCATTTGGTGATGCTTCATCGATTCTATTGGCAAAATTTGTGATTTTTTCTATAGCACTTACTTCAGATAACTCTATTCCCTTTGACCCATTTAAGTCCTCAATTAATGTCTCAATGGCTATAACACTTTCTGCCATACATCCGGTGACATATTTTTTGGGACTACCACCGCAAACATCACCGGCAGCATACAAATACTTAAGCGTTGTTCTTCTTTTATGATCTACCCAGTACCCACTACCACTATGACCACCAACGATATAGGGTTCTGTGCCTGTTATCTCAACACCTAGGTCTGTTGGCATCTGCTTATCGTACCAGTCCAAGGTCTGTGACGGCGCCATGTTTAAGTATGCCTTTTCAAGTAAACTAGATACTTTCTTATCTATACCTACTGTATCTAGATAACAAGGACCTCGTCCTTCTTCTTCTTCTTGTGTTGTGGCATGTAATCTAAGTTCCGTGGTGACTCTATCGTAGTCTTTTAAGTAATCTTCACCTAATCTATTGCGATGAACCGAATGCAAGCTCTGAGCAATAGTTCCCGTAGGTGCAATCGTGTTTTTAATCCGAAGAGCAATAAATCTCATTTCAAAACCTGTCATTTCAGCACCAGCCCTAATACCCATTGCATAACCACTACCACAGTTAAAAGGACTGTACCACATCTTATGTGCATTTTGGCCCTGATTATTGGGAAGATATATGCCAGCAGCACCTCCTGCCGTACATAAAGTGGCTTTCGCTTTAATAATATATAAACTTTTTTTCCTTTTTGAGTAGCCTATACCGCCAACTACTGCACCACTATGAGTTAACAAGTCAAGTATGTATACTTCTTCAAGCAACGTAATCTTATCTTCTTCTATGAGAGGTTTAGCAAGTATTGGCTTAATGTTTTCGCCATTAATCTTGATACTATGTTTACCTCGCATTGCATAGCTACCATTCGTATTTTTTAACATAGGTAATCCCATATCTTCAAGAATGCTAACCATGTCATTTAATTTTTCCAAGATTGATACAACCAAATCTTCTCTAATAATGCCGTCAAATTCTTCTTTAATGTAACTTAAGCATGATTCTACCGTTTCATCCGGGCCAATATATGCATTTAAAGCATTAACACCTGCAGCCAAACAACCGCTACGATTTATATAGCTACGGTCACAAACAACGATCTTATAATCTGATGATTCTGCGGCAACTTTTGCAGCTATGCACCCTGAAGTTCCACCACCAATGATTAAAATATCTGTTTCTAAATGTTTGATTTTCATATTTCACTCCCTCTATAGACTTAATATATGCTCAACAACAACTTCGACTGAAGCTTCAAGGGATAGCTCATGCGTATTAATCACTATGTGAGGTGACTTTGGCGGCTCATATACTGAGGCAACACCTGTAAACTCCTTAATCATGCCACGTTCAACCTTTTCATAGAGCCCCTTAGGATCTCTTTCTCGACATATTTCCAGAGGGCATGTGACATAAACTTCTGTATAACGTTCCCTAAAGGTATCTGCAAATATAAGCCGTTCTTTTTCTATTGGTGCTATAAAACTCAATAACACAATGACCCCTGTCTGAGATAGAATGATACTAATTTCTTTCATCCTTCGCATGTTCTCTATTCTGTCTTCTTTTGAAAAACCTAAATCTTCATTCAGTCCCAACCGAATACTATCCCCATCTAAAACATAGGTTAATTTTGATAAGTCATGGAGCTTTTTTTCAACTGCATAGGCAATGGTTGATTTCCCTGCTCCCGATAAGCCTGTTAATAGAATGACTTGACCTTTTTGACCCAAAAGTTTCTCTCTATCATCCTGATTAACAGTTGTTGGGTGGCTCGTCAGGTTGTTGCATTTTTCTTCATTCATCTTAAACATTCCCTCCATATCCAATGACAATCTTCTCAATATCCTCTTTGTAGTTATCATATAAGGTATCCCAGTCTTGACAATCTTTTTGATTACCTAATATATAAAGTTCCTTAAACATGTTAATAATATTTTTTTCTGCTATTGTAGCCAGATGTGTTCCTATTTGAGTACCCTCTCTCTTGATTCTCCCTCCAATATAGACTTTATAAGCTGGGTATGCTTTGTTCTCATTTCTTAGTCTTGTTCCCTCTAGCCCAATTGACGCCAACTGATGTAACGCACATGAATTCCTACAGCCTGATATTCTGATAAAAGGTAACTTCTCCGTCATATCAAATTGTGTGTGTAAGTTCATGAGCATCTTTTGTCCATCCATAAGTCCTATACTACAATTATTTGCACCTGTGCAAGATATAGATGTTTCAAATCTTGTGGATGGAGTTATTTCTTTAAATGCTTTTTCTAGTACCAATAGTTGTTCCTCACTCAAGTTCCTAACATAAAGTCCTTGAGTTATGCTCAATCGATATTCAATTTCATCGCCAAAATTTTCTGTCATATCCAATAATCGATCCAATTGTTCACAAGATAAGTCTCCATGACTGGGATGTAGATAAAGGCTATATAAACGCCTTTGTTTCTGCCTCATCCTTGAACTGGTATTTGGTAGCCCATACATGGGTTCTTCATCTTGTTCACTGAAGTCTTTCAGGTCTTCAAAGTTACCTATATCATATTGGAAATTATCAGATACAGTCTTTAGATGATGCTCATATAAATCTCTAAATTTTTCTTCCCCAAGATTTTTCAGAATATATCTTATACGCGCTATGTTTCGATCCTCACGATTACCATGTGCTTCAAAAAGTTGCTTCATAGCTAGAATCGAATATAGGATTTGAGTTTCATCTATCCATTCTGCCAATTTGACACTTACTTCCGGATTACTACCAAATCCACCACCACCATATATGGCAAAACCTCTTCGACCATTTTTAATTTTTGCAATAAAACCCAAATCAGCAATCGTTGCTAAGCCTTCATCTTCTTCAGTATTTGAGAAACCTATCTTGAATTTTCTTGGTAATGTAACCGTCTCATCTAACTCAAAAACAAACTTGGTAGCCTCAATTGCATGAGGTGTAACATCAAATACTTCATGCGGGTTCACGCCTGATAAAGCCGGACATGTAATATTACGAATGCTGTTACCTCCTGCGCCATAGGTCACAATATCAAGATCCAATAATCGTTTCATAATTTCCCACGTATCTTCTAGACGAATTTTATGAAATTGAATATCCTGCCGAGTGGTTAAGTGGATCCATCCTTTGGAGTAACTTTTACCGATTGCACTTATGCCTCTAAGTTGATTTGAAGTTACCATCCCCGATATAATTCTAGGACGCATCATATAATGACCAGCACCTCTTTGAGGGTATACCCCGTAAGCACCACTCGTTTTCTTAAATTCATGACCCTTTAGTTTTTGTTCAATCGCTCGTACTAATTCGTCTCTATATCTTTGTTGGTTTTCATGCATTTTTTGAGTTATTGTTATCATATGAAGCCTCCTTAATTTGAACATAAGTAACTCTGTCCTTGATGTCTTTCTAAATTAGGAATACCTAGATATTAAAAAAGCACCAATCATCAAAGATGAATGGTACCTATTGAGATTATAGGTCACACTTATCTTTCAATGATACACATTGTAGGAATTTGCACATGACTATGAGCTTAACCTCATAGTTGTTGCAGGGCTTCACAGGGCCAGTCCCTCCACCGCTCTTGATAAGTAATATTTAATTTTGATATTAGCATAGGATTTTCATAAGATAACACCTTCTCAATATAAATCTCGGTTTTTTGGATTAGATGAATTATATGATGTTCAATCAGATGTTTCAACCGTTTTCTTTATGCGTTATTACATATTCTCTTCCAAACAAGCCCACAATATGGGCTTTTTAATTACGCAAATTTATTTCGTATTATCTTTGGTTTGCTTTTTTTACAAAAAAATAAGAACATGTATAACATGTTCCTACTTTATTTGAAACCTATAAAACAACCCGTCAAATGTCGGCTCATCTTCCATATAATGCTTCATGTGATCCATCATGGTCGTATTGGCATATGAAATTCTATGAGAATCAGTTCCCTTAAGAATAAGGTCGTCCGGCACATCAAATGTTGGTACAACCGAAATGACTTTTTCCGACCAGTGGGTATAAGTTGGTGTATAGGCAACTTCTACGATTTCCGGTCGTTGATTATCCACCTGCTCCACCACCACTTCAAAAATCAAACCAATATCCTTATGAGGGCCCCTACCATCTACATTCCGTTGTGAAGAAATAAAGTTACCCAATGAGTAAATCACAACCCCAACTCTTGTACTACCGTCTTCCTCAACCATCTCTTTCAAGGCAACTGGTTGCAACACATGGGGGTGACCACCTAATATAATGTCGGCACCGGCTTCAAAAAGCCGATTCACTATAGGCTTTTGATAATTCTCATCCGGTAAGGCTTTATATTCATTGCCATAATGAAGCATCACCACCACAAGACCATCGGTAGTTTTTTTGGCTAAAGTAACTTTCTCAAGCATTTCGTCAACATAGGTTTCATCGTACATATTCAGATGATTCACCATATAATCTTCATCTTCTTTAAGCGTAAAACCGTTCATGCCATAGGTATAGCTGATCATGGCAAATTCAATACCATCAATATCAATAATCTTGATGGTACCTTCATCTTCCTGTGAGGCATAAGTACCTATATGGTCTATTTCATTTTGATTTAATACTTCTAAAGTTCTAAGTAATCCTTTTGTCCCAGTATCCAGAGAATGGTTATTGGCTGTTGACACCAAATCAAAACCGGCATCTTTTATATTCTGTGCTAAAACATCCGGAGTGTTAAAGGTTGGATAACCGCTATAACCTCTATAACCAGTTTTTTCATTCTTGACCCTGTGAGTACCTACACCACCAAAAGTCGTCTCAAGGTTACCAACTGCGAAATCTCCAGCCTGAATAATAGGTGCTACATACCTAAAAGCTTCAGAAAAGTCAAAAGAGGCACCATTATAACCACGTCTCAATTGATAGACATGCATCATAATATCTCCAACGGATAAAAGTGATATTCGTTTGGTTTCACTAATTGCTTCTACTTGAATTTCTTCTTGTTGAATTGCTTCTTGACTCGCGTTTACAGGAACTTCTTCAGAATTGGTACTTGCCTGATTAATCGGTTCTTTTGGCTCCACTACTTTACGATTACCCATAATACAACTCGAAAGAATAACCAGTACCATAAGCCATAAAGTCAAAATTCTAATAAGTCTCATGTCATCTTCGCATACAATATATAGTTATGAATGTATCAACGTAATCTATATATTGTATGTGAACTTAGTGAAACTTAGTTTTGACCCTATAACCATTTTTTACGAAAAAGCATCTTTTGTCAAGTCGTTGAACTTATTTATGTCGTAAACCTTTTTGAACATGTTTACCCAGTTGTACAACCACAAGAGGTACTAAGGATAAAATCCCAATACTTGTTAACTGAGGCGTTGTTAATGGACTGATTTCAAAGATACCCTGTAATGGTTTTAGTAAAAGGACAGATCCAAGTAACACGATACCCAAAATCAACGCCATATAGGTAAAAGGATTCATAAAAAGGGTTTTAAAAGTCAAAGGATCATCCATACGACAATTAATACCGTGTACCAATCTGGACAAACTCAAAGTTGCAAAGGCCATGGTCATCGCCACACCGTGACCACCATGATTCAGTCCTAAATAGTATGCCGTCATGGTTACTGTTGCAATTACAATACCTTCTAAAAGTACTTCTATTCCAAAAGCCCTGTCTAGTATTGGCTTACTGGCATCTCTTGGTTTTCTCTTCATTAACTGTCCATGAGCCGGTTCAACACCGATGGCTATAGCAGGTAGACTGTCTGTCAAAAGGTTGATAAACAATAAGTGTACAGGTGCAAAAGGTGCTTGCAAGCCCACAACTGAAGCGTATAATACAGCAAGTATACCGGCTGTATTTCCGGACAACAAGAACTTCACCGCATTTTTAATATTGTCATAGATACTTCTACCATTATTGATGGCCTTAACTATCGTAGAGAAGTTATCATCGGTTAGAACCATACTGGCAGCATCCTTAGCCACTTCAGTTCCCGTAATACCCATTGCAATGCCAATATCGGCTTGTTTAAGTGCCGGTGCGTCATTGACACCATCGCCTGTCATAGCAACAATATGTCCAAGGGACTGCCAAGCACTAACAATGCGAATCTTATGTTCCGGTGATACCCTTGCATAAACAGAAACACTAGGTACCAACTGAATCAACTCTGCTTCAGTAAGATTTTCAATCTCAGCCCCTTCACAAGCCAAATCACCCTCACTTAAGATTCCAATCTGTCTTGCAATCGCAGAGGCTGTAATCTTATGGTCTCCTGTAATCATAATTGGCTTTATACCTGCTTTAATACAGTCTTCTACCGCTGCCGCTGACTCTTCCCTTGGTGGGTCCATCATAGCTACTAGACCAAATAGGATCATCTCATCTTCATGTTCCAAGGTTAAAGTAGTCTCATCGACTTTACGCCATGCAAAAGCCAAAACCCTCAGTCCTTGATTGGATAAGCTATAATTAATCTCTTCATATGCTATAACATCCGCTTCCCCGATAGGTCGAACGCCATCTTTGGTTTCAATGAACTTAGACCTCTTCAGTAAAACATCAATGGCACCTTTTGTAAAGACAATGGCCTCACCATCGATATGTTGTAATGTTGTCATCAGCTTTCTATCACTGTCAAAAGGCAGTTCGGATAATCTGGGTATGGATTCCCTTACCACAAGCTCATCTAAATGTAGATTTTCACCCAAATCAACAAGCGCAATTTCTGTTGGATCACCAATTCTCTTATCCTCTGTTGTTATGGCATCACTACATAGTAAACCGGCCATGACCAACTTATAATGTAATTTATCTTCTTTGTTAATCTCTGCCACATCTACCAATACGCCGTTTGAATAGATATGTTGAACTTTCATTTTGTTCTGTGTTAATGTACCTGTTTTATCCGAACAGATGATTGAAACACTACCAAGACTTTCTACAGAATGCAGTTTTCTAATAATGGCATTTTGATCTGCAAGTTTTCTGGTGCCTAGAGCCAATACAATGGTTACGATGGAACTTAAGGCTTCCGGAATAGCCGCAACCGCTAGAGAGATGGCAAACATCATAGCATCCATAACCCCAGTGCCTCGGTACATACTCATACCAAACACCAACCCAGAGATTAAGATAATAAATAGCGCCAGTTTCTTGCCAAACTGATCCAGATTACGTTGTAGTGGCGTAGACTTTTCCTTAGCACTTTTTAACAGTGTTGCGATGCGTCCTATTTCTGACTGGGTACCAACAGCTGTAACAACCGCTTTACCCCGTCCATAAGTCACATAACTACTGGAAAACAGCATGTTAACCTGATCGCCTAAAGATACATGATCTTTATTAATAGGCTCTATCATTTTATCGACACTAACAGACTCACCTGTGAGTGCACTTTCATTCAGCTGTAAGCTAGAGCTTTCAATAAGGCGTCCATCTGCTGCAATAAAGTCTCCGGCATCAACAATTAGAATGTCCCCAACAACAACCTCGGCTGATGGGATTTCCATGATTTGTCCTTCTCGCATAACTTTGGCACTTGGAGAAGACAGTGCTTTAAGACTTTTAAGAGACTGTTCTGCCTTGACATGCTGTACTGTTCCAAGGATGGCATTGAGTATCAGTACCGCTATGATGACCAATGTGCTTTCAAGTTTGCCCATAACAGCCGAAACAATGGCTGCAACCAATAAAATCCATACTAAGAAATCTTTGAATTGGGATAGAAAGATTACCATCGGATGAACCGACTTAACCTCTTCTAATTTATTCTCGCCATGTTTTTCAATACTTTCGCTGACTTGTGCCTTTGTTAGACCTAGATCTAGTACTTTGAAATATACTTTCGTTTCTTCCGGTGACATCTGATAAAAAGTTTTCATAAACGATTCTCCTTAGATTGGCATACCGAAAGTTTAGAAAAGTCCATAGAAAAAGACTCAAAAAAACCTTTCGGTCTTCATTGAGTCTCACAAAATACAAGTCGTATCTTTATCACCGAGCTTTCGCTGTCTTGACGATGATAAATCCCATATAGGCAGTTACTCCCTCATAGATGAATTAAATGAATGATAACAAATCAAAAGTTATTTGTCAATAGCAAAGAGGCTGGAAGGGTTTTCATGGGACCCATCTTTATCTTTATCTTTATCTTTATCTCCAACTACCAACACCGACCATGAAGTTCCTGGAAGCAGACTGTATGATGGAGTTCGTCAGCATGGATGCTGACCGTCGACTTTTGGTGCATGGATGCACCAACTGGAGACCGTAATCATACAGTTGCTGGAAGGGTTTTCATGGGACCCCCACCTACAACTCTTATTTCATCTGCGCCATCAGTATTTCTTCTGCTTTTAACAAAGCATCTTTAATCTTACTTGGATCTTTACCACCTGCTTGTGCCATATTAGGGCGTCCGCCACCGCCTCCGCCTACAACAGCTGCAGCACCTTTAATCATATTACCGGCATGAGCACCATGCTTAATAGCGCCTTCTGATGCCATAACCAACAAGCTTACTTTGCCGTCATTGGATGTTGCAAGAACCACAACCCCATTATCCAGCTTATTTATAAAGTTGTCGCCCATATCTCTTAAACGATCCACATCCACGCCATCTACTTGAGCGCCCAAAAATTGTAAGTCTCCTATTTGTTGCTTTGTATTAATAAGATCATCCACTGCACCACTGGCTAACTTGGATTTTAATTGATCTAGAGCCTGTTGTAATTGTTTGTTCTCATCCAGAAGATTCTCAACTTTACTTAACACATTGGCAGGATCTACTTTGATTTTTTCTGCTATCGCTTTTACAGTCGCTTCTTTATCCTTATAGTAACGAATAGCGTTTTCTCCCGTTAAAGCTTCTATCCTCCTGACACCAGCTGCCACACCATTTTCAGATATGATTTTGAAGGTGCCGATTTCTATCGTGTTGTGTAGATGGGTACCACCACATAATTCAACGGTGTAATCCCCCATAGATACAACTCTCACCACATCGCCGTACTTTTCTCCAAAAAGTGCCATGGCACCTTTTTTCTTTGCTACATCTATGGGCAGTTCTTCTATGTTTACTTTTAATTCTTTAATCACCATCTCATTGACTTCATCTTCAACCGCTTTGATTTCTTCTGATGTCATGCCTGTGAAATGGGTAAAGTCAAATCTTAAGCGCTCACTATTAACCGCTGAACCGGCTTGTTCAATGTGATCACCAAGAACATGTTTTAACGCCTTTTGTAATAAGTGTGTAGCACTATGGTTCTTCATCGTCGCATGTCTGTAAGGGGCATCGACTTTAAGTAAAGCCTCATCGCCTACTGTCACTTCACCTTCAACCACATGACCGATATGGGCAATCTTCTCACCCATGAGCTTTTTAACGTCTTTAATCGCCACAACACCTTTTTCAAAAACTATGGTGCCTCTATCCGCTTGTTGACCACCACTGGTAGGATAAAAAGGTGTCTCATCTACAAATATAGATACCTCTTCTCCTTTGACTGCTTTTTGAACAACTTGATCTGTAGTCAGTGCTCGTACGGTGGACTTGCCTTCAAGATGCTCATAACCGATAAAATTGGAGCTAAGCTCTACTGGTAATTGATCATACACGGTCTCTTTAGCTCCCATATAGTTGGATTCCTCACGCGCTGATCTTGCTCTTTGTCGTTGCTCATCCATAGCAGCTTTGAACTTAGTTTCATCTACATTCAGGCCGACTTCACTTAAGATCTCCAAGGTTAAATCTAGTGGAAACCCATAAGTGTCATATAAAGTAAAGGCTTTTTCTGCATCCAGTTGTGTAAGTCCGGCTTCTTTAACTTCTTCTATATAACCGTTTAAGATACTAAGACCGTGATCTATGGTTTCTGCAAAACGTTCTTCTTCAATAGATATCACTTTGTAGATATAAGCTTCTTTGTCCGATAATTCCGGATATGCTTCTTTAGATGTCTCAATAACCACTTCAACCAACTTTGCTAAAAAAGCACCCTCGATACCAAGTAGCTTACCATGACGCGCAGCTCTTCTAAGGAGTCTTCTTAGGACATAACCACGACCTTCATTAGAAGGCAGTATGCCATCTGAAGTCATAAAAGTTACAGAGCGAATATGGTCCGTAATCAAACGAATGGATATGTCTGTTTTAGGATCTTTTTTGTATGTCACTTTGGCAATCTTGCAGACTTCATCACGTAAGGCACGGATGGTATCCACATCAAAAATAGATTCTACCCCTTGCATCATAACCGCCAAACGCTCAAGTCCCATACCTGTGTCAATGTTTGGGAAGGCTAGAGGTATATATTCACCTTCAGGTGTGGCCTCAAACTGAGTAAAGACCAGATTCCAGATTTCTACATAACGATCGCATTCACAACCAACAGCACAGTTTGGATCATCGCAACCGTACTGCTCACCACGGTCAATATAGATTTCTGAACAAGGTCCACAAGGTCCTGCACCATGCTCCCAGAAGTTATCCTTCTTACCCATGCGTACAATATGATTCATAGGCACTTTTTCTTGTTCATGCCATATTTTTTCTGCTTCATCATCTTCTTCATATACAGAAACATATAAGAGTTCCTTCGGTACTTCAAGTACTTCCGTAAAGAATTCCCACGCCCAAGCAATGGCTTCTTTCTTAAAATAATCCCCAAATGAGAAATTACCTAACATCTCAAAAAAAGTACCATGTCTAGCGGTCTTACCTACGTTTTCAATATCGCCTGTACGTATACATTTTTGACAAGTGGTCATTCTTTTACTTGGCGGTGTTTCTTGTCCGGTAAAATATGGCTTTAAAGGCGCCATACCTGAATTGATCAACAGTAAACTTTTATCGTTATGCGGCACCAAGGAAAAACTGTTCGCCCTTAAATGGTCCTTACTTTCAAAGAAGTCTAAATACATTTTTCGAAGTTCATTCAATCCGTAACTTTTCACAATAGTTCCTCCTAATATAATGGTGCCTTTGAATAAAGTCTTCACATAATCTTTTTTTCTCAATCACTCGTTAAAATTATAATGATATAAGCCATCTTTGTCAAGATAAGCTATGCTGTAATCGGCGCTTTATAATACCAAAAGTTTGAATCAAAACAGTTGGTATAGAAGCACTTAATATGATTACCCACCATTTATAAGCATCCAGTGGTTTGGTATACATAACTTCATTAAAGAATGGCAGGTATATAACGAGTAACATCAGTGAGGCCGCTATTACCAATGCACCAATTAGAAATGGATTCTTAAGAATGCTTTTATCCAATCCAAAAGTATGTTGTCTTCTCACATTAAGCACATGAAAGAGCTGTCCAAAAGCCATGGTAGCAAATGCTATGGTTCTAGCTGTATCAATATCATAACCTCGAGATAATCCATATGCAAAAGCAGCTAGTGAACCCACACCGATTAAGATACCACTTACAGAAATCTTTGCTAAAAAAGCTTTATTAACAATCGCCTGCTTAGGATCTCTTGGCATGCGCTTCATAATATCCCCTTCACCGGTTTCCCAAGCAAAAGACATTGCCGGTAGAACGTCTACAACCAAGTTCAGCCATAGGATTTGTAGCGCAAGAATCGGAATAGGAAGCTTAAACAGAATACTTAAAAATATAGCTAAAATCTCCACAACATTACAGGAGAATAGAAAGTAAATGAATTTCTCCATATTATCAAAGATGACACGTCCTTCTTTAACCGCATCTACAATTGTAGAAAAACGGTCATCGATCAAAATCATATCCGAAGCTTCTTTAGCCACTTCTGTACCTCTTATGCCCATAGCAATACCAATATCTGCACCATTAAGGGCCGGTGCATCATTAACCCCGTCTCCAGTCATGGCTGTGACTTCATCGTCCAGATTTAACGCTCTTACAATTTGCAATTTATTTTCAGGGGAAACCCGTGCAAACACAGAAGTGGTCATAATTTCTTCGGCCAATGCTTCATCTGACATAAGATCCATTTCTTTACCGGTTATAACCTTATCTATATTGTTCATACCGATTTTCTGAGCAATAATACTGGCTGTTCCGGGATGGTCACCTGTAATCATAATCACACGAATACCAGCTTCTTGAGCCACCCGAATGGCTTCTTTAACATCTTCTCTTGGAGGATCTATAATCCCAACAAAGCCGAGAATCTCTATACCTTGTTTCAGAGCCTTACTCATAGAAGCTTCATCTGTAGCGTCCTGATAGTTTCTAATTTGTGCTATGGCCAGAACCCGCATGCCTTCATGGGTCATGTCCTCATTCACCTTATTCCACTGATCAAGATCGCTTTGCTCTGCCTTAGCCATCTTCATGAGGACATCCGGTGCACCTTTTATAAAAAGACGTTTTTCATCATCTTTCATATCATAAGCCGTAACCATATATTTATCTTTGGAATTAAAGGGTACTTCTCCTATACGTGTATAACTGTTTTTCTCAAGTTCATCTCTTGTTAAAGATGCCTTTTCTCCAAGAACAACAATACCACCTTCCGTAGGATCACCAATGATCTTATAATCATTTTCTTCTTTTACGAGTGTTGCGTTGCTACATAAGACGCCAGCAATAATAAGTTCTTCAAGGGCTTGATCATAATCCACAATCGCTCCATCCGGGTCATACCCGTCACCTTCAACTTCAAAGGTACGGTCTAAAGAAGTATGGTATATATGTTTGACTGTCATTTGATTCTCTGTTAGGGTTCCTGTCTTATCTGTACATATAACCGTAGTAGAACCTAAAGTCTCTACAGCCGGCAAGCTCTTTACCAAAGCATTGTGAGATGCCATGGTTTTCATACCAATGGCTAGTGTTATGGTCGAGACTGCTGGTAAAGCTTCCGGTACTGCAGCAATCGCTAGAATGATACCTATTTTTATCATAGCATACAGATCTTCACCATAAGAAATTCCCAGGACTGTCACCGCTAATGCCACAACAGCTGAGAAAAGTATTAATGTTTTTCCTAAACTATTCAATTGAGCTTCAAGAGGTGTTACGGTTTTTTCATCCGTACGAATCATGTTACTAATTTTCCCAATCTCTGTATCCATACCTATTGCAGTTACAACGGCATAGGTATTTCCTCTGGTTGCAGCTGTCCCTGTAAAAACCATGTTCTTACGATCTCCAATAGACGTATCATCTTCTCCTACAAAGTCTGAAGTCTTATCCATTGATTCGGATTCTCCCGTTAATGCAGATTCGATGGTCGCGAAATTTTTGTCTTCGATAATATAACTATCAGCTGTAACAAGATCGCCTTCTTCAATATATAGAATATCTCCGAGGACCAATTGTTGAGACTCTATTTCCATAATCTTACCGTTGCGTCTGACTTTTGCAACCGTTTTCGTCATCTTTTGCAAGGATTCAACTGATTTTTGAGCTTTATATTCTGATATAAATCCGGACAAAACCGCGATCAAAATCGCAACGATTACTGCAAAACCTTCAACAGGTTCATCCATTACAAAAGAAACTCCGGATGCCACTATTAATAGATAGACGATAATGTTATTAGCGTTGTGCAAGAATATTTTTAAGGCTGACACCTTTTCTTTAGCCTCAAGAACATTTTCTCCATATTCTGTTCGTCTTTTAGTGACCTCTTCATCACTTAGACCTGAGTCTATAGTGACTTCTAGTTTTTTTAGTATGTCGTCTTTCGCTAGTGTGTATGGTTTTTCTATCTTCATACTCATACATATTACCTCCCTCAACAAACAAAGTGACTGTGCCTCGTTTTGCTTGCAAATTGTTTAAAGTAGTTAAATTCTATCCTTTGATTGCTTCTCTATCTTTATAATATTTTGATTCACCATATTCTGCAATGCGCACATTACCCCATATTTGCCATGGTACCATGTGAGACCACCTTGAAAATAAGCTGTATAAGGTGGTTTGATGGGTGCATCTGCACTTAACTCAATGCTGGAACCTTGAATAAAGGAGCCTGCCGCCATAATTACCGGTGCGTCATACCCAGGCATATCCCAAGGAATCGGCACCACATGACTGTCTACAGGTGCTGCCATCTGTATGCCTTGACAAAAGGCGATCACCGCCTCAGGCGTTTTCATGGAGATAGCTTGAATTATATCATAGCGTTCTGTCTGACTGGACGGTATAACTTCATAGCCAAGACTTTCAAAAACGGCTGCTGCAAACAAAGCACTTTTATGCGCAGCTGCAACGACTGTGGGTGCTAAAAAAAGACCTTGAAATAGGCTCTGATTAATGCCTAAGGTCGCACCTACTTCTTTGCCCAGGCCGGGCGCGGTTAAGCGGTAGGAAGCCATATCAACACATGCTTTTGTCCCGACAATATAGCCACCGGTAGGTGCTAAACCACCACCTGGATTTTTTATCAGTGAGCCCACCACCATATCTGCACCATATTGTGATGGCTCTGTAGCCGTTACAAATTCACCATAACAATTGTCCACCATACAAATAACATCCGGTTTAATATTCTTAACAAAACAAATGATTTCACCAATGGTTTCCGGAGATAAAGTAGGACGTATGTCGTAACCTTTAGATCTTTGTATGGCAATCAGCTTTGTTTTTTCATGTATAGCCGCTTTGATACTCGGGTAATCAATGTTCATATTATCGATAAAATCCACCTGTCTATAGGTAATACCATATTCAGCAAGTGAACCCGGTGTCTTTCTTATACCTATAACTTCTTCTAAGGTGTCATAGGGTTTTCCAATAGGTGATAATATTTCATCGCCCGGTCTTAGATGACTTGCTAAAGCAATGTGTAACGCATGGGTACCTGAAATTATCTGTGGACGAACTAAAGCAGCTTCCGCATTAAATACGGAAGCATACACATTTTCTAAGGTATCTCTACCTAGATCATTATAGCCATAGCCAGTGGTTGCTGCAAAATGCGTATCACTGACTCTATTGTCTTGCATCGCCTTTAAAACTTTCAGTTGATTGATTTCGGCTATTTGATCTATTTGATTAAACCTATCAAGTAGCGCGACTTCAATCTTTTTAACATGCGAAATCACATCATCACAGATACCAAGACGTTTATAGATCTTGTCTGTCATAAGGACTTCCTCTCTAGCGCTCTTCTGTCATTAATTGTACTTCTTTAGCAGGTATTATCGTTGAAATAGCATGCTTGTAGATCATTTGTTGTTTGGTTTCTGCCTCAAGGATGACGATAAAGTTGTCAAAACCTCTAACGATGCCTTTAAGTTGAAAACCATTGGTCAAATAAACCACAACCGTAATTTTATCTTTTCTAACCTGATTTAAAAATACATCTTGCAAATTGATTGGTTTGCTCATATTCTTGCCCCCTTATGATATATTTTCAATATATCTCTTATCAAACAGCGATTTGATTTTTATTGAATACTTTTGTTAAGGCATCACTTAGTTTTGACCCTTTAACCACATCTTCATTGTATTACAAAAACTTCTGTACTTCAATATCTTTTACAATATATTTTACAACTTGTGTCAAGTCAAGATTGTAATCTTGCAAGTTCACCCATGTTACACTCTCTTCTCGCTTAAACCAAGTCAACTGACGTTTGGCAAAATGCCTCGTACCCTTTTTTAAAAGATCAACGGCATAATCCAGATCATATTCACCTTCCAAATGTCCGATGATTTCTTTGTAGCCAAGACCTTGCATTGAGACTAGGGACTTATCATAACCTTCTTCTAAGAGTGTCTTCACTTCTTGTACCAAGCCTTCCTCAATCATCTGATCCACACGATGATTGATGCGTGCATACAGTAGATCCCTGTCCATGTTTAATACATAGAAGCATAGATTATATGGGGATTGTTTTTCTTTTTCTCTCGCATTATGGATTGATATGGGTTCTTGAGTCATATGGTAATACTCCAATGCGCGAATCACCCTTTTAGTATTGTTAATATGAATGCTCTTTGCCGATTCCGGATCCACAGCTTCTAACATTGAAAACAATAAAGCTTTGTCACCACGATGAGCCATTTTTTCTAGACTGTCCCTATAGCTATGGTCTGGTTCATGGTCCATAAATGCTATGTCATATATAATAGATTGAATATAAAAACCTGTTCCTCCGGCTAGAATCGGTACTTTTCCTCTTGCATATATATCTGCCATTGCCTCTTTTACCATTTTCTGAAACCATGCAATACTACATGCTTGATCCGGATTTAAAACATCTATAAGATGGTGTCTAATACCATCCATTTCTTCGCGTGTGACTTTAGCTGTACCAATATCCATGCCTTTGTAGACCTGCATGGAATCAGCAGATATAATCTCACCTTGAATTTCATTGGCCAATCGAACCGCTAATTTACTTTTTCCTGTTGCAGTTGGTCCTGCAATGACAATCAATGGTTTCATCCTTGTATCCTCTTAAATTTCTTTTCAAGCTCATATTTGGTCATGGCAATAATGGTCGGTCTACCGTGAGGACAATGAAATGGATTTTCAAGTGTCAACAGATCGTCGATTAACTGAATGTATTCACCCTTAGAAAGTCGATCATTACCCTTTACCGCTGCTTTGCACGCCATAGAAGCAATATCATCCAGAAGGATGTCATATTTATCCTCAATAAAGCTATCTGCTAACCCATCCAGAATCTGTAGAAACTGATTGGCTTCTAGGCTCTTACCAAAAACAAAGGGCACGGACCGAATGATTAAAGCCTCCTCACCAAAGAGTTCCACTTCAAATCCCAAATCCACAAAAAGTCGCTGATGTATTTCATACCTGCTCATTTCCTGTAGGGATAAATTGACTACAACCGGTTCAAGTAACCGTTGTGAAAACTCAACTTTATCTTTTAATTTTTTGACCATGCGTTCATACAGCACTTTCTCATGAGCGGCATGTTGATCAATCATATAATACTCGTCTTCAAGTTCAACAATCCAATAAGTATCGAAAAGCTGCCCTACCACTTTATGAGATTTGACGGCAGATGAACCTCTAAATGCCTCTAGTGACATAGCCACTTGGTCACCTTTATAGTTTATTGATGGTATGTCAATTGGCTGATCTACCGGCTTTTTCTCAAGCATTTCTTTTTGTTTTTCTTTTTGTTTTTCTTTTTGTTTTTCTTCTTCTTCTTCTTGCTTTTCTTCAGAAAACGTTTCGATTGTTAAAGCTATTGGTGGTTCATTTTGATTTATAAGAGGCTTAGGCATCGCGCTTTGTTCCTGAATTTTTCTTTTTTCCTCAAAGGGTTCCGGTACCGGTTCATAGACTCTACTCACTTCTTTTTTCTCTTTTTCAAAGTTAACCTGAGGAATTAGTGCTTCTCGACCTAGAGCCATTTCAATCCCTTTATAAACCAACTGAAAAACCATAGCTTCTTCCATGAATCGTACTTCCATTTTTGTAGGATGGACATTTACATCTACATCCTTAGCATCTACATGGAGATGAAAAGTAACAAAGGGATATTGATGAAGCGTTAACTTAGACTTATAACCGTCTTCAATAGCTCTTTCTATGACCTTACTTTTAATATAACGGCCATTTAAAAAGTAGTTTTCGTAAGTTCGATTACCACGACTCAGATGTGGTTTTCCTATAAATCCTTCAAGGCGCATACCTTCATAATGCCAGTTAATTTCAATTAAGTTTTTGGCAACTTCCATACCATACACACTAAAGATACAATCTTTTAACTTATTATTACCAGAGGTTTGAAGCTTAATCTTACCATCACTTATAAACTTAAAACTAATTTCAGGATGGCCCATAGCCAGTTTATGTACCAGATCGGAAATATAACCAAGCTCAGTACCGGCTGTTTTCATGAACTTTCTTCTTGCAGGGGTATTATAGAATAAGTCTTTAACGATAAACGTCGTCCCTCTTGGACTTCCCACATCTTCAAAAGTTTTTTCATTACCACCTTCTATAACATAGCGTACACCTACCAGCTCAGCCTCTTGTTTTGTGATCAGTTCAACCCTTCCGACAGATGCAATACTGGCCAAGGCTTCACCACGAAACCCTAAAGACATAATGCTGGCAAGGTCTTCTTCATTTTTGATTTTACTGGTGCTATGTCTAAGAAATGCTGATTTGACATCTTCCTTATGTATTCCGAAACCATTATCTGTAATACGAATAAACTTAAGTCCACCCTCTTTTACTTCTATGGTGATAGCATCCGCTTTTGCATCGATTGCATTTTCTACCAATTCTTTAATGACAGATGCCGGCCGTTCAACGACCTCGCCAGCTGCTATTTTATTAATTGTATTTTGATCCAGCAATAATATGCTCAAGTCTAACACCTACCTTATCCATTAAGACGTTTTTTAAGTTGTGCCAGTTTATTCAGTGCTTCAAGAGGTGTTAGGGCATTAACATCAAGGCCCTTTAATTCTTCAACCACATCTTCTGAGATATTTTCAAAAAGACTTAGTTGTGTGTCTTCTATTTTCTCAGGTTTCTCCATAACTTTGATGCTTTCAGCGTGTTTGGTTATATCCGCTTGATCCAATTCTTCAAGTATCATTTTGGCACGTTTTATGACAAAGTCCGGTACACCCGCTAACTTGGCCACTTGAATACCATAACTGTTATTGGCACCACCGGGTATGATTTTCCTAAGGAAGATGATGTCATCTCCCTGTTCTTTCACAGAAATACAATAGTTCTGCACCCCTTCAATCTTACCTTCAAGTTCAGTTAATTCATGATAATGGGTGGCAAATAAGGTTTTTGCTCCCATAGTCTGGATGTTAACTATGTATTCTACTACTGCCCATGCTATACTCAGACCATCAAAGGTAGAGGTACCACGACCGATTTCATCTAATATGATTAAGGATTTCTTCGTACCGTTTCTTAATATATTAGCCACTTCCGTCATTTCGACCATAAATGTACTTTGACCGGAAGATAAGTCATCGGATGCACCGACTCTTGTAAATATTCGGTCACACACGGATATATTTGCTGATTTGGCCGGTACAAAACTTCCTACTTGAGCCAATAAAGTGATTAAAGCTACCTGACGCATATAAGTGGATTTTCCGGCCATATTAGGTCCGGTTATTATGGAAAACCGATGCTCATGTTGATCTAAGTAGGTATTGTTACTAATAAACTGGTCATGGGGCATCATCTTTTCAACGACCGGATGTCGTCCTTCAACAATATCAATGGTACCGTCATTGTGAACCTGTGGCCGAACAAAATTTTCCTTAAGAGCTGTGTCTGCTAGACTTTGCATGACATCCAATTTAGCGATTTGATCGGCTGATGCTTTGATTCTTCCAACAGCTGCTTTTAGAGTGTCTCGTATCTGAACAAACAATTCATACTCCAATGCTTCAAGTTTTTCCTGAGCACCCAGTATGGTATTTTCCATTTCTTTTAATTCCGGCGTAATATACCTTTCACCATTTGACATGGTCTGTTTCCTCGTATAATCCTCCGGTACTAGGTTCAAGTAAGAGTTGGTCACTTCTATATAATAGCCAAAGATTTTATTATACTTGACTTTAAGGTTCTTAATGCCTGTACGTTCTCTTTCCTTAGACTCTAACTTTGCAAGCCATTCCTTACCGTCCGTTGTCGCAGACCTTAGTAAATCCACTTCTTCATTGAACCCTTTTAGAATTAGTTTACCTTCCGTAATGGCTATCGGTGGCTCTTCCATTAAAGCAGAATCAATCAATTCATATAGATCCCTTAAGTCATCTAGGTCTTCTCTGATTGTATTGAAATAATCTGCCTCTAGATTCTCAAGTAAGACTTTAATAGGTCCAATCATATCAATAGATTGCTTAAAGGCTTGTAAATCTCTACCATTCGCTGTTTGACAGCTTATTCTGCTCATCAGTCTTTCAATGTCGTATATAGGTGTTAAGTATTCTTTTAACTCCATCAAATACATAGGTTCATCATATAAGTTGGCAACACCATCCAGTCGTTGATTGATCTCGTCTATCTGAATCAATGGTTGTTCAATATATTGTCTTAGTAATCTGGCGCCCATAGCGGTTTTGGTTTTATCCACGACCCATAGTAAGGACCCTCGTCGTTCTTTTTCCCTCAAAGTCTCTACCAGTTCCAGATTACGTCGTGTGGACAAATCCAGTAACATATAATCTTCTGTGGCATAATAGCGGATATGGGACAAATGTTGTAATTGGCTTTTTTGTGTTTCATTCAAATATTCTATTAGAGCACCGGATGCTTTAATGGCTTCTATTTTGTCCGCAAAACCTAAGCCTTCCATAGATCCTACTTTTAGCTGCTTCTTAATAGATTCTCCGGAACGCTCAAGGTCGAAGTACCAATCTTCTCTAACCGATACAAAGCTTTTAAATCGATTCTTAACCCCATCCATTAAAGGCTCATTACATAAAGCCGTATTATTACATATGACCTCACGTGGCTGAACTTTTGCCAGTTCATCCAATACTTTTTCATAACCCTGAACCTGGGTGACATAAAAATCACCCGTTGTAATATCAACATAAGCGATGCCATAATTTGCGATGTTTTGATATAGGGTTACAAGATAATTGTGTTTTCCGGCTTCTAAGGATTGTAGGTTCATATTGGTTCCCGGCGTTACAACCCGAACCACATCCCGCTTTACAATACCTTTTACCAACTTAGGATCCTCTAACTGTTCTCCTATGGCAACCTTATAGCCTTTGTCAATGAGCTTATCAATATATCCTTCTACCGCATGGTGAGGAACACCACACATAGGCGCTTTCTCATCCATTCCGCAGCTTTTCGCTGTTAAGGTTATCTCAAGTTCTCTAGAAGCGGTGATTGCATCCTCAAAAAACATCTCATAAAAATCGCCCAACCGAAAAAATAGGATGGCGTCCTTATACTGTTTTTTGATATCCACATACTGTTGCATCATAGGTGTGAGTTTTTCTGCCATAATATCCCCTCTGCTAAATGATTTCACCAACAAGGTAATAGGTTTTTGATCCGGTAATTTTCACATTAACAAATGTACCGATCAGACTTTCATCTCCTTGGATATGAACCAAGTGATTATCTTCAAGACGTCCACTAACCCAATTTGCTTTTTTATGATTCACTTCTTCGACAAGTAGTTCATAGGTATTGCCCATATGTTTTTCGCTATTTTTGAGACTCACGATATCCATCGCCTCGAGTATTTTATTAAAACGTTCTTTCACAACTGCTTCCGGAACCTGATCATCCATATTGGCTGCCGGTGTGCCCGTTCTTTTTGAATAAATAAAGGTATAAGCTGTATTATACTCGACTTGGTGAATCACATCGATGGTATCTTCATTATCTGCTTCTGTTTCAGTAGGAAAGCCAATAATTAGGTCCGTCGTTATGGCTACATCCGGCATCATTTTTTTGATTCTAGATACCAAATCCAGATAAGACTCTTTGGTATAATGTCGGTTCATTGCTTTTAAAAGTCTGGAGCTACCGGATTGAATGGGCAAGTGAACATGATGACAGATTTTCTGTGATGCGGCCATCACCCTTATAAGATCGTCTGACAAATCCTTAGGATGGGGCGTCATAAAACGAATACGTTTTAGACCTTCAACCTTTTCTACTTCATGAATAAGTTCTGCAAACGTCATAGGTGTATCAAGACCGGTTCCATAAGAGTTGACGTTTTGTCCAAGTAAGACGATTTCCACCACGCCGTCTTTCACCAGATCTTTTACCTCTTTTAGAATATCTTCAGGGTGACGGCTTCTTTCCCTACCTCTCACATATGGCACGATGCAGTAAGTACAAAAGTTATTGCAACCATACATAATGTTTACCGATGCTTTGAATTTATGTTTCCTAATGCTTGGAAGATCTTCTACAATTTCCTGATGGGCATCCCATATATCATATACAGTATTTCCACTATCTAGTCTGGTTTCAAGCAACTCTGCCAGCTTGTAGAGATTATGCGTTCCAAATACTAAATCTATATGTTTATGTTTCTTTTTCAGCTCTTGGATGACGGTCGGTTGTTGCATCATGCACCCACATAATGCAATCATCATATCCGGTTTTTTTCTCTTAATACTTTTCAAATGGCCGATACGGCCATATACTCTCTGTTCTGCATTTTCGCGTACAGCACAGGTATTATAGATTACAAAATCGGCTTCCAACTCCTGTTTTGCTTCCCTATAGCCAATATCTTCCAGTATGCCTTTAATCATTTCCGAATCATGAGCATTCATTTGACATCCGAAAGTCGTAATATAGTAAGTTAATTGTTTATCTTTTAATCTATCTTTAAGCTTCTTAATAATAACTTTTTGTCTAGAAGCTTCCTCATGGCTTACGGCCACTGAATTTGTCCTCTTCAATTGATTCACCTCAAAAATTTTCTATATTTACTACATACTAGGTTTCTCTAATACTTTAAAATAAATAATTAGGTTGGTTGTGGATCATCTGACCCTTAACCATTATGGTTAACGATCATTACTAAGTTTCTCTAATACTTTTAAAATAAATAATTGCGTTGGTGAT
>PGZV01000014.1:0-29716 GCA_002841495.1 Firmicutes bacterium HGW-Firmicutes-2 | reverse complement strand
AATAAATAATTGCGTTGGTGATTCTTAATTATTTATTTTTAATGCAAGTTCAACTAGAGTTCTGACCCTTAACCATTATATATGATTAAAGCGTTTATGTGAAGGGTCAATTGCATCCTAACATCTGTATACCCTTTACAAAACCAATGTTATAGACTAGAGTATAATTACGAAGACACAATGGCAAATACAACCCAGTTGACTTAAAAACTGATAGCAACAACTGCTCTTTCTTTTAATGTTCTTAAGTAAGAGATTGCTATCAATAAAGGATATTATGATTGTAAAAAAAGATATATTGCATACATCTACATATGAACCAAATCATTTACTCTTTGAACCGGGATCTATGGCTTTTGATATTGAAACCACCGGATTTTCTCCCAAATATGCGACGATCTATTTGATTGGCATGGTCTACTTTGATATGAGTGAAAGCGAATTGGTTCATGAACAATGGTTTTGTGAAAAGGCCGGTGATGAATACGAGCTTCTTTTTAAGTTTAACACCCAACTCAAAAAATATAATCGAATTTACCATTTTAATGGTGATCAATTTGATTTACCCTTTATTAAAGGGAGAATGGCTTTATACAAAATGGATTGTCCAAGCTATACCAGTTATGACCTCCTAAAAATTGTCCGTCCTTTCAAAAAAACTTTAGAGTTGGATAATTTAAAGCTCAAAACTTTAGAAAAGTATTTTGGATATGATCGCCATGACCCATTCACTGGTGGCGATTTAATACAAGTCTATGAAGTCTATATGGACACAAAGGATTCTAAGTTGCTTCAAACCTTACTTCTACATAACTATGAAGACCTATTAGGTTTAGTTGGCGTTATCACACATATGCCACTATTTAATCTTTTAAAACAAATGAAAGAAGAAACTTTAGATATAAATGAGATCTATGGTTATGATGATGACGACGTTTATGTTATACAGTTCCCCATATCTGATTTGGTCAACCAAGGTTTTGATCTGGCTCTCTATAAGCTGGAAATTCATCATCCATTATGTACATTACGAGTACCTATTAGACGTGATAATTTGAAATATTATTTCCCAAACCCTAAAGATTATTATTACTTAACCACTGAAGGTTATGCCGTTCACAAAAGTGTCGGCAAGTATGTAGATCCCTGTCATAAAGTACAAGCAACCAAAGAAAACTGCTATATTCATAAAGAAGGGCATTTTCTACCTGCCTTCAAACATCTCAACCTACCACTAAATTATTATTATGAGAATTATACGGATGTACAAGGTTATGTTTGTTTGGATGATTTGGCAACTGAAGACGATCTTGTTCTCTATGTTAGGAGGTTGTTGACACTGCTGTAAGAATGGTCTATGAAGTGGGTCCCATGAAAACCCTTCCACAGTATGTATGACTATGACTATTTCTGCTAATCTTTTCGATTGAAATTCATTATCATAGTCGTAGATATAATACACACTTTTTCCTTGCCTTACACTTCGTACGGTCAGCGGAAAAACTGTGCATCATATCTACTCGGTAATAAATCGTCATTTCGTCAAGAAAAAGTACTGCTCAATCATCCTTCTTCTTTTACATCCTGTAAAAATGAAGGACGTTCTACATCCATGTAGAACTGTGATTGATCAGTACTTTTTCTCTCCTCATTCGGGTTCGTAAAGGCTTAATTTTGATAAGCTTAAGTTCGTGTACCCCATATAATGCCCAAATGCCAAGTAGTAACATCCTAATACCCAACATCGACCAAAAAGTTTCAGGAGCTAAGAAAGAAGCGTGGCTTGGTATGAACTCAGCTCATATTTTTGAATACTTCATAGGTAATCCTTGACGCATCATGTCAGTCTTCAACTAAGATAATTACCAGCATCGACCATGAAGTTCCTGGAACAGTGTGCTTATGAAATTTGCAAGACAGCAGGAAGCTGTCCGCCGACTTTTGGTGCAGGACGCACCAACCGGAGGCCGTAGTCATATACACTGCGGAAGGGTTTTCATGGGACCCCAGCAAAAATCACATACGTCGTCCCCCAATTTGTATAGTGATTAAAAGAAATCTATATCTAAGACCATACTATAGGACTACAGTCAAAAAAAGTCCCTAAGTTTTCCACTTAGAGACCCTGAATGACACATTAAAAACCTATATTTCCCCTGTTTTCTTGTAAAAGAAAGACTTATTGGTTTCAAAGCTATATCTTTGAGACTGAATAATTTGCTCTGTACTACCAACAAATAAGATGCCTTCTTTCTTGAGTGCTTTATTGAATTTAACATAAATATCGCTTTTTGCTTCTTCTGTAAAATAAATGAGGACATTACGACATACAATTAAATCCAATTGATCCGGATAGGCATCTTTAAGTAGATTATGTTCCTTAAAAGTAATGCATTTTTTTATGTCATCACTGACACGAAATGAGGCACCGATTTTTTCGAAATACTTATCTTTAAACTCTTTGGGAACACCTGCAATACTTTTTTCGTTGTATATACCCTGTCTTGCTTTTGAAAGAATCTGTTTGTCAATATCCGTCGCAATGATTTGAATCTGATTCAAAGGAATAAACTTACTTAATACCATAGCTAATGAATATGGTTCGTCACCTGTTGAACATGCTGCACTCCAGACTTTAATCCGTTTTCCAAATTTATCAAAAATATAAGGAAAGATCTCTTTCTCCAAAACATCCCATTGAGCTGTATTTCTAAAAAACTCCGATACATTAATTGTCAAATAGTTAATGAATTCTTCATAGACCTCTTTGTTGATTTTCAGCTCTCTCACATAAGCATCATAATCCGAAACACCATTTTTTTTAATTAATGAATCAATGCGTCGCTTCATTTGTCGCTCTTTATAAGCATTCAAATCTATCTTCGTCAATGACAATATTTCTTTTTTAAAACTTTCATAATCTTTAATCAAAGCATTGTCTCCTCGTCAATTATTTTATTTGACACCTTGTTAAAGAAGTAGGGAGAACCCTATTAATAAGTACAACAAACTTGCCGGCAAAACCGGCAAGTTTGTCATCATTGCTCTATAATACTTAAGCTTCTTCTGTAGTTTCAGTTTTCACTTCTACTGCTTCATCTGCTTCAACTTCTGTAACTATTGCTTCCTTTACTTCTACTACTTCTTCCACTGTATCCACTAATGTATCATTTTTATCTTCTACTTCAACAGAATCTTCTTTGTTACCTTCTTCTCTTTCAAGTTCAAGGCCTTTAATGGATAAGCTGATTTTCTTCTCATCCAAATTAAGATCTGTTACTTTTGCTTCAATCACCTGATTAACCGTCAATGCATCTGAAGGCTTTTCAACATGCTTGATTGAGATTTGAGATACATGTAAAAGTGCATCTACACCCTCTTCTAACTCAATGAAAGCACCAAAGTCTGTCATTCTTGCTACGCGACCTGATACAACATTGCCAACAGCGTATTTATTCGCTGCGTCATTCCATGGGTTTTCACCATCAAATTTCATAGATAATGAGATTTTCTTTTTCTCTTGATTAATACTAATAACACGTACTTTAACTTTTTCATTAATTTTAACAACTTCCTTAGGTGACTTGACGCGTCCCCATGAAAGCTCTGAAATATGAACCAATCCGTCAACACCATCTAGATTAACAAACACACCATAATCCGTGATATTCTTAACGATACCTTCAAGTACGGCACCCACTTCAAGATTCTTAAAGATTTCAACTTGCATGCTGCTCTTTTCTTTTTCAAGTAGAATTCTTCTGTTACCGATAATTCTACCTTTTTTAGTGTTGAATTCCGAAATGATGAAAGTCAACTCTTGATCTTTAAATTCAGATAAGTCACTAACGTAGGAGTCAGAAACTAAAGAAGCCGGAATAAATACCCTTACTTCATCAATAATCACTACAAGTCCACCTGCAAGTACTAATGAAACTTTTGCAGTAACTTCCTCACCTGATTTGTATAAATCTTCTACCCTTTTCATTCCGTCTTCTGCTTTTAGGCGCTTGTAAGTCAATAAGACTTGACCTTCACCATCATTAACTCTAAGTACTTTGGCTCTGATTTTGTTCCCTACAGTTACCAAATCGCTTAGGTTCACAGTTGGGTAATTGGAAAATTCACTCTTAGGGATGATGCCATCTGACTTGTAACCTATATTGACATAGATTTCATCGGCGTTTACACCAATGATCGTACCTTCAATAATTTCACCTTTATGAATTGAAATTAAAGATGCTTCCAGCATTTCTGCAAAGCTTTGTTCATTCTCATTCTGCATTTCTGACATTCGAAATGACCTCCTTGATAAGTTTCTTAGGAGTTGACGCCCCTGCTGTAATTCCAATTATGGAATGTCCTTTTAGAACCTTCAACTCAAATTCTTCTATAGATTCAATGTGATAAGTATGCTCACATTGTTCTTTACATATTTCATATAGCTTGATTGTATTCGAGCTATGTTTACTGCCGATAACCAACATAAGATCAGCGTTTTTTGCAATCTCCAAGGCCTCTTTTTGACGTTCCTGTGTCGCCTTGCATATTGTTTCGTTTATAATAACATGAAATTTTAATTTTTGCAATCGAATCAAAATTTCTTGATATAATCCAAGATTAAAGGTAGTTTGTGCCACCACTTCATAAATAATATTAAAATCCAAAGGTATTTCATCAATTTGTGTAACATTTTCTATGATATAGACCGGCTGATGACACCAACCTTTTATACCTGTTACCTCAGGGTGATTCTTGTCCCCTACAATAATAATATGATGACCTTTATTTGAGGCATTTTCTACACAATTGTGTATCGTTTTTACATAAGGACAGGTTGCCTCTATCATACCAAACCCTGACTCAGAAATCAAATCCTGTTCCTTTTTACTGATACCATGACTTCTAATAACCACCTGACCATGGGGCAAATGTCCTAGCTCATTTAAATCATGAATAACTTTAACCCCTTTTGATGTCAATTCTTCAACCACTTGTATGTTGTGAATAATTGGTCCATAGGTATAAATAGGTTCATTGCCTAGACCATCATACACTTTTTTTAGTGCCCTGTCTACACCAAAACAAAAACCTGCTGATTTTGCTAAGATTATTTCCAAATTTTCACCTCATTTCAATGATTTTTTTGATTGCACACACCACATCGTCAATACTCATATTAGATGTATCTAACAATTGGGCATCTTTTGCTTGAACAAGAGGTGCATGATCACGGTTCATATCTCTATAGTCTCTTTCACTTATTTCTTCTGCTATCGCGTTCAAATCTGCAGATTCGCCTTTTTCTAGAAGCTCATTATACCTTCTCTTCGCTCGTATCATGACATCTGCACTTAAAAATATCTTCACTTTTGCATCAGTTAACACATGGGTTCCAATATCGCGACCATCCATAACCATACTTGTTTTTTTTGCCATTTCTTGTTGCATCATCACCATTTTTTTTCTTACAGGCAAATAAGCGGATACTTTAGATGCGCCCTCACCTACAGATTGCTGTCTAATCTTTTGTGTAACATCTTCTTCATTCAAATAAATATGTTGTACCTCATCTTTGTAAACAATACGAATGTCTACATGATTCAAAGCGTCTACAACAGCTTTTTCCTTATCTAAATCAATCTGATGTTCCAACATATATAAAGCTACAGATCGATACATTGCACCTGTATCCACATAAACAATCTCATACTCTTTTGCTAATCTTTTGGCAATAGTACTTTTGCCTGCCCCAGCGGGACCATCTATGGCTATGGTTAATAATTCCTTCATAGGTCACCCTTTCTTTGTTAAATCAGGTCGAAGTATTTTTGCATCTCTCAAGTATACGTGCCTAATCTCTTTTTGTAAAAGATTTTTTTCTACATGCATAAGGATACGAAGACATTTTTGTAGACTATCTTCTACATACATTTCTTGAACACACAAAAGACTGGCACAGGTTATACCAAGATTACGTGCCGCAACTGCCGGGTAAACACGGGTCAAATCTTTCGTTGCTGAGAACACAATAGAAATAATCTCATCATCATCCAGATTATTCTCATCAATAATTGACCTTAGCATCAGCTCTGTACCTTCTAGAATCGCTTCTTTTGTATCTTCCTCAACTGTAATTGCACCTCTGATTGCTATCATCCTATTCTCCTAACTTTTCTCTATAGAAATACCAGCTAAATATGCGGTGGAAAATGCAATCTGTAGATTGAAGCCACCTGTTAAAGCATCCAAATCCAATACCTCACCTATAAAATAGAGGTGGTCGATTAGTTTGGACTCCAAGGTATTTGGGTTGATTTCCTTAACATCCACACCGCCTTGGGTTATGATTGCTTCATTGTAACCTCTTTTTCCAATTATTGTAATTGGCAAAGCTTTTAAGGTTTCAAGAAGCTTTAATCTTTCTGTCTTTGTGATTTGATCCACTTTCTTTGAAGGATCAATACATGATAACTGCACAACTATGGGAATCAGTTTTTTAGGCAAAAGATCAGCCAAGGCATTTTCAAAATTCTTTCTATTATATAGTTCAAAATCCTTAAGTAAACGAAGATCCATTTGTTCAATAGACAATTTAGGTTTTAAGTCTATAAAGCCCTGTATGGGATAATGAGTATCTTTCAAATAGCTAGATCCTGTAAGAACAAGTGGTCCTGAAATGCCAAAATGCGTGAAAAGCATCTCACCAAATCCACGATACAAAATTTTATCTTTAGCCTTCAAAACGAGTTCAACGTTTTTAAGAGATAATCCTTGAAGGTCTTTAACCCACTCTTCCTCTGTATTAAGTGGTACAAGGCCTTGCTCCTGCTTGATGATTTTATGACCCGCATCCTTAGCAAATAGGTAACCATCTCCTGTAGCACCGGTCATCTGATAGGATATACCACCTGTAGCTACAATAACATCATCTGCATCCATCCGTATGTCTTCAAGATAGACGCCTTTAACACAAGCATTTTCTATAGCTAAGCCAGTTACTTTAGTTCTTAAACGAATATGGACTTTCAAGTCTTTCATTGCTTCTTCAAGTACTTTAATAACATCTGACGATTTGTCCGACTCCGGAAAAACTCGGTTTCCTCGTTCAACTTTTGTTTCTAAACCAATTTCATTAAAAAAGCGAACAGCACTTTCACTGTCAAAAGTATAAAAACTGCTGTATAAGAATTTCGGATTGGATACCACTTGCTTAATTAAGGTCTCAACATCCACCACATTGGTAAGATTGCATCTGCCTTTTCCGGTAATATATAGCTTTTTACCTAGCTTTTCATTTTGTTCCAACAAGGTCACATCATGACCGTTTCTAGCTACCATGATAGCAGCTACCATACCCGCTGCTCCGCCACCAATAATTATGACTTTTTTCATAGTTACCCCTATATCTTATCGGATTTGAGATTCAGATTATAACCAATATTCAAGTCATCATCATTATCATATACCTGATATTCCGTCCATATTTGTTCAAGACTGCCAAGCGCTTCCACCACGACATCTTTTTTCTTAATACATAAAGCAACAATAAGAGCGTTAATCAGACTCAGTGGTGCAACAAGGGAATCTACAAAAGATGCCATATCACTTCTTGCTATCAATGAGCAATCTGCAAACTGAATCATGGGTGAGAGCAAACTGTCAGTAATAGTAATCACACCGGCTTTTCTGGTTTTAGCAAACTCCATGGCTTTTAAAGTACGCTTGGAATACCTAGGAAAACTGATACCGATGACCACATCGTCATCTCTTAAGCGATAGATTTGTTCAAACATTTCACTCACACTATTTGTATGTATTAATTTTACATTATCAAAAACAAGATTAAAATAAAAGCCAAGAAAATTGGCCAAAGTAGCGCTGCTTCGAACACCTATAATATAGATGGTTTTAGCTTCTAAAATCATATCGACTGCCTGATCAAAAACAGCCTCTTCGATTTCTTCTAAAGTATACTTGATCTTATCCGCATCGGATTGTAGAACCGACCTTAGTACATGGGATTGGTCGATTCGGTCTGTTGTTACCTCGACTCTTTGAATAGAAGTCAATTTTGTTTTAACCAGTTCTTCCAAAGCTCTTTGAAGCTTAGGATAACCATCATAACCAAGTTCATTAGCAAATCGTACAACCGTAGACTCACTAACGCCCACAATTTTCCCTAAACGAGCTGCTGTCAAGAATACCGCTTTTTCATAATGGTCGATGATATAATTGGCAAGTAGTTTCTGTCCCTTGCTAAATTTTGAATAATTATTATTAATACGCTTAACTAAGTCATTTTGTCTATTCATATAATCCCCTTTTCTAGGACATTTCGTCTACATTTCTGTCCGTAAATAACTATTAATATGTAATATGGGTAGAAGCATTAAAAGTAATTTCACTAATTTTGATCCAAAAACTTTAATATAATTCATTTGTCAAACAAATGAATTATATTAAAGTTTTTCCTTCATTTATTATAGACCAAAGCGATAAGAATTACAATTGTTATTTATAACTATGAAAAAGGTAGACTTTCCTATAAATACAAACGAAAGATTCAACTGTCCTAGAGGTTAGCTGAATCTTTCATTGTTTTATAGTTTTATAAGAATCTTATATCGGATAGACTTTATTTACTTTATCAGCTATTGTCATATCTACCTTAGTCAATTTTGCATCTCTGTGATTAAAATAATCTACAGCGACTTGAGGGAACAAAGCATAAGACAATACATCTTCATCTTGCTTGATATATGCACTGGCTTCTTTCCTCAGTTTATCGATCTCCGGAGCGATTAGATCGGCCGGACGACAGGTAATCTGAGGTTCATCACCAATAATCTGTTTTACGATTTCAGGTGAGATTGCAACCGGCGTTCGCCCATACTCGCCTTTTACCAGAGCTTTAGACTCTTTTGTTATCATTTTATACCGCTGACCACCTAAAACATTTAAAACAGCTTGCGTACCTACAATCTGACTTGTCGGTGTTACCAACGGTGGAAATCCAAAATCCGCTCTAACTCTTGGCATTTCTTCCAACACTTCAGCAAACCGGTTTTCCGCATTTTGCTCTTTAAGTTGTGAAACGAGATTTGATAACATACCACCCGGCACTTGATATAAAAGTGTTTTGATATTAACGCCTAATACTTTTGGGTTCATTAGACCTGAATCAAGGGCTGCCTCACGCATAGGCCTGAAGTATTCTGCAATCTCCGCCAATAATTCTTGATCAAAACCCGTATCAAAAGGTGTATTTCTAAAAGCTTCAACCATAACTTCCGTTGCAGGTTGCGCTGTTCCAAGAGCAAATGGTGATATCGCAGTATCTATTACATCACATCCTGCTTCAACTGCTTTCATATATGACATGGATGCCACACCTGAAGTATAATGGGAGTGAATCTGTAAAGGTAAATTCACATTTGCTTTAAGGGCTTTAACCAGTTTTTCAGCTTCATATGGTACAAGTAATCCTGCCATATCCTTAATACATATAGATTGTGCACCCATTGACTCAAGTTCTTTAGCCAAATTCGTGAAATAATCAATGGTATGTACTTTAGATAACGTATACGCAATGGCTACTTGAGCATGTCCACCTTCTTTGTTCGTAGCGTCAATGGCCGTTTTCAAATTACGTGTATCATTAAGAGCGTCAAATATCCTCACAATATCGATACCATTGGCTATTGCTTTTTGAACGAAGTATTCTACCACATCGTCTGCATAATTTCTATAGCCAAGTATATTCTGGCCTCTTAGGAGCATTTGTAACTTCGTATTTTTGAATCCATCTTTCAGACTTCTTAGTCGGTCCCATGGATCTTCTTTTAAGAATCTAAGAGATGCATCAAATGTCGCTCCGCCCCATACTTCCATAGAATGATAGCCGACTTGATCCAACTTCTGAATAATTGGAAGCATTTCTTCAGTGGTCATACGTGTTGCAATCAAAGACTGATGTGCGTCTCTAAAAATTGTATCTGTAATTTTTATTGGTTTCTTTATAATATCTGCCATATTTACCTCCTTGGTACATTTTTGAGTTGATTATGCTGTTAAAAACAAGGATAAGAATACACCTGCCGCAACTGCTGAACCGATAACGCCTGCCACATTAGGTCCCATAGCATGCATCAGTAAGAAATTGCTTTTATCTTCTTCCTGACCGACTTTTTGAACAACCCTAGCTGCCATAGGTACTGCCGAAACCCCAGCCGCACCTATAAGAGGGTTAATCTGGGTCTTAGATAACTTATTCATCAATTTCGCGAGTAGGACACCGGAAGCAGTACCAAAAGAAAAGGCCACTAATCCAAGTAATAATATACCAAGAGTTTCAAAGTTAAGGAATGCCTCCGCACTGGTTGTTGCACCTACCGTTATACCAAGGAATATGGTAATCATATACATCATCGCGTTTGAAGCTACTTCAGCCAATTTTTCTGTAACACCGGATACTTTTATCAAGTTACCAAACATAAGCATACCAATTAATGGTGCTGTGGTTGGTAAAATCATAATAACCAAGATCGTTACAACTATCGGGAATAGAATTTTCTCTGTATGAGAAACAGGTCTTAGTTGTTTCATTTTTATCTTACGTTCTTCTTTGGTGGTTAATAATCGCATAATCGGTGGTTGTATAATTGGCACCAAAGACATATAGGAGTATGCCGCTACAGCTATTGGTCCAAGTAAATGAGGGGCAAGCTTAATAGCCGTATATATGGCCGTAGGACCATCAGCACCACCAATAATGGCTATGGCCGCACCTTCTTTAGGCCCAAAAGCAAAAAATTCAGGGAAAAATTCACCTAACATAAGAGCACCGAAAAAAGCTAGGAATATACCAAATTGCGCTGCTGCACCTAGTAGAAAGCTTTTAGGATTGGCTAATAAAGGGCCAAAGTCAGTCAAAACACCAACGCCCATAAAAATTAGAGGTGGAAATATACCCAGTTTATTCCCATAATAGAGATAGTATAACAAACCGCCCGGAATCTCTTTGGCTTGAGATAGAATGTAGGATACAGTTTCCGGTCCGTCTGCTGCAAATGTAGCAGCAGCTTCAAGCTTTGTTCCTGCGAACTCAAATATCGTTCCGTCAGGAAGGGGTATTTGAGTCATGGCGCCTTCCATGATAAAGGTAATCGGAAGATTTACCAGCAACATACCAAAGGAAATAGGCAAAAGCAAAAGAGGCTCGTAGCCTTTTTTTATTGCCAGGTACATAAGGGTTAAGGATACAATAATCATAATTAGATTCTTATAACCCATATCAGAAAAATTATCTATTAACCAGTATAGACCAGAACTGTGGATGAAATTAGCAAAGGCCTCCATAAGTGTTTCCCACATATTCAATGAACCTCCTTGGTCTAATTAAGTGTTGCTATTAAGTCGCCTGCATCTACGGATTGTCCTATAGCGACATGGATTGAAACCACAGTTCCCGCAGTTGATGCAACAATCTCGTTTTCCATCTTCATGGCTTCAAGAACCGCTATCACATCCCCTTCTTGCACTTTCTGGTTTTGTGTAACCTTTAAACCAACGATCTTACCTTGCATCGGTGCTTCAACCGGCGTTCCTTCTGATGATACAGGTGCTACAGGTGATACAGGCTTTTGAACTGACGCTGTACTATATTGTACAGGTTGTTGATTTGTCGATACCGGTTGTACACCTCCATTTGTTATTTCTTCAACATCCACTTCATAAGTATTACCATTCACTGTCACTTGAAATTTTTTCATATCGGGCTCCTATCTTCTATTCCATAATGTGTGCGTCGGATTGATTCTTCTAAAGGATCTAACCTGTAGTTGATCACTTGAAGTCTCTAAACTAGCAGCAATTGCCGCAACGATAACAGCTATCAGTTCTCCATCATCTTCTTGAGGTGATTTGGGTGTTGATAACACTAAGTTATCCGCTTGGCTTGCTTCAACCGCTGCTGTCTTCTTACCTTCTGATTTAAACAAGTTTGAAATATTGATTTTATCAATATACTTAAAAAGACTGATTATTATGGCGATGAGGATAAGGACCAAAAAAACCGTACCCACACCATTGATGGTTGCAACTAAGCCTTCTTCTAGCCATTCTGCCATATTCATTCACCACCTTAAACAGATCTGTGTTTACGTTCAGGACTGACCATATATTTGGTATACAGCATTTCAAGTGCTGCAATCAGTCTTTTACGAGTTGCTGCTGGTTCTATTATGTCATCAATATAGCCCCGACTTGCTGCTTTATATGGAGACATCTGCTCTTCTTTATAAAGTTTTGTTTTTTCTTTAATGACATCGGATGCCATAGTTGAAGTTTCAATCTCTTTTGCATACATGATTCTTACAGCTGATTCAGCTTCCATAAAGGATACCTGAGCCTCCGGCCATGCAAAAACAAAATCTGCACCAATGTGTTTACTATTTAAAGCAACATAAGCGGATCCAATGGCTCTATGAGTCAGTATACTAATCTTAGGTACTGTAGCATGGATAAAATTACTCATCATCTTTGCCACAACCTTGGACTGACCTGCCTGCGTTTCTTCAAGACTGGCTGTAAAACCCACAACATCAACCAACGTGACCAAGGGTATGCCAAAAGCATCTAATTTACAAACAAATTCAGCAATTTTTTCGCACCCTTGTAAACTGATTCTTCCGTCACTTTCAGTTGCTTGATTGGCTATAAGTCCTACGGTCATATTACCCAACTTGCCAAGACCTAAGGTAATGTCTTTACCAAATTCACTTTTTAGCTCCATGAAGGTGCCAACATCTGCAATGGCAAATAATGCTGCTCTTCCGTCAAGCCCCTTACTAATATCTCTATTGAAGCTTGGAATCAATCGGTTCAAATCATCGCCTATGCCACCATAAGGCGCCTCTTCCTTGTTGTTGGAAGGTAATAGTTCAATGAGCGTTCTTATGCCGGCCAAAAGTTGTGTCTCGTCTTCTAGTACCAGGTCAACCATACCGGATTCTGTTGCATTGAAAATAGAACCACTTAGAGTATCGTTGGACGCCTTGGTGTGATCCAAGGTATTGGCACTGTTAAGGTACAATGAAGTGCCTTCTTTCTTCATGAAAGTAAAGTCCGCCAATGAGGGGATTAAAGCACCGCTACCACCACATGTGCCTAAAACCGCCATAATCTGCGGTATTATACCGGATGCCATAGATTGTTTAACAAATATTTGTCCGTACCCTTCAAGAGCATCTGTCCCCTCTTGTAGGCGCATACCCGCAGAATCTAACAGTCCTATGATTGGTGCCCCTGTTTTTATTGCAAGATCATAAAGAGCGATAATCTTCTTAGCGTGCATTTCACCAAGTGCCCCTCCGATTACGGAAGCATCCTGACTAAACACATAAGTCAAACGACCTTCAATTGTACCATAGCCCGTCACAACACCGTCAGCCGGTGCTTCAATGGTTGTCATATTGTAGTCGGTTTGTCGTGGTTTGACAAAGGCACCGATTTCTACAAAAGATTGTTGATCCATTAAAAGATCAATACGGTCTCGTGCAGTACTACGACGGTTAGTGAGTTTTTCAAAATCTTGCTGCATACTCATGCATTAACCTCCAATATAAAGTTGTGTTCATCCAAAAACTTGACGCCTAAACCATAGTTATATTGCATAAGTATTTTAAATAAACACAGGGATTTTGTGTGTATTATACCAAGTTCCAACGACTATTATTGTAACGCAGGCCTAATAAAATAGCAAGGGGGGTTTGTAATTAATTTAACAATACCTCAAGTTTCTTATATATTTGTAGATTTGAGCTTACAATAAATAAATAAAAACCGAGATGAGAAGAACCATCTTAGAGTTGTTTTAGATAGTCGATTTCATCTCGGGTCAACGGACGGTATTGTCCGTATTTTAGGCCTGCCATTGTAATGGTTCCGATGGCTGTACGTTCTAATGCGACAACACTTGAACCCACCGCTTCAACCATTCTTCTGATTTGTCGGTTTTTGCCTTCTTGCAAAATAATAGAATAAACCTGATAACGACTTGAATCCTTAATTAACTTCATTTTACAAGGTCTCGTTTTCTCTCCGTCTAGGTTTACACCGGCACGTAATTTCTTAACAGTACTTTCTGTAATGGGTGGTTCAATTTTTACTTCATAATGCTTTTCTATATCATGTTTAGGATGGGTTAGCTTGTATGTTAACTCTCCGTCATTAGTAAGTATAATCAAACCACTGGACATATAGTCAAGACGGCCTACTGGGTACAATCTATGATGACTTTTAACCATGTCAACCACATTGGTACGATTTTTCTCATCAGAAGCAGTTGAAACAACCCTAACAGGTTTGTGAAGTAAGTAATACTCCATGATTTCAACTTTTTTCAAATCTTTACTCTTATAGGTGACCACATCTTCGATTGGATTAATTTTTACACCCATTTCTCGGACCACTTGCCCATTCACTTTGATTTCACCACTAGATATGAGCTTTTCAGCTGCCCTTCTAGATGCAATACCAGCATCCGCAATATATTTTTGTAATCTTATTTCCATCTTTTTTCACTTTCCAGAGGATTTTAGGATTCATCTATCGTCAAAACCAAATTGTCAAGATCAATGACCCTATTTTGCTCCTCTTCTTGCTCTTCTTGCTCTTCTTGATCTTCTTCTATACCATCAACTTCATTCATTTTTTCATCTAGATTCGTCCATTTGTTTTCTACCGGTTCTTCCTCAAACTGTATAGGTTGATCATCTCCTAATAGTCCCTCTTGTGGTAAAGCGAGTTGCATCTCTTGTTCAACTTCTTCCTTAAGATGACTTAATGCTTCCGCACCAAGCTCCGGCAATTCTTTTACAGATTGAAGACCAAATCCCCTTAGGAAATCTTTAGTCGTACCAAAAAGTATGGGTCTACCCGGCACTTCCAGACGCCCCACTTCACTGACGAGATTATACTCTATAAGCTTGTTGACCGCATGATTAGAGTTAACACCTCGGATCGCTTCAATCTGAGCACGTGTCACCGGTTGTTTGTAAGCCACAATAGATAGGGTCTCTATCAAAACATCTGTTAAAATGAACTCTTTCAACTTAAAATTAATTTTTTTAACTTGTTCATAATATTCCCGCTTGGTACACATTTGAAAGCTTTCGTCTATTTCCAAAAGCATAACACCACGTTCATGGTCATCATACTTGTCCTTCATATTCAAAAGAACTTGGTAAACATCATCAACGGAAAGCTCTAAAGCTTCTGCAATTTTTCTTGTCGGCACCGCCTCACCCATAGAAAACAATATGGCTTCAATGGCAGCTTCAGTTTTACTAAAATTCATGGTTTTTCCTTCTAACATCATATTTTTATACAAAGCGGATAATCAGGTCATCAAAGACATCCGTTTGAACGACGCGTATACTACCCATTTTCATCAGTTCCAAAACAGCTAGAAAAGTAACAATCATTTCCACTTTGGTACTTAGGTTGTCTAACAAATCTGCGAAACTTAGTGAACTATAATTTTCTCTTAAGTTTAATAATTGTTCAATCTTATCTTGTACGGTAAAAGCCTCTTTCTTGATATCTCCAAAACGGCTTCTTACCACATCCATCTTATCTTCATTTCTCTTAAGTACCGTCTGAAAAACTTGATATAATTTACCAAATTCTAAAGACTCAAGTAAAGCTGCTGTGTCCGGTGCTTGGGTATAATTTTTCACTTCATCCGGTATACTCGGATCTTTAAAAAGAATTTTATCCGCCTGATTATGACGTTCCTTTAGATCCATAGAGATCATCTTGTATTTACGATACTCTAGGAGTTTTTGAACCAGAACGGCTCTTGGATCTTCAGTTTCTTCTTCCTCTTCTTCGTACTTGGGTAATAGCATCTTGGATTTAATATTAATTAGTATGGCTGCCATCTCAATAAATTCTGACATAACCTCCATCTGACCGACTTCCATACGGCGAATATGTTCTAGGTACTGCTTAGTCACCACCACAATTGGTATGTCGTAGATATTTAATTTGTTTTTATCAATAAGATGCAGTAGAAGATCTAGTGGTCCTTCAAAATTATCCAGTTTAACTGATAATACCATGGTTGTCTCCTATGCTATCAGATTGAGTATTGGGCTTAATAGTTCTCTTGCAAGTATTTCAACGATATTAAAAGCTATCATCAATATGAAGCCGGCATGTATATAACGTTGATTTTGTATGAGTTTAAAATAATTGTTAGGTGAAAAAGCATAAATCATCTTACTCATATCCAGTGGTGGTACAGGAAATAGGTTCACTACGAAAATAACCATGTTAAAAACGACAAGTTTATAAGCGCCATATATAAGGAATGGATTTGCTTTTATCTGAATCAAATAGTTAAATATGGGTAGCATAAATAACATAAACAATAGACTACTTAACTGCCCCGATAGCATTAAGGGCAATAGACTTTTTTCTTTGTCCTTAAGTCGATTAGGATTATATTCAATTGGCTTTTGCCATCCTACACCAAAGGTTGAAAATGCAAAAAGTATCAAACCTATAGGATCAATGAACTTCGTTAATTTAGGTATAGAAACGGTTTTTTTTCTGTATATGGGATGGGTTAAAAAATGAGCGGCAAAAACTTTTGGTAGTTCGTGGGCCACCATTACTATCACACCACATATGGTATTGATGATCAATCTAATTATGAGTATCGACATGTTTTATCTCCTAAGTCATCGCATTCAAGAATTTGTGAGTAGAAAATTATACTCATAAGCTATTTTACTAATAAATCATGGAAATAGCAAGGGATAAGTCCCTTGTTTTGATGGTCCTAAATAGACAAAAAAGCCTCAATTGAGACTTCTTCTGTCGCTTTGTTCCTCTTTAGGAAATTCTAACTGTTGCTTAAGGCCTCAAAATATATCTGATAGCGTCAAGGAACTTTGCCGCTTTGAACACTTTATTTCAATAAACACTTTATCAGATCCGGCTTTTCATATACTTCTTTTTGTTGGGTAATGGCATCTAAAAACCTACTTTCTGAAGCCACCAGTTTTTCTTCATTGTTTGCATATATCAGCGCGATTGTATCACCTTTTTCTACAAAATCACCTAATTTCTTTTTGAAAACAAAACCGACAGATAAGTCAATAGGGCTATCTTTGGTTTCTCGTCCACCACCTAGCATCATGGTAGCATATCCGATTTCCTCTGTTTCAATATGAGCGATATAACCGGTAGCTCTTGCTTTAACTTTACGAATTATTGTTGCCTTCTCAAAAAGATCCGGCTGATCAATGTAAACTGTATCACCACCTTGTGCTTTTACGAACTCTTTGAACTTAGAAAGTGCCAAACCGGATACTATGGTTTCCTCCAACATGGATCTGGCCTCATCTTCATGCTCTGTCAAATTGGATAACAATACCATTTGTGTGCCCAGTTGTAAGCACAGTTCCATCAAATCCTCAGGACCGTTTCCTTTTAAAGTCTCTATGGCTTCAATCACCTCTAAAGTATTACCTACTGCATAACCTAAAGGTTGATTCATATCCGATACAATTGCCACCGTCTCTCTACCATAACCATTTCCAATGTCTACCATTGCTTTTGCAAGCTTAATAGCATCTGCTTCTTCACGCATAAAAGCACCGGAACCGGTTTTTACATCTAGAACAATGGCATCCGCACCGGAAGCAATTTTCTTACTCATAATACTACCGGCGATTAAAGAAAAACTGTCTACCGTTGCGGTTACATCTCGCAAGGCATATAGCTTTTTATCCGCTGGTGCAAGGTTGGCCGTCTGTCCCGCTATAGCGATCTTAATGGTGTTTACATTAGCAATAAACTGTTCTTCAGACATATCCGTATTAAAGCCTGTAAAGGCCTCTAGTTTATCTATGGTCCCACCTGTGTGACCAAGACCCCTGCCAGACATCTTTGCAACCGGTATACCAAGAGCCGCTACCATCGGTGCAAGTACCAGTGAAGTCTTATCACCTACACCACCTGTACTGTGCTTATCCACTTTGATACCCTTAATCTTAGAAAGATCCAACATGTCCCCACTTTTTGCCATCGCAAGGGTCAATGCTATAGTTTCCTCATTGTTCATACCCTGAAAGTAAATTGCCATTAATAAAGCTGACATTTGATAATCGGGGATCATACCTTTTGTAAAACCCTCTACAACAAAGTTGATCTCTAACTCTGTCAATATTTCGCCTAATTTTTTCTTTTCGATTACGTCATACATTCTCATAGTCTCATCTCCAATGCTTCAATTATTAAATCTATGGTCAATTCTTCTGTTCGAATAGGTCCATAGGTAAACGTCCGTGTCATGTAATGACATTATATCATATTTGTTTAGCTTTGAAAATAGCGAACCTATGCATAATTGCATGGTTCGCTATTTATGACATGGTTACTCCTGTTTGTACATATTATTAAATTATTATCTAGAACAAACTCTCAAAGTATTTAATGCGATCATAAAGCATCTGATTGATTGGTGTCTCTATTTGATGTTTTTTTCCAAGTGATATAACTGTACCTGCAAATAAATCTACTTCACTTATTCTCTTAGCTTCCATATCTTGACGCGTGGATGGTCGCCCTGTAGGGTTCAGTGTATCTAATATTTTCAGCCAGTACTCTAAATCATTCTCTGATAGATACACACCTTCATATTGAGCTAAAGTCATAACCTCTCTCATAGCAGCAATCATCATCTTCCGTTTTGGTCCATCCTTTTGAATAGTCGAAAAATCCCCTTCAAAATATGCAATGGTTTGGTTTACCCCTACATTGGTCATGAACTTACCCCACATGCGATGCTTCATGTCATTTTCAATTTCATAAGGCAATCCTATAGACTCGAAGAATTTTGCTACTTCTAATGTTTTTTCTGATGGCTGACCGCCTTCAACATCACCAAAACAAAGAATCCCTTGATTAGAATAGGTTAATTCATTACCGATTTTTAGTGCATCCATTCCCTGTGCCACACAATATAGCATCTTTTCCATGCCATAAATATTACCGATTTCACGCTCACTGTTAATCCCATTAAGTGTTGACAATAGGATGGTTTGATTACCAACCTGATGTTTGACAGCTTCTATAGCATCCTTTAAATCCTTATATTTAACAGCAAAGATGACAAGATCTGAAGGGGAACAGGGTGTCTCTGGTGTCATGAAGTTAACATCAACTTCTTCGTGATTACAGTAGATCTTATCCATTTTATAACGTTTTATTCTATCGGCATCCGCTATAATCCTCAGATTCTCTAGAGGCATATTCTTAGCTAAATGATGACCATATAGGACCCCAAGTGCACCAAGGCCGATAATAGATACGGTTTTAATTGCCATTTTGTTCTCCTTGTGTTTGCTCATGCTTTTTAAATATAATGCCTCTAATATACATACCAAATTTTATCAATAACAACATCAATAGACATAAGATGGTTCCGACCGTTGCTCCAAAACCATCTAGAACCACATCACTTAACGATGAAGTACGTCCAATAAAGCTCTGACGAAATTCATCCATGACCGCTATCAAAGTCGGTAGGCTGATCCCAAGAATAAAAGCTAGATGGTAACGTCTATGATAATAATATACCAGTAGTGAAACCATAAAACCTAAAACCAGATAGATACCCACATGCGCACTTTTTCTTAATAATGAATTGGATGTCTCATAACGTCCTTGTAAAATTACTTCTTTAAAGAAATACACAGCTTTTTCAAAGATGGCACTATCCGTGAAGTCAAGATGGTCATCAAGCATATAGAAAATATCGACAGCCCCCTTAGATTGCCTATTAGATGAACTTGGTGGTTGAGATGAGAAATAGAAAATTAGTCCAATCCAAAATACAACTACAAGTACGAATATGAGTAAAAAAAATGGCCGCTTCTTTATATTATTTTTATGATGATTTGAATTCTTATCCATAAAGCACCTCTTTTTCTAGCTTCTGCGTTCTTAAAATCTCTATAACAATATAAATGATATCACATAGGCCAAACGCGTCATCCCAATTGCAATTAGTAAACCTGCAAGTATGTCTGATGGATAGTGTACACCCACCATAATTCTTGAAATCCCAGTTAATAACGCTAATACTATTGCGACACCACCTATAAGTGGATGAATCCAAAATATAGCAAATGCAATAGCAAACGCAGATGTTCCGTGCTTACTTGGAAAAGAAGGACCTTTGTCATGAGAAATCAAAGGTTCAATCGCATACATTACAAAAGGTCTTTCCCTTTTAACGAAATGACGAATTATGACTACAGATAATAAAGACAATAATGGGCCCACTAAAAACGGGATAAGAATTGGGTCTCTAATTATTATCAGAAATATTATATAAACTCCATAGATCGTCATAAAAATTTTTGATGCGTATACAGCTATAAACTTCATGATATATGCAATCATTTTATTTTCAGTCTGTTTCATTAGTATTAACAATAGCTTATCATCCAATGTCTTCATACTTAGATACCATAATTCAATTCAATGTATATAAATTGAACGCCCTCTTTATTGTGCATATACGTCCCACACACTTATCTAAGCTTTTCTAATATATAAAAAGCAAAGCCTGAAAATCAGACTTTGCCAAAGCGTGCAGACAAAATATTTTCTAAGCCTATATTACCTTAATTAGTTCTTCCTTTAAAAGTTTCTCCAAAAGTTCTATCAAATCAACTTCACAAGTCAATCTGTCTACATCGTATTCCTTCATTAAAATTACAACAAGTTGATCTACAGTTAAAGATTGTTCAATAAGCTCCCAAACACGCGTGCCAATAAAATCCAAAGTATAATATTTGCCTTTTTCTTCACTCATCATGCCTAGCTCACCATCAATAGTGGTCGTTGAAATATCTTCACGCCTTATGATTCTATCACTTAATTCCAGATTTTTACTCATCCAATGCTCCTCCCTTTTCTATGTCATCTATATTATTATAAATCATAACTCCTAGTTTATACATCTATTTTTTTGATTTCTTTGATTATGTTTTCCATTTGATATTCTAATGTAAAGCCATGAATTGGTCTGCTAAGTCTAAATACCTTGATTTTTTTTGCCAACTCTGTACCATAACTAAAGTGTTCTTGAGCTAATCCTATGGTTCCAATCATTTCAACATTGTATGTATTTGCTATGATGCATCTTAATTTCTCACCACCAAAAAGCTCTTTTATTTTAACTTCTTCTTCATCATATGTGACGATTTCAAACAATGCCGTAAGCGGTATTACATTTTTTTGGAATTCAGTTGTCAATGGAATTATAGATTTGTCTTCGCCTGGTATTCTCTCAAGTCCTACTAAATCCACATTCAAAAACTTGGCCGTATCTACTGTGATTTTTTGAACTGGAAAACCGTAATGCACATATATATCATCATGCCAATCATCATTGAGTGCTATCAGGTCATCTGAAACTAGTTTATAGCCTGCCATTCTAAAAGCAATAGCTAAAGAAGATTTCCCCACACCTGATTGTCCAGATATAACAATTGACTTACCATCAACATCAATGCAACTACCATGCATGGGAAATCGACCGCGTTGCATTAAAATTACCGGTAACAAAAAACCATATAAGTACATTTTAATTGACATATACTCAGCCTCTTGATCAGGTTCACAGATAATTTTATTACCTTCAATCGCATAAAAACCACCTACATGCTCAATTCTTGTAAGAAATTCATTTTCCTTAGCCTGAAAAAAAGCACAACTTTGAGTTGTTCCCGTTAAAAAGTTTGGAACTTTAGCCTTCAAAATAGTTAAATCCGTTTTTCCAGTAGATACTATCAGTTCATTTAAGTCAAATTCAGTAGATATATTTATACCATATACCGAATAGTGATTCATCTTTTCATTAGAATAGTGCGTCATTACCATATACCTAAACCCTTCTATATTCAATAAAAAGCATTAACCTAGGTTAATGCTTTTTATATAAATTCTATTGTTTATTTCATCTTTTATTACCCTATTGGAAATTAAAACCACTTGGATAAATAACAAGTCTTTCTGTCAGCACCACTTCCAACTCAACTACTACCGGCTTTTTCCATTCTTTTTTCATATTAGCACCTCCTTCATCATTTATTGAGAAACTGTTTCTTTATTTATTTTGTTTCTTAATATATAAACCTAAACCTGAAATACCTGTCCCTAGAAGCATTAGTAGCCCAATTGGTGTTCCAGCAGTATTCGGTAATGCTTGTGGTATTACTACAACTTCGTCTAAAATAATCTCTTCAAGTACAGGAACAGCCTCAGGGATTACAACGACTACGTCCGGAATCTCAATTTCTTCCGGGTCTGGATCTGGGTCTGGATCTGGATCTGGATCTGGGTCTGGGTCTGGATCTGGATCTGGATCTGGATCACGGTCTCTATTTCTTCTAGTGTAACTGAAGTCTCTAGTTGCGGTGATATCTTCTTCATCTGCAAAAACTAAATCTTGAGAATCTATAATATTTTCCTCATATTCAACTTCTAATGCAACAGTAGTAAAATTCCTCTCCGGATCTTCATCAGATTTACTTGAAGATTGGTCATCACCTTCTTGAAGTGGACTGTTTAACTCTTGCGATTGGTCATCACCTTCTTGAGGGGGACTGTTTAATTCTTGTGATTGATTACCTAAATCTTGAAGATCACCAGTTCCTTCATCATCTAAGTCTTGAAGCGGACTATTTAATATTTGAAATTGATTGCCCGAATCTTGAAGTTCACTATTTTCATCATCATCTAGTATTTCATCTTGGACTGGTATAGGAATAAGTTCAGTGATTGAACCAGTCATCTTATAAGCTTCCACTAAAACACCCTTTAAAGATATTCTAAAGTTTTCATTAGCAGGTAAAACACTCTCACTAATCGTTAATGTCACAGATACTGAATAATCTGGATTAATAGTTAATACTTCATCCAATATACTTTTATTGTAAGACAACTTTGCATCTAATTTTTCAGTATCTACTTTAGTACCATCTAATAATTGAATATAATAATCAAAATTCAACGTCACAACGCCACCTGATCGACTATGGCTTGGGCTAGTTATAAACGCTTTATATTCATCCGGTGACTCTAGTAAATCAAGATCTTTTAAATAATTATATAGCGTTATGATATCTGGGTTGGTAACCGGTGAATACATAGGTGTTCCATTACTATAAAACCATACTGCATATTGTGTAGCTGTAATTAACTCACCTTTATTTAATGAATTATTTAATACTACACCTGCATCATCCAGATTTTCTTGAACCTCTGCCATGCTTAGGTATGGATAGGTATGTCCTAATATGGCTCTGATTTTTTTCTCTCTATTAGTGTTACCTAGTGCTTCAATTCTATCATATACAGCATCCTCCATAATGAAGGTTTCATAATCCAAGCAATATGCCTGTAACAACTTACCTGAACTTGTTGCAAAAAGATTAAATACAAAAGCGTCGTAAGCATCAACACCTTGTTCGTAACCATTTGGTTTTTCATTCCATTTGTACTCGGCACCAAATGCGCTTGTTGATATTAATAGGGACATAATCAAAATACTTGATATAATAAGACTGGCTTTTTTCTTGATTTTATAAGTTTTCATCATTTTCTTCTCCTCTACAATAGTCAGATTGAATTGTTCAGCTACTATTGCCCTTTAAAGTAAAGTATAACCAGAATCATGGATTCTATCGCCCTCACAACTTACTATGACATCTTGTTGTTCAATATTTGAAAACAAAAAAAGCTGCTTAAAATTTTAAGCAGCCGAACTATCATAGTATAAACCTTAGATTCTAGCTTTGCGCCCTTCTCTTTCAAGAAGTTTGCCCACATATTTTTTTTTAGCTGGTTCCTATTACCTATTATATCACTTTTGTACCATAAGTCAATCCTTCTGTTACGAATTCAAAAATTATTTAATTCTCTATTCTACTTGTTTTCTATCTATCTTTAATCTTGTGTTTTCCTATCTTTCTTCTTTACCTTTGTCTTCGTCACGACAACACCCAATAGTTCAGCCTTAACCATAGCTAACATATCCCGTGCCTTAACTAATTGGTCTTTATGACTTTCATGAAGAGCCGCTACTAAGATAACACCATCTACAATGCCAGACAGAACTATTCCATCTGAATATTTCAAGATAGGCGGTACATCAATTAAAATTAACTCATAAGACGTTTTCATTTCATTCACAAGTTCTGAAAATTCCGGCTTTAAAAATAGCTCAAAATTAGGAACAGGATATGTCCCGGCAGTCAAAACACTTAGGCCTTTTATGGCTATGATATCGTGAACACATTCTCTTAACTGTTTTTTTTCAAAAATCACATTTGTTAGACCCGGCATTTTGGGCACTTCAAACAGGTCATATAACCTGGGATGTCTATAATCCCCTTCAACCAACAATACTTTTTTTCCTGATTTTGCCAAGGATACAGCTAAATTGGCTATAACTGCCGTTTTATCATCATCTTCATTGGCGCTTGCCAGCATAATGATTTTTTTTCCACTGCCTACGCTTATATGACTAAGAATAGACCTTAGAATTTTATATGCTTCGGAAATATAGGATGCAGGTTCGCTTATGGTAATAATATTTTCTTTTTTCATAATCTATTAGCCTCCATTTTATAACTAGGTAACTCGGCTAATATAGGCAAACCTAAAAGCCCTTCTATGTCTTCAACATTCTGTAATATTTTTTTTGCCGATATTGATTTATTAACTACAACACCCATGCCTAATAGCAAACCTAAGCTACTACCTACTATCACAAATATAACAGCAGATGGTCCTATGGGATCTTCCGGTGCAATGGCTTCATCAATAATCTGAATATTCTCTAGACCTACAATTCCCGAAACAGCTAAAGACAGTTGATTGGAGAACGCATTTGCCACTTCAGCTGCAATTTTAGGATTGGTGTCTCTATAACCTATCGAAAACAAGCGTGTTGTTCCGATATTGGCAATTATCATTTCACTTCTTAAGTCTTCAATCGGTATCCCTAAGTTAAGCTCCTTAACAACATTTTCTGCTACCAATCTAGTTCTCAATATTTCTTTGTAGTCGTTAATTAATTGTTGAGTCATTTCGAATTCTTGTATCATGATTCTTGTGTCTGCATCTACGCCCGATGGATTTCCAATAAATAAAGTTGTATGAGCTTCATATACAGGGGCAACAAAGGTCATTCCAAATATGAAAGATATCAATATACCGACCAATGTGCAACCTAACAGTATCCACCATTTTTTTATACACATATTCAAAAAATCGCTAAAACTAATCTCCAAGTAATTCCCCATAGCTATCTCCTTAATAAATCCTTCTTAATATTTTTTGCAACGAACTATAGATCCATTCTACTTATTAACCTAGCTTATCATAGCATTCATTAACCAACTTATCAAGACATGACAAATCTAAAATATCTATTTTATCCATTTTCAAAATTAATCGCATCGCTATAACTAATCTCATATAAATAACCCTTATCAATTTTTAATATTCTATCACAGATTTTCAATGCTGATAATCTATGAGTTATGATAATACATGTAGGGGATTGCTCCAAAGATTGTATGGTTCTTAATACATCCACTTCCGTTTTTGAGTCCAATGCCGATGTTGCTTCGTCTAAAATAAGGATAGGCGCCTTATGTAGAAGAGCTCTGGCAATGGCAATCCTCTGTGTTTGTCCTTCGGATAACCCCACACCTCTTTCTCCTATATGTGTGTTCATACCATTTTCAGATTCTTGTATAAAATCCCAAGCACTGGCGGCTTTTGTCGCCATCATCAACTCTTCTTCTGTAGCATCTTCTTTGCCGAGTCTCAAATTATCTGCTATGGAACCCGAGAAAATATTATTACCTTGGGGTACATAGGAAATAAACCCCCTAGAGTTTTTACTTACCACATATTCTTTTTCTCCATCTAGTATAACAATGTCACCGTTTACAGGATTAAGCAGTGACATCAACAGATGAATAAATGTCGTTTTCCCTTCACCGGAAGAGCCAATTAAAGCCACTGTTTCTCCTGGTTTTATGTCCACTTCAATATTTTTTAGAACATGATTGTCTTTGTTATAATAAAAATCCACTTGGTTGTATTTGATGCCTGCTGAAGTCATGTCCAGAGAAAATTCGGCTTCAAATTCACGCTCTAGTCCTTCTATCTCTCTAAGTCTTTCAACAGAAGCTAAGGCATAAACAATCATAGGAATAGATGAAGCCACAGTAATCAACGGGCCTTGTATATTACCAATGAGTTGAATAAGCGCCATCAATGTGCCAAAAGTTGTCGTACCTTCTGCAATTTTTACCGAACCCCATAAAAACACAAGAAAAAAGCCCATCCACGAACTTATTGTAACTAAAGAAGTCGATACAACTGTTAGTTTAGTTCTTGCCGCTACTAGCCTCACCTTTTCTTGTTGCATAGTTTTTGCTTTACTGAAATTTACTTTTTCTAAGCAAAACGTCTTAACCACAAGCATGTTTTGAATCGATTCATTGATGAAAGACCTGTACTTCGACTCAACCCGTTGACTTTCTATATATAGTTTTTTCAATCGCTTCGAGAAAAACCGAATAAACAGTGCCGCAAGTGGGATTACAGTAATAATGACAATGGCTAGTTTCGGGTCAATATAAAATATGGATATAAACGAACCAAAAACCAGTATGCTTAAAGTTATAATACTGGGTATCGTCGAAATAATGACATCGGTAATTTCACCCACATCACTTGTCATTCTGGTCAGATAATCACCACTATGATATTTTAAAAACTGCATCCATTTTGTTTTAATAATTATTGCATATAGATTATTTTGTATACTATTTGATATTTTTATCTCGCCTTTTTCCAATAAAATAGTATGAATAGCACGTACCACTATGTCAAATAATAGGATACTGCCCAGTAAAATCAAATAATTATTCATACGACTAATATCTGCAGCTGTAGCTGAATCCACTAACCATTTTGTAACCAACGCTCTATATATACCTAACAAAGCTGAAATAGCTCCCAAGAAAATAATTGCAACTATAAAACCACTAAATCCCTTCATGGTAATTAACAACCACTTCAAATTAATGAATAGGTCCTTAGTCTTTTTTAGATCTATTTTTTTTTCTTTAACCATTTCTATCACCCGTCATCTCAGTAACAATCATTCTTAATTGTTCATCTACTGTGAAACCGACCTTTGGCCTAGAAATACAGTAAAATTTAATACTTTTGGCTATCAATAACAACGCCTGATAATAACTATTGGTAAAACCAATGTTGTCATATAAAGGCCCACAATAAATATTCTTTTCAATCCGTTTAATTTTTTCTATGCCAACAAGTTTTTCTAACTCCACTTCATCAGAATCACCTATACTAATTTCTACAATTGCAGCAAGGGGTATTTCTTTTTCAATATAGTTTTCCTCCAACCTTACGACATACTTATCTTCTTCCATACTAGCCAATTTTAATGTTCCAAGATCATAGCCCATCTTAACGGCAGTATCCGTGCACAGCCTTTGCTGTGCAAATGCAGGATGTACAAAAGGTTGATAATCTTTATCCAAAGATATGGTAGATATATCATCTGCAAGAAAACCATATCCATTTTTCCGAAAACCGGAACACAAGCTGGTCTTACCGGCACCACAATCGCCAGTAATTATCAAAGCTCGATGATCCACACTTACAGCGCTTCCATGTATAGCAACCAAATTTCTTTGAATCAAGAGCACACCCATCGCCGTGCCCATCAAATAAACTGTTATACTATCATAATCTGCTTCTACATAAGGTTCAATAACAATTTTTCGACCTTCTATAACGTAGTATTTTGCAATATTTTTGATATCAAACATAAACTCCGTCTTTGACAATTGATACTGGTCACTATCTTCTAATACCTTTTCAATATTCTTAGGAACCGAGCCAATCACAATACGTACGTCACACTCACCTTCACTAATATCCAATTCTATAATTTCGATATCCGAAAATAGATTTAGACCAAAAGCTTTATATCGATATGTTTTTTTCTCTATCATCTAATTACCTCATCTTATCACTTTTATCTATAATTACTCAGCTTTTATATAATCTATACAAATCAATTCTCTTTGATATAAATCTTTTAAAAAGACATATACTTCTTCTTTACAAGTCTTTCTATCGATTTCATATTGAGTTAATAAATAATCGATAATGGATTCTATTGTCTGAGGGTCATCCAATAATTTCCATATCCTTGTTCCTACAGAATTGATAGCATAATGAACACCTTTTTCTATATCATTCATCGCAAGTTCCCCATCAAAATCTATGATGGTCAACTCTTTTTTTCTAATAACGGCACCATCATCAAATTCAATATAATCCACTTATTTACCACCTTTCATTTTAGCGAGTGATCACTAACTATTCTATTATTTAATTATGTATAATTAAAAATCGAAACTTTTAGTTAATAATAGCTTCTTACTATTTCTATGTCAAGTATTTGCATATATAAACTCGATTTTACAAAAATTCTAAAAAAATAATAATGATTCTCAAAAAAAATGTAGACAAAATCATATCTTAGGAATATAATAATTTTTATAGCACATGAGTTACTCATTAGCTAAATATATGTCCCATTGTCGGACAATATTAGGTAACAATATAATATAATCAATTTATGAGGAGGTTAGGACATGGAAAAATGGAAAAAACCAGCGATTGTAGAATTACATTCTCAATCAACAGAAGCAGATAACGGCAGAGGTAAGAGCAGAGGTAAAGGTAAACCAAAATTACCACCAGCAATCGGTAGAAGCGGTATTTTACCAAGAGGATTCTAATAATTTTTATTAATAAAATCAGCACTGTCCACACTTGGTCAGTGCTTTTCTTTTACCCAAATAATATAGGTTAAACAACCGATAATATGACATAGGTTTTTTTCATGCTTAAAGGGTGTGCTGATTTTATACAGCACACCCTTTATATTATTGAATCATTCAGTTTTACTATTTGTCAAGGTCAATATTGTTACTTAATATTGATGCATCGCTTGTTACGGCCAGATTAGTAAATCCACTATGCTTGTTTTGAGTTAAGGATATGCTAGTACCGGCATCATTACTAAATAGACTTGAATACTTAGCACCAGTATTTATGAAAGTATTATTCTCGAACAATGCTGTTGAGCCTACTCCTCTAAATCTTGCTCTTTGAGTTGTAACTTTTTTCATTTCAAAAGTCGAATTATTAACCACTAGATTTTTGACATTTGAACTGCTGTCTGCATGAAATAGGTGCAAGTCATTTATGTTTGTCGCTGTAATATTTGAGATTAATACATCAACAAGATTTTGATAAATGTTAAATAATATGCCTTGCATTCCATTGCCATCAATAGTTACATTCTTGATACTTGATTGGTACATGTTCCTGATTCTGAATGCACCTTTAGGTACATCGGTGATTGCTGTCGGTTCCATGATTTTAACATTGTTGATATTGACTTCTGTTACGTTGTCAATACTGAAAGCTAGATCCACTCTTACTATTTCTACATTGGATACGGTTATTTTGTTTGCTCCGCTAAAGAGTAAGATAC
>PGZV01000034.1 GCA_002841495.1 Firmicutes bacterium HGW-Firmicutes-2 | reverse complement strand
TGTCAACCAAACTGTCAACCTGCTGTCAACCATGTGTCAACCAGTTTACAAAATGAAAGTAGCAATTCAAGTGAAATATTAAATCAATTAGAGAAACAGATGGATATTCTTGAAAGGCAATCCAGGATATTTGAGAAACAGTTAGATATGAAAGACGATCAGCTCAAAGCGAAGGATCGACAGCTGGAGGAAATGAGCGAGCGATTGAAGGAAGCTCATGAATTAAATCGAAATAATCAGATTCTGTTAGGTCAGCAGCAGCAGCTTCTTGAGCAGTTCGAACAGCCAGTGGATCCGGATCCGCAAGCTCCGGAAGAAAAAGCGGAAGTTGAAATTTCAAAGATGTCGTTTTGGGGTTGGTTAAAACAGAGATTTTAATAATCTGTGTGACCAGGGAATTGTGATCCTCGATTCCGAGCCGAGGTGTTAAGGTTAGGATCGAAGCTTTTTCGCCATAATTATAAAAACTTTGTAGCGGCTCAGGAGAATGTTGATCTGGAAGTGAGATCTATTGGTTAAATTAAGAAAAAGTGTTATAATGATTTACAGATCACTTTGCATTACGGGATCGAAAATTAAAAAACTGCGAAAAAAAGAACTCCCAGCTGGAACTGGGAGTTCTTTCTCGTTAAGAGAAGGTCTTAACGAATGATACGATCGCTATGATAAGCTTAGCTGTCACGATGATCGCATCGAGGGTGTCTTTGCTTAACTGCATTACGGAATACCTCCTTTCACAGGAGTCCAGGTCTGCGAACCTGGCTTTATAATTATATAGCTTTTCTGGTGAAAGTATGACTTTTTATTTTAAACAGAGCTTTTAAAAATACTCAGAAAATGTGATGCCAGAAGGCTTGTTTTGATTTATGAAAAGTAGTATAATAATCGTGTTATATGTTTTCAAACAATGAGTAAGATAAGGATGTGCCTTTTTGGCATGTCCTTTTGTTATTTAAAAAGCTCAAAAACCGCAGAAAAAACTACGTGAAGTAGCGAATATCTGCGGTTTTTTTGTATTACGGATACAAGAAAATAGAAAAATTGAAAACAAGAAATGATCAAAAGCAATCAGAACAATAACACAAAGTAGCAGAGCGATCCGCGCAGCAGTTTGGAATATTGGGACGATCTGTGGATCAAGTCGAAGGTGCTTAGGCACCAAGAAGATAGCGGCGAAGCTGCTATCTCTGACAACATGACGCGCAGCGACAGGTGACATTTGGTAGGATTGGACAACGTAGGCTAATTAAGCAGGAAGTATTGGTTAGAACGTGAGAGACAAACAGGTAAGCGGAGCGAACCTGTTTGTCTCGAAGGTCGGAAACGGCTGAATTAAGCGATTTTAAGGGCGACTTTGGAAAAAGTGATCGCGGAACTGCTCATAATGATTCTTAACTAACAAATAAAAAATATTCAAAAAGGTGATCGAAGGCGTAGAAGGCCTAATTAATCATGGAAATTTTTTGAAAATGATATGTAAAACTGATAAATAAAATATGGAAAAAATGAAAAGGAGTAATGGAAATGGGCAAACGACCAAGCTTAGAAACCCAAGTATTAAGGCTTCTAAAGGATAAAGCGAAGTTTGGCGAAAAGAGGCATGACGCTAAAATTGAAAAAGCCAACCAGGTCAGAAGTGAAAAATATGAAAAAATGAAAAGTGAAGGAATTGAAGTAAAACTAGAAGACATTAAGGTGACGAAAAAGGAAGTCATTCTGGAAGGGATCTATTCTTTCCAGACATTCGAAGACTATAAAAAAGCATCGCTGCAATTCGTCAATTGGATAGAATCAAATCACAGTGAAATTAAATTTATTAGGGACAGTCATGGTCTAGCAGCTGAATATCTGCAGTCGCTTGTGGATCGCAATCTAGCAGCGACAACGATAAGTAGTCATGGATCAGCTCTAGCGAAGCTGTTCGATAAGCCGGCAGCTTCTTTTGGATTCAAATTTCCCGAAAAAAGGCAAGAAGATATCACGAAAGGCAGGAAGGAGCAGCCATGGAAAGCTTCAATTCAAGAAAAATATGCGGAAGAGTTGAAAGTTCTAGGTGTTATAGGTTTGCGGCGACACGAAGCTGCAGGCGTTAAAATATCCCAGATTAGTGAAGATTATTCAATGCTTTATAACATCGTTGGAAAGGGTGGAAAAATTAGAAATGTGGAAGTCTTGGAGCCACAGATTTTAAAAAATTATGTAGAAACGCATCCGCAGAAAGATGGCAAAATTTTTCCGAAGTTGCCCAAAAGAATGAATGTCCAGCAGGAACGACGTAACTATACCGAAAAATTCTATAAACGGGAAGAAGATAAGTTATATCCGGATAAGAGCAAAATTGATATAAAAGAAAAAGATGCAGATGGGAAACTGGTGAATTACATAACAAGAGAAGGGGAAGAATCTCAGGCTTTCAATAAAGAAATATTAACCAAAATAACTCAAAATCTTGGACATAATCGGCTGGATGTAGTAGTTAGAAATTATCTTAGATAGGAGGGCCCAAAATGGTCGAAATTATTGAAAATGAATGGATGGAACGGAATAGGTATAACAGGGGGAAGCCGGTAGGATTTCGTCAATATAGGACGGATCTAAGCGGAGACATGGTGATCGAAGAAGTAATTCCTGAAATCGAGAGATCGATGCAAAATCGCAATAAAGAAAAACGAGAAGGCAGAGATTTAGGGATATTTGCCTTGGAACTACTGGAAGATGTGTGGTTTGATCAAAAAGATTGTTTATGGCGATATGTGGTCTCAATGAGCTATATACGTGAAGAATCCGACATAAGAAAGAAATGTCGGGCAAAAAGAAATTAGAATTATCAAAAATTAATTATTGACAATAAAGGTCGGTGGTGATACAATATTATCATAAATTAATTTATGATAAAGAGGGGCGGTGCTGTGATGGCTAAAGAGACGATGAAGGCTAAAATTGAACGGCTGGAACAGGAGAAAAAAGCTGATCTGGAACGGATTATGCAGCTAAATCAGGAGATTTTAGCAATGCAGGAAGCGGCGGATCGGGACTTTGAAAACAGCACTTACAAAGTGCAGCTTGAACAGCAGCTGGCCACTCAAGCAGATAAAGCCAAGCTGTTCGAATCGCGTTTTGAACAGAAGAGCGAAACAAATAAGGAATTACGCAATAAAATAGACGAATTGAATAGTGAAAATAAGCAATTAAAGGCCGAAATTAGCCTGTTAAATGAAAAAGCGGCGCAGAAGGCTCACAATGAACGAAATGCGGGTCGAAAAGCTAAAATAAACGAGAAATTGATAGCTGAAATGCAGATGATGCGGACTAGAGGCATGACGATCCAGGCGATCCAGAAGGAAACAGGCTTAAGCTATGGTCTTGTTCAGAAGTATTGTAAGATGGTCAAAAATTAATTAATGATAACTGGATCAAAGTGTAAAAATAACTTCATTGATAATATAACGCCCTATAAAGGAATCTGTGTTATTCTGTTTGGATGAAAGTGTTCAATTACTGTATTGATAATATAACGCCCTATAAAGGAATCTGTGTTATTCTGTTTGGATGAAAGTGTTCAGTTACTGTATTGATAATATAACGCCCTATAAAGGAAATGGTGAATGCTCATGACTCGTACCAATGTTTTAACCGAATATCTGAATCAATACTATGATGAATGGGATCCGCTGGATTTTTATCGTTACATTTTTCCGGAAGGAGAACTGGAGAAGTCCGGGGAACGTGTTACGGGAAAGTATAATGCGATAGCGGTTGAAGTTTTAGGAAAGAAGCAAGCAAAGCGGTATACTGTGACAGATGATTTAAGCTGGATCAGGGAGCTTCAGGGCAGTGAAAATTTTTGTTTGATGTCTCCGATCAGTTATGCCGGTAAGACGCGTAAAAGCGAATATGCTCGTTTTCTGTATGCAATGGCGTTTGACCTGGATAGCATTGTTTGTCTTGAAGATGGGACGCCACAGGGGCTGATTGATCTTTTTTATCAGATCGAAGGACCGGCACAGCGATTGCCGATGCCTACGTTTGTGGCCAGCAGCGGAACCGGATTGCATTTATACTATGTTTTTGAAAAGCCGATTCCGTTGTTCAAGAATATTGTGGATCAGATGAAGGAATACAAGCGTGAAATGACGCGAATGCTGTGGCATGGTTATATAACGACACTGGAAGATAATGTCCAGCAGGAAAGCGTTTTTCAGGGTTTTAGGATAGTTGGGACAATTACCAAGACGGGGAGCCGGGTAAGGGTTTTTGAAACGGGCAAGCGGGTCACCATGGATTACATGAACAGTTTTGTCAGGGAAGAGTTTCAAGTGCGGCATTTTGCTTATAAGAGTGATCTGCCTTTAGCTCAGGCGAAAGAGAAGTATCCGGAGTGGTATCAGAAGCGGATCATAGATAAAAAGCCGAAAGCGTCGTGGACAACGAAAAGAGATCTTTATGATTGGTGGAAACGTCGGATCACCTTCGAAGCCAGGGAAGGGCATCGGTATTATTGCCTGATGACGTTGGCGATTTATGCGAAAAAAGCCGGGATTGAATACGAGGAGCTTGAAAGAGATGCTTTCGAGTTGATGCCAGAGTTTGAAAAGCTGACACGAAACGAATATAATCATTTCGATGAAGAAGATGTAATAAAGGCTCTGGAAGCTTACAATGATGTGTATATTACGTATCCGATCAATAGTATCTCGCAGTTAACGGATATACCCATTCAGAAGAATAAACGAAATGGTAGAAAGCAAGATGAACATTTAAGGCGTGCTAGGGCTGTTCAAGCAATTGATTATCCTGACGGTGAATGGAGAAATAAAAAGGGAAGATTAAGCAAAGAACATTTGGTTAAGGTTTATCTAAAAGAACATCCTGAGGAGAGTGTGACCGATATTTCTAAGGCATTGCATATCAGTAGGACGACGGTTTATAAATATATGGAATAGCTAGTTTTCGATAAATAAGATAGTATAGGTGTAAGTAGTTAAAATAAAGGGGAATGGATAAAAATATGGGAGGGAATATAGATAAAAGCGATCTTTTGACAGTGAAAGAATTTGCCGAATTGGTGGGTTTAAGTCGACAGGCGGTTGACAAGGCGTGTAAAGGTAGGTTGACAGAATATGTCAACTTGGTTGACAAGCGAAAATGGCTTCACAAAGATGCTTTGTCGGTTTATGGTTTACAGAACTGTCAACCAAACTGTCAACCTGCTGTCAACCATGTGTCAACCAGTTTACAAAATGAAAGTAGCAATTCAAGTGAAATAT
>PGZV01000013.1 GCA_002841495.1 Firmicutes bacterium HGW-Firmicutes-2 | reverse complement strand
TAAGGCCGATATTTGTAACGGTCATCATCCTAAACGCCATCTGGATATGGAATGACTTCTTGTTACCATCACTCATACTTGGTGTTGGACAAGACATACAAACTATACCACTAGCCATAAGGGCTTTTGCAGGATCCTTTGTAAAGAAGTGGGACCTTATCATGACAGCGGTACTCATGGCAGCCGCACCGATTATCGTTGGGTTCCTCTTTGCTCAAAAGCATATCATCAAGGGCATGGTTGCAGGCTCTATCAAGTGATAAATTGAGATTTTGGTAAAAAAAATCAGTTTTTTCCAATAAAAGAAGTAGATTCAACATACGAATCTACTTCTTTTTAATAAATAAAACAGGACTAATGTCGAATTTATACCAAACTAAGCCCCATGTTATTAAGCTCTTTTTCCCACCCGACAATGCCATCAATAACATTTTCCATATGCGTGTCAAGATTCAAACCCATATCTTGTGCACCCTGGAGGATTAAGTCGCGATTTACAGCTCTGGCAAAAGCTTTATCCTTGAATTTCTTCTTAATGGATTTTAGAGGGATGTCATCAAAACTTTTATCCGGCCTTACATGGACATAAGCCAGAATAAATGATGATAGACTATCAACTGCAAAAAGGGATTTTGAGATTAAGGTATCACGTGTCACCAAATCCAATTTACCGTGTTCCTCAATTGCCGTCAATGAAGATTCAGGTAAATCAAGGTCTTTAAGGTACTTACGTGCATGCATAGGATGTTCTTCGGGATGTTTGTCAAAATCAATATCGTGTAGCAGACCGGTCAGACCCCATAGATCCACATCCTCATTATAAAGTGAAGCATAAGCACGCATAGAACCTTCAACAGCCATACAGTGTTTGATCAGACTTTCAGAAGTGACATGTTCTTTTAACAGTTCAAGAGCAGAATTTCGTGTAAGCATATAAGCCTCCTTCAAATGAAATTAACAGATGGCTAAAGTATACTAAAAATAGGTTAGCATGACAACGAAAAAAAGAATTTATCGATTCAACGCGTCAGTTTATCGGTGAAAAAAATAACAATACTTGACAAGGGTTTGTAAATCCATTAGAATGATAAAAAATGCAATGAAGAGGAAGAGTACTACATAATCGGAAGCAAAGAGAGAGAGTGATGCTGGGAAGCTCTCGTGAAGATTAGTAGGAATGTAGCCTTGGAGCAGTGAACTGAAATCTTAGGAGAAATCTAAGAGAGTAGGCTTCATCGGTAGCCCACCGTTATGGGGGCGATAATATCGGATTTTATCTCGTATTATTTGAGTGTGCGCAAGCAAAATTAGGTGGTACCGCGGAGCAACCCTTCGTCCTAAATGATAGGATGTATGGGTTTTTTTATATTATAATCCAAGGTTAAGGTATAAAGATGCATGATTGACTTTAATCATTTATGTAACAGCTAGAATAGAAGAGAGATTGGAAGGAGTAATCAATATGAAATTAAATGGTGCGCAGATCGTAGTAGAATGTCTAAAAGAGCAAGGGGTAGATTACTTATTTGGCTACCCGGGTGCGGCAACAATCAACATATATGATGAACTGTATAAAAGTAGGGAGCACATCACCCATATTCTAACATCTCATGAGCAAGGGGCTTCTCATGCAGCGGACGGTTATGCTAGATCTACAGGTAAGGTCGGTGTCTGTCTTGCAACATCAGGACCCGGTGCTACCAATCTTGTTACAGGTATAGCAACGGCTTATATGGACTCAGTACCGATGGTAGCCATCACCGGTAATGTAAGCATTCCTATGCTAGGAAAAGATAGTTTTCAAGAAGTGGACATTCAAGGTATAACCTTTCCGATAACGAAACATAACTATATGGTAAAAGACGTTAATATCCTTGCAGATGTTATACGAGAAGCCTTCTATATAGCAAAATCCGGACGTCCTGGACCTGTCCTCATAGATATACCAAAGGACATCACAACAATGACAGCAGAGTATACCAAAAAAGAGCCAAAAGCATACGATAAACCTCAGAACGTTCATATTCCGGAGAAGCTTGTAGAGATAATTAACAAAGCAAAACGTCCGATGATTATCGCAGGTGGTGGTGTTATTAGAGCCGGTGCTAGTGATGTCTTAATGACATTTGTAGACAAGACTAAAAGTGCTGTGGCGAATACACTTATGGGTATTGGTGCAACCCCATATGATCACCCTTTGTATACAGGTAACATAGGCATGCATGGATCTTTAACATCGAATAGACTTGTTAATGAATGTGACTTGCTGATGGTTATTGGGGCTAGGTTCTCAGACCGAGTTGTAGGCAATGAGCACAAATTTGCCAAAGAAGCTACGATTTTACACTTTGATGTGGATCCGGCTGAGATTAATAAGAACGTTGTTGTACATGAACATGTTATAGGTGATATAGAAACGATTCTTACGATGCTCAATGAGATGGTAATAGATAAGGATGCACCAGAGTGGGTAGAGCATGTTACTTATATGAAAAAAGAGTTTGGTCATCAGGTCAACTATGACACAGTAAACGTACCCCATATGCTAAAACGTATTGCTGCACATTGTAAATCAACAGACATCGTCACCACAGATGTTGGACAACATCAGATGTGGACAGCACAACACTATCCTTTTATGTTTCCGAACAGATTTCTTACTTCAGGTGGATTAGGTACCATGGGTTATGGGCTTGGAGCAGCCATGGGCGCACAGTTTGCCAATAAAAATGATCGTGTTGTTATGATTACCGGTGATGGTTCCTTCAAAATGAATTTCAATGAAATCATAACAGCGGTAAAACATAAATTACCGATTAAAATATTCGTCATGAACAACAATGCTTTAGGCATGGTAAGGCAATGGCAAAACCTCTTTTATGAAGATCGCTTCTCCTCAACAGATCTTGGTGAAGATATTGAATATGTAGGATTTGCTAAATCACTAGGTGCAGAAGGTTTTGTCATCGACACAGTGGATCAGATTGATGATGTCATCGAAAAAGCCTTTAGCTCCAATAAAGTATCGGTTATTAACTGTAGAGTAGCAACAGAGAGCAATGTGTACCCGATGGTACCACCCGGATATGCGATTCACGAAGCCATTGACCAACCGGAACAAGTTGGAAAATAAAATGAGGCAATAAGGACTGTGAGCTACAGTCCTTATGCTTTGTATGTCTTTACGAATTTTGAAATGACGTGTATACTATTATCTAATGAACCATCATCATTAAATAAAAAAACAGAAAGTCGGTGATCATCATGCCTATAAAGATTAATAATGATTTACCAGCAAAGCAAGAGTTGCTGGATGAAAACATATTTGTCATGGATGAGAATAGGGCCCATACTCAGGATATTCGTCCTCTTAAGATTGTGATTATGAATTTGATGCCTCTAAAAGATCAAACGGAGCGACATTTACTAAGGTTACTGAGTAATTCACCTTTGCAAGTGGAAATAACCTTATTGGTACCGGAGACCCATCAGTCAAAAAATACATCAACAGACCATCTGATTGCTTTTTATACAACTTTTAAAGAAATAAAAGAACATAAGTATGACGGTATGATTATAACAGGTGCACCTATAGAACAAATGCCATTTGAAGAAGTCACTTATTGGGATGAGTTAACACAGATTATGGAGTGGACAAAGACCAATGTCACCTCAACCTTTCATATTTGTTGGGGAGCTCAAGCAGGCTTGTACTATCATTATGGTATAGGCAAATATGACTTAGATGAAAAAATGTTCGGCATATTCAAGCATAAGGTTGTCAAATCACATTCACCTTTACTTAGAGGCTTTAATGACGAGTTTTTAGTACCACATTCAAGACATACCAGCATTCACAAAGCGCCAATTATAGCAAATGAATTATTGGAACTTTTAGCTGAATCCGATGATGCCGGTGTCTATATCGTCAAATCCGTAGACAACAAGCAAATATTCGTAACCGGCCATTCAGAATACGAAGCCGAAACCTTGAATCAGGAATATGTGAGAGACAAGAATAAAAACCTGCCCATCAAGATGCCCATTAACTATTTCCCCGGCGATGATGACCATAACAAACCGGTGAACACATGGCGCAGTCATGCCCACTTGTTGTATGCCAATTGGCTGAATTACTACGTTTACCAGGTTACACCATATGAACTTGAGTAAAATGTGCAGAAACACTAGGTTTTACAGAATTTTGCATTGATCTGTAAAGAGGTGAGTACGTGAAAATAATATTCAGTGATTTTATGAATAGAAAATTATCCAGACTCGGTAGAGTATCTTCTAAGTTATTTCTGAAGGTATCACGTTATAAAACGGATGGGGATGGGAAAATAGACTTGGAACACTTTAGAAATGAAGTGTTTCATAAACTTGTTGTACTTTTTATTATCATTGGTCTTCTTCCGATATGTTATGGAGCATACTTGTTTTTTCGGGAAAATAATATCATAGCGGGTGTTCTAGAACTAACATTTTATATTGTTATTTTAATACTACTGTTAAGCAATCGAATTACTAATTTAGTGAAGAGATATATTTTTATCTTATGCGTTTACTTATTGGGTTTAATGTTACTACTTCTAGTAGGACCAATGGGAGCAGGGCTGCTTGTAATATATTCAACATTTGGACTAGCTTCATGCATACTGAGTAAAAGACAAAATATATTTTTTATCTATATTAGCTTAATAGTATTTATCGTGATTTCAGTTTTTCTTCATCTTGGTCTTTTAGATCATCTGGCAATAGAAATATACGGAGAATCATGGTATATTGTGGCCATTTCAGCTCAATCCTTGGGCACTTTGTTTGTCTTGATTATTAACAATCTTTTTAGTAATATTGATAAACAAATAGAAGAGATTGGGAAAAGTGCAAAATTAATTGCAGAAAGTGAACGCAGTAAATCCATTCTTATTTCAAATCTACCGGGTATGGCTTACAAAAGCAATTATGACAAAGATTGGACAATGAAATTTGTTTCTGACGGTTGCTTTAAGTTAACTGGATATGCGCCTGAAAGCCTCATAAACAATAAAGACATATCCTTCAATCATTTGATTACGCCCAAATATCGAAAATTACTCTGGAATGAGTGGAAACGTGTTCTTGCAGATAGGACATCCTTCAAGTATGAATATGAAATCACAGCAGCTAGCGGAGAGCGAAAATGGGTTCTAGAGTTGGGCGAAGGCGTTTATGACGAAAAGGGTCAAGTAGAAATGCTGGAAGGAATCATTCTTGACATATCAGATCGGAAAGAAATAGAGAACAAGCTTATTTACACAAACGAGCATGACCGATGGACAGGTTTATATAATCGTGATTACTTGGAGTCCTATCTTGAAAAGGATGGTGAGCAAAAAATAAAGTCAAAAAGAGCACTTATTGTTGTCAACTTAACGCCGCTACAATCGTTAACAGTTAACTACGGTTTTCATTACATACAGAGTTTGATGAAAAAAGTTGTTGAAACATTGGATGCACATAAAACAGACGAACGTACACTTTTCAAAACTTATGAAAATCAATTTACTTTCTATCAGAAAAATTACAAAGATACAAATGAGCTAGCCGATTTTAGCACAATGATTGCAAATGATTTAAAAGAGTTGCTTATAACCGAAAGAGTCGGTGGTGGTATTGGCATCATTGAAATTGATCAAGAAAACGAACTGGAAGTGGATCTACTACTAAGAAGGCTTCTGGTTGCATCTGAAAGATCAATCAGTGAATATAACGAAGAATTTATTCCTTGCTTTTATAACGAGGATTTGGAAAGATTAATTATACGTGAGGAGTATATTAGACAAGAGCTGGTAAGAATCATAACAGACGATGTCTGTGATGGATTATTCTTGCAGTATCAGCCTATCCTTGATTTGAAAACAAATTCTGTCTGTGCCTTTGAAGCGCTTGCAAGATTAGAAACAGAGAAACTGGGTCTGGTTTCTCCTTTAGAGTTTATTTCGATAGCTGAGAGAACCAAGCTCATCATCCAGCTTGGAAACATAATTATCATTAATGCCTTTAATTTTCTAAACAAATTAAGTGCGCTTGGATATGAAACCATTAGTATATCTATTAACATATCTACCCTACAGTTGTTACAGCCTGATTTTACGAGCAACTTATTTGATCTAATCAGCGAAATGCATGTGAACCCACAAAATATCGGCATTGAAATTACAGAATCGATTTTTGCATCCGACCATGACTACATTAATAATATCATCAGTAAGCTTAGGGATGCGGGTCTTCATATAGCAATAGACGATTTCGGGACAGGTTATTCATCCCTTGCAAGAGAAAAGGAGTTAAATGTAAACTGCCTGAAAATCGACAAGTATTTCATTGATAAATTATTAGAGGATGACCTTGATAAGTCCATAACCGGAGATATTATTACGATGGCTCATAGACTGGGACACTGTGCAATCGCCGAAGGCGTAGAAGAGGAAGTACAGAAACAGTATTTACTGGCACATGGGTGTGACAAAATACAAGGTTATCTGGTCAGTAGACCCCTTGATGAAGAAGTGGCAATTGAGTTCCTAGAGAAACAAGAAAGATTTGATAGTAGTGGCTGTTTTAGTGACAAGCGATGATAACAGTAATTCATTTTGGTTCATATACAAAGTTAAAGAAGCCAAACACGACATGGCAGTGAGCCATCATTTGCTTAAATCATTATGGGCAAATGAAGCTGTGTTTCAACCATTGGATGTCAGAATATTAGTAAAAATTATGCTGAGAAAGGTGTTGAAAATGAAAGTTAAGAAGGTACATTTCGACGATTCTTATAAAAAATCCATCTTAGAAAACGGTGATATTTTATACACGACCGATTATATAATAAAAAACAAAAATGCACCATTCTGGAGACGTACACTTGTATTTTTTTTGATACTTGTAGTACTTGTAGTGAGTATAGTATCTAAAATTAAATTTGATTCTTATGAAGAAAAGCAGATTGCATTCTATATTACTGCAATTCTTATTTTAGTACCTTCTTTTATAAATATGTTGATTCAATTCTTCAGACCTCTTAGTATACGTCTATCTGCAATGAGTATTCTAATAAATGGTAATATTGCTACTTTTAATTTTGAAGAGTTTGTATCGGGTTCATCTCATTTGATTGAAGATTTAGTTGATTTTTTATCACCTAAAATCGTTGATAAATTTCAACCCTCTATAAGTTCGAAATCTATTTTAGAAGAAAAGTTAATTAAAATAGAATTAGATAAAGTATATGTAATATCTAAAACGGATTACAACCATGTTTTAGGGACACAATTAGTTGACTATGCAATATTTTTGCCTGTTTTACCACGAATGTTGGTTATAGATTTTTTAAAATTAACAAATGCTAAGACAATAGATGATAAAGAGACTTATGTGCCTAGTATTGCTGAAAATTTTGCAACTTATGATTAAATAAGTTTTAAGTGTTTATACATAGACCTGCATAGCATTATTGGTGTAAAATTTCTTACATGCACCTCACCAATACTGATGAGGTCATGATTTCTGCTCATAGCGTCAATCTTTTTTAAATTAGGCCGAAGCCTTAATAACGTATCCAAGTCCTGTTGATACAATTTGTATTAGCATGTCGCCGATATAATCTTTCTGGTGACTATTATAACATCCTTCAATCTCATTCTTATCCACGATCTCATAATATTTAGGTGTATTTTGCTTACCATATATTACCGAAGTACCTATATGAATGCTCTTGAACTGGCTAAAGAACGATGGGTGGCTTCAACAGCATGTTGACAAAACAAAAAGCAGAAGTGGGTGAAGCAAATATCACCACCATACTGTTTGATGAACGGTAAGTATGTTCCGTTCAAAGCGTACTATTGATGACTGGTGGAAGGATAAAGTAGATTAAGATTATGAAAGCAGGAAATTTAAGCATAATAAATATAACTGTTGAAATGTAAAAATTTAATTTGTAAAAATAAAAAGAAAAATATTGCAAAATCATGAAAAAAGTGCTATTATGAAAAAAAATAAGGGGGATTTATATGATACCTTATGTTAGAAGAAGTAAAGTATTAGAATTTATGCATACAAAAGATATTATTTTTTTTGAAGAAATTGCTGATCAAGTCGGTGTTTCTTTGGCTACAGTGCGAAGAGATTTAAAAACGCTAGAAGAAGAAGGCCAAGTTGAAATATTAGCTGGTGGCGCTGCGAAGCTTACGGTGAATATTCCTGAAAAGCCATTAGCAGAGAAAATGACATTAAACCAAGAAGAAAAAATGCAAATTGGAAGTTATGCAGCAACAAAAGTAGGTGATGGTCAATTTATATTCATAGGACCCGGAACAACAGAAGATATGATGATTAAGCATCTAGCAGGCAAGAATGTTACTGTGGTTACAAATGGTGCATTTCATATTCAAGAACTTCTTAAATATCAAATTAACACAATTATACTTGGTGGTGAAGTCATGCTAGACATCGGAGTTGTGATTGGACCGACAGTTATTAAGCAAATAGCGGTTATGAATTTTGACAAGTGCTTTATAGGTGCTTCAGGAGTTATTCCTGGTGGCAGTATAACAACATCAAGCGTAGAAGTTGCAGAAGTCAATAAGATAGCGTTAAAGAATTCAGCCGAGGCCTACATTATTGCCGACTCAACGAAACTAGGAAAAAGATCTCGATACACATTCGGCCAGCTTGACAATGATTGGCGATTGATTACAACAAGTAGGGTAGATAAAGCATATCATCATGACCCGAGATTTATTCTTGCAGATATCTGAAAAATATAAAAAAGTATAAAAAAAGGTGATTTCGTCATATTCGAAATCACCTTTTTTCATTATAAATAGCAATTAGTATAAAAAAAATATATTTTAGCATTATAATAGTGAAAATAGCACATAAAAATGAAAAAAAATATTAAAAAATGTTTATATGTGAAAAGTATTGACGAAATATGAAAAATGATGTAATATGTAATCAAATCCAAAAAAATATTCAGAAGGATTTGTGCAATATGTTTAACTTTTAAAATCTGAAAATCAGAAAAGGAGAAAGTGAAATGAAAAAAGGGATTGCGGTTTTACTAACACTAATCATGAGTTTTAGTTTAGTGGCGTGCCAAGAAAAAGCTGAGGAGGTTTCTAATAATACTCCGGAATCAACGCCAGTGGTAGGTGAAGAACAGACAGGAGAAGTGGCTAATGGTGAAATCCCTTCAGCTATTGAGGGGAAAGTATTAAAAATGGCTCTAATTAAAGAGTGGGGAACCGGAACACACATGATTACACATATTAATGGTGTGAAAAATGAGGCGGCAAGATACGGAATTGAGCTAAGTGTTATTGATGCTAACAATGACTTAGCAAAAATGGCAGAAGGAATTGATAATGCAGTAACGAATAAAATGGATGCGATTCTATTATCCCATGGAAAAGCTGATGCATTAACTGGAGCTGTTCAAAAAGCATTAGAAGCAGGGATACCAGTTATTGTTTTTGATAATGACTTTGATATTCCAGAAGAAATTCACAAAGGAAAACTTGTTTCTCTTGATCAGTATGACCTAATGATGGGGCTATTATCACAAATGGCTTTAGTACAAGAGTTAGATGGGAAAGGAAATGTCGTATATAACAGAGTGGCTAACGTCCCACCGACAGATAAACGCCACCGTATTTGGGAAGGCGGAATTTTACCTACATATACAGGACTGAATGTTATTAACACAATAGACTTAGGAACGGACAATCCAATGCCAAAAGCACAAACAGCTTTAGAGACATTGTTAACAACCGGAAATGATATTGATGCTGTTTATGCTGTATGGGACGAATATGCAAAAGGTTTTTATAATGCTTTAGTAGCAGAACAAGAAGCTTCAAATAGAACGATTCCATTATATTCAGTGGATATATCGGATCAAGACTTAGCTATGATGCAAGATCATCCAGAAATTTGGAGAGCTTCTGCTGCTGTAGATCCAACAGTTGTAGGTCAAGTGCAAATTAGATTAGCCCTTAAGGCATTAGCAGGTGAGAAAATTCCACGCTACTATTCGCTTAAACCAGTTCTTATACATGTTGACGATTTGCCTTCAAAGGATGAACGACGCGTAACAATGGCAGACTTAGCTGAGTTTTATGAGGGATGGGGATCTACAACAGATTTTATAGAAGATTGGATGCTTGCTTTAGAACAAGCGCAATAGAGTGTAACTGCAAACCGATTGACGTTCATCAATCGGTTTGCTAATGAAAGCGACCATGTTGCAGTGAGCGAGGTTATTAATATGATTCGATTAGAGATGAAAGGAATAACGAAATCATTTCCAGGAGTTAAAGCTCTTGATCAAGTGGATTTTTCAGTAGGGAATCAGGAAATTCATGCGTTAATAGGTGCTAATGGAGCAGGTAAAAGTACATTGATGAAAATTCTTGCAGGAGCCTATCAAGGGTATGAGGGAGAAATTCTAATAGATAATGAAGAAAAGACGATTCTCAGTCCTGTGGATGCAAAAGCGCATGGTATTGTCATTGTATACCAAGAAGTTGATACAGCATTGGTGCCTCATTTGACAGTGGCTGAGAATATTATGATGGACGAAATCATTAGCCCAAAGCAAAAAATAATGATTAGCTGGAAAAAAGTGAAAAAGGAAGCAAGAAGAGAGTTAGAAGCATTAGGCCTTGATATTGATGTGAATAGACTGGTAAGTGATTTATCATTATCTCAAAAACAAATGGTACTTATTGGGCGGGCAGTTTATCAAAAGGCGAAGTTTTTAATTTTAGATGAACCAACAGCACCTTTAAGTATTGAAGAAACAAGAAAGTTATTTAAAATAGTAAAAAAATTAAAAGAAGATGGAATGAGCATTATTTTTATAAGCCATAGACTAGATGAAGTATTCCAGATAAGTGAAAAAATTACTGTATTAAGAGATGGTCAGTTTATTGGAACCTATAACGTGGAAGATATGACCATTGATAAAATAGTTGAAAAAATGCTGGGGCGTAAGCTTGAAAACACATTCCCAAAGCATATAGGAGATATTGGAGAAGAAGTCCTTAAGGTTGATGATTTTTCGGGAACAGGTGGCATCCATCATGTTAATTTAAGATTACATAAAGGTGAAATTATAGGATTAGCAGGTCTAGTTGGTGGAGGAAAAACAGAATTATGTAAATTAATTTTTGGTGAAGGCACTATAGCGCAAGGAAAAATAATATTAAATGGTAAAGAAGTCAATAATAAGAATCCAGCTCATGCTGTAATAAACGGATTTGCACTTGTACCAGAGGAAAGAAGAAAAGAAGGTATTTTGGTACATGAATCAATTGAGGCAAATTTAACCTTACCAACACTTAATAAATATTGTAATTATTCTTTTATGGATAGGGTAAAAATGAAAAACATTTCAAAAGAAAACATTCAAAAGATTGGTATTAAAACACCAAATGAAAAACAAATTGTAGCAAATCTTAGTGGTGGGAATCAACAAAAAGTTGCTATTGGAAAATGGCTACTATCGGATGCGCAAATCTACATTTTTGACGAACCGACTAAAGGTGTTGATGTTGGCAGTAAAGCGGAAATATATAGTCTTATAGGAGAGCTTGTTAAAGAAGGCAAGAGTGTTATTTATGCTACATGTGAGTTTTCGGAAATTTTGGGACTGACCGACCGTACATATGTCATGTATAACGGTACGATTGCCAAAGAACTCATTACAAAAGACACAGATGAAGAAGAATTATTGTTATATTCTACCGGAGGTGGTCAAAATGTCCAAAAACGAGTCTAAACAAAAAATAGATTTATTTCAATTTTTTTATAAGTATGGAACGATTTTAGTGATAGTTTTAGCGGTTTTATTCTTCTCGATTCGATTAGAGAATTTTATGAACTTTAATAACATAACAAATATTTTCAGATCAGTATCTATTGTGGGACTGATAGCATTAGCTATTACAATGGCATTGACTGTTGATGGCTTTGATTTATCTGTGGGTGCAGTTGCCGGATTTGCATCAGTCATTGCAGCAAAAATTATGGTTATATGGGAAATGAGTCCGGTATGGGCAATTACGATACCATTATTAGTAGGGGTTATTGTTGGTATGGTAAATGCATTTTTAATTATAAAAGTTGGCATTTCAGATATGTTAACAACATTATCAATGATGTTCTTATTAACGGGCATATCAATTACATTTCAAAATGGTACAGCAATATACAATTATATGCCATTACCTGATAATGCGGGTATAGCTCCAGGCATGATGCATCCAGCATATTTATTTATAGGGCAAGGGAAAATATTTGGCATACCATTTCCTGTAATATTAATGCTAACTGTCGTTATTATTGTACATATATTTCTTAATTACACTAAGTATGGACGTTATTTATATATGGTTGGCGGAAATGAAGAGGCAGCAAAGCTATCAGGAATATCGACAAAAAAATACCGATTACTCGCGTATATATTTTCAGGATTTATTGCAGCACTTGGGGGGCTGGTATTAGGTGCACGGTTAGGATCGGGCGAAGTTAATGCAGGTGGCTCTTATTTGATGGACGCAGTAGCGGCAGCTTTCATTGGATTTTCTGTTCTAGGAATAGGAAAAGCGAATGCATTTGGAACACTATTAGGTGCATTATTAATGGGAGTTTTATTAAATGGACTTATAATGATGGATTTTCCATATTATTCACAAGATATAGTAAAAGGTATTGTATTAATCGTAGCCTTAGGATTGACTTATTATAGGAAAAAAGATTAGTTTTGAGAGGAGACAGTTATGAATAAATATGTAGAACTAAACGAGAATACAGTGGTTGAATATGTGAAAAGTAAAATAAGCTTCTTTGATGAAGATGCGGTGTATGTGTGTAATGAAATCGGTGATGGTAACTTAAATCTGGTCTTTAGAGTAAAAGATACAAAAAATGAAAAGAGTATTATTGTAAAACAAGCATTACCATATGTTAGAGCAGCTGGTGAAAATTGGCCACTTGATATTCGACGAGGTGAAATAGAAACACATATTCTTAACATAGAGTATGAACTTACTGGTGGATTGGTTCCAAAAGTATATTTTTATGACACGGATATGTATTGTATGGCAATGGAAGATTTAGATAATTATATTATCATGCGTTATGGTTTACTTGAATTTAATCAGTATCCCAATTTTGCAGAACAAATTAGTGACTTTTTAGTAAAGACATTGTTACTTACATCGGATGTTGTAATGGAACATAAAGAGAAAAAAGAAAACGTCAAGTCTTTTATCAACCCTCAATTATGTGAAATTACTGAAGATCTTGTGTATACTGAGCCTTTTCATATTGGAGCGCGTAATAACATAGAAGAAGCGCTTCAGGGATTCCACAAAGAAGAAATCGTTGATGATGAAGAGTTAGCTATAGAAGTCGCAAAACTAAAGTATGATTTTATGAATAATGCGCAAGCACTTCTTCATGGAGACTTACATACAGGTAGTATTTTTGTTAATCAAGACTCCACAAAAGTTATTGATCCAGAGTTTGCTTTTTATGGTCCTATGGCGTATGACGTAGGTGCATTGATTGCGAATCTAATTATGAACTATATCTCGACAAAAGCTTCATTGGATAAGGGTGAACTGCGTTCAAAGCATGAGAAGTTTTTATTAGATTCTATAAGAGATGTTGTAGATATGTTTAAAGCAAAATTTTTAAATCTTTGGGATGATGCTGTAACAGACAAAATGGCCAAGTCAAAAGGATTTAAAGAGTACTATATTAATGATGTATTGGTAAATGCAGCTGGCGTGGCTGGATGTGAAATGGTGCGTCGAACGGTTGGATTTGCACATGTCAAAGACTTAGATGGAATTACGGATAATGAAAAACGAATTAAAGCTAAAAAAGAGAATTTGCATTTAGCTAAAATTCTTATAAAAAATAGAACAGAAATAGTCAATGGTGAAGAATATATACGACTAATAGAAAAATACTTATAGGAGATGGTGAAATGATTAAAACAGTTATTCCTGCAAAATTAAATGAAGAGAAGACAAAGTTAGAACTTATTGACCAAACATTATTACCAAACAAAGAAGTATTCTTGTATTTAGATGAACGCGAAAAAATATTTGAAGCAATAAAAATGTTACGTGTACGCGGAGCACCGGCAATTGGAGTCGCTGCGGCATATGGTTTGTATGTATGTATGAATAAAATGGATACGGATAGTTTGAGTGAGTTCAAAAAAGAATTTTACGAGACAAAAGACTATTTAGCAACGAGCAGACCGACAGCGGTAAACTTGTTTTGGGCACTTGATCGTATGCAAAACCGTTTTGAAGAAGAAGAAAATAACAGCCTGAATGTCATAGAAATGAAACAAGCATTATTGGATGAAAGTGAAAAAATATTTGCTGAAGACCAAGCAATGGGTAAAGCTATTGGAGAATATGGTTTAGAATTACTAAAACCTAAAATGGGGCTATTGACACACTGTAACGCAGGGGGTATTGCTACATCAGGGATAGGAACAGCTTTAGCTCCAATGTACTTGGGTCATGAGAAAGACTATGACTTTAAAGTATATGCTGACGAGACAAGACCATTACTTCAAGGATCTAGACTTACAGCATATGAACTGAATAAAGCTGGTATAGATGTAACGATTATATGTGATAACATGGCATCACTTGTGATGAAAGAAGGAAAAATAGATGCAGTACTAGTTGGTTGTGATCGTATTGCAGCCAATGGAGACACAGCCAATAAAATCGGTACATCTGGAGTTGCAATCCTCGCCAAAGAATATGGAATTCCAATGTATATTCTTGGACCGACGTCTACCATTGACATGAATACGAAAACAGGTAACGATATAGAAATTGAACTTCGTGATGAAGAAGAAATTGGCAACGGATTTGGCCTAAGAACCGCTCCAAAAGAAGTCAAAGCCTATAACCCTGCTTTTGATGTAACGGATGCTAAGTACATCACAGCAATTATAACAGAGAAAGGTATTATTCGTCCACCTTACAAAGAGAGCCTGAAAAAATTGTTTGAATAGGAGATACCTATGAGTATTTATATGAATGAAATCAAAATTCGCAATGATATTTGTGATGTAGGACAAAAATTATATGACAAGGGTTTTGTTGCAGCTAATGATGGAAATATATCTGTTAAACTAGATGAAAACACAATTCTTGTAACACCTACTGCTGTTTCAAAAGGTGGCATGAAGCCAGATGATATTGTGAAAATGACTTTAGATGGAGAGATATTAAGCGCAAAAGGAAAGCCGTCATCTGAAGTGAAAATGCACATTCAGGTTTACAAAACAAACCCAATTATTCAAGCAGTTGTTCATGCACATCCACCAATAGCGACAGCGTTTGCTGTTGCTAGGGTACCAATGGAGACACCTATTCTTGCTGAAGCAGTTGTTAATTTGGGTATTGTACCAGTTTCGGATTTTGCAATGCCTGGAACCGATGAAGTACCGGAATCGATTAAGCCTTACGTAAAGGACTATAATGCAGTATTATTGGCGAATCATGGTTTATTAACATGGGGTCGTGATCTTAGAGAAGCTTTTTTTAGAATGGAATCAGTAGAACATTATGGGAAAATATTGTTATATGTTAAGCAGATTGGTGATCCTAGGGAATTTAACTGTACTGAAATTGATGCCTTATTAGACATACGTAAGAAAATCGGAGTTGAATCCGGGGGTATTCCATCATGCAAACCGTTATATAAAGAAGATACAAAAAATAAGGGTAAAGAATATTGTGAAGTTGAATTAATAGAAGCGATTACAAAAGAAGTTATGAAACAGATCAAAGGGAGGTGAAAAGATGCAAATTAGCGAAATAGAGTTACAGCAACTTGTGAGCAAAATTGTTAATCAAACAATACAAAAAGAAGATTCAAGCATTTTAGATGAATCTGAATGTATATCTTTGACAGATTATAAAGATGGCATTTTCGAGAAGATGGAAGATGCTATTGATGCTGCAGAAAAGGCAAAACAACAATTTAGCCAATATACGATTAAAGACCGTCAACGCTTTATTGAAAGTATTAAAAAATGGACACTAAAGGAAAAATATGACCTAGCAAAAAGAGTGGTCGAAGAAACGGGATTAGGTAATTATGAAGACAAGATTAAAAAACATGAATTAGCGGCTAGAACACCTGGTACTGAACTTCTAGAAACAAAAGCGCAAAGTGGTGACACGGGACTTGCAATTATTGAAGAGGCACCATTTGGTGTAATAGGCGCAACGACTCCAGTGACCAATCCATCTGAAACAGTCATAAGTAATACCATTGGAATGTTAGCTGCGGGGAATACTGTTGTATTTAATGTGCATCCAAGTTCGAAAGAAGTATGTGCGTATACAGTTTCACAAATCAACAAACTGATTGTCAACTTAGGTGGCCCCAAAAATCTCATCACAATGGTAAAAAATCCAACGATGGAATCATTAAATGTTATGGCGAGATGCCCAAAAGTTAATATGCTAGTTGGAACAGGTGGCCCAGGTTTGGTAAAGGCACTATTGAGTTCAGGCAAAAAAGCTATCGGAGCAGGAGCGGGAAATCCACCAGTTGTTGTTGATGAAACAGCAAATATTAAGAAAGCTGCTGCTGATATAATTACCGGGCATTCTTTTGATAACAATACTGTATGTATTTTAGAAAAAGAGGTATTTGTAGTTGATAAAGTAGCAAATGAATTAATTGAGACAATGATTCATGAGGGTGCATATTTAGCAGAAGGAAAAACAATTGATGCACTTAAAGCGTTAATTACTATTGAAGATCAAGATGGATTTCACGTGAAGAAAGAATGGGTTGGACAAGACCCAAATAAGTACTTAGATGCATTAAACATACCTTATACTCAAAAACCAAAATGTATTATTTGTGAAACAAGTTTTGAACATCCGTTTGTTCAACTTGAACTATTAATGCCGATTTTGCCAATTGTACGTGTTGACAGTTTTCGACAGGGAGTTGATTATGCTATCTTAGCAGAACATGGTAATCGTCATACCGCTATTTGTCATTCTCAAAACATCGACAATATAACGTATTATGCAAAAGCTATTAATACAACAATTTTCGTGAAGAATGCACCCTCCTTAGCCGGAATTGGTGTTGATAGCGAATCGGTTGTTAGTTTTACGATTGCCGGCCCAACAGGTGAAGGCATTACAACAGCTAAAGATTATACTAGAAAACGCCATTGTGTACTTGTAGATGGGTTTAGGATTATATGAGTAGCGTAAATAATAGTGGGAATGCATTAGGAATGTTAGAAGTTTGTGGATATGCGACTGCATTAATTGTGATCAGTGAAATATATCAGCATATGAACATACAGGTTGTTGCAATAAGCATTAATAAGCCGGCTGTTGCTATTCTTGAGAAAATCCCTCTGCAAGCACAAATTAAATTCAGAGGGAGTCTCGACCAAGTAAAAGCAGCCACTACACTGGGTTACAATGTCGCATTGCGATACAATGAAAAAGAAGATATTATTCAATCGGTTATTGCAAACCCACATCCAGGTATCCAAAAATTAATTGAAAATTCAAAATAGTGAATGGAGATAATAATATGGGAAGTGCTATAGGATTTATTGAAACACGAGGACTAACAGCAGCATTAGAAGCGGCTGACAATATGCTAAAAACAGCTCAAGTTGAATTGGTAGGTACAGAAAAAATCGGATCGGGATTGATAACGGTTATTGTGAAAGGAGAAGTAGGCGCGGTAAAGGCAGCAACTGAAGCAGGAGCAAATACAGCAAGCAGACTGGGTGAATTAGTAGCGGTTCATGTTATACCCAGACCTCATGACGATTTAATAAAAATCTTGCCTGTGCTGAAATAATTTATGGCGATAGGAATTATTGAAATTCAAAATCTTGTTAATGGCTACTTAGTAAGTGATCAAATAATGAAAATGGTTGATTGTCGTATCATTCATTATGAAAAAGGCCTAGGTGGTCGTTTGATAACCATTGTCTTTGAAGGAAATGTATCTGATTTGAATATTGCAATCGATGATATTAGAAATATGTATCATGAGACAACTTTATTGAAAGTTGCTGAAGTTATTGCAAATCCACCAATTGAATTAATGATGTATTTTGAAAAAGGAGTTTTTCAATGAGTGAAAGTATAGAGAAAAAAATAAATCCAGTAAAAAAATCGACTCGGGAGGAAAAAAAAATTATGGGAAATGCAATAGGTTTTATTGAAACACGAGGATTAACTGCAGCTTTTGAGGCGGCAGACAATATGTTGAAATCAGCTGAAGTAGATCTAGTTGGAATGGAGAAAATCGGTTCGGGACTTATTACTGTGACGATACAAGGTGATGTTGGAGCAGTTAAAGCAGCAACAGAGGCTGGTGCTGAAGCAGCTTCACGTCTTGGAGAATTAATAGCGGTTCATGTAATTCCACGCCCACATGACAATATGGCATCAATTCTGCCTAAAATGTAATTTATGATGGAACTAAGTGAAAAATATATAGCTCTAGTGACGACACAGGTACTTCAACTTATAACTGAACAAAAAGGGTATCAATATGCCGTGCCAATTGGAATCTCCAATCGGCATGTGCATTTAAAAAAGCAAGACGTGGAAATTTTGTTTGGACAAGGCTATATATTAAATAAGTTAAAGGATTTAAAGCAAATAGGTGAATATGCATGTCAGGAGACAGTTTCCTTAAGGACAGAGCACCAAGGAAAGACCTTTGAAATAAAGAATGTACGTATTCTTGGTCCGGAACGTAATGCAACACAGGTGGAAATATCAGCAACAGATGCACGTCAACTAAAGTTAAACCCACCTGTTCGTAATTCTGGAAATTTAGATAAATCTGAAGTAATCACTCTAATTGGTCCCAAAGGTAAAGTGACAATTAAAAACGGATGTATCATTGCTACAAGACATTTACATCTTTCAAAAGAGGATGCAAAAAGAATGAAGCTAAAATCAGGTGATGAAATATCTGTTTTATTAGGCACTGAAAAGTCGGGACGTATGGATCATGTAAGCTGCAAAGTTGATAAAAATTATGTGCTTGAATTGCATATTGATACAGATGATGGAAATGCATTTCGTGTCCAAAGTGGAGATATGGCAACCGTACTATTGTTATAAAATGATAGGGAAAGAAGTGGTAAGATGCGTATTGGAAAAGTAATTGGAAATGTCATCTCAACAAAAAAACATCAAACACTTATCGGATGTAAATTTATGAGAGTAGAACTTGAATCAAAAGAAAAGATTGTTGCTGTAGATCAAATTGGAGCAGGTATTGGTGAAAGAGTCATCATAACAGAAGGACATAATACAGTCTATGCGATGAATAGTAATACTAAACAACCTATAGATGCCATCATCATAGGTATTGTAGATGAGTGAGTTATAGATTTAAAGGTGGTGAAGACATTTGTTCAAAAAAGAAGGTGCTATTGGTATTTTAGAATATTCGACAATTCCTCAAGGAATAAAAGTAATGAATGAAATTGCAAAACGGGTAAAAATTACTTTTATAAAAGCGAAAATTTTTCCGGGTGCAAAATATATGATAATTATGCAAGGATTGCATGGAAATATTGAATATGCTATGGGAATTGGTTTGGAACATGAAGGACTTTTTGATATTGGTTGGATTGGACAAATTCATTCACATTTAATACCTATATTAAATGATGGGTTATATACCAAGAAAAATATAGAAAATGTACTTGTATTTCAACAAACGAGTCACGCAAAAGCTATTGAATTATGTAATATGCTGTTACATAAATTCGATTTATCAGTTATACAAGTGAAGTATACAGAGGCCCTAGAAGGGCATTCGGTTGTAATATTAGCAGGTAGTATTGATGATGTCTATGGTGCAAAGACACACATCAAATGTGGAGAAGTAATTACCAATATTGAAGCTTGGATTTTAGAAGAAATTGTGGGGTGATTAAATGGAAACCATTCGAATATTAGGCGTAGGAGACCCAGCTGTATATACTTACGTAGACAATTGGGAAAAATTCATTAAACCTATAGAGAAAGAATTTGATATTAAAATTGACATACAAATCTATTCATTTAATGAATACTATGAAAAGCTTATGAAAGCAATTAAAGATGATGAATATGACATTGTCATGGTAGCAGGTCATTTATGGTTGCCTTTTTTTGTGGAAGAGGGTTATCTATCGCCTCTATATGATGATAATAATGACGGAAAATTAGAGGACGTGCTGAAATCAATAAAAAACGAAATGTATTATAAGGATCAACAATTTTTGTATCCTTCTTTTTGTGATGGTCATATACTTGTATATAGAAAAAATCGACTAGATATTCAAATTCGAGATTCAATTAGTATCCTGGATATTGTTAAGCAGTTGCAAAAACAGCGACCGAATAAGCAGTTTGCTCTAAAATCCCATCCATCAGAGATTTTTTTAGATATATTACCTTACTTTAGGGCTTTAAAAGTGGACTTTATGAATGATGTAAAAATGATTGATTCAAATGATCTGAAAGTAGAAGAAGCCATTCAACTTTACAAAACAGCAATGTCATTTTGTGGCTTAAATGTAGAAACATTTGGAAATGAAGAAGTTATGAAGAGCTTACAATCAGGTGATGTCGATATGGCTGTTACTTGGGGTGGGCAACTGGGTGCAGTTATGGGAGAAGAATGCGTTAAACCAGAAGAGTTAGGTTTTGCCGCTCTTAAAGAATCTTGGAATGTAACATGGTCATTTGGATTAAATGCAAACAGTAAAAACAAAAACTTAGCAACAAAAGTTATGGAAAAACTGTCAGAAAAAGAAGTTGACAAAGAAGTTGGACGAAAATGTGGAAATCCTACACGTTTTAGTAATTTTCTTGAAGATGAAGCTAAATATCCATGGTACGATGTGACAAGAAAAATGATAGAGAATGCAGAAGCGTTACCAAGTACGCCATATTTACCTGAAGCCATGCAAATCCTTACAAATATTGTAATTGAACGGCTTTATAATAAAGGAGTGTGAATGCGTGCAGTTTAATTTACCTAAAATTAATATATTTGGGGAACAAGCCATTGAACAGCTAATTCCTGAAATAAGTAAAAAAAAATGGGCAAGTGCCCTAATAGTTACAGATAAATTTATGCGTGAAAGCCAAGCTTATCAACGCGTACTAAAAGTTTTTTCTTCGACAAAAATAAAATTTAAAGTATTTGATAAAACAAGTCCAGATCCAAATATTGAACTGGTAGAAGAAGCGACAGAGTATATAAAAAATACAGATTGCGATTTCATTTTAACCTTGGGTGGGGGATCTGCACATGATCTAGGTAAAGGTGTTGCATTGTTAAGCAAGACAAATAAAAACATTAAAGACTTCGTAGGCATAAATAAAGTTGACCACCTAGTGTTGCCGATTGTTTGCATAAATACAACGTCAGGAACAGGATCTGAGGTGACACGTTTTTCAATAATTTCAGATGTTAATGAAAAAGTAAAGTTAGCCATTATTGATGATAAACTTATACCGACGATTTCAATTAATGATACTGAAACACTAATAACGATGCCGCCATTTTTAACAGGTACGACAGGAATGGATGCTTTAACGCATGCAATTGAGGCTTATTTATCGACTGAAGCTAATACACTAACAGATGCTTATGCAATTAAGGCCATTGAGTTAATTTCAGAAAACCTTATTGAAGCTTATAACAATGGTAAAAATATAGTAGCACGAGAATGTATGGCGCAGGCTCAGTATATGGCTGGAGTAGCTTTTTCAAACGCATCCTTAGGATATGTACACGCAATCGCACATCAAATAGGCGGTAGATATCATTTGCCGCATGGTTTGTGTAATGCAGTATTATTACCTAAAATCATTGAAGGGGTTGCAAAAAAGAATAGTTCTTTAAGATTCAATAATATTGGAAAAGCGATGAACGTACCAATGTCTGCATATGGTGTAATCAGTAAGATCGAAACCATGAATTCGAAATTAAATATTCCGAATTCACTATCGGACATTGGCGTCCGAAAAGATGACATAGATGATATTGTGATAAAAGCGTTAGAAGACCCATGTAGAATGACAAGTCCAGTACAGTTCACTCAAGATGAGTTGGTCCATATATTAGTAAAAGGACTACAGGAGGTATAAGATGAAAACGATTATTATTGGCGGTGTAGCTGCAGGCATGAGTGCGGCAAGTAAAATACGTCGTATGCGTTATGACTCAGAAGTCGTTATATATGAAAAAGGTGGAATTCTATCTTATGGTGCCTGTGGGCTACCTTATTTTGTAGGTAATGAAATCGTTGATGAGAATAAAATGATCATCAGAACAAAATCTCAATTTGAAAAAATGGGAATGGGTATTCATCTTTATCATGAAGTGATTTCTGTGAATGAAAATGAAAAAACAATTACGGTGAAGGACCTGACAAAAGGAATAACCTTTGTTGATCACTATGATAATTTACTGATTGCATCAGGTGCAAGTCCCATCATTCCTGATTGGGAAGGTATAGGACATCCTATTGTCAAGACATTATCTACGATTGAAGATGGTAGAGATATTAAATCGATTATTATGAGTAAAGAAGTAGAAAATGTGGTCATAATCGGTGCAGGATTTATAGGAGTAGAACTTGTTGAAGCGGCATTGGGACTTGAGAAAAAAGTCACTCTCATTGAATTTAAAAACCAAATTTTACCACATTTAGATAAAGAAATGGCATATGAGTTAGAAAATGAGCTCAAGAAAAATGGAGCAAGTATAAAGTGCAATGAGCGTGTTGAACAACTTGAAGAAATAAATGATCGACAGGTTTATGTACATACAGACAAGAATCAATATTTAGCGGATCTCGTACTTGTTTGTATTGGGGTACGGCCAAATACCGGTTTTTTAGATCATACAGAAATTAAGCGTGCAAAAAATGGAGCGGTTATTATAACACCTGAGATGAAAACGAATATCAGGGATGTGTATGCCGCAGGGGATTGTGCGACGGTTTATCATCAAGTAAAAAAACACAGCAATAATTACATTCCACTTGGAACAAATGCAAATAAGCAGGGAAAAATGACAGGGGCAATTATTTGTGGAGAAAAAGCAAGTTTCACTCAAGCTCTAGGTACTTCTATGATAAAAGTGTGCAATATGGAAGGTGCCAAAACAGGTATTTCAGAAGAAGAAGCAATTTTAGAAAACTTTTCCTATAAAACAGTTACAATCACAGCTTTGAATCATGCACCATATTATCCAAATCCCCAACCAATTAAGATAAAACTAGTTATTGATGAAAAAACCAGAACGATTCTTGGTGCTCAAGGTGTTGGATATGCAGGAACAGCCTTGCGAATTAACACATTTGCATTAGCTATACATACAAAAATAACGGTAGATGAAATGGGATGGGTAGACTTTGGATATGCACCACCATTTTCAGCGGTTTGGGATGCCATGCATGTTGCTTGCAATGCCATGAAATAGGAGGGGCTATGAAAAAAATTATATCTTGTTCAAAAGCTATTGCTACTATTTTAGATGGAAGCTACCTGGCTATAGGGGGAAATGTATTGCATCGTGCACCTATGGCACTAATTCGTGAAATTGCTAGACAAAAAAAACGGAATTTGAAGCTGGTAAAAACCGCCGGAGCTCATGATATTGACGTTCTTGTTCGCGCAAAATGTGTTGCTAGCGTTGATGCCGGGTTTATAAGTTATGAAACAGAATACGGACTAGCTACATACTATCGTAAAGCAGTTGAAAGTGGTGAAATTAAAGCAAATGAACATGCATGTTATACAGTGATTAGTGCGCTTAATGCAGCCAAAATTGGTGTGCCTTTTATGCCGTGTCGCGGGATAATGATCAGTGATCTAGTTGAAGCAAACGATTATTTTGAAAAAATAATGGATCCATTTAGTGACGAAGAAATAACTGTTATTAAAGCTATTAAACCGGATGTTGCAATTATACATGTCAATGCATGTGATGAAGATGGAAATGCCATTATTGAAGGTCCGAATTTTGAGGATGTTTTGATGTCTCGAGCCTCAAAACGTATAATTCTCTCTACAGAAAAAATTATATCAAAGGCACAAGTACGATTAAATCCAGAAAAAATTGTTATACCTAGTTTTCTGGTGGAGTCGGTTGTTGTTTCGCCTCGTGGATGTGCACCAGGTTCTTTACCTGGTAAGTATGAAGTTGAAGATACAGTGATAAGAAATTTTTTAGAAAAAAAAGATGATATGATGTTTGAAGAATATTTGGAAGCATATAGAATACAGGACCAGGGGAAAGGTGGTGTGTTTGCATGGTGACAAATTTATTGAAAGAAGTACATCCAGCAGATATTATGGTTGTTACAATTGCAAATTTACTAGAGAACGAAGAGAAAGTGTTTCATGGTGTTTCTTCACAACTCCCTATGGTAGCTATTTTACTAGCAAAAGCAACGCATGCCAAAGACTTAACATATTTGAATATTCCAGGAGGCGTAAATCCGCAGTCGCTTCAATTATCATCATATTCTTCAGCGGGTTATGAAGTATATGCTAACGCTGAAGCAATTTTTCCTTTAGAAGAAGTATTCGATTTATCTATGCGAGGTGAACTTGATGTTGCATTCTTATCTGGAGTTCAATTTGATGTTCATGGCAATGTTAATGCCTCTGTAATTGGTTCTTACACTAATCCTAAAGTAAGATTGCCAGGTGGAGCAGGTAGTGCCGTATTAATACCAACCGTAAAAAGAGCTTTGATTTGGAGAAGCAAACATGACCCAAGAACTTTTGTGGAACAAGTTGATTTTGTGACAACGAAAGGAAACATAGATCGTATTATAACGCCATTAGCAGTTTTTAAATATCAGGATGAAAGGTTGCAATTAGAATCGATTAGCCCGTTAACAAGTATTGAAGAAGTTGTTAGACAAACAGGCTTTGAAATTAATACAGATCATATCACCGTATTACCATTACCTACATCAGAAGAAATGCGTATAATCCAGCAGATTGATAAAAAAGGTGTAAGGTATAAGGAATTTTAAAATGATATACAAATAACTATATTATAGTTTTGTATAAAACAACTCAGTTATAAACCGTTCAATAAATATCCTTGTCCACAGTGGACAAGGATATTTATTTTGGACGATATTAAAGAACTGAATTTTTGGTTTGTGAAAATCGGTCTAAGGGTTCTGTAATCGCTTCTCGATCTTTCATTGAAAAATACCCCGTTGTAGCATACTATCTATACTTTTGCTTGAAGTACATCACCTATTCAATCCTAGAAAGATAAAAGTCAATTCCGGACGTAAACCTTATCTATTCTTTATATGGATCCACATAGTTGTCACAGTAGACGGCTTGTCCCATCTTCAGCACCACCATCAATGCCAGAACAACCGCAGGCGCTATAATAGTCCCCACCACACCTAGCGTGGTGCCTATGGCTGTACTGATCATCGTAATCAAGGCTGTTTTTGTCATTTTGGTCAACTCATCTGTATCCTTCTGTATATCCTTATATTTTATACTACCACACACATAATTCTTAAACTCGATTTGGAATTTTTCTAGCAAGGTAGGGGTCGGTGCATCTTCGCCAATGACAATATAATCAGGAACATTCTTCAAATCCAGTCGACTATATTTACCTTTGGAGTCGTTATAGTCAATGAGTTCATAAGGCAAATTAAAAGAGCCACTCAAGTCAGTAAATTGTGGAAGATTAAGGTTCATTTTCTTAGGTGATGCTTCTTTGATTTGAAAAGGGTTAGTGTCATCATTGTTAATCAACCATGCACTAAGGGCTTGCTCCTCGCTTAGATAATCGAGCAGAGCACTGGTTTCAAATCGCTGCTCCTCAGTTAAGGCATCAAGTAATTCATCAGGATTCATAGCTGGTAGTGAGAAACTCATAACATTGCCTCCTTTATTTTTTATATAATAATAATAATACAATAACTTTAGAAGATACATGATGCATTGTATATAGATATCTGGGTAATTCCTCACAATATGAACCGATATCAGTTAAGTAGAAGGTGTAGAAACTAACGCGTTGAACTTGTAATGCTATTTGAATAATTAGTTCTTCTTTGCAGAAAATAATGGAGGGTTGTGCTAAGTAATGTTATAATATGCGGGTGGCGGTCTAAATTTTTTGCAAATATAAGACGGAAGACATAGAGTTTAGGGGTGGTTATGATGAAGTTCAGTAATAAAATATCAATGGTCGTATTATTATGCTTACTTATTATAGGTTTACAAAGTGGATTGGTGTATGCAGCATCACCAAATTTTATGGCAGATACACCTACCTTTGTGTTTAGTGATGATTCAAGTGCCAGATTTAACACTGCATCAGATCAGGATGTTACCATATATTATTTGGTTACAGATACCGTTAGCCCTCCGCCTTTAAGTGAAGAAGTAAAAACAGGGGAGGATTATGGAGGTGTAACAATCATAACATCAGGCAATACGCCTGCGGTAATTGATGAGATGACTCAAGTTAATATAATTGGTCTGGAACCTGGGTCACCTTACAATGCATATTTTGTTTTAGAAAATTCAAGTCATGAATTGTCAGAGGTAAGGATGATTGAAAGTTTTGAAACTCAAGTCTCAACATATACTTTTACCTATAACGGGAACGGTAATACAGGTGGTGCAGTTCCAATAGACGGAACCAGCTATTATTCAGCAGATATAGCTACAGTAAATGGAAATACAGGGAACTTAGTTAGAACAGGCTATACATTTGCAGGTTGGAACACATTAGCGGATGGCAATGGCACAAGTTATGGGGAAGACGATACCTTTGTTATTGGAACATCAAATGTAACTTTGTATGCACATTGGACAAGTATTGATTATACAGATGCAAGCCTATCAGGTCTTACAATCAGTAGTGGACTATTAAATCCGGTGTTTCAATTAAACGAAAGAGTTTTCACTGTAAGTGTTGCAAATAACATTAGTAGCATCACGGTGACGCCAGTAGACGAAGATGAACAACAGGCCACAATAAAAGTAAATGGCGTAAATGCCACAAGTGGACAAGCTTTTCCTGTCAATCTTAATGTGGGTAGCAATACAATTATAGTCGTGGTTATGGCTCATGATGGAGAAGCAACGGAAACATACACAATTACAGTTACTAGAGCTGCTTCAAGTGGTGGTAACTCTAGAAAGAGAACAACGACACCACCTTCTGTGCCCCAAGAAGCGGTTGCTATAGTTGTCAATGGGAAAGTTGAAAGTGCCGGAACCGAAACAAAGACCACGGATGAAGATAAGTCAGTTGTATTAGTAAAAGCAAATAGTCAAGTTATTGAAAGCATAATTGAAGACGCAATTATTAACGATAATCAGACGGGAAGTAACAATCTGATCCAAATTCTTGTTAACGACACGATATCCGATGTGGCAAAGGTGGAATTAACGGGTGACATGATTAAGAGATTTGAAGATAATACCTTTGATCTATCGATTAAACGGGATAACGTGGAATACTTAATTCCGGCGGGAGCGTTCACTATTTCGACTGTAGGAAAAGACCTTGGCGTAACAGATACTTCACTCATAGATATTATAATTGAAGTTAAAATTACAAAATTAGATGCATCCGTTGTAAAAAAATATAATGAAGTGGCTAAAGCTAATGGTGTAACGTTTATTTTCCCACCTATTGCCTTTGAAATCATTGCAAAAACAACAAAAGCTGATGGTGCAACGGTAGAGGTGGCAATTAACAAATTCAACAACTACCTAGAGCGCATCATGGAAATTCCACCAGAGGTGGATCCAAGTAAGATTACCACTGGTGTTGTATTTAACCCGGACGGGACTTATAGCCATGTACCAACAGAAGTATATCAAAAAGAGGGTAAGTGGTATGCGAGGCTGAAGTCACTTACTAATTCCCATTATTCAGTAGCTTGGAATCTTATAACAGTGAAGTCAGTTGAGAACCACTGGTCAAAAGATGCAGTCAACGACATGGCCTCAAGACTTGTCATCCTTCATGCTGAACGCTTTAATCCAGATAAAGCAATCACAAGGGCTGATTTTACGGACTACATAATCAGGGCACTCGGACTTTATAGAGTTGGTTCAAACAATGAAATTAAGTTCAAGGATGTGAACACAAAAGATGAAGGAACGCAAGCTATCCGGATTGCTCATGCGTATTATATTGTAACGGGATATCCTGACGGAACCTTCAGACCGGATCAGATGATTACAAGAGAAGAAGCTATGGTAATCTATCAAAGAGCAATGGTAATTACAAAGCTAATAGGTGTTGATCAAAATAGGTATCAAAGCTACACAGACTATGAAGAAGTAGAGGAATGGGCAACATCCTATGTAAGAGAAGTATTATCTGCCCATGTTTTTAACGGAACAACAGCAACAACGATTACACCGAAAGCCAATTTGACTTATGCAGAAGCTGCACAAGCAATTAAGAATCTGTTGGTGACATCAAAGCTTATTAACAAGTAATATAAAGCTACGTAATCATTTAATGCACCCTATCCTATAAGAAAATAGGAATTCGAACGCAATAGAACGCGGTCGAGTTTCTATTTTTTATTTTGTAAATCATATTAGCTGATAATATAGACAACTGACTATATTTTGGAGTACAATCTGCTAATAAGGGTTATTAAGTTGAAGTAATAGAGATACTTAGTGTTTATAGTTAAGATGATGGGAGAGTTATGTCGTATGAATAATAAATTTGGTAAAAAAACAGAAGATCACTTAAATAAGAATGATAAAAAATCAAAGAAAAAAGAAAAGAAAGCAAATGTTAAAGCAGAGCTAGCCAATGCTAAGCAAGAGATCGCTGATCAAAAAGAAGAAAAGTCTGACATGCAGGCAGCGTTATTGAAGGCAGATCAGGAAATTGCCAATCAAGTAGGAGAAAAAGCTGACATACAAGCAGAGTTGGTTATAGTAAACAAAGAAGTTGACAATCAAAAAGAAGAAAAAGCAGACGTAGTAGCGGAATTGGCAATTACAATTAAAGAACTAGCCAATCAAATAACTCTTCGGAAAGAAGCACTTGAAAAAATTGAGCGGATTATGCATTATGATTCACTAACAAGCTTACCGAATCGAGCGATGCTAGAGGAAAAACTCCAGCATGAAATCAATATAGCTAAAGATCAAGATAAAAGGATTGGAATTTTGTTCTTGGATCTGGATGGCTTTAAACCGGTTAGAAATACCCTCGGACAATTTCAAGAGGGGGAATTCATCAAAGTCGTTGCAACGAGGCTTACAAATCTTGTCCAAGAAAGTGATATTGTGGCTAGGTTAGGCGGCGATAAGTTCATCATAATGGTCCAAAATCCTGAGAGTTCCGAATATGTTCGAAAAGTGGCAAATAAAATCATTAGTGCCTTTAGACAACCATTTGAAGTGAATCAAAATGAAATTTATGTGACGGTTAGTATTGGCATCTCCGTCTTCCCAACAGATGGAAAAACCCATGAAGATCTTATTAAGAATGCAGAATTAGCCATGTACAAAGCTAAGGAGAAGGGTAAAAATCAATCGGTTCTTTGTACCACAATCATGAAAGATATCATAAGGGAAAACATGAAACTGAGTAATGGCTTGTATAAGGCTTTGGAGAGAGATGAACTGGAAGTATATTATCAACCCCAAATCAGTCTGGATACAAAGAAAATAGTTGGTCTTGAAGCTTTACTTCGATGGAATCATCCGGTGCTAGGCATGGTACCACCTGGAAAATTTATTTTTTTGGCGGAACAAAACGGATTAATCATTCCCATCGGTAAGTGGGTATTACATACAGTTTGTAAGCAAAACAAAACATGGCAGGAAGCGGGCTTGAAACCTATTAGAATTGCTGTGAATCTATCGATCATCCAGTTTCAGAATCTTGAGATCATGAACCAGATTAATGAGGTACTGGAATCAACCAAGTTATTACCTAAATATCTTGAGCTAGAAATTACAGAGAGCATTGCCATGCGGGATACTGTGTATATTATTGATGTTTTAAATACCTTTCAGAAATTGGGTATCTATATTTCTATTGATGATTTTGGAACTGAGTTTTCTTCGTTACAATATTTGAAACTATTACCAATCAATAGAATTAAAATCCCAATGCCATTTATCCAAGGCATCAACGTAGATAAAAGAGATGAATGGATTATTGAAACCATTATAGTCTTGGCGAGAAAAATGGGTTTAGCTGTCATAGCAGAAGGTGTTGAAACTAGGCAACAGGATTCATTCTTAAAGAAAAGGTTATGCGGCGAAATACAAGGTTATTATTATTATAAGCCCATGCCGGCTAAAGATATTGAAATGCTTTTACAAACGAACAGTTGATTATATTTATTTCTACTTTCGCCTAAGTGGGAACAAGAAGCGGTTTGGCAGTGCTATGTTTTTATAGAATGCTAGCAAGTGGTCTAATTGCAGTTTGTTATAGTTAGTGCTATAATCTACAGTTGAAGGGCTTGACATAACCCATAGAAGTGAATACATAAGTGTGTTTAGTGAGCAGAATCTATAACGTTTAATTGATAGATTATATTGATAGATTAATGGATGGATTAGTAGTTAGTGAAAATACCGATAAGGTGGGCGAAACAGTGATAAAAGTACTTATTGCAGATGATCAAGAACTCATTCGACATAGTTTAGAAATCATACTAAAAAATATATCGGATATCCAAGTTATTGATACGGTTGGAGATGGAAAAAGTGTGATTCGATCCATTCGCAAGCATAAACCGGATGTTATTTTAATGGACATACGTATGCCGGAAATGGATGGTGTGCAGTGTACAAAAATAATAAAAGAAAGTTATCCTGACATTAAGATTATTATATTAACATCATTTGATGATGATGAATATATACTAAGTGCATTAAGAGATGGTGCGTCGGGTTACTTGCTTAAAGGTATAACAATCGATGAGTTAGTAGAGGCCATACATAAAGTGCATTCGGGTAGTGCAATGATTAATCCGAACATCGCACAGAAATTTATTGAGCTTTATTCTGAAATGGCTAAGAATAATCAACTGATACAAGTGGATAAAAAAGCGATTCATGATGTAACAGAATACGAATGGAACGTGATTACACATGTTGCAAAAGGTCTATCAAATAAAGAGATTGCATCAAAACTAAAACTATCCGAAGGGACAGTACGTAACTATTTGAGTAATGCATTATGTAAATTAAACTTACGTGATCGAACGCAACTAGCTTTATGGGCCGTTCAAACAGGTAAGAGTGAAGGCTAGACCTCAGATATTGGAGGTCTTTTTTTTTGTCCTTTTTTAATGAACAATGTGCAAGCAAAGCGAAGCATAGCCTCTCAGCTCTAATATGCTCTAATAAGTGACAAATGTCATGTGACCTTGACAGATGTCACTTGAGGAATATGACACTTAACAATGATAACTTATAAGGTTTTTGGTTAGAATTAATTTAAAGTGATAGCAATGCAACGGTAGAAGTATCAGGTAGGTATGAAATAAGACGTTGGACAATAATCACGAGGGTGTTGTCGCAAGCTTAAACAGTTGAATTTTGCGGAGAATCACAATAGGTAATAATAGTTGCTTGTAAAGTACAAGCGTAGAAGGAGTGTGATTATGGAACATCCTATAATTCTACAGATGCAAGGTATCACCAAAATTTTCCCGGGCGTTCGGGCCCTAGACGATGTAACTCTTGAAGTACATCGAGGGACTATTCTCTCAATCTGTGGTGAGAATGGTGCAGGGAAATCAACCTTAATGAAGGTTCTATCCGGTGTTTATCCTCACGGTACGTATGAAGGAAAAATCATCTATATGGGAGAAGAAGTGACATTTAAGGACATCAAAGAATCAGAGCATGCCGGCATTGCAATTATCCACCAAGAGTTGGCAATGGTTCCGGAACTTTCGGTTACCGAAAATATTTTTTTGGGTAATGAGATTATTAAACGTGGTTTGATTGACTGGGACGCGCAACGGGTACATACAGTGGAAGTGCTTAAGAAGGTAGGATTAACGGTTGATCCGGACACCTTGATTAAACACTTGGGCGTAGGACAACAACAGTTGGTAGAAATTGCGAAAGCACTTTCAAAAAATGTTAAGTTGCTTATTCTTGATGAGCCCACCTCAGCGCTCAATGAAGCCGACTCTGCAAACTTACTTGAACTTATGCGTGGACTAAAGGACTTAGACATTACTTGCATTATGATTTCACACAAGCTCAATGAGATTGCTGCAATATCCGATGCTGTTACAGTTATACGCGACGGTCGCACAGTTGAAACTTACGCTGTCGAAGCTGGACAGGTGGATGAAGATCGGATCATTCGAGCTATGGTAGGACGCTCCATTGAAAACCGTTTTCCGGTGCATGTATCAAAGCCTGGTGAAGTAATTTTTGAGGTGACGGACTGGCGCGTGGAAGACCCCAATAATCCTGGTAGGTTGGTCTGTAAGAACTCTAATTTCAATGTCAGAGCAGGAGAAATTGTCGGCTTCGCTGGTCTTATGGGTGCCGGAAGAACAGAACTGATGCGGTCTATTTTTGGTCATAACTACGGCATCTACCTTGGAGGATCAATCAAGATTAAAGGGAAAGAGATTCACGTTAACTCAGTAGCTTCTGCAATTCGTCAGGGAATAGCTTATGTACCTGAGGACAGGAAGAATTTGGGACTTAATCTCTTAAACAGTATCCGTATAACCACAGTATCAGCCAATCTAAAGGGGATTTTACGTGGTGGACTTCTTGATTTGGATAAGGAATATGAGGTTGCAGAAGAATACCGCCGTTCATTAAGGGTTAAAACACAAAGTGTTGACCGAGGTGTAGCCACTTTATCGGGAGGGAATCAACAAAAGGTTGTTCTGGGCAAATGGATGTTTACAGGGCCGGATGTTCTTATTCTTGATGAGCCTACAAGAGGCATAGACGTTGGCGCCAAGTACGAGATTTATCGACTAATTCATGAACTTGCAGATCACGGGAAAGCAGTCATAATAGTTTCATCCGAGTTGCCCGAGCTCATTGGCATAACGGACAGGATTTACACCATTTTTGAAGGTGAAATAACGGGCATGATAGATAGCAAAGAGGCTCAACAAGAAAATCTCATGAAAATGATGACAAGTAATTCTGGGTCGTAATCTAAATAAGAATAGGGAGAAATTGTTATGATATACATTAAGAAAATATTTGGTGATAAATTGCAAGATTACACCATGGTGCTTGCCTTAGTAGCACTTGCCATCATCTTTAATATTATTTCCGGGGGGAAAATGATTACTTCCTCCAACTTTCAGAACTTAATATCCGGGAACGCCTATGTCATGGTGTTAGCGATTGGAATGATGATGGTCATCGTTATTGGACAGATTGATTTATCCGTTGGTTCGGTGGCAGGATTCTCAGGTATGGTCATGGCTATTGCCGTACGTGACCTTGGCTTGACATGGTGGGTTGGCGTACTTCTTAGTCTTGCAGTAGGTGCCACGATCGGTGCTTGGCAAGGGTTTTGGCTAGCTAAGCTTGGTATTCCAGGATTTATTACAACATTAGGTGGCATGATGATTTTCCGTGGTGGGGTTATATGGATCTCAAGATCGATATCCGTACCAGCACCTAGGGAACTTAAAATATTTGGTGCTGGACATTTACCTGAGTGGGGACCGGCTTTTACAGGCATGAACAACTCGACGTTACTGCTTGGTATCATCGCAATTACCGCTTTCGCATTTACTCAACTGCGTAAACATAATCGATCCAAAAAAACAAAGGAACTATGGCCCGTATTGGTTCGGATTGCCTTGGTCAGTGTTGTCATTGGTTACTTAACATGGATTTTTGGTACCGGACGTCCAGGTACATCATTCCCAGTTCCGGGTCTGATTCTTGTGGTATTGGTCCTGATCTACCACACCATTACAACACGAACCACATTTGGTCGCCATATATACGCTGTTGGAGGCAATAAAAGCGCTGCGGCATTGTCGGGCGTCAATGTTCAAAAAACATATTTCCTAACCATGCTCAACATGTCATTCCTAGCCGCTCTAGCCGGAATCATGTTTGTTGGACGCTCTAATGCAGCCGGTCCGTCAGATGGTATCGGATGGGAATTGGATGCTATTGCATCGGTTTTTATTGGAGGAGCAGCTGTTTCGGGTGGTGTCGGAACCATTATTGCAACCATGGTTGGAGGTCTTGTCATGACTGTGCTCAATTCCGGACTGATGCTCATGGGGGTTGGGGCTGACCGTACACAAGTCATTAAAGGTCTTGTACTTCTTGCAGCGGTTGGTATTGATGTTTTCAACAAGAAGGAAGGACGCCAATCCATTATAGGAAGGTTATTTCCTGCAAAAAGTAAGTAAACTTGTAAACTTATTGAAGGTAACTCAGTCAACAGTGGATGAATGATGACTGTTGGCAGAGATTACATAATTAGTCGATGGACTTAAAACAGAAGGGTGGAATAGAAATGAAAAAATTACTATCGTTATTAATCATGGTATCTCTTATCACGGTAATGGTTGCAGGTTGCGGTAAAACACCGGAACGCGTCGAGCCAGAAACTACGGAAACAACAGAAACCACAGAAACACCTGAGGCACCTGCTACAGCGGAAGCTGGCTTTGCTGCAGATTCAGTCATCGGCGTTGCACTACCTTGGCTAGGCACACAGAACTGGGCAGAAGCAGATGAGATGTTCAAAAGCAAATTGGAGGCTGCTGGTTTTCAGGCAATCGTTCAACATGCAGATAACAAAGTTCCTACACAACAACAACAAATTGAATCTATGGTTCAAAATGGCGCTAAAGTAATCGTTGTTGGTCCTGTTGATGGTTCTCAACTTGGTGGTGTTCTAGAAGAAGCAGCTGCGGCTGGTATCTTTATCATTGGATATGATCGACTTATTGAAAACACAACTGCTATTGACGGTGTTGTACAGTTTGACAGTATCAAAACCGGTGTACTTCAAGGCGAAGCTTTACTAACCGGACTAGCAGCTCAAAAAGGCGAAGGTCCTTACAACATCGAGTTATTCGGTGGCGGCCCTGCTGACCCTAACGCTCCAAACTTTTTCAAAGGTGCTATGACAGTGCTTCAACCTAAGATTGATGATGGTACGATTGTTGTTGTATCAGGTCAAACGGACTTTACTCAAGCTGCTACATTAGACTGGGATAATTCAAAAGCACAAGCGCGTATGGATTCACTTCTTTCAGGTTTCTACTCAGATAAGGAAATCCACGGTGTACTTTGTCCTAACGACGGAATTGCTCGTGCAGTTATTACTGCTTCTGGACAAGCAGGACAAGAAACGCCAGTCACTTCAGGCCTTGATGCTGAAAACGAGACTGTTACTTGGATTTGGGAAGGCAGACAATATTCAACAATTGCAAAGCCAACAGATACATTGGTTAGCAAAACTATTGAAATTATCAAAGCACTACAAGCTGGTAACGGGTTACCTGCACCTGATGAAACTACAGATAATGGTATGAAAGAAGTAGGCATCTATGCGCTTCCACCACTTGTTGTAACTAAAGAAAATATTAAAGAAGCTTTCGCAAATGATCCAGGTCGTTTAGAGTTATTAAAATAGGAAGCCCCAAGAACCTAATAAATAAACTGATTACTGTCATGTCGACAGTGGAATAATTTAAGCTTTCTTTCAAAAGTGCCAATAACTTTATTGGCACTTTTGTTAATCAGTATATTTGTGACCTTTAAGTATTCCATTTAAGGAGGCAAACAGTGTTACAAAATAAAAAAAGCAAAAATAGAAGTCAGTTGCTTTCGATAAAAGCAAAATTGATTCTTTCACACATCTTGATTGCTGTATTGCCAATAGCCATTATTGTTGTTATTCTAACCAGTCAGGCAAGTTCTTCAATAATGGATAAAGTTAACAGTTCAAACACAGCCTATGTAAATAAGGTAACGAATATTTTCGACAACAAGCTCCTCAGTATTGAAGACAATTCAAAAATGATTCTTGTAGACGTTGATATGAATAGAGTCCTTGGAAAAGGACCGAGCGACTATGATAATGATTTCTATATGATGAATGATCGACAGCAAAATATATCTAAAAAAGTTGAATCTATATTATTTACAAATTCTTTAATTGTTAACATATTCTTTATTAAAGAGAATGAAATTATCGGAAGTGTGACCGGAGATCAAAAAGATTTGTACAAAACTTTTGCTGATTCTGATGAAAAGAAAAAGGTAATAGAAGCCGGTGAAAAACCTGTATGGTTTCATGATCTATATGGTACAAATGATTTGTTTCTGATGCGTAACATTAAAAAATTAAATTCAGACGAATCAATAGGTACGATGGTTATTGAAGTGAGAAAAGATTTGTTGTTGAATGATTTAAGAATAAGTGATTTTAACAACATGGATGAATCTTCTCTATTAGATCTTTCAGGGCAAGTGATTATGGTTGCTAAAGATAGCGGAGACATGAAAAACGCGGATTTTAACAATGAATTAACTCAAACAATTAAAGCAGATCCGAACGAAAAAGTTGGCTCATATATAACAACAACCGGTATTGAAAATGAATCTATAATTCTATTTAGCATGCTTAGTAATGGTTGGATATATGTACTTAAAATTCCAACAAGTGCTATTTTAGGTGATATTACACGCCTTAAAGATGTGGCTCTGATACTAACAGTATTTTTTGTGGTTGTTGCAGTATTTATTGGGATTTTTATTGCAATCTCAATATCAAAGCCAATAGATTACATACGTAAAAAAATGAAGTTAGTTGAACAAGGGGATTTAACTGTTCAATCCAAATATACAGGCAAACATGAGATTGGGCAGCTTTCTCAAAGCTTCAACCATATGATGGCGAACATGAGAACCTTGATAGAAGAAGTAGGCGCAGTTGTGGAGCGGGTCTCAATCAACTCAAGCGAACTCAGTACGATTTCAGAGGTTTCTGCGCTATCATCTAAAGAAGTGATGCAAGCCGTTGAGTCCGTTGCCGATGGTGCTGCTGAACAAGCAAAAGATGCTGAAAATGCCGCACTCGTTGTTCGGGACTTGGTGAATCAATTTAATGCAACTGAAGAACACTTTACATATGTTGTAAAAGCGACCAATAGTACCAAAGATGCAAGTGAAAATGCAAAAAGTACATTAGACACATTGAATTTGAGCACAAAAGATACCATGGAATTATCTCGAAGAATTGAGATGGATATGTCTTTGTTGGTAGGAAGGTTTGATGAGATTTCCGGTATAATCGGTATGATAGACGGTATCAGTGAGCAAACCAATTTACTATCCTTAAATGCAGCAATAGAGGCAGCACGTGCCGGAGAATCTGGAAAAGGATTTGCTGTTGTCGCTGATGAAGTTAGAAAATTAGCCGTTCAATCCAAAGAAGCCGCTAAAAGTATTTCGCATATCATCAGTGATATTAATGAAGCAATTACAATGACACAAAAGATGATTCAAGAAGGTAGCACAATTTATACAAAACAAGAAAAAGCGGTTACGAATACAGGTGTCATCTTTAAGGAAATTATTACAAATATGGATACCATCATGCGTGAGGTTAATCTTGTGTATGAGTTATTAAACGGATTGGATCATGTTCAAATCGATGCTACAAATTCCATTACAAGTATTGCAGCCATAGCAGAAGAATCAGCCGCTTCAATAGAGCAGGTATTAGCGAATGGTCAAGAACAACTCGTAACCGTGGAGCAACTTGTTAATGTCTCCTCAGAGCTTAATAATGTCATTACTATTTTAAGACAACAAATGGAACAATTTAATATTCAAAATGAATAATAAAGTCCATCATTACAAAAATGTTCTATTGGCACAGATTTTGAAAGTATAACCTTAACTGGATATGCTATAATAAGGTATCGGATGATCAAGAGTAGTAAATAGCGTAACTTCTCTATCTGGGAAAGTTACGCTATTTAAATAGATTTATAGACATACATTTGTCTAGGTGGAGATGATCAGATATTCCATGTAGCTAGGGGTGAATTACATGCTTGAAACAACACCAATATCAATCATACGAAAACTGAATTACTTAGTTAACGTTGTTGTTATTCTTTTTTTCTCTTTTATTATCTCATCAACAACGACAAAGATTTTTGATGGGTTTTTAGCACGAGAATTTCTTGAACGGGTACAGTATTTACCTATTATTCCACAAAATATAGCGGTGCTTGCAATGGTGTATATGTTAGCACTTGGTGCTTCAAATGTATTGAAAAGTTACTTACTTAAGAAAAAGTTTTTTGGTGTAAAATTGCTTTTGTTGGTTGATTTTTGGCTCTGCTTTATGATTGTTTATTACATGAACTTTAGTTACCGAGGTATATTTCTCCTTTTGATGATGAATATAATTACTTATGCTAAAGAACCACATGCAAGGGTATGGATGCTCATTTTTGCTCTAATCTCGTTTATATTATTAGACTATGATATTTGGTCCAATCGACTTTCTATGTTGTCACTTACAGAATATGTAGATTATAATTCAGAAGAAGTAAAAATATTCATGTTAGTTGGGAAGAATCTGTTGACCTCTATTAATGAAATTGGTTTCATAGGCTTCCTATATCTTTTACTACAAAACAAGATTAATGAAAATGCAGCCATAAGTTCATTAAATACTAAGTTAAGAGAAACAGCATCTGAGCTTAAGATGGCAAATATGCAACTTGAAGATTTTGCTCAAACCATGGAAGAAAATGCAAAAATGAAGGAACGAAATCGTCTGGCAAGGGAAATACACGATATATTAGGACATTCGTTGACAAGTATTACAACCGGCTTAGAAGCTTGTGTTTCAATTATCGGATTTGAGCCTGAAGTTGCACAAAAACAATTAGGTAAAATACTGGATCTCTCTAGAAAAGGCTTAGATGACGTTCGTCGTTCTGTTCGAGAATTAAAAGTAGATACGATTTCGAAGTATGAGCTTATTCCGGCAGTAACAGACATGGTGAATGATATCAATGAATGTACACCTGTTAAGATTGATATGGAGATCAGTGGGGTCATCCTTAAGCTTAAAGAAGATGAAGAACAGACAGTCTATCGAATTATTCAAGAATCTATTACGAATGCAATTAGACATGGGAAAGCAAGTCATATCGATTTACATATAGATTTTTACCAACATATAGTGAATGTGATGGTTACGGATAATGGGAAAGGCAGTGTAAATGTTGAAGAGGGGTTTGGATTAACACACATTAGAGAAAGAATTGCTATGTTAAATGGAACGATGGAGTATGAAACGAATCCTGGAGAGGGTTTTACAATATATGTTGGAATCCCAATAAGATGGGGGTCTGCATATGATTGATAAAAGCAAATTAGGAGAAAATGTGAAAAAAAGTGTGATAGCTTTAATTGTGATAGCCCTGATTATAATAAGCATATTTTTTGTTCAGGGACTGAAGTCCGATAAGAAAACGGTCATTCAAATAGGTATTTACTCAGGAAATGAATGGGGTGTTCCGCAAATTGATGTATATCGCATTTATGACGAGGCGATTAAGCTTTTTGAAAAAGCAAATCCGGATGTGATTGTTCAGTATCGAAGCGGTACCTTAATGGAAGATTATTCAGAGTGGTTGGCACAAAAGATACTCAACGGTAATGAACCGGATGTTTTTATTGTACTAGGAGAAGATTTTGATACCTTGTCTTCAATCGGTATGTTACAACCTTTGGATACATACATGAAAGACGATTCTACTTTTCATCCAGAAGACTTTTATAAGAAGGGGATAGAGGCCGGTATCTATGATGGCTACCAATATGCCATGCCTTTTCAAATAGTACCAACATTTATGATTGTAAATGAAACCTTGTTGAAGGATAATAACTTGACGGTACCCGAAATGGACTGGACGCTTGAAGAATTTTTGAGAATGTGTAATGAATTGACAAAAGATACAAATCAGGATGGCATTAATGACCAGTTTGGTGTGGTTGGTTATGGATGGGAGAATACATACTATGCTGCCAAAGGAACCTTTGAAGCTGGCGACAAGGCTATTGAAGTTTATGACGAAGAGAAGCTTAGAAAAGCAATTGAGGTCTCAAAGGAGTTATATACACAAAACAGTGGGCAAATCGTACCGCCATATGCATTTGATCAAGGATTGGTTGGGTTTAAAACTTTTTCTTTGGCAGAGTTTAGGGCCTATAAGCCTTATCCCTATAAAGTGAAAAAATACTCTGACTTCACTTGGGAGCCCCTATCTTTTCCAAGCGTGGATCATAATACAAGTATAGGCAAACTTTATACGGTGCAATGGGGCATGAGCAGTAGGTCCAAGAATAAAGACTTAGCCTGGGAATTTATCAAGTTCATGAGTAATGATGATGAAGTGCAACAAATGGTTTGGGACTATACATATACATTGCCTACCAAAATTTCGGTATCTAATAAGGCAAGTGCCCAGGATGAACTACTTAGTAACGTTCTGGACTCGGCTTTTTTGGAGTTGGTAATCGATCAATCGGTTATTGAACCAACCTTTAAAAAGTATCAAAAGCTCATTGAATCTATGGACATAAGGATTAAAGTGAATATTATGGATGACAAATCCATGCAAGAGATTATACGCAGTGTTAGAGAAGAAGCTGATAATATACTTGAAAGTGAGAATTAGTACTTGGAGGGGATAAAATGAAAAAAGTATTAGTCATACTACTCGTCTTATCGATGGTTGTAGGTGTGCTTTTTGGATGTAGTACGGAAAGGAATAATAATAAGTCACAATTAAAAACATCTTATAAGTTTGGAGCGACTTATATGACTCTGAATAATCCTTTCTTTGTTTTACTGAATAAGGGTATAAAAGATGTCGTAGAAGCGAATGGTGATAAACTTATTGCATTAGATCCTGCACTGGATTCTGACAAACAGATCAGTCAAATAGAGGATCTTATTTCACAAGGTGTAGATGCTATCTTTGTAACCCCAGTGGACTGGAAAGACATCCGTCCTGCCCTCGAAGCAGCACAAAGAGCAGGTATTCCAATAATCAATGTAGATGCGCCTGTATATGATACAGAGCTTGTTGCCTCCATTATTGCTTCGGACAATTATAATGCCGGTGTCATATGTGCAAATGATATGATGAGAAAATTAAACAAAGCTAAAATTGTAATCCTAGAACATCCAACGGCTAAATCAGCTATTGACAGAACTCAAGGGTTCATTGATACGATTGCAGGCATGGAGAATTATGAAATCGTTGCCAGGCAATCATCAGAAGGTCAATTGGAACAAGCTATGTCTGTTATGCAAAACATAATAAAAGTAAATCCAGAAATTAACGTTGTCATGGCATTAAATGATCCAACAGCAATGGGTGCAATAGCAGCACTTCAAGCAGTTGAAAGTGAAGAAAAAATTCTTGTTTATGGCATAGATGGTGCTCCGGAAACGAAGCAAATGATTAAAGATAGAAAGATGACCGCCACTGCAGCGCAATCACCTATGACTATTGGAACAACAGCGGCTCAGGTTGCTTATGATATCTTAGCAGGTAAAGAAGTTGAGAAGGAAATTTTTGTAGATGTAATTTTTATTGATATTTATAATGTGGATGAATATGGAACGACAGGTTGGCAATAAGCGGACATAATACCGCCAGGTGGTAAGCAAATAATTGTGCGCCATGTATTTGTAACAGGGCCTATATTGTTAAATAATTAACGATACAAGCAAGGACAAACTGCCATTTAATGAAAGTTTATTCTAGCGTCTCATAACAATAAAAAGATAGACAGATATTTGGGTCTGTATTATTGTAGTACTAAGGTATAAAAATGGTAGAGCAAGATGTGAGAATAGATAAGATGAGGTGGGTTATGAAATATACGATAGTTTTAGTTGACGATGAAGATGAAGTTCGAGGTAGAATTGCATCCAAAATCGAGGGGCAAGAAGTCTTTGAAGTTATAGGATCAGCCGCAAACGGTTATGATGCACTGGATTTATTAGAGGAACAAACACCAGACATTGTCATTACAGATATAAAAATGCCTTTTGTAGATGGTATTGAATTAACACGTATCATTCGCAAAAGTTATCCAACAGTAAAAGTGGCCATCATTTCAGGATATGACGATTATAGCTATCTGAAAGAAGCGATTAATTTAGATGTTGTAGCATATTTGTCAAAGCCAATTACGAGCGGCAATGTTGAGGAATTCTTAGACAAGATTAAACAGTCCTTGGATGCAGAAAATGAACATATACAGCTAAAGGAAAAAATGGTTGTAAACCAAGTAAGAAATCGTATTATTTATCATTATTTAAATGAATACCAGCTAAATAATGATGATGCGCTAATGGTTCATGAAGTGGGTATAAACATCACTCAACCTCATGTGGTCATCTGTACAAGATTAATGAATTTCTCCGGTAATATTATAGAAATGGAAAAGAAGAAAAATCAATGTTTTCTGATGATGGAAGAATTAGTAGGTGAGACTTTTACTGCCTATCACATTCTTTTCGGACAAGATATAGTGAGCATTGTTGAAGCGGATGGAGATGACTTTATGAAAACTCTCGATCTTGTTTTATATAAGGTGATTAACTATATAAAGAAATATATATTAGTGGATATTGCAATGGGTGTCAGCGTATCTGATAAATTTGTGAATTTGTTTGATCTGTATAGACAAAGCCAATTTGAATTGGAGTCATATGGCGTTGATGATTCAAATACCATTAATTACCATGTAGACAACACGATAATCTCTGACAAAAAGACCTTCAATGCAGAAGATATCAATGAATTTAAGAAAAATATACGGTATATGAATGAACAAGATTTTTCGGCGTATATAGGTAAGCTTACTCAAAAGATTATAGAAGAGCATACATATGATTATTTTCGTGTCATCGTTACACTGAGCGGATTAGTGATTGAGTATTCAGATAGTGTTAGTGCTAGCATGAGACATTTCTTAGATATTAATACAATTAAGACGTATATTGAATCTAAAAATATGGATGGCTTCATGAAGCTAATAACTAAGCTTGCATCTGAGATGAAAGCAGATATTGCTGTAAGAAAAACAAGAAAATCATCTAAACTCATGCATGATATTATAGCTTATCTAGAGCAACACTATGATAATCCTGAAATGAGCATGGATATGGTCAGTGATGCGTTTAATATAAGCGTATCTTATTTAAGTACTTTGTTTAAAAAGGAGACGGATACAACATTTAACCGCTACTTGGTTTCAAAAAGGATTGAACATGCCAAGTTGTTATTAAAAAGCACCGAAGACAAAATGGTGACGATTACTGAAAAATGTGGCTATAAAGACGTTTACTATTTTAGTCATAGCTTTAAAAAGACTACGGGACAATCACCAAAGGAGTATAGAAAAAATGAGGCTTACTAAAGGTTTTTCGATGAATCATTTTACGATTATGCAGACGATTATAGTAACGATTACAGTTGTATTAGCTGTATCCGTTACGATATCTACGTTATCTGTATACTATATAAGTACAAAGACAAGTAAGGACCTTGTTTATGATCAAGCAAGTGAGATCAATAAACAAATTGTGTTTAATTATGAAAATTATACAAATCGAGTTGGAGGCATTGCCAATCTATTGCAGAAAAAGGCATTAGATTACGATATGTTGATGGACAAAGCACAAGTAGTGGATCTGTTTACGACCCTAGAAAACCTTGAAGATAGTATTGTATCTGTGGTGCTTTTTGATAATTCCGGCCAAGTAATCGTATCTTCACAAAATATAGAAAAGCAGTCTTCATTTATAGCCCTTCAAGAATGGTATAAAACAGCTATTTTTGATGCGAAAATCATTCATTTTTCTTCTCCAAAAATGCAAGAAATCTATGAAGTAAATATGGGTGAAGTTATATCCGTATCAAAAGCTTTTGAGTATCAAGAAGGTAATACTATTAAAACTGGGGTCTTGCTTATTGATATGAATTTTGAAGGATTAGATTCCCTGTCCAATGTATCGAATCTTGGAGAGAAAGGACATATCTTGATCTTAGATGCAAAAGATCAGATTGTCTATTCATCGGAAATAAGTCAATACGGCTATAATAGTAAAAGTTACAACACCGTTAAGGCGTTGATTTTTGGGAGCGCGTCATTAAGTAAACGGTAAACCAGTCAGCTCTACTGTTTACCGTTTTTTTATGTCATAATACCTTAAACTGATATGCTATTTC
>PGZV01000033.1 GCA_002841495.1 Firmicutes bacterium HGW-Firmicutes-2 | reverse complement strand
CAAGGAACTTGGCCAGCAAACTACATCGGTAGAGCGGCTAACGAAGGTATCCTTAAAGGCGTAAACGTAGCAAGTTCAACTAACGCACTTCGTGGATTAACTGCGAAAATGTTATTGAACACACTTGAAGTTCCTCTTTGGGGCGCTGATGGTTACAATAATGATGGTTCTGTAACTTATGGAAAATTGGTACCACAACAAACACTTCTTGAAAATATGTTGAATGTTGCAGTATACAAGGACAAAGAAGTTACTAGTTATGACGTTGATGAGAATGAAATCTCAATCACAGGCGTACCAACCAATGAAATAGCTGAAGGTGTATCTTTTGATTTATATGATGTATACAGAAACCTAGTTGATGTATGGGTAAATGATGACAAAGAAATCATCTATGTTGCTAAAACAACAACAAGCTTTATTGATGCAATTGAAGTAAAACACGGTACAGCGAATGAAGTTAAATTATTAGGCGCTGACAAAACTTATAAATTATCAGCTGCTTATATTGCTGATATCGGTACTGGTGACCATTCAGATGTAAACCGTAAAAACGAAGCAACACCAAGAAAATATGATTTAGCAAAAGTTGTTGTAGATGATAACAACAGGGTAATATTTGTTGATGCATATGATTTTACTAATTTTATAGTTGTTAAATCAGTAGACGGCAATATTGTAACAGATATTGAAGGAACTGAAACTAACTTAAAAGATTTCCAAATCATGAAAAATGGTATGCTTGTAGATGCTAAAACAGCAGTTAAAGGCGATATCATAATGTTTAACACTGTAGACGATGGATTTGCGGAAATCTACACAAAATCAGTAGAAGGAACAATCACTAACATCTTTAGTGATGGTATTAGAGTTGGTGGAAAAACTTATGACTTTAACAAAGGTTTGACTACAACTTTAGCTGACACAATGTATGTAAATGAAGATGGTGACTTAGCGGTATTTGATACTGACGCAGCTAAGCAAATGAAAGACGAAGGTAATGTAGCCCTTTTCCTTGACAGAGATGGTAAAATGCTTTTCGTAACTGGTAAACTTGGCGATATTGAGTCAAGCAAAGTTGCAAACATTTTAATTTCTAATATTACAGCTCAAGAAATGTTTGGTGAGAATAGTATTAGAGCCGTAGTTGTTAATGAAGAAGGTAAAAGAGTTGTTAAAACTGTAGCTCTTAGAGACTTAGACTTTGTTACTTTTAATAATACTAAGGTAAAAGTTGGAGATGTAGCAGCGGGTAGTAAAGTAGACTATTTTGAAATAGTTTTAGATGACTTACGTGCAGTTCTTGAAGACACAAATCTTCATGCTACAAACTTTGGTGAAGTTCTTGCTGATTCTCAATTCTCAGCAGATAGTATCATTGAATTCCATTATGATACTGATGGTAACGTTGTTGGTTTAGGATTATTTAGTGGTGTTACTGCTATAGCAACAAATGCAGTTATCGATAAAGATGGCGGCGACAGATTTGCAGCTACAGCAAGTGGATCATACAGATTAATGAACGATACATTATTATTTGATATCTCTGATGGAACAAGTGCAGATGATACAGTAATAACTAAGTGGAGTGCTTCTAAAGATGTTAAATCAGTAGCAGTAGGCGCAACAGTTTATGTTAAAGGCGGCGAAGTATTATATATCGTTTCTGATGATGTAAATGCGTTAACAGATGAAACAGATGTAACAGCATTAGTTGCAACTCGTAAACTTAATGCAGCAGCAGATAAAATAGTTGAAATCAAAGCGTGGGTTAATGGAGCAGAAAAAACTTATGAAGTTGATAGCTTGGCTATTCCTGTAGGCTTTGCAGTAGGTAACGTTTATACATTAACAGTTGATGATGTATCAGGTAAAGTTGTTAAGATCGTAGCGGCTAGTGTAGTAACTGGTGATGTTGTTACTGTTAATACTTCAGCAAGAGAAATTGAAATTGATGGCGTTGATGCAGGTACTTACAAACTTGTAACTGGATTTAAAGTTATCGATATTACTGATGGACCTAACGATGGTGAAGTAATTAACCTAGTTAACGTTGCAGTTGGTGATACAGTTACACTAGTACTTGAAGATGCTAATGCAATGTTCGTTGAATTAGTTGTAGTAGAGTAATGGTAAACCAAGGAGACGGTTCTTCCGGCTCGGTGGCGTAACAAAAGTTAATACAGTATAATAGAGACCCGTTAGTCATGAATTTGGCTAGCGGGTCTTTTTCGCGGTGAAAGTGATATTTCGCGCATAGTTAACTCGGCTATTGCATAAGTTGAAGGAGGATGATATCATGTAAATATAGCAAAGGTGATTATTTTTATGTGATTTATTATTGTAGGGTTATGCTTATACTATTTGACAAAGGACAATATAATTATGAAGATTTATTTTGACATGAATATATATAATAGAATATTTGATGATCAGTCACAAATCCGAATAAGATTTGAATCAATGGCAATTGATATTCTATTTGAATTAATTGAAAAAGAAGCTTATGAATTAGTTTGGTCCTTTATCTTGGAATATGAAAATAGTAGAAATCCATTTATGGAACGTAGAGTTCACATTCAAGCGATTTCATCTTTATGTAAAGTAGTTGTGAACCCAAATAATAAAATTAGAGATATAGCTAAGGAAATAACTTCAAAGTCAAATACAAAAGATAAAGATGCACTTCATCTTGCGGCTGCACTTTATAGTGAATGTGATTGTTTTTTAACCTGTGATGATAATTTTCTAAGGACGATAGAAAGAAATAAAAGTAGCTTGAAAGAAACAATAGGATTAATAAAGTTGTATAATCCTATAGATTTCCTTAGGAAGGAGATGGATATTAATGTTATTGAATGATAAAAGCGGTTTTACAGATAAAGAAATAATTGAAAAAGGGTCTAGAATATTAATTAAGGAACTAGGTTACTCTGGTTTTCTAAGGTTTATTAGACACTCTGAAAATATAAGTAATGAGGACTATGTAAAACTAAGTGATCATGTATTTGAAGAGATGTCCTTAGATGATATTTATGATGAAGCCACAACCCATTGGGAAAACCGCAGGTAACCAGCAACCAGTGGTCTCGGACAGTTCTTCCGGTGTGGTGGTAGTAACAAAAATTAATACAGTATAAGTAAGACCCCTTAGACATGAGTTTGTCTAGCGGGGTCTATTTTTGCCAATAAAATGAGTAGTTTATTTCTTCTTTTTATTCTTGCTCGTATCTGGCATTTTTTTCTTCTTCTCTGACGTGATGTCTTCTTTATCCTCTTTGTACCCTTTTGGTTTCTCAAATGATGTTTTTGGCATGTTTTCTAAAGATAGAAGCATGATTGATTGGAAAATTCCGGCCGGGTGGCTACCCCCAACCGACTGCATGATTAACTTAGGATCAAGGGTGTCATAACCTACCCATACAGCTGTTACCAGTTCGGGTGTATAGCCGATAAACCATGCATCTCTTGTCCCTAAAAGATCTTTAAATGCATCTATAGCGGGTAGTTGAGTTGTCCCGGTTTTTCCGGCAGCCGGTCTTCCAAGCGTTGCGGCTTTTCCTGTACCTTCCTCGATGACGCCCATCAGTATCTCTGTCATAGCATATGCGCTTTCCGGTGTCATTACCTTAACAGATTCTATAATCCCATCAACCAACAGATCTCCATTATTTTTAGTGATTTTTCTTATGGTATAGGCCGTATTCATAATACCCCCATTGGGGAAAGAACTATAGGCCTGGGCCATTTCAAGAGGTGAAACCCCCTCGGTCATACCACCAAGCGCAAGGCTTAGATTGTGATCGTCTTTATGAATCGGTATACCTACGGATTTTAAGAAAGCAATCCCCTTATCAATTCCAATCTCATTCAACAAAGCAACCGCTGGAATATTGTATGAATGGATAAGAGCTTGATACAAGGATACCTTGCCATGGTAGACTCGGTCATAATTACTGGGCACATAACCATTAAAATCAGTTTTCTCATCTATAAGTACAGATTTTTTGTTATAACCATTATCTAGGGCCGGTCCATAAACCGCAAGCGGTTTAATAGCAGATCCCGGTTGTCTTACCAACTCAGTTGCTCGGTTGTACCCACGATAATAGTACTGTCCTCGGTGGCCAATTAACCCACGAATGGCTCCAGATGAAGATTCTATGACGATAGCAGCACTTTGAATCTGTTCATCATTACTACTTTCAGGAAAAAGAGTATCATTAACATAGGTCAATTCAATCGCATTTTGAACCACAGGGTCTAAGGTTGTGTAAATATGGATGCCCCCTATTAAAACAAGATCTTCGCCAAGACCAAGGATGTTGATGGCTTCATCGATGACATGATCCACATAACTTGGGTATGCTTCGTTTGTTTCAACAAGTTCTCTTGTACGGAGTAGAATGTCAGTGGCCATTGCTTGGGAATATTCTTCTTCATCGATGGTTCCTGATTCGTAGAGCAACCCCAAAATCAAATCTCTACGTTCCTTAGCTAATTCAATGTTATTAAAAGGTGAATATGTCGTTGGCGCTTTGGGTAAGGCTGCTAGGAGTGCCGCTTCTTCTAGCGTCACGCCCTCAATGTCTTTTCCAAAGTACATTTGGGCTGCATTTTGGATACCCCATACCCCCTCACCAAAATAGATTTGATTCAGATAGAGTTCTAAGATCTCATCTTTACTGTATTTGCTCTCAATTCTTAAAGCAGTAACGACTTCTTTGAATTTTCGTGTATAAGTCTTTTCAGATGTAAGAAATAGGTTCTTTGGCAACCAGAGGGACGGTTCTCCCGGCTCAGTGGGGTAACAAAAGTTAACACAGTATAATAGAGACCCGTTAGTCATGAATTTGGCTAGCGGGTCTTTTTTGTCTTTAAAGAGCTGTTTTGTGCATAGTTGCAAAAAATGTGTGATATGCAACAAGGGCTAAGAATTTACTCAAAATTTCGTTGCAAAAAACTGGCATTTAACATTGATTATACCCTATTCAGTAGGGTATAATTACTAATGTGGTATATAATATGACAAGAGAGTTTATAAGAACGAATGAGTTTGAAAAGTGTTGTAAATCACTAGGTTTATCTGAAGATAACATTAGAGAACTAGAAAGTTTTCTTTGTCTTTATCCTGTAGCAGGAGACCTGATACAAGGAACAGGTGGGCTGAGAAAACTAAGATGGTCATTACCGGATACTGGAAAAAGTGGCGGGATAAGAGTAGTCTATGTTGACTTTGCATTTTATGAGAAAATATACTTTATATCAGCCTACTCGAAATCTGAAAAAGTCAATTTATCAAAAGAAGCGTGTAACCAAATTAAGAAATATATTAAGTTACTTAATGATGAAATAAGAAAGAAGTGATTGGATGGATGTAGCAAAAAGTATTTTTCAAGGATTAGCAGAATCTATAGAATATGAAAAAGGGGATATAACTAAAGGTAATCGTCATGTAGTTGAGATTGCCGATTTACCCCATTTTCATGGAGGACAGATCAAAGAAATCAGAACAAAGAAGAAGTTAAGTCAAGCGGCTTTTGCCAGAGCATTAGGTGTAGCAGTTCCTTCTGGACCAGTTCAACGAATATTAAGTATGATCAATCAAGATCAAGAGATACTTGAGAAAAGTAAAATATTAATTGTGAAGTAAAACCAAACAACAGGGACGGTTCTTCCGGCTCAATGGCCTAACAAAAGTTAATACAGTATAATAGAGACCCGTTAGTCATGAATTTTGGCTAGCGGGTCTTCAATTAACTATACGTGAAATAGAAGTTAAATAAATACTCTTAGAATCTAAGTCGTTATCGATATTAAGCCTTATAAGTTTGTCGATACAATGTAAATACAATGTATTGACATAATGATTATAATAATTATAGAAGGGAAGTGATAAGATGAAGCAGACAACAATAAGCATACGTATAGATGATGAATTAAAAAAAGAGATGGAAGAAACTTGTAGAGAACTAGGACTTAATATTACAACAGCTTTTACTATATTTGCTAAGAAGATGAGTCGTGAACATAGAATTCCTTTTGAAGTATCCATTGATCCTTTTTATAGTGTTAATAATCTAAAAGCAATTGATGAATCGATTGAACAGATTAAACAAGGTAAAGTTATTTCTAAAACAATGGAAGAACTTGAGGCAATGGAAAATGAGTAGATTTATTTCTTCTTTTTATTCTTGCTCGTATCTGGCATTTTTTTCTTCTTATCTGACGTGATGTCTTCTTTATCCTCTTTGTACCCTTTTGGTTTCTCAAATGATGTTTTTGGTATGTTTTCTAAAGATAGAAGCATGATGGATTGGAAAATTCCGGCCGGGTGGCTACCCCCAACCGATTGCATGATTAACTTAGGATCAAGGGTGTCATAACCTACCCATACAGCCGTTACCAGTTCGGGTGTATAGCCGATAAACCATGCATCTCTTGTCCCTATAAGATCTTTAAATGCATCTATAGATACCTGTTAGCCATGAATTTGTCGAGTGGGCTTTAAATTATTCATAAAAAAGTCTTTTATAAAAGACATAAAAAGGAATAATCACAGTAAAGTCTTGTATAAAAGACCTTACTGTGATACTATTATTTTGAGGTGATACAATTGCAGATAAGAAGAACTTTCTATTTAGATAAGATCCAATCAGTACTTGGGAAGCAAGTTATAAAAGTGCTACTTGGTATGCGCCGTGTTGGCAAATCTACTTTACTCATGCAGATTCAGGAAGAACTCAATAAACAAGGTGTAGCTAAGGAGCAGATTATTAGTATCAATTTTGAATGGATGCAATTTGAGCCAATTAAAGATTATACAATGCTAAATAAATACATCCGAGAGAAAATGGTATCCGATAAAAAATACTATGTATTTCTTGATGAAGTACAAGAAGTGAGTGGGTTTGAAAAAGTCATTAATTCATTGAATGCAGAAGGTGTTGCAGAGGTGTTCATTACGGGGTCAAATTCAAAACTTCTTTCAGGAGAGCTTGCGACTTATTTGACGGGTAGATTTTATTCTATTGAGGTATTGCCATTGTCCTTTTCTGAACTCATTTCAGCAAAAGGAGATGGTAAGAAAGATGAAGTATTTCTTAGTTATTTACGAGCAGGTGGTATGCCGGGTACATTACAATTTGAGGATCGTGATACAACAAAGAATTATTTGATGGATATGTATCAGTCAATATTGTTAAGAGATATTGTTAAACGGCATAATATAAGAGACGTAGAACTTCTTCAAAGGTTTATGATGTATATGATGCATAATATAAGTCAGATTTTTTCGGCAGTTTCGATAACAAAATATCTAAAGAATGAAGGCCGTCGTTTATCTAAAGAGACCATTTACAATTATATTGATGCTGCAAAAAGTGCATTTTTAGTACATGGTATTCCAAGGTATAATATAAAAGGGAAAGAAATCCTTAAAACGAATGAGAAGTATTTTATGAATGATCTAGGATTTCGATCAATATACTTCAACAATGAACAGGATATCGGGCAAGCGCTTGAAAATATTGTATATCTTGAATTAAGGCGAAGAGGCTATACGATTTATATAGGTAAGCTTGAAGATCAAGAGGTGGATTTTATAGCTGAAAAAGGTTCTAATAAGATGTATATACAGGTTGCTTATCTTCTGGCAGAGGCATCCACTATTGAAAGAGAGTTTTCTGTACTTGAAGCCATAGCAGATAACCATAAAAAATTAGTCCTATCTATGGATCAAGTTGACCGCTCAAGAAACGGTATCATTCATAAAAACATTGTAGATTTTTTATTAGAAGCTAGGTAAACCAAGGACAGTTATTCCGGCTCAATGAACAACCGGAGCAACCAGAGGGACAGTTCTTCCGGCTCAGTGGGGTAACAAAAGTTAATACAATATAATAGAGACCCGTTAGTTATGAATTTGGCTAGCGGGTATTTTTAGCTTGAAAAAGATATTTCACGCTTCGCAAGTAATCTATAATCACCCGTATGTATACAACTATAAATATGTCGTTCGTTATGGTTCACACCCTAGCTAGATTGAGGATAAAGAAATACCAGTATTAATGATTCGTAATAGTGAAAACAAGTAAGGAATAAGGAAAATAGATAATCAATCTTAAAGAATATTAGCTAAAATAGTAGTAAAATTATTGATAAAATAGCTAAAAAGGAATATAATATATATTATATTTTAGAGGTGAGGTGATTGTTTGAAAATATCAACAACGACGTTACAGAACGCTTTTGGC
>PGZV01000012.1:80187-93252 GCA_002841495.1 Firmicutes bacterium HGW-Firmicutes-2 | reverse complement strand
CACAGCCGGCAAACAGTGCTGTTACCATTGCAAGTACCATTATTATTGTTAACAATCTTTTCATTTTTGGTTCCTCCCTTTAAATCTGGTGTCATGCACATCGCTTTCAAAGTTGGGCAACCGTTTGCTCTAATAAGAAATGCAAAGGACTTGCTTAGCCAAATCTGCGACCTGCTTTCATCTACTTGTTTAGTATAGTATTAATTATCTTTATATTCTTTTAAAAATCTGTTATAATTTACATAAATCCGATGTGAAATGAGGTTTAGTTGTGAAAAATTCCTTAATAAAAGAAAAACTTAAAAATCTTGATATACATTATAAACATCCTTCCTATGCTCTAGAATGCAAATTATTGAAAGAAATCAGACAAGGTTATTTTTCAAGTGCTGCACACACCCTCAAGGAAATCAACGCTTTAGAAAAACCTATTTTAGCAAGAGATTCTATTCGGTCAACAAAAAACTCACTTATTGGTTCATGCACCTTGTTTACCCGTGCTGTCATAGAAGCCGGTGTTAATTCAGAGGACGCCTTTGATTTAAGTGATGTCTTTATTAAGCACATAGAAAGTTTAGATAAAAAAGAGGATCTGATTGCCTTTGAATATGAGATGCTTGAAACCTGCATTAAGCTTATTCAAAATGCAGTTATATTCAATTACCCATTCCCAATCTCTAAGGTGGCTAAGCACATCTATGAAAATGCTACATCTAAAATAACCGTATCCACTTTGGCTGAACTGACCCACTTATCACCGGATTATTTATCAAAGCTTTTTTATAAAGAAGTTGGCATGTCCATTACCGATTATATACAAAAGCAAAAAGTAGAAGTTGCAAAAAACTTTTTGGAGTTTTCACAAATGAAAGTGACGGATATCGCAACACTACTTGAGTTTTGTAATCCCGGATACTTTTCTAATGTTTTTAAAAATCATACAGGTATGAGCCCGGCTCTATATAGAAAATCTACCAGTATAGATACCTAACTCGGCTTGATCAACCTCATAATTAAAAATCCATTATAAAACTACAAAAAACGCCCAAAGATGCAGGCGTTTTTTTACTGTAATCTATTTGTAGAAGATTATCATCTTTTATATAAAGATTTGCTCTTCTGAAACTATCTTTTCAACATCCATCATAATTTGGTTCAAGTCCGATTCATCCAAGTTCAGGATCTTAACTGCATCTGTAAAAAACTCGTGTCCAAGTGTATCTATGCCTTCATGAATACCCATCATCATAACTAAACCGTCAGATATATGTACGATTGACACTAATTCAATGTTATCCATAGATTGAAAAGGTTTATGGTGATATTCAATAGCATCCACCAACTCAGATGCCAGATTCCATTTTTCAACAATTCGAGCACCCACTTGGCCATGATTAAAACCTAGAATTTCTTCTTCAGCAGCCACATAAGGCATAACCTCGTTACTGATCTTTGTTAGTATCTCCTGATAGGATTCATGAACATACTCATCCAAAATCACTTTTCCGACATCCTTAAGTAAACCTGCAGTATACGCAATATCCGGGTTGGAAAACTTGGCTTTTTTTGCAATTGCTCTCGCCATAATCGCTGAAATCTGAGACTGTCGCCAAAGTGCATTACGTTCATAAGAATAGCCTTTTAGTTCTTTCTCCATGACTTTACCAACCGTTGAAGCCAAAACAAGGGATTGAACCGTATCAAAACCTAAAAGAACAGTCGCATCCGCAACCGTTTTTATCTGACGCCTTCCACTATAGAAAGCAGAATTCGCCATTTTTAACATCTTTGTCGTTAATCCTTGATCTTTCATGACTTCACGTTCTATATCCACAGCAGCAGATCTTGGCTCTTTAAGCAATGCCATGATGTTAATAACCGTCTGAGGAAATGCCGGTATATCGTCTACTTTTTCTATCAATTCTTCCAATGTCATTTTTGCCACTTTTTTCACCTCGAAGTCATTTCTTGGTATATATAACTCTACTTTCCAAGATTAGGGTTTGACTACGAAATCTTAGAAGTGGGAAAGTTGAGTAAATAGGTTACAACTATTATACACTATAAACTGTCATCTTTAAAACTATTTTATAATCATGAAGTCAATTACATTCGATTTAGGAGGATAAACCATGGCAAATGTTGAATATATCAATCCTTTCATCGCTGCTTCTAAGAGAGTCATGAAAGATTTTTGCAATATCGATACAGAGATGGGTAAACCCTATCTGACAAAAACTGTTTTTGAGGGCAATAAATTTGTCATTCTTGTGGGTATAACAGGCCAACTCACAGGTCAAGTTATACTCAGTATGTCCAATGAGACCGCTTGTAACATCGCTTCACATATGATGATGGGCATGCCAGTTACTGAACTCAATGATATGGCTGCAAGTGCTGTTAGCGAGCTAGCCAATATGATTCTTGGTAATACAGCAACTATTTTTTCAACACAAGGCATCATCATTGACATCACACCACCCTCTATTTTGGTCGGAAAAGACATGACCATTACAGTAAGTGACTCGAAAACCATCTGTGTACCTTTGACTTACGATGGTGACTATGCCTTAGAACTAAACATTGCCATTAAGTCCAAAGAATAGAATTTGGACGGTTTACATTTTAACCAAAATGAAACCGTCTTTTTTTATGTGACAAAGTCACGCTTTTTCTATGCAAAATTGTTTTTTCATAGTACAATAAGACTATCTTGCCTGATTAAATTAGGCTAAATTCCTCATGTAATGGCCGGTGTCACAACAAGTACTTGCCGGCATTTACCATAGAGTTATGATACGGAGGTCCTATAATGGATATTTTTGTTGCCCGACAGCCCATCTTCAATAAAAATCTTGCCGTGATTGCGTATGAACTCTTATACCGCGATAGTGACAAGAATTATTTTAATACAAGTGTTGCGTCGAATATTGCGACAGCCATACTTCTCATGAACAGCTACTTTCATTTTGGTATCGATCATTTGGTTGGCGAGTCGACGGCTTTTATTAATTTTGATGCCCGCCTAATACATTCGGATATTCCCCAGTTGTTGTCAACAAAAAATGTGGTGATTGAGATCTTAGAGGATGTCAAGCCTGAGCCACACACTTTAGAAAAACTTGAAAGACTTAGGCGAGATGGCTATACAATTGCTATTGATGACTTTGTCTTAGACTATCCTTATCATGAAATCTTAAATCTAACTCAAATCATCAAAGTGGATTTTTTAAGTAATTCTAGAGATGACATCAAAAAAATATGCTTCAAATATCGAAAGCAAGGGAAGTTACTTCTTGCTGAAAAGGTTGAAACCCATGAAGATTTTGAATGGGCTAAGAAACTTGGTTTCGACTATTTTCAAGGTTATTTTTTTGCGAGACCCCATATGATTAAGAGCAAAGATCTTACAGGAAGCTCATCCCAGTTCTTACGTCTTTTTGATGCCCTACAAGAGTCTGAGCCGGATTTCAAAAAAATTACCCGTATTATTGAAATTGATGTTTTTTTAACCTATAAATTATTGCGTATTGTTAATTCCAGCTTTTCACTTGGCACTCAGATTGCCTCTGTTCACCAAGCCCTGTCCATACTTGGAATCGATGCCTTTAGTAAATGGCTGTCCTTAGCATCCTTACAAAGTCTGAGCAAATCTTATGCAACAGAACTGGTCAAGACCGCTATGATACGGTCCAAATTTTTAGAATATATGGCTTTTCATGCTGCTTCGTTAGAAGGTCATGAAGATGAACTGGCTTTAATGGGTATCTTGTCCGTTATCGACGTTCTACTACAAGAACCTATGACGGAAGTCGTGAAAAACCTCCCTCTAACACCAGATGTTAAGAAAACCTTCCTCGGCGAAGAAAATCTTTATCTCTATCCATACCAATTATGTTTGGCCTATGAGCAAGGTGATTTTTCTAAGCTTGAAGCCTATGCGGATATGATAGAATACGATCTCCACCAACTTTCTCTTGATTATATTGATGCTGTAAAATGGGCTGAAGGACTTTTCCAATATATGAATGATCTTGACAATGAATTTGTATATTCTAATTGACAATCTCCTTCATACGTTATACCATCATTGAAGTAAGTATGTAGCTATTCGCTCATAAGGGCATTGAACTTTTATTAGAAAGGCTTTATCATGTCAAATAAGAAATACAATTATAATGAAGAAATTCAAAGAAGGCGTACATTCGCCATCATATCCCACCCGGATGCAGGAAAGACAACATTGACTGAAAAATTCTTGCTATATGGGGGTGCTATCCGCGAGGCAGGCTCTGTAAAATCCAGACGTTCAAATAAACACGCTGTCTCTGACTGGATGGAAATCGAAAAGCAAAGAGGTATTTCCGTCACTTCTTCCGTACTACAATTCAACTATCAGGACCACTGTATCAACATCTTGGATACACCAGGACATCAGGATTTTAGCGAAGACACTTATCGTACGCTCATTGCTGCTGATAGTGCCGTCATGGTTATTGATAGTAATAAGGGTGTTGAGGCACAAACCAAAAAGCTTTTTCAAGTCTGTAAAATGCGTGGTATTCCCATTTTCACTTTTATTAATAAGATGGACCGATTAGGCCGTGATCCTTTTGACTTGATTGACGATCTGGAAGAAGCTCTAGGCATTCGTTCTTATCCAGTAGATTGGCCCATCGGTAATGGCAAGGACTTTCGTGGTGTTTACAACCGTTTAGAAAAGCGTATTGAGCTCTTTAATGAAGGTAACCATGGTCAGTCTATGGCCAACATCGTCACTGGAGAGGTCACCGATGAGGCTTTTAGACTGCTTCTAGGTTCTGACTTACATGATAAGTTACTAGAGGATATTGAACTACTGGATATGGCTGGGGATAACTTTGATCTTCACAAGATTATAAGTGGAGAATTAACACCAGTCTATTTTGGAAGTGCTTTGACCAACTTTGGTGTCGAACCTTTTCTCCAAAGTTTTCTAGATATAACACCACCACCTATGGCTAGAAAAAGTAATCTAGGCTATATTGACCCTGAAGACAAAAATTTCACAGGTTTTATCTTTAAGATTCAAGCCAACATGGACCCCAACCACAGAGACCGTATTGCGTTCCTAAGAATCTGTTCCGGACAATATGAAAAAGGTATGACCGTTAACCACGTGAATATGGGTAAAAAGGTCAAATTGGCTCAACCTCAACAGTTCATGGCACAGGACAGAGTCATTGTGGAGTCAGCTTACTCAGGAGATATTATCGGTTTACATGATCCGGGTATTTTCAACATTGGCGATACGTTAACCTTCGACAATATACCTCTTGAATATGAAGGTATTCCCCAGTTCGCACCTGAGTTCTTCATGAAGATCTCGACCATCAATGCCATGAAGCGAAAACAATTCTTAAAAGGTTTAACCCAATTGGCACAAGAAGGAACGATTCAGGTTTATCGCAGACCTTTTGCCGGAACTGAAGAGTTGATTGTAGGTGTTGTTGGTGTGCTTCAATTTGAAGTATTAGAATACCGCCTCACCCATGAATATGGGGTAGAAATCAATACTCAGCGTATGCCCTATCGATTTATTCGTTGGGCCAATGATGATTTTGATATGAGCAAGTTGAATTTGACTATGGATTCTTTAGTAGGACACGATAAAGATGACCGTTCCGTCATCTTCTTCCAAAATGAATGGTCCATTCGAATGATTCAGGAGAGAAATAAAGGTTTGGTTCTAAGAGAAACGTCTCTAGTGACTTTGTAAGTCAGTAAAATAAATGTAATTATTAAAGTGGGTCCCATGAAAACCCTTCCACAGTGTGTATGATTACGGTCTCCGATTGGTGCGTCCCTGCACCAAAAGTCGACGGTCAGCATCCATGCTGACTTGCTCCACCATACACACTGCTTCCAGGAACTTCATGGTCGATGTTGGTTAATTATAGTATTACTGGTAACATTAACGCATCATATGGAGTATGCGAATTTAGACTTATTCGAATCACACATTTTCGAAACCGAATGAGGAGAGAAAAAGCGCTGATTAATCACAGTTCTACAGGGATGTAGAACGTCCTTCCTTTTTACATGGATGTAAAAAAGACGAGTAGATGTGATACACAGCTTTTCCGCTGACCGTACGAAGTGTAAGGCAAGGAAAAGCTGTGTGTTATATCTACGATAATGGTAATGAATTCATATTATCTCCGAATATTCTATGTCCTATAAAAAATATATGCACTCAAACACTTACCGTAGTCATACAGACTGTGGATGGGTTTTCATAGGACCCCTTAAGAAAACTAATTAACTCATTTAATCCTCATCCATAATCTCATCATAAAACTTAGTAAATTCACCCCATGCCGGTGTACCTACTATTTTCATCGCTGATCTTGGATGCATGTTCATCTGACCGGTAATCATATAAGGAACATCGTAACCCCATATAATACCTTGCTCTTTTATTTTTGCTACATCGTTTTCAATCACTTTCAACATCGGCCTCAGACTGTACTTAGGATTCTTTAGAAAACCTAATAAGAGTTCAATCGGACAATTGCCGGCACCTCGTCCTAGACTGGATACGGTTGCATCTAAGTAACTGATACCAAGGGTTAACCCTTCTATCGTGTTGGCAAATGCCAGCTGTTGATTGTTATGGGCATGAATACCAATTTTCTTATTGTATTGCTTTCCCACATCCAAATATTTCTTAGCCAACAAACGGATTTCTTCAGGATAATAATGTCCAAAGCTGTCCACTAAATATATGACATCCACATTTGATTGCCCTAAGAGATGAAGTGCTTCATCCAGTTCCCGTTCATTAACATGTGAAACTGCCATAACATTAATACTGGTTTCATATCCTTTTTGATGAAAATCATTCACCATCTCAATCGCTGAAGGAATTTGATGAATATAACAAGCAGTACGTATCATATCAATGACACTTTCTGATTTCGGCAATACATCTTCTTTATAGTTGGTTCGACCCACGTCTGCCATCACAGATATTTTAAGATCTGTATCGTTATCTCCTACAATCTTTCTAAGATCTGCTTCCTTACTGAATTTCCATGGTCCAAAATCATCTTCACTAAAATATTCTTTTGAAGACTTGTAACCAAACTCCATATAATCCACACCCGATTTGACACAAGCCTTATAAACATTCTTCACAAATTCTTCATCAAATCTAAAATCATTCATTAAACCACCGTCTCGAACAGTGCAGTCCATGACCTTTATATCTTCTCTATAGGAAAGTAAACTACCAACCTTATTGATTTCTTCTAACATCCTCTATTCCTTCTTTCGTTTTTCGACTTTCACGTTATTGCTTTAAAGTGTAACATTGTTAAAGTGATTCGTCAATCTTTTTTTCTACATTTATAGTTACACCTGAATCAGTATAGCCACCATTAATTAAGAAACCACCTATGGTGGTTTCTTAATTAATCCTTTGACAACCTCGACTCAATCTCTAATAGTAGTATTTTTAATAAATCATCAAATCGATCTTTTAACTCATTAACCTCATGATGATTCTCATCTTCTAAGGCTTTCTGGTAATCTCGTGCTACTTGATGCAACTTCTTTGCACCTATAGAGCCTGAACTGCTTTTGATCTTGTGAACAATCTGGGCCGCTTCCATGAAGTTGCTATGATGCATAGCTTCCTCTAATCTGAAAGATGTGTCCTGATTTTCTTCATAGTAGGCCCTAAGGACTTTTTTATATAATTCAACATTGTTACCTAGATACTTAAGACCTTCATCCTCATCCAAAACCGTTTCTTGAGGCGCACAACCCGATGCTTCGATAATACCAATAACCTTATGCAGCAATAACTCGGGCTCAAAAGGTTTACTAATATAGTACTCGATGCCATGGGCCTTGCATTTTTCTTCCACACCCATAATGGCATCTGCTGTCATGGCAACAATGGGAATATTTTCATCGACTTCACGGATTGCTTTAGCAGCATCATAGCCATTCATAATTGGCATATGCAAGTCCATAAGAATTAATTGGTATCTGTTCGGATTATTAATAAAAAGCTTAAGCCCGTCTTCTCCATGGTCCGCTAAGTCCACCTTGAATCCTACTTGTTCTAGAATAGATTTGGCAATAAATTGATTGGTTTTATTATCTTCAACCACCAACAGATGATAATCATAATCTTTATTTCCAATGGCTTCAACCATATTTTCTCCAACCGGTTTATGAGATAAGATCGCCTTTTCTTTAAAAATCTCTATAATTGCGTTATAAAGTACGGACGGAATAATAGGTTTGGTTATGGCCATATCAATCTCATATTCAATCACCTTATTAAATAAGTCATCTCTGTTTAATGGCAAAAGCATTATGATTTTAGGCTTGAAATTGATTTTTATATACTGACGTATGTGGTTAGCAAACATAAATCCATCTTCAACACAAGATGCATAGTCAATAATCACCAAATCAAAGGGTCTTACTCTATCTTGATTGGCCACTTCTAGTAACTGGATTAGATCAGATTGACTGGTGGTAAACTCCGCCGTCATGCCAAAGCTACCTAAGTAGCTTTTTACCAAATTGATGTTAGAACCTGTTTTTTCAAGAACAAGGGTACGGATATTCTGAAAATAAATTGCTGCCCCCTTCATCGTGTCTTCCGCTTCTTTTTCACTATTAATATCAAAAGATAAGTTTATAATAAAACTTGAACCTTCTTTGGGGATACTGTAGGTTTTAATACTACCGTCCATCATATCAATCAGACTCTTGACAATAGAAAGTCCAAGACCAGTACCACCGAATCTTCTATTAATACTGGCATCTGCTTGAGAAAAAGGAACAAAAAGTTGACTGACCTGTTCCTCACTCATACCAATACCCGTGTCTTTTACTTGAAATTCCAAATGGCATTTTGAGCCGGCTCTGGCCACCAAACGGATATCAAAATATACCCCACCCTCGTTGGTGAATTTTACAGCATTATTAATAAGATTCAGTAGAATCTGTTCCAATCTTTTAGAATCTCCAATTAATGCATTAGGAATATTTGGGTCTCTATTAAGGCTGAATCCGATACCCTGCTCCTCGATTCTAAAAGACACAATATTAACCACATCTTGTATGACTCTGTCTAATTCAAAAGGTACGTTTTCAATCTCTACTTTTCCGGCTTCGATTTTAGAAAAATCTAATATATCATTAATAATACCTAACATATTTCCGGATGCTTGGGTTATTTTTTCCAGATACATGGATTGTGTCGTATCTATATGGGTTTTAGTCATCAGATAGGCCATACCCGTAATTGCGTTAAGAGGTGTCCTTATTTCATGGGACATTCTGGCCAAAAAGCTGGACTTGATTTGATTGGCCACCTCCGCTTCTTTTTTTGCCAACAAAAGATCTTCTTCTACCTCAATTCTTTTTGAAATCTCTTTTTTAAGCTTAAGAATCCAGTATGAAGAAACCGCAAACGCGACGGCCACCAAGATCCCGACAATTAAAGCAATCTGAATGATCGGTCCATAATCCACATCACCATCAATACCAATCCATCTATTATGTATAATTATTTTTTCTTCTTCCGTTATACTAGCAAGGGCTTTATTAAGAATACTCACCAACTCCGGCCAATCGTTACGTACTGCAAAATGCAAAGACTGTTTAACCTCTGCTTCGAACTTAACATATTTTAGATCTGTCAGACCATTGGCTTTAATCAAATAACTTGTAGTTGCAAGGTTACCTACATAAGCCGTCTCTGAACCATTGGCTACATCAAACAAGGCGCCTTCAATCGTTTGGTATAGGCTTAAATTAACATTAGGGAATTCTTGCATATAACTATGGTGAGAACTGTTTTTTTGTACCGCCACCGTAAGGCCGCTCAAGTCCTCTATACCTCTTATATCTGTATTGTCATTTTTCATAACAATAACACGTTGAAAGAAATAAAAAGAATTAGAAAAAAGAAAATACTGTTCTCGCTCCGGTGTTTTGGATATAGCCGGTAATAAATCCACTTCCTTAAGGACGCCTTTTTCATAAGCTTCTGACCAAGTTAAACCTTTGTTAATCACCAATTCAAGTCCTGTTTTCTTGCTTATCAATTCCAAATAATCCGCGGCAATACCTTTATAATTACCATCTTGATCTATGAACTCAAAGGGTACAAATCCAGGGTCGATCCCAACTTGTATAATAGGATGATCCTCTAAAAATGCTCGTTCTGCCTCTGTCAGTTCAAGCGTCATCTCACCAGCTAAGGCATTATTGGACAATGTCAGTATTAGCATTAACAAGATAACCATTATTCTTCTACAACCCATAGAGCATACGCCTCCTAAGACAGATCCTGCCTGTATTCTCGTGAGATTTCTAGGATGTCATACTGTATTTCCAGAAAACCGCTTACGATTTTCGGATCAAAGTGTTGACCGCTTTCATTTGTAATCATTTCAATAGCATGCTCATGGGTATAAGCATCCTTGTATACACGCTCACTTGTTAAGGCATCATAAACATCAATGATGGCCATCAATCGACCGGGCAAAGGTATAGAATCTCCTGATAAGCCCTTAGGATAGCCTTTACCGTTGTACTTTTCATGATGATTACCTACAATATCAATAGCCGTCTTTATGAAGCTTGGTGTCAATTTACCATCTCCGGTGTGATGACTAAGTGCCTCCACCCCATAGGTTACATGTTTTTTCATAATCTCGAATTCATCCTGATCCAGTCGACCTGGCTTTAGTAGTATTGAATCCGGAATACCGACCTTTCCAATATCATGAAGTGGTGCAGTTTTAAAAAGCTCGTTAATATAATCCTCATCTAAGATGTCTGAAAATGCACTATTCATTTTCAAATGCTCACAAAGGCATTTCATCATCCACTGTGTTCTAATGGTGTGATTTGAAGATTCTAGGTTCCTAACTTCTAACAAACCAATAAGGGCATGAATGGTGGTATCCCTCGTGTAAACCAATTCTTCAGTCCGCTTGGCGACGATCTCCTCTAATTTTTCATTATGTTCTTCAATTCTCTTTTTGGCTTCTTTAAGGCTAAGATGAACTTCTATTCTTTTCTTCAAAGACTCCAAGTTCAATGGCTTACGTATATAATCAACTGCACCAAGGTTCAAGCCCCTGATTTCATTTTCTGTTTCATCGAAATTGGTGAGTATAATGGTTACAATATTTTTGTAGCAAGGGTTTTCTCTTAGAGCGGTAAGTACTTCAAAGCCATTCATATTCGGCATATTCAAATCCAAAACAATTAAATCAATATCTATGACCTCTTCTAAAATCCTCATGGCTTCAAGACCATCACACGCCATTAAAACATGATAATCACTTAGTAGATTGCTAACAATTGTTCTATCTGTCATCGAGTCATCTACGATCAGTATTTTTCTCATTTACTACCTCCTTATTTTTCATCCATTAAGATGATATTTCCCTCATTTTCTACCCATGCTAAGAACGCTTCTATCGTCATGTTTCCCTTCATAACATTATGCAGACCTGACTCATAGTAATGGTCTTTTATAATCTGCCATTTTGGTACCGGGACATCCACACTTGGATGATCAAATCCGGATACGAATCCGTAAAATTCCGGATAATCATCCATTTCACCCTGTTCAATCATATCCCTTCTTACCGGTAGCCTGAATGGATAATAACGATCATGTTCAGGGCTATATTCTCCATTCATAATCATCCTCTGACCTTCGTGAGATATTAAGAATTCTACAAATGGTCTAATGGCCAATTTCTTATCCTCTTGCATGTTCTGATCAATAGAAATCATCATCGGCCCAACTTCAGGATAGATGCCTATGTCCACAAGTGGGATGACGCCGGTATCAAAGGGTTCTTGATTTTTCCATATATCCGTTATACCCCATGGGCCTTGAATCTCAAAAGCTACTTTACCTTCTCTAAAGTAAGCCATGACATCCTCACCGTTATCATCGGTCCATGTCTCTTGTGCATATTTGCCCAAATCATGCTTATAGAAATTAAGGGCAGCTTTACCTGCTTCACTATTAACCAAAACCTTAGTACCTTCTTCATCCACCAGCTGACCTCCAAATCCATAAATGAACTGGTTAACCATCCATGAAATATCATTGTGATCCGCTCCGACTAGTCCTATGCCCATAGCCTCTGTTTTTGACTCAATGTTCTCAAGTGCCTTTAACAAAGTCTCTAAGTCAACTATAGAAGCCGGATCAACTTCTGCCTGTTTCAATAAATCTTTATTATAAATAAGCCCCATAGCATGACCCAACCAAGGAACACCAAACACCTTATCTTCTATCGTTGCAAGGGACCATAATTCCTTATAAAAATAATCTTCATAAGGTTCCATACTGTATGTAAGATCCTCTAATAAGCCTAAATCCCCTAAGTATTGAACATAACGATAAGGTAATAAATATATCAATGTTTTTTCTTCATCGAAAAGATCAGCTTGGATTAAACTTAGATTCTCATCCCCTCCGACAACACTGATTTTGTAGTCCGTATCGTTCTCTAGGTTATATACATCTACTATTTTTTGTATGGCAACACCACGACCTGAATAGGCCGACCAAGGAATTCGAAAAGCAATCTCCCCCAGATATTGCTTTTCTTCCACCGAATCTATGACGATATCTTCTATGTGTTCCCGACCATCTCTCACACAACCGGAACACATCAGAATTATTGAAAATATAAATACAAATAAACCCATATATTTAAGTTTTTTCACGCACTCACCCCAAGTTCGTCTCCTATTTACATCCAGTTCAGTATGTATAATTTTAACATTTTTCTTATCATTATTCTACTCATTATAGGTAAATCTTGTTAAATTTATATAAACGATAGCTAAACAGGACAATTTATATACTGTTTTCTTCATTACTTGCATGGTTGTAACGCTTATTATATAATAGCTATAGCCATATAACAACTAATCTTTCATAACTAGAAAAGAGGTATTTATGAAAAAAAATATAGAGATTTTCACCCTAAAAGGACAAGATACAGCAACCTTAAATTC
>PGZV01000012.1:60000-80037 GCA_002841495.1 Firmicutes bacterium HGW-Firmicutes-2 | reverse complement strand
CCTCCGGTTGGTGCGTCCTGCACCAAAAGTCGGCGGACAGCTTCCTGCTGTCTTGCAAATTTCATAAGAAAGTTTTCATATTAGCATCATGTCTTGAAGATTGACATAATGCTTAAGGTTACTTTCTTATGAGCCTAGTCATACAGCCAGTTCCAGGAACTTCATGGTCGATGTTGGCTTACTTAGGTATTACTGGTTACATTAACACATCATATGGAGTATGCGAATTTTGACTTATTCGAATTACACATTTGCGAAACCGAATGAGGAAAGAAAAAGCACTGATTAATCACAGTTCTACATGGATGTAGAACGTCCTTCCTTTTTACATGGATGTAAAAAAGAAGGATGATTAAGCAGTGTTTTTTATTGACGAAATGACGATTCTTTACCGAGTAGATGTGATACACAGGTTTTCCGCTGACCGTACGAAGTGTAAGGCAAGGAAAAGTTGTGTGTTACATCTACGATTATTACCTAGAATTAGAGTTCAAAAGGCTATTTAAAAAAGGCAAGCGCTCAAACGCCTGCCTTAGTCTTTTAATAAAACGATACAACAACCTATTACTTCGTATAAGTTTCAAGAAGCTTCATGATTTCTTTGACTTTTTCGTCACCGGAACCGGATACAAAAGCCTCTTTAACACAATGATTCATATGTTGCTCAAGTATTAATAGATTGGCTTTTTTCAATAGACCTTGTACCGCCAATATCTGTGTTGAAACATCAACACAGTATCGATCATCTTCCAACATGGTAATAACACCTGCTACCTGACCTTTTGCCGTCTTTAATAGATTAAGGGCTTTTAATTGTTCCTCCTTCAAAGCAATCACCTCTATCCTTTAACTTCTGTCACTTCATACCCTGCTGTCTCAACCGCTTGTTCAAATGTTGCATTACTAATATCTTGACTGATTTTAACAACCGCACGTTTTGCTTCTAGATCTACTTGCACTTCTTCAACGCCTTCAATACCATTTAAAGCCTTGTCCACACGACCTACGCAATGCATACAGGTCATACCTTCTACTGTTAGTACTTTTTCATTCATTTTATTATCCTCCTTAATTTGCGTCACTACAGTTACTTCTGATTGTATGTTGCCTTCTTCTTGATTCTCACTTTGATGCATTGTCTGAATTTCAGTTTGAATGTCATTCTGATTTTTATTTTGTTGCTCGAATGAATCCTCTACTAAGTTAGGCTTGAACCCTCTTAGTCTTAATGCGTTCGTCACAACTGAAACAGAACTAAAGCTCATAGCTGCTGCTGCAATCATTGGGTCTAAAAGTATATCAAATCCTTTATATAATACACCTGCTGCTATAGGGATACCAATAATATTATAGATGAAAGCCCAAAATAGGTTCTGCTTAATATTCCTAATGGTCGCCTTACTTAATTGAATGGCTGTTACCACATCCATAATCTCATTTTTCATCAAGACGACATCGGCTGACTCAATGGCCACATCCGTACCACTACCTATGGCTAGACCGACGTCAGCACTTACTAAAGCAACCGCGTCGTTGATGCCGTCACCAACCATCATCACTCTTTTTTTGTCTAAACTCAGACCGTCTGATTTTAGACTATTGACGATATCCGACTTTTCACCAGGCAATACTTGAGCATAAATCTTATCCACGCCTAGCTGATGACCTATGGCTTCAGCTGTAACCTGATGGTCACCTGTCAACATAACCACTTCAATGTTCATCGCCTGAAGTTCTTTGACCGCTCTAATGGCATCCGGCTTAATGGTATCTGCCAAACCAAAAACCCCTTGTAATTTTCCGTGATACGCAATAAGGATTGGCGTTTTACCACTTTTCGCATATTGATTGATCAGATCTTCATGACCTGCAAAATCAATGGCATTGTCTTTCATCAGCTTTTCGTTTCCGATAACCACTTGAATGTCTTCTACTGTACCTGTAACACCATGACCCATAACCGCTTCAAAATCCGTTACTTTCTTAAGGCTGACGCCTTTAGACTCTGCATATTTGAGTATGGCTTGACTAAGTGGGTGCTCGGAATGCTTCTCTACGGAAGCCGCCAGTGTCAACAAGGTTGTCTCATCATCTAGAGCTTTAAGATCTGCTACTTCTATCTTGCCGTTGGTTAAAGTACCGGTCTTATCAAAAACAACCGTCTGAACTTTGTGCATAAGCTCAAGCGCTTCACCACTTTTTATCAAGGTTCCGTATTTTGCACCTCTGCCTGTACCCACCATAATGGCTGTTGGTGTAGCCAGTCCTAGGGCACAAGGACACGAAATAACCAATACCGATATACCGATTCTAAAGGCAAATTCAAATTCATAACCAAGAAGCAACCATATACCAAAGCTTACCAAACTGATGAGAATCACCACCGGTACAAAGTAACCGCTGATTTGATCTGCTAGCTTTGCAATCGGCGCTTTTGTTCCCTGGGCGTCTTCAACCATATGTATGATTTTGGCCAAAGCCGTATCATCTCCAACAGCCGTCGCCTTGAAAATAAAGCTACCGGTTTGATTCATGGTGCCGGCTATAACCTTATCTTCTTTTCCTTTTTCAATTGGTAGACTTTCACCTGTCAGCATGGATTCATCTACTGTTGAGTGACCTTCAGTCACGATACCATCCACAGGAATCTTAGATCCGGGTCGAATTACTAACAAATCATCCACTTTCACTTGAGTTGTCGGCATTGTTTTCTCTATCCCATCCACCAAGACGATGGCCTCATCCGGTGTTAGGGCCATGAGTTCTTTGATGGCAGCACTGGTCTTACTTTTAGCTCTAGACTCAAGGTATTTACCTAAGGTTATAAGAGCAATAATAACCGCTACTGATTCAAAATATAGCTCGTGACCATAATGATGGACAAGGTCCATATCACCATAGGCATAACCGTGGATGATTCGATAGATCGCGAAAACACCGTAAATAAAACCGGCACTTGTGCCTACCGCTATTAATGAATCCATATTAGGTGCTCTTTTTAATAAAGTCTTAAACCCGACACGATAAAATTCCTCACCAACCAGCATAACCGGAATGGTCAGAAGCATCTGGGTAAAAGCCATGGTTAATATGTTCTTTTCACCGGCTAAAAATGAAGGTACAGCCAGCCCTACCATAGGACCCATGGCCAAATAAAATACCGGTAACGTAAATATCAAAGAAATAATCAATCGTCGTTCCATATATTTTGTGTGTTTTTCCGATTTTGAAGATGCATCCTTCTCATCTTGTTGTTCAACATTTGAAGCATCTATCGCCTCGTATCCTACCTTAACAACCGCATCTTGTATAGCTTTAACATCCAGCTGTTTGTCATCATAGGTGACTTGCATCTGTTCTGTTGCATAATTTACGGCTACAGACTGAACACCTTCCATTTTCCCAAGTTGTTTTTCTATGGTCAAGGCACATGCCGTACATGTCATACCGTTAATATCAAATCTTTTGTCGTTCATTCTTACTACCTCCTCAACTAATTGCACCCACCCCTGTGTAGGGGGGGCTTGTGCTTTAGATTATACTCTCATCAACCACATATGTCAAGAGCCTAAGAACAGAAGGATATGTGGGACTTGATTCCTAGTCATCCCACCTTCTTCATGGCTTCATCCAAAGCATGCCAAGCCAACACCGCACATTTCACCCTTGCCGGCATGTTCTTAATGTTCGCTAAGATTGAAGCATCTTCAAGTACTTCAAGGGCTTCTCGCTCATCCACTTCGTCTTTAATCATGCCCATAAAAGTCATAATCTTCGAACGGGCTGCTTCAAGCGTTAGACCTTTTATCAAGTCAATCATAATGGATGCAGATGCTTCTGATATAGCACATCCAACGCCTTCGTACCTAATATCAATGAGCTTATCTTCTTCTACTTTAATATACACGGTCAAATCATCCCCACAATTAGGATTATGGCCTCTTGCCAATTGGTCTGCATCTTCCAATATCCCTTTGTTATGCTTACTTTGATTGTGTTCCATAATTAATTCTGTATAAATATCACTAAGATTCATACCCTAACCACTTCCTTACTTTTTTCAAACTTTCTATAAGCCGATCGATATCTTCTGTCGTATTATAAACAGCAAAGCTTACACGACAGGTACTGGGAAGACCTATTCGCTTCATCAAGAGTTGGGCACAATGATGCCCGGCACGAATGGCAATATGATCTTGGTCTAAGATGGTCGTCACATCGTGGGGATGAACACCCTCCACATTAAATGAAATCACCGGCCCTCTGTCTTTTATATCTAAGGGTCCATAGATCTGAATATGGTTTAAATGACTAAGCTGATCATAAGCGTATTTTGTCAGTCCCATCTCTTCTTTATGTATAAAATCATAACCAACCTGCTCAATAAAACGAATGGCTTCTCCAAAGCCAATGATACCTTCAATATTTGGTGTACCTGCTTCAAAACACTGAGGTATAGGTGCAAAGGTGGATGTCTGTTCCTCCACATACTCAATCATATCCCCACCTGTTTGATAGGGTATCATTTTTTCTAACAACGCATATTTGCCATACAAAGCACCTACGCCTGTTGGGCCAAACATCTTATGAGATGAAAAAACAAGAAAATCTGCATCTAAAGCTTTCACGTCCACCTTTTTATGAGGTACACTCTGGGCACCGTCTAAAACCACAACGGCACCCACCTCATGGGCACGTTTAATGACCGAAGCTATGGGCTGAAGGGTACCAAAGGCATTAGAAACCATCGTTACCGATACAATCTTTGTTTTTTCAGTGATCACCGTGCCAATCGCGCTTTCTATAATCCTGCCCTCTATGTCCACTGGTAAATACTTCAGCACGGCCTTTTTGTTTTTGACCAGTTGCTGCCAAGGTATAATATTACTATGATGTTCTGCTATAGATAAGACGACTTCATCTCCCTCTGACAACATGGGCATACCATAGCTATAGGCGATTAGATTCAAACTCTCCGTTGTGCCTTTTGTAAAAATAATTTCTTCATCTCTCTGTGCCGATAGAAGGTATTTGACTTGCTGCCTAACCTGATCATAGGCCATCGTCGCTTTTTGACTAAGATCATAAACACCTCTATGGATGTTGGCATGTTCTTGCCTGTTGTATTTGGATATTCGGTTAATCACTTGTTCCGGTTTCTGAGTTGTTGCCGCACTGTCTAAGTAAACCAAGGATCCATGATGTCTGATTAAGGGGAATTGAGCTTCCACCCACGCTTTGGTAGCATTCATCACCAATCCTCCTTAAGATGATAGTCTTATGCTGATTTCTTTTTCCAGCATTTCTTGAAGTCCTTCAATAGGTATTTGATCGATCACAGGTGTAAAAGATGCCATGATAATGAGTTGTTTCGCTTCTTTTTCAGTAAGCCCACGGCTCATAAGGTAAAATAATTTATTTTCGTCCACTTGGCCGGCACTGGCTGCATGTTCACCTTGAACATCATCCTCCTGACACATAAGCGCCGGTATCGAATCAGACTTAACGGTTTCATTTAATAAAATAACATATTCTTGCTCGGAACCACTGGCTTTTTTAGCGCCTTTTCTAAAAAACAGATTGCCTCTAAAAACCTTATGGGCTTCATGTAGTAAAGCACCTTTGACAAGAATATTGCTTTCTGAACGTCTGCCTTCATGATACATATTATAACTTAGATCCATTTTACTTTTGCCATCACCTAAATAAATACTCTCCACAACGCCTTCACTGTTTTCTTCTTGAAGATAGGTGGAAAAATCAGTTACCGCAAGTGTACTTCCTAGATCAATACTATTAAAGGTAACTTTTCCATCTCTCTTAACCAGTGCTAAACCACTAAAGATATGGGTACTTCTCTTAGAGAAATTCTGTAGTTTAATAACCTGAACATCGGCGCCTTCTTCAACAATGATATTAATCACACCGTTATGGAAACCATCCACATTTTCATCCCGGTAATCCAAAACAACCACCACGCGGCTACCTTTCATGGCATGAATCACATGATGATCTAAAAGAAGTGGGTTATCCTGATCTAGGGGCAACTGAATAATGATGGGTTCTGTTACTTTTATACCTTCATCCACATTTATATAAGTGCCTGTATTACTAAATGCCTCTGTAAGGGTTCTATGCTTAATGCTAGGACCATAAGATTTATCAAATAATTCATTAGAGAATATGGCTTCCTGACTGTGTATGGGTGTCACATGAAGTCCTTCTTGTCTGTACATTAAGGTTTTTTGATTGTTGTATTTCTGATAATCCGGCAAAATTGACCTATCAATTTTTAGCCGCTTCCAGATTGGAAATTCTTCTTTTTCATAACGCTCAAAGCTTATTCTTCTACTTTCTTGATCTTTTTCCTTATTTTTGCTTTGAACCAGAATTTTATCTAATAATGTTTTATTATACATAGTGCCTCCTATCCAATACTGCCTTCAAATTCAAGATTAATCAGTTGATTCAATTCTACTGCATATTCCAGAGGCAGCTCTTTGGTTATGGGTTCAACAAAGCCTCTTACAATCATAGCTTTGGCCTCCACTTCACTAATACCACGGGACATGAGGTAAAAGATGGCCTCATCACTGATGCGTCCGATCTTGGCTTCATGACCGATGTCTATGTCATCATTGGCAAGCTCAATGATGGGCAAAGTATCTGAAACCGATAAATTATCCAACATCAAAGATTCACAAGATACAGTAGATTTACAATGATGGGCACCTGACGTCACCCGCATCAAACCTCTATAAAAAGCATGTCCTCCATCTTTTGATATGGACTTGGAATTGATGTTCGAAGTTGTATAAGGTGCTGCATGTATAACCTTAGAACCGGTGTCTAGATATTGACCTTGTCCCGCAAACGTTATACCTGTAAATTCACACCTAGCTCTTTCACCTCTTAAGATACTCATTGGATAGAGCATTGAAACCCTTGAACCAAAAGATCCGGAAACCCATTCCATCGTACCGTCTTTATCAACAATGGATCTTTTGGTGTTTAGATTGTACATATTTCTAGACCAGTTTTCTATGGTTGAATAGCGCAGTTTGGCCCCTTCTTTAACATTCAGCTCAACACAACCGGCATGTAGGTTCACAACATCATACTTAGGCGCTGAACAGCCTTCAATAAAATGTAAGCTGGCACCTTTTTCAACGATGATCAACGTATGTTCAAACTGACCGGCTCCCGGTGCATTCAATCTAAAATAGGACTGAAGGGGGAACTTCACTTCAACGCCTTCCGGTACGTATACAAAGGATCCACCGGACCATACAGCACCATGTAAGGCTGCGAATTTATGATCCTGAGGTCTTACCAATTTCATAAAATAAGCTTTGACGATGTCTTCATGTTCTCTAACTGCAGTTTCCATATCCGTATAAATGACACCTTGCTTTAATAAGTTGTCTTGTATACTATGATAAACCACTTCTGAATCATATTGGGCGCCTACCCCGGCTAAAGACTCACGTTCCGCCTTAGGTATGCCCAGTCGATCGAAAGTATTTTTAATGTCTTCCGGAACATCATCCCAGGAAGCTTTCATATCTGATTTAGGCCTAACATAAGTGACGATGTCATCCATATTCAGCTCACTAAGGTCTGCACCCCATGTGGGTACCGGCTTACTGTTAAAAATCTCAAGTGACCTGAGCCTAAAATCTGTCATCCATTCTGGTTCATTTTTTTCTCTGGATATATCTCGGATAATCGCTTCTGTAAGCCCTGCTTCAGATTTATAAGCAGCAATATCCGCATTTTTTATGTCATAGACGCCACGATCCACGTCTTCAATAACGGTTCTCTTTCTTTCCATTTTAACCTCCTAGTTGGTATTAACCCCTGCAAAGCCTTCTTCATCGATGGTAGCTGCAAGTCCTATGCCACCCGTCTGAGTAATCTGGCCATCTTTAAGAATATGAACATAATCCGGTTTAATGTAATCCAGTAGTTTCTTATAGTGAGTAATGATAATCATCGCATTGTCTTTATTAGTAAACTGATTAACGCCTTCTGCCACCACTCTTATAGCATCCACGTCCAAACCTGAATCTGTCTCGTCTAATATGGCTACTTTCGGGTTTAGAACCTTCATCTGGAGTATTTCATTTTTCTTTTTCTCACCACCTGAAAAACCTTGGTTCAAATATCGTTTGGCATAACTTTCGTCAATCCCAAGGGTAGCCATTTTTTCTTTTAACAACTTGTTAAACGCGACAATCGATTGTTTTCTTGAATCAACAGCATTTTTTGCCGTTCTAAGAAAGTTCTCTACTGTAACACCGGGTATGACTTCCGGATACTGGAAGCTTAAGAAAAGACCTTTTTTAGCCCGCTCATCCACCTTCATTTCCAGTAAGTTTTCTCCTTCTAAGAAAGCATGTCCACCGAGCACCTTATAATTCGGATGCCCCATGAGTGTGTACGCTAGGGTGGATTTACCGGCACCATTGGGTCCCATAATAATATGTATTTCACCTGCATGAACTTCCAAATCCACACCTTTTATGATTTCTTTGTTATCAATTTGGGCTCTTAGCCCTTCTATCTTAAGTAATAATTTCGACATAGTCGTTTCTCCTTTATTTGATAATGATTATTATTTACATATTATAGCACTATAACATATGTTTTGCACGAGTTATAATACACAAACAATTTACAAGTTTGTACCCTTAAGCTATACTGTTTTTATAGGACCTTTCTATAATGACCTACTATGGAGGTAAAAATGATGCTTAAGTACGTACCTAACATACTCTCGACGCTAAGAATCGGCATGGTACCTCTATTTGCCTATGTTTATTTTTCTGATCTGCCAAACGCCCATTATCTGGCCCTTGGCATTTTTATTTTAGCCGGGGTCACCGATATACTCGATGGGTTTTTGGCTAGGCACTATAACTTAATTACCAAAATCGGTACGGTACTCGATCCTCTGGCGGATAAGCTTATGCAGCTGATGGCCATTACTTGTCTGGCCATTGATGAGGCCATACCTGTCTGGTTGACACTCATCGTCGTTTTCAAAGAATTCTCCATGATTATAACCGGAATCTACATGTACTTTAGGAAAGAGAGCACCGTCATGGCTTCTAACTACTTTGGTAAAGCTGCTACCGTTTTGTTCTCCTTTGCTATTTTCATCACCATACTCTACCCGAATTCCTTAATCAGTATACTACTCATCGGATCGGCTATATTACTAAAACTGATCGCACTCATCTCCTATATTCGACATTATTTTATGAATATAAAACCCAATCTGGGTAGTAAGTAATAAGTAATGAGTAGAACAAAAAAGACGGCCACTAAAAAACAGTGACCGTCTTATTATATTTTGGCCAATGATCAATCCGTCATCAAGCGCTTTTCTCCTTCAAGAGCTATGATCGGTTTAATATTTTGGGTAACTTCAAGAACGCCTAAGTATGTACCTTCACTGTTACGTACGGCATAATAGCGAATATAAATAAATTGCTCACCCATTTTTATCCAAAAATCTTCGTGGCTTTTTCGACCACTTTTAAGATCTTCAACAATTTGTTCTACAATATGGACACTTGCCGGTGGATGACAATTGCTCACTTCTCTGCCGATAATGGTCTTCGCTCTTGGAAATATACGTTCTTCTCCTTGAGAAAAATACTTAACTAAGCCATTAGCGTCTACAAAAGTTACATCCAGTGGTAAGGTATTCATAATTGCATTGATTTCTTCTGGCGTGAGTACACCTGCATCAAACTTAATAAGCTTATTGTCTGAATCCGGTGCGCCAAAAGGCTGTTCTAAAGGCTTTGTCTCTTTACCCATATTGGGTTGCCATATTTTTTGTGGAGTTTCTATTATATAGCCGAATTCATCACTACCTTCAAGGACTTCAAGCCATTCTTCTTCACTGAAAGTATCAATTACCATAGGAAATAATATATTTTCTTCTTTGAAAATCATTTCCTTAATTTTATGAACAGTCTCATGTATAGCGTCAATAATATAGTTGATATTCTCGTCGGCTTCTAGTTGTAGAGCTATGCCTTTTAATTCCTGTCGTACTTCATCATCCACACCCCACATCACTTTAGGTGGTGCTGTTATATCATGCTTCTCCATGATCGGGAATAGGAGATTTTCTTTACGGGCATAATGAATATCAATTTGTCTGAGTTGGTTTAAAATATTTTGTAGGGCATTCTTATTGGCTTGACTTTCTTCAAACTCATAAGCGCTCAGAACAGGTATAAGTTTTTTATCAATTAAAGCTTCAATAGCCCTATTTTCTTTAATAAAAGTGCCTACCGGATGACCCGGAATCTGATGTTCTTCTCTTGGTGCATGTATCTCTTCAATGGATCCCTTGAATACTTCTGCATGAACATCACAAAGACTTTGTATCTCCTCAACAGGCATGCCTTCACGAATAAGTGCCGCTTCGAGCGTACTGATTTCTGTTGGTGAAACATGTTCAAAATGCTTTGCAAATTCTGCTTTAACTTCCTCTACCGTTTGACCTTCGTGTAGTCTTTTAATCAGTCCTTTTAGTACCTCTTGCTTTTTTGATTGGTTATCAATAAATTCACTCATTTTGAATCCTCCTTTTCCTCACCTATGATATAACCCTGTTCAATAAATCTTTTTTTAATGGTTGTGATGTCCATATTTTTCATTCTGGCACCTTTAGTAATGGTCATTATTTTACCAACCGTGTTCATCATAGCCGGCTTGGTAATATCCGTAAAGCCTAAAGAAATCATGATTTCTATAATTCTTGGATCTTCTTTGCATAAGTCATAGATACTTTTGTTCAAATCAATGTACAAACCATCACCTCATTCAATTTGATTATAGTATTAGCGCTTTCTTTCTATAACTATTTTACATCATTATCTTAATAAAACTGTGAGATAACGCACATTTTTTATTTTATTGACTCATAGATCAAAACTTCGTTTCACTAAATCTATTTTTTAAGGCCTCTACATTTTCTATGAACACTTTTTTATTACCGATTATTTGAATCAGCCCTTCCTCATCAAGGGCATTCATACTCCTGCTTACTGTTTCTCTGGTGACGCCGATATAGCTGGCAATACCTTCTCGACTAAGTGGTAAAGCCACCATCCTTCCGGTTTCTTTTTCCATCCCGAATTTTTCTGCAAACTCAAGAAGCGCACCAATCACTCTTATTTCCACCGTTCTGGTACCCATTTGTTCTATGGTGTTTTCAAGACGTTCTAATTTCATTGTCAACTCTTCCATGATCTTTAAGCCTATTTCCGGATGCTTTTTTATAAGTTGTCGGATATCCGCTTTTAAGATCATGCACACATGGACTGTTTCTAAAGCTACAATACTATAACTTGCCTTAAGATTTGTAAGTAAGTTCCTTTCTCCAAAAAAATCACCCTCTGAATAGAGATAGAGAATCTGCTCTTTACCATCTATGCTGTATTTACAGCCTTTGGCCTTACCTGAATTGATGATGACCAACCGATCAATGGTCTCGCCTTCTGTCATAATGGCTTCACCTTTGACATAACTTTTTCGAATGATAAGATCTGTGATCTCATTAATCTCTTCTGTTGACATCGCACTGAAAATCGGAACACGTTTGGCGCAAAGCTTATGTTGACAGTGTTCACATTGACGGGTCACTTGCATAAGATCACTTCCTTCCTTTGATGGGTATTTTTTCATAATGACAATAGACGATCTCACCGTAATCCACCATAAATCTAGTTTTTATCTCAATGAAATGCTCCAAGTCGTTCAAATATTGAAATAGTGTTGCTCTATTTTCAAATTCCTCTCTAGTGACAGGTAGTTCAGATGCCTTATAATGATTTTTTAAGGCTTTCAGAGCCATTAATAAGTCTTCACCATTATTGCACTCATTCAGTTCAGTAACAAGACGATGGGTAAAAGCACCTATGGGTAAGGCTTCCTTAACTGTCATAAATGTCTCATGAAAAAGTTGATCCATATGTTTAAGCACCCGGTACTGCTCTTTTCGCATTTGAAAATACTTGATAAAATAACGGTGGTCCTTTAAGATATAGTTATTATGATAGATATAAGCCTTTTTTGTGCCTTCATCTAACTGTTTTTTAAGCTCTGCAAGTAAATCCGTCGATACCGACTTTTCCTGACCCATTAATTTTGCTCTAATCTGTTCAAGTATCCCTTTAATCTTATCCTCAACCTCCATTTGAAGGTTCCGGATTTCATTTTCAAGATTGGGCATATGTAGATTAAGAACCCAAGCAATCAATACCCCAATAATGGTCAAGGCCATTTCATTCATGATTATACCAACACCTAAGGACTGAAGGGTATAGATATGTGTCACTAAAACAGTATTTACAGTTAGGGCTTCTGAAGCTTTAATCCATGTCATCAAAGGTACGTAAAATAGTAAGAAAAGCCCAAATACCAAGAGATTGTGTCCCAATAGGGCAAATAGTGCAGTGACAATAAGAATCGCCATTAAAGAGGTCCAAATGCGTTTGAAACCTACGTAAAGTGTTTGCTTTCTGGTATCCAGTATGCTCAACATGGCTATAACGCCTGCCGTTGTACTATACATAAGACCAATGACTTCCGCAAGAAAAATGGCGCCGATAACACCCAGTGCTATTTTAATGGATCTATACAACAACAGTTTCATGGAAATTCTCCTATCCTGTTTCGTCATCATATCTTAAGGTTCCTAGATGAGATATTTGACTTTCATTATGACATCGATTCGTTTTATATTGTTAAATTCAAGTTCAACAGATATGAATTAAGGAGGTTAATCCTATGTGTGGTCGTGTAACCCTAGATCTGGATATTCAACTACTTAGAGATATCTTAAATGATGCTTATGGCGTTAAGACTATGACCCTGAATCATTATAAGCCTAGATACAACATAGCACCAAGCCAACCTGTCTTATCCGTTATCAATGATGGTGCCTCCAACCGAGCCGGTTACCTAAAGTGGGGCTTTGTGCCACCCTGGTCAAAGGATTCATCTCTTGGCAACAAACTTTTTAATGCCAGAAGCGAGACAGTGGCTCTTAAGCCTACATTCAAAGATGCTTTTATTTCTAAGCGGTGTTTAATCTTAGCCTCAAGTTTTTATGAGTGGCAAAGCCATGGTAAGGATCGAACCCCCTATAGAATCACTTTAAAGGAAACGCCTCTTATGCCCATGGCCGGATTATGGTCTTCCTATAAGGCCCCTGATCAAACCAAAATCTTCACCTGTACCATTATAACCACCCAAGCCAATGACATGATTAAGAATATCCATGACCGAATGCCTGTCATTTTGAGCCCTGACCAAATAAATGCTTGGTTAAACCCTTCCAATAAAGATGTTTTAGAGCTTTCATCCATGCTAACACCCTATCATTCTAAGCATATGACCATGCACCCTGTTTCAACCCTTGTTAATAATGTAAAAATTGACCATGTGGATTGTATCCAACCTCTATAACATCCTAGGTTCTACTAGAAGCCATCAGCACTAACCATTTCATCAAAAGCTCTTCTTTGAAGGTTTTTTGTACTAAGCTTTGTCTTCTAAGTACATTGGGCATAAATTCTATATCGAAAGTTTTTTGTGGCGCTTTTTCACATTTTTTTAGAATTAAACTTAAAAATGTCTCATAATCATAGACCTTCAGGCGTTCTATATTGGTCGCAGCCGCTAAGTATTCAAGAGCACCAAGCACGATTTCTCCGTAGGACATGGATAAGTCAAAGCCTAACATCTCGCATAATTCTGATACAATGACTTCTAGTAACAGTCTTTTCGAATAACCGGTGTCATAGCCTATGGTTTTCCCCATTGAGAAAATCTGCTCGTCTGACAGCTGAATCAATTTGTTAAAGAAAACAGATTCTTCCGGTATATCTGTCAAGTAATAGGCACTACCCTTATTCTTACCATAGGACTTCATTGTATCCAGATACCCCATTATAAGATTATTCCTTGAACGTTCCTTGTCAAACTCCAATAATCTACCTAGATCACCGGAAGGCCTGATTCTTCTTATAACCAGCTCCTTATCCTTAACAGGCTGTTCAATAGCTAAGGCGTTAAGCTCCACAGCAATAATCTCTTTGTAGCCTTTTTTTGCCATCAGGTTAATGGGCATATTATCATAAAAGCCACCGTCTAAGAATTTCTTCCCATCTATAGTTTGCGGTTTGAATCCGGGTAAAAATGAGGATGCCAATAAGTAGTCTCCGAGTTTACCTTCATCTATGTCTTTAACATACAACTCCATTGGTTTCCAATCAGAAAGTGAAACCGTCACCAGACCAAAATCAATACTTGAGTTTCGAATACATGTTTCATCTACCGCTTTGTTTATAAGATCTTTTAAGGGTTCTATATCAAAGCCCTTTTGTTTAATTATATTTTTTACATATTCAAAATACATTTGCATATTTTTTATATCTATGTTACGGGTCAACAACTGATGGTATATTTCCGGATCGTCTTTTATCACTAAACGGGGATCCATATTGTACCAAAAATCGTATGCTTCATCAAATTTGTCTTGAACAATTAAGGCACCGTTTATAGCTCCTACAGATGTACCGGTCACACAACCAATCTCAATATTTAGCTCCCTTAAAGCTTTCCATACACCAATCTGATATCCGCCTTTTGCACCGCCACCTTGTAAAACCATACCTACCATAAACATACCTCCTTCTTGCCTATTTCTATTATATCATAGCCAATAACCTCGCAAACATTAAAAATTTTAACGTTTTTCTTTCAAGGTGTTCATTTTTTATACGTTTATACCGATAATATGTGTAGAATATGAGAAATATGAGCTTTTTTAAGCGATTAGAATTGTATTCTCATTATACTTAGTGGTACAATATAGGCATAAGCAACTACTGTAGTATGGTTCAATGGCTTTAATAGGTACGAATTACTATACTCATGTCATCATTGGAGCAAAACTTATGGATGATTTCACTCTGCATGACCTTGGGCTAGGCGAGAAAATTACAGATTCCGTTTATAATGATGAGGGCCACCTTCTTATCAGTAAGGGTGCCATTATTAGTTATGAACTTTTATCAAAGCTTAAGAAGCATAATGGTAATTATTTCAGAACCCTGGATCAACTGTCTCACGCACTTAAACCTGATGACCTTGTTAGTAAAGAAGATATGAAATCATCTGTAGAAGCGGTACAAACAGTTTTTGTGGAAATGATTCATAATGATAAGACAGGCCTTAATCCGGCCATCCCAAATGAACATATTGATTTGGTGGTGAATGTTGTCGAATCCCTTATGGCCACTTTATATACCTCTGAAAAACTTCTATATACTGTAACGGAACTTATGGACTCGGATGACTATACCTATAGACATAGTGTGAATGTTGCCATCTTAAGTATACTAACAGCTAAATCTATGCATTACTCTGAAAAAGAGATTAAGGACATTGCCCTTGGTGCGCTCCTTCATGATATCGGCAAGGCCAGAGTGGTGACCCTTGTTCGTAAACCGGCTGAACTGACTGAATTTGAGAAAAAAGAAATGAAAATGCACCCTGAGTATGGCTACCAGATGGTCAAAGACATTGAGACTTTGCCTTATTCCGTAAAACAAATTATACGCTACCATCATGAGAAAATGGATGGCTCCGGGTATCCCTTTGGACTAGTTGGTATGGAAATTCCGCTATATATAAGACTGATCACCGTATGTGACATGTACGATGCCATGACCTCTAACCGAACTTATCGTAAGAAAATGCCTATACATACGGCTCTTGAGATTCTCATGAAGGATGCCGTTTATAAAATTGACCCTGAGGTTTACCGTCAGATGACAAGTACCATCTGCATCTTTCCTACCGGACAGGGTGTTTTATTGTCCGATGGTAGAATTGGCATCGTTTCCTTCTATAGACATCAAAACCCCACAAGACCAAATGTCCAGATTATTGACTTTAATGTCAAAAAAGGGAGCATCGATGTCCAAGAGGTCGATCTAACCAAACACTTCACCTTATTTATTATTGATACTTGGAACCCTTCTGATTTTGCCAAAGATTTTAGAGCCACGATTGATCAGAATGCCTTCTACCAAATGTCAGCTGAAGAAAAAGAAAAATACGCTTCCAGTATTCTATAACCTTATTAAAAATGACACCAAAGCCTCTCATCTTGCACCGTATTAAAGTCCGTGGTATAATGCTATCAATCAAACCCTAGATTGTATCAAGGATGAGGAGCCTCAATATGAATAAAGATCAAATTATAAATATATTAAAATCCAGAATTCTCATACTCGACGGTGCCATGGGCACCAGCATACAAAGCTTTAAGCTCAGTGAAGCTGATTTTAGAGGTGCGCGTTTTAAAGATCACCCTTCTTCTCTTAAGGGTAACAACGACATTCTTGTTTTAACCAATCCAAAAATCATCGAAACCATACATAACCAATTTCTTGAAGCCGGTGCAGATATCATAGAAACAGATACCTTCAATGCAACCGGTCTTTCTCAAGCTGATTACGATACCCAAGACTACGTCTATGAAATAAATATGGCGGCTGCTAAGATAGCCAGAAAATGTGTTGATCGGTTTACCGAGTTAACGCCTGATCAACCACGTTTTGTTGCCGGTGCCATCGGACCGACCAACAAGACCCTTTCTATTTCACCGGATGTTGAGAATCCCGGCTATAGGGCCGTCACTTTTGAAGATGTTCATGATAATTATGTCCGTCAAATAGAAGGGCTTGTCGACGGCGGTGTGGATTTTCTATTGATTGAAACCATATTTGACAGTCTGAATGCCAGAGCTGCCATCATTGCCTGTGAAACTGTTTATCAGCAAAAGGGTATTCAATTGCCTATCATGATCTCGGGAACCATAACCGACAAAAGCGGTCGTACTTTATCTGGGCAGACGCTGGCAGCCTTTGTTGAATCCATGAAAAATGACCATGTTTTTTGTATCGGACTTAACTGTGCTTTTGGTGCTAAGGACTTAATTCCTTATGTTAAAGAAATAAGCCACTTAACTGAATTACCTATTAGTGTCTATCCTAATGCAGGTCTACCTAATGAACTGGGTGAGTATGATGAATTGCCTGAAGAAACAGCCACACTCCTTTTAGAACTGATTCAAAACGGTCATGTCAATATTGTAGGTGGTTGTTGCGGTACAACTTTTGAACACATCAGGGCCATCGCTAGTATAGTAAAAAAAGGCATGCCCCATGTACCAAATCCATTAATTCCACAGACGACATTGGCCGGCCTAGAGCCTCTACATATAACGAAAGCCATTAATTTTGTTAACATCGGCGAGCGAACCAATGTCTCAGGCTCCAGAAAATTCGCTCGCTTAATCCGTGAGAAACAATATGAAGAAGCTTTGACCATTGCTCGCCAACAAGTAGAAAATGGTGCACAGATTATTGATATCAACCTTGATGACGGTCTCCTAGACGGCGAGAAAGAAATGGAGATTTTCTTAAAGCTGATTGGTTCTGAGCCGGATATTTCTAAAGTTCCTGTGATGATTGATTCCTCAAAATGGTCCATTATATTAGCAGGCCTTAAAGCCATTCAGGGCAAACCGGTTGTCAATTCTATTTCTTTGAAAAACGGTGAAGAAGAATTTTTGTATCAGGCTAAGATCATTAAGACTTTTGGTGCCGCTGTTGTGGTTATGGCTTTTGATGAAAAAGGTCAAGCCGATAGTTTTGCCCGTAAAATAGATATTGCAAAACGCGCTTACGACTTACTTACCAAAAAAGTAGGTTTTCCACCGGAAGATATTATATTTGACGTCAACATTCTTGCCATTGCCACCGGTATTGAAGAGCATAATAATTATGCCCTAGACTTTATCTATGCCGTTGAATGGATTAAGAAAAATTTACCCTATGCCAAAACCAGTGGCGGTCTGAGCAATCTGTCCTTCTCTTTTAGAGGCAATGATACCATTCGTGAAGCCATGCATTCGGTTTTCCTGTATCATGCCATTAAAGTTGGTTTAGATATGGCCATTCTGAATCCGGGATTGATCCAGATTTATGATGATATTGAACCCAAGCTTCTTAAGTTGGTCGAAGATGCCATTTTTAACAAAAGTGATACCGCTACAGATGCTCTGATAGAATATGCCAGTACAGCACAAGCCAAAAGTGGTCAAAATGAAGTAAAAGAAGACCCATGGCGTCTTGAGGCAGTTGAAGTCCGACTTAAAAAGGCTTTAGTCAAAGGTATTGCTGATTATATCACTTCGGATCTTGAAGAGGCCAGATCTTCCTTTCCATCTGCCATTGATCTTATTGAAGGGCCACTTATGGCCGGTATGAGTGAAGTGGGTGACCTTTTTGGTGAAGGTAAGATGTTTTTACCTCAAGTGGTCAAGAGTGCAAGGGTTATGAAGAAGGCTGTTGCCCATTTACTTCCTTATATTGAAGCAGAAAATGTTACCTCAAAGTCCAATTCCTCCGGAAAAATCTTAATGGCTACGGTCAAAGGTGATGTTCATGATATTGGTAAGAATATTGTAAGTGTGGTGCTTCAATGTAATAACTTTGAGATTATTGACTTAGGTATTATGGTACCACCGGAATTAATCTTAGAAACCGCTCAAAAGGAAAAGGTGGATATGATTGGCTTAAGTGGTCTTATCACACCTTCCTTAGATGAGATGGTGACGATGGCTTCCATGATGAAGGACGCTGGTATGACCATACCTCTTCTTATTGGCGGCGCTACCACAAGCAGGCTTCATACAGCGCTAAAAATTTGTCCGGCTTATGATTATCCGATTATCTATGCTCAAGATGCTACCAAAGGTGTTGAAGCTGCCAAAGCTTTACAGAACGAAGATAAAAAAGCAGATTTTGTTGCCGATGTTTATAAAGAGTATAAACGGATTGAAGATTTGTCCGGAAAGAATATAGCACCTCTGGTTACCCTTGAAACCGCACGATCTTTAAAGCCCAAATATAATTTTGGTGAGGGTGCTATCGTAAAGCCAACTTTTCTTGGTGAGAAGGTCATTGAGACCCGTATTGAGGCTTTATTACCCTATATTGATTGGACCTTCTTCTTTATGGCTTGGGAGATGAAGAAAAAATACCCGGAAATCCTTGAAGATCCGATTATCGGTCCTGAAGCTGTCAAGCTTTATAAAGATGCCCTTGATATGTTGGCTGATTTGAGTAAAAACAACGCCCTTACTTGTGAAGGTGTTCTTGGTTTCTACGAAGCTTATGAAGATGGTGATGACCTAGTTCTAAAAACGGATAAAGGTCCTGTTACCTACCACATGTATCGCCAACAAAAAAAAGGCTCTGATTATGTGTCTTTATGTGATTTTGTTGCTTCTAAAGATAGCGGTATAAAAGATTATGTTGGTGCTTTTGCGGTTACTGCCGGGATTGGCATTGAAGATATGTTAGCTACTTATGAGGCTGAACACGATGATTACAAAAGTCTTATGATTAAGATCTTAGCCGATCGTCTTGCTGAAGCTTTTGCCGAGAAGCTTCATGAGGATGTTCGAAAAAGTTATTGGGGTTATGAGCCTGATGAAGACCTACCGCTTGATGATTTATTAAGGGCTAAATACAGAGGGATTCGTCCCGCTTTTGGTTATCCTTCTCTTATTGATCATTCAGAGAAGAAGGCTTTCTTTGAGATGATGAATGTGGAAGATCGGATTGGGATGACTTTATCAGAGAATTATATGATGATACCGGGGGCCAGTGTTTGTGGTTTATATCTGGCTCACAAGGACAGTTATTATTTTGATTTGTATCATATTGGTGAAGATCAAGTTATGGATTATGCTAAGAGGAAGGGTGTTTCTAAAGAGGAAGCACAGAAGCAGATTCGGACTCGGATTAAGTATTAGGGGGCAAGGAATAAAAGATTGTGGTTATAAATGGGTCCCATGAAAACCCTTCCACAGACTGTATGATTACGGTCTCCGATTGGTGCATCCATGCACCAAAAGTCGACGGT
>PGZV01000012.1:0-59990 GCA_002841495.1 Firmicutes bacterium HGW-Firmicutes-2 | reverse complement strand
TTTCATAAGAAAGTTTTCATTCTAGCATCATGTCTTGAAGACTGACATGATGCATGAGGTTACTTTCTTATGAGCCTCACCATACAGACCTGATTCCAGGAACTTCATGGTCGATTTTGGCTATAATTATGGTTTTCTGTCAAAATCTAGTCGTATTCCAATAACAAAAACAAGTTATTAATGGGTCTCAAAGTGATTATGAGCTTTGAGGCCTTTTTTATGTGCTATTGAATACAACTCAAGATACAAATGTGTTTTTTAGAGGGGTTCCATGAAAATCATAATAACACTAAAACTTTTTCTTTTTCTAATGGGTTGCATTTCCAATCGTGCTCGACTATAATTGTAATTAACTGATAATTAATTTCATTTACTATATATTTTAACCGGATTCATCAATAATCTTTCGACTTGACGTGGTCGGACAATATTTTACTTTAGGAGGTACGAGAATGAAACAAGAACTTTCAATCGTTTTATCCGGTGAAGCCGGACAAGGCCTTCAAACCTTAGAAGATTTTTTGGTTAAGGCCATTTCAAAATCATATTATGTATTTGCTACTCAAGAAGTCATGAGCCGCGTAAGAGGCGGTAACAATACTTTAGAAATCCGCGTGAGTAACACCCCTGTTGCTACTTATCGGTCCCATATTGATTTCCTCTATCTGCTCAACAACCATAGTTTTTATCGTGTTACTAAAAGAGTTTCTGATGATTCCAAGATTTTTGGTGAAGAAGATTTTTTAAGTGATGAAGAACGGGACCAATTGGTTGGTACTTTTGTGCCTTTTACACTGAATGATTATGCGACTGAAGCAGGAAGTGTTCTTTTTGGTAATACTGTACTATTTGGTCATATTGCCGGTATGCTGGCACTAGATCAAGATCACTGTCATGCTTTAATTAATGAGCGATTTTCACACAAAAAAGATAAGATTTTAGATGGTAATATTGAAGCCTTTAAGACCGGTTATGAACTGGGACAGGCTTATCAAGAGCATCATGATTTGCAAAACCGAGAAGATGAGCCCCTTATGGTACTCTCCGGTAATGAAGCTCTAGGTATTGGCGCCCTTGGTGGTGGTTGCAATTTTATATCGGCTTATCCTATGTCCCCGGGTACCGGTTTACTCACCTATTTGGCTGGTAAATCCAATGATTTCGGTATTTTTGTAGAACAAGCTGAAGATGAGATCGCAGCCCTTAACATGAACATTGGCGCTTGGTATGCCGGTGCTAGAGCTTTGACCACGACCTCCGGTGGTGGGTTTGCACTTATGGAAGAAGCCGTGAGTTTATCCGGTATTACAGAAACACCATGTGTTACCCATATCGCACAAAGACCAGGACCTGGTACAGGTTTACCTACAAGAACCGCTCAGGAAGACCTTAACTTAGCTGTCTATGCCGGTCATGGTGAATTCCCCCGTATGATTTTTTCACCCGGACATATGAGAGATGCTGTAGAATTGGCTCAAAAAGCCTTCTACTTTGCTGACAAATATCAAGTGCCTACTTTTTTATTAACCGATCAATTCCTAGTAGACTCCAAATTCCAGATGGCACCTTTTGAACTGGATGCAAAATACCTGGAATCTTCGATTGTTAAAAGCACAGAAGATTATAAAAGATATACCATAACAGAAGATGGTCTTTCTCCTAGATCCATTCCGGGTTTTGGCGACGGACTGGTTAAGTGTGACAGTGATGAACATGTTGAAGAAGGTACCATTACAGAATCTTTTGATGTTAGGATTCAAATGAATGAAAAACGTTTATCTAAAAAAGACTTACTTATGGCAGACTATCAGTACCCTGAATTGATTGGCCCAGAGTCTTATAAGAAGCTCATTGTCGGATGGGGCTCTACTTATGGTGTTCTCAAAGAATACGTGGACCAGTACGGTGATGGTGAAACCGCTTATTTATATATAAAGCAACCTTTCCCACTCCATCAAGATATTAAAAAATATTTTGATCAAGCAGATACCATCATCAATGTCGAGAACAATGCATCGGCTCAATTCTCCAAAATTCTTTTATTAGAACTTGGTGTTACCGTGAGTCAAAATCTATTAAAATACAATGGCGAACCTTTTTCTATTGAAGAAGTCGTTGCCTATATGAAGGAGGTATAATCATGAAACATTTTGAAATGGATAAATCAACAGATATAGCATGGTGCCCCGGTTGTGGGAATTTCTCTATCCGTAAGGTCTTAATAGAAACCCTGCAAGAAATGGATTTAAATCCAACCCAAGTGGTCATGGCCTCCGGTATCGGTCAAGCGGCTAAAATGCCCCAATACATTAATACCAATTATTTCAACGGTCTCCACGGTAGAGGTCTACCGGTAGCCGTCGCTATAAAAGCAGCCAACCCACACCTAACAGTCATTGCAGAAGGCGGTGACGGGGATATGTATGGTGAAGGCGGTAACCATTTTATCCACAATATTAGGCGTAATCCGGATATTGTCCACATCGTCCATGACAACATGGTCTATGGTTTGACAAAAGGACAAGCAGCACCGACCAGTCCCTTAGAATTCAAGACCCCTGTCCAAGTCAACGGTGTCATCAACGACCCCATCAATCCTTTACCTGTTGCTATGACCCTTGGCGCCACTTTTGTTGCCAGAGCCTTCTCCGGTGACATGGAGGGACTTAAGAAAATACTAAAGGCCGCTTTTGATCATGAAGGCTATGCCCTCGTTGATGTTCTTCATCCCTGCGTTACTTTTAATAAGATCAATACCTTTAAGTGGTATAAAGAACATAGTTATCCACTTGAAGAAGGTTATGACTCAAGTGATTTTGAATCCGCTATGAAAAAAGCCCTAGACACAGAGAAATTCGCCTTAGGTGTGATCTACCAAAATAAAAACAAAGTCTCTTTCAACAATCGTACCTGGTTATATCAACAAGATGCTACACCGATTGTTCAGCGTAAAAGAGACATCAACAAAGTTAACGCTCTACTGAAAATAGAAGCATAAAACAAGAAAGAAGCCGCCAAGTTAATGGCTGCTTCTTTTTTCTATGATGGCATTTAAACAATAAATATGTGACGAAATCACGCTTATAGCACTCTTAAAATTTTAAAAATAACTTAGCATTCGAATCACCAAGGGCGCCAATATGACCGTTACCAATCCGGCTATGCCTATGGATAAGCCACTCATGGCACCTTCTACTTCACCCATTTTTATGGCTTCACCTGTTCCAAGGGCATGGGCTGATGTGCCAATGGCCACGCCGATGGCTACAGAATCCTTAAGTCGTAATACTTTAAATACAAGTTTGGCTATGATGGCACCGGTAATACCGGTCATGACAATGGCCGCTACGGTAATCTCCGGTATACCGCCAATCTGCTTAGATACTTCTATCCCAATGGGTGTTGTTATAGACTTGGGCACCAGAGATAGGCCCAGTATATGCTCAATATCAAATAACTTTGACAGTAGAATGACCGATAGAATGCTCACGAAGGAGCCGACGGTTATGCCTGCTAGTATGGGTATGCCATTTGTTTTAAGTAAGGCTCTATTCTTATAAAGTGGAACGGCCAAAGCAACCGTTGCCGGTCCTAGGAAAAAGCTTATGATTTGCCCACCTTGGTTATAGGTTTCGAGATCAATGTTTAGAAATGTCAGTATAAGGATAACCAGAATGATGGCAATTAACAGAGGATTCAGTAAGGATATTTTCGCTTTCTTATTAATCCAAATGCCGATTTCAAAGGCCATTAAGGAAATAAGTACCCAAAAAATGGGTGTTGTTAGTAGGACATCTATGTCATCCACCTCCTAAGAGCATGAACCACGTATGCCGTCATCACCATGACCAGAATCGTTGTAACAACGGCTATAAAAACCAGTATATGCCAACTTTCTTTTAGCATGCCTGTTACAGCTAGCAAACCAACGCCTGCCGGTATAAACAAGATGGCAAGATGATTCAATAGAAATTTGCTAATCCCTTCAACTTGATCTAATTTGACGAGACCGGTTTGTAGGGCCAGTAGCATCAGTATCATACCCATGATGTTGCCTGGTATGGGTATCTTAAAAACTTTATTAAGAATCTCACCCAGTACCACCATTAGTAGCAATATGATAATCTGTCTAATCCATTTCATAGAGATGCCTTTCTTTATGCAAATATGTTTCTAAATGTTTCTAATTACTTGTCTGTCTATTACTTATTTACACAGCAGAACGATGAGATCATTCACGTTGGTACCGGTAGAACCGGTCATAATGAGATCGCCACTGGCTTGAAGTGCATGGTAAGAATCGTTGTTATCCAAATAGACTTCCGGTTCTATGCCGGTTGCTCTGATCTTCATCGCAGTGGTGCCGTCCACCATACCCCCGGCAGCATCTGTAGGACCATCCGTTCCATCTGAACCGACAGAAAAAATCAAGGTACCATCAAGACCTTCAATGCCAAGGGCTGCTGATAAAGCCAGTTCCTGATTGCGTCCGCCCATACCTTTGCCGATAATTCTTACCACCGTTTCACCACCTACAATCATGGCGATTGGTTTTTTGTGATGGGTTTTATGACTATGTATTTCTCGTGCTATGGCGGCTAAAAACTTACCTGCTTCCTTGGCTTCGCAGTCCAACGTGGAAGATAGTATAATCGGCTGATAACCCAAAGCTTTTGCCGATTCAGACGCAGCGTCACATAAGGCGCTGACACTACCGGTTATCACCGTTTCACAGTTGGTTATTTCTTTCGGTGTTTCGATGCTTAGAACCTTTAACATCTCATCTGTAACCGTCAAATCATACTTCTTAATGATTTTAAGGGCTTCTTCAGAGGTGGATCCATCCGGATAAGCCGGTCCTGAAGCGATGGCATCTAATCGATCACCAATAACATCAGATAGGACTATGGCAAAAATAGATGCTTTTTTACAATGTAGGGCGAATTTGCCCCCCTTCACCCCTGATAGATGCTTTCTGACCGTGTTAATCTCGACTATATCAGCGCCACATCCTAAGAGTTGCTCCGTTATATCCATGATGTCTTCTAACATAATACCGGGCATTGGCTTTTCAAAAAGGGCTGAACCACCACCGGATACAAGGAAAATAACATGGTCTTCTTCGGTCAGATCTTCGACCAATGCGATGGCCTTTGAAGCACCTAATACTGAATTTTCATCCGGAATTGGGTGCCCCGCTTCAACAATCTCAAAACCGTCAATGGGTCCTCTTGCATGCTCGTATTTGGTGATGACAAGACCTGCATCTATTTGCTGATTTAAAGTTTGTTGTGTTGCTTTTGCCATGTTCCATGCTGCTTTTCCAATGGCGATTACCACAACTTTTCCTGAGAATTTCCTATTTTCAAGGGCTTTGATTACGGCCGCTTCCGGTAATACGGCTTCTATGGCGCTCCCTATAATTGTATTACCATCTTCTCTCATTGTTTTCATCCATCTATCACCTTTCAAATCGAGGGTTCAATCAAGTCCAAATCCACAAGTACCTTTCTTATGTCATTTATTCTACTTTCACTACAATGGTCTATAGGCTTAATAGGATGACCCACCTTTAGACCTAGCAGGTTCATACAATCTTTCATCACAACGGGAAAGCTGCCATAGCTATAAGTGTTTCTTAGAGGTATAAGCTTGTATTGATCTTCCATGGCCCCTTTTAAATCGCCGGCCATATATTTCTCATAGATGGATACGACCAGTTTAGGTGCCACATTAGCGGTACCGGCAACGCATCCCACACCACCATATGCTAAAGTGCCATAGATATAATAATCTGTTCCGCTTAGAACCTTAAAGCTTGAAATGTCTTCCGTTACTCTTATGTATTCAATGGTCTGTGCAAAATCTAAAGATGTATTCTTTACGCCAATAATATTTTCTACTTGAGCCAGCTTTCTAAGTAAGGCTGGAGAAATATTGTTAGTAGTTTTCCCGGGATTGTTATATAAGATCACCGGTATTTTGATAGCGTCTGCTACGGCTTTAAAATGATGCAACATCTCTTCTTCATTAGGATTGATAAACATAGGCGTCAGTAAAGTGACCGCATCTGCACCTGCTGCTTCAGCCATTTGGGCTGTTTTTATACAAGCACTGGTGGTGATTGCGCCTATTCCGGCGTAAACCGGTACCCGCTTGCCTACATGGGCTACGGTAATCTCAACTGCTTTTTTCTGACTGGCTTCATTAAGGGCATAGAACTCACCATTGCTTCCAAGAACAAAAATACCATGGACGCCGCCTTCAAGAACATAGTCAATGACCCTCTTAAGCCCTTCATCATCCACCTTTTCATTTTCATCTACCGGCGTGATAATCGGTGGAATCACACCTTTTAAATCATCTATGCTAAACATTTAGTACCTCCTTGATTGTATATGTATGAATTAATTTCACCTATCCTTTAGGTTACAGGAGCCGGATTAAAAAGACAAATAGCATTTTCTATGCCCCAACGGTCTGCCCAAGTCTGCTTCTTACCACTGGCGACTTCTAGGATCATATCATAAATTTCCTGTCCGACCGACTCTATGGTCGCTTCTCCGGTAGCGATTTTCCCCGCATTGATATCAATGAGATCACGCCATCTGTCTGCCAATTCATTTCGACTGGCAACCTTGATGACCGGCGCCATAGCAAGGCCATAAGGGGTGCCTCTACCTGTTGTAAAGACTTGCATGGTGATACCTGAAGCAAGCTGACATGTGCCACATACAAAATCACTGGCCGGTGTTGCGGCATAAACAAGGCCTTTTTTGGTGGCTTTCTCACCCGCTGATAACACTTCAACAATCGCTGATGTTCCTGATTTTGCTATTGAACCCAGGGATTTTTCTACGATATTGGCCAAACCGCCTTTTTTATTGCCGGGTGTAGGGTTCGCATCACGGTCCACACAACCTCTGGCTAGATAATCATCATACCATGCCATTTCTTTTTTGAGTTTTTCCCCTACTTCTTGGTTGATGGCTCTTGGGGTTAATAAGTGCACACCGTCTCGCACTTCGGATACCTCTGAAAAAAGTACCGTAGCACCGGCTCGAACCAGTAGATCTGCTGCGTGGCCAACCGCCGGATTAGAGGTTACGCCTGAAAAGGAATCACTACCACCGCATTGTAACCCAATAACCAAATCCGATACAGGACATACTTCTCGGACCCTTTTGTTCAATCGCTCTAAGATGACCTTTGCCTTAAAAACGATGGCTTCAACCATGGGCATAAAGCCCATCTCATCTTGTAACATAACCAAGTTTTCAGGCATGATATCCGGAAACAATCGCTCCGGCATAAGCTTCTCACATCCCAAACTCACCATCAACATCTCACCACCAAAGTTGGGGTGTGTGGATAGATTCCTAAGGGTTCTAATGGGTATAATTGCCTCCGGTGCATTAATGGCTACACCACAACCATAATTATGATTAATCGGCATGATGCCGTCCACATTGGGGTAATTTGGCAATAGGCTTTTTATCTGTTCAATTGCAATATTAAGCACACCTTCAACACATTGAACACTGGTCGTAATGCCGAGCATATTTTTGGTACCCACACGACCATCCTTGTTTCTATAGCCTAGGAAAGTTTGACCTTCCAGCACTGGCAAGGGCTCAGGTACTTTGGTGGCTACAGACAGTTCTTCTAGTGGCTTAGCTGCCGGAAGCACCACCATGGTTTCATCAATCCAACTGCCTTTTTGAATGTACGCTTTGGCATAGCCTATAACCTCACCATATCGTATGATGGGTTCTCCCAATTCAAGATTTTGAAGAGCTATTTTATGGCCTTGAGGTATATCTTCAACTGCGGTTAAATCGTCTGATAGGATTGTGCCGGCTTTTATACCCGCTTCATCTACGACAATTTCCACATTGTCCATAGGATTCACTCTAATTAATAATGGTTTTTTACCCATATTGATCTCCTCTTATTGTACGCCACACATTGTTATATACCGTTTAATTCTGTACTGTATTTATTATCATTCTCTACTCATTTTATAGCTTAACTATGTTATTAAACCTCTTATTATCCTATAGACTTGCTTCTTTATGATGTTTTCGATTATCGTAAAAGGCATAGGCTAAGGAAGCAAAAATAAGAACCCAAACAGCTAACCCAATCGGTCTTGAGAAAAAGACACTTAGATTGCCACCTGAACCTTTTAGAGAATCAATAAAGTATTTCTCAAGGTCACGTCCTAAGATAAAGCCAATTAGGAAGGTCGTAACCGGTAAATCCAACTTAGAAAATATATATCCTACAAGACCAAATATAACCAAGGTAAATACATCCACCATATTTCCGCTTCTGGTTGAAAATGCACCTACAATACAAAGCAAGATGATACCTGGATATAGTTTGTTTTTAGGTATATTGATAATCTTAGCGATGTATTTTATAGGATAGAACATAACAATGAACATGAAAATATTGGCGATCAACAAGGCAAATAATATGGTGTTCCATATGACAGGATTTTGAGTTATAAACAAAGGCCCTACTTGTATACCTTGAAGGATAAATGCACCAATTAAAACGGCTGTTGTACTGTCGCCGGGAATACCAAGAGACAATAGAGGTACTAAGGCACCACCAGTTAAACCATTATTGGCTGATTCACTGGCAACCAATCCTTCAACAGCGCCTGTACCTAATTTCTCAGGATTTTTTGAAAAGGTTTTACACTGAGAATAGGCTAATAATGAGGCTGCACTACCACCAATCCCCGGCAAAATTCCCATAAAAGTTCCTATGGAAGCGGATCTAAACATATTGATAAATTGCCCTTTAAAATCTTTGAATGAAAACTTTTTGGACTGATGTCCTTTTAGTATATCCGTGTGCATCATGGTTTGCCTCATCCCTTTTTCAGCTTCTTGGAAAAGCTGGGAAAAAGCAAAGAGTCCAATCAGTACGGGTAAAAGTTGGAACCCATCTCGTAGTTCCATGGAGAACATAGAGGGGACCAGTCTTAGTGTCTGATTATCCGGAAACACCCCCATTAGGGATATAAAAACGCCTAAAAATCCGGTGAATATACCTTTTGTCATTTTTCCTTTGGACAAGGCGGCAATAACCGTCATGGCAAAAAGTATGATTAAGAATTTTTCAACTGCGGAGAATTTAATGGCAAGTCGCGCCAATACCGGTGTGAATAAGGCTAATACCACTAAGCTGAGTATGCCACCGAACAAAGACGCTGTAATCCCTATTCTAAGTGCTCTGACACCTTCTCCCTTCATTGCCATAGGATGTCCGTCAAAACCGGTTGTAACCGAGGATGGTGTCCCTGGTATATTCATGAGAATCGCAGGTACAAGACCACCACTGATGCCACCTACATATAAACCCAATAGTAAATACACAGATGTGGTTAAATCGTAAGCGTAGGTCAAAGGCAGAAAAATTGCAATCGCCATTGTTGCTGTCATGCCCGGTAGTGCACCAAATATAATACCTATAACCACGCCAAGTAATGCTATTACACCTTCTAAAATACCAAACTCTATCATCTCTATCATCTTCCCTTTCTTATTGGACTATAGTGTAAACTAAGCTTCACACGCTAATCACTATGGTAATGTAATTCCGAACATATAACCGAATATAAACCATACCAACATTGTCTCTGAAATGGCGATTCCAATCGATATGAGAATCGATTTCACTTCTCGACTGCCTTTGTAAAGAATGTTGAACAAGGATATGAATAAGATACCAGCCGGAATAAAGCCTAAAAGGTTCATGGTCATGATATATAAAATCAAGAGTATTCCTGTTCCGAATAATTTCACTCGATCATAATTTTCAATAAAAAAATGTTTGTGCTTAAAATCTAATAGTGGACGATTTTCTTTTTTCGCTTTCATAATGGCTTGAATCAAAAGAATCAAAGAAAAAATAACCAGTATGCCGAATATAATTTTTGGACCTATTGTATGGGATTGTGAGTAAACAATTTTAATTTTAAATAAGTCTGACATTGTTTATTACTCCTTCTATATGTTACTTTGAGTCTTATTGCTTTATATTGTGTCACTTAGAAAAAATGAGGGTAGAAGGACGAACGCTCTACCCTCACAAGTCTTTATCACTATTTTAAATCACACATACCTTATTGTACAGTCAATACGTCTAGGGATGGTGCTGCTTTAATTAAAGCATCTAATGAATCTCGTTTTGCCATAATATGTGTTTTTGTATCTGCTGAAGATAAGTATGCCACCTTATACGTCAATTTTGCCATATCATCAATAAAAGCTTGATCTTTCGAAATCTCAAGGGCTGCTTTGTCTAATTCATCAACAAAAGCTTGAGGTGTTTCTTTTGGAAGATAGATGACAAACTCTTTAGAAAAGGCAAAAGGCTCATTGTTTAAGGTTACACCAAGATCTGCAAAAGTAGGGATGTCCGTTCCATCAATTTTATCTAACAAAGCTACAAATTTCATCTTAAGTTGGTCTTCTACGCCTTCTTCTGTATATTGAAGTAAGGAAGAATAGTCAGCAAAAATAATGTCTGTATTACCATCCCAAAGCATTTGAGATTTTTCAGCTGTAGAACCACCAACAACCACGACAACTCGATCGGCTACATCTTGGCCATAAGCATCTACAACCCATTCATAATAAGAAATAAATCCGATATGGGATACGCCGCCGGCTTCAACAGCAGCACGTACGATTTTATCTGGGTTAGCTGCTAAGTAATCTGCCATTTCTTTCATATCATCGTATGGTGCATCTGCTGATGCCGCAAAACATCCACCTGGGTTGAGACCGATACGGGGACCAATTACCATATTCTCAAGACCATATTGCTCATCAAAGGCACCAAAGGATATGCCAAGATAAGTCATATCATGGAACATCATAATTGTGTTGCCATCCGGATCCGCTTTGGCTATTGTCTCAAACGCAGGTCCTGCCCCAACAGCATCTACTTTTGTGTTTGCATTTAGCGCTTTTGACAAATAACGCATCGCCATGTCAGCAATCATATACGAATCCCCTGTTGTTGATGTGGAACCGATGACGACTCTTACATTTTTCCCATCAAAGGTCGTTGTTTCTTCTTTTTTACATCCCGCCAAACTTGTTGCTGCTAATAACACCACCATAAACAGTACCAATACTTTTTTCATTTCTCTTCTCCTTTTTCACTTGTATTCCTATAATAAACTTGAACTTTATCAAGTTATAGGTGCTTTAGTTTAATCCATTTGTTCAATTTCTTCTATTTATCGAACCAAACAAGGTCTCTTTGGATCAAATCGCCAACCCGGTATAAGATATTGCATACCGATGCTATCATCTCTACCGCCAAGGCAATTGGCTATGTAGACTTCATGGGCACGCTTGACTTGATCCATGTCCACCTCAATACCAAGTCCCGGCTTTGCTGAGATTTCTATACAGCCATCTATGATTTCCATTGGCGCTTTCGTTAGTCTCTCTGCGCCCTCCTGCCATATCCAGTGGGTATCTATGGCATTAATGTTACCCGGCACAGCTGCCGCTGAATGTGCCACCATTGCTAATGAGATATCAAAATGATTGTTCGAATGGCAACCCCAAGTCAGACCAAAATCATGACACATCTGACCCACTCGAACCGATCCTGACATGGTCCAAAAATGTGGGTCAGCAAGAGGTATATCCACGGACTGTAAGGCCATGGAATGGGTCATCTCCCGCCAATCTGTGGCGATCATATTGGTAGCTGTTGGTAGACCTGTTGCTCTTCTAAACTCTGCCAAGATTTCTCTACCTGAAAATACCCCTTCCGCGCCACAAGGATCCTCACAATAAGTTAAAACACCATGTAGGTCCTTGCAGAGTTCTATAGCCTCTTGCAGTAACCAACCACCATTCGGATCTAAGGTAATCCTAGCCTCAGGAAAGGCTTCCTTTAAAGCTCTTACCGCCTTAATTTCTTCTTTACCTTCAAGGACGCCGCCTTTTAACTTAAAATCTGAAAATCCGTATTTATCTTTAGATGCTTTTGCCAGAGCAACGATACTCTCCGGTGTCATCGCTTCTTCATGGCGTAAACGGTACCAATCACAATCACTGTCAGGATTGCTGTCATAAGGTAAATCTGTCTTATTTCGATTGGCTACATAAAAAAGATAGCCCAGCATTCTTACCTTATCTCTTTGCATACCCTCACCAAGAAGTGAAGCTACAGGAACACCCAAGTGTTTGCCAAGCAAGTCCAGTAAAGGGGCTTCAATGGCCGTTACAACGTGTACACCTGTTCTAAGATCAAAGGTCTGTTGACCCCTTACATCTTCTTTGTCGCCTTGCATAGATTTTTGAACTTTAAGAAGTGTATTCTTATAGTCACCGATACTGGTACCGACGACAAGTTCTTTGGTCTTTTCCAGTGCCTTGGTAATTTTTTCTCCACCCGGTACTTCACCAAGGCCTGTTTCACCATTGCTGCCTGTCAGTATGACAATATTTCTAGTAAAATAAGGTGCATGTGCACCGCTAAGATTTAATAACATGCAATCTTTACCTGCAACTGGGTAAACATCCATTTTCACAATTGTTGGCGTCATCTTATACTTCCTTTCAATCCTAAATTAATAGATCTTACTTAAGCTCTTTTAATCTCAACGTTGGTTAACTTCTCATAATACTTCAATAGACTACAGTGATCCTCTTTTTCGAAGCCATCAATCTTAAGCACTTGCATCATTTCCATGACCTGCGCTGTGAGTGGTACGGCTGCGCCAACTGCATGACTCGCATTAAGTGCATTTGTTAGATCTTTGATGTGCAATTCTATCTTAAATCCTGGGTTGAAATTACGATCTAACATCATAGGTGCCTTAGCATCCAGTACGGTAGATCCTGCTAATCCACCACGAATGGCTTGATAAACCAACTCCGGATTTGCCCCTGCTTTACTTGCAAAAGTCAACGCTTCTGATACCGCTGATATATTAAGGGCTACGATAATCTGATTGGCCAGTTTAGTTATATTACCGGATCCAAGTTCACCCACATAAACGGCCGAACCTGCCATCGTCATTAATAAATCATAGAAACGATCAAAAGTTGCTTTTTTACCACCTACCATAACGGATAGTGTGCCGTCAATAGCCTTGGGTTCACCTCCACTTACAGGTGCATCCAACATGTCCACACCGATTTTAGCCAATTCTTCACCAATCGCTTTACTCTCAACAGGATCAATTGAACTCATGTCAATCACGACAGTACCTGATTTTGCCGCTTCCATGATGCCGTTTTCTCCAAGTGCCACACTTCTAACGTGAGGTGAATTCGGTAACATGGTGATAATAACATCACACACCTTTGCAACTTCTGAGCCATTCTCTGCAGATGTTGCACCAAGAGATACAATCTCATCTACAGCACCCTTATTAAAATCACAAACCACCAGTTCATGTCCTGCTTTAATTAAGTTCTTGCTCATGGGTTTACCCATGATGCCAAGTCCAATAAATCCTACTTTCATGTTGTGCCTCCTATATCCAATTATTAACGGTTCTTTTTTTGACTAACATCATTATAACGTGGGTCAACGTTGATGAACATGTCCTTCCTATATTAAAATGAGACCAATACTTGTATGGTATGTACAAATAATGGTCTCATCTTTAATTATTTCGTCTATTATGCCTAGTATGATTGAAATAGAACCTTCTACTTGTGTTTAAAATAATAGGCCAATTCATTTAAAAACTCTCGGTCACTTGCATTGGCAACAGGATCAATGTTGAGCAGCCCTTTTAGTTTATTAAGTCTAAAGAGCAAAGTATTTCTATGAATAAAAAGGTCCTTAGCTGTATAAACAACATTATAATTGTTCTTATACAAAGCATCTACGATCTCAATGAGTTGAATCTGATCATCTTCTGAAAGTAGCATACCATAAACATTAAAAGCATTATCATAAGCTTTGATTGTTGCAAGACTTCTATAATAATCCAGAACACATTCGTTAAAATAATAAATACCGTTATCCGCTTTAATTCGAAGTCCTAACTCTTGAGCATGGATAAAAGATTCTTTAAAATGGTTAATGTCCATTTGCAAGGAACCTACAAAAAAGCAAATCTTATCCTCTTGATAACCTTCCGGTAGCCTTTTGACAAATGACTGTATATACGCATCCAGCAATTCCTTATAGCCTTGAATAGAATCCATCAGGTCACCACCTAAGGCCTTAAACAAGATGATATCATCATTTCTGGCAACGGTAATAATATCCTGATAAGAATGTCCTTCTGCTTTTGTAAGTGCCTCTATCATTTTCCTAGGTTGGTACTGGGCATCATATTTAATAAGTAGACATACCCTAAGGATATCTCTTTTAAGCTCTAAACCTTCTGCCATTTTCCCAGCCACAGCAAGATCTACGGTCTCATTAAACAGTAAATAATATAAAAACTGTTCTGCTTTATTTTTACGACGTCTTTCCCCTTCCATTTGAAGCTCATATTCAAGCATGGCCTCCATAGATGTCTTGACCAGACCGGCAAACGCCTTTACATTTTCAGGATTCCCTGTTACACAGATGACACCAACATGCTTATGCTTATAATCTATAAACATATTCACACCCGGTTTGGTGCCAAGATACTTTTGATTTTCATCCACTACGCCGGTATCTAATGTACCGTTTAACATGCTCGAAGCAACCTCATGAAAGTCACCAATACGAGAAGCGTCTTTGCTGGCTATGATGATACCTTGATCGTTCATAATATTAATGTTGAACTCAAGATTTTTAGCTGTTTTTTCTATAAATTTTTGGGCCAGTGCCGGTTCTAGGATGGACATAAAATATACCTTCTTTCAAAAACCACTCTAATGGCTTTATTGTATAGAGAATTTATTTTTTTGTCAAATCCTATTCATTAAGGTTTGAATGGCAATGCTACGCATCAAGAAAGCTTATACCAAATGGTATAAGCTTTCTTATTATATAAAAATAGGGGGGGTGGTTTATGGTGTTTGTAGGGTACCATCACGTAACCGTGTTTGAGTCCATGTTGTTACGGTGTTCTCACAAGGGTATTTTGCTGCTTCTTCTTCATTAATATCAACACCCAGTCCTGGCTGATCATTTGCATAGACATAGCCATTCCTATATTCCGGAAGTCCTGGGAAAACGTCTAACAATGCTTCTCTTGGTCCTTTAAGGTCTTGAATAACAAAGTTTGGTGGTTCTGTACCAGACCATTCCTGTATACCAAAATTATGTGCTGCCAAATCAATATGAATATTGGCTGCATGTGCCAAAGGCGACATATCGCCCGGTCCGTGCCATGCTGTTTTGACACCAAATTGTTCTGCAAATATTTGAAGCTTTCTGGCTGGAGATATGCCACCAATCTGACTGATATGAATACGGATATAATCTATTAATTGCTCGGTAATCATAAACTTCCACTCATATGGATTGTTGAATAACTCTCCTTGAGCTAATGGAATGATGGTCTTATCTCGCAATTGGCGCATCCATTCACCCTGATCCAAAGGAATGGCATCCTCAAGAAAAAGCAAATCAAATTGTTCTAATTCCTTAGCGAATTTAATGGCTTCTATCGGTCTGATTCTTTCATGAACATCATGGCACAGTCCTATATCATAGCCAACTTTGCTGCGAATATCTTCAAACAACTTAATCGTATCGCGCATATAGGTTTTAGAATCCAGATAGACACCTTTTGGAGATCCGGTCGGTGCCGTCATCGGAGCATCACCATAAGTACCACCATAGCCGCCTAATTGACAACGAATATTTGTGATGCCTTGTTCTTGGTACTTACTAATATTCTCACAAATCTCATTGACATCTTTACCATCTGCATGACGATAGATCGGAACACCTTCCCTACATTTGCCTCCCAATAAATCATAAACCGGCATATTGGCAAGCTTGCCTTTAATATCCCACAGTGCCATATCAATACCCGATATAGCATTGTTCTCAATTGGACCATTTCTCCAATAAGCATTATTATGCATCAAGTGCCATATTTGCTCGATTTTTGATACCTCTTGTCCTATAACCAAGGGTCTTATATAGTTTTCAATCAGATTCTTAACTGCCAAGTGCCTATACGCAAAGGTTGCACAACCTAAACCATATAAACCCGGTTCTGTTGTAATGATCTTAACAACAATTAAATTGATACCTTCCGGTGCTGTTAGGATCACTTTTACATCTTTGATTTTTATATCCATAATCTTTTTCTCCATTTCGAAAAAGTAGGAATAGGTTTGTGGTACTAGAAGATTTCGTTTTCTTCATCTGCCACATTCTTCTCATAATACACATCATCAATCGCTTTTTGTAGATGGGACCTCATAATCCTTTTGGCACGGGTGGCATCCTTTGCTTCTATTGCTTTAAGAAGCAATGTGTGATAATAGATACCATCTTTATAACCAAAGGTTTCGTTGAACTCTTCCAATCGATCAATTTTCTGATTGATCACGTTCTTGAAAGATGATTCAAGCAATGGATTTTGAGTTGCGCTTATAATTTCTTCATGAAAAAGCATATCATAGTGAACAAACTTGTGAGGGGTTCCAATAGACTCTTTCATCTTATCTAAGTAAAACTTCAACCTCTCGATATTTTTCGCTGTTGCATTCAAAGTTGCAAAGTAACAGCTATCTGTTTCTAATATCAGTCTAAATTCTAATAGCTTATTCATATCTACAAAATCGTAATGTATATCATGATGACTTCCAAGTCGCATAACGGACAAATCATCTTCTTTTAAAAAAGTACCTTTGCCATGAATGCTTTCCATGACGCCCACACCTACAAATTGCTGAATGGCCGCTCTCACGCTTGATCGACTCACACTCAGTTCTTTGGTTAATGTATTTTCTGAAGGTATTTTTTCACCTTTTTTCCAACTTTTTTCTTCAATTTTTTTTATAAAATAGTCTACAACCTGCTGCGTTACATTGCGCTTGGCAATCATAGGATACACACCCTTTCAAAATCTACGAATTATTTAGGATCACAAAAGTTCAAATCATAATCCCACTAACTTGTATTATATCATACAAGTCATCTTCGTAATATTAGCATCTGATTTATACCTTTGTAATGAGGGCCAAGCTTTTTCTTATCTACAGAGGTAACCACCATCAACAGGAATTATTGCACCACTTAAATAGTCACTTGCGGATGATGCTAAAAATATAGCCGTACCTTTCATATCCTGAGGTGTTCCCCATCTTTTAGCGGGAATACGTTCTGATATTTCAGCATATCTGTTTTTATCATCTATAATTTTTTCATTCATGTCTGTTGCCATATATCCGGGCGCAATTGCATTCACATTGATGCCCAGTGCAGCCCAGTCATTACCCATGCACTTGGTCATTTGTGAAACAGCGCCTTTGGATGCTGTGTATGCCGGAACATTAATACCACCAAACCAAGTGACCATGGATGCAATGTTAATTATTTTGCCTTTGCCTTGTTCAATCATTTTTTTAGCACAAAGTTGATCCAGTAAAAATACAGACGTTAAGTTAATATTAATAACCGCATCCCAATCTTCAATTGGAAACTGATCTGAACGATGTCTTCTTTGAATACCTGCTGCTGTAACCAAAATATCAACACCACCCATAAATGACATGGCTTCATCAAACATTCTTTGAATGTCGACACGATCACCTAGATTACCTTTTACACCATAAGCTTTATAACCTTGATCGCAAAATTCTTTTACCGTTACATCCAATTTATCTGAGATGTCCATCAGTACGACCTCACAGCCAGATTCAAGAAAGCCTTCTGCCATACCTTGCCCTAGCCCTTGTGCCGCTCCTGTAACAATAGCCCTTTTCCCTGTAATATCAAACATTGCATTTATCATTTTTTTCTTTCCTCCTAGTCAAACTCTATGATCATTTTCTTTACTTCATTACTTGGATTGTCCATGTTATAAAACACCTTATCAATCTCACTAAATTTTATGACCGTACTGACAATGCTCTCATAATCAAAGATTTTATCGGTAAAAGCCTTAATAACCGGCTCAAATTGATACGCTGACATTCTTGAACCTATAAGATCCAATTCTCTTGAATCCACCATCGCTTGACTGATACGCTCAGGTTCTGTGTTAAAACCAAGACTTACAATTCTACCTGCATTTCTAACCAGGCCTACTTCAAAAAGACTGGTCAAAGAACCTGTAAAACATGCTGCATCAAAGGCTACCATCACCCCTTTGTTTTGCGTGATTTCTTTGACTTTTTCAATGATATTTTCTTCTCTGCTATTAATCACATGATCAGCTCCAAGTTTCTTAGCACGATCAAGCAGTTCTTGATTGATATCTGCGCATATGACCGTACAACCTTTCGCTTTACATGTCTGCATAATAATGGTGCCTATGGTACCAACACCCAATACAAATACAATGTCTTCTTTAACCACTCTTCCTCGATTGGTACAATGGGCGCCAATCGCATAGGGTTCTATCAAAGCCGCGTATTTAAAAGGTAGATCTTTTGGAATGATATACACATCATCTTCCGGTGCAATCAGATACTCTCTAAAACCACCATCTGTTCCACTACCTCGGACCAATACATTTTCACAAACATTTTCTCGTCCTATTTTACATTGGTAACATTCACCACATGTAATGATGAGATCAACAACCACATGATCGCCTTCTTTGACCCTTGTCACTTTTGATCCAACTTTTGCTATGATACCTGCATTTTCATGCCCTGGGATTCTAGGGTATGTTGAGTTTGGATTTAATCCATGATATAGATGATGATCTGAACCACATATCCCTACCGCTTTCATCTGCACCAACACGTCGTATTCACTTTGTAGTACAGGTATTTCACTTTCCACAATCTCATAGTGATGAGGTTGTGTCACTAGAACTGATTTCATTATTTTCCTCCTTTACTATTTGCTCATCTAATTAATCAAATTCGGTAAAAATAAAGCAATCTGTGGTATATACGCTACCAAGAACAAGATGACAACCGATATAAATATCAAAGGCATCATATCACCCAATAAGGATTTCATTTTTACCTTACCCACAGCTGACGCAACATATATGGTGATGCCCACAGGCGGCGTTATGCCTCCTAGGATAAATGTCAGTACCATAACCATCGCAAAATGAATAGGATCTAGGCCAATACTTATTGCAATCGGTGCAAATATAGGAACCATAATGATAGCCGCTGCAGTTGTATCCATAAAACAACCAATAATCAGCATGACGACAATCATTGCCAACAATACAATATAAGGATTACTGGATATACCGTTGATAAATCCTGCTACTGATTTTGGAAATCCTTCTTTTGCCAGTATCCAAGAAAAAGTAATCGCTGAGGCTACGATCATCATCGACATGCCTGTTGTTCTGGCACTGTTTATAATCGTTCGCAAGATACTTTTTACTTTAAATTCCCTATAAACGAATATACCTACAATTAAACCATATACGGATGCGATCGCACCTGCTTCAGTTGCCGTAAATACACCTGATAAGATACCACCCACAATAATCAAGGGCATAATCAATGCAGGAATTGCCTCTAATGCGTTTTTCCCAAGCGTTTTCCATTCAAAAGGTACAGAATCTCCATCATACCATTCAGGATTTCTCTTTGCCTTGTATACAGCATAGGCCATTTGAAATAAGCCTGTCATAACACCAGGTATAACACCAGCCAAAAACAACCGTCCTATAGAAATACCTGTAATAGAACCATAGAGAATCATGAGTATACTTGGCGGAATAATAGAACCAATAGTAGCACTTGCTGCTGTTATGGCTGTTGCATAAGATCTTTTATAGCCTGCTTTTTCCATGGATGAAATAAGCATATTTCCAATGGATGCAACGTCTGCTGTTGTAGATCCTGAAATACCGGCCATAATCATACTTGCAAATATATTAACACAAGCCAGTCCACCAGCGATAAAACCGAGTAAAGACTGTGAAAAATTAATAATTCGTTTAGTTACGCCACACTCATTCATAATCTCTCCGGCAAAAATAAACAATGGAATAGCCATTAGTGTAAATGAGTCGGATCCTGCAAACATACGTTGTGCCAAAACAATTAGATTATTACCTGTCATTAACAAATAGACTAAAGAAGATATACCTAGAGTGAAGCAAACTGCCACACCTGAAAGCAACAAAGTAAAAAACAAACCGAGTACTAAACCCATTATAGCTCTACCTCCTTGCTTTTTTCTTCAATTTTTAATACATCAATTATAAGTTCACATAACATACCCAATCCACCAATCGGTAGTGCAAGGTATGGAACAGCCATTGATATAAGCATAGCTGATGATTTAGTGTTAATATTGTTCAATGCCGTTTTCAAACTCACATAAATAAATACGACTAGAAATATACCAACCAGTAATTTTGAAACACCTTCTATAATTTTTTTTAATTTTTCCGGAAAGTAATCAACAATAATATCCAGCCCTATATGTCCTTTATCCCTAAATGCCAATATAGCACCTAGGTAAATAATGGCTATAAAGGAATAACGTGATAACTCGCCTGCCCAAGGAATTGGATTATTAAAAAAATACCTGGCAATAACATTAATTGTAACGATGCTGAACATCAAAATGAAAATAATAATAATTAATCCATCCAAAGCTTTTCTTGTTTTATAAATCCATTTCATCGCCATACACTAACCTACCTTTTTATCAATATAACTTGCCTTGCTTTTATATAGCCCTTGGGCCATCTTAGAAAATGCTCAAGGGCTATAATCACTCTATATCATACAAACTTTATATAACTGATACTTTATCTGACGGAATCTATTAAGCTTTTCAATTCTTTTGCTTTTTCAAGTTTCATGACATTAAATGTATCATAGTCTATTGCTGCTCTCATAGTTGCTTTATCTGTCTCTACAACTTCTAGTTCATCTGCAAGTACTTCTCTAAACTCTGTGTCATTGGCTATGGTGAGTTCAAGTCCGAACTCACTTGCCTCTTTAGATGCCTCAAAAAGTATATCTTGTTGTTCCTTAGTTAGATTCTCAAGAACATCATTAGATATTGAGAAGGTTGTCGGAGCGGATATGTGGTCTGTTATATTCATATAATTAACAACCTCATGCATTGATGCTGAAAAGATACTTTCAGGTGTATTCTCCAAACCTGCTACAACATTGGTTTCAAGAGCCGTATAGGTTTCACCCCAAGCAACAGGCGTAGGTGCTGCACCCAAGAGCGTAAATGTATTGACATACGTTGGTGATTCCGGAACTCGAATCTTCAAACCTTTTATATCATCTACGACATTAACAGGTTTTTGAGTTGTAAATACTTGTCTAAATGCTAATGAATAATAACTTAAGACTTTAACGCCAGTACCTTCTAATATTAAATCCGATAACATCTTACCGGCTTCGCCTTGTAAGGCTGCTGTTTGGTGTTCATAGCTGTCATATATATATGGAAGAACAAATACGCCTGCTTCTTCTATAAATGAAGGGTAGAACTCAACCGCTATGATTGCCATATCCAAAGTTCCAGTTTGTAGTGCCTCAAGGTTTTCTCTTTCTGTACCTAGTGAAGCTGATGGAAAGATCTCAATTTCCATAGAACCTCCGGATTTTTCTTTAACCAGCTCTGCAAATTTTTCTGTCGTTTGATGAATGGAATGAGTCGCTGCCATTTGATGCGACAATTGTAAAGTTGTGACTTCTCCTTCAAATTCCGTTTCTGGTTCTACCACTGGTGTTTCTGTTTGTAAGTTTCCCCCATTTTCAGCTACCTCTGGTGTACTTGTATTGCCTAAACATCCCGTAAATATAACCGATACTGTAAGAAGTAAAACAAGTAATAAGCGCATGTTACTGTGTTTTTTCATTTCCTCTTTCTCCTTTCAAATCTAGGGCACCTCATAATGCCCAATTTACTGTCTTAATCATCTTGTATGACAAGTTACATTTTTATTATAGGACCAGTTACATATATTGTCAACAATATTTTAGCAAATTGTCCATAATTTCATTTTTTATGGCGTTTATATGTGCATTTTATACAGTTTTTCGGACTTTTTACCTTTTTTTACCTTTCTAGCATGTATTTTTATACTACATACAAGTTGTACATAATTTCGAAGTTTCTTGACTTTTTTATACTATATGAACTATATTAGTATAAAGAGGTGATAATTTGAAATATAATAATGAGCATGTTTTAGAATTGATCTTGGACAATACGAAGTTACTTTTAAATACAAAAGGCGTTAAAGGTTGGAGCATGGATCAGTTGGCTATAGCTTCCGGTCTTGCGAAGAATACACTCTATAAAATCATCGGCTCAAAAAAGGATGCTATACTAGGTGTTATCTATAGAGACATGGACGAAGTACAACATCATATAAAAGAGCGTATGAAAACAGAAGCCGACACCATAACGATTGAAGACTTATTTGACACTTTTCTTCTAACTTTTTCTAATCTACATGGTAAATACTTAACAGAAGTCTTATTAGAATACCCTGGAAGTGGATCTCGTATAGAAACGCAGATTCTTGAGATGCGATGGCTTTTGGCAGAATTATTTGAGCTCGTCAAAGAACGCAGCCATCTAAGAGCAGATATTGATATAGAACTGCTTTTTAGTTGTTTGCGCGGTATAAGTACAGAATTTATTCGTCTTGGCCATACAGGAGAAATTTTTGCAGAAAAAAGCAGAATTGCTTATGGCTATTTATTAAAAGGTGTTTGCGAATAGGAGGATTCCCATGAAGTGGAAAAAAATCACAAAGGTGCTTATTGTTTTTGTCGCAATCGCCTCTCTTATAGGTATAATTGTTGTACAAAGAAACCAGACCAAATTGCAGAAAATGGTCGAAGAAACGGAATCCATTATTCCTGTAACCGTTATGCCCATAGAAATAACCAAGTATGAAGAAGTTCTATCTTATATTGGTGCTGTTCAAACAGATGGCGTACAATCTTTAAGCTTTAAAAGTCCCGGTAAGATTAAGACAATCTATGTAAAAGAAGGTGATGTAGTAGAAGCAGGTGATCCACTTGCTACACTAGATACAATAGATATAAGATTTGAACTTGATGGAGCAAGACAGGCTATGGAAGGCGCTTATGCCCAGTATCAGTTGGCATTAAAAGGCGCTACATCTCAAGAAGTTGAACAGACACGACTGGCCCTTGAAAAAGCTAAAGAAGTATATGATTTTAAATTAAACACTTCTAATGAAATAAAGCAGCTCTATGATGAAGGTATTGTATCCAAAAAAGAATATGATCAGGTGGTTCTTGAGACTTCAATGGCACAAAAGGATTATGAGAGCGCTAATCAAGCCTATATGACGGTTATGAAAGGATCAGATTCTTCATTATTGGATCTTTATTATAGCAATTATGAACAAGCCAAAACCCTTTACGAACATAAAGGTTTATTAATAAAGGATGCATCTCTTACGGCAACTATTGGGGGTACGATTGTTAGCTTACCTTACGAAGTCAACACCCAAGTACCTGCCGGTCAACCGGTGGTGCACATTCGAAAAGATGGTGCTGTTATTTCCATTGGTATTACTTCTTCTGATTATACCAAGATGGATGTAGGCGACCATGTGCGTATTCGTAAAGATAACAAACTTATGGATGGTGTCATCTCTAGAAAATCCAATATACCTGATCCGGCCACACACCTTTACCAATTGGAAGTAGCCATAAAAGAACAAGATTTTCTAATGGGTGAGATTGTTGAATGTGAGATTGTCGTGGGACAAAAAGAAGGCATATTAATTCCAATAGAAGCTGTCATCGTAGATGGAGAGACTTATGTCTATATTCAGGTGGACCATGAAGCACGTCGTAAGAATATCACCATTGAGGAAATAATCGATGATCGGATTATGGTAACCGGCTTGGATGTCGGTGATGCCTTAATCCTTGAAAATATCAAAAAAATCAATGAAGGCACAACAATTACCGTTATAAATGAGGTGAAGAACGATGATTAGAGGGGTTATCATCAACCGAAAAATATTACTTCTGTTTATCTTGCTTATTTTTCTACTTGGAGCATACAGCTATGATCATATGCCAAAACAAGAGTCACCGAACGTCACACCTTCTGTTGCCATCCTCACGACAATCTACCCCGGTGCTTCTCAAGAAAATGTTGAGCGTCTTGTTACAAGCAAAATTGAAGATGAACTCAAAACTCTAGAAGGCTATAGTTTCACGATCTCTTACTCAAACAACAGCGTCTCAACCATCATCCTTCAAATAGAATATGGTAGCGATATTGATAAAGCTTGGGCGACTTTAGGCACAAAAATGCAGCAACTCCAATCTGATTTGCCTCCAGAATGTCATGATATTTTGATAAAAACCAACCTAGCTGAAACCACAGGCCTCATTATAGCTTTATCCGGAGCGGATTATACATACGAGGAACTAGGTGAATATGGCGAAATGATCATGAAGCATCTCGTAGACATTCAAGGGGTTACACGCTTTGAGCTCATGGGTGAAATCATACGTGAGGTACAAATAACCATCAAACATCATACCTTTAACCGCCTTGATTTATCTTATCAGGACTTATTAGAGCTTCTTAAGAGTCAAAATCTGGAGATACCCTCCGGCTTAATAGAAAGCGATTCCAGCAAAATCGCCCTGAACATAACCGGATCCTTCCAATCATTAGAAGAAATAGAAAACATTGTCATCGGTATGTCAGATATAGATTACTCTGTGCTTCGACTAAAAGACATCGCAACCGTAGCTATGGTTGAGCGTGATAACGAAATCCGGTACAAGGATCAAGGCCGCAACGCTATTTTACTCAGTGGTTATTTTAAACAAGACGAAAATGTGTTGAATATCGGTAAGGATGTTCGGGCAACTCTTGAAACTTTTAAGAAAGACATGCCAAAAGACCTTGTTTTTAGTGAAGTCATCTTCCAACCTGAAGATGTTGAGATTTCTCTAAATGAGTTTATGATGAACTTACTTCAGGGCATTATTCTGGTTATTTTGGTTGTCTTTATTGGTATGGGCTTTAGAAATGCAATCATTGTATCAACGGCCATCCCACTTGCCATTGTTATGACTTTTATTGTCATGCCCCTTGTTGACACACCTATTCATCAGGTATCCATTATTGCTTTAATTGTTGCCCTTGGTATGCTTGTAGACAACGCAATTGTTGTGAGTGATTCGATTCAGAATAAATTGGACGAAGGTATGGATAGACTGACAGCCTGTGAAACCGGATCAAAAGAAGTCCTCGTACCTGTCTTCACTTCTACCTTAACGACCATCGCAACCCTTTCTCCTCTATTGTTTCTAAATTCTATTGTCGGCGATTATATCATCGGGCTACCACTGGTGGTGATCATAGCTTTAATATCTTCTTTTGTTATAGCGGTTTTTGTTACACCAGTATTCGCCTATATGTTTTTTAAACCTAGCAAAAATAGAAAAGAACATGCCCGTTCAAGATTTGGTTATAAGATGCTTGACCGTATGATGCACCATAAAGTCTTGAGTGTTATCAGTGTCATCGCTATTATTGCCCTACTAGGCAGTACATTATTCTTCTTGGAAGTCATTTTCTTTCCAAAAGCTGATAAGAATATCATGTATGTGGATATTGTTTCAGAGAAAATCATTGATTTGGAAACAACAGAAGCTATATCTGATCAAGTGGAGGCCATTCTAGCTGATGAAGATGGTGTTACATCTTATACCACAGCAATCGGCGGTGGCATCCCCAAATTCTTCACGGCCATGAATATCTATACACAACTGCCTCAAAATGCACAAATCCTTTTTAGAGTGGATCTTAGCCAAACCCCTTATCCTAAAAACACGCCTTATGCCGAGTACCTTCAAGCAAAAATCGATGAGAACCTATTGGGTGGTAAAGCTACCGTTAAAGAACTTGAAAATGCTTTTCCCAGCGAAGCACCTATTGCCCTTCGTTTCACAGGAAGTGATTTTGATAGAATCAATGATACCGTTTCCAAAGTAAAATCTATACTAGAAAATATTGAAGGCACCAAAAATGTTCGAACCGATTACGACGGAAAAAAACTTGAATATGAAATCAAGTTAAATCAAAATGAGCTCGCCTATTTAGGTCTATTAAAATACGATGTTCTTAATGAGGTTAGTATTGCCCTGAGAGGGCGAGAGGCTTCCACATATCGAAGTGAGGGAAAAGAATATGATATTCGTCTTAAAAGTAGTGGCAAACAATTAAGTGATATAGAGAATCTAATGATTAAGTCTAGTATCAGCGGTCATAAATATTTGTTAAAAGATATAGGGTCCATAACGCTGGTGGAAAAACAACCCACTATAAAAAAATACAAGGGTGATTATACCATCTCTTTATTTAGTGATATATATCTCGGGTATCAAAGGGCCGTCATTCTTGAAGTCTTGTACGCCAAGCTTTCTGATGTGAATTTTACGGATGTTTCCTATAGTTTTGATGGTGAGGCTGAATTAATTCAGGAAAATTTCGGAAGCGCAGGAAGTGCTGCAGTATTTGCCGTTTTTGCCATTTACTTAATTCTGTTGTTCCAGTTTAAAGACATGCGACAACCTTTTATCGTTCTGATTACTGTGCCTTTATCCTCTGCCGGTGCACTCTTTGGACTGTTTCTTATGAATCAGCCCATATCCTTTACAGGACTTATTGGTATTATTAGTTTAATCGGTATTGTTGTCAATAATGCCATTGTCTTAATTGATTATATAAACATTAAATGTAGAGAAGGGAAAAGCATAGAAGAAGCCGCAAAAGAAGCCTCCGGCATCCGTTTACGGCCTATTGTACTTTCGACGGTCACGACCATATCCGGTCTTATCCCCTTGCTGCTGTCTAATAGCGAATTGTTTAAGCCTATGGCTGTAGCACTGGTTTTTGGCCTTATGGTGTCGACGCTCCTAACTTTGGTTTTCATACCACTGATGTATGCCATCTTAATACCAGAAAGTTCTGCTGATATGCTTAAATGATGCCTAATGTTTTAAAAAGAAAAATAAACAAAGTCATCGTCACATTGGCCAGGATGGTTGTGGTCATAATAATGTTTGAGGCAAGATCTCGATCACCATGCATGGCCACCGTCATAATATAAGAAACTGTGGCTGTTGGTACGCCGAAAATAATATAAATCAGCAAAACATCCTCATTGGAAAACCCAATCATCAACGCCGCAGCAACAGCAGTGGCCGGTATAATGACCAACTTAAACAAGCTGGCCAATAAGGATATTTTTAGGTTTTCAGTCAGTTTTAGAAAGCTAAAAGAAGCCCCTATGGTAATGAGAGCAAGCGGTGTGGCCAGTACTTCAAAATACCCCATGGTCCTCGTCGCCACCAGTGGCAATGACAAACCACTTCTAGATGCGAGGATACCTAAAAATACTGCAATAATCAAAGGGTTCTTTATGATATTCTTAATAACGCCCCATAGGTTTGTGGTCAAATCCTTGTGGGTACAGGTTAATGTCAAGATAATAACCGCTAAAATATTGTAAGTTGGAATAATAAAAGCTATGGCCAACGGGGCTTTAAAACCGATGGAGCCAGTCACATTTTCCATAAGAGATAATCCAATGTAGAGAAAATTGCCTCTATAGGAGCCATGAAGAAATGCGCCTAGTTTTGTCTTATCTTTAATAAATCCTTGAACCAGAATCCAAACTAAGATAACACTTAGAACCGTTCCTGCAAGTATAAATACAATGAATCTTAGGTCTAGTTTCTGATTCAAGGATGTTTTAAACACATCGCTAAACAGCTTGATCGGCAATGCAACATTGAACACTAAAGTATTCGCCATTCTTACAAAGGTCTCATCCACAATCTTCCTTTTTCTTAGAAAATAACCCACAATCATAACCATAAATATGGGTACCGCACTGCTGACACTAAAAATAAAATTCTCTAACATATCTTTCTCCTTATTCCTAATGGTTTCATTATATAGGATATGGCGCGTAAAGACATGTCTTTTCTGTCTCAAAAAATGTTAATATTATGTACAACCTGTACAATCAACACTTCGGCACTAAACCTGCTATACCGGATTATTAATCGCTTTATTCGTTTTATAAGCTTTATAAGCCTTATAAGTCATCATCCGTTTTACATTTTCGTTGTAGATAAACAAGAAGGCTAACTTAAAGCTCTCTAGAAAATAAACGGTCTTGGTATCTTGTAGTTTGGTACTCGAATCATAACAAGCTTTTAGGTTGTAGTTTGGTATTCTTGCATTCAAATGATGAATATGGTGATACCCAATGTACCCACTGATCCATTCTAAAATGGCAGGCAGCTTATAAAAAGTACTGCCTTCAAGGGCTGCATCTACCAAATCCCAATCTGAAGCACCTTCCCAATAGACTTCCTCAAATTGATGTTGAACATAAAACATCCAAACCCCAGTTGTAGATGCCATAGCAATGATTAGTATCTGATAGGTGAAGAACACTTGCCATCCAAATAACAATGAAAAGGTGACGGCATACACGAGAAGAATACTATTAACAAGGGTATAATTTCTTCTTTCTTTTTTCGTTGCTGTTTTCTTGGGAAACCTTTGTAACACCGTAAAAAGAAATACCGGTGCTATGGTGAAAAGAAAAGCCGGATTCCTGAAAATCCTGTAAATCAATTGATCAAACTTTGTAGCTTCCTCATATTCTTTTGAGGTCATGGTCCATATGTCGCCAACACCTCTTTCATCTAAGTTACCTACAGTACCATGATGAATATTATGTTCCTTTTTCCAAGGTTCATAAGGTGTAAAAACCAATACACCAAAGAAATTACCCAGTAGTTGATTGCCTTTGCTGGTGCTTACATAAGATTGGTGTGTGCAATCGTGAAAAAATATAAAGGTCCGAACCATAAGCGCTGCAGCTACAATACTCATCGGTAACAGTATCATAAATCTTGTACCCTGACTGCCTAGATAAAATATACTAACCAGAAGCAGCATGTATGGTATGACTGTATTGAACATCTGTAACATCACTTTTTTATGATCTGCTTTCGCATAGTCTTTAAGATAGTTGTTCCATTCTTTTCTTGACATAATAATCTCCTTTATGGTCATTCATAGAATATTAGATATCGTATTAATAATAGATGTAGTATTGATTACTACTTATTATTGTATTGCAAACGATTATCATTGTCAAGATGTTTTTAGGATAATTACTACCTTTAAACGCAAAAAATCTCCCATGATGAACCATCACTGAGAGATTTTATAAATTTTTCATAAACATTATTGCTTTTATATACTATGATTTTTATTTATTATACCACTTTTGTTGTCCAGTCTTCAACATTCCAAACGTCTGTTACCCAATCCTGATAAAACTCAGGCTCGTGACTAACCAATACGATTGTACCTTTAAAATCTATTAAAGCTTGTTTAAGAGATGCCTTGGCATCCACATCCAAATGGTTGGTCGGCTCATCCAGTACCAACCAATTTAGTTCTTCTAACATAAGCTTACATAGTCTAACCTTAGCATTTTCGCCACCGCTTAGAACCATCATCTTGCTGGTTATGTGCTCTGTGGTCAAGCCACATCTGGCTAAGGCCGCTCTAACTTCTGCATTGGTCATAGATGGATAACTTGACCATATTTCCTCAAGAGCGGTGTTATCCGTATCTCTAATAGCCTCTTGTTCAAAATAACCGGCTGACAAATAATCACCAAGAATCACTTTGCCCCCAACCGGTTTAAGCTTGCCTAGTAAAGTTTTGAGTAATGTAGATTTTCCAAGTCCGTTGACACCTTTAATGGCTATCTTCTGTCCCCGTTCCAGCTGTATATTAAGGGGAGAAGTCAGCGGTTCATCATAGCCGATTACAAGATCTTGAGCCTCAAAGACGTATTTACTTGAAGCTCTCGTATCCTTAAAACCGAAATTAGGCTTAACTTTTTCTTTGACCAGTTCAATAACATCCATTTTATCTAATTTCTTCTGACGGGACTTTGCCATATTAGACGTGGCCACCCTGGCCTTATTTCTTGCAACAAAATCTTCCAGCTTTTTGATCTCTTTTTGTTGCTTATCATAGGCTTGTTCGACTTGACGTTTTTTTAAGTCATACATACGTATAAAGTTCTCATAGTCTCCAACGTACCTAGTTAAATCAGCACCTTCAACATGGTAAATGACGTTGGTAACCCCATTCAAAAAGGGAACATCATGGGATACCAGAATAAATGCGTTCTCATAGTTGATTAAGTAGTTCTTTAGCCATTCAATATGTTCCACATCCAGATAGTTGGTTGGCTCATCCAGTATAAGAATCATCGGTGCTTCAAGCAATAATTTCGTCAATAGCACTTTTGTCCGTTGACCACCGCTTAGTTCATCTACCAATTTATCTAGACCAATGTTGCCAAGCCCTAAGCCATTCGCTATCGATTCTATCTTAGAGTCAATAATGTAAAAACCATGATGCTCCAAATCATGTTGTATCTCCGAAACATCATCCATCATCTCCGTAAGTTCATCTTCAGATGCATCACCCATCTTTTCATAAATGGCCAACATTTCCTCTTCCATTTCATACATATGTTTGAAAGCCAAGCGTAAGACATCTCTAATCGTTTGTCCCTTTTCAAGTACGGTATGTTGATCCAGATAGCCAGTTGTAATCCTTTTACACCATTCTATATTACCTTCATCCGGCATAAGTTTTCCGGTAATGATATTAAGGAAAGTTGACTTACCTTCTCCGTTGGCACCCACAAGACCTACATGTTCGCCTTTTAGAAGTCTAAAAGATGCGTCTTCTAATATTTTTCTGCCGCCAAAATCATGGCTAACATTTTCTACTGTTAATATGCTCATTGCTTACTCCTATTTCTATTTACACCATAGCATCCACTTCTGGATGTTTGCGTTTATGCCATAACATTTTTGTAATTGCTGCCAAAAAATAACCTCCGATTGCCACCAATATAATTGTCGCACCGGATGGAATATTAGCATAGTATGAGAGCGTTAACCCAACTAAACTAAAGAGAATCCCAAATATAACGGATAAGCCCATCATCCATTTGAGTTGATAGGTATATAACTTGGCTGTGGTTGGGGGTATGGTTAATAGGGCCAGAGATAATATGACACCCACCACCTTAATTAATATGACGATACTGAGGGCGATTAGTACGTATAGTACCGTCTCCAGTAAAATCACCTTAACGCCCATTATTTTAGCATATTCTTCATCAAAAAGATAGAGCTTCCAATAATTAAACAACGGGAAAATAATGAATAGAATAATAAGCGTTAGTATGACCATAAGCCGAATGTAAGTTTGATTGACGGCCAAAATATCTCCAAAAAGATAGGAGGTCATATCCGGAGGGTAACCGGGTGTCAACGCCACAAAGAAGATACCAAGTGCCATACCTGCCGACCAAAACATACTGACTATGGTATCTGCATTGTTTTTTGTTTTTCTTTGGATGGCACCAACACTCACAGAAGTTAAGGTAGCAAAAATTAAACCACCAATAATCGGTTCTATAGCAAGAAAATAACCCAAACCAATACCACCGAAAGAAGCATGAGCAATACCTCCGCTCATGCTAACCAAACGCTTTTCAACAATAATTGTTCCCATGATACCACAGATTAAGCTGGTTAAGATTGCTGCCATTAATGCGTTTTGCATATAAATATATTTGAATATGGCTTCAATCATTTTTTAACCCCTTTTCCTATCAGCAATTCTTTTTGTATTTTCTCACCTTCAATAAACCAATCGATTGGGCAAGTATCCATGACCTCCGTCATTTTACCATTTGTGGCCTGATCATGAAGATGAACGGTTTTATTAATATAGATGACTCTATCCAGATAGGGCCACATAAGGGCTGTGTCATGGGTAATCATAATCACCGTCATTTTTTTGTTCAGTTCTTTCAACATTCTGTATATGCTCTCTTTGGTCTTTTCGTCTACACTGGCTGTCGGTTCATCTAAGATCAGAATACTTGGATGGTTCATGAGTGCTCTTGCTATAAGCACCCTTTGCATTTGTCCACCGGAGAGCTGACCAATCTGTCGCTTACTTAAATGCTCAATCTTAAGACGCTTCATAACCATCATAGCATGATTTTTATCATGTTCGTTAAACCGATGCCCAATCTTAATATCTCTTGGTAGATGGCCCATTAAGATAACCTCCATAACAGTAATCGGAAATTGGCGGTCAAAGGTGGTCAACTGTGGGACATAACCAATTATGTCTTGACGATCTACTGTTATGGTACCCGAAGCGGGCTCAATGAGGCCCAATATGGCTTTAACTAAGGTTGTCTTCCCACCACCGTTGGGGCCAATAATTCCTAAAAATTCATTTTCTTTAATTTCAAAAGTAACATCTTTTAAAGCTGTTACTTGATCATATTTGACTTCCAAATTATGAATGCGTATGTCTGACACACTGTCACCTCTATTTTAGTACTGCTTTAAAAACATCCACCAGATTTGCTAGACTGCCCAAATAATCATTTGACAAGGGCTCAAAAACCATGGTACGCCCACCGATTTCATCCGCCAAAGTCTTAGCTTGTTGGTTATCAAACTCTTGTTGGTATAATATGACTTTAATATCATTTTCCTTAGCGAACTCAATAATTTCTCCCAAACGTCTCGCTGTGGTCGCTTTGCCGTCTTCTTCAATGGCAACCATTTCAAGATCATAATCATCTGCAAAATAACCTAGAGATGGGTGCATGATGATGAATTTCCTATTGGATACAGTCGACATAAAATCCTGAATCTGGATATCCAAAGCTGTTAAATCTTGGATATAGGCTTTCGCATTCTCCTCATAGATAATCGCGTTATCTGAATCCAGTTTTATAAGTTCATCTCTTATGGCTTCAATCATAACCACAACTCTTTTAGGTGACATCCACATATGAGGGTCTCTGCCCTCATGATCATGGTCGTCTTCATGCTCATCCTCGTGTTCGTGTTCATCTTCGTGTTCGTCATGCATATGATTGTCTTCATAATCCTCAAAATACATGGCAGGATAGACTTGGTCCACCACTTCGTTCAGATGTAGAATTAACAGATTTTCATTTAACGATGCCATATTAGGTAATATATTATCGACTTCCGAACCCATACCAATGCTGAAATAAATTTGTGACTCAGCAAGTGCATTCATTTCTTTCGGAGAGGGTTGATAATTGCTCTCACTGGCACCCGGTGGTAAGATCACATTAACGGCTACACGTTCGCCACCTACTTGCTTAACAAAGTCGCCTATGGGTCCTATGGGAACCGAAACTTTGATTGGATCTAAAGTTACCGGAACTTCTTCTGTTGATATGTCTGTTACTGTTTCAGCTTTCGTTTCTACTTCTGTTTCTATCTCTTTGGGTCCACAGCTGGAAAATAATAATGTTAACACACTTAAAACTAAAAGCAATTTTATATATTTCATTTCAATATCCTCCTTGTTGCAAATCATTTGCATTTGTATCTGTATTTAATGATACCATAGGATAATGAAATGTCAATCCATAATTGGTTTAGACGTCAAAACTATATAGTTTTGACCCTATAATCATAATTATATTTTCTGTATTCTATTTTCTGCAATCTATTCTCTTTACCTTTATAGCCTTCTCTTATAATCTTCATACCCAAAATCTTTAAGAACCCTGATACCTTCATCATTGACCAATGCTATTGAAGGTAAGTTCACACCATTAAAGGTATTGTTCTTAACCATCGTATAATGGGCCATATCCGTAAATACCAATCGATCGCCGATTTTTAGGGGTCTTTCAAAAGCATAATCACCTATAATATCACCGGCCAAACATGTTAATCCGCCTAAACGATATGTAAAGGGCAATTCGCCTGGCTTTTTAGCGCCAACTATCTCCGGACGGTAAGGCATCTCGATGACATCCGGCATATGACATGCAGCCGAAGCGTCAACAATGGCTAAGTCCATCTGATTGCTAATGAGATCCATCACTTCTGTAACTAAAAATCCTGTATTTAGAGCAATAGCTTCTCCAGGTTCTAGATAAACTTGAACTTTGTAAGTAGACTTAATTCTGTTAACAATCCTAATAAGACGATCCACATCATAATCCGCTCTGGTAATATGATGCCCACCGCCAAAATTGATCCATTTCATTTGATGAAAATACTGTCCGAACTTGGCTTCAACCACTTCCATGGTACGCTCTAAGGTATCTGAGTTCTGTTCACACATAGTATGAAAATGTAAACCGTCGATACCTTCTAGTTGATCCGGCTGAAACTGAGATAATGTCACACCTAATCTGGAACCGGTATCGCATGGATCATAGATTGGTGTGGTAATCTCAGAGTATTCCGGATTAATACGCAGACCACATTCAATTTTTTTCTCTTTTACAGCCTGAACTTTAACTTTAAATCGATGCCACTGGTCAAAGGAATTAAATACAATATGGTCACAGATGGATAAAATCTCATCTATTTCCTTTTCTTTATAGGCCGGCGCATAAATATGCACCTCTTTGCCCATTTCCTCATAACCTAATCGGGCTTCATTTAATGCACTTGAAGTAATCCCTGCAAGCACTTTCCCTATTTGGGGAAAAGTCGCATACATGGAGAATCCTTTAAGTGCTAAGAGTATTTTACACCCTGTCTCATCTTGTACTCTGGCCAATACATCCAGATTCTTCTGAAGCAAACGTTCATCTACCACATAACAAGGTGTTGGTACTTGATTAAAATCTATGTTTAAGTCTTGACTCACATCTTTGTTGTTGTCCATATTAGTCCACCAAAACAGGGTTAAAATCTTCTACCCATGGAAGACCTTGCTTGTTCAATTCTTCCATAAAAGGATCCGGGTCCATTTCCTCTACATTATAGACACCTGGCTTTTTCCATTTTCCTTCTAAAAGCAACTTAGCACCTATCATTGCCGGTACCCCTGTTGTATAGGATATAGCTTGTGATCCGACTTCTGCATAGCAGGCCTCATGATCACATACATTATAGACATAGTAGGTTTTAGGTTGTCCGTCCTTCACGCCAGTATATATACAACCGATATTGGTTTTACCTTTTGTTCTTGGACCCAAACTGGCAGGATCCGGTAATACGGCTTTTAAGAATTGTAAAGGCTGAATCTCCATACCTTGATACAGAATCGGTTTAATAGAAGTCATACCTACATTTTCAAGTACATTCAAATGGGTGATGTATCTCTCAGAAAATGTCATGAAAAACCGAATTTTCTTGAGGCCTTTTATATTTTGTGCTAAGGACTCTAACTCTTCATGGTAAAGAAGATACATATCCTTATCACCTATCTGTGGGAAGTCATAGACACGCTTGATTTCAAGGGGTTCTGTTTCAATCCATTCCCCTTGTTCCCAATATCTGCCTTTAGCTGTAATTTCTCTAATGTTAATCTCAGGGTTAAAATTGGTTGCAAAAGGATAGCCGTGATCGCCTGCGTTAGCATCTAAGATATCAATGGTATGAATCTCGTCAAAATAATGCTTCATGGCATAAGCAGAGAAGACACCCGTAACACCTGGATCAAAACCGCTACCTAATATGGCTGTTAAACCTGCTTTTTCAAATTTTTCTTTATATGCCCATTGCCATTTGTATTCAAACTTTGGTATATCTAGTGGCTCATAATTGGCTGTATCCAGATAATGGACGCCGGTTGCAAGACAAGCATCCATAATCGTCAAGTCTTGATAAGGCAAGGCTACGTTAATTACCATATCCGGTTTGTACGCGTTAATCAGTTCTATCAACGCCTCTGTATCATCTGCATCTATTTGTGCTGTGGTAATCTTTGTCTTGCCACCATCTAGAACGGCTTTCATAGCGTCACATTTTGATTTTGTACGACTTGCTATGCAAATCTCCTCAAATACTTCAGGGTTTTGACAACACTTATGTACAACCACATTGGCAACGCCACCGGCACCTATAATTAAAGCTTTTCCCATTTTATTACCTCCTGTTTCACTTTCAAATTTAGTCAACCCTCTAAGCTTTTATCCTTGGAGGGTTGAGTTAGATATAAGTTTATCTTTTATAATCGTTTGATCTTTACTTAGAAAGTCTATCTTTCGTAGTACGTATAGCCTCTTAGACCATTGTCAAAGGAAAGCATAATTTCTTTTCTGTCACTTGGCGTCATTAAACCTTCTCTTATAGCCTCTTCCGCCGTTTCTCTAAAATTAGCACGCATTTGCTTCACATCAAATTCCACGTAAGACAGTACATCTTCTACGCTATCTCCCTGAATTTCCTTAATCAACTCGAAACTACCATCTTTGTTGATTCGAACACTGATGACATTGGTATCTCCAAACAGATTGTGTAAGTCCCCAAGTGTTTCTTGGTAAGCACCGACTAAGAAAATGCCCAAGTAGTACTCATCCTTCTGTAATTCGTGAAGGGGCAATGTTGACCTTTCATCATGTAAGTCAATAAATCTGTCAATCTTACCGTCGCAATCACAAGTGATATCTGCAATAACGGCATTTCTCTTCGGCAATTCTAATAATCGATGGATGGGCATAACTGGGAATAACTGATCAATAGCCCAACTGTCCGGTATGGACTGAAATACTGAGAAATTGCAATAATAAATATCTGCAATTGCACTTTCAATATCTTCAAGTTCCGGTGGTGCGAATTTTAACTTCTTTTTCGCCTTGGCGATTTGATGAATCGTGTTCCAGAAAATCTTTTCAGAAAAAGAACGATCCCGCAGGCTAATCCTGCCATGTTTAAACATATCCTTAATCTCATCTCTATAATAAAGAGCATCGTTATAACATTCCTGTATATTTTTATGGTTAATACTCTTGTTCACTTCATACATATTTCTGATTTGTTCCGGCAAAGATTCATCCAGCTTCTCAGGAATCTCATATTCTTCAAAAACAGCAACATCCAATACATTAAAAAGTAAAATTGAATAGTAAGCCACCAAAGCACGCCCTGATTCGGTAATAATCACCGGATGAGGTGTTTCTCTTTGATCCATGACGCGCATAACCGCTTCCACCACGTCCATACAGTATTCTTCTACTGTATAATTTCTACTGTTGGTATAATTGGTACTGGAACCGTCATAATCGATGGCCAACCCACCACCCAGATCCAAGTAACCCATAGCTGCGCCTTCATTTACCAACTCAGCATAGACCCTTGCTGCTTCAAGCACTGCATTCCGGATATCTCGGATATTCGGAATCTGAGAACCCAAATGATAATGCAATAGCTTAAGGCTGTCCAACATGTCTTTTTCTTTCAGCTCATCCACAATCTCAATGATTTGAGACATATTAAGACCAAATATGCTACGGTCTCCACCTGAATCTGTCCAGTGTCCTCCGGCTTTTGCGGATAGCTTAATTCGAACGCCAATGTTCGGTCTAATATTTAAGATTTTGGATCTTTCCAGAATAATGTCAAGTTCATTGGGCATCTCTATTACAAAGAAACAATTAAAACCCATTTTTGTCGCATAAAGTCCTAAATCGATGAATTCTTCATCCTTATAACCATTGCAAATAAGACAGGATTCTTTATCTTTAATATGGGATAACGCCGCAATGAGCTCAGGTTTACTACCCACTTCAAGTCCATGATGATATTTCTGTCCAAATTTGGTGACCTCTTCAACTACCTGTTGTTGTTGGTTCACTTTTATGGGATAAACACCTCTATAAACGCCTTTGTAATCCAAAGACTTCATAGCTTTAGCAAAAGACTCGTTCAAATATGTAATTTGCGAATCCAATAAGTTTTCAAATCTTAATAGGACAGGCATGTCCAGCCCTCTGTCTTTAACACCGGATACAATATCCATTAAACTTACGGCTGATTTTTTATCACTATAAGGATTAACTAGGACTTCACCTTCGTCTGAAATGGAAAAATAAGTACTGCCCCAGTTCTTAATACCGTATAATTCTTCAGATTTCTCTTTGGTCCAACGACCAAGTAATTCCGCTTTATTCATAACCACTTTCCTTCCGTTCAAATATTGCCCTTAACGAACCAATCCTTTGAGTCTTAAAGACATCAAAGGACTATGACAAAAATATCATGTCATAGGACGGTTGTCAACCTATCATTTTTCCCTTTAATCTTTTAGGGTTAGAACAACCGGACAATGATCGCTTCCCATGACCTGTGGATGAATCATTGCATCCTCAAGTCTCTTTGTCATACGTTCTGAAACAACAAAATAATCAATCCGCCAACCTGTGTTGTTAGCTCTTGCATTGCCCATATATGACCACCAAGTATAAGCATCTTCGAGTTCAGGGTAAAAGTATCTGAAGGTATCAATGAAACCGGAACCCAGAAGCTTCGTCATTTTTCTACGCTCTTCATCGGTGAAGCCTGCACTCCGATGATTGGTCTTATCATTTTTTATATCGATTTCCATATGTGCAACGTTTAAATCACCACATAGGATTACGGGTTTAACTTCATCTAACTTTTTTAAATAGGTTCTAAAATCATCTTCCCATACTTCTCTGTAATCTAGACGCTCAAGGCCTCTTTTTGAATTAGGGGTGTAACAGTTCACCAAGTAGAAATCATCATATTCAAGGGTAATCACACGCCCTTCTTGATCATGTTCTTCCATATGAATGCCATAGATCACTTGTATCGGCTTGATTTTTGTAAAAATAGCTGTACCTGAATAACCTTTTTTCACGGCTGCGTTCCAATATTGTTCATAACCAACCAAATCCAAATCAACTTGTCCGATCTGACACTTGGACTCTTGTATGCAAAAAATGTCCGCATCCTGCTCTATGAAATATGCCATAAATCCCTTCTTAAGGGCTGCTCGAATACCGTTAACATTCCAAGAAATCAACTTCATAACTGTCTCCTTTTGATGTATCTCATTAAGAGGCTTCATGCTCTCTATTCGTAATGTACCTGAGTGAGACAGAGGGCATGGGCCATAGCCTTATGGCCTACGTCTTTGTTTTCTCTAGTCTTAAACCCTCGATGAATAGAATCCACTTTCCGTTCATGTAAGCCAATCTGAATCAAGGTGCCTACAATATACCTCTCCATGTTCAACAGATAACCATTTGCTGTCATGGTGATGATGACTTCAAAGTCCGTTTCATCAATGTCCATCAATAGAATTTCCCTTGTAGTGTTACCTGATTTACTCTTGGTTGCATATGCAGCGAAATCATGACTTCCTAAGAAAACCTTAGCACCATCTCGCATAATCGTTACATCTAATGGTTGATCCATAACGTTGACAAGTTGTCTCTCAAAAAGAGGGCGTCTAGGTGCGTCTTTTTTCCACAACCTATAAGTATAAGTAATCTGAGTTGCCAAATATCGACTATGAAAACGATCATCCGCTTTTTCAACTGATAATATGATAATATCATCCGGTAGATAAGTTTCAAAGTATTCAAAAATGCCTTTTTCATCCAGTCGTGCGTCCGGTCCGTGAAAATTAATCACCTGGTACTGTGCACAAACACCTGCATCCGTATTAACGGCACTGATGACCTCTACATCTTCATCATATAGCTTATAGAGAATTGCTTCTAATTTACCTTGAATGCTTTGCTGACTGTTTGTTTTGGTTTTTCGATAGCCTTTGTATCTTCTGCCATCATAGGCAATGATCATTTTATAGTTTTGCATGGTGTCCTTTCAGAATCCTTTAATATATATTACTTATAGGGGTCATACTTTAAAATTCTTAATGTTGTTATCCATCTTTTCGATGACCTGTGACAACTTAAATGCCATTTCTGACAAATGCTCAGCTGAAGCTGTCTGTTCTTCACCGGTGCCAAGAACTTCTTCAATGGCAGCGGCTGATTGTTGAGCAACGGCAGCTATACTATTAATCGATTCCGTAGCTTTTTGTTCTATTTCTTCTAAGCCAAAGAGTAAAATATACACATTGTCCACTTCATGAATAATACTATCCATGTCTTTAACAATGTCCGCAAACGTCGTGCCTGTATTCTTGGCTGCTTCTTCTTGTCTTTGATAGATGGCTTCGCCACTTTCTATCATATTACTTGTTTTTTGTGTAGCTGTATTTATATTCGTGACGATGGCGCTGATACTTTTTGCGGCTTCACTGGATTGGTTTGCAAGCTTTCTAACCTCGTCCGCTACAACTGCAAATCCTTTGCCGGCATCTCCTGCTCTTGCCGCTTCTATGGCTGCATTAAGAGCCAACAAATTGGTTTGAGAACTAATGGCATTAATCATATCAATAATGCCCAAGATTTCTTTAAACTGCATGGTCAGTTGATTCATATCCCGCTTAATATCATTAAACAATACAATGGTTTCCATAGTCGTTGCATTCAACTCATCAATTGTTGATGAAGCTTCCACACTGGTTTTTTTAGTTCTTGTTGTTACCCGAACCACTTCATTAAAACTTTCTTCTGTTTTATTCATCTCTGTCACTAATTCCTTGACAACTTCTGCCGCTCTTTCTGAATCATGGGCCTGTTCAGTGGCGCCTTCTGATAATGACTCTACTGCTTCAATGACTTCTTTTGATGCTAAAGCAGAATGAGACGCTATACTCTTTAATTCTTCAGAATCTGTGGCAACTTCACTGGTAATCTCACCTGTCTCTTTTATAATTTGTGCCATATTTTCCGTCATTGCATTAAAGCTAGCTGATAGTTGACCGATTTCATATTTGCCTTTGATAGCACTACGAACAGTCAAATCACCAAGTTCCACTGCCTTCATTTTTTTTCTGATATAATCAATGGGTTTTGCAATATTAAAAGCCAACAGAAGACCTATCAGAACCGCCAAGACAAAACAGAATATGACAATAAAGGTTGCCTGAGATTTCATGTTGTTGATGCCGCCATAAATGGTTGCTGTAGGTATTTCTGCCACATACATCCAACCATTATCTAATTCTTTGAAAACCACCATGGTTTCAGATTCTACTAACTTATTTGTAACAAAGGATCCGTATGCTAAAGGTTTCCCCTCACTACTACTTTCAACACTCTGAGAAGCAAAGCTCATGAGTTCTTCAGATATACCAACCATGCTACCCACTTCGGCTGCTTCGTTTGAAGAAACCACCACTTGGCCATTCATGTCAACAATTGACATCTTAGCCCCTGTGCCTAACTTTTCAGGATCCAAAATACTGGTTAAGTACGTAGGATCTACGACCAACATCATAACGGATGGCTTCATCATATCATATACATTGGCCACCGTCTTATACAAAAATATATACGGAGTATCGTACATACCATAGGTCCAATAAGGTTCTGAACCTGACGCCAATATTTGGGTTCTTTCTTCACTGGCCATAAAGTTTTCTGTAAATGAAGGGTCGTTTAGAAATTCTATATTGGTATAATCAATAATTTCATTTTCTTTAATAAAAGCTACCGTTTTAAGCTCCGGCTTGGATAAATGAAGAGATACATAAAGTGATTGTATATTATTTCTTCGTTCTTGAATGAAGGTAAATGTATTATCATAGTCTTCCGGTGAGCGACTGACCAATTGGGCGATTTTTACATTAAATAAAAAAAGGTTAGAATCCGAGTCAATGGCTTCTAGTTTAAGATTGGCCTGCTCTGTAACTTGATCTGCTAATGCAAGATTTGCTTTTTGCACTTCTTCTAATATAGAGTCCTTCCCATTGGTAAAGAGCATCACTGCAACTATAGCTATGGGAATGATTGAAATTAGAACGTGGGATAACGTAAGTTTAAGCTTAATAGACATACTTTCGTTCATCCTTATTTCTTGATTGACAGCAGTCGCTTTGACTTGCTTCGTGAACATTTTTTTCTCCGTTTTCATATGCGCACCTTTAATCCTTTTTAATTTAGTTGTCACTTCCAAATAGATCATGTTTTATGATGAGTCGATTCACCTGCTGATATAATTGCACTACCTCGATATCCGCGTAGACACCTACCTTTTCTTTGGGTTTTCTTCCTTATTTTTAATATAATAATTGATGCCATATAGGCTATTGGGATTCTTACGTTTTAGCACATCAAACTGTTCAAGGCTTAGAATCAATGGCGATAACTTTGAATGACCATAGTTTCTCGTATCAAAATCCGGGTATCTTTTATTTAATCTTGTACCTACTTCACCTAGATTAACCCAACCTTCTTCGTCGGATGCCTCAGTGATGATTGTCTTAATAGACTGAATCAATGCTTGCTTACTGGTGATGCCTTCTTTTCTTGCTTCTTCTTTGGCTGGCGTTTTATCAGACTTCACTTCTCCACTTGGCGGTGCTGCCAGTACTTCAAGGTACTTAAAAATCTCACACGCTGAGATAAAGGGTGTCGGTGTTTTTTTCTCACCCATTCCGACCACATACATGCCGGCTTCTCTAAGTCTGGCTGCTAACCTTGTAAAATCACTGTCACTGGATACAATACAAAATCCATCTACATGGCTTGAATATAAAATATCCATGGCATCAATAATCAAAGCCGCATCCGTTGCATTTTTTCCTGTTGTATAGCTATATTGTTGAATGGGAGAAATTGAATAATTCAGTAGAACATTCTTCCATGAAGCAAGATTCGGCTTCGTGAAGTCCCCATATATTCTCTTGTAAGTTGGTGTTCCATGATTGGATATTTCATCCATAATGTACTTAATATACTTTTCCGATACATTATCTGCATCAATTAAGACCGCTATCTTCTTATCGCTTTCATTCATTTGCGCCAGCCCTCTCTGTTCTCATCCATCACTCACAGTTGTATCTAATGACTCTTCATCATCTACAGGAATACAGTAAGCACCGAAAATCCAACCCAAAACTTCCTGCTCTGTTTTAATCTTATACCAAACCTGGTCGTCTGCATCCTTAGCTTCTTCCAAGACTTCAAAAACGGCGTTTTCTTTTACTTTATCAACGATGGTACTATTAATCGAAGCTGTTTCTCGTACATTTAGAACATCTGCAATAATCTGAACATGTAAAATACCCGTTTCCTCAGATTCAGGTGTCTCCGGTTCTAATGGTATTTCATCTTCCGAAACAGGAGCCTCTACTGGTTCTGTTGGTCCTTCACTTGGCTCTAACCCCTCAATGGGTCGACAACCTGACAGGAGTATAAAAACCATTACAAGTAAAATGTATTTTACTATTTTATCTTTATTCATAACATTCATAAATTTATCTCCAAATAAAATTAGTAACACTTGCATAGATAAGAGTCAAAACCAAATTTCTTTAAGCACATATACAGAAATATGTAAAAGTCAACCATATAGTTTGATACTCTAACCATTATAACGTATAAACGCTCCATAATAAACCCCATATATCGTTTAAGTATCTTAATTTTCCTTAAGAGCGGTCTAGAAGTAGCATACCACACTGTTTACAACTTGGCGTTTCAAACACATCGATTTTGTAAATAGAGTTCTCGGTACCGCACATACTACAGACAATGACTTTTAATGGTTGACCGGATTCAAATGCATCTTGCTTTGTGTGCAGCTTTTTCTCAAGTTCCTCAACGGACACAACGGTATCAATCTTTACTTTTTCGATGGTTAAATCCGGAGTGGTGCCCGGTTGAGCTTTCATCTCTGTATTTTGAATGTCTGTATTCGATACTTCTGTATTTTGTTCCACTACAAAGTCTATCGGCTTATTGACGCTAACATCTACCACATTTCCAACTTCACCGGCATCACTCACTTCACCCATTTCCCTTACTTCACTAGCATAGGATGTTTTTACCGGTTTTCTGATATTTTCTGTCCTTGGTTTCGGGACAAATTTCCTAACATCTTTATAGTCCTTAGAATAGCCACCTTCTTTATTATTTTGAGATTGTAGTATCATGTAAATAACCTTAGCAATGATTGCTATAAACCCAAGGGGCGGAAATATAAAAAACAGTACAATAACAACAACCCAAGACTTATCCATTGATATACTTTGTCGCATATGATCCATCTCCTTTTTCTTAAACATTCAATTGACCTATTATTTTCTCTTGTTACTTACTCATATATTTTTTATAGGTTTCATAGGTAATTTTATCCTGACAAACCATAATAACCTTTTCCAGATGATCATGTTCATTACAAAAACTTTTTATGGTCCTAACGGCTATTTTTGCTGCTTCATCAATAGGGTAACCATATACGCCTGTACTAATGGATTGAAGGGCAATTGATTTAATAGGATGATGTTCAAAATAATCCATAAGTTCAGATTTTGTGTCTTGTGTATAAGCGATCTTTGCAGATGCATCTAGATGACCGATATATTTGTCCAACACATCCAAGCATTGTTTCAAATAATGTTTTTTGTAATTGATGGTTAACGCAAGTACCGCTTGATAACTATCTGCCAGTAAATCGTCTTCAAAATACATACCACCAGCATACCTAGGACCGACAGCATGGATAATCCATCCTATGCCATTCCCTTCAAGGTCATAGGACATGGTTAACTTGGCCTTACCGGTTGAGCAACCTCCAAGTTCACCACATTCTTTACCCAAACTCTCACCTGCACTTTGGTAAATGAAGTCATTTAAACCACCCTTATAATCCAAGTTCTGATTTGTCAGGTTTAAAACAACATCAACATTTTGTTCTAACAACTCTCCCTTAATCAATTCAAAATTAATCATATCCATCTCCTATACAAGACATTTATTTTTATTTATTCTGTTTTTATGAAACTGTCTGAACCTGTTTAAGGTTTCCCTTATTGACCAGCTACCGTCTCTAACTCTCTTAGAAAAGCATTGACACCAATATGCCAATCGGTGTCCTCTGCATACTTTCGATTAATCCATTTAACAGGGTCTTCGCCAAGTGGTCGATCTTCACTTAACGTTAGGATGGTTCTAGATGCGATGCGTGTTGCCTCATCAAAATCTGTATTATAAATCTGCCAACTCATATAGACATTGTATGGATTATTAATCATAAGTTCAGCAAAGTCATGATCTTTTGGCACAAAATTCTGTTCCTGACCGGTAATAGCAACCAGCAATAAGGGATTAACACCATATAACTCGGATACATATATAAGATTCTCCAAATAAACATCTTCACTGATTTTAGCATTACGTGCTTCAAGCCAAGCTTTTAGTGCCGTCTTGTCAATTTCTTTATACTGAATACTATTCTCTAAATGGGTAGCGTCAATAAAAATATCTCCCGCTTCAGGATGTTCTCTTTCTTCTATGCGTTCAGTGGTGACAACAGGCAATGTCATATACAAGTCGTTTAAAACGGTGGTGTTGTCTTCTGTCTCTAAAAACTTCCCAATTAGAGCCACAACAACCACAATCAAAGCAACAACGCCGACAATGATCATAACAAATTGTTTAAGATCTTGCCTATAGCCACCTTGATCCAAATAGTTTTTCAACTTCATGAACCATGTCTGCTCTTCTTCAAATTCATTTTGGACCGACCTTAGAATCAAAGGTTCGATGGTTCTCTCTCGTTCCACAACGATAATCGGCCTTGGGTCCTTCACTTCCGAAGCTGCTGTGGCTACCATCACCTGATACTCATCTTCTGTCTCATCACTATTATAAGTACTAAGTGGTGCCGACGTATCCGTTTGCTGATCGGTTAAATCCTCATAATTGGTGTTAAAAAAGTCTTCATCTAAAGTTCTGGGGTCAAGTAACAGATAATCTGAATCTGCATGTGCCGCATTGGCGATAAAAGCTGCTTCTAACTGATCCAACAAAGCTTGACTGTCTTCATCTGGTTCTTCTGTGTTTTCCTCAATACGAAGTTCTTCTTTGACGACTTGTGTTATATGAACCAAGGTTTCTTGATTAACCGGTATAGACTGTTGATGATTAATCCAATCGGTTAGATGTTCTAAAAAAGTATCTTCATCCATGTCTAAGCCAACACAAGTCTTCATAATATCATAAGCACAGATTGAAAAAACATCTTTTTGAGAAACTTCTGAAAATAATGCTTCTTTTATGCGTTTCTGGTCATCTCTCCTAAATTCTCGAATATGGTCATTCCCTGACTCTATAAGCACTTGTTGAATCAGGGTATTTTTTTTCAATATACTGTTTGAGTAAGTCTACAGATTTTTGATAAATGATTTCTTTTTGCTTAAGGTTATTGATGATCTCAACCATAGCCTTATCCACTCAATTCTATGATTTAGGCGTCAAAACTTTTAGTCAAAGTTCACATTTATATGCGAACTTAGAGAAACATAGCCTTGAGCCTTTAACCATTCTATTAAAAAATCACTTCATGACTGATACTACAATGGAACTATAGGTTTATTATACCGTAACGACTGTGTCAGATACGCCGATCATTTCCATCAACTTTTCGACACCTTCATCCATTTTTTGGTAATCGGATTCATCTGCAGCTCCTTTAAATTCGACCGGATCAATAAAGGTCCATTTCATGCCTTTATGCTTCATGATCTCATCCAACTCTTTTTGTGCACCACCGGACCAACCGTATGAGCCGATTCTTAGTGCTTTTCGGTTATGAACCTTTTTATTACCAAGTTCTTCAAGAACAGCCGCCATAGGGGGAAACATCTTATATTCATAGGTTGGCATCGCAAGAATTATTCCGGATGAATTCCAAACAGAGGCTAGAACAGTCCCCCATGAAGTTTCAGGCACTCGATGCACATTCACTTTTACGTCATATTGCTTAAGATTCTCTACCACATGAAGCGCTGCTTTTTCAGTCATGCCATACATGGAACCATACAGTACCGTCACTTCATGTAAATCAGGTTCCTTCTGATAGGCGACATAGCGCTTATAATCATCTATGATTTTACCTGGGTTTTTACGCCAAACTAAGCCATGTCCAGGTGCAATCACTTTAATCTCAATATCCTTTAGCTTATCTAATGCTTTCTTTGTAAAATCAGAAAAAGTCGCTACAATATTCGAGTAGTATCTAACACCCTCTTCCTCAAATATAACCAACTCTTCTTCTGTTAAATCGTCGTCAAAATGCTTGCCTTCAATGTGTCCATAAGTCCCGAAAACATCACAAGAAAACAATGTTTGGGTCAGTGTATCATAGGTCACCATAGCATCCGGCCAATGAACATTAGGCACAGTTGCAAATGTCAGAACGCGACCGTTGCCAAGGTCTAATGTATCTCCGTCCTTAACAACACGTATGTTGTCCACACGACCATAAAAAGCTTCCAATAACTGCTCTGCAGGTTTTGTACAGATTATGTTTAGATTGGCTTTAATACTTCTTAAATCTTCAAGCCATCCCGAATGATCCGGTTCCATGTGATTAATAATTAAGTAGTCCACATCCTCAATTGTCATATTCATCTGATCAAGCATTTCAAAAAGATGTTCAGGAACGCCATCCCACCCACAGACACCATCCACCAAAGCTATTTTTTCACCTTTGACAATATATGAATTAACAGAAACCCCTCTAGGAATCTCCCAAATACCTTCAAATAGTATATTTTCCAATGAAACACTCAGATTAAATATACCTTCACTTACTGTTGTTATGTTCATTATGACACCTCTTTCATTTAATGTTGTATGCGCTACTTGATGTTCACCTATATTGTCGTTCATAGCGCAAAGATATCGTTTTGATACCTTGCTCATTGTTAGTGTTAATTATACATGATTTTCTTCTATAAATCATCAATAAATTCCAATTACCTTAATTTCATTCAATACATGAATTTGATTATTTATTTCTTGCAGATACATAATGACATAATGACATATTTCTTTTCATGTCTATTAATGTTATACTCAAATCAATCCGTCATAGATTAGAAAAAAAACGCCATTATCCTGATAAAAAAAAGGAGTGTTATTATGAATTATATGGACATATACGAATCATGGCTAACCAGTGAACATGTGGATGAAATCACAAAAAAAGAATTATTAAGTTTAAAAGATGACACAGTCCAAATTCAGGACCGATTTTATCAATCTCTTGAATTCGGAACTGCAGGACTAAGAGGTAAACTTGGGGCCGGTACCAATAGAATGAACGCTTATATCGTTGCCAAGGTAACACAAGGGATAGCTGACTATATCATCGGTTACGGAAAAGCATATATGGACAGTGGTGTCGTAATCGCCTACGATTGCAGACATCGTGCAGCTGAATTTGCTAAGCTTACTGCATTGGTTTTTGCCGCTAACGGCATTAAGGCTTATCTTTTCGAAAGTTTAAGACCTACACCTGAATTGTCTTATACCCTTAGACAGTTAGACGCTATTTCCGGCATTAATGTGACCGCCAGCCATAATCCTAAAGAATACTCTGGCTATAAGGTCTACTGGGAAGATGGTGCACAGGTACTGGATGATATCGCTGATGGTATGACTGAAAAAATCAACCAAGTACCTATCTTTGGTGGTGCTAAGATGATTACGGAAGAAGAAGCCTTCAATCAAGGCTTATTGGTTATGCTTGGCCAAAAAGAAGACGATGCTTACATACATATGGTCAAATCACTGTCCCTTCGTGATCAGGATGTCATAAAAGACATCAAGATTGTCTATACACCCTTAAATGGTGCCGGTAGCATCCCGGTTATGCGTGTACTTCGTGAAAAAGGATATACACAAATTACGATTGTCCCCGAACAGGAGCATCCGGATCCAAACTTTACCACTGTTGGTTATCCCAATCCTGAAGACCCTAGGGCTTTTGAGTATGCAGAGAAACTAGGTTCATCTATTGGTGCTGAACTTCTTATTGCGACTGATCCTGATGCAGACCGACTTGCTATTGAAGTACTTGATCAGGAAGGCAACTATATTCCTTTTAATGGCAACCAAACCGGTGCCATTCTTGTTCAATATATTGCAGAAAGCATGGCAGAAAAAGGGTTGTTACCTAACAAGCCGGCCATTGTCAAATCTATTGTCACAGGCGATCTTGGCAAAGTCATCGCTGCTGATTATGGCTTCACAACTTTTGAGTCTTTAACCGGTTTCAAAAATATTTGCGGTCGTATACCTGAGCTCGCTAATAACGGGTACCAGTATATTTTAGGTTATGAAGAGAGCATCGGTTATGCCGTTGGCACAAGTGTCCGAGATAAAGATGGTGTCAGTGCAACCATGTTGCTTTGTGAAGCAGCCGGTTATTACAAATCCAAAGGTAAAACCTTATTGGATGTGCTTCGGGATATCTATAAAACCTATGGCTATTATAAAGAAAAACAAATCTCTTTAGTGCTTGATGGCGTTGAAGGGCAAAGTCGAATTGGTCGAATGATGACCCATTATAGAGCCCATTATCCTCAAACGATTGGTACTTTTAAGACTGTTGAAGCCATTGATTATTTAGGTGGTTATATGGATATTCCAAGTTCTAATGTTTTAAAGTATATGTTGGATGACGGTAGTTGGTATGCTGTAAGACCTTCCGGTACAGAGCCGAAGATTAAGATCTATATTTATTCCAAAGGTGATACGGATGAGAGTGCGGTTGCTAATATTGAGTTGATTGAAAAGACTGTACTTGGTGTATTGGAGAGTGTGGAGTAAAAGGAGTTTATACTAAGGTTGTCCCATGAAAACCCTTCCACAGTGTGTATGATTACGGCCTCCAGTTGGTGCGTCCTGCACCAAAAGTCGGCGGTCTGCATCCATGCAGACTAACAAATTTCATAAGAAAGTAGCCTCATCATACACACTGCTTCCAGGAACTTCATGGTCGATGTTGGCTTACTGTAGTTTACTAATTAGCGTTAGAGTAGGTTTTAATAACTGATTCTGGCGCTATTTTTTTGTAAATGAAAACCTAAGATTTATATGAAGATGAGCTATATTGATTTTTATTGAAATATATGGGTCGCTATGGTAATCTTGAGAGGATTAATTTTAGGGGGTGTATTCGTGAAACGTGTTTTTAGATCTGCATTTCCGTTAACCATACCGGTACTTCTTGGCTATATCTCTGTGGGCATTGCTTTTGGTTTATTGGTTGTTAAGTCGGACCTGGATCTTTGGGTGGCGCTACTTATGAGTGTTCTTGTTTATGCGGGTGCTATGCAATTTTTGGCCATACAGCTTTTAGTTAATCCCGTCAGTATATTGCAGGTGGCGATTATTACTTTATTTGTTAATATCCGTCATTTATTTTATGGCTTGTCTTTTATCGACCTTTTTAAAACTTTTGGTATAAAAAAGCACTATATGATTTTTGCCCTCACGGACGAGACCTATTCCTTATTGTGTGCCATTGCTCTGAAAGAGGATGTGGACCAAGAAAATCTATTCTTTGCCGTCTCTTTTCTCAACCAACTTTATTGGATTACCGGGACGCTTATCGGGTATCTTATCGGTTCTTGGCTAGTTTTTGATACTACCGGTATTGAGTTTGCTATGACAGCTTTGTTTGTCGTCATCTTTATTGAACAATGGCTGGGGTACAAAGATCACCGACCCTCATTAATTGGTCTTGGATCATCTCTCATTGCAGTTATGGTTTTTGGTCCAAAAAACATGATCTTGCCGGCTATGGTGATGATCTTAATCGGCCTGATGGGCAGTAAATCACTTATTGAATCTAAGGAGGTGCATCTATGACCTTTATACTGATTCTCGTGATGGCACTGGTGACTTATCTTATACGTATTTCGCCCTTTATATTGTTTGGAAAACATCAAAAAACTCCTTTATGGGTGACGTATCTTGGAAAATATCTACCACCTGCCGTCATGAGCATGTTGATCATATATAGTCTTAAAGATATTAATCCTATGGATTATATCCATAGTCTGCCGGTTCTTATAGCTATCCTTACAACAGGTGTGTTGCATCTATGGAAACGTAATAATTTACTTAGTATCATAAGCGGCACTGTCGTCTATATGATGCTGATCCAAAAAGTCTTCATTTAGAAGAAGTGATCAAGAAAAGCAGTGGTCAAAGATAATCGTCTTTGAACACTGCTTTTCCATATATTGTATGTGAATTTAGTGAAACTTAGTTTTGACCCTTCAACCATTGATTAATCGTTTAATCCGTTATCGCGCCTTTAGCAGAAGATCCTACCAACTTGGCATACTTTGCTAAAACACCTCTTTGATACCTAAGAGCAGGTTCTACCCATGCCTTATATCGCTTATCTAGTTCTTCTTCTGTAAGCTCTACGGCTATCTCACCTTTAGTGGAATCGATGATAATACTGTCACCATTATTTATTAATGCAATCGGTCCACCCACTTGAGCTTCCGGTGCTATATGCCCGACAACAAAGCCATGACTACCACCTGAATAACGACCATCCGTGAGTAAGGAAACTTTGCCACCAAGACCTTTTCCAATAATAATGGCACTGATGGATAACATTTCCGGCATACCCGGACCGCCTTTGGGACCTTGATACCGTATAACAACCACATCACCTTCTATGATCTCATCCGCCATAACCGCTTCTATCGCTGCCTCTTCCGAATCAAATACCTTCGCCGGTCCACACATCTTCTTAATTTGCATCCCGGACATTTTACATACCGCACCTTCCGGTGCCAAATTGCCTCTTAATACATAAAGTGCCCCTTCTTTTTTCAACGGCTGATCCATGCCTCTTATAACTTCTTGTCCTAGAGTTAGCTCCGGTTGATCCCTTAGATTGTCTTCCAAAGTTCTTCCGGTTACTGTCATACAGTCCCCATGAAGCAGTCCCGCGCGAAGGAGTAATTTCATAACACCGGGTACCCCACCAACGTTGCTTAAGTCTTGCATAACATATCTACCGCTAGGCTTCAAGTCAGCCAAATGGGGTACTTTTCTTCTGATTTTCTCAAAATCATCATAATTCAAATCCACATCTACAGTATGAGCCATGGCCATTAAGTGTAAAAAAGCATTGGTAGAACCACCTAGCGCCATAACCACTGTAATGGCATTTTCAAAAGCTTTTTTTGTCATAATGTCTTTAGGACGAATATCTTGTTCAAGCAGTCTAATAACGGCCTTTCCTGCTTCCTCACATTCTTGATTTTTCGAGTTACCTATGGCCGGATTTGAAGCATTTCCAGGTAAAGCCATACCCATCGCTTCTATGGCAGATGACATGGTATTGGCGGTATACATACCACCACAAGAACCCGGTCCGGGGCAAGCTTTACATTCTATTTGATGTAATTCCTGATCATCTATTTCCCTTTTATTATGTCTACCGACCGCTTCAAAGGCAGATACAATATCAATGTCTTCACCTTTATTTTTACCGGGTTGAATACTACCCCCGTATACAAAAACTGCCGGCAGATTCATTCTTCCAATGGCCATCATACAGCCTGGCATATTCTTATCACATCCACCGATGGCGACAATACCGTCAAAACGTTCTGCCCCCATAACTGTTTCTATAGAATCTGCAATGATTTCTCTACTAGGCAAGGAATAGCGCATGCCTTCATGCCCCATAGCAATTCCGTCTGAAACCGTGATTGTATTAAAAATAAGTGGGGCACCACCACCTGCTCTTGCGCCCTTTTTAGCCGAAATTGCCAGCTGATCTAGGTGCATATTACAGGGTGTCACCTCACTCCATGTACTGGCAATGCCAATCATAGGTCGTAAGAAGTCTTCATCTGTAAAACCCACTGCACGAAGCATCGCTCTATTAGGGGTTCTGTTACTACCTTCACTAATGACTATACTTTTTATTCTTAAGTCTTTATATGTCGACATTTTCATCATTCCTTTCAGGATTATTACATATCATTATCCCCCAAATGATAACCATTGTCAATCACTCGCGCCTATATGACTTTAATTTCATGGTCTTCATAATAATAGCACACGGGTAGATTGGATTTGTCTTTCACCAAAATCTGTAGGTCCAAAAGCTTAATCAAAACATTCGGATAAATATGTTTCTTAGCCACTACTTCTCCCAAACCTTTGGTATGTAAATAACTGATGTAATTTTTCTGCGTTTCATATAGATTCTCAAGCCTTTTTTTGCATGTCATGTATCTATGTCTGGCTTCTTCATAATCATTATAGTCTTTTTGATTGATTTCTCTTTTACCAAAGGCTTCATAGGCTTTTCTATATTTATCAAGCTTTTCTTTAGTAAGTTCAACGGCTGTACTGAGCATATTATAATCTTCCGTGATTTTATCACGATCAAAGCCACTCACGACGATTCTTGTATGAATACCGGCTCGTCCTCCTATTTCACTCGCCTCAACTTTGACAGATGCCCGAGTCTGACCGCCAATAATCTTACTTGACGGCGATTCTAAGATGACTTCTTTAGCTGTGATGTCACAGTTCATCGCATAGAAACCGATATGTACCGTACCTTCGCAAATAATGGTACAGTCAGAAGCAAACTTCGTATAAATATTTTTTTTGGCTTTGATAATCGCTTTATGTTTTCCGGCAATGCCACCTTTGACGTATATATCACCCATTCTACTTTCAATCAGGGACACAGCGCCAATGCCCATTTTACCAAGAATCTGTATGTTTTCAGTGGCTATGACTGTAAAATTATCATCCACTGTTTGATTGACCTCCACAAAGCCATCAAAATCTACATTGCCTGTTGCAAAACCAACATCGCCTTCGATGCGAATGGCATTTTGCACACTAATCAAGTTATCTGTGTAAACAACAGCACCATTTCTTTTAGCGTATAATGTGGTAATCCCTTCATCTTCATTGAACACACTGATGACCGAATTGGTATCAAAAACCAACGCTTCCTGATGACCTGCAATAGGAGGGATCTCTAGACCATTTACTGTCATACCGGGTACTCCGAGCGTTGGCTCTAATCTTTCGCCCAACCAATCGCCTTCATTCACACGGTTGATGACACTCAGTTCGTAATGATCCACCCCACCTTTATCCACAATTTTGGGAACAACTTCACCAATGGTATACATTCTAATCTTAGCATCTTCTCCATTAATTGGTGGTCGACCTTCAGCCACATTGATTTTTTCTAAAGGCATTAAGTTTTTAAAGTCTAAGGCCATATTCAGTCCAAAAATGATATTTGCATCTTTACAGGCTATGAGTATTTGTCCCTTTAACATTTCTTTATCATAAGTTTCATATTCTAAAGGGGTCATTAAAATAACCGCCTCGGCAAAAAGGCCATCCTGTGACACATGAATATCCACAAGAGGCAACCACTCACCTACCTCAATCCTACCTGTCAGCCCATCTCTTAGGGCAGCACTAAAGGCTGAGAATTTTGTAATTCTCAGTCTTGGTAACGTGGTGGCGACATCCGTATTAAATGACATAATGGTCATGCCTATTTTCTTTTGTCGCATCCATACCTTTTTGTCTTCTTCTTCCAATTGAATATGATCATCTGAAAATATGATTTTACTCATAAAACAACCTCCTAGGGTCATGGGGTGTTGTTGAGTGCATTTATATTTATGGTCTAACTTTATAAGAATATCGTCATAAATCCTAAAATACCTGAACCGATAATTAATAATATGGGATGTATTTTTGTTTTCAGCGCTAATATCAGAACAACAATGCCTATAACAAAGGTTATATAGTTGACCTGACTCATATCCGGAGTATGATTGATAAATAAAGCACTTTTCCCTATGGATAATGCTGCTGCAAAGATCAGACCTGCAATAACCGGTCTTATACCATAAAATACTTTCTTCATAATGATATTTTGGCTGTGCTTGAAGAAAAAAGAGGATATAAATAAAACAATCAACAAGGAAGGAAGGGCTACACCAAGTGTCGCTACCGCAGATCCTCCTACGCCTCCCATCTTATAACCAACAAATGTGGCCGCATTGACGGCTATAGGTCCGGGTGTCATCTCGGCAATACCGATAATCTGAACAAACTCGCTTTCAAGCAACCACCCATGTCTTTGAATCTCACTGGATATAAGAGGTATCATGGCATAACCGCCACCAAAACTAAACAGCCCCACTTTAAAAAAAGTAACAAACAAATCCCAGTAAATCATGGCGTATTTTTCCTCTCTCGGATTTGCTGATAAGAAACAAAGCCTATTAAACCACCTAGAATGATAACCCATACAGGGCTTATCGTGGTAAAAATAACACTAAAAACTGTCCCCATAAAAATCATCAGAGTCAACCCGTCTACCACAGCACTTTGTACCATTCTCTTTGCAGCTACGAGTATCAAAGCAACTACAGCACCGTTAATACCAAGAAATATTGCTTCAACTGTAGGTGTCCTGGCAATCTTACCAAAAAAAGTTGCAACTACAATGATAATGAGAAAAGACGGTAAGATAACACCTGACGTCGCCGCTATCGCACCACGGCGCCCAGCCACTTTATAACCGATTAAGGTGGATGTATTAATGGCAATAGCCCCGGGTATTGACTGAGCTATCGCAAAAAGATTAATGATATCATCCTTATGGACCCATTTTTTATGGACGACAACTTCTTTTTCAATCAAAGGAATCATGGCATAGCCGCCACCAAAAGTGAAGGCACCGATTTTCAGAAAAGCCAGAAACAGTTCCAGATAAGTCTTCATAAATACTCCTCGCATCGTTATACAAACGACTTTACCATAATTTTACATATCTCACCTTAATATTACCATTATTAAAATTTTCAGTCAATAAATGCTTAAGACGTAAATTAATTAGTTGAACTTCTATCTGCAATAAATAGTATCGAACGCTTCTACGGTACTATTTATTACAGGTAGATTAGTGAAACTTAGTTTTGATGTTTTAACACAGTGCTTAAAGCATCAAAGATATTAGTTGAACTTCTACCACACAAAAACCCCAAGTCAATGTTTGATAATCAACCATCGACTTGAGGTTCTGATACTCATTTATAACTATTGGTTTTCTGTTTTTTTTCGTTTGATGATCTTCGCACTATGAGGTAGTAACTGCACTTCAATATGACCTTTGATAACGGGATAGTTAACTTCATTGGTAAAGAAATCATCTTTTGTGGTTTCTAATGTTTGTTGGCATACATCCATATTTCTGATGCCAATCTCCCAAACCGGAATCCTGACGACTTTATTCTCACTTCCGTTGTTACAAACCACCACAATCTTGTCCTGTTCATCAAATCGGCCATAACTGATGACCATATGCTCACCATGTAGAAACTTAATTGAGCCTGTTTTAAGAGCTGAGCATGATTTTCTCATACTGATCAAACATTTATGAAGATTAAGAAGTTCTTTGTTTTCCCTGCCCCAAGGATAGGCTCTTCGATTGTCCGGATCTGTCCAACCACAAAGTCCTGCCTCATCCCCATAATATATGGTAGGTGCACCCGGCCATGTCATCTGAATGACAACCGCTTCCTTCATAATACCTATGTTAATACCTTCTGAAGCCGATTCCGGGCCATGGGTATGGGTCCTGCCCACTTTATGGTTTGTTCTAGTTAAAAAACGACTATGATCATGATTGGAAAGCTCGTTCATGGCCACTTGAAGGGACTGTTCTTGAAATCTTGACATATTGTGGGTCATGGCATCAAAAAATGCTCTATGGTTACCTAGCAAGTCTCCACGGAACTCATCACTATGTTTTTCCATACCTGTTAAAAACCAAGTGATCGGTTCCATAAAAGCATCATAGTTCATCACAGTATCCCATTGGTCGCCGTTTTTTATCCAGTCACTGGGGTCACCATAATGCTCTGCCAATATTAGGGCTTCCGGATTGGCACCTTTAACTGCATGCCTAAAATCACGCCAAAACTGATGGTTAAATTCTTTTGTATAGCCAAGATCAGCGGCCACATCCAAGCGCCATCCATCTGCATTATAGGGTGGTGATACCCACTTCTTAGCCACTTCAAGTACATAACGGTATAACTTGGGTGATCCTTCAAAATTCAATTTTGGTAAAGTATCATAGCCCCACCACCCATCATAATGTGGGTTATCGGGCCAAGATTGTCGGTTATGAAAGTGGAAAAAGGTCACATACGGGCTGGCATTGGATGTATATGCACCTGCCTCATAATTTCTTGCATGGGCATAGAATTTCTCACGATCCATCCACTTATTAAAGGAGCCACAGTGATTAAAAACACCATCTAATATAACTTTCATGCCAAGGGCATGAGCTTTCTCAACCAACTTAATGAATAAAGCGTTACTTGCTTCAATATTAGCCGGTTCAGTTGTTCTGGTAATATACTTTGTAGCATTGTTATTATCCGGCTTGTTTTCATCAAGAACTTTTCCGCCATCTAGCACAATAGTCCCAAAATGAGGATCAACACTGTCATAATCTTGTGTATCATACTTGTGATTGGAAGGTGACACAAAAATAGGGTTCATGTAAACCACATCTACGCCCAATTCTTTAAGGTAGTCCAGCTTATCCATTACCCCTTGCAAATCTCCTCCATAAAACTCCCTAATACCGTCCGGGTTCGGGTATTGCGTCCATTTTTCTACTTTTTTTGCAAGTTTACCAACATATAAGTATTCATTATCCACCACATCGTTGGAGGGATCTCCGTTATTAAAACGATCCACAAAAATCTGGTACATTACAGCGCCCTTAGCCCAATCCGGTGTCTTAAAATTCGGTACCATCATAAAATGATAATAGGCATCCGGTTCTCTTGTTACACCTCTTTTATTATAGTAGCACTTCAAATTACCGGCATGAATTTCAAAGTAATATTTTACCAAATGGCCAATGGGGGGCATTTCAGCACTATAGTAATCAAACAACTCATCTGAAAACTCTACAGACATGGCAATCTTTTTATCTTCGCTACAGAGCCATACCAGCTCCACGTTATTCTTTGCAGTTCGTATACGTATCTTGATTATATCTTTACTTGTAGGCTCTTGGGGCATCCTGTAAAACTTTGTGCCATCAGAAAAAATCGCTTTTTCATCTAATATAGGCTGTCTCGTCTCAACATACAAGAACAACTTCTGTGCTCTTGTTAAGTGTTCATATGGTATATGCATATTCATAAGATTATCTGACAATAAATGCCATACAGCCTCCTTTCGGTTTAAGATTCTGTCCCTTTATGACTAAAATGTATTATGACTAAAATACATTCCTATATTGTATATGAAAGCTGTCTGAATTACAACTTTTCCGGTCATATCTTTAATAAATTGTCTTAACCTTGTTGTAGCTATACTTTTTTAGGCCCAGGAACTTTATATGAATTTTTAAAGCTTTCTCTTAAAAATTCCGCAGAAGCTCTAAGTTTGGATGTCTCATCTAAACTCAGCGGCACTTCCAACCGTCGACCGATACCGTCTTTGGTTACGATACAGGGAAGACTAAGTGCGACATCCTCAATTCCGTACTCACCTGTTAGGGTGGTTGACAAGGGTAGCACACTAAGTTCATTGATCAAGATGGCGCGAATGATTCGGTCCACACTCTTAGCAATACCAATATTGGTATAACCCTTATTAATTAGAATCTCATAACCAACCAGCTTCACTTCTTCTACAACAGCCTCTTTATCCAGTGGCACATCATCATAGATAATATCAAAATCATCAATAGGCACACCCGCAATATTGGAGCTACTCCATGTTGCAAAAGCTGTTTCTCCATGTTCACCAAGAATATACCCATGGACATTTTTTGTGTCTATCAAATACTTTTGTCCAAGAATACGTCTGAACCTAGCCGTATCTAAGGTGGTGCCTGTTCCGAATATTTTCTCAACCGGATACCCAAAATAGTTTTGAGCATAATAAGTAAGTATATCTACTGGGTTAGATACCATGATGATGATGGCGTCCATCGTATAGGTAATAACCTGTTCCATGACTTCCTTCACCACATCTATATTCTGTTGTGCTAAGGCAATTCGATCCACCGGTTTACCTGGCTGTGCACTTGGTCCTGCTGTTATAACAATGATGCTGGCATCTTCACAATCCATATAAGTACCTTGTTTCACTTTAATATTAGGACTATATGCAAATGCTGTAGAATGAGATCCATCAAGTGCTTCTCCATATGCCTTCTTTTCATTTTTATCAATGATAACGATCTCAGCTATTGAACCGGAAGTAAGCAATGTTGATAATACCGCTGATCCTACTTGACCTGCACCAATAATGACCACTTTATTTCTTTGAATTTTCATAAGTCACCTTCCTTAATCCCTCTATTATTCTACCAACAAGGTTCTGATACGGTCTCTAATCATAGAAAGAGCCACTTTGTTGTAACCCCCTTCTGGCACGATAATGTCTGCGTGCTTTTTTGAAGGCTCTACAAATTCTTCGTGCATAATCTTGACAGTTGTTAGGTACTGTTCGATGACAGAATCCATACTTCTGCCACGCTCTTTGACGTCTCTCACCATACGTCTGATAATTCTAACATCTGCATCTGTGTCTACAAAAATCTTCATATCCAAAAGTTCCCGAAGGGCTTTATGTTCAAAGATCAAAATGCCTTCCACAATAATGACCCTTTTAGGTTCTACATGAACCGTTTCTTTGGCTCTTGTATGATTCATAAAGTCGTAAACAGGGTGATCAATCGCAAACCCTTCTTTTAGTGCAAGAATATCTGTCACCATCCTATCGGTATCAAATGCATGTGGATGGTCATAGTTCATTTTACTACGCACTTCAAAGGGTTTATCTTCATTGGCTTTATAATAATAATCATGCGTAAGCGTCACCACTTCATTACCTACTACTTCTTTAAGTCTGTTGACCAAAGTCGTTTTTCCGGACCCTGTACCACCTGCTATTCCAATTACGATGGGCTGCTTCATCATTCTTTCTCCTTGTATAATGAACATATAGTAAAATTCAATGCTCATTTGTTTTATTTTTACTATAATGAACTTAGGCGCTG
>PGZV01000011.1:108742-122080 GCA_002841495.1 Firmicutes bacterium HGW-Firmicutes-2 | reverse complement strand
TCACTGTATTATAACATCTTTTCCCTATGATTTATAGGTTTTTTCTAATTAATTGAAAGTTATTATAAGTAATGCTTGCATTCATATAAGATTTTTGATAGAATTGATTTGTTATGAAGATATATTTTAAGGAGGTGCAGTTGTGGCTAAATGTTCAATATGTGATAAAGGCGTACACTTCGGTAACGCAGTCAGTCATTCTCATAGAAGGTCAAACAAACAATGGAAACCTAATATCAGATCAGTAAAAGCTGTCATTAATGGACAATCACAAAGAATCAAGGTTTGTTCAAAATGTTTACGTGCAGGCAAAATCGTACGTGCATAATTCCATTTGATGTGTTTTCAAATGCACTTCTAATGAAGCAAAACCAAAGAACTAATATAAATAAGCCAATAGCAAGTCTTAGTCATCTAAGCATTGCTATTGGCTTATTTGTGATTCAATCCTTTATTTTAGTAAAGCCACTTCTTATTTCTAATCATCGTTGGATTCAATAATCAAAAGGTCCCCTCGATCAACCCATAACAACGCAGATTCTGATGTGATTTCATTGCTAATACCATAGGAACTGGAAGACTTCAACGTCGCCTTATTCAAAGGATACTTCACACCTGAAAAACTAACACCATTTACATTTTCACTTAAGGGCTGCAATGAAATGTATTTATAATGACCCTTTTTAATGCTCTGATAACTTTTTGCCAGTTTTATTCTATTCGTTGCATCTAGGTAAATAAGGTTAAAATTTTTGCTATAATAGGTTATCAGGAAAAGATTTGCCAATGTATGATCTTGTCTACTTCCCATCGCTCCTAAAACCACAACTTCATCCATTAAGCGCTCTACCATTAATTCAAAGGCCAACTGGGTATCGGTCATATCTTTTTTATCCGGAAATATTATTTTTTCTACCTGTTTCTTCTCAAAATACATTAAAGTATCCGGTAGACAAGAATCAAAATCACCTAAAATAATATCCGGTATTATGTCACATTCTGCAATATAATCAATACCATGATCCACACCAACTATAAGATCAAAATCATCGTGAGCCATCACTTCTTTTAGTTGACTTATAGAGACGCGTCCTCCCGTAATAATAAGTGCCCGCTTCATATAGAACTTTCTAATGCCTTTAATCTCTTTTTATATGCCCTTGTAACTGAAGCTACATCTTCTTGAGCATAAATAGATGATCCCATTACAAAAACATTAACACCGGCTCCTGCAACTTCCTCAATATTATCAAAAGATAAACCACCATCCATCTGAATATCAAAGTTCAAGTTTAAAATTTTTCTTTGCTCCACCAAGTAACGAACTTTATCTAAAGTGGAAGGCATAAAAGATTGTCCGCCAAAACCAGGTTCAACAGACATAATCAGTATCATATCTACCTCTTTTAGATATGGATCCAATACTGTTACAGGTGTTTTGGGGTTGATGGTTAAGCCCACTTTGATACCATAAGATTTAATCGTATTAATGGTTTCTGCTACATCGCCTTCTGCTTCTTGATGAAAGGTAATCATATCCGAACCTGCTTGTGCAAAGGCTTCAATATAACGTAACGGTTCAGTGATCATCAAATGAACGTCAAGGAACCCTTTTGTAGCTTTTCTTATAGACTTAATAACAGGTGGTCCAAGAGATATATTGGGCACATAATGACCGTCCATAACATCTACGTGGATGTAGTCTGCTCCCGCATTAATGACTGTTTCAATTTCTTCGCCAAGCTTTGAAAAGTCGGCTGAAAGAATGGATGGGGCTAGTAAATTCATATTACCATCTCCTTATGTCTTTTAATTCATCTATGAGTTGCTTATAACTGGTGTAACGGCTAGCTGAAATATCACCATCTCTCACGGCATCTTTTATGCCGCAAATAGGTTCGTTCAAATGATTACAGCCTTTGAACTTGCAATAAGGTTCATATCTGGAAAATTCTTTGAAATAGAGCTTTATATCCTCTTCAGATAAATGGTCGATATCCAGCGAAGAAAAACCCGGTGTATCCACAACATAACTGTTCTCGTGAAAACAGATTAAATCTGCATGACGGGTTGTATGCTTGCCTCGACCGATTTTATCACTTACAATACCTGTTTCCAACTCAATTTCAGATTGTATAAGGTTCAGTATAGATGATTTTCCAACACCCGAAGGTCCTGCAAATACAGTCGTTTTATCATACAAAGCATCCTTTAAAGAATCAATACCTCTTTCTTCAAGTGAACTTGTAGCAAAAACCTTATATCCGGTTTTTTCATATATAGCTTTTATGGTTGCTACCTGTTCTTTGGTGAGAATGTCTATTTTATTGAAACAAATAATTGCTTCTATGTCTTTCTCTTCGATCATAACAAGAAAACGATCCAGTAGATTATAATTAGGTTCCGGATAAGCAACCGCAAAAACAATGACCGCTTGATCAATATTGGCAACCGTCGGCCGTTCCAATTGATTTTTCCTGTCGAGAATGGTTTCTATATTACCTTTTTTGTTCTCTTCATCTAACATAACAATCTCAACATTATCACCAATTAATGGTTTAATGTTTTCTTTTCTGAAGATACCTCTCGCTTTACATTCGATAATGCCATTATGCGGTACGTGTACATAATAAAAACCAGCTATACCTTTTATAATTTTACCTATCAATCTGCACGCTCCTCAGTGAAATCCAGCTTCTGAGTATATTCAAGGCTACCGTTTTTATAGACTTCAACGGTGGCAGAACCAAGCCCTGTTACAGGGACATTTAATGGGGTGTCAAAGTCTGCATGATACACAACTTTGTTAAAAACTTCTTCTGAAACACCTTCTTTGATTAATAAAACTGAAATAACCCCCGAGTCCTCATCTTGCTCAAGGACATTGTTGATGGATATATTTTTAGTAACGGGTCTAATTTCCTTGCCAAGACTAATGGTTAAATCTACTTCATAGCCTTCTTTGACAGTAGTTCCCGGCATAACCGTCATTGCTATAACCTGACCTTCTATGATTTCATCATTATAGGACTCGGATATATTAGATCCGACCCTTAGGCCTACACCACTTAATATGGCTTTAGCCTCAACCAGTGTTTTCTTACGAACATCAGGTACGACCACAAAAACATCTTCTTTGCCAAGACTGACTTTTAATTCGACTTGACTGCCCTTTTCCCTCATCGTTCCAGCTTCCGGTTCTTGATCAAAAACCACGCCAACAGGAACATTTTCATTATAAACCTGTGAAATAATGCTTCTCAAGTTGTTATCTTCTAATAAATCTTTTGCCACATCATAATTTAATTCCAATACATCCGGCACTTCAAAAGATTCTATACCTAAAGAAAGAACGACTTTTACATTCGCATCTTTGCCAACGATAGTACCCTCTATAGGATCGTGGCTTATAATTGTGTCTTTATCATGTGTATCTGAGTACTCACTTGATGTGATCTCCATGGTTAACAACAAGTCTTCAATGATGACTTGTGCTTCATCATAAGGTACATGCTCAAGACTTGGCATGGTAATTTCTACCGGCATAAGGCTATTTCTGAAAATGCTAAACAAAAATGTTAGAATCAGCAAAGTCATAATTATAGCAGAAACAACAGCTCCAACTGCGACCATTTTCTCTACTTTGGGTTTCGGTTCTGGTTCTGTATCCTTCTCACTCCAAATTTGCTTCATTTGCGTATTACTTAAAATCATAGTCGGTGATTCAGGATCAAACTCATTGAGCTCTACAAACTTTTCAGTTGGAAAATTTGTTGCTTTTTTTAAGTCAACAAGTAAAGCTTCCGATGTGTGATACCTAAGCTCCGGTTTTTTCTGTGTTGCTTTTATAACAATTTGTTCTAAGTTTTGGTCCACCTCCGGGTTAAGAGATTTCAAATCCGGTAGATCATCATGAATCTGTTTTAAAGCTACAGACACTGCCGAGTCTGCCGTAAAAGGTACAGAACCTGTAATCATCTCAAACATGGTAATGCCCAGTGAGTAGATATCACTTCTCTCATTGGAATAACCACTTTTCGCCTGCTCCGGTGGTATATAATGCACCGATCCGGATGCCATATCTGCGGCAGGTATGGTAGCACCCGTCGCAATTCTGGCTATACCAAAATCTGCAACCTTTACCCTTCCATCTTTTGTAATGATGATGTTTTGAGGTTTTATGTCTCGGTGAAATATATGGTTTGTATGAGCACAATCTAACGCCGAAGCAATACAAGCACTTATACGTAATGTCTCTTCATTACTTAACTTGCTTTTGGCTTTTATATATTCCTTGAGCGTGATACCATCCAAATACTCCATGACAATAAAATGTATTTTTTTCTCATTGCCTACATCATAGATGTTAACTATGTTTACATGAGACAAACTGGCTGCCGCTTGAGCTTCGACTTTAAACTTCCCGACAAATTCCTCATCATAAACATACTCGTCTCTCAAAATCTTGATGGCTACAGTACGCCCCAGCTTGATATCTTTTGCTTTATAAACGATGGACATACCACCGGAACCGATTTTCTCTTCGATTGTATAACGTTCATTTATAAGTGCGCCAAGTTGTATCATGACTATACCTCGTTTCCATTACTTATTATAATAAGCGTTGTATTATCAAAGCCGCCTTTATCAAGGCACGCCTTCATCAAAGCATAGCCTTTATCTTCAATCGTCGTTGATTGTTTCATAATTGTACCCACTTCGTCATCACTTAACATTTTATTTAAGCCGTCTGAACATAATAAAATCAGGTCAGACCTATTAAGAACCCTAACAAATCGGTCCACTTTAACTTCGTTCTCCGCACCAAGCGCTCTTGTTATCATATTTTTATTGGGATGGTTAATACGGTCTTCTTCTGATATCTGACCGGCTCTAAACAATTCTTCCACCACAGAATGATCAAGAGTAATCTGTTCCAAACCGTCTGCATACACATATAGTCTACTATCACCTACATTGGTTACAAACAAGGTGTCGTCTTTTATAACACAGGCTACTATGGTGGTTCCCATGCCTTTTAGATTCTGATTCTCTTCACCTGCATCGAATATGGCTCTATTTGCAACACTAATTGCATTTTCCAATGAATATATAACATCCCAATCACTGTTTTCTTCCACATTTTCGACCATATGTCGTACCGCTTTTTTTGAAGCAATATCACCGGCTTTATGACCACCCATACCATCTGCGATAATGTATAAATTTGGTAACTTACCTATAGGTGTATCAATGGCATAATAGTAATCTTCATTATGATTTCTTAATAATCCTTTATCTGTTAATGCAAATGATCTCATAACCCCTCCGTAATCCTATATCCAATACAATCTAAATCCATTCTAACATGATATGAATAATATTAAAATAATTATGGCTAAAAATACATATCCATAACACAATTCTAGCTTTTCGTGGCGTTAAATCTAAGTTGGCCGCATGCTGCATCTATATCTGTGCCTAACGACCTTCTGACTGTGGTCTCAACTTTTTTATCTAATAATATATCTCTAAACCTTGCTACATCTTTTTGATTGGACTTAGCAAATGATTTTTCTACAACATTATTTATGGGTATTAGATTCACATGACACTTAAACTTTCTAAATCTCAGAAGATCGGCTAAAGCCCGTGCCTGTGACGGATGATCATTATGACCGGCAATTAAAGCATACTCAAAGGTAATTCTTCTTCCTGTGGTAAAAAAATAGGCTTCACATGCCGTTAAAATATCATCTATACTGTATTTTTTTGCTATTGGCATGGTTTGTTTTCTTAGTTCATCATCACTTGCATGCAAGGATATAGCGAGGTTAATCTGTAGTTTTTCACTTGCCAGTCGACGCATACCATCTACCAAACCGCAAGTTGAAAGTGTAATATGTCTTTGGCTTAGGTTCTTTCCCTTTTCATGGGTTATTATCTTAATGAAACCAAGCACAGCTTCATAGTTGTCAAGTGGCTCCCCCGTTCCCATTAAAACCACATGTGTGATGCGCTTGCCAATTTCCCTTTCAACAGCATAAACCTGACGTAGCATCTCACCTGTTGTGAGGTTTCTTTCTAGGCCATTTAGCCCTGACGCACAGAACGTACATCCCATTCTACAACCAGCTTGTGTAGAGATACAGACACTGTTACCGTAATCATAACGCATCAAGACGGTTTCTATCATCTGGTCATCAAATAATTTAAATAAGAATTTTGTTGTACCATCATGACCGGATATTTGCTTGGTAACCATTTCCATCTTTGTTAAGTACGTCTGTTCTTCTAATTTATTTATTAAAGTTTTGGGTAGATTGTTCATACCTTTCCATGTAAAACAATCTTTTTGATGCAGCCATTCGAATATTTGAATGCCTCGGAATTTTTGTTCATTTAAAACTTTCATTTCATTTGTTAAAGCATCCAATTCCAAAGACATGATGTCTATATTATGAGTTGACATTTTCACACTTCTTTCTCAATTTAGCAATGAAGAAACCATCCGGCCCATTGGATATTGGCATCATCGTCACCATACCCGTTTGGAGGTCACTATAGTTTTTTTGAATCGGCTCTAAGTCAAAGTCACGATTATGTTTTAAAAACCACGCTATATTGTCTTGATTCTCTGTTCTAGTTACTGTACATGTGCTATATATTAATACACCACCCGGTTTCACATAGTTCTTTGCGACATCCAGCATATCTTGTTGAAGCTTTTTTAGTGTTTTTATCCGATCGACTGTTATATGCCATTTGATATCCGGTTTCTTACGGATGATTCCAAGCCCTGAACAGGGCAAATCAGCAATGACCAAATCGCCTACACCTATAAAATCTTGATTTATAACCCTTGCATCGTTCAAACTTGTCCTAATATTCTCAAGTCCTAATCTAGCGTAATTTTCACGAATCCTGTCAAGCTTTTTATCGGATATATCAAAAGCAAACACTTGACCTTGACCTTTTAACTTATCCGCCAAATGCATAGTTTTACCACCAGGCGCAGCACACAAGTCAAGAACACAAGTCATGCCCTCTTCAAATCCAACGTCAGCCACCATCATAGAACTTTCATCTTGAACTTGAAAATATCCTTGATTAAAGCTGTCTAATAAATTGATCTTATCAATTTGGCTAATATGCATGGCTTCATCAATATATTGGCCTTCTGAAACAGATATGCCTTCTTTTTCTAATGCCTTAATTAAGCCTTGTTTTGTTATGTTCGTTTCTTGAACTCTTATGGTAAGCGGTGCCTGTTCATTGCTGACACTTAAAAAGTTTTCCACCACATCTTCTTGATACTCATCTAATAAAAGCTGAATGATTTCCGGCTTAAATGAGTATTTAACCGATAAATAGTCCAACAAATCATCATTATTCGGATACTGTATGTTATCTTTTTGTCGTATAAGCGCTCTTAAAACACCATTGACAAATCCTGTCAAACGATGCATTTTTCTCTTCTTAATCAGCTTAACGGCTTCATTGCAAACAGCTGAATCCGGTATATTCTCCATATAAAGGAGTTGATATACAGATAGTCTTAAAGTCAACCTTATGGCTGGTTTCATTTGATTGACTTTGATTTTACTAAATTGATTAATTACATAGTCGATTCGTAATTGTTGCTCTATGGTCCCAAAAACAACTTTTTTTATAAACGCTCTGTCCTGTTTACTTAAGTCCTGTTCACCTGTAAAGCGCTCAATAGCCTCATGGACAAAGATACCTTCAAACTCGATAGCATCTAATATTTTGAGTATCAGCCATCTTAAATTCATCGCCTGCTACCCCTGGATAATAAGATGAAACGTATTAAGTTACCGGCCGCAACGGCTGCTGCTGCAATATAGGTTAAAGCTGCAGCATTCAGTACCTTCTTCGCAGGTATAATTTCTTCCCTGTCTAAAATACCTTCACCTTCCAGTATTTCGATTGCTCTACTTGAAGCGTCCAGTTCAACAGGTAATGTAACCAAGTGAAAAATAAGTACAGCTGCAAACATGAGGATGGCAAACTGTAGAATGTAATAACCAATACCAATACCTGATCCGGTAAAGTAGCCAAGCATTAACCCTGCAAATGCAAGTGGCATGGCTGCGTTATTGGCAAAGTTAACAACCGGGACTATGGTTTGCCTCAGCTTTAGAAAAACATACCCATCATAATCTTGAATAGCATGTCCGCACTCATGAGCTGCGATACCAATAGCAGCTAACGATTTATTCCCATAAACACCCGATGACAACCTAAGAACACGTGCTTTTGGGTCATAATGATCTGTTAGAACACCTTCAATCGGTTCCACAGTAACATAATCAATCCCATGACGTTCTAATATACGCCTTGCAACATCAGCACCCGTCAAACCATTCATATTCATGGTTTTACTGTATTTACTATAAGTTGATTTCACTTTTGACTGGGCATACATGGCAAGGAGCAGTGGTGGTATTATATAAATAAAAAAACTCATATCTCCAAAATACATATCATCACACTTCTTTCTTTTTTATTCTATCATTGGATACAGTAACTGTCCCAACTGAATTTGATGACCTCTCAAAAAATCCGGTGTGGACATTCTCTTTTTACCTTGTAGTTGTAGGTTTTTAATTAATAAGGCATCTTCTTTGCACTTAACAACAAATCCATCGTCCCTTATTTCATAAATCGAGCCAATCGGTATATCCAGAGCATCACTTCTCACCACTTCACTTTCCCATATTTTAAGGAGCTTCCCTTCATAATAGGTATATGCGCTGGGCCAAGGGTTCAAGCCTCTAACCAGTCTTTCGATTCTATCGGCAGGCTGATTCCAGTCAATATTACCCAACTCTTTGTTAAGCATGGGTGCATAAGTTGATAATGCATTGTCTTGAGGTTGTCGAACCAGATGGTTTTCAACCATGGCCTGAATGGTCTTTAGAATCAAGGGACCGCCGATTACGGATAACTTGTCATGTAAACTGCCACCTGTTTCATTTGGTTCTATTGCCACTGTTTCTTTAAGTAACATATCGCCTGTGTCCAAGCCTACATCCATATACATGGTGGTGACACCTGTCGTCGCTTCACCATGTATAACTGCCCATTGAATCGGGCCAGCGCCTCTGTATTTTGGTAATAAAGATGCATGTATATTAATACATCCGTATTTAGGTAATTCTAAAAAAGCTTTTGGCAATATTTGACCAAAGGCGACCACCACTGCCAAATCCGGTTTAAGTGCCACCATAGCGTCCATAAAATCCTGTTCTTTGACTTTATTTGGTTGATAGACCGGTATACCTTTTTCCAACGCAACCACCTTAACAGGTGGGTGAATAATATGTTTACCTCGTCCCTTAGGCTTGTCCGGTTGGGTTACAACGCCTATAATTTCATGCTCGGAATCAATTAGACATTCCAAAGTAGGGACAGAAAAATCCGGCGTACCCATAAATAATATTCGCATAGCGCACCTATACTTCCTTTATATTTCTTTTATATTTCTTTTATATTTCTTCTATATTTTCTGCTTTATCCGTATATAATATACCTTCCAGATGGTCATACTCATGGCAAATTGCTCGGGCTAAAAAGGCCTCTGCATCCAGTTCAAATTTTGTACCTTCTAAATCCATGGCGCTCACTTTAATCTTGTACGGTCTTAGTACATCACCTTGTTTTCCGGGAACACTTAAACAGCCTTCTAAGCCATATTGTTCACCTTCCACTTCTTCTATAACCGGGTTAATGAAGATTATAGGACCATCTCCAATATCCACAATAAAAATCCTTCTAAGTACACCCACTTGTGGTGCAGCAAGACCTACACCTTGACTTTCGTACATAGTATCTATCATATCTTCAACAAGTTCTTTAATTCTATCTGTTATGTCATCAACGGTTTTCGACTTCTTTCTGAGAATGTCATCTCCGTCTATTCTTAGTTTTCTTAGGGCCATATTATGCCTCCTTCTAATAAGTATGTCAATAAGACATCATCGGGTTTAGATCAATTTGCATATGACTGATGTGTTTAAAATCTTCTTGTTCATTTATATTATATAGATGATTGGCCAGTGCCGTCAATGCTTTATATGAATCTGCTTTGATGTAAATGACCCATCTGAAGTTATTTCTTATTTTTGATAAGGTTGCAGGTGACGGACCGAGAATCTCTACAGCCGTATCTTGTTCATAAATTCTCAAACGGTCTTTTATCTTATGACAGAGTTGAATCAAGTATTTTTCATCACTTGAAGTGATCAGAACACTCATCATTTCCTTAAAAGGTGCATACCCCATCAGTTTTCTGTATTGTATTTCATTTTTATAAAAGTTCTTATAATCCTGATTTTTGGCACTGACAATACTATAGTGATCCGGCGTATAAGTCTGAATAATCGCTCTACCGGCTTTGTCACCACGTCCGGATCTTCCAGTTACCTGGGTTACCAGTTGAAATGTCTTTTCACTGGCTCGAAAGTCATTCACATATAAGGACATATCCGCAGCCAAAACGCCTACTAAAGTGACGTTTTTAAAATGATGACCTTTAGCCACCATCTGAGTTCCAATGAGTATATCTGCCTCTTTAGCTTCAAATGCATCTAGAATTTTTTTATGTCCATCTTTACCAGTGGTGGTGTCATAATCCATCCGTAAGACACTTGCTTCCATAAAAATCTCTTTTATATAGGCTTCCACTTTTTGGGTACCTATACCAAAAGCTTTAACATGTTTTGAGCCGCAGTTGGGGCAGATTTGAATCATCGGTATACTTTCATTACAGTAATGACATTGTAGTCTATGGTTGTATTTGTGATAATTATAAGCAACATCACAATGATTACATTTTAAGACATGACCGCATAAACGGCAGGAAACAAAATTAGAATGCCCTCTTCGATTCAAGAACAAAATAATCTGTTCTTTTTTTAATAAGGTTGCTTTTATAGCTTCATATAGTTCGCGACTTAAGATACTGGTATTGCCTTCTTCCAATTCTTTACGCATATCCACCGTTTCAACCTCAAGAGGTGTTAGGGCTTCTGCTTTTTGATCCAACTCAATGAGTGTGTATTTCTCTGTCAGTGCTTTATAATAGCTTTCCACTAGGGGGGTTGCAGAACCTAATATGACGGGACACATGTGGTATCTGGCTCTATAGATTGCAACTTCTCTTGCATGGTATTTGGGTGGCATTTCTGATTTGTAGGAAGTTTCATGTTCTTCATCTAGAATGATCAAACCAATTTTTTCAAAGGGTGCAAAAATGGCTGATCTTGGCCCAATCATAATTTTGAGTCGGCCTTCTTTAGCCAGACGCCATTGATCAAAACGTTCACCTTCTGACAGCCTGGAGTGCATAACGCCTACCACTTCACCAAATCGTTCAACAAATCGTTTAACCATAAGTGGGGTTAAAGCAATTTCAGGTATCATAACTATGGCCGATTGACCCATAGCAAGCACCTGTTCTATGGCTTGCATATATACTTCCGTTTTGCCACTGCCTGTTATCCCATGAAGTAAGTAAACCTTGTTCTCCTTTTGTTGAATGCTGTTTATGATACATGTAAGGGCTTTATCCTGTTCCTTATTTGGTGCCAAGCTTATACTGGTATCATAGGCTTCCAAATCATAAGGCATACGTATTCGTATATTTTCCTCAAGTTCTAATATCCGATGTTTTACCATTGTGTTGATGATGCCACGGGAGATATCGGCTTCCTCCATGATTTCTTTTAAGGAAACAAAAGGCTTTACTAATAAAACTTCTAGAGCTCTAAGTCTAGGCTCGTATATTTTTTTATCTTTAAGTGTTTGAATCATGTCCAGAATTTGATCTTGGTCAAATAAGCTTCTAACCCATTTTTCTTCTTTTTTACGAACATTCGGTCTTGATGGTAAGAGCGTACCAAGGGCTGCTTGCATCGTTGTAACATATCTGTTTTTCATGAAAACAGCTAGATCTAATAATTCAGACTCAATACCAACTTCTTCATATTGCTTAAGAATATATTTAACTTTTGCAGGATCAAAATCGATTTCGTCACAAAATCCAAGAATATAGCCTCTGATGATGCGATTTCCAGCACCAAAAGGAATCTCTACTACGGATCCGACCCTAAGATTTGGACTTAGTGCCTCCGGTACGCCGTAAGTAAAGATTCTATCTAAACTTTTTACAGATATGCTGATGATGATTTGGGCATATTTTTTTGTCATAGCTCTATTCCTTTAATCGCAATAAGTGGTCCAATCCTAACCACTGATTGACCACTTATATTGGATTTCATATACGATTCATGCGTCGTGCTGATTATAGAGAATCGATATCGATGGTGCCTTCATACAATTCATTAACCGCGTAAGACAATGGTTTTGGATAGGATTTATTCACCCTAGGTTCTGCACCGTCAATAATTTGTCTGGCACGCTTGGATGTTGCGATTACAATTGAATAACGGCTTTTAAGAGTGATATCGTCATTTCTGTCATTGATTCTTTCCATAAGATCTGAGTAAGATGGATGTAACATAGTTATTCTCCTTTCAACACTTCATTGAACTGACTCTCAAGAACTTGTTCGATACCGCCATAGTGAGCCGCATGATGTTGTTCTGCGACGACAATACTATGTACGATTTCAGCACATGCTTCAAGGATATCATTTTCAACGATATAATCATAGTCTTTGATGTAGGCTGTCTCTTCTTCGGCTCGTTTAAGCCTTTTGATGATCACATCCATAGATTCAGTGCCCCGTCCAACAAGTCTTTCTTTTAACTCTTTAATGGAAGGTGGAACGATAAATATCATAACAGCGCCCGGATATTGCTTTCTGACTTTCATGGCGCCCTGTAGTTCAATTTCCAAAATAATATTTTTGCCTGCTTCGAGTTGTTCAAACACATATTTCTTTGGCGTGCCATAATAGTTATTCACATAGGTCGCCCATTCTAATAGTTCGTCATTCTCTATCATTTGCTCAAAGACCGGTTTTGTTAGAAAATAATAACTTTCACCTTCAACTTCTGAGTTTCTAGGTTCTCGCGTTGTAGCTGACACCGACAAGGAATAGTTTTCCTTGGTTTCTAATAATCTTTTTACAACGGTTCCTTTTCCGGCACCAGAAAATCCCGAAATAACCGTTAAAACACCTGGCTTATGCATGACCCACCATTATTCCTTTTTCTAGTTGTTTGATTCAAAGTACTTAACCATTATGGTTAACGGTCAAATCTAAGTTTCATTATGGTTAATGGTCTAAACTAAGTTTCATTATTCACTTCCAACATATAGATTACGTTGATTCGTTCGTAACTTTAT
>PGZV01000011.1:0-108713 GCA_002841495.1 Firmicutes bacterium HGW-Firmicutes-2 | reverse complement strand
ATATAGATTACGTTGATTCGTTCGTAACTTTATGTTGAATGTGAATATTCAACTAAGTAGTTTTGACGCATTAACCATTTATTCAATGTTTTGAATCTGTTCTCTGATTTTTTCTATATCCGTTTTCAATTCTAGAGCATGACCGGATATAAGCAGACTATTGGCCTTAGATAGTATGGTATTGGCCTCGCGGTTCATTTCTTGAGTTAAAAAATCCAACTTTCTGCCAATCGGTTGGTCTGAATCAAGGGTTTTTTCCATATGCTCAATATGACTTCTTAAGCGTACAATTTCTTCATCTATACAACAACGGTCCGCGAATAACGCCACCTCAACAGCCAATCTTGCCTCATCAACAGCCGCATTCGATAAGAGTTCAGATATACGTGCCTCCAACTTAACTTGATAGTCTTTAACCACTGTCGGGGATTCTTTTTCAATATAAGACAATGCCTCTGTCATAGCCTTCATCTTAATTAAAATATCTTTCTTTAGGAGTTCACCCTCTACTTGTCTCGTCTCAACCATCTTTATAATAGCTAAATCAAGAGCTTCTTTTAATATGCCCCATAGGAGATTCTCATCATCTTGTTGCTCTTCCACTACAAAAACATCCGGATATCTAGATATATGAGACACTTTAATATCATTTTCAAGATTGAATCGGTCACTTATGTGTTGAAAGTAAGTTAAATACTCCTGAGTTAAAGCTTCGTTGAACCGTATGCTTTCTTGCTTTGTAGAGTTGTCCTCATAAGTTAAATAGACATCAATTTTACCCCTAGACAATCTCTTTTTGGTATAAGTTTTAATGTCATTTTCTAGAAAATTCAGCTTTCTAGGGAGACGTACGTTCACGTCGCAGTATCTATGATTGACGGATTTCATCTCTACAATCATCTTTCTCTGGTCTTTGACATGTTCGCCTCGACCAAATCCGGTCATACTGTTGATCATTTTTATCACTCTTCCTCATTTGATTAAAGAATCAGTTTGACACCTTAACCTTATCGTTATTTGATCCTAGTCAAAAGACATAGGATTCTATAGTACAATGTATTATAACTTAAACTGCTTAAAGTGTCAAAACTAACTTTCTCTATCTTCCCTTAGAGTATATGGTCTCACTGATTCTCCCAACTCTAAATTCCAGATGAAAACTCAACTATATCTATTTATACAATAATATTAATTGCTTAGAATCAACAAAATCACTTTTTTTTCTTGTGTACATTACGAATGGTCTTTCTTTTTTGTTTCGGATTGGTTTTAGTATGACCAATGGAACTGTTTTTAGAATTGCTTTTTAAACTGCTTTTATGATTACTACTTGTACCCTCTTTTTTAGCAGGTTCATTTTGTACATTCTTTGATACAAAATGCTTACTTTCTTGTCTTGGTCGTATTAAGCAATCACGGTCAAAACCTATAAGGTCTTCTCTACCTGCTAATAAAAGTGCTTCTTTAACCAATTCATAATTTTGTGGTTTTTTATATTGAATGAGAGCCCTTTGCATAGCTTTATCCTTTGCCTTTTTTGGTACAAAAACAGGCTTCATGGTTCTAGGGTCCAAACCGGTATAATACATGGTGGTCGAAGCGGTAGCCGGTGTTGGATAAAAATCCTGAACCTGCTGAGGCTGATGACCAATATCTCTTAAATACAAAGCCAGCTTTATAGCGCTTTGTAGCGTGGAGCCCGGATGTGATGACATTAAGTAAGGCACTAGAAATTGCTTTTTGTCCAGTTGAGTATTCTTATTTTCGTATCGTTTGGTGAAACGTTCATAGATGCCATGGTCCGGCTTCCCCATATAGCTCAGTGCCTCATGATCCACATGTTCAGGGGCTACTTTGAGTTGCCCACTAATATGATGTTCACATAGTTCATTGAAAAATGTGGGGTCTTTATCATGCATAAGATAATCAAAACGAATACCGGATCTTACAAAAACTTTTTTAACTTTAGGTATGTTACGTAATTTTCTTAATATCTCCACGTATTCTGTATGATCCACATCTAGGTTTTCGCATTTCTCTGGAAACAGACATTGTTTCTCTTTACATACGCCATATTTCAGTTGTTTCTGACAAGAAGGCTTTCTAAAATTCGCTGTCGGTCCGCCAACATCATGTATATAACCCTTAAAATCTTTATCATCTACAAAGCTTTCTGCTTCTCTAACAATAGATTTAACCGATCGTGCCTGCATAACTCTACCTTGATGAAAGGTCAATGCACAGAAATTACACGCTCCGTAACAGCCTCTGTTGCTGATAATACTGAATTTAACCTCTTTAATAGCCGATATGCCACCTAATTTTTCATAGCTTGGATGATAGGTTCTCTCATAATTCAACCCATAGACACTGTCAAATTCACTTTCTGTAAGAGGCGCTTGAGGTGGTAATTGAACGATATATTCACGGTCACCATAGGTTTCTACAAGTACTTTAGCTGTTATGGCGTCTGTGTTTTGAGATTGAAGTGAAAAGCTTTTTGCATAATCTTCTTTTGATGTTTTTATACTTTTAAATGAAGGTAAGACAATCTTATCCTCAATACTCTCTAGAGTCGTTGCTCTAAAACAAGTCCCTTTAATGAAGGTTATATCTTTTATATGGATACCGGATTCAAGCGCTTGAGCTAATTCAGTCATACTTTTTTCAGCCATACCATATAAGAGCAAATCTGCTTGACTATCAAGGAGTATAGAACGCTTAACTTGGTCACTCCAATAATCATAATGACCCATACGTCTAAGGGATGCTTCAATGCCTCCAATAATAATAGATACATCACCGAAGGCTTGTCTGATTAAGTTCGCATATACTATGGTTGCACGATCCGGTCTTTTACCTGCAACATCTCCCGGGGTATAAACATCTTCTTTTCTTCTTTTTTTCGTAACTGAATAGTGATTTACCATGGAGTCAATGTTACCACCTGTTACTAAAAATGCATGCTTTGGAGCACCAAGAGCCATAATGTCTTTATGGTTTCTCCAGTCCGGCTGAGCAATAATTCCGACAGTAAAACCATCCCTTTCAAGTACTCTGGCAATAATCGCTGCACCAAAAGATGGATGGTCCACGTAGGCATCCCCTGTAACCAAAATGAAATCCAATTGATGAATGCCCCTTTGTTCCATATCAAATTTTGAGATTGGTAAAAACATAGGTTAAGCCTCATTCCTAATCAGTTGCATCACATCTGTATAACCATTGACATAATAATCTGCCAGCCTTATTTTTTCATCTGTTATATTTTTTGAGAAATCATCATAAATAGCACATACTTTCATGCCGGCGTTTTTAGCTGCCATAATACCCATCGGTACATCTTCAAATACCAAACACTCTTCTGGTAGAACCATCAAGTCTTTAGCAACCTGCAGATAGATATCCGGGCTTGGCTTTCCTTTTGCCACTTCACAACTGGTACGTATACTATGAAAAAAATGATCAATTTTAAATTTGTTCATAACCAACGTCACCAACTCTTTTGAGTTACTCGTGCCAATGCCAGTTTTATATCCATGATGTTTTAAATGACTTAAAAATAGATGCGCATCCTCTTTCATCGTCACTTCCTCTATATAATAGGACCATGCCATCTTATTCCATTCCTCTTTAATGGTTTCAACAGAATCCAAAAGATTAAATCTTTTTTTGAAATAAGCGGCGGTTTCACTGAAGCTCATGCCTTCAATGTCATCTTGAAGATCATCAGGTAACATCAAACCAAATCGTTTTAAATATTCCATATCTATGGTTTTCCATAACCACATGGAATCTATGAGCGTTCCGTCCATATCAAAAATAACTGCTTTTATATTCTTTAACATAATTCTCCTTATTTTAGAAGGTTTCAAGTGCCTGTACTTCATCTTCACGAAGTTCTCTATACTCACTTAATTTAAGATTTGGGTCCAAGCTTAAACCTCCCATTTGTATTCTTTTAAGATACATAACTTCTTTATCCACTGCTTCAAACATACGCTTAACCTGATGAAATTTACCTTCATGAATGGTAATATGAATCTCTGACTGTGCACCGGCACTTAAGATTTCTAGATTAGCAGGCATGGTCTTGTAACCATCATCCAATATTACGCCTTCTGAAAATCGTTTACAGTCCGCTAAGGTGACACAGCCTTTAATTTTGGCATAGTAAACTTTAGGTACATGTTTCTTAGGTGACAGCAGGCGATGGGCCAATTGACCGTCATTGGTCAGAATCAAAAGCCCTTCTGTATCTTTATCTAATCGACCAATAGGAAACAAATCTTTTTTTCTCTTATGACGGATTAGGTCCATCACTGTTTTATCCTTTGTATCATGGGTAGCTGTAATACAACCGGCAGGTTTGTTTAACATCATATAGATATGAGCGGTATAGCCGATGGTCTTACCATAGACCATGACATGATCCACGTTTTCATCTACCTTGAGATCTATAACCTTAACAACTTCATCGTTCACCATGACTTTACCATATTGAATTAACTTCTTAACCTCTCGTCTCGTGCCAACACCCATATTACTTAAGTATTTATCTAATCGCATGGACATTATAACCATCTCCAACTTGCTTCAATCTTATTTCTCAATTTATGATGAACCACTTTGCCCCAGCCCAAGCTATAAGCATCGACACAAACAAGATACCATCCATTCTCTACATCTATCGACAATGTTTCACCTTTTAGATACCTTGTAACGTTCATATCCTCATGATCAAGCATAATCTTGTTTTTAACTTGATCCGGTTTAAGTGCACTGGCAAAAGCCTGTGACGGTTCAAATCGATTTTTTTGAAAAGTTCCAATAAACCAACCGCTAGAAAAAACCCTAAGCCCTTTGGTATCCGGTGCCCCTTTAGGAATATAAAAAATCTTCTCAACATGCTGATGCATGTTCTCAAGTGTATCTACTTCCGGATCATAACCGATCGATTTTGCAAAACTCCAAAAAGCATCTTTAGCTTCCATACTTATTAATGGCTTAAAAGGACGTATCGATGTTTCAGAGTCTTCATCTTTTTTATACATCTTAGCAACAAAATGACCTTCACCCTCATGTAAATGAGGCCAAAGTCTTTTTGTTCTCTCAAGATTCTCATCAAACATATCAATAGTAAATCCATCCGATACCGGTAAAACACTCTTTAATTCGACCAACTCATACTGAGGATGTGCCTGTAAAAACTCAGCTATCATATATTCATTTTCTTTCATATTAAAAGTACAGGTAGAATAGGTCAAAGTACCACCGTTTTTAAGCAGCCGGTGTGCAGAAGCTAAGATGCTTCTTTGAATTGGTACAAAATCATCCGGTCCGTTCTCTTCCCAGCTCTTAATCAGCTTAGGGTCTTTACGAAACATACCTTCACCGGAACAAGGTGCATCTACCAGCACTTTATCAAAATAGCCTGGCCAAGCTTTCGCTAGAGCAACAGGATCTTCACTTGTAACCATGCAATTTCGAATACCGCTAATCTGAATATTTTTATTAAGATTCCTCACTCTAGAGGGACTAATATCATTAGATACAATTAAGCCACGATTCTCCATCATGGCTGCCATATGAGTCGTTTTACCACCGGGAGCTGCACACAAATCAATGATTTTATCACCAGGCTTAGCATCCACTGCAGCGCCAACCATCATGGCACTTGGTTCCTGAATATAATAACAACCTGCCATATAATAAGCATCTTTACCGGGACGATCATCCTCATGATAATAATAACCCTGATCACACCAAGGTATTTTCCCAAGTTCGAAATCCATCTGATCAATAAAATCATCCCCTACTTTTAAGGCATTCACTCTAAGCCCAAAATATCTAGGTTGATTATAAGACTCTATAAAATCAATGTACTTGTCTTGTAATAGTACGCGCATTTCTTTCTCAAAAAATAAGGGTAAATCCATCCTAAACCTCACTTATGACCACGCCATTCATATCAGCGCATAGTCCGGTTAATCATATCATAGGAGGTAGAAATAAACAATATCAAAATATACACTTATTGTTTAGCTAGCTCTATTTATTGAAAAATAGTTTAGTCAAATTATTTTTAATAACAAAGCAGTAAGTATTCATATTTCTGTTCTATCCTTTTGAATGAACAACATGAAATGAACACTTACTGCTAAGAAAAACATCTCTATAAAATTGATTAACAAACAAAACCCAAAGCTTACATAGCCCCTACCAAAATCAACTATGAAGTTCCTATTCACACACTATCAATTCAAACTTTGAGCCCTATAAGTCTCAGCAACAATATCCAACCTCTTATTAAACTCCGTCAACTCCTCAATAACACCAGATTCCCATAAACGATAAAACTCATCTTGAATATGTTGAATCTCCAGATCGTCATTTGCCACGCTGCTAATATTCTGAACATTATTTAGAATATCTGCAATAATACCCGACTTATACTGAAAAGAATCTTGAGCATCCAAAACTTCAGATCGAATCTTGGACATCTCATTATCTAGATTGTGAGCAGCCTCAGCTGCTGCAACCAATCGATTTTTAATTTCCATAGGAATATTATGCTTGTACTTGTATTTTAAAGAATGTTCAATCGTTGCCCAAAAATTCATAGCTAAAGTACGGATTTGAATCTCTGCCTGAATGCGTTTTTCACCCAAAGCTGTATGAACATCATAATAAATAATCATATGATAACTTCGGTACCCACTCGTCTTTGTATTGGTAACGTAATCCTTCTCATACTTAATAATAATATCTCTTCTGCTTTTAATAAGATCCACAACTTTATCAATGTCTTCAACGAATTGACAAATAATTCTAACACCGGCAATATCTTCAATCATATCTTCGATATCACTTAAAGCAATACCTTTTTTCTTTGCTTTCTCCAATATGCTGGAAATTTTTTTAACTCTAACGGTAACAAATTCAATTGGTGAATACTGACTTAACTTATGATATTCATTCACAATACTTTCGAATTTTATTTGCATTTCTTGAACCGCTTGCTGATAAGGAATTAAAAATTCCCGCCACATTTGCGTCTCCAATACCATCACTCCAATCTAGTCTACTATAAGTATAACATTGTTATGTTTTTTGTATTATTCTTAATACACAGAGGGCTCAAAGAAAAACTTTAAACTGATACTCATTGTTCGCATTCATTATACCATAAAATCTAACATTAATTAATGATTATTCTGATTTTTTTTGTATATAATTACTTGTGTCTTTAAATGTGATCTTTATGCATGCCGCATTGATTTTATGGGATAAGATGCCCAATAAGTTTCTAAAGCTTCCTTTTGACACTTGAAGCTAGTTTGTGATATACTTCTCCTAAATAATGTCAAGACACATGCAAAAATGGAGAGGAATAACCATGTCTTTAGAACTCATTTCAAAAATTCAACAATTAAAAGCAGAAAAAAACGCAACCATTATTGCCCACTTCTACCAGTCTCCTGAAATACAGGATTTAGCTGATTTTGTGGGTGATTCTTTGGCTATGGCCAAGTATGGTAAAGATGTAGATACTGATTGCCTCGTTATTTGCGGTGTAAAATTCATGGCCGAAACAGCCAAAATCCTATCTCCAGATAAAACAGTACTTCTTCCAAACCAAGAAGCAGGATGTCCTATGGCCGACATGGTTGATGCCAAGTCACTTTCTATGCATAAAAAAAGACATCCAAATCATTATATTGTATCTTATGTGAATACATCTGCCGATGTCAAAGCTTTAACAGATATATGCGTCACTTCTTCTAATGCTTTACATATCATCCGTCAGTTAGACCAAAAAGAAATTCTATTTTTACCGGATAAGAATCTAGGTCACTATATCAATACACAACTCTCAGGTCCACAGATGAACCTTTGGCCTGGGTTTTGTAGAACACATGACCGTTTGAGTGCTGAAGATGTAAAATCCATGAAAGTTATTTATCCGGATGCTGAAGTATTGGTTCATCCTGAATGTGATCCAAGTGTGGTTGAGTTGGCGGATTTTGTAGGTTCTACGGCCGGTATCATCCATCGTGCCAGTGCCTCATCGGCCAAATCTTTCATCATCTGTACAGAAGAAGGTGTACTACATCGACTGAGGAAAAATGAGCCTGAAAAAATGTTTCATCTAGCCTCCAGTAAATTGTTATGTCAAAATATGAAAAAAACATCGTTAGAAGATATTTATAATGCTCTACTTAATAATAGCCCCGTAATGATTATAGATAAAACAACACGATTGGCTGCCTATAATGCCTTAGATCAAATGCTGGCACTTAGTTAGAAGGTGAAATTCCATGAAAACTACAGATGTTCTTATTATCGGTACCGGATTGGCTGGTACTTATGTTGCACTTAATTTACCTTCAAACATGGAAATCACTATGTTGTGCCATCACTCCACCAACTCTACATTGGCCCAAGGTGGAATCGCCATATCACTTGATCAAAAAGATTCTTTTGAAGCTCATATAGAAGATACTTTGACCGCCGGCAGACATACCAATAACTTAGAGGCGGTTAAAACTTTGATTGAAAGTGCACCGGATCAAATCCATACCCTTAAAGAACTTGGTGTGGAGTTCGATCAAGATGCACAGCAAAATATTCATGCAACTTTAGAAGGCGGCCACTCCTACCCCAGAGTGATTCATGCAGGTGGCGATCAGACCGGACAATCCGTAATGAGTTTACTGGATCAGAAGATACAGTCGGCGAAAAATATTCGGATTTTGTCAGGCGCCTCCTTATTGGAACTTGTAGTAGATGATCAGCAGGCAATCGGCATTGTATATGAAAAAAATGGCATTATTCAGGTACTCTATGCCAAACATATTGTAATGGCAACAGGAGGTCTTGGAGATTTGTATGAACATACTACAAATCAGGAAGGTTCTACTGGTGAAGCCATTGCTATAGCAGCATTTGCAGGTGTAAAATGTCAAGATATGCGTTATATTCAGTTTCATCCGACAGCTTATAAGAATAAAGATAAAGGCTATTTTCTCATTACCGAGGCCATACGTGGTGTCGGTGCTTATTTATTAGATGCACATAAAAAACGATTTATGGAACCCCTTCACCCTTTAAAAGAATTAGCACCAAGAGATATTGTATCAAAAGCCATCTATGATGTCATCGAATCTACTCAGGAACCCTTTGTTTACCTAGATACTCGGCATATTCAAACAGCATACCTTAAAGAACGTTTTCCTAATATTTATAAAACATTAGAAAAAGATAATTTAATACTTGGGGTTGATCTTATTCCTGTGACCCCCGTTGCCCACTACACCATTGGTGGTATTTGTACGGATCTTATGGGCCGTACAAACCTTAATAACCTCTATGCATGTGGTGAAGTGGCTTCAACCGGCGTACACGGTGCAAATCGATTGGCCAGTAACTCATTGCTGGAGTGTTTGGTATTTGGAAAAAATGTAGCGGAACATATCGTGTCCAATCACGAACACACATCACTACCTTCTTATTCTATGAACCCACCGAATCATTGGAAGTATACAAAAACGACAGCATCTCAAAACTATCTTATACATAAAGCTTATATACAAGAAATTATGACCAAACATGTAGGCATTGTACGCTATGATAACCAGCTTAAATTGGCTAAGTCTAAGCTCATACGACTCTTACATCAACTTAAAAAGGTTCGTTTTGAGCATGTGGACCATGCCAAATCCTATAACCTCGTATCCATCAGCTTAATGGTGGTTGAAGATGCCTTGGCCCATGAAAGCTTAGGCTGTCATTACAAAGAAAAAAAATCGGAAAAGAAAGGGCTTAAATCATGCTAGGACCTATGAATGAACATCAGTTGGTGGAGAAAATTATAGAATGGCTTGAAGAAGATATGCCCTTTGGCGATATTACGTCCCAAAATATAACATTTTCTGATCATAAGGTTAAGGCTACTTTTATAGCTAAAGAAAATGGTATCATTTGTGGTATGGACGTTATGAAATTAGTTTTTCATACCTTAGACAACTCAATCGTTTTTAAGCCTTCTGTCAAAGATGGTGATTTTATCCAATCCGGACTAACCTTAGGTACCCTATCAGGTCCACTTGATAAAATCTTAATGGGTGAACGTTTAGCCCTGAATCTATGTCAACGGTTAAGCGGCATATCAACCATGTCACATCTTTATGCTCAAGCTGTTAAGCATTTTCCTATTAGAATTGTCGACACACGTAAAACCACACCCGGTCTTAGATTACTTGAAAAATACGCCGTCCGCGTCGGTGGGTGTTACAATCATAGATATGGTCTTTCGGATGCCGTTATGATTAAGGATAATCACATAGCCGCAGCAGGGTCCATGCAAAATGCAGTGACACAAATTCGCTCCAGGATACCCCATACAACTAAAATCGAGGTAGAAGTGGAAAATCTTGATGCTCTTAAAGAGGCCTTAGATCTAGATGTGGATATCATAATGTTAGATAATATGACCAATGATATGCTTCTAGCAGCTGTCGCCATCAATCAAGGAAGGGCTTTACTCGAAGCCAGTGGTAATATGACTATAGACCGAATCGTTGATGTAGCTAAGACAGGTGTCAACATTATCAGTGTAGGCGCCCTCACCCATTCTGTACAAGCTCTTGATATCAGTCTCAAATTCTTGTCATAAATAAGATATAACGGAAAATGAAGCTAAAGGACGAAAACATCACTTTAGCTTCATTTTTATTGCGTTTGCTTGCTCTTTCATTTCTTTGGCAGATTCCAGTGTGTTACTTGTTATTTTTACGCCACCAATAAGTCTGGCTAGTTCTTGGAAGACTTCCGCACCCTTTAGCTGTTTTACATAGGTTTCTATCCTATTTTGCGATTCGGATTTTTCGATTAAATAATGCTGATCCGCCATTGCACTGATTTGAGGTAAATGGGTGATACAAATGATCTGCCTGTGCATCGCAAGTGCAGACATTTTTTCTCCCACTTTTTGAGCGGTACGACCACTGATTCCACTGTCGATTTCATCAAAAACCAGCGTACCAATTTGATCCATTTCAGCAAAAACAGACTTAATGGCCAACATAACCCTTGACAACTCACCACCGGAGGCTATCTTAACTAATGGTTGTACCGATTCGTTCTTATTCGTACTGATTAAAAAAGTGACTTTATCATAGCCATTTTGACTGAATTGGTCCAGTCTTTCTATATCAACTTTCATTTTTGCATCTGTAAAATTCAAATCATGTAAAACCGATTCAATATTTTTTCCGATCTCTTTGGCCGCTTTTTGTCTAAGTCGTGAAATAGTTTCACACTTATATTCCAATATATCCGTTAACTTAAAAATGGCATCCTTGGTTTTTTCTAGGTCGTTTTCATAATTTTCCAGATGTGCCAAACGTTTTTCTTTTTTATCCAATGTTTCTAAAATAGCTTCAATGGTTTGACCATATTTTGATTTTAACGTATTAATGGTATGTATACGTTCTTCTACTTCGTTTAGATTTTGATCGTCAGATCCTAATTCTTCAAGATAGCTTTCAACATGTTTGTTTAAATCTCTGACCATATCTTCAATCTGCGCCATCATAATGGCCATGTCCTCAATTTCATCATCCAAATGACGAATGTTTTCAATATCACGTAGGATATGACCGATCCATTCCCATAAATTCATTTCCGGATCCTGGGTTAGACGTTGTTCAATGCTCAGCAATTTCTGAAGAATTTTATTACGGTTAGATAAAAGCTTGTACTCTTTACTTAATGTTTCATCTTCACCTACACTTAGATTGGCTGACTGAATCTCATTGATTTCAAATCTCAAAAAATCTATTTCACGTTTTCGATCATCCTCCGTAAGATGGTCTTCTTCAATGACTTTAACTAATTTTTTATATTTTAATAAGTCCACATATAGATCGTCTTTTAATGATTTTATTGACTGACCTACATATCGGTCCAATAATTCGATATGGTTATTTTGATTGAGTAAGGATTGATGTTCATGCTGGCTATGAATATCCAAAGTCATATCCGCAATCTCACCAACTACTTGAGCGGTTACTGTCTGTTGGTTCACTTTATATACACTACGCCCAGTCATATTGAATCTTCTTGAGATTATTAATTCTTGTTCATGATTATAATCGATGCCATATTTTTCCTTTAATCGTATTAATGCTTCTTCTTGTAAAACGAAAATCATTTCAATCAAAGCATAGTCAGCACCATCTCGAATAATCGACTTGTCTAACTTTCCACCGGATATGGCATTCATCGAACCAATAACAATGGATTTGCCTGCACCGGTTTCACCACTAAGAACCGTTAGACCATGATCAAAATCAATTTCCAAAGATTTAATAAGAGCAAAATTCTCTACATGCAGATAAGTTAGCATCTGATCCTCCCAAATGTTCTTATTGGCCGTGTGCCACCTTGCTTAATCGTTCCATAACAAAAATCGCATCGGCTTCTGTTCGTGTTGCACAAAAAATGGTGTCATCTCCCGCAATACATCCTACTACCTCATCAAAATCCATAGCATCTACAGCGGCGGCAACCGCCATCGCCATACCCGTCAAGGTCTTTAGCACAATCATGCTACCAGCTCGGTCCATACCACTATACCCATTCTTAAAAATACGAATATATTTTTCACTTAAATTGGTTTCTTTAGATGGAAGAATAGCATATTTTTGTTTACCACCCGGTATGGTTACTTTGGTGAGTTTTAGATCCCGAATATCTCTTGAAATCGTTGCTTGCGTAACTTCAAAACCATTTTCCTGTAATCGATGGACCAGTTCTTCCTGAGTTTCTATAACAAAATGATTGACCAACTCTATGATTTTCGATTGCCTCGCTATTTTCATAACCAACCTCCTCTAATTGCCACCCAGTTTTCTTCTTAGTATATGATAAAAATTATGTCCTTCAATTTTAATAAGTCTGGTTTTTAAATCTGCTTTTTGAATAATGATCTCTGCATCATTATTGACTTCTTTACCTTCTTGACCATCTATGGTAACCATTAAATCATTATCCCAAGAACGTCGATTATGCTCAAAATTAATTTTAACTTTATCATTACTGGATAATACAATACTTCTAGCTGTTAATGAATGAGGACAGATTGGTGTCATAACAATCATCTCATTATGAGGTGCGAGTATTGGTCCGTTTGCAGATAGATTATAAGCCGTAGAACCGGTTGGTGTTGCAATAATAATACCGTCTGCCGAATAATAATTAACAAATTCATCGTTGACATAAATACTAAATCCCACCATTCGAGACAAAGCCATACGGCTGATGACCACATCATTTAGGCAAAATCCTTCTTCAATCAAGATGCTTTTATTGAATATTTGAGCTTCAAGCATCATTCTTGTTTCTATTTCATACTTACCTCCAAGGACCTTCTCCAGATTTTCTTGCCACTCATGTTCTTCTATTTCTGCTAAAAATCCAAGGTTACCTAGGTTGATTCCTAATATGGGAATTTCATGCATAGCCAACCGTCTGGCAGAATGAATAATTGTACCATCACCTCCAAGAACAATAGCAAAATCAATATCATCCAGTTCAGAATCATCTTCAATATCAATGGCATTAAATGCATAGCACTCTCGTACATAGCTATCGATATACACTTTGCAGTTCTTTGACTTCAACCAATCCATTATTTTGCAGCTATAGGTCAAAGTCGGATCCTTGCTGGTGTTAATAATCATATACACATTTTTCATCATTCCACCAATTACAGTGTTTCATGAGCTAGATCTACGACCTCATCAATGCATCCCTTAAAGCTTTCATAAGATACATCCACTGCATTCTTTCTTACATATAGTAAATACTCAATATTACCCTCCGGACCTTTTATCGGTGAATACGCCAGACCTAAAAATTCAAAACCCATTTGAACCGACTCTGACAAAATCCGTATCAAGACTTCTTTATGAATCAATGGGTCTCTGACCACACCTTTTTTTCCAACTTTTTCACGTCCTGCCTCAAATTGAGGTTTGACCAAGCAAATCATTTCACATTGATCACCAATCAACAGCTTGACTGTTGGTAGCACCTTAAGAAGTGATATAAAAGAAACATCGATACTTACAAAATCAATAGAATCTACAACCTGATCAGGCGTAACATAACGTATATTGGTTTTCTCCATAGATACCACACGTGGATCTTGTCGTAATTTCCAATCCAATTGCCCTCTACCAACGTCTATGGCGTAAACTTTTTTTGCACCGTTTTGTAACATACAATCTGTAAAGCCACCTGTTGAAGCCCCAACATCCATACAAATCTTATCTTCAAGCAGTATGGGGTATTGTTTTAGTGCTTTCTCCAATTTGAAACCGCCACGACTTACATAAGGATTGGGATTAGATTTGACGATGATTTCCAGTTCTTTGTTTACTTTTGTACCAGCTTTATCTTCTCTTTGACCGGCAACAAAGACATTCCCTGACATGATCATGGTTTTAGCTTTTTCCCGTGAAGGTGCAAGGCCCAGCTCTACGAGCAAAATATCAAGCCTTTCTTTTTCTACTGACATAGTATCACCTGTTATATCTTTCTATATATGCAGCTATATGATTGGCTGTCAAACCTAATACTTCCATCAGCTTATTTCTAGATCCATGTTCAATGAAATCATCTTTAATACCCATAATCTCAACTTTAATATCATAGCCTTTATGGTGTACATAGCGTAATACTTCACTGCCATAACCACCAATCATACTATTTTCTTCCGCCACTAAAAGATACTTATGGGTGGCAGCTAACTGATCAATCTGATTATAATCTATAGGCTTAACAAATCTGGCGTCTACAATGGTTACAGATGCATTTGTCAATGCACTTGCTTTTAAAGCTTCATCTACCATAGAACCAACTGCAAGAATTGCAATATCTTGACCCGTTTCCAGTATTTCACTTTTACCATAGGTAATGGGACTTTTATCAAATTCAAAATAGGGGGCTTCACCTTTTGGGTATCTAATAGCAATAGGGCCCTCCATATAAGTTAAAGCAAAATCCATCATGTCTTTAAAAGTTTCACTATCCATTGGTGCCATGACGGTCATATTCGGCATGTGATTTAGATAGGACAAATCAAAAACACCTTGATGGGTTTCACCGTCTTCTCCAACCAATCCGGCACGATCTAACATAAAAACAACCGGAATTTTCTGAATGCAAACATCATGTAATACTTGATCATAAGCTCTTTGTAAAAAAGTAGAATAGATGGCTACATAAGGCTTTATGCCACTTAAACCTAAACCTGCAGCAAATGTAACCGCATGTTGTTCCGCAATTCCTACATCAAAGAAAGCTTTTGGGCATTTTTTCATGAAACGGGTCATACCGGTTCCATCAGGCATGGCAGCTGTTATACCTGCAATCTTTTGACCCTCTTTGACATATTGAATAAGCTTATCACCCATCAACTCACCATAGGTTTTTTTGGTTCCGGCTTCTTTTTTTACTAAAGCCTCACCATTTTCCGTTATAAAAGGCTTAGTACCGTGAAACTTGGATGGGTCCAATTCAGCATGATGATAGCCTTTTCCCTTAATAGTATTCATATGAATCAGTACCGGTCCTTCAATACGACGAGCTTGATTAAGCACCTTAATAATCTGTGGTAGTGCATGACCATCGATCGGTCCTAAATATGTATAACCCATTTCTTCAAAAAACATGCCCGGAATAAATACTTGTTTAAAGGCATCTTTGATATCTCTTACCCCTTTTGTTAGGGTCTTACCAATCACTGGGATATGATCTAATATTTTATGAACATCATTTTTGATTTCCTTATAGACGTAGCCTGTTCTAATGGTATCAAGGTATTCGGCCATACCACCAACATTCTTACCAATGGACATTTGGTTGTCATTTAGGATGACAATGAAGTTCTTTTTCATCCTAGCGCCATTGTTAAGAGCTTCATAAGCCATGCCTGCTGTCAAAGCACCATCGCCAATAATGGCCACCACACTGTGATCTTCCTGACGCATGTCTCTGGCAACAGCATAGCCAATGGCTGCTGAAATAGAGGTTGAGCTATGCCCGACATCAAAGCAGTCATGTTCACTTTCAAGACGTTTTGGAAAGCCACTTAGGCCTTGGTACTGTCTAACCGTTTTAAGTGCTTCTTTACGTCCTGTCAAGATTTTGTGGACATAGCTTTGATGACCAACATCCCAAACTAATTTGTCTATAGGCGAATCAAAGACATAATGTAAGGCAATGGTGAGCTCCACTACACCTAGATTCGAACTTAGATGACCGCCTGTTACGCTCACCACATCTACCAAATATCTTCTCACTTCATGGCTTAATCTATTTAAATCACTCATACTTAGCTTTTTTAATGCCTTAGGAGAATGAATTTTATCCAATACTCTATACATAGGTCACCTTTTTTTCCTTTTCTTAATATAACTCAATATAATACCCATTCTATACACAATATGATTGGCGTTTCGTAAAGCAACTTCTTTACCAATTGCCTTGCCACCAACAGTAATAGCTGCTATGATGGATGTTAAAATAATACTGGCAGCTGTCGTTTTTAAAGTCATGTTTTCGTTGAGTTTAATAATAATTGCCGCAGAAGCAGATCCTGAGATAATACCGGATATATCTCCAATAACATCATTGAAAAAATTGGCTACAGCACCGGCATTACGAATAATGAGTATGGCCTCTTGAGCGCCTCTGACCTTTCCTGATGACATAGAATGAAAAGGTGTTTCTGTTGCTGCTGTAACTGAAATACCTAGCAAGTCAAAAATCACACCTAAAAAAACAATGAACAACAATATAAAAAGTGCGCCGACCACACTAACTTTTCCCATAAATACTAAAGATATATACCCTAAAATTAAGGCTACAAAAAATGTAATCACTGTGATCACATAAACCCAAACATAATTTACCTTTTTATTTGTATACATATTGCGGAATTTGATCCGACTTTTATGTTCACTCATGCATACCCTCATCTCATGCAATGCTACTCATTTAATTAATAAAAGCTGAAGAAAGTCATCATAGTAAATTTTGCGGCATATAGTCTAGCAGGTTTTCCCGAATTCAAACTCCGATGTCGCCAAAGGAGCGATTCCTCTTTCATTGAATACCCAAAACAAATGGCGCTAGATCGCCTTAATAACCACACTGTAATCCTATGACAACCTCTTTCGAACAGTCTAGGAGGTTTCCTCACATCACCAAACGCTTCTTAGCCTCTTTAGCAACTTCAAATTTCAAGCAACAATAACACGTCCTCTTTGGCCTAAGAATCAGTGCCTAAATTACTATCCCCTTCAAAGTCACGCAAGGCAGGCTACACTGTCCACAGCTTACGCCGCATGACAGGTTTAATCCAACGCCGTAGATCATGTTAACCCACATACGTTGGTCTCCGCGACAAAAGGGTCAACGCCCACATGCCCTTGTGGATCGCCCTAATGTCTTAACTCCCAGCACAAGCCCGCGACTGGGCGTCGCAAGCTCACACCAGAAACTTCATCGATATGCCCTTATACGGTTTTTTAGGCCCGTCTTCTGATGCGCAGGTCATGACTAGAATACTGCATCTTCAGCTCTAATAAATCATATTATAACATTCCCGACACTATTATGCCATATTAAGTCCTATAATCATACCGAGTAAGCCGCCCACAAAGACTTCTAAATAAGTGTGACCCAACAGTTCTTTAAGTTCCTTGTACATAGAAAATCTATGTTCTCCCAGCTCTTTTATAATCCGATTAATAAGCTTCGCTTGCTTACCCGCCGCCATTCTCACATTTGCAGCATCATACATGACGATAAAACTCATCATGCCTGCAAAGCCAAACATTGGACTGCCAAAACCCATTATCCTACCAATAGAAAAAGTGGTTGCAACAACAGATGCTGAATGTGCACTGGGCATGCCGCCTGATCCCATCAGCCTACCAACATCAAATCTTTTTTCTTTGATTAGAATCCATGTTATTTTTATTGACTGAGCTATAAACCAAGCCAGTACTGCAGAAAGAAAAACCCTGTTGGTTAATAAATCACTGATTTCATTCATGTTATTCTCCTTGATAATAATATATTTATGACTCAATTGCTTATAGATAATGTTGTATACATGCATAACTATATATTTTAGGTATATAATCAAGTATATAGTGTTTACTTTTCAATCTTAAAAAGTTCGTTCTTTAAGAAAGTCAATAAAACTATATAAAAAGGTCGTCTTATTACTGTCAAATGATTTTAGAACATTGTGTGCCTCGTCTAGCAAATCACTTACGATTACCTTTGAACCTTCAACACCTTTTAAGTCAACATATGTAGTTTTCTTATTTTTCATATCACTTAAAATAGGCTTACCAAGCTTGGCTTCGTCACCGATTATATCCAATAAGTCATCCTGAATCTGAAAGGCCAGGCCAATGCATCGCCCTATTCGATTTAATCTTTTTATTACTTCATCATTTTGCCCGGCTAGATACCCACCCATCATAAAAGCTGCCTCAATGAGTGAGGATGTCTTGTGTTGATGAATATACCCAATCACATCCATATCGACTTCTTGATCTTCATAAGTAATATCTGCAACTTGTCCGCCAATAATGCCTCTTGTTCCTGCATTACTAGCCAAACACGAAGCTGCAAGTAAGCCTTGCTCACCGAGCTTGTATTTCAAAATAGCTTCAAGCATAATCTCATAAGCCCTATTTAGCAGGGCATCACCTGCGAGAATCGCGATATTTTCACCGTATTTTTTATGACAAGTCGGTAATCCACGCCTTAGATCATCATTATCCATAGCCGGTAGGTCATCATGAACCAAGGAATAGGTGTGAATCATTTCTATTGACGCCATAAATGGCTCAATGGACAAAGACCCCGGTTTGAACAAACCATATACTTCTTCAAGAATCATCGGTCGAATTCTTTTTCCGCCTGCCAAGAGACTATAGGTCATCGCCTCAATCACAATCTCATGATAGCCACTGGTTTCCTGTGGAAGAAATTCGATTAGAAGTTGGTTGATATTCTGTTGCTTTTTTCTTAATTTCTCATCAAATTCTTTCATCTCTACACCTTCCTATTTGTCAGGATTTCTAGCTCTTTTTCAATCTTGTCTATAGAATCATTACAATGCTTAACCAATGCCATACCTTCTTTGTATGTTTTTATTGAGCCTTCTAAAGTTAGATCCTCTGTTGTTAGGTCATGCACAATTTTTTCTAATTTTTCGATCGATGTTTCAAATGTTGTCTTTTTATCCATTTCACACCTCTTTATTATAATCGATGACATCAACTGTAGCGATCACCTGACCATCGGATAAGGTCACCATAATCTTGTCGTTGGATTTTAGTTGTTTTACGGATACTATCTTATTCAACTCAAGGTCACTTAAGTAAGCATAACCCTCTTTTAATCTCTGAATGGGTGATAAGCCTTTTAATTGTTCCTCAAGCAGATTCACTTGATGTTTTTTTCTTCTCAGAATATTTTCCATAAGCATTTTTATCTTATCTTCTAGTTCTGTAATATACTGATATTTTCTCTCAAACTTTAATCTCGGATGTTGGTGAGACAATTGGACTTCTAGCAGTTCCAATTTTTTTTTCTTAAAATCCAACTGACGGTACATGGCTTGCCTTAACGTCAGCTCAAATTGGTTCAGATTGTTTTGTAATGTATAATAGTCATAAACCGCTAATTCAGCTGCAGCTGAAGGCGTTGGTGCTCTAAGGTCTGCAACAAAGTCCGATATGGTAAAATCTGTTTCATGACCGACTGCGGAAATGATGGGTATAACAGAAGCATAAATACTTCTTGCAACAGCTTCTTCATTAAACACCCATAAATCTTCAATAGATCCACCACCCCTTCCAAGAATGATGGTGTCTACATTTTTTTCTTGATTGAAATATGTGATACCTTTGATAATGGTCAAAGCTGCCTCCGGCCCTTGAACCAATGCCGGGTAAAGTGTCATTTTTATATAAGGGTTACGTCGTTTTGCCACTTGTACAATATCTCTAATGGCTGCGCCCGTATCAGATGTTATAATCCCAATATGTCCGGCATATTTGCAAATAGGTTTTTTAACATCTTCTTCAAAGAGTCCCTCTATCTTAAGTTTTCTTTTTAGGGCTTCAAATTCTTGATAAAGTTTGCCTAGGCCATCTTGCATGATCTTTCGAACATAAATCTGGTATTGACCACTTCGCTCATAGACAGATACCGCACCTTGAACAATAATCTTCATACCGTTCTCTATTTCAAACCCTGTATTTTGCACATGGGTTTTAAACATCACACAACTTATGGTGCTCTCATCATCTTTCAAAGTGAAGTACAGATGGCCGGAACTATGTGCTTTGTAATTGGATACCTCACCTTGAACGGATAGGTTCTTTAGAATGAAATCCTTATCCATTAATTGTTTAATATAAGCATTGACATGACTTACTTTCAGTATCTGTTTTTCCATCCTATCCCTACTTTATCTATAATCTATATGTTTATCTTTCAAAGAATCTAGAAAGAGGTGCTATTCATTTATGATCCCGGCAATAACACCGTTGACAAATTTTGGTGATTGATCGCCACCATATTTTCTCGCCATTTCAACAGCCTCATTTATGGCTACATTGGTGGGTATTTCTTCATCATATAGAATTTCAAACAAAGCCAATCTGAGGATGGCCATCTCCACATTCGCAATACGCTTCAGGTCCCAACTCGTAGAACTTGAATCAATAGTAGCATCCAGTTCTGCCTTCTTACTAACAATCCCTATTGTCTTTGTTCTAATATATTCGGCTTCATCTTCTTTGACTTCAATGGTATCAAGATAATCCTTTATGTGTTCCTCAATAGGAACTTCAAGGCCAAATTCATAGGAAAATATAATTTTAAAAATATTCTCCCTGATGTTCTTTCTATTCATAATTGCCTCCATACATTACAATACCCTTAAATAACTATTTAAGGGTATCAACGTTTTTCGATTTGTGATACTACTTCTCTATATCAACACCGGTAACATTTATATTTATGACTTCCACTGTAAGTCCGGTCATGGTCTCCACTGCATTTTTTACCTTCTCAGATACACTTTTTGATACTTCTATAATCTGACTACCAAAGGTTACGACAATGGCAAGGGTTAGAGAAACACAGCCTTCACCAACTTCTACAATGACACCTTTTGCTAGATTTCTTCGTCCAAGAAGTTCGACAATGTCACCTGCCAAATTACCGACCATGCCCTTTACGCCTTCTACTTCAGTCGCTGCAAGGCCTGCTATAATCGCAATAACCTCATCTGCAATATGAATTTCTCCCACATCTTCATGATCATGTATTTTCAAAACTTGTCTGTCCATTATATTGCCTCCATTCCATTGTATTCACAACTTTCTAGTCTCATTATATCGAAAGTCGCATGAGTATGCAACAACAACAATAAAGCAGCCCCATTTAATGATATAGGGCTGCTTTATTCTAGTTTGCTCTAGATATGTACTCGCCGGTTCTTGTGTCTATTTTTAATTTATCGCCTATATTGACAAACAAAGGTACATACACCGTTGCACCTGTCTCAACTGTAGCCGGTTTTGTCGCTCCTTGTGCTGTATTACCTGCAACACCAGGTTCAGTATGTGTTACCAATAACTCAACAATAATCGGTGGTTCAACGCCAAACACTTTACCTGCATGTGATAAAATCTTTACAATTTCATTCTCTTTAACGAATTTGAGCGCCCCATCCAACTGATCTTCACTTAAACCAATCTGTTCATAGGATTCTATATCCATAAAATGGAAAATATCACCATCTGCATACAGATATTGCATGTCTTTTCTCTGTATAATCGCATTCTCGAACTTCTCTGTTGGTCTAAAAGATTTCTCAATTACGGCACCTGTTTTCAAATTTTTAATCTTTGTTCTTACAAAAGCCGCACCTTTACCTGGTTTAACATGTTGAAACTCAATAATAACATAAATATTATTATCCATTTCAATTGTTAGACCGTTTCTAAAATCACCAGCTGATACCATTTATTGTCCTCCTTGTAATACCCAATAATCACTCAGATATTTAACAGATTTTTTCCTCATAAACTCTTGGAAATCATTTACATATTGTAATCTAAATACCTTATTTTTTCAATACTTTTTTGTCAATATTCTCAAATGGTTAAAGTGTCATAACTAAGTTTCTCTAAACTACATACAATATATAGATTACGTTGATACACTCATAACTATATATTGTATGTATAGTTCAACTATATAGTTTTGATACTTTAACCATAATTATATAATAATAAGAGCCTTATCTGAATGAACAAAATTTTTGTGGCCTTCTTTTGTTACTACGACTAGGTCTTCAATGCGTACACCGCCAAAATCCGGTATATAGATGCCCGGCTCGATGGTCACGACCATACCTTCTTGTAACGTCATATGACCTTGTTCAGACAGTCTAGGATTTTCATGAACTTCCAGCCCCAAGCTATGACCCAAACCATGACCAAAATAACCTTCATAACCTTGGTCATAGATATAGTCTCTAGCTATATAATCCACTTCTTTGCCTGTCATACCCGCTTTAACAGATTCAAGAGCCAATTCTTGAGCTTTTAAAACCGTATTGTATAATCGAATCTGATCCGCATTCGCCTCGCCCATAACCAAAGTGCGGGTCATGTCTGAACAGTAGCCTTCATAGACACAACCAAAATCTAAGGTTACAAAGTCACCTTTTTCAATGGTCTTAGTCGTTGGTTCGGCGTGTGGTAAGCTGGATCTTTTTCCTGATGCAACAATGGTTTCAAAAGAAAGTCGGCTGGCCCCTTTTTTCTTCATAAACATTTCAAGCTCCAAAGCCACATCGATCTCTCTCATACCCACGCTAACGTATTCCAGAATATGTTTATAAGCTGCGTCTCCAATACTTGAAGCGAATTCAATCAAGTCAAGTTCTGATTGGTCCTTGACCATACGCAGTTTTTCAAGCATGTCCTCAAGGGGTATCCATTCTACCTGTTCAAGATGACTCTTATGAAAATCAAACGCTTTAACCGTTAAATGATGGTTTTCATAACCAAGGGTTTTCGTACCATCTATTTTCATAATTTCCTTAATGGTTTCATTTAACCCTAACTTCATATAATCCAAGATCTCAAAGTCCGGACAAGACATAGCTGCTTGCTCCATATAACGAAAATCCGTCATCAGGACTTTTTTATGTGCTGAAATATACACATATGCTGAAGAACCGGTAAAACCGGTCATATAGCGCCGATTGTGAGCACTGGATATAAGTATTGCAGGAAACTCACATTCTTTCATTTTTTGAAGTAAACGTTCATATCTTTGAACCCTATATCTATCGGTCATGAGCTTCCTCCGTATTTTTAATATATATTTTTTTCTTTCAGATAAGAAATGGCTTCTAAGTAACCCACCAGACCTTTTCCCACAATCTGATGTTCACAAACATCCTTCGTTACAGAAACATGACGAAATGCCTCTCTTTCATGAATGTTCGAAATATGAACTTCTACTGTCGGAATCTGAATGCTACTAATTGCATCCCGGATTGCATAACTATAATGGGTAAAAGCACCCGGATTTATAACAATACCATCCACCCCATCATAGTACGCTTTCTGAAGTCGGTCAATAATGGCACCTTCATGGTTAGATTGATAGCACTCTGTATCAACTTGTTCTTTTTTGCTATATGCCATGATTTTTTCTACTAAGCTCTTATAGTCTTCATGACCATAAATCGACGTACTTCTAATACCTAAAAAATTCAGATTAGGTCCATTAATCACCAATAATTTCATTCAATCACCTCATAAAATCGCAAGAATTTCATCCACAATATTTTTGATGGGTTTACCTGATGTTTGTATGATGACATTGGCTGTACTTAAATACAGCGGTTCCCTAATCTCTAACATCCTACTAATTTTACCTTCAAGGTCTTCCTCAGCTTGCAACAAAGGACGTTTTTGATCATCCTTTATATTCTTAAGGATATGGGCAACATCCGCTTGTAGAAATACGACAACACCAACATTTTTTAACATTTCAATATTTTCATTTCTTAGAATAACACCACCACCGGTTGATATAATCTTATTCTTTAAACCATCAAGACTTTTTAGATATGCCGTTTCAAGATCTCTAAAATAGGCTTCACCATGATCACGAAATATTTCACTGACTGTTTTACCTTCTGCTTTTTCAATTTCCTCATCCATATCAATAAAATCAAGATTTAAACGCTTTGCCAGATCTTTTGTCACGGATGTCTTACCACAGCCCATGAACCCTATTAAAACAATATTTTCACCCTTGTTTCCATCATTCATTTTAATCACCTATTGTTGTATCATTTCGTCATCTGTTGTAAAAAAGCTTGATAGCATCTTTTTTTAGTTCCATCATCAATGGTACAGTCACGCCACAACTCAAATGCAGCAATGGCCTGATGAAATAGCATGCCCATTCCATTCATGGTTATAGCACCTGCTTCTCTTGCCTCACGTAAAAAATGAGTTTCCTGTGGGTTATATATAAGATCTACGGCCACTTCCAAGGTTTCGTAGAACTTAGTTTCGTAGATAGGATTATTAGCACTATGGGGGTACATACCGATTGGTGTCGTCTGAAAAGCGATGACCAAATCATTTCTTTCCTTAAGGTCTTCAAGGGGTATCACTTCAGTAGATACATCATAATGATGACCTATGAGTTTGGCTAACTGGTCAGCATTAGACTGTGTTCTATTGGTGATGGCAATATGTCCGGCACCTTCATGAGCACACATCATACCGACTGCCCTCGCTGCACCACCTGCACCGATAATCAATATAGATCTATCTTTCAGATCGACTTTAATCTCTTTTAAAGCTCTAGAGAGTCCAATCCAATCCGTATTATACCCTACACGCTCATTATTTTTTAGCACGATGGTATTGACGGCACCAATAGCTCTGGCCATGTTATCCACTTGATCCAGATAGGACATGACATCGACCTTATATGGAACTGTAACATTAACACCTTTAATACTTAGTCCCGTAAGCCCGTTCATCGCATGTTCCAGTTGGTTTTCCTTGACATGGAAGGCTACATAAGCCATATTTTCATTAAGGGCCTCTGCCAACATATTATGAATAAAAGGTGAAAAACTATGTCCAACCGGGTCCCCAATCAAACCATAAATATCCGTTGTCCCATTAATCATCTAGCGCCCTTCTTTCTTTAGATATCTGTTTAAGAGTATTCTTTCCGTTCTTCTCTTAATAAAGGTAACCATTTGCTCTCTTGTTTGAATCGGTTTTACCAGAATCGTATATAAACCCAGACGGTTACCCACCCATACATCTGTAAATATCTGGTCCCCAACAAAAATAGCATTGTGAGGATCTACCCCGATCACCTTTAAAATTCGTTTTAGTTTATACGTAAAAGGCTTCATGGCATTTGGCATAACCGGAACCTTCAAGCCTTGATTTAATGTCTCCACCCTTACTTTAGAATTGTTAGAAACTAAAGCTACTTTATAACCCATTTTTTTAAGTGTTGCCATAAGCCCAATCAATTCATCATGGGCATCCACTTGATCAAAAGGTACGAGGGTATTATCAACATCAAACAAAACCGCTCGATAGCCTTGACCATAAAGCCGCTCAAAATCTATATCATACACTTGACTTAAATATTCATCCGGATATAATATCTTCATATTCCACACCGTACTTTCATAAATTCGCTTACGACTACTATACTTCATACTTACAAAAATAACTCATTCATTATAACAATAAACATGCTGAGTGTCAAAAAAAACAGACCAAATTCAGTCTTGATCTGTTATAATATCATGAAATTATTACGTTATTTTTCAAAATTTCGGAATTTTACTTGACTTTGTGTACTCATTTTTGCATCACCATCTATCATATCTAGGAAAATTTGAATACTTTTGGTATATTCAAAGTCAACATCATTGGTTGGCGCTACTCTTAATTGTTCAATACGACTGGCCATAGGATAGCTTTGGGATGAACCATCCGGTTGATTGATGGTACAGGTTAATACCCGTGTACTTGGATCGTACTCTATTTCAAATTCGATTGTACCTTCTATAGGATCTTCTTGATGTAAAATGATTTTACTTGGGTTAATGAGAACATCGGGAGAATCAATTCTCGAGTTCCCCCCTTGATCGAAGATGTCTTCTATACCTTTTGATTCTTTGGCTATGGCCGTAATCTGATTCATGGCCAACTGTCCTTCATACTGAATGTCAATAATCTCTTTCGTAGCGTTAAAGCCTTTCAAATTAAAAGTCAAATAAGAACCGACAGCACCCATGATGATGCCGGCTATGGCAATGGCCAATATCAACTCGATGGTGGTAAATCCTTTATTACTATTCATCCATAACCACCCTTCCGTTTTGCTTAATCACTTCAAACCCAATAACACGACTTGAAGCCGTTGAGCTGATTTCGTACCTACCGTCCCCATTAGCCGTATTCTTAACTTGGCCGGAAGTGCTATCAAATTCAAAACTGATTAATGTATGATTGGGTGGTTGAATGTCTATATAAGTCGTACCGTCCCATTTCTTGATGGCCACCTTTTTAGGAAATTTTATGGTTTTTAGAGTCGAATAAGTTCCGGTTGGTCCCATACGCACTAAGGTGGTTCCGATATATTGCTCAAGGGTTGAATCATAGGCCAAAGTCAACCTATAGTCTTTATCCTTGGAAGCCATTTCTTTTGTTTGTACCAACTTAATTTCACTGATCAATTGGTTGGAATAGGTATTGATGTTGTTGGTGTAGAGGGTATTTAACCCAAATCCGGAAAGCCCAATGGCAATCGCCAATAAGGCCATGACAATAATCATCTCAATGAGTGTATAACCATCTTGTCTTCTGATCATGTTCCAACTTTTTGTAAACATCGTTATCACCTATTCTTTAACTTTCCAGAACTCAAAACGCATCAAATCACTATATCTATAAGGGCTATTGTTGTTGGGATCTAGCGTTCTTGTTTGATCAAAATCTACAAACTCTATTTCTGATAGGAATACCGGTGCTGAACCGGGTCCACTTCGATCCACTACATTAAACAAATTATATAGAACATTGTCATCGTAGATCTTCTGCGCCAGGTAATTTTTAATAACCAATGCATTGTTTTTATAGGTCTGGGTACCACCGATTGCGGTTATAGAACCCCCAGAAATAATAGGTCCTGTAAAAGCCAAATCGCCATGAATCACAATATCGCCATTATGTACAATGACTCCTTGAGCCCTTCCGCTTGGAACATGAATGGAAGGGCTTTCTGAACCTAAGCTACCGCCATAAATATGTAGGGTTTGAGCTGTCGCATCATTGACATAGGTTATTTCTAAAGCATTCTGAGCTGCATTTAAGACACTGGGTACCGTAGGATAAGGCGCATTATTATGATTGAGTGAACCTATGGTATCTATCTTGGTATATTTGTTAACAGCATTCACATTATAATAGGTTGGGTCTACCGCCGGATCAACATCCGGGTTATCAATACTAGGTGCGCCTGTGTCACTCCTATGGCGCATCATATGGAGTTGATAGATATGATCTTGACTTATTTTAATCCTTAGATTATCATAGCCTTCTTGACCGACTTGATGAATGTCATTACCATTGTGATAGGTCAGATCCAAGAAGTCATTACCGCCGATTGTCGCATCATGAACCAACTTTAATCCAGTGGTATAGATATAATTCTGAAGGTTAACATTCGGTCCTGTTTTAACAAAGGTATTGCTGTTGCCATCAATATAGTGCTTAAATGCTACGAAATAAGCTTTCCTGTCTTTTAACCCATATTCAGTGGTCGTCGTACCGTTTGCTAGGCTGATTGTTGACCCATCAATAGCCAACCATGAGACATTGTCTTTTAACAGCTTGCTTTCAACGGTTGCATCATGGATAGCGTCACTACCCGTATAGAAATTATAGGGAACTTGTTTGAAAAAACTATCCCCTGCAGATTTCATAAGATCAATGGTTTCTTGTTCAAAACCCCATGTATATGATACAAAATTACCCTTAAGAGATACACTTTCAGCGGTCTGATATCTGGTCGGTTGCACATCCACATAGGCTGTGCCGCCAATTAAAATACCTTCATGACTTTCCAGAAAATCAATATCACTTTTTGTACTGGCAACAGGACTAAAGTCACCGTCAATCAATAGAGATGATCCACTGTTAATATCTGCATTAATGATGATGGCACTACTCAAGTCATGAGTAACACCGGTTCCACTACCATCCGTATAACCATAATAACTACCGTTTATATTAATGGTACCACCTGTACCGTTTAGTTCCAAATCATCACTGGTATAGACATTGCCGTTAAAATTCATCTGACCACTGGCTCCGTCTTGTAACACAACACTATTGGCATACACCAAACCATTGTTTACGGTTAACCGAGCATTACTAGAACTTCCGTCTGTTAATTGCACATAACTACGGCTAAAGATATTACCATGCACCGTAACCCTACTTGTACCATTGACTAAAATACCGCCATAGTTTTTGGGATTATGAATGGCATTACCAACAGGAAGCTTGCCATAACCGTAGATATCACCATGAATATCTACTACGGCACCGGAACTAAAGGAAATATCTTCATTGGCTACTAAAGCTTTTTGCCATATCGGATTGTCCGGCAATAATGTTCTTTTTTCAATGGTATTAAGTGGATAGGATTTCACCTGATCACTCACAACAATATCTGTTGAGATTTTCTTCTTTGTATGATCTCCAAGTATAAATGTAGATTCTATGCCTTTTACATGATAAGTAGTAGCAGCACCGGTAAACGGCGTGACTGTAATGGCTGCTGTGTTGATACTAATGGAAGAATTATTCTCAGATGGGGTGTTGTCATCTAGATAGACAAATAGTTCCGAATCCAAAAAAGCAATTAGGTTACTTTGGGAGCCATTGGTATTCATAGCGCTTCTAAAGTGGTGTCGGTATACTTTATCTGACAATGACTTAAGCGCCTCGGTGTCCAACATATACATACCACCACTGGGTATAATCAGATCTCTTAGTTCTATAATAGGTTCTTCTTCAACGTAGGTAATGCTACTATTAATGCCTACAAAAGGGGGAATATTATTCTCATCCAGCAACATGGCATCAATCTCATTTAGTATGAATTTAATATCATCATCCGTATCAGCAATAGCATCTTCAATGGATTCTTCCACCACTTTACCAACACGGGCATATACCTGATCTATACCAGATTCAGCATAATATAACGTCTTCTTAATACGATTGTCATTGTGCTTCATGTTGATGTTCATTAAGGACATAGCAAGTAGAGCTGTACCCAACATGGATAGAATCGCCACGGTGATGACAACAAATAACAACGTAGAACCTTTTTGATTGTTTAATTTATTCAATAAACGCATAAGTTCACCTACTCATCAATCTTGGTCGTTGTATAGGTGCCAAGCTTCTTACCTGAATGCACATCATAGATTTCAACTTTTATGCCCAGAATTCTACGATCAAAACTGTCTACAAGATTCAGATTCCTACTGATGCTGACCGAACCACTTACGATTTTGGTGGTTGCCTTAACCGAATTGCTATCTTCTTCGTAAAAATACAACTTGATTTCTTGCGGCAAGTTACTATCTATATCTATTCGAGTTACAATTTGTGTTCCGACGCCCGTACTGTCGCCCATAAGAAATCTTATAGACGGCTCGGATGATGCCGTTATACTGAATCGACTATCAATAGAACCGCCACCAGATAACTGTTCTAAATAATCCACAGTAATTATATTAGTATCACGGTCTCCACGAATTCGGAGAACTCTTGCCGTACTAGCTGTTGCCGTCTGCGGATATGTAATCTGATTACCACTGTCGGTATCTGTTAGAAAAACGGTATGCATATACCCACTTGGTATATCAATAATCATATCTACATCTGGCATTTGGGTTGGCGTTGGTAAAGCGAATGCACTGATATCCACACTTGTATCATAAGACAAAACCGCTTTGTAACCCTGAGGAAGGGGTGTTAATCCCATAAGGTCATAGGTAACATCTGTAAATGAATTGTCAATCTCTATGGTTGAATTGACACCAAAAATCGAATCATAATCTGAGAACTCTTTTGCCTTCAAAGCCTCCAAATACTCTTGGCCAAGGCCATTAGCTACCAGTTGTTTTCTTGTTTCAACTGTGGTTCCGATGGTTTGGGTAAAGACGAAAGAAATAGGAATCATGGCAGCACCAACAATGGCAATGGTTACCAATGCCTCAACGAGGGAAAAACCGCTATTGGTTTTTAGTTTGTTCCACCATGTTTTTATCATTTAATCACCTCGAATTAAAACCTATTATATAAGTTTCACTAGACTATCAAAATTCCTAGTTCCGTTGAAGCCTTCAGGACTATGAATTTTGATAGAAGTTCAACTAATATTCAATGTTTTAATTTACTTCGCCTTCAGTAGATACGATGTTGAGTCTTGGTTTTGTAGGGTCTTCTTCAATTCTATTAATGTATAGAGGCAACTCTGTCTGATTGATGATTGTTAGATTCATACCAACTAGGTCATTGGCATCCACACGGTTAGAAGCATATAGATCTAGCTCAAGAGCTTGCCCAACTTGGAAAGTTTGACGGCTCTTTGTGGCGCCATTCATTTCATATGTAGCATAATAATTACCGTTTTCAACAAAAATCCTAAGATTAGCCTGTACCACGCTGTTCGCATCCCCTGTCACATAACTTCTCTGACCGGGATCATTGGTGAGACCAATAACTTGTGCGTAGCCATCTGCTTGGGTTGGTTTTAAAGTAATAAACAAATCACCGGTTCCGTCCGTCACACGATTTGTAACGGTTTGTGGGGTAATTCGAAGATTCGGTGAATCGAAAGGTTGTGCTTTACCTTTTGGTACAGTATTAAATATAACCGGTTGAATTTCTCGTTCTGTTCCTACAAGGCCATACATATTCATAACCAATGTGGTGGTAATCTTATTTTCCTCTTCTAAAAGATTCATACTAAGATTGGTGAGTACGGTACGGTCCTCATAATTACTTATATATCTCAAAAATGCTTTTAAATCCGTATAGCTTAAATCCAGATTAGAAACGACATTCTGCCGAATGGCCATCTCTGTTGTTTCATCATTAAGTTCATTGCTATAGGCCAAGGTCTCCACATTGGAAAAAGTAACATTACCAAAGTTAATGTCCGAAAAAGTCCTTTCGATGTCAAATAGCAACTTAAAAGCCCGCTCTTGTGACAGTTCCGCCGGTAATGCTTCCTGAATCTCATCGATACGTGTCTGAGCAGCTTCTGTCTCTTCAAGATAAAAAGGCATCTTATCATATTCCACTCTAAGAACTTTTACCCTTTCTTCAATGGTTACCATTTCGTCTTCTAAGGCCTGTTTCTTAATGGTTATAGGTCGATATACTGCGTAATAAAGAATCAATCCTATAATGGCAATACCTAATATAACAAGTAATCGTTTATCTCTATTGCTCATTATTCCACCTCCTTAGCATAATCACAGGCAATGGAAAAGGCGTAATAGGAGTTACCTGCCGTACTGCCTTCAACTTCTGAGAAGCTGGGTACATAAACCTGACTAAAAACCGGTTCATCATTAAGTGTCATGTTTTTTAAAATGGTAATAAAATTAACCATCGTCAGTTTATCCGATGCAATACAGGAAATCAGTATACCTTCTTCCGAGTTATTCATAGTCAGATAACTGACACTTGTCGGAATCTCAGCTTCCATCTTCTCTAGTAGATCCGCCATAATCTCTGTGGTTGATGACGATGTGGTTATAATAGATTCATGAAAGACCAAAGATGTCATGGTCTGGTTATAGTCTTCAAGTACCACTTCTGCAACCTGTTTCTCTTCTATTTCAGCTAGAAGGCTTTCCTTCTCTTTTTCAAGATTCCTAAGACCCATATAAGGTAGATACACTGCCACAGCTACCAAAGCAAAGGCCAATAATGCTAACTCCATTTTAAGGCGCTTAGATACTCTTAGTTTATCTTTGTTCAATATATGAATAGGTAAAAGGTTCATATCAGAATAAATGGCACCAATACTATTCGCATAATAAACGCTGTTTTTCACATAACTGTCATCACTGGCGATTACCCTTGGGTTCTCACTTAAGATGGTACAAGTCATGTTAAAATAACGTTCAATATACTGAGCGATACCGTTAATACCTGTACCACCACCAACAATATAGATATGTTCGATACTCTCCTTGTTTCTTGACGCATAATAATCCATTAGCCTGGCAACACCGTTTAAAATCTGATTCAGTGCCGAAGACACGTCATTGCTTAGAAAGTCATTGGCTTCGGGCTCATGGGTCAACAAGGATTGTTCTGAAGCAATCTTCATCGCTTCCTTAATATCGACACCAAAATGGTTTTGAATACTGGTGCTAATGACTTTGGTGCCATAGACCAAGTTACGGTTGAACTTAACAACCTTCTTGCTCATAACACTTACCATGGTGCTGTCACTGCCAAGATCAAGGAGCATATAGGTGTCATCCATATCCAAATGACTGGCGAAATTAATAATACTGTTACCACTATAATCGATACCTCTTACTCTAAGCTTTAAGGACTCGGCCAATTCAACATAGCCGTCCATGAGTGTAGATAAAGCAGCCACAAGGTTTACTTTAGCCTGCATACCCTCACCATGATCCACCCGATCAATAATTCTATAATCCAAAGTATATTCTGCCAGATTCACAGGAAAATACTCATCTGCATTCATTCGTATAAGGGTGTTCAACTTCTTAACAGGCAGGTCCGGTAGATCCACCTCTCTGGTAATAATCTTACTGGACGCGACTGTAAAGATGACATCTTTTGTTTTAATGCCTTTTTCTCTTAAAGCAGCACTGATCACGTCTCCAATATCTGTGACGCCGGCAATGACACCATCACTAATGGCGTTCTCCGGTGTGTCTATGAGTATACTGTGCCCTATTTTTATATTGTCTTTATTTCGGCTATAGTCGATAATTTTAATTTTTTCATTTCCGATATCAATGGAAAGCCCTCTTTTTGGATAATTCACTTGACCCCTCCTACCCAATTCAATCAATTATACTTACAATTTAATTTTAATGCTATTCTAATTTAAAGAATACTCAATTATTTCTCTAATCTGTCCTCATTTATCTAAAGACCAGTCCAATATACCAATTTATGATCGGTTCACCAAAAAGCATCGCCGTCATAATACCTGTGGCCAAAAAAGGTCCAAAAGGTATGGCTTCTCTAGGTTTTATAATCTTTAATGCAATCAGGCTAATGCCAATAACGGAACCAAGTATGGCCCCAATCATGAGTGCCAGTAGTATTTTGTCCCATCCAAGTAAGAGTCCTGCAGCTGCCATGAGCTTAATGTCTCCCATACCCATACCGTTTTTTACAATAAGGCTTAGAATAATTAATATGCCGCTGACAATGAAGAATCCGATGATATGACTGAGATAATCTCTTGTTAAAAACATCTGAATAACGCCCAATATCAATATAAAAAGCACCAGACCGTTGGGAATAATCTTATACCTTAAGTCAATCATAAAAATTACCAACAAAGCCGAGAACAGCAGGCATGCGATAACAGTTTGCCAAGATAGACCTAAGTATAGATAAATACCCAAATAGGCTGCTCCATTGAGCAGCTCTATAATTGGGTATTGGTAAGATATTTTTGTCTGACATGATCCACACTTGCCACGAAGGATGATGTAACTCAGTAAGGGTATAAGATCATACCACTTTAGCACATAGCCACATTTAGGACAATGGGAACGGTCAAAGGTAATACTTTCATGCAAAGGTATCCTTAAGATACATACATTCAGAAAAGAACCGATGATGATGCCGTAGAGCAAAAATAGAATAATCATAATTATTGTGGGAATAATTGAGTTGTTCCAGCATTATCTTCAACAGTAATAACACCATCAGCTGTTAGAGTAACTAAGAAATCATCACCTGTAGCACCAGCACCTCTATGATCACTAAATTTCAACTGTGGAACACCACTTGTCATTGTTGCAAGTGCAAAATCAATAAGATCTTCTCCTGCAGCATTGGTCGCTGCTAATGAGTCCGCACCAGCTGCAGTAAATGGTACATCTGCAAAAGCAGTACCTTCTAAATCAGGATTTTGTGCAATAACCGTTGCTATAGCATCTCCTATTAACTTTGCATTAGCGATGTCTGTACCTTCATTGGCTCTTTGAATGTTACTAATTAGATTTGGTACAGCAATAGCTGCAATAATAGCAAGAATTGCGATAACGATAATCAACTCGATTAGTGAAAAACCTTCTTCTTTCTTAAATACACGCTTGAATAATTCTCTCATAATTTAATCTCCTTAGTTTTAATTTTTATTTTTGATGCATGGCTTATCAAGTATTGCCCTTATGCTCTCTCCATAAGTTGGCAACTTAGACTCACCTTGGTTAACTGTAGTTGCTGATCCCGTCGTACATCTGGAACATAGGTTGAATGATGGATATGACCACGAACCCGACCACAACGGCCAAGACTACGATAATCAAGGGTTCCAACATGGTGGTCAGTTGAGACACGGCGGTTTCGACTTCTGTATCATAGAAATCGGCCACTTTGTCCAGTATAGGTTCTAATTGTCCTGTATCTTCACCTATGCGAACCATATGGGTAATCATCGGTGGAAACACACCCATTTCTTCTATGGGTTTGGATAAGGGAAAGCCTTTACTAACTTGATCCTTGGCATCCATGAGACCTTTCATAACTGAATGGTTGTCCACCACCTTGGAGACCACTTCTATGGCTTCAAGTAAAGGTAGTCCGGATGCAAGTAAGGTACTTAAGGTTCTGGCAAATCTGGATGCCACAACTTTGGTGTTTAACGGTCCAAATAAAGGTACTTTCAGTTTAAAACCGCCCAGTGACATCTTACCCACTTCCGATCTTGCATAGTAGGTAATGACACCAACTGTCAGAAGTACAACAATAATGATGATGTACCATTTGGTAGTTACAAAGTTGCTCATAGCCAGTAGCATTCTTGTGGTTAAGGGCAATTCCATGCCCAGTTCACTGAACATTCCTACAAAAGTAGGTATAACCACCACTAAGAGTAATATAACCACACCAAGTGATATGAAGGCTACGACAATGGGATAGGTGGTTGCTTTTTTGATGCTCTGCTGTAACTTGAACTCTTTCTCAAAGTGGGCAGCCATTCGGCTTAAAGCCACTTCAAGGTTACCGCTGACTTCACCTGCTTCAATCATGTTAACAAGAATGGCCGGGAATGTCTTTGGATGTTTGGTCATGGATTTGGATAAGGATTCACCCCGCTCTACAGAACTGTATAAATCCGAGATAATTTTTCTAAAATGCTTGTTCTCGGTTTGTTCCCTTAAGAGATGTAGGGCTTCTAGTACACTGATACCTGCAGATAAAACGGCCTCAAACTGTTGGCAGAATATCGTCAAGTCTTTTGTCTTGACAGGATTGCCAATTACAAGGTCTTTTTGCAGGTTTCCCTCTTCAGTTATTTCCAAAGGATAAAGTCCACTGTCTTTTAGCATCTGAGTAGCCGTCTTCTTACTATTGGCTTCTAATCTGCCTTTTTTGACTTTACCAGCTTTGTCCATGGCTGAATATAAAAAATTAGCCATATCACGCCCCCTTAGTCCTGTTCTTCATTCAGGTTATCGACAATTATCTAAGGCATGGCCCAACGCCTTTATACATCACTCAACATATCCTTCATATATCAATTCCAAAATCAAATATAAGAGAAGTATATCATGTCATAGTAACATATTGTAGACAATCATCTATCATATAGTCCATTATATCACCTATCGGACCTATGTAAATAGTTATTATGCCTTAGGTACTTAGTACTAGAGACTTAATTGATAAATTTTTAATTAACTTTTTATAATCTTCTCTCAAGATTCGCCGGATCCTGAGCAAAGGTCAAAGCATCATCTCTGGATATGCTGGCGGTTCTAAGCAGTTCTAGGATAGCATCATCCATGGTTTGCATGCCCAGTCTTTTATTGGTCTGCATGATGGATAAAATCTGATGGGTTTTGTTTTCACGTATCAGATTACGCACTGCCGGATTGGCATGCATGACTTCAAAAGCCGCACATCGGCCTTTACCATCAAATGTTGGTATAAGTTGTTGAGATACGACAGCGGTTAGTACCGCAGATAATTGAACTCGGACCTGTTGTTGCTGATGAGGCGGAAAGACGTCGATAATCCTGTCAATGGTGTTGGTTGCACCGATGGTATGTAGCGTTGATAGAACTAGATGGCCTGTCTCGGCTGCTGTGATGGCAATTGCAATGGTTTCAAGGTCTCTCATCTCACCTACAAGAATCACATCCGGATCTTGTCTAAGCGCAGCTCTTAGGGCATTGGCATAACTAAAAGTGTCCAAACCGATTTCCCTCTGATTCACAATGCTCTTTTTATGCTTGTGAAGATATTCTATAGGATCTTCAAGGGTTATCACATGGGCACTTCTACGCTGATTAATCTCATTGATAAAAGAAGCCAAGGTTGTGGACTTACCACTTCCCGTTGGTCCTGTTACCAGAACCAAGCCTCTTTTTTTGGTATAGAGCTCTTGAATTGAGCTAGGCATGCCCAGAGCTGTCGGACTTGGTATTTCCGAACCAACAAGACGAAAGGCTGCCGCAACGGAGCCTCTCTGCATGAAAGCATTTACCCTGAAACGTCCCAAACTGGGTATGGCAAAGGAGAAGTCAACTTCTCCGTTTTTGTCAAACACCTTTCTTTGTTCCTCCAACATAATAGGTAGAATCAAAGCCTTGGAAGTATCAGGTAACATTGTATCGTAAGGTAGGTATTCAAGATCCCCATTAATTCTAAGTATAGGTGGTACACCTACGGTTATATGGACGTCTGAAGCTTTTTTATCTTTGGCTAGGCCAAGAAGTTCTTCTATGGTAATCATACATTCTCCTCCTTGAGCGATATTAATCTGTTCCGTAAGCTATTCTAAGCAACTCGTCCACTGTGGTGATACCATCCATGACCAACCTGGTTGCGTTAAATTTTAAGGTTCTCATACCTGCATTCATTGCTACTCTTCTTATATCGTCAGCATTGCCTCTTTTATTTATAATATCTCTAATTTCATGGCCCACCGGCATGATCTCATATACACCAATACGACCCATATAGCCTGTATGGTTACACACATGACAACCCACAGCTTTATAGAGCTGTAAATCTTCTTCTACTGGTGTGTTGATAATACTTTTTTCGAACTCTGTTGCTTGGCTTTTACTGCGACATTTGGGACATAGTCTTCTAACAAGTCGTTGAGCAATGACGCCAACGACAGAAGCACCGATTAAGAAAGGTTCTATACCCATATCCATTAACCTTGTGATGGAGCTAGGTGCATCATTGGTATGCAAGGTGCTTACAACAAGATGGCCCGTTACAGAGGCTTTGACGGCGATTTCTGCTGTTTCACCGTCACGAATCTCACCAATCATAATAACATCCGGGTCTTGTCGTAAGATGGACCTTAAGGCAGATGCAAAGCTAAGGCCTGCCTTAACATTCACCTGTACTTGATTAATCCCCTGAATCTGAGACTCAACTGGGTCTTCTACCGTAACGATATTAATCTCTTCGTCATTAATCTCATTAAGAGCTGTGTATAGGGTTGTTGACTTACCACTTCCCGTTGGACCCGTTACGAGAATAATACCATAAGGGTTGCTTAAAATATTCTCAAATTTTTCCAGATCATCTTTAAAAAGGCCAAGTTCACTTTTACCTTTATTAAAGCCTTCCTTGGAATTAATCCGCATAACCACTTTTTCACCATAAGTGGTAGGGAGGCTAGATACACGTATATCATATTCCAGACGGTCGACGGTAATAGAGATACGACCGTCTTGTGGTTTTCTTTTTTCAGCTATATCCATACCACCCATAATCTTGATTCTTGCCACAATAGCAGATAATAAGGATGTCTCATATTCAAAGAGTTGTTTCAAGTTACCGTCTATTCGATACCGCACTCGAATTCTCTTTTCATAGGGTTCAATATGAACGTCACTGGCTCTATTGTGAACCCCTTGTTCCAGTATAGTATTGACCAGCTTCACAATTGGTGCATTCTTAACAGCTGAATCCGAAGCACCTTCAAGTTCTTGTAAGCCTTGATCGACTTCTGCGGAATGCTCGGCTTTATACTGCTCTGCAGCCTGATTGGCCTGTTCTTTACCATAATGTAAATCAATGGCTTTTAGGACCTGTTCCTCTGTTGCCAACATAGGAATAATATCCTTACCTGAGAAGATGCGTACATCATCAATGGCAAAAATATTAAGGGGATCTTCCATGGCCACATATAATTCTGTTTTCGTAATTTTTATAGGTATTAAAAGATGACGTCTGGCCAGTGTTTCTGTAATGACACCGGTTGCGTCTTTGTCGATGTTATATTCGGTTAAATCTACATAAGGAATACCAAGTTGATATTCCAGAACTTCATTAATATTTTGTTTGGTGACGTAACCTAGGCTGATAAGGGTTTCACCGATCTTGCCACCGTCGGATTTTTGATGACTGAGTGCGGTTTGAAGTTGTTCCTCCGTGATGATACCGTACTGCAACAACAAGTCCCCAATACGCAACTTCTTCTTGAAATTCCTCAATTTGATTGCTCCCTCTTTTTAAGTTCTCTCACATGTGAACCCTAATTGAAACTGCCTGTAACTACCTGTAACTGCCTATAAATGCCTATAACTGCTATATTACATCACCCTGATCTGCCGGTCTTCTTATGATTTCATTGGGTAAGATTTCAAAATCGACTTCTATCCAGATGTCTTGCTTAGGATGCGGTGCTTCTCTTACGATTTCTCCTTCTATATTGTACATCTTATCTACGGTAAATTCAATATTTTTACCATTTGTTTTAAGAACTTCTAATGTGTCGCCTACAACAAACTTATTTCTTTGTTGGATATGCGCCATACCTTTAACAGGATCATAATCAATGCCCTTACCTACAAATGTATAGCTACGGGTATAGGTGTTGCTGGTATAAATCTGTTCATCACCATCCGGCTTATCAAAATAAAAGCCGGTTGTAAACTGCCTGTGGGTACATTTACGTACTTCTTCTTCATAATAAGCTAACTTAGAGGCATATATATCCGGATCGCTGAAATAGTCATCTATGGCTTCACGCCAGGTTTTTGTAACGGTTGCCACATATAGGGCTGTCTTCATCCGACCTTCAATCTTAAAGCTATCAATTCCTGAAGCGATTAACTTATCGATGTGGCTGATCATACATAAATCCTTAGAATTATAAATATAAGTGCCTCTTTCATTCTCATAAACGGGCATATATTCACCCGGTCTGGTTTCTTCCACTAGGTGATAAGTCCAACGACAAGGATGGGTACAAGCACCTTTATTAGCGTCTCTTCCACTCATATAATTACTGAGCAAGCATCTGCCCGAATAAGAAATACACATAGCACCATGAACAAAAGCTTCAAAATCAAGGGTTTTCGGTACTTTCTTCTTAGCAAATGTTATTTCTTCAAGAGATAATTCTCTCGCAACCACAACCCGTTTCACACCTTGTTGGTGCCAAAATTGCATGGTGGCATAATTAGTATTGTTGGCTTGGGTACTTAAATGAAATTCCATATCCGGCATGACTTCTTTTGCAATCATCAGCATACCGGGATCCGCAATGATGACGCCATCCGGCTGTATTTCAAGTAGTTCTTCAAAGTAAGCCCTTGCCTGACTAATATCCTCATTATGGGCAATAATATTAGCTGTTACATAAACCTTAACGCCATGCCCATGAGCATAAGCAATACCTTGTATCATTTTTTGCTGGTCAAAGTTCTTGGCCTTCGCTCTAAGACCAAAGGCTTCACCGCCGATATAGACGGCATCTGCGCCGTAAGCTACGGCTATATATAGGTTCTCCAAGCTACCTGCTGGGATTAATAATTCTGGTTTATTCATTTTTACTCCTTTTTCTCATGCTGACCGTGGCACCGTCTGCAATCGGTAAAATAGATGTTGTCAAGTCTTCATTGTTGGATAGTGTTCGTAAAAACTCACGCATCCGACTATGAATGGTTCTTTGCCTTCTTGTAACTGCGAATCTGGATTTGGCTACAAGGCCTTCCTGCAAAACGTTATCTGCAATAAGAACGCCACCTTCATTAAGAAGTCGCATGGCATCTTCATAAAAATTCATGTATTGCCCTTTGGCGGCATCCATAAAAATCATGTCAAAGGGTTCTTCTAAAGTTTTAAGTACTTCCACCGCATCCCCTTGCAAGATGGTTATGTTTTTCTCAAACCCGAATTTTTTGATGTTGATATTGGCTTGTTCAATCATCTTCTCGGATTTTTCAAGGGTTATGATTTGAAGGGGTACATCCGATGCTAGAGACATAATAATAGATGAGTAGCCAATGGCTGTGCCGATTTCCAGAACCCGTACAGGTCGATTCATCACAATCATAAGGCGTAGAAAGTCTTCCATCTCGTGCTTGATAATGGGTATGTTATGGGTGATTGCTTCTTGATATAGGGCTTCGAGGGTAGCTTCACGGTCCGGTTTAATCGACGCTAGATAGGCTCTTACTTCTGGATTGGTTATAGGTATCATGATGTGGCTCCTTTTGTCTTTACTTAATTCTAGCAAAGGGATTGTCATTTTGACAATCCCTTAAAATGTAGAGAGGTTTAATTTCTATGTAGGGTATCTCTGGCCAACTTTACTTTCCCAAAGAATTTCATTTCATAAGAAATTTTTCTTCTTAGCATCATGTCTTGAAGACTGACATGATGCGTCAATGACACTTTCTTATGAAACAGTTAGAAATATGAGCGATGCTCATAACGAGGCAAAGCCTCTTTTCTCGAGCTCTTGGCTGGCATGCCAGCCTAATCCACCGCGGATGAGACTCATCCTTAACTTTGTCCTCTGGGAAAGTCTATAATAACGTCATGGTACTTTCCCGCCGTGAACAATTTGCAGGCAAACCGCGACAGAGTCGCTTTGTTCTTGATTACCATCGCTAAGAAATTCTATGTTGGGGTCTTTGGCCATCCAACTTTACTTTCCCAAAGAATTTCTAAGCTCTTGGCTGGCATGCCAGCCTAATCCACCGCGGATGAGACTCATCCTTAACTTGTGGATTACCATCGCTAAGAAATTCTATGTTGGGAAAGTAAAGTTAATAGTTAAATGTATTCGTGTATTTGGATTTGTCGTTGACGTGGTCGTTGTAGTCTGCATTGAACTCATGGGTACTGGATCCGTCGTCTTTTAATACAAAGTAGAGATAATCGTTGTCGTCCGGATATAAGGCTGCATGTATAGCGCCTGCACCTGGGTTGGCAATGGGACCTATTGGAAGACCTGAGTGTATATAGGTGTTGTAAGGTGATGGGGTCTCAAGATCACTGTAAAGCAATCGACTTCTGTGCTTATCAAGCACATAGAGCACTGAGGAACACATCTGGAGCTTCATATCAATCTTAAGCCTATTGTGAATAACACCGGATACAATTGATTGTTCACTGGGCTCAACTACTTCTTTTTCAATTATGGAAGCTATCGTGATAACTTCATCGACTGTCAATCCTAGTTCTTCAGCTCTTGCATAGTATTCATCTGTCCAGATCTTATCCATCTGGTCAAACATAATACTAATCACATCTACTGCTGTTGCATCCACATAGATTTCATAAGTACTTGGAAACAAATAACCTTGATATACAATATTACGTACGCTGGTATCCGGTACACTTTCTAAGAATTTATAGCCCCAATTGGTATTGTCTAAAGCATTAAAAAATTCTTGTCTTGTACAAATGCCCTGTGCTTCTAAGGATTCAGCGGTTTTCGCAAGTGTAAGGCCTTCTACGATTGTAAAGGTCTTGGTTTCTCTTTTTGCGCCTTCTGTCATTAAAATCTTCATAATGTCTTCTTCACTCATGGCTGTGCTTAAGGTATAGTCACCATATTGGAATTTGCCATCGTTACCGTCAAATTTTGCTTTCATTCTAAAAAATAAAGAACTTCCAATCAAACCGTTTTCTTCTAAGATACCTGCAATGGTTTCCGTTGAGGCACCTTTTGGTATAACTAAGGTCACATTACGAACTTCTTGGTTACCACCCGGTGTTTTAGCGAGTAAATCATAAGCTTCAGCAAATGCCCAACCGCCGCCCTTAATAAGGATGGCAATTGCTAACACGATAAACACACCTCTTATGATCCATTGCATAATTTCTCCAAATATTTTTTTTACCATATTTTCACCTTTTTGTTTTTGTTTTTTGGGATTACTTTTATTTTCCATTTTTTTATCCTTTTTGTTTTCCAAATGTGATCACTCCTGTAGAAAATCTAAGTCAAAATCAACCTCTTCTGCAAAAGTAGTGAGTATATCCGTCAGCATTTTTGAAACCTTTAGTTCTGCTGCAAGAAAGGATTTTACTATGGCTTCATTTAACAAATCATTGTTCTGAGCTCTTAAGTTCAGTAGATTCTCATAGGCATTAAAATAGCCATATTTATGCCCTGCTTGAATTTCAAAAGACTTACGTCTAAACGCATCCACTTGTGCTTTTAGTTCAGGTTGTCGTTCCAATATGGATTTGTAATTTAGGTAATCCACATATGCATCGGTTTTTTTTATTCGATCAATATATGCTTTTGTCTCATTTTTTAAGTTTTCATTCATACCATCACCTACAAATTCAAATTTGGCCTTCTATTATTATAACCATTCTTAGTTAGTGTGTCAAAACTAATAGTTATACCAGTATTAATTTAGGGAATTTTATATTCTAAAATTCCCTAAAAGTTTTTTCTATGAAATTATGCATCTACTTCCATGATCACAGGTAAAATCATAGGATTTCTTTTGGTTTGAACCCATAGATAGTCTCTTAGGGCATCTCTTACCGACATTTTTATTTTATTCCAGTCTCTGATATTTTTACGGCTACATTGATCAAGCGCCTTTACAACGACGGCTCTCGCCTCAACCATCATATCACTGGATTCTCGTACATAGACAAATCCTCTGGATACAATATCAGGTCCTGCAAGTACTTCTCTGGTTTGTTTGGACATGGTAATAACAACTGTCAACAAACCATCTTGAGATAATTTTTGTCTATCCCTTAGTACGACACTTCCAACATCACCAACACCTAAACCATCTACAAAAATCGGCTGTGAATTCACATGTCCTGTTTTTTCAGCACTGTTAAAATCTATTTCATATACATCACCAGGTGCCAATATTGTGATGCGGTCAGAACGCATGCCTAGAGATTCCGCAAGCTCAGCATGCTTTTTCATATGTCTCACTTCACCATGTAATGGTATGAAATATTTGGGCATGACCAACGAATGGATCAGTTTTAACTCTTCTTGGTAAGCATGTCCGGATACATGGGTATCTTCAAATATGACTTCTGCACCTTGAGAAAATAAGGAATTGATAACTTTTGAAACGGTTTTTTCATTCCCCGGTATCGGTTTAGAACTTAATATAACCTTATCACCTTTTTGAATATTAATGTGGCGATGGGTTTTGGATGCCATTCTAGATAGAGCTGCCATCGGCTCGCCTTGACTACCTGTTGTAATAATGACAATCTGACCATCTCTGTATTGATCCATCTCTTCATGAGTAATCATCATTTTCGGTGGCATTTTTATATAGCCAAGTTCAATAGCTGTAGCCACAACATTAATCATACTTCGACCTTCGACGACAACTTTTCTTTTGTATTTTCCTGCTGCATGTATAATTTGCTGCACACGATCCACATTGGATGCAAAGGTGGCTACAATAATTCTTTTGCCTTTAAAGTCTGAGAACAACTCGTCAAAAGCTCGTGCAACTGTGGTTTCAGACATGGTATAACCGGGTCTTTCTGCATTCGTTGAGTCTGCCATTAACAGCAGCACGCCTTTTTTCCCGATTTCGGCAAATTTTTGTAAATCTATCGGTTTACCATATATAGGGGTAAAGTCGATTTTAAAATCACCCGTATGCACAACAACGCCGACCGGTGTGGTAATTGCCAAAGCCACAGGGTCGGGTATGGAATGGGTGGTACGTATAAACTCAATGTTAAATACACCTAGGTTTATTTTCTGACCGGGCGTTATGACATTTCTGTTGACGTCATTTAGAATTTTGTGTTCCCTGAGTTTGTTTTCTACAAGACCTATTGTAAGTTTAGTACCATATATGGGCACGTTGATATCACGTAGAACATAAGGCAGTGCGCCAATATGATCTTCATGACCGTGGGTCAATACAATACCTCTGACTTTATCAATGTTTGTCTTAAGATATTCGACATCCGGGATAACTAAATCTATACCTAACATCTCATCTTCTGGGAAGGCTATACCACAATCTACTACAATAATATCATCTTCATACTCGAAAATGGTAATATTCATACCGATTTGTTCTAATCCACCCAGAGGTAATATTTTCAATTTTGATTTGCTTTTGTTCAAAACTACACCTCCGTATTTTCTTCAACCTTGCTTGATTGCAAAGTATTATGATTCTTGTTTTTGTAAGCAGGACTTACAGACACCATAAAATTTGACCACATGGTCGGTGACCTTAAATCCATATTTTTTGCTGAATGCTTCTTCAAGAGCGTCCAACATATCATCATCGACACCCATTATGGTGCCGCATTCTTCACAGATTAAATGATGGTGACGATGCTTTGTTTCCATTTCGCCGATTTCATACCGAACAACACCATCATCTAGGTTGAGCTTGTCAATGAGTCCTAATTCTGATAGTAATTGAAGGGTTCTATAAACTGTTGCCAGACCAATTTCCGGATTAACCATTTTGACCAACTGATGTACTTCTTCAGCGGTTAAATGCTCACCCACTCTATTGTAAAGCGTCTCAAGTACGACACGTCTTTGATTTGTTAATTTGTATCCATTTTCCTTCAATGTTTTTTCATATAGATCAACAAACTTTATCATTAGCTCATCCCCTAATTCAATAATTTTTTGAGACATCTCTCAAATTAAACCTTTGTCCTATACAGATTATAATGTAGGACAGGGCTTTTGTCAAATAATTGATTTTATAACTCAATCTCAAAATCATCTAAAAATTTTTCTAGTATTGGGACAACCACTGAAAGTTCTTCTTCATTGTCAACGATTTCATAGATGATGTCCATATCATCTGCTTCTGTTGCCTTTAGAATATAGGCGGTCATATCCTCATCTTCGATTTCATTTTCATCCACAACAAGTATATATGCTATTTCATTGACTTGGGTATTCCCTAAGACACAAAAAACAACATCTTCACCGGTTTCTTCAAAAGTAAATTTTATTTTATCCATTTTTCCTCCTATCTTCATTTTTTAGTGGGAATATAAAGTATTTTACTTAATGACAATCCAGATATCCTTGTAAAATAAATACTGCTGCCATTTTATCAATAACTTTTTTTTGCTTTTTTGCACTCATATCTGCTGCTGTTAGTGCACGGCTTGCGCCCATAGTGCTAAGACGTTCATCCCACAGAATGACTTCGAGTCCAAACTCACGGATCAGTCTGTTCTGGAATAACTTCGTCTTTTCAACCCGTTCACCTTCTGTATTGTTCATGTTTTTAGGTAAGCCTAAAACAATTTTCTCTACTTTATACTGATCAATAATTTCTCCTAGTCTGACAATGGACGCTACAAGATTGTTTTCTTCCTTGCGTTCGATGGTTTCAATGCCTTGAGCCGTCCAACCAAAAGGGTCACATACGGCAACGCCTATCGTCTTACTGCCATAATCGAGTCCTAATATCCTCATAAATGTATTAAGTCCTTTCAATGAGATACCTCGCCTATTAAGGTGAAGTGTCAAAACTAAGTTTCTCTAAATTACATACAACATATAGGTTACGTTGATACACTCATAACTATATATTGTATGTAAAAGTTAAACTATATAGTTTTAACACTATAACCTTACCGACTAAGAAAAACTGTAGAAACCGAGTCTCTACAGTTTTTGATATTCACATATTATTTCAAATTATGTTCTACATAATCCTTTACCAGTTCTTCCATTAAAGCATCTCGTTCTATTCTACCAATCTTTGTTCTTGCGTTCTTATGACTGGTAATATATGTTGGATCTCCAGACAAAATATAGCCTACAATCTGATAATTGGGATTGTAACCTTTTTCGTTAAGTGCTTCATAGACTTCCTTAAGTACAACCTTAATTTCGTTTTCAGGTTCTTTATCAAATTTTTTAAAGAAAAGCGTATGCCCAAATTTGCCCACAATTTCACGTCCTAACAAACTACTAATATTTGTGTTCATCTATGACAATATATAGTTATGAATGTATCAACGTAATCTATATATTGTATGTGAATTTAGTGAAACTTAGTTTTGACCCTATAACAATATCTTGTTACGAATGAATCTAATCAAACTATATATTGTATGTACTTTTAAAGAAACTGTGTTTTAGACCTTAACCTTAGCTACAGTTTATAATAAAAATCCTAAAAATACAATCAAAATAATATAAAATTTACACTAGGTATTACTTTTTATTCTAATATATAAAACCAAAATCTATAAAGACCCTAGCAAACCCTCTTCAAATCCTTGTTTTAAGTGTATTTTTTTTATGGTATTTTTTTCTAGTGCCTGTGTCGACATTGTATAAACCTTTATATGATTGGTGGTATGACCGACATAATAGATTTGTTGATTAAGGATGACTTGATCTTCTATCAGAACTTCCATCTCCATATCCATAAACCTAGTCAAGAAATTGTGCTTCATACTTTCAGCTATTTCAATAGCTCTTGTACTTCTCATGTTGCTTTCTTTAGGGTTGACTTGTTCCTTCATCTTCGCAGCCGGCGTTCCGTTACGCTTAGAATACTTGAAGATATGCATATCCGCAAAACCGATTTCTTTTATAAACATCATCGTATCTTCAAACTGTGCCTTCGTCTCAGAAGGAAATCCTACAATCAGGTCTGTAGTTATCGCACAGGTAGGTATTTTTTCTCTTAATCGATCAACTGCCTTTTTGTAATCTTCAGTTGTATACTTTCGATTCATTTTCTTTAATATTTCATCATTTCCAGATTGCATAGACAAATGAAAATGAGGGCATACTTTGTCAAGTTTTGCTACACGACTTACAAAGTCATGGGTTATTAATGTAGGCTCAAGAGAGCCCAAACGGATACGTAAAATACCTTCTATCCCTTGCATCTCTTCCAACAAATTAATAAGTCTATAATCATCAAACTGAACACCATAGGAAGCAAGATGAATTCCCGTTAATACCACTTCTTTATAACCTTTTTTAGCCAGTTCTTTGCATTCTTCAAGAATACTGGATGCCGATCTACTTCTAATTCTCCCTCTAGCATAAGGAATGATGCAATACGTACAGAATTGATCGCAGCCATCTTGTATCTTAATATGTGCTCTGGTATGGTCTTGAGTCATACTAATCCATAGATCATCATAGACTTTGTATTGGCTCAGATCTACAACTGTGGGTTTAATCTTGCTTTCAAGATAAGTTTCTATGACTTGAACCATATTGCCTTTATCTGTGTTACCAATTAAAAGGTCCACTTGTATCATTTCTAGTAGCTCTTTATTAGATGCTTGTACATAGCAGCCTACAGCAACTACCAAACTCTTTGAATTAATCTTCTTGGCTTTTGCCAACATTTGTCTGGACTTCTTATCTGCCATATTGGTTACCGTACAAGTATTTATTATATAAATATCAGCCTTTTCAAAAAAGCTCACAATATCATAACCCATCTGTTCGAACTGAGTCATCATACCTTCAGTTTCATATTGGTTTACTTTACAGCCAAGTGTATGGAACGCTACTTTTGCCATTTTTCGCCTCTTTCTTTGATGATTCTTTTATTTCTATTTATTCTATTTGTCTGAAAGCCCTTACATTTCACATTTTTTTTTAGTCAATATTCGTATTGACATCAATTTTCAAAAAGTGTAGTATAAGTGTGTATAAAATAATGTAAAGGAGGACCAAATAATGAAAACTATAAAAGTATCTTTAAACTCTATTGATAAAGTTAAAGTGTTTGTTAATGCAGTAAGCAAGTATGATTCTGACTTTGATTTGGTATCTGGCCGTTATGTCATAGATGCAAAATCTATAATGGGGATTTTTTCACTCGACTTAAGTAAGCCAATCGAATTAATGATTCATGATGATTCTGTCGTCGAAGAAGTTGAATCTGTTCTTCAAGATTTTATCCTCGAATAATTGGTTAAAGTTCTATAACTTTAACTTAAAATTAAGTCAGTAAAAAATCCACTTAGGTGGATTTTTTTATATTAGCATCTAAATAGTCTAGATTATGTCATATCCAGTCTATTCTTACAAATCAGGTTCAATCTTAATCACTTCTCTTTGTTCGATAGCTCTTTGTAGCATCTCTTCAATATTCTCAAGAATAGCCTCAGAACGCATGATTGATTTAATGTTAGGTTTAGTTACCGGATGTTTGGCTACAAAAATAGTACAACAATCTTCATAAGGTAATATGGAGGTTTCAAATGTCTCGATACGTTGTGCAATATCCACAATTTCTTGCTTATCAAAGCCTATGAGGGGTCTAAAAACAGGCATACCGCATACATCATTGGTTGCTGCCAAACTTTGTATGGTCTGACTGGCCACTTGACCAATACTCTCACCGGTTATAAGCGCCAAGCAGTTGTGCTCTCTTGCAATACGTTCTGCTATAATCATCATATAGCGTCGCATAATGATGGTTAATTGTTCATGGGGACATTTCTCATAAATATCCAATTGAATCTCTGTAAAGGGCACCACATGAAGGTTAAAGCTACCATTGTATCTGGCAACGATTTTACCTAGGTCTATAACTTTCTGCTTTGCCCGTTCACTGGTATAAGGATGGGAATGATAATATACTGCATCAAAATGTACACCTCTTTTTGCTACCATATACCCTGCAACCGGACTATCAATGCCACCTGAAAGCATGAGCATTGCCTTACCGTTGGTACCAACCGGCATGCCGCCTAGTCCCTTAATTTGCTTAGAAAATATATAAGATTTGTTCCTAATTTCAACATAAACACGTACTTCCGGCTTATGAACATCTACGCTTAACTGATCAAAAGCATCCAGCAATACGCCACCGATATCTCTAGAGATTTCCATTGAATTTAGCGGATATTTTTTATCTGCACGCCTAGCCTCTACTTTAAATGTAAAATCATGTTGATCATAGTGTTGTTTTAAGAAAGCTACTGAATGAATTCTTATATTTTCCATACTGTTGTCTTCAAGTATATAGACCGGGCATATTCCGATAATTCCGAAGATCATTTGTATACGGTTCATAACAGCTTCATCATCTACATCAGTAAGGGGTTCACAAATAATACGTCCTTGTTCTTTGACCACTTCAAACTCTCCGAAGGGTTTAATGGCATCTCGAATGTGTTTGACCAACGCATTTTCAAAAATATATCTATTTTTCCCTTTAAGGGCGAGTTCACCATATTTTATTAAATAGCCTTGCTTCATATTTATCCTACTTTCTTTTGAACCTTCTTAGTATGGGCAACAGTTTGTTCAGTTGTTCAATAAATTGATCAACTTCATCCAATGTATTGTACTTTGAAAAACTCATTCTTATGGCATTGTCTTTTTCATCATGGGTTAAGTTCAATGCAGAAAGGGTTATACTGTGATTTTTCTTTTTTGAAGAACACGCTGATCCGGTAGATACATAGATCTCAAGCTCTTCCAGTGCATGAAGCAATACTTCACTCTTTACACCGGATACACCCATATTCAATATATGATAGGCGCCTTTTTCAATATCACCATTAAAGGTAATGTCTGGAACATCATTCGTGAGTCTCATAATCATATGTTCTTTTATACCCTCTATATGGGTTCTATGATCTTGAAGTTGATGATAAGCTTCTTCTGTTGCCATTCCAAAGCCGATAATACCTGAAACGTTCTCTGTACCTGAACGTATACCACTTTCTTGACGCCCACCATGAAACAACGGCGCTACTTTAGTGCCATCTTTTATATATATGGCACCGATACCTTTAGGTCCATGAAGTTTATGACCGCTTATGGTCATAATATCTATTTGGTCTTTGCCCGGTGTTAAGATATACTTGCCAAAAGCCTGAATAGCATCCACATGGAACAACGTTTTTGGATTTATGGTTTTTATCAGCTTACCTATGGTTGCCATGTCTTGTATCGTACCGATCTCGTTGTTGACATACATAATAGATACCAATAAGGTATCTTGTCTTATAAGCTGTTCTAATGCTTCTATTTGAATATAACCCATTCCATCTGTTGGAATGGATTCAACCTCGTAGCCTATGGTTTCTAGATGTCGAACCGTTTCTTTGACTGAAGGATGTTCGATAGCAGATACCAGTATATGTTTACCACCTCTTTTATTAGAAGTGGTCACGCCTGTTATTGCTATATTATTTGCTTCCGTGCCACCGGATGTAAAATAGATTTCTTTTTTATTAACTTTTAATGTTTGTGCAATAATTTGTCTACTGTTTTCAATGGCTTTTTCTGCTTCAAACCCTTTTTGATGCAAGGATGAAGGGTTCCCATAATTATGCGTCAACATATGCAACATGGCTTGTGCCACTTTTTCGGATACCTTCGTGGTTGCTGCATTATCAAAATATATTTCCATTTTTTCTCCTTAATTTGTTTCTACTTTCTTAACAAACAATAAAAAAGGCAGGTCGCCCTACCTCTCTTTATTCTACAATCGAATGTTTACTTGCTCATGACATTTTCGATGGCTTGCACAACACGTGCTTTTTGAAAAGGTTTAACAATAAAGTCTTTTGCGCCATTTTTTATAGCTTCCACAACCATAGGTTGTTGTCCCATAGCTGAACACATAATTACTTTTGAGTTTGGTGATACTTCCATGATTTTTGGTAATGCCGTAACGCCATCCATCTCCGGCATGGTGATATCTAAAGTCACAACGTCCGGTGTCAGCTCTTTAGCAAGTTTGATGGCTTCCAGTCCATTGCCCGCCTCACCACACACTTCATATCCATCTTCAACTAACATTTTTTTGAGTACTGTTCTCATAAATACTGCATCATCTACGACTAAAACTCTAATTGCCATCATTATCCTCCTCGATTTGTATCATTAGATTCGCAAGTAAAGTCATGCCCGCTGTTTCCGTACGTAAGATACGTCGACCTAATGATATGATTTTTGCTTCCGTGGCCATTAAATGATTAATTTCTTCTTGATCAAAGCCGCCTTCTGGACCAATGACTATGCCGATGTTTTTAGCACCTTTCAGTTGCCCTAGAACCGTTCTTGTATATGCCATGCCTTCTGCGTTTTCATAAGGCACCAATACCAAATCCATTTCCTCTAGTTGCGCCATCATAGCTTTAAACGTAACGGGTAACTGAATGGTCGGTATGATACTTCTTTTAGACTGTTTTGCCGCTGCTTCTGAAATAGCTTCCCAGCGATCAACTTTTTTCCTAGCTGTCTTGTCATCTAGTTTAACAACACAGCGTTTCATCTTAATCGGAATAATCTCACTTACACCTAATTCAACGGTTTTTTGAATGATCCATTCCATTTTATCTTTTTTGGGTATGCCTTGATAAAGAGAAATCTTACTTAATAATTCATTGGTGGTCGAGACCACGGTCTTAATATCCAGTAAAATCTCGTTCTCCACAATTGTTTTTATTATACAACTATAGTCCTTTTGTTGTCCATCACTAATTGTCACGACATCCCCGACACGCATGCGCAATACATGGATCATATGGTTCATATCGGAACCTTCTACGAGGATATGATTGTCTTTTATCTGACTTGGTTCTACAAAAAATCGATACATGTGTCTCCTTATAGACCCGCCTTAATGGCCACCCATTCACCTTTTCTGCGTATCTCCAAAATATTAAAACCTGCATGGGTTAAAGAATCTGTCACAGCTTTTTCTTTTTCGTTTAAGATACCTGAAGCAATAAATACACCTGAAGTATGCAATATTTTTTTTACATCCTCGGTGATGTCTATGATAACTTCTGCCAAAATATTTGCTATAACTGTGTTCACCGGTGATAGAATGTTTTCTAAAAGATCGCCTTTGCAGATGGTGACCTTATCTTCTAGTGCGTTATGTTTGACATTTTCTTTTGCTATTTTCACCGCATTCTCGTCGATGTCCACACCAATGGCTGACTTTGCGCCGAGTCTAACAGCTGCAATCGCTAATATACCACTCCCACAACCTATATCTGCAACCTGACCCAGATCGTGATCACATGCTTGCAACGCCTCAATGCAAAGATAGGTAGTTTCATGTGTACCAGATCCAAATGCCATTCCAGGGTCTATAGCTATGACCATATCCCCTTCAATTAAATCCGGCTTCTCCCAAATAGGTGTAATGACCATATGATCACCCACTCTAAAAGGCTTATAAAAAGTTTTCCATTTATTTTCATAATCTTCGTCCGGCATGGTTTCTATTGTGATTACTCCCGAACCGATTTCCAGAAAAGTTCTTAAGTCGTTTAATCCCTTTTCTATATCCGTTCTACAAACATGTATATCCTGATGTTCATCCAGATATACAACAACACGGTACTCTTCAAGTGGCACCAATGTATCTGTTACATAATTAGCATACATGGCTTCTTTATCCGATTCAGACAAATATTGATCTTCAATCTCTAAACCTTCCATACCTAAATCAAAAAGCATATTACTAACGGCATCGACACTTAGTGGCGCTACATGAATTTTTAATTTTGTCCACTTCATATTAGCCTCTATTTCTCCAAGGTATCTTTAATCTTATTAAAAATACCTTTTTTCTTCTTACCTTCATCAACAGTTTCATCGGCAAGTTCTGCCAACTGTATGAAAAGCTCTCGTTCTTCATCACTTAGGTTTTTAGGCGTCATAACTGATACGGTTACATATTGATCGCCTCTTACTTTAGTATTGTTAAGATGAGGCACACCTTTTCCTCTTAGCCTAAATTTTGTATTGGTTTGTGTACCTGCTTTTATTTCGTAAGTCACATTACCATCAATGGTCGGAACAGAGACTTCCGTTCCAAGGGCTGCTTGTGAAAAACTAATCGGTAGTTCGTAGTAAATATCCTCACCACGTCGTTCCAAAATAGCATGGGGCTTAACATAAACCTGTAATATAACATCCCCTTTAGGTCCGCCATTGATACCCGGTTCACCTTTACCTCTAAGACGCATACTTTGACCATGATCTATACCTGCTGGAATGGTTACCGATAGTTTTTTATTTTCCTTTTTAAGACCGCTTCCGTGACAATCTGTACATTTTTCTTTAATCATTTGTCCCGAACCGCCACACTGATGACAGGTGCGGACACTTTGTACCGTACCAAATAAGGTTTGCTGGTTATATCTTACCTGTCCTTGTCCTGCACAAGTTGAACAGGTCTCTTTTGATGTTCCTGGTTTGGCACCACTACCATCACAGGTATCACAAGTTTCTGAAACAGTTACAAAAATCTCTTTTTCAACGCCAAAAATAGCTTCATCAAATTCTAGATTGATACGGGCCTGAATATTATCGCCTTTTTGAGGTGCATTGGCCCGTCGTCTTGAGCCGCCACCGAAAAAGTCGCCGAATATATCACCAAACATATCACCCATATCATTGAAGCCACCATAACCGCCGCCACCACCTTGGGTGAATGCTGCATGTCCGAACTGATCATACTGTTGTCTTTTGGTGTCATCACTGAGTATCTCATAGGCTTCTGTTGCCTCTTTAAATTTTTGTTCAATTTCTTCACTGTTATGATTCATATCCGGATGATACTGCTTAGCTAGGTTACGATAAGCTTTTTTGATCTCCGGTCCAGTTGCTTGCCTATTTACACCTAACACTTCATAATAATCTCTTTTATCTGCCATTTGACCACCTCTATCAACTTATTTCAACAACGGTTACATCTATGTATATGAGCACACATAAAAACAAAACCATAACTTATGGTGCCTTGACTTTGAACACTAAAATCAGCAGAACCTATTATACAACAAAGACAGCCCTTTAACAATGACCGTTTTGTGAATAATAGATTATGCTACCTTGATTTTCATCTGTTTATATTGAAAAACATTCATAGAGGCAGGTTTGTTATAAGACATGGATATAGATTATTAGGTTACATATTGATATGAAAACCCACCTCTATGAATATAATTAATAATAAGGGCCGTACCGTTTGGTACGGCCCAATATGCTTATAAAATAGTTCTATTCTTCTTTGAAGTCCGCATCAATAAATTCTTCTTCTGCACTTGTTTCGCCTTGTGGCTCGCCTTCTGGGTTAGCACCTGCTGCTGCCGCTGACTTCTCGTACATCTTCTGTGACACTTCTTGGAATACGACTGTAAGTGCTTCTTTTGCAACCTTTAACGCTTCCACATCGCTATCACTCATAGTGTCAGATTTAGTTTTTTCAAGAAGGTCTTTAAGCTTTTTAACTTCAGCTTCTAGTCTTTCTTTATCACTTGCATCAATTTGATCTTTGATTTCTTCAAGTGATTTTTCTGTTTGGAACACTAATGAATCTGCTTCATTACGGGTATCTATGGCTTCTTTTTTCTTCTTATCTTGCGCTTCATGAGCCTTAGCTTCTTCTACCGCACGGTTAATCTCATCATCTGAAAGATTGGTACTTGCTGTAATAGTTATATGTTGTTCTTTACCTGTTCCCAAATCTTTTGCCAAAACTTTTACAATACCATTGGCGTCAATATCAAATGTTACTTCAATCTGTGGTACACCACGTCGAGCAGTAGGTATGCCATCTAGCTTGAAGTTTCCTAAAGTCTTATTATCACGGGCAAATTCTCTTTCACCTTGTACGACATGAATATCAACCGCCGGTTGATTGTCTTCAGCAGTGGAGAAAACTTGGCTTTTTTTCGTTGGTATGGTTGTGTTTCTTTCAATCAATTTGGTAGCTACACCACCAAGTGTTTCAATACCAAGAGACAATGGTGTTACGTCCAATAACAGAATATTACCGGCGCCTGCATCTCCTGAAAGCTTTCCACCTTGAATACCGGCTCCAACCGCTACACATTCATCCGGGTTGATACCTTTGAAAGCGTCTTTACCTGTAAGACTTTTAACGGCTTCTTGAACAGCAGGCACTCTTGTTGATCCACCAACAAGTAGAATCTTATCTAATTCTCCTACATCAATACCTGCATCTTTTAATGCTTGCTTTACCGGGCCTAAAGTTGATTTAACTAAATCATCGGTAAGTTCATCGAATTTTGCTCTTGTTAGTGTTACATCCAAATGCTTTGGACCTTCCTGAGTTGCTGTAATAAATGGTAGGTTAATATTTGAGGTTGTACTGGAGGAAAGCTCGATTTTAGCTTTTTCTGCTGCTTCTTTTAAACGTTGCATTGCCATTTTGTCACTGGATAAATCAACGCCTTCTGCATTTTTGAATTCGGATACAAGGTATTTTATTACACGCGCATCAAAGTCATCACCACCAAGATGGTTGTTACCACTTGTTGCTAGAACTTCTAGGACACCATCACCGATTTCGATTAAAGAAACGTCAAATGTACCGCCACCTAAGTCAAATACCATAATTTTTTGTTCATGTTCATTGTCAAGACCATAAGCTAGAGCTGCTGCTGTAGGCTCGTTAATGATTCTCTTTACATCAAGACCGGCTATTTTCCCTGCGTCTTTTGTCGCTTGTCTTTGGCTATCATTAAAGTAAGCCGGTACGGTAATAACTGCTTCCGTTACTGGTTCGCCAAGATAAGCTTCAGCATCTGCCTTAAGTTTTTGTAAGATCATAGCAGAGATTTCCTGTGGTGAGTACTTTTTATCATCTATGGATACTTTATGATCTGTTCCCATTTCTCTTTTTATAGATATGATGGTTTTATCCGGATTAGTGATAGCTTGTCTTTTAGCTGGTTCGCCCACGACTCTTTCACCGGTTTTTGTAAACGCTACAACAGATGGTGTTGTTCTTGAGCCCTCTGCATTTGCAATAACGACCGGCTTTCCACCTTCCATTACAGATACACATGAATTGGTTGTTCCTAAATCTATTCCTATAATTTTACCCATTTTATTGCCTCCTTGTTATTTATATTGGTATTACCCTTGATTGTTGTTTGTTTTTTACGTTGATGCGTTCGTAATTTATATATTGTACTTGTAAGTTCAACTAAGTAGTTTTGATACTTTAACCCTAATTAACGACTTTGACCATACTGTATCTTAAGACAGAGTCTTTATATTTATAGCCTTTTTGGTAAACGGCTGCCACAATGCTTTCGTCATGATCTTCTGAAGTTTCATGCTGTACAGCATGATGCAGGTGTGGGTCAAAAACTTGATCTAAAGCTTCGATTTCTTCAACACCCATTTCTTTAAGGGCTGCAACAAGTTGCTTATAAATCATATTAATACCTTTAACAAATGAGTCTTCCTTGTGTTCATCCGTTACAGCATCAAATGCCCGTTCAAAATTGTCGACGATTGGCAACAAGACCTCTAGTATTTCCTTAGCACCTTTCTCGTACATCAAATCCTTTTCCTTCAAGGTTCTTTTTCTGAAGTTATCAAATTCAGCTAGCGTTCTATGATGACGATCAACCTGCTCTTTTAATTCTGCTTCCTTTTGCTCCAGTTGCTTATCAAGTGATACCACCTCTATGGTTTCTGTTTCTGTTTCTGTTACAACTTCTACGTCCTCCACTTGATCCATTGCATCTTCTAGATCTGTCCCATTATCAGAAGTCACGTCTATGGTTTCCTCTGACAAGACTTCTTCGTCTTTCTTATTCTTATCATTTTTCAAAACGATACATCCTTTCTTAAGATGATTATGAATCATTCATCCTTTTTTCTATTTCTTTGATCAAACACTTTAGAGAGAAAATAGCACTTTGATAATCCATCCTCTTAGGTCCGATCAATCCAATCACACCAAGTGGTTTACCACCGATATGATAAGTTGTTGTAATCAAGCTACAATCCTTCATATTCTCATTGTTGTTTTCCGAACCGATTTTGATGTTCACACCATCTGTTACAATGCTTTCACCGTCAAAATCATTTAAAAGAAGCTGTCTGATATAATCCTTCTTATCCAAAGTTTCCATAATGGAGGTTGCTTTCTCAAGATCACTAAATTCAGGAAGCCTTAGCATATTAATGGCACCTGATGTGTAAATCTGTGTATCTTCATTGTTGTGCACCGCTTGAAAGACAACTTCCAACACTTTACCTATGATTTCATCTTGATTGCCTGCAAAAGCTTTGATTTTTTCAATGAGTGGTAGATTAATTTCCTCAACATCAAGTCCATGAAGCTGATTGTTCAAAATGAAAGACAGCTTATTGAGCATAGGTTGGTCCATGTCTTCATTAATTTCCAGCACATAGTTATTGGCCATATTACCATCGGTAACAATGACCGCCAATACTTTCTGTGATTCAAGTTCAATGAGTTGGATATTTTTGATTTTACATTTTGAGTACTGAGGTGTGGAAACGATGGCTGTTAGATTGGTTTCTTTTGCCAATACGGCAACGATGTCTTGTAAGAGGGTCTCAATACGTCCTGCCTTGCTCAGTAAGGCTTCTACATAGGACAAATGCTTGGGACTATCATATTTGGCACTTAAAATCATATCTACATAAAGACGATAGCCTTTGTCCGATGGAATGCGTCCTGCGGAAGTATGAGGCTGCATGATGAATCCTAACTCTTCCAAATCGGACATCTCATTTCTTATGGTAGCTGGGGATATACCCAGATCATAATTCTTGGAAATGGTTCTAGAACCTACTGGTTCTGCTGTATCTAAATAATTAGAAATGATTGCCTCTAGTATTTTAAGTTTGCGTTCGTTAAGTTCCATACTGTCATCACCTCTCACATTGTTAGCACTCATTTGTGTGGAGTGCTAACATCTGAGTTAATAATATTATTATTTTCTATGTTTGTCAATATATAATCCTCAAAAAACTATTAAAACTTTATAAAATGGGATGAAAGTGGATTTTTAGGGTTTATTTGTATACATGAAATAAAAAAATGTCTCATAGATGTAAGTCACATACTTCATCCTAATGAAACATTTCATTTGCTACTCCAGTTTAGTCCATTAAAAACCTTGATAATACATCGTTACTAAGATCTAAACCTCTTCTGGTAAGCTTGATCCATCCATCTTTTTCCTGGAGCATTTCCTCTTCAACCAATTTTTTTATGATCGGTCGATAGCATGCCAAAAGTGATTCTTCAAATTCCAAGTGCAATTCATTAAGGTTTACACCTTTAAACTGTCTTAATCCTAGAAAGAAAAACTCTTCTAATTTATTAATTTTGTTTCCTGTTTGTTCTAAAATGCGTATCTGATCCAACTGATGGCTTTTTTTAATATAGGTTTTAAGATTATCTATATTTTTGTATCGGTTTTGATTCAAATAAGAGGCAGCCCCAAGACCAACGCCCAAATAGGACTCTAAAGTCCAATAGGCTCTATTGTGTCTGCCAATCCTACCTGTTTTACCATAACTGGAAATCTCATAATGCTCATAGCCTTTGCTTTCAAGGGTATCATGAGCCCACCAATACATCTGGCGTTCCACATCTTCATCCGGCAAATTTAATAGTCCTTTTTTATATTGGCTTTCAAATTCAGTCCCCGGCTCAATAATCAGGCTGTATATAGATAGATGCTCTGGCTCAAGTTTTATTGTCTTTTCTAAGGTAGCTTTAAACGCATCCAGCGTTTGATCTGGAAGTCCAAACATAAGGTCTATACTAATATTCTCAATACCCATTGCACGCATCATTTGATAGGATTCTAGAAATACTTCATAATCATGAATTCTACCAAGTGTCTTAAGCAAGGCTTCTTCATCCGATTGCAGTCCCATACTGATGCGATTAACACCCGCTTCTACGTAAGCTTTCACTTTAAGAACGTCGACCATTCCCGGGTTGACCTCAATGGTGAATTCTCCGTCTTCTGTCCACTCAAAAACATCAAAAACCACTTTCATGATTCTGCTAAATTGTTCTGCAGTTAAAATAGATGGCGTGCCACCGCCCATATAAATGGATGAAAGCTTTTTTGTAATATTTTGGCTTTTCATCCCTAATATCTCAGCAACCAATGCCTCTACATAAGCATCACGTAAAAAGCTATCCGTATGATCAAAAGACAGAAAATCACAATAGTCACATTTTTTTACACAAAACGGTATATGAATATAAAGACCCATCATTTCCATTTCAACACCTTATTCGTCCAGCTTCAATATGCTCATAAAAGCATCTTGCGGTACTTCTACATTACCCACTTGACGCATTCTCTTTTTACCGGCTTTTTGCTTCTCTAATAGTTTTCTTTTTCTGGATATATCCCCACCATAACATTTTGCTAAGACGTCTTTACGCATCGCCTTAATGGTAGATCTTGCAATAACCTTGTTTCCGATGGCTGCTTGTATAGGTATCTCAAATTGATGTCTTGGTATTTCATCTTTGAGTTTTTCAGCAATCTTTTTCCCTCTTTCATAAGCTTTATCCTCATGAACAATGAAAGATAGTGCATCAACCACTTCTTTGTTAAGCAATATATCCAGCTTTACCAGATTGGATTCCTTGTAACCGATCAATTCATAGTCAAAGGATGCATAACCTCTTGTCCTGGATTTTAGAGCATCAAAGAAATCATAAATGATTTCATTTAAAGGTAATTCATACATCAGTTGGGTTCTGGTATCTTCAATATATTCCATACCCAGATACTCGCCACGACGGTCTTGACATAATTCCATAATAGATCCTATGTACTCGGAAGGTACCATGATTTGCGCTTTTACAATCGGTTCTTCCATCATCCTTACCACTGAAAGATCCGGCATATCTGCTGGATTGGCAAGATCGATAATTTTCCCGTCGGTTTTATGCACTTTATAGATAACACTTGGTGCCGTTGTGATAATATCCATATTGAATTCTCGTTCGATACGCTCTTGAATAATCTCCAGATGTAGCAAACCTAGAAAACCACATCTAAAACCAAACCCGAGTGCTAATGATGTTTCAGGTTCAAAATGAAGGGCTGCGTCATTGAGCTTAAGCTTATCTAATGCATCTCTTAGATCTTGGTACTTGGATCCGTCTACAGGATAGATACCACAATAAACCATGGAATTTACTTTTTTATATCCGGGTAGCGCTTCTATTGCCGGATTGGATACTTTAGTTACTGTATCTCCTACCCTCGTATCTTGAACATCTTTGATGCCTGCACTGATATAGCCAACATAGCCTTCTTTTAGTTCTTCACAAGGTATAAATAGACCTGGACCAAAGTAACCCACTTCTATAACATCAAAGGTTTTTCCTGATGACATCATTTTAATTTTATCACCTTTTTTCACGGTACCGTCTTTGATTCTACAGAAAATAATGACACCACGGTAGGGGTCATATTTGGAATCAAAAACAAGGGCTCTAAGGGGCTGATTCAAAACCACAGTAGGCGCCGGAATTGTGGTGATAATCATTTCCAGAACCTCTTCTATGTTGATGCCGTCTTTAGCAGATATCAACGGGGCATGTGCAGCCTCAAGACCTATTATATCTTCTACTTCTTGGATAACCCTTTGAGGATCTGCACTTGGTAGATCTATTTTGTTAATGACCGGTAGGATCTCTAGATCGTGTTCAAGGGCTAAGTATACATTGGCAAGGGTTTGGGCTTCGATGCCTTGAGCTGCATCCACAACGAGAATAGCACCCTCACATGCTGCCAAAGACCTAGACACTTCGTAGTTGAAGTCTACATGACCTGGTGTATCAATAAGATTGAATACGTACTCTTCTCCGTTATTGGCTTTGTACACCAATCGAACGGCTTGAGCTTTAATGGTGATACCCCGTTCTCTTTCAAGATCCATATTATCCAATACTTGTTCGGACATTTCTCGATCGGTTAAGAGTCCGGTTTTTTGAATGATTCGATCAGCCAAGGTTGATTTCCCGTGATCTATATGGGCAATAATGGAAAAATTTCTAATGTTTTTTTGTTCAATATCTGCCACAATATTCTTCCTTTCCAAAGTAAGGTTCTTATCTCCTCATGATACAATCCATCTGACGTTGCTTTTGAGAACAAGCTAAATCATCCTCATATCAATTGATTATTATAGCATAGGGTCCATAGTTATACAATGACAATTATTTTCATCTCACCGGTTATCAATTGACAATTTTCAATATTCGAGTACACTTGAATTATCCCTTAAAACATTATGGTTATGGAGGCTATTATGAAAATCATCATCTCTCCCAGCAAAACACAAAATTATAGTAAGACACATGAAAGTGCCGTACACGAACCTGTCTTTTATAAAGAAGCTCTTTATCTTAATCAGAGATTAAAAAGGCTTTCCAAAGATGCCCTTCGTCGCCTCATGCATATAGATGCGACCTTGCTAGAACAAACCCATAACAATATTAAGACATTCGATGCAGCCACGCCCAACTATGCCATAACGACTTACACCGGTCTTGTCTATAAATATCTACATCTTGATGATTATAATAAAGAACAGCTAGAATATATGGATAAGCATCTGGTGATTCTTTCTGCTATGTATGGTGTCTTAAGGCCCTTTGACGGTATCAAACCCTATCGCTTAGATATGAAAATGCCTTTGGTTAAGCCCTCACTTTATAAATACTGGGAAAGGCATGTGGCACATTACTTTAAGAATGAAGATGTCTTAATTGACTTATCCTCCAATGAATATGGTAAGATGCTCCCATCTAATAGAATTGTTATTAGATTTATGGAAGAAAAGGATCATGAATATAAAAACGTCGCCACCTATTCTAAAATGGCCAGAGGTCAACTGCTCCATATCATGATTAAAAGCCGAATGACAGAACCTCATCAGATTAAATCTGTGACTTTTGAAGGCTATCACTATAACCCCAATCTTTCCAATGAAAGAAACTATGTTTTCACGCGGTCAATATTGTCAAATTCTTGACATTTACCCGCCCTTCCCTTAATATAAATAATAAATATGCGCTTGAAAGGATGAAAATAATGTTAGATATCAATTTGATTAGGACAAATCCAGAGGTCGTTAAAACAGCACTGGCCAAAAGAAATTATGAAGTAGATTTTACAGAACTGATGAACTGGGATAAAGAACGTAAGGAAATAATCGGTTTTGTTGAAGTATTAAAAGCTAAAAGAAACGCTGCTTCAAAAGAAGTGCCAATCTTAAAAAAAGAAGGCAAAGATGTTTCTTCCATTATTGAAGAAATGAGTTCTTTAAAAGAAGATATTGCTAAGGCTGATGAGAAACTCAAAGATATTGACAATAAAATTTTCAACTTTGTCTCCACATTACCGAATATGCCGGCAGATGATGTTGTATCCGGTGACAAAGAAAACAATGAAATCATCCATGTTTTTGGCGAGAAAAGAACCTATGATTTTGAGCCAAAGGACCATGTTATTCTTGCTGAGTCTTTAGGACTCATCGACTATGAACGAGGCGCAAAACTTGGTGGTAACGGATTCTGGATCTATAAAGGTACCGGTGCTATTTTAGAATGGGCACTTCTCAACTTCTTTATACAAGAACATTTAAAAGATGGTTATGAATTCATCCTTCCACCACATATATTAACCTATGAGTCCGGTTTTACTGCTGGTCAGTTTCCTAAGTTTGAAGATGACGTCTTTAAACTTGAGCAAGAAAACAAAGGTTATGTCCAGTTTCTACTACCTACTGCTGAAACTGCACTTATCAATTTTCATCGCGGAGAAATACTAAGCGAAGAAGACCTGCCTAAAAAGTATTTTTCTTACACACCTTGTTACAGAAAAGAAGCCGGCAGTTACAGATCTGAAGAACGTGGTATGATTCGCGGTCATCAGTTTAACAAAGTAGAAATGTTTCAATTTGCTACGCCGGATCAATCAGAAGCCGGTTTACAAGAATTAGTCAAAAAAGCTGAAAGTCTGGTTCAAAAATTAGGTCTCCACTATCAGCTTAGTAAGTTAGCAGCAGGCGACTGTAGTGCTTCCATGATCAAAACTTACGATATTGAGGTATGGATAGATAGTATGGAAGTATATAAGGAAGTTAGCTCAGCATCTAATGCCGGTGAGTATCAAGCAAGACGCGGTTACATACACTGAACGCTTCCGGTCTAGCTACAAGCCGTTTGATTCCAGCTATACTCGAGCAACACCAACAAGCTGACGGTAGCGTTATTATTCCTGAAGCCTTAAGACCTTTCACTGGTTTTGATGTTATTAAACCTTTGAAGTAAAGCATTAACCAAGCCTCTAAGCAAAATAAGCTTAGAGGCTTTTTTGTACTCTAGAAACAAAGAAGGTGATTTCAAAGATGGGTCTCGTGAAATCATGACTAAATCAGTCTATACTTGGTATCAATGGACTGTAAACAAATAATTGAGTCGTAGATATAACACACAGCTTTTCCTTGCCTTACACTACGTACGGTCAGCGGAAAACCTATGTATCACATCTACTCGGTAATAGGTCGTCATTTCGTCAAGAAAAAACACTGCTCAATCATCCTTCCCTTTTACATCCATGTAAAAATGAAGGACGTTCTACATCCATGTAGAACTGTGATTGATCAGCGCCTTTTCTTTCCTCATTCGGTTTCGCATATGTGTAATCTCTGTTAGGCTTAAGCTCGTATGCCTCAAATAATGCGTTGCAGCTTTATGTAAGACCATAAAAAGCCAACATCGACCATGAAGTTCCTGGAACTGTGTGTATGACTTAAGCAAGACAGCAGGAGCTGTCCGCCGACTTTTGGTGCAGGACGCACCAATTAGAGGCCGTAGTCATATACACTGTGGAAGGCTCATAATCTTCAAAATCAACCCCATACTTCAACTGCTTCATACTGTGTCTTTGATCTAAATTCTCCTGAATGTAGACTGCATCCTCTTCCCTTGGGGATAGAATGACCAAATGCCTATTATCAATCTTAAAAGCTTTGTCAAAATACTGGGTAAATTCTTGAAACAAATCACTTTTTTCCAAAAAATGCTTACCCGTAAAATCAATTAGAAAAACATAAAGCTCCAAATCATATTCTCTACAATCTTCTGTTTCTTCTGATAGTTTTTCCATAAACATAGCTTCGGAATTGACTTCATAAATTGTTTTTATCTTCTCCAGTTGTTTTAAATGATACCATGAAGGTGCTATAGCATTGGCAATCGATTCATAAATCAATTGATTTTCAAGATCAGTAAGTAACATATCTTTCATATCAAAAATACCAATGAATCCCAAAAGCTCCAGTTCAAATTTATCTAAGTAAACCGGAACCAATAGGGCACCACCAAATTCTCCCTCTATCTGATTGACCACTTCAAGACCAAATAAATCTTCCACTTCATGAATACTACTGGCCACGACCATATGCCCTTTTTTTAATGTAGTCGCCACTGACGAAAACGCTTGGGTCTCATCTAGGGATTGACACCCGATGCGTTCTTTGATAATAAAAACATCTTTCTCTTGATCAAAGACCGTAAGAATACCACTGGTTACATTGTGGGACCATTCCAATGTGGCTTTTGTAATCTCAAAAAGGTGATTTAAATCTGATGATGAATTAATATTCTTAATCATAAGGTTCATATTCATCAATCGGTTTAATTTGGAGTCGATTATCTTTTTTTGTTCATGAATGGTTTTAACATAAATAGCGTTGGTAATTGATATATACAATGAGGAAGCCAGACTATGAATCAATTCCATATTGCTGTCATTGTATGACATATCATTGACTCGACGTCCCAAAGTAATAAAACCAAGCACATCTTCATTCTTGACAATCGGTACAATATAGATTGGCTTCAAAGCTTTTAACATCTCTTCATCATTATAAAAAATTGTATGAATGCTTTCTAGATCTTCACCATTTTCGAGACAAAAGTATTCCTTTTCACTTAGGGCTTCTATATTGTCATTGGTGTATAGAAGGATTTTGAGTTCACCCCTGAGTTCATAAACATTCTGATACGCCATCATTTCAAAAGCCTTAGAATCCTCATTCAAAAGGAAAATAGAAGTAATCGAACTCTGTGTCAACTCACTAAAGACACTGGTTGACAGATCACACATGGCTTCAATTTCAAGTGTACTCATGAGTATTTTGGATGACTGATGAATGGCAAATAGATTAAATATCTTCTCATCCAGCCTTTTCTTTGTTTTTATTAAAGCATCATAGGATTCAAAATTCGTTAAAGCAATATAAAAAAGATTCATTAAAGCAACAGCTATGATTTCATCTTCAGAGTCAAAAGGTTCTTTATCCTCACTTCTGTTTATAAGTACAAACCCAAACATTTTCTTGTCCATGATTAAAGGTATTCCGAAAGCACAGGGAAAATACTCTGAAACTTCTTTTGGTAGAAATCTTATTATGTCTTCTCTAGAGAACAAACCTGCATGCAAGACAACAATGTCTTCATATACAGGATCAACTTCAAAATAGTAATCGTAGTTATGATATCCAGATTGTCGAACCGGTCGATACACATGGTCATCCTTAGCAAAAACCACGACTTGATCTAATACAATGAGTTCGTCAATAAAATCCACCACATGATGGGTAATCTGCTCCGCATCAAATCTTTGTGAGAAAAATTCTATAGCATGGATGAGACCTTTAAGCCTGTAAATCATCGTATCATTCTTCTTTTCTATCATGTCTTACCCCCTATGCCTTCAAGATGTTTCTGCCATCCGTATAATATGTTACCGGACTCAAATCTACTTCCATATGCCACATAACATCATCCTTAATTTTAATTTGAACCTTCGAATAAATACCATGAGTGATGACCACTTCTCCTTCGCCTTTAGATCTCAAATAGGAAATTGTTTTTTTCTGGCTTGCATAAAGCATTTTAAGATTTTTCTTAAAATATCCGAATTCCTCATTAACTTTGTCTAACTCTTTCCTTTTCTCTAAGTCGGAAGCCGCCACCATCTCAAGCAATGATTTTTTTTGCTTTAATAGATTAATTTTCTCTTTAACCCGCTCAATCGTTACATTAATAAAATCGTATTCTTCTTTGACTTTATCACGCATAAAACCAAGCACTTGTATAAAAGTAGGTGTATCCATCTTATTACCAACCGTACCTACTTGTACTCTAACTTGTGCTTCGATAGAACCGCCAATGACTTTGCTATTATAGGAATCAAATATGACTTCCTTCGCCTTAATATTGGCGTTAATTGCATAAAAACCAATATGTACAGTGCCACCACATTCTATATCACAATCTGTCGCGAATTTGGTATACAAATCGCCTTCACAGATTATTTTGGCCTTCCCTTTACCTGCAATGCCACCTCTGATGTAGATACTACCTTCTTTACTTTCAATCTGATTGACACCACCAATGCCCATGTCACCCATAATCTGAATATCTTGATTCGCCAGAACAGAAAAATTATCTTCCACAACGTCTCTAATGTCTACAAATCCGTCAAAGTCTACGTTACCTGTTTTGAAGGAAACCTTGCCTTCTATTTCAAGATAATTGCAAACACTGATGACATCATTTTCAATTATGACAGCACCGGTAGTGGATGCAAGAAGAATTGTCTTGTCTTGTTCTGAGTCATAAGACTCAGTTACGGTTTTTTTGTCATATTTAAAAGGTTCTTGATTGCCTTTAAGCGCCGGAATAGGTTCACCTAGAATCGTCTTACCATCCACACCATCTTTTGGTTCAATTCGTTCACCAAGCCAGTCTCCACGATGGACTTTATTGATTAAGTTGAGCTCATAGTGATTAACATCCCCATTTTGATGAATTTCAGGTTTAGCCTCCTCTATTTTGTAGTACGTGACAACCGCATCTTGCCCTTTTACTGGTAGCAGCCCTTTTGCTATAACTGTTTTCTCCATGGGACATATGCGTTCTAATATATCTTTTACATCAAAGCCATAGACAATACCTGCCTGTTTCATAACATCAAGTACTTGTTGCATCAGATCTTGAATCCCTATATGATTCATTTGCTCTTTTGTTGCATTTATTGTAATACTAGCTTCTAGTCGGTCTTTGCTAATATCTAGGTCTATTAAGGGTTTTTTGTTTCCAAGGAGCAACACTTTGCTGGATCCGGTTTTTATTGCAGACTGAATAGCCACAAATTGATTTACTTTCAACCGTGGCAGTTTTTTAACATCATCATCCAATTGATTCATTGAATAACCCTGTTGTTTGACTTTAATGTAGAATTGATTGTCATCATCAATGATATCAATAAAATCATTGCTAAATACTATATCCTCAAACAATCGTAACCCTCCTCTTCTCTACATGGAATATAGCCATTAATTCCTGCAGAGATATGCATTCATAAAACTTATGCAACTTACACAACATCAAGAGATTTTCTTCACAATTATTTACATTATACATAGCTCAGGCTGTAAAGACAAGTGAATCGATTGAAAAAGCTATAATAATCCAGACAATTCATTTATTTTTCAGTATATTTTGCCAAATTTTTAACAAACTACGCTAATTATACCTTTTAATTAGAGCATTGAGTGAATCCCCTAATCATGATGTGTCTGAACAAAAAATTAAAAAGTAATAATCTCGTATTAATTTTTCAAATACATATTGACATACGACGCTTTATAAACTAAACTGTTAAGGTATGTTTAATTGTGCGTATTTAAAAAATTCCCCGCATAATAAGTAAACAATCAAGATTGTCGGAGGTGAAAACATGGCAAACATTAAATCAGCAAAAAAACGTATCAAAGTGGCGGCTTCTAAAGCAATGAGAAATAAATCCGTCAAATCACGTGTTAAAACAGAACTGAAGAAATTAGAGACAATAATTGAAGCTGGAGACAAATCCGCGGCAGAAGCTCAAGTTAAAGTTGTAATTTCTTATATCGATAAAGCTGAGTCAAAAGGCGTATTCCATAAGAATGCTGCTTCAAGAAAAGTATCCAGCGTTGATCGAGCTTTTAACAAAATGGCTTAACTTAAAAGAATAATAATATTAAGCACATCTTTTGATGTGCTTTTTTATATGATCTAAAAGCTTTTATTTTTAGTATGCATTAGCTAACTACAGTTTGCCTTTTTTCTGTTCTTGAATGATTTGTCTATTATTGTTTATCTTCTTTTTTGTAGCAATTACTTTTAAATAAAAGCGAAATAAATATTAAATACTTGACATGGTAGTGCTTTTAAGTTATTATATGAATGAATATAATATAATTCATTCAGGCGAGGTGTTATTCATGCATGAAAAACAACAACTTATTTTTAATGTTGGAAAAGAACTCTTTACTGAAAAAGGGTTCAAACAAACTAATATCCAAGCTATTGCTCAACATGCCGGTATTGGTGTTGGAACCTTTTATAATTTCTTTGAATCTAAGGAGCAGCTTTTTTTCGAAGTGTTTCTTAATGAAAATCGAATACTTAAAGAAACTGTCGTTAGTTCGGTTGATTTTGACGGAGAGCCAATATTTGTTGCCAAAGCCATTGTACATAAGCTCTTCTCAGGTATGCAAGAAAGTCCTATTCTACGAGAATGGTTTAACCCAGATGTTAATTCAAAGTTAAGTATGCGGTTATCCGAAGATGAAACAGGCACTGCCTATAATGATTTTTCCTACACTCTTTTTATTAACTTAATCGCGCTTTGGCAAAATCGAGGACAAATTCGGAGCGATCTTGACCCAGATTTTATATTGGCACTCTTTAACTCCCTATCCTTTGTAGATTTACACAAAGCAGAAATTGGTAATCAGTATTTTCCAGAAGTTATTGATACGCTTGTAGAGTCCATTGTTAAGCAATTAATGTAATCTAGTCTACATTATTGTAGACTCACTTTTTATCCATAAGTGAATGAATTTATATTTATTCATTCACTTATGGAACTTATAAACGGAGGTATTAAATTATGTGTACACACGCATCAAATAATTCACACAATACTTTTCTAACAGATTCACCCGCTAAGCTTATTATATCTAATGCTATACCAGCTATCGCTTCGATGATGTTTATGGCCTTCTATCAAATTGTTGATGGCATCATGGTTGGGCGTAGACTTGGACCAGAGGCACTAGCTTCTATCAATCTACTCTACCCAATCATTGCCCTAATCGTCGGCTTAGCTGTAATGATTGGAACTGGTGGAAATACGCGATTGGCTGTACTATTAGGTGCCGGTAAAATCACCCAAGCGCGTCAAACATTGGGATTGATTACACTACTCGGTACAATATTGGGCATACTAGGTGGTTTAGGAATTTACCTTTTCTTTCCTTGGATTATTCGCTTTCTAGGTGCTTCAGGAAATCTAGCTGCTGATGCAGGAGATTATTTACGTTCATTAAGCCCGTTTTTCACCAGTATGATTTTGTTGTTTATCTTAGAGCAATCGGTACGAAACGATGGTAAACCTAATTTAGCTACAATTGTTATGGCTTGTGCTGCCCTATTGAATATTATATTGGATTATTTATTTCTCTTTATATTTGATTACGGCATTGTTGGGGCAGCCTTAGCTACAGGAATCTCAAAAAGTTTGGGAGCAAGTTTTTTTATAGTTTATTTTATAAAAAAATCACTTAAAAATATACCCGGACTTTATTTTGCTTATCCGAAGGCAGTCAGAGAAACACTAAAGTCTATAAGTACAAATGGTTCATCTGAATTTTTTGGTAGTCTTGCTGTAGGTGTTACCACTTGGTTATTCAACTACAAGTTACTACTCTTAGCTGGATCCTTAGGTATAGCTGCATTTGCACTGGTTCAGTTTATTCTAATGATTGCTAGTGCAATATTTATGGGAATAGGAGCAGGAATACAACCAATTATCAGTTATAACCATGGAGCAAAGCTTAACAAGCGCGTTTGGTCCATTATTACTCAAAGTATTGTAGCTTCCCTAATCATAGCAGTAGCACTCGTGATTATTCTTCAATTTTCAACAATACCTCTTGTGAGTTTCTTTATCAAAGATCACCCTGAAGCCCTAAGACTTACATTAGAGGCAACAGAATGGATTCGTTGGTCAATTATCTTTATGCCAATAGGAATTATTGGATCCATTTGTTTTACATCCATAGAACAAGCAGGTCCCTCAATCCTCATAGCCCTTTCTCGAGGACTTATTTTAACCGTGATCGGACTGTTAGTTTTTTCAAGACTTCTCGGCCTTACAGGAATTTGGTTAACACCATTATTTTCCGAAGGGGGAACCGCCATTATAACTTTAGTTTTAATTAATTCATGGCAAATTAAGTACTTGAGAAATCAGGAAGATACATTTACGTGTATCAATTACAATAATGGTTCATGAGAGTAGAAATTAAGCACATCTTTTGATGTGCTTAATTTGGCTTTATATACCACTGTATCTTATGATGAGCTGTTCAACGGCTAAGTCGGGCATAAAGACACCGGTCCTTATATCAATTTCACATTCTAAGCATTTCTTTAGTGCTTCTTCTAGAGAGTTAAGACTGAATGTCTTACCTTGTTCTAAGCATTTTCTTACAACAAAGGATTGAAGCTTCAGCTTTTTTCCAATGTCATTGCTATCAAGGCCTTCTCCTAGTAATAACTTACACTTATAAACCATTCTAAATTGTCTGGTTAACATGAATAAAATTCTATTCGATGGTTCTTTTGACGATAGAAGATCATGATAGAGCTTTAATGCACGAGCTCTTTTTTTTGTACCCATACAATCCACCAGCTCAAAAATTTTGCTTTCTACACTTTTTTGACAAATGGCTTCGATGGCTTCATGGGTGACCACCTCATGGTCACCAAGATAGTTGATAAGTTTATTGATCTCGTTATGCAAAACCGTCAGTTGATCTCCTACATAATGAATCAAATATCTGGCTTCTTTTTGCTCGATCTTTTTTCCATATGGATTTAATGTTTTGGCTATGTAACGTATAAGCTCACCTTCACCAAGTAAGGGGAATTCACAGATATAACCATTTTTCTGAACCGATTTGAAAAGCTTCGTACGCTTATCAACTGCCGGTTCAATCAAAATAATATAAGTCGTAGAAGGTAGACGATTCAATTTTTCAGATAACAGACCGGCTAAGGTTGTTCCTGCCTTTTCAAATAAGCCTAAATTCTTAAGTATGATGACACGGTTGTCCGAAAAAAAAGGCATCGTATCCATACTGTCTTCAATATTTGAAAAAGCCACTTTACGATCATCAAAGACATCATGGTTCATTGTCATCTCACCACTACCTATTATTATTTCGACAATTTTTTTCACATAATAATCCAGCATGAAGGTCTCATCACCAAAAAACAATAGGATGTTTTTTAATTTTTGTTCTTTAATTTGTTGTTTTAAGCCTTCCATTTCTTTCTCTACTCCTTAATCATACTTTGAACGCTTGCTCTGCCATTTCTATATTTAAGGCGTATAGCGCCTTGGTCTTTTGTCATTAAGACATGCTTGGACCATCTCTTAAGATTCTCTACAACTTCATCACTTGGGTGCCTATAAGGGTTCTTTTTTCCTACGGATATGACACTGAGAGTCGGATTTAATTGCTCTAAGAAGATCTCAGATGAACTGGTAGATGAACCATGGTGGCCGACCTTTATGACTTCCACATCTCTATTTAATAACGATGAACTGTTCATAATGGCGTGTTCTTCTAAAGCGCCGGCATCTCCCATTAAAAGAACGTCAAAATCTTTTATCTCCAGATGTAGAATGAGTGAATTCCTGTTATTATTACTAAAAAATGCTTTTTCAGGCCATAAGCAAGATATGGTCATGTTTTTATATATCAACCGATCCCCTGTCTTGAAATAATGAACACGCGTACCTTGATTGTCCAAAACGGATAACAGTTGATGGATTAAAGGGTCATCCATTTCTTTGTAGACTATAGGCAGAATGACTTCATTAATCGGTATATGACCTGAGATTTCAATTATACCATAAATATGGTCAAAATCACTATGGGTTATAAATACAGTGTCTATTCTATCTATGCCTTGGTGCCTGAGAAACGGCAATACGATTTCTGATCCTACATTTTCATCCTTTTTCTTAATGTCCCCACCACCATCAATCATGAAAGTGCGATTTTGATAGGTTATAACCACACTATCCCCTTGACCTACATCTAGAAAATGCATGGTCAGCGTCTCAAGGTCTAAAACATTAAGAAACAGCGTCAGTACTATAAGTGACGCTAAGCTCATTACGATTTTTTTGTAGGATACACCCATGACCCAATAAGCGATCATAAAATAATAAGCAATTATAAAATACTGGTTAGGCGCTTGAATATATAACACATTAAAAGGTAACTTTCCTATTAGCATAGCTATTTGCTCCATATAGTTCAACATCCAATAGGATAGACCCATAGCAAAGAAACCAAGACTCATGCTGATATAACTTAATAATAACCCCGAAATCGAAAATAAGATTAATACGCCAACAATAGGTAGTACCAATAGGTTCCCAAGAAACCCATAAACTGGAAGACTGTAAAAATAATAAGCAAGTATCGGCCATATACCAATCTGTACCGCAATTAATAAACGTAGCGCTGCTATCGGTCCCCGTTCAAATGATGGACAAATGGATTTCAGCAAAGGATCGATATAGAATATACTCAGCACTGCACCAAAAGACAATTGAAACCCAACATGGGTTAACTGATATGGATTGAGTAGAAGAAGACCAAAGGCTGCGAAACAAACAGCTGTGGTTTTATCATAACGCCGGTTGACCATGAACTGTATCAAATATAAACCAATCATAATAGTGGCTCTCACCGTCGATACTTGCATGCCAGTATAGATACAGTAATATATTAAAAAAGTGATTGATATAACTGCACTTGTTGTCTGACTCTTGATTCCTTTATTTAATGCTTTGAAGAGACCATACCCGATAATGGAAACATGCAGACCTGAGATGGATAAGATATGAATCAGACCGGCCTTTTCAAAGTGTTCAACAACATCATCTTCCATATGTTTGCTTCCAAGTATGAGGGTCGACAATAATGCTGCTTCAGATTGAGGTAAAAGTAAGTGCAGCCTTTCTATATGGGACTCTCTAAGTTGATCCGTACTTAATCTCCGGTTACTATATTTAATTTTATTAATTTGTATTTCATCTGCAAAAACAGTACTCACAATCCCTCTGCTTTTATTATAAGCCAATGCATCAAATCCACCTTCATTTCGTTTCCCTTTTGTTTCTAGAACCTCGCCTTCGGCAATAATCCATACGCCACCTTCCAACGTTGCCTCTGTAATTAGTCTTACGCCCTTATGAAGTGTTTTTCCATTAACCCTAATAGGCTTTAGAATATATGTATGATACTGCTCTCCCATACGAACTTCTTTGATGTGGCCTTCAATCTCTAATGTAGTGCTTTCAATAAAGTATTGACTGGATGCTTCGTAGGATCGATCATAAAATAAGACCCGTAAAAAAGAAAATAAGCATATGCCCATTAATGGGAACACATGCTTATATTGAATCTGATTGATTGATTTTCTGTGTTTATATACCATGAGCATCATTAATGCTACACCAAAATCATAATGCCCCATACCAAACAGTATACCGATTACACCACTTTGGGTTATCAGTACCAAGGGTCTTTTCATGATTATCTCCTATACTTTGAATCTATCCTATTATTATCAATAACAAAGCTATTTATTCCTTGATTTTATTTTCCTTACTAACGAGGTCTAAACTTTGTTCAAATAAACCATCAAATTGTATATGGCCGGTAAAACTCTCTGATTTCTTACCTTCTATTAGAAACTGAACTTTATTGATATTCGGTAAATCCGTCAGACTATTAACGATGGCATATATGCTCATGACTTCACTGGTTGATCCACCGATATGATCCGTCCTAAAAGCTTCATTAAAGTCAATGTAGCAAATGCCTTGGTCTACATAAATACTTTTTACAACCGTTTTTTCCGGTATTAAGCTTATCAGATTGTAACCCTGAGGTGGCAACATAAGCTCTTTAATAATACGTTCTTCAATACTCTCGTTGGGTTTAATACCAACTTCCCGTGTGACAGAAATTAGAAATTCTCCTTTTTGATCCGGAAAATATAGATTCATATCCATGGTCTTGACCACTTCATTTTGAGATTCCATATCAACAATTACATCTGACTTATAGAATGGTCCATAGACTTTACCACTGCTGTCTTTAAGGGGCAATCCATCTACATAGAATTCAATGGATGCAACCGCTTCAATAGATGTCAAACTCCTAATTAAAGATGTTCTACATAAAAGAAAATCAATCTGTTCCATATCTTTAATGTCAACCGGCATGTTAATGATAATATTGCCTTCACGAATTTCTATCTGATCTATGGTCAGTTCTTTTGGTATGGTAGGTAATAATTTCTCCGAAGCAGCACCTGTGCTTAAAACATCAAGGACCTGCTCTATCTGGCTGGTTATATTATTTGAATCAGCTTTTACCTCATAAGCTACTAATTCATCCTTTTCGCCATTCACTAAATAAACCAATAGAACTTCGTCTTTGTTATCCATTGTCACTTCTTCAATTTCCGGTCTACAACTCGTAAAAATCAATACAAGTAAAATGACAGCGACTAATACACGTCTCATAAGTTCACCTTCCGTCCACTGTATTATATCCTCAACTTCGATACCGCTCATCATAACGAATACATATTTCAGTTATGCGTCCTAACTATTAATATTATATGAATTCTCATTTATAATATCTGATAGCCACTCTTATTTCATTGTCTGAGATAATGGTAAACGTATTATAAAAGTAGTTCCGACACCTTCTTCACTGATGCACTTGATACTGCCACCATGAAGTAGAATCGTCTTACTGACTATACTAAGGCCTAATCCGGTACCACCCGTATCCCTCGATCTTGTCTTATCAACCCTATAAAATCTTTGAAAAACTTTATCAACGCTTTCAGGTGGGATACCTACGCCAGTATCCATAATCTGGATATTTAAATCTCTGTGGTCGGCATTGATGGTCACTGTGACTTTTCCATATTCATTGTTATATTTTATACTGTTTTCAATAAGATTCATAAACACCAAGTACATTTTGGTTTCATCTACTTCTGCAAACACCTCACGGTAACTTTCGATTTCCAGAATCACTTCTTTTTTATCTGCAATCGGCTTAAGCATCCGCATAACCTGTTCAACCAGATTATTTATATTCGTGTTATCAATATTCAGATAGCTTTCTTTTTTATCCAATGTTACCAAGGTGAGTAAATCATTAATAATCTTTGTTTCACGATTGATTTCTGCATTGATGTCTTCCATGAATTCTTTATAAAGCTCATTAGGAACATCTTCTTGATATAGGAGTGATTCTGCCAAAACTTTCATAGAACTGAGTGGTGTTTTTAATTCATGAGATACATTGGCAACAAACCTTTGCCTGGACTCATCTATCTCTTCCATCGTGGTGAGCATCTCATTAAATGCAACACCAATTTCTTCTATTTCATAATTGCCACGAACGTCAATTCTTTCATCAATATGTCCTTCTGAAACTCTTTTGAGATGATTAACGAACTCTCGAAAGGGTTTTGTTAACAGGCCCGAAAAATAAAAATTCAAAATCAGGATAATTAAGGAAATCCCAACAATAAGAAGATAGGCCATATTGCGCATCCTAGAAATCGTCGTTTCAATCAGATCATATTGGCCACTTAACATCGTAACACCAATGACTGTCTGATGGTCACTATCATATATAGGTGTATATATTCTCACCGTATTGAGTTTCTTATCCTCATCAATAATGTTTGTTGAAGTTCCTTGTAAGACTTTCAGTACCGGCTGAGAACTATTTAGCTTACCTTCGTCAAAATGATTAGAATCGTAAATAACTTGACCATCACTGTTCATAATAAGAAAACGATCTGTTATGATGGATTGAATATTATCCAGATAGTTCACATCCTCAACATTATCAAAATAATCTCGACGACTTAAATTGGTACTAATGGTATTTGCATGTCGTAACATCTCTGTTTTCTTTTCATTTTGACTGTAGTTTCTAACGGATGAAAGGATAGAAACGGTTAAAATAAATAAAGGCAATATCCCTATCGCTACCAAAGATACAAACAACTTTGTTCTTATACTTTTTATAATCTTAAATCTAATGTTGATAATAATAGCCCACTCCCCATTTTGTATGTATGTAAGTCGGTTCACTGGGATTAGGTTCAACCTTTTCACGTAGTCTTCTAACATGAACATCGACTGTTCTGACATCCCCAGGATAATCGTAGCCCCAGACCACATTCAGTAGATTCTCCCTGCTATAAACTTTATTCGGGTGGGTGATGAATAATTCTAACAAGTCGAATTCCTTAGCCGTCAGGTTCACCTCGCCCTCTTTAACGTAAACCCTTCTGCTTTCAACTTCTAACTTAATTTCACCTGACTTAAGCACTTTATATTCTTCTGTCTGGGTTTCACCTTTGAACCCGGAACGTCTAATAATTGCCTTAATCCTTGCTTTTAACTCCAATATATTAAAAGGCTTGGTCATGTAGTCATCTGCACCGTATTCCAGTCCCAGAATTTTGTCCATATCATCACCTTTTGCAGTTAGCATAATAATCGGCACTTTGGAAAACTCTCTAATTTGCTGACAAACAGCAACACCATCCATTTTAGGCAACATCACATCCAATATAATTAAGTCGTAATCATTCGCTTTAGCGTGAGATAAAGCATCTTCTCCATCGTAGGACACATCCACTTCATAACCGTCTTGATCTAAACCATATTTAATACCTTTTACTATTAATTTTTCATCGTCTACTACTAATATTTTTTTACTCATCTTTCACCCCACTATAAACCTATGTCATCTTTTATTTTTTCAAACATGGCTTCCTTAATACCTTCAACCAACATGATATCTTCGATTTTTATAAACGGTCCTTTTTGAGTCCGATGCTTAATAATAGCACTCGCCCTCACTTCACCGATACCTGTTAAAGTCATTAACTGTTCTTTAGTACCTTGATTCAGACTCACTTTTCCTTGTATAGTATCCATCGCATAAGCTGATTGTTCATCGCCTTCAAAGGCTACATATATTTGCTCACCATCCACAACCTTACGAGCAAGGTTAACGGATCCTTTAGCTGCATCTTCCAAAAGTCCTCCTGCTATTTTGATGACTTCAAAAAGACGCGCATCTTCACTTACCTCATAAACATCCGGATTTTTTACAGCACCATACAGATGAATATAGATTTTATTTACGGTTTCAAAGACCTCTTGATCATCATCAACCGCTTTACTTGATTTTTCAGTTTCAATACGTATGCCATCTTCTTTATTGATTTGCCCCATATAGAACAATCCAGACAGAAGGACGACCAGTAAGATTATCCCACTATATACCCATTTAGATTTCATAATAACCCCTCAGTAAACACTTTTATCTCTATTTATAATTCTATATGTCTTTTTAAACGTTTTGTATAATCAATAACCAATCGATCATAGGGTTTATTCATTAATTCGGATGAAAAAATAAAATCAGCTGTTGCATAATTCATAGCAATCGGTACATCGTATAAAACAGCTATCCGAAGCAATGCCTTCACATCCGGATCATGTGGTTGAGCTTCAAGAGGATCCCAGAAAAATATCATAAAGTCTATTTCGCCTTCAATGATTTTAGCACCTATTTGTTGATCACCACCTAAAGGGCCACTCTTAAAAGTTCTGACTGGTAAGCCGGTTTTCTCCGCAATAATATGACCGGTTGTACCAGTTGCATATAAAAAATGGGTACTTAAGGCCTCTCTATTAATTTGAACCCAATTCATAAGATCTTTTTTTCTATTATCGTGGGCCACCAAAGCAATCTTCTTTTGAATATGCATCTTGTAATCTTGGTTCATTTAAGCCTCCATCTGTATGCTGTTGATTTTTTCATTTACACACCTCTTTATTCTACATAATATTGAATATAATTACAAGATTATTGTTGTTAAATTGACTATTTGACATGGATTTGTGATAAAATGAGCCTATATACGGAAAATGAAAGGATATTAAAATGACAAATGGATTTCTACGTGTTGGTGCAGCTACTTTATTAACCAAAGTGGCTGACTGTGAACATAATACAAACCAAATAATTGAGTTGACCGTAAAAGCGGTTCATCAGGATGTTTCTATTTTGGTGTTACCCGAATTGTCAATTACAGGTTATACCTGTGGCGATTTGTTTATGCAAAAACATTTGCAGGACCAAGTTGTAGAACAACTGATTCGGCTAAAAAAAGAAACAGAGACACTTGATATCACCATCATTGTTGGCGCGCCATTGGCTGTGGGTAACGCTCTTTATAATTGTGCAGTAGTGATAAGTCAAGGTGCTATTATCGGAATTACTGTCAAAACCCATATTCCAAACTATAGTGAATTCTATGAAAAAAGATGGTTCGAACAAGGCCATAACCTAAGTCAGAACCAGTATCTTATAGATTCTGTTCATGTGCCTATTGGAGTGAATATGCTTTACCAGCATCGTGATTTCCCAGAGGCTATATTTGGCATTGAGATCTGTGAAGACTTATGGGTGCCAAATCCACCAAGCGGATCTATGGCTGTGGCCGGTGCTACCTTAATCTTCAATCCTTCTGCCAGCAATGATCTTGTCGGAAAAAGCGAATATAGACAATCCCTCATTTCCAGTCAATCTGCAAAAACAATCGCCGGTTATGTTTACGCTTCCTCTGGCTATGGTGAGTCAACAACAGATCTTGTTTTTGGCGGTCAATGTCTTATCTATGAAAACGGAACTTTATTATCAAAAAGCACCCGGTTTGTCATGGAGAATCAATTGGTCGTCAGTGATATTGATCTTGAACGTCTCTTAAGTGATCGACGAAAAATGGGTATCTATGCAGATGGGTATCAAAATGACTTATTAAAATATACAGTTTGCCCCTATCATAACAGCTTTAAGCCCCTTCAGGTAAATCGCTATGTAGATCCCCATCCGTTTGTTCCGACAGACCCTGAAAAATTACATGTTCGATGTGAAGAAATCTTTAACATTCAATCCATTGGCCTTGCTAAAAGGCTGGAACATATCGGCTGTCAAACTGTTATTATCGGTGTATCCGGTGGCTTAGATTCCACCTTGGCCTTACTTGTATGTATGCATACTTTTAACTTGTTAAATATGGACCCTAAAAATATTATAGCCATAACCATGCCCGGCTTTGGTACCACGGATCGAACATACAGAAATGCTTGTGACTTGATTCTACAACTTGGTTGCACATTAAAAGAAATATCCATAAAAGAAGCCTGCCTAAGACATTTTCTTGATATCGGACATGACCCGAATATCCACGATGTCACTTATGAAAACACCCAAGCGCGTGAGCGTACACAAATCTTAATGGATTACGCTAATAAGGCAAATGGCATCGTTGTAGGGACCGGTGATTTGTCTGAATTGGCACTCGGGTTTGCTACTTACAATGGTGACCATATGTCCATGTATGCGGTGAATGCATCCATTCCCAAAACTTTAGTCAGATACTTGGTTAACTGGGTCGCTCACCACAAAACCCCTGAATCTGCCAAAAACGTTTTATTGGATGTGCTGGATACACCTGTAAGCCCTGAGCTTTTACCTCCTGACACCGATGGCTCTATCTCACAAAAAACCGAAGATTTGATTGGACCTTATGAATTACACGATTTTTTCCTTTATTACTGTGTTCGTTTTGGCTTCTCACCCTCAAAGATCTATTACTTAGCCAATATGGCTTTTTATGAGCTTTATACAGAGGCGACCGTTAAAAAGTGGTTGATTGTTTTTTACAAAAGATTTTTCAGCCAACAATTTAAACGATCCTGTATGCCGGACGGTCCAAAAGTCGGTTCCATTAATCTCTCCCCTCGTGGTGATTGGCGTATGCCAAGCGATGGGGTTGTACGTTCTTGGCTCATGGAAATCGAATCACTTTAATGACTTCTAATTCCTTTAATTTAAGTATTTTCCAGTTAAAAAGGCCGTCCTATTCCATTTCATCGTATGGAATAGGACGGCCTTTTTATAGACTACAAATTTTAATTAACGACAACTCTGGATTTACCTGCTTTTTTTGCCTTATACATGGTTTCATCTGCAATGACCAATAGGTCTTCTGCTTTTGTAATTTTCATAGACTTCATATAGTTGACGATTCCAATTGAACTGGATAACTTGTTCTTACCCATGATTTTCACTTCTCCATTTAACTTCTTAGAAAGCTCTTTCTTAAAGCCATCATGCCCTAGTATTGCACCATGGATACGTTCTGCTATGGCTTTTGCAATCTCATAGGTACCTTGTCTTAGCATAATGACAAACTCATCACCACCATATCGGCCGACGATATCATTCTCTCTGACATTTTCCTTAAGGATTTTTGCCACCTCCGTTAAAAGAAAATCACCGATTTCGTGTCCAAAAGTATCGTTGTATTCCTTGAAGTTATCCAAGTCAATAAATAGTAAGGAAAAGTTTTGTTCGTCTTCTACATTAACAAGTTCAATCGTTCTTTGTAATTCTCTTACGAATTGATATCTATTTAAAAGGCCAGTCAACATGTCCGTAGATGCTAATTCATGTAACTTATCATTGGTTTTTTCTAGTTCTTCGTTCATCGTACCGAGTTCTTTGTTTCGACTTACGATTTGATAATTCAAATCCGCTAAAATCTGCGTACGCTCTTTAATTAACTGTTCAACATTATCGGTATGAGCCACAATTGTATCTGCCATCGCATTAAAAGATTGAGATAACTTACCAATCTCATCTTTTGACTCAACTTTGGCTCGGATACCTTTGACACCACTGGTAAATTTGTTCATGACTTCAATAAGTCTTTTTATTGAATCGGTGATGTCTTTTGCCAACAGGTAAGTTACCAAATAGGATATGAGTCCAAGGATAACCACCAGTACTGTCATATAAACAAACAATTCTCTAAGTGTCTTGTACACACTTGAAGCATATAGCGTTATAATAACATGCCATCCAGGAGAACCTGGGATATTTTTATAGGTCACATAATTTTTCTCACCTTGCGGATTGGTAAAAGTCGCGACACCTTTGCGATTAACTTTCAGTTCCTCACTCAAGTCATCTAACCCTTCATAACCAGTATTGTCATCAGACGTGATATTCATATTCAACACCTGATTGGCATCCTTATGGCTTATGACCTGACCGTATTCATCCACCACCCATGCAAAACCAGTTTCTTGTATGGCTGTTGATGATATGAGCTGGCTTAAGTCCTTTAGTAATACTGTCGTACCCAGTACACCTCGTACCCTACCGTTAATTTCTATTGGTACCATGATGCGAAAAGTAGGTTGCTTAAACGTATCATCATAAGAAGGTTTGGCAACAACCACAGGTACTTCACCCGCCATGGTCATTTTGTACTCAGAATCCTCTGATAAATTTTTTCTAATACCCAATGTATCAACCATGACACCTTGATGATCAATAATAAAATAGCGACCATAGATGTCCTCTTTATCACTTAAGGCTGACTCAAGTAAAGGTAGGTAAATATCTTGGTTCATAGATTGAACTTCGCTTGTCAAAGCCAATGTACTAACATTACTGACTTTTTCATTCAGCCAAAGTTCAACCGTTTTAGCTTTATCTGTGGCGATAGCGTTAGAAAAATCATTAGAAATAGATAAGACCTGTCCTCGATCAATCAGAATGACAATTAAGGAAAATGCGATTAATACCATTACAAAATAGGTAACAAATGCTATAATAATTTTATTCATCAAAGATAAGCTATACTTGTTAAATAGATTCATGTCTGCCACCTGTCTTCAATTAGTTTATGTTCATTATATAACCAGATGGGGGATAAAACAAGTCATCCTTAAAAATAGTAACTGCAAACTTAGTTTTGACACTTAGGAGCGCCTATGATTGAATACATAGACATTAGCAAAAGTTATGGTGATAAAGTACTTTTCAAAGACTTTAACCTAGAAATCAAGTCCGGAGAAAAAGTGCTTCTGTCTGCATCTTCCGGAAGCGGAAAAACCACACTTATTCGTTTTCTTTTAGGATTTGACAAACCGGACAATGGCAATATTATTGTGGATGATATGACATTAAATCATCATAATCTAAAAGGCATTCGTGAAAAAATCGCCTACGTCAGTCAGGATACAGATCTACCATCATTAACAACAGAAGCATTACTAGATAAGATATTTTCTTATAAAATCAATCATCACATTAAAGATTATAGGGATAATTTTCTTGAGCTTAGCAAGACTTTCCAATTGGGTGACCAAGTTCTAAGTACCCAAATCCAAGAATTCTCCGGTGGTGAAAGACAACGTATCGGATTGATTATTGCCCTTCTTCTTAAGAGACCTTATCTATTACTTGATGAAATAACATCCGGTCTTGACCATGATCTTAAAGCATTGATTATGAATCACATCGTAAATCTGGATGCCACCGTTATTATTGTATCTCACGACGCCCTATGGAAAAGTGAAAGTAGTCTTAGGGAGGTGACGTTTTAATGGAAACAACCAATATGTTTATGTTATTCTTCCTTGTTTTACCTGTTTTCCTTTTTAATTTCCATTATGCCATCAAGATGAATGGTCAGATTGCCATTGCTATTTTTAGAATGATTCTACAACTTTCTCTCATTGGTTTGGTCCTTCAATGGCTTTTTGATATGAACACACCTTGGATAAATGTGGTCTATGTTGTTCTAATGATGACCATTGCCAGCTACTCTATGTTAAAAACCACCAAGCTTTCTATTAAAACCTTTGGTTTCCATATCTGGTTGGCTGTTTTTATACCCCATTTTTTTATATTATTATTTTTTAATTATTTCATAGTGGATCTAACGGATATTTTTGATGCCCAGTATCTCATTCCTATTGGTGGTATGCTACTTGGGAATAGCTTAAGTGGTAATATTCTTGCTATTAACACTTTTTATAAGCAAATTAAAGATGGTGAAAAAACCTATTACTACAATCTTTCCCTATCTGCCAGTCGTTCTGAAGCATTAAAACCTTATTTTGTTCACGCTCTAAAAAGCTCAATATCACCCACCATTGCTTCAATTGAGACCATTGGCTTGGTTTCTTTACCCGGCATGATGACCGGACAGATTCTAGGTGGCTCCATACCCATTACAGCCATTAAATATCAGATCGCCATCATGATCGCCATCTTCACCACACGGTATCTGACAGCTGTCTTAGCTATCTATCTTACACGATCAAGGGCTTTTGATGATTACGACCGCCTAAAGCCTCATGTTATAGGCAATTCCTAGATTCTTAGATTCTAGATTCAGGCGACATTTAAAGAGGTGGACATTCACGATATCTTTGTGAATGTCCACCTCTTTATTTTTCTTTAGGAAAGTCATATTATAGTATTCAGCCTAGAAGCGTGGCAGAATACGCCAGAGACCTTTCCTTTCGAACCGTTCAGAAATATGAGCAGAGCTCATAACGAAGCGAAGCTTCTTTTCTTGTATTACCAACTATTATTTACCTCATTGCTTCAAGTAATTCTTTTAATAGGTCAATAACCATCTTAGGGTTGGCCTTTCCTTTAGTGGCTTTCATCATTTGTCCCATAAGTGACTGAATAGCAGCTTCTTTGCCACCCAAATAATCAGCAACGATTTTAGCATTGCTATTTAATACATCTGTAGCGATGGTTCTTAGAGCGTCTTCATCACTGTTTTGCTTCAAACCTTCTTCATCAACAATGGTTACCGGAGATTTACCGGTTTGCCACATCTTTTCAAAAACTGTCTTTGCCATCTTACCACTGATTGTACCTTCTTCAATCAGATTGACCAAGTTACCAAGGTCTTCTCCCTTAATGGGCATAGGACCTTGTTCTTTTTCATCTTCATTTAAACGACTGTACACTTCAGATATGATCCAATTGGCAACCGCTTTTGGATTTTTCGAGCAACTGGCGCCGGCTTCAAAGAAATCCGCTATTTTTCTAGATGCTACTAGAATAGACGCCTCTTTGCTTCCCAGTTCGTAATCATTTATATAATTTGCTTTTCTTACATCCGGCATAATAGGAAGTGATGCTTTCCAGTTAAGAATCTGTTCATCGGTAGTAATAATCGGCATCAAATCCGGTTCAGGGAAATATCTGTAATCATGGGCTTCTTCTTTCGTACGCATGGAGATGGTTACGCCTTTTGCTTCATCCCAACGTCTGGTTTCCTGAATAATTGTACCTCCGGATTCCAGAACTTTGATTTGTCGTTTGGCTTCGTACTCAGCAGCCTTTACAGCAAAACTAAAGGAGTTGATGTTCTTCATCTCTGTTCTTGTGCCCAGTGTTTTCTCACCTTTTTTACGAACGGAGAGATTCACGTCACATCTTAGTGAACCCTCATTCATTTTACAATCAGATACATCCGCATAAAGTAGAATGGTTCTAAGCTTTTCCATATATATGCCCACTTCAACCGGTGATCTAAAGTCCGGTTCTGATACAATCTCAATTAAAGGAATGCCACAACGGTTATAATCCACCAAGGTGCCGCCAATCTCATGATTGAGCTTTCCGGCATCTTCTTCTATATGAATTCTTGTGATCCCGATTTTCCTAATCTCACCTTCAACTTCAATCTCGACTTCGCCCTCATAACATAATGGTAAATCAAACTGAGAGACTTGATAAGCCTTCGGTAGATCCGGATAAAAATAGTTTTTTCTATCCTGTTTGCTAAATTGGTTAATCTTACAATTGGTTGCAAGACCTGCTTTAATGGCATACTCCACTACTTTTCCGTTTAGTACGGGTAGTGTTCCCGGCATCCCTGTACAAATAGGGCAACAGTGGGTATTGGGTTCACCACCGAATTCATTCTTGCAATCGCAAAATATCTTTGTATTGGTCTTAAGTTCTGAGTGAACTTCTAGACCCATGACTATCTCATAATCTTCATATCCCATGCTATCTGTCCTCCTATAATTCCGGTCTTACTTTATCAAGCACTCTTGCCTGTTCGTAAGCGTGTGCCACCTTTAATATTGTGCCTTCATCAAAGCCTTTACCAATCAATTGCAGGCCAATAGGCAATCCCATTCGGTCGAAGCCACTGTTTAAGGATATTGCAGGAAGACCTGCTATGTTAATAGGAACCGTACAAATATCATTGAGATACATCTCGATAGGATTATTGACCTTAGCACCTATTTTAAATGCCGTTGTTGGTCCTGTCGGGGTAAGTACAAGGTCATATTCTGCAAAAAGAAGATCAAATTGGTTCTTAATCAAGGTTCTAACCTGCTGCGCTTTCTTATAATAAGCATCATAGTAGCCGGAGCTTAAGGCATAAGTTCCAAGCATAATTCGTCTTTTCACTTCGGCTCCAAAGCCTTCATCTCTACTTTGTTTATATAGTTCTACGAGTGTATCATAGTCCCCAGCCTGGTGACCATATTTAATGCCATCAAACCTAGCTAGATTGGAGGACGCTTCTGCAGAGGAGATGAGATAATAGGACGGCAATGCATATTCTGTCATTTCCATATGTACTTCATCCACTACAGCACCCATATGCTCTAGGATTTTAACGGCACTTAATATACTGGCTTTGACATCTTCTGCAATACCTTCGCCCATAAATTCTCTAGGCAAAGCAATACGCATACCCTTTATGTCCTGATCTAAATAAGTGGTAAAATCCGGTGTATCCATAAAAGCCGAACTGGAATCCATTCTATCATGGCCACAGATTAAGTTCAGAGCAAGTGCTGCATCTCTTACATCTCTTGTTAATGGACCAATCTGATCCAAAGAAGATGCAAATGCAATTAAACCGTATCTTGAAACCCTTCCATAAGTTGGTTTCATACCTACAACGCCACAGTAGTGGGCCGGTTGCCTTATGGAGCCACCGGTATCTGAACCTAGGGTAAAGGGTGCAAGTTCTGCTGCAACTGCTGCTGCCGACCCTCCCGAGCTTCCACCGGGTACGTATTCTAAGTCCCATGGGTTTTTGGTCACATGATAAGCGGAATTTTCTGTAGATGAACCCATAGCAAACTCATCCATGTTCAACTTGCCTAGGATGATCATATCGTTTTCTTTGATTTTATTAATAATAGTGGCATCAAAAGGGGGCACAAAATTATCTAACATTTTTGAGGCACATGTGGTCCGAAGTCCTTCCGTACACATATTATCTTTGATACCAATAGGTATCCCGGCAAAAGGTGACAGAACTTCACCTTTATTTCTTTTCTCATCCACAGCTCTGGCGGTCGCTAGAGCTGACTCCGAAGCGACTGTAATATAAGCGCCCACCTTCTTGTCCACCATCTCGATTCTGTCTAAATAGGACTGGGTGACTTCCTCACTGGTGACTTCTTTGTTTTGAAGCATATGTTGCAACGCACTGACTGATTTCTGATATAACATGATATGCCTCCTATTCTACAACTTTTGGTACACTAAAGCACCCGTTTTCCTGGTTGGGTGCGTTACGAAGTAATTTTTCTCGGTCCATTGAAGGTCTGGCCACATCATCCCTAAATACATTATTGATTGGAATAACATGAGCTGTGGGTATGACATCCCCAATCTCTAGAGCATTAATTTGATCTGCAAAGCCAATAATAGCTTCCATATCCTTTGTCATTTGAATTTTTTCATCTTCTGTAAGATTAAGACGTGCCAAATGGGCCACATGCTCAACTTCTTCTCTGGTAATCTTCATCGCATAACCTCCAAGTCCTAATTTCTTCTCTAATTTGTTCTCTATTTTTTCTTAATACTATTGCTTTTATTACTGAACAACAGTTTAACCCTTTAATCTAATGCAGAGTCAGATATCGTTTATTCTACCATTTCTTGCGGTTTAGAGCAAGAAAAGAAGCTTCGTTTCGTTATGAGCTCTGCTCATATTTCTTTTATTAGTTTTTTATAATCCATCTCATTAATGATGGATACACCTAGCTCTTTGGCTTTTTTATTCTTACCGGATGTTGAAGTGACATCGTTATTAATCAAATAAGTCGTTTTTCCTGTCACACTGCCTGTCACCTTACCACCTAGGGCTTCTATCTCATCTTTGAGTGCATTTCTATTAATATAAGTTTCTAGATTACCTGTTATGACAAATATTTTATCTTTTAAAATTTGTTCTCTATTATTTTCTTCTATTTCTTCAATCTCAATATGGTTTAACAAAGCATTTATAGCGTTTATATTGCTTGGACTATGAAAATAATCGTATAAGGATTTGGCTATGATTTCACCAAAACCTTCAATGTTTGCCAAGGTCTCCATATCTGCTTCTATGATTTTTTCAAAATTATGATCAAAATATCTGGAAAGCAATCTGGCATTGTTTAAGCCAACATTGGGAATACCTAGAGCATAGATAAGATTTTCCAGCTTAACTTTTTTAGAAGTTAGTATGGCTGCAATGAGATTCTCATACGATTTTTCACCAAAGCCTTCCATATTCACAATCAAATCCTTATGCTGTTCAAGTTCAAATAAATCTGACAACGCATTGATCAAGCCCATTTCTACCAATTTCTCAATGCTGGCTTCACTTAATCCGTCTATGTTCATGGCGTCACGACTGACAAAATGGGCAAAAGCTTTGATTTTCTTAGCACCACATGCCATATTATTACAGTACAGAACCTCTACATCATAAACTTTTTTGATCTCAGTTTGGTGTTTACAGATCGGGCATTCCTTAGGAATCTCAAGTGTATTGCTTCTGGTTAGATTACCTGCAACTTGAGGAATGATCATATTGGCTTTATAGACTTTTATGATGTCACCTTCGCCTAACTCAAGTTGCTTTAGGATGCTCACATTATGAAGGCTTGCTCTGCTCACAGTTGTACCTTCAAGCTCCACCGGCTCAAATAAAGCAATAGGATTAATGAGTCCGGTTCTTGAAGCGCGCCATTCAACACCCTTTAAATGGGTTTCTTTGATCTCGTCTTGCCACTTAAAAGCTATGGAATGTCTGGGGAATTTGGACGTTACACCAAGGCTTTCAGAATAAGCCCTTGAATCAAAGGTTAAGACAAGGCCATCTGATGCGAAGTCATTATCCATAATTTCTTTTTCAAAAACATCCAGTTCTGCTAATAGATTATGAGCCTCAACTTCTTTGAAGGGCACCACATCAAAACCCAAATTCCCAAGCCAATTCAGTTGTTCTGACTTAGAATCCCACTTTAAGCCCTCACCACTTACCAGCTGAAAAGCAAAAAAGTTGACATGTCGGCTGGCGGTAATTGCGTTGTTTAATTGTCTTACCGTACCACTACATAAGTTTCTGGGATTCTTATATTGTTCTTCTTCGTTTAACAAGGCATTAATATTTTCAAAATCAGAATATTTAATGACCGCTTCTCCTCTTACAACCAAAGTACCATTTTGATTTATTTTTATAGGCACATTGTCAAAAACGCGTACATTATTGGTTATGACTTCACCAATGGTACCGTTTCCTCTTGTAACACCTTTGGTCAGAACCCCGTCTTCATAGGTTAAAACGAGGGTTAAGCCATCTAGTTTCCATGATAACAGACCCTTGTTCTCACCTAGCCAAGTTAATAGATCTTCTCGACTTTTGGTCTTATCTAAAGATAGCATCTTGGAATTGTGGGCTTCTTTGGGGAGGGCGCCAACAATCTCATAACCCACCTGTCTGGTTGGACTGCCTGTTAAAACAAGCCCGTTTTTTTCTTCAAGTGCTATGAGTTCATCGTATAGTTGATCATACTCAAGGTTGGACATGATTTCACGGTTTTCTTGATAATAAGCTTTGGAAGCTTGGGACAATAATGCCACCAATTCCTTCATACGTTTAATCTCTGACATAACAACCTCTTTTCCGGTATCGTGATACATGATATTGATTACTTTTGCATATTTATTTTATCATAAAAGTTGGCTTCCAACCATATTTTGTAGAACAAAGAGGCGAAACCAACACATTAACATAACATAGACTTTCCTTGAGTACAAAGAATAAGGCAATCCCGAAAAACATAAAGTTTTTATCAAGAAAGCCTCATTGCTCACTTATTGGTTGAAGTTCAACTATATAGTTCTGACACTCTAACCTTATTAACGGTCCCAGTTGGTGTACACATCTTGAACGTCATCATCTTCTTCTAACTGGTCCAACATTTTTTCAATGCCTTTTAGTTCTTCGTCGCCACTAAGTTCTGTCATGGTTGATGGCATCATGGTGACTTCGGCTGATAAGAATTTATAACCTAGGTCTGACAAAGTATCATGTACTTGATTAAATACTTCCGGCTCGATAAGAATCTCATAGCCTTCCTCTTCTGTATTCATATCTTCTGCACCAGCTTCTATTGCCGCCATCATCAACTCATCTTCATCAATATCATCCGATTTTTCAATGATGATCTGTCCCTTTTTCTCAAACATAAAAGAGACACAACCGGTTGTTCCCAAATTACCACCATATTTAGATAAGGCATGTCGTACATTGGCAGCCGTTCGATTTTTATTGTCCGTCAAGCAAACCACCATAACCGCCACACCACCCGGTCCATAACCTTCATAAGTGATGTTCTCATAGTTAACATCTCCTGCTTCTCCGGATGCTTTTTTCACACTCCTGGATATGGTATCGTTTGGCATATTATTGGCTTTGGCTTTATTGATGATTTCCTTGAGTCTTGTATTGTTCTCAGGATCTGCACCACCATGTTTTACGGCAACCATAATTTCCCTACCTAATTTTGTAAAAATCTTGCCTTTTTGAGCGTCATTTTTTTCTTTTCTATGCTTAATATTGGCAAACTTTGAATGTCCAGACATATGGGTATTGCTCCTTCATTCCTATTTTTTGATATTGATTCAAACAACTTGTCTCAGGCTATTTTATCATTAATTAATATTTTTGACAATCCTGAAGACGATTGATTGTTTTATCAATACCTATCAATGCCTATCTGTATTCATATAACCAATATTCAAAGATTAAAAGTTATTTATCAGTTGCTTTTTTTATGGCCTTGCTCACCTTTTGATTGATCGACGCTTGATCTAAGTATGTTTTAGAATCTTTGATTAAGTCATCACAGAAATCCGCTACATTACTACCCGTCACATCAAGTACACCTTTTCCCCTTGTAGCGCCCTCTTCAAAAAGATCAACAATCCCCGAAAGAAGTCCTATTCCTTCTGTTAGTTCTATTGGGCCGACCTTATAGAGATATTTTTGAATCTCTTCATATACAATCTGATAGTCATTGGGTAGTGCTTTTACACGAGCCATGTGGGCACGCCACTCTTTCTTGCCTTCGATTATCGCTTTTATATTCATTTTTGCCTCCTATTTACTTAACTTTTTAGCAATCGTATTGTTAAGTTGCTTGCGCCATGTGTTGCGAAAAGAATTTGACCCTTCTTCGTTTATAAGTGCTAAACAGAAACCTTCAATATCGTCACCTAAAACCTCATGTGCACTTAGACCATCATGCGATGTTTCTTCAAGAAGATTAAGCACACCATCCAGAATTGACATAAGATTACGACCTGAAAAATCTGAGTGTGGCCAAAAATGGTTCTTGATTTTTTCCCAAGCCATTTGGTAGTCAGCCGGTAGTTTTTTAGCCCGCAATTCAAAAGTTTTCAATTCTTTTTTCATGTCGTTTCCCGTAATTTTATCCCAAAAATTCATTATTTCATCTCCTTTAACTCATTCATTTTTGATGATACAAATTCCCATCTTTCCCAGAATCTCATCAGTTGTTCACGCCCTGCGTCGTTGAGCTTAAAAAACTTTCGTGGTGGTCCCATATCCGATGGTTTTTTTTCTATGTCTACCAGTTTATTCTTCTCCAGTCGCACCAATATGGTATAGACTGTCCCATCCACAACATCCGAAAATCCGAGAGCATTCAGCCTCCGTGTAATCTCATAACCGTATGTTTCATCTTGGTTGATGATATCAAGGACGCAACCTTCCAGTACACCTTTTAGCATTTCAGTAATATTCTCCAAAAAAACACCCCTTCACTATTTAGTATCACTTGTATTCTGCATCACTTATTACTGCTATATAGTATCACTCATTACCTAATGAGTCAATATTTTTTTTATATAGAATCAATTAAAAAGCTCCTTTGTATCGACTGGGATACTCAAGAGCTTTTTTATTAATTATGCTATTTATATCCTATTCAAAGAGTTTCGCATTCATCGTGATGTTGATGCTCATGACAAACAGAACCTGTGGATTCTAACGTTCCTGCCAAATAGGCTTCTGCAGCAGCTTTCGCATATCCACGCGCGCCAACAATGACTTCGATTCCTTTTTCATTAAAAATATCAATGGCGCCACCGCCCATACCACCAGAAATAATAACATTCACGCCCATGTCATTCAGGAAATTCGGCAGAAATCCTGGCCTATGTCCGGGATTTTCTATGGATTCGCTCTTTACAATCCTGTCATTTTCAGACTCAAATATATTGAAGTTTACACAATGTCCAAAATGCTCAGTCACCATTTCATTTTCACTTGCTACTGCTATTTTAATCATTTCTTTTTCCTCCATTTTTCTAATATTTACACTAGTTAACGCCTTAATATTTAGATTATAAATATTCAAATATGATCATCGTCTTATCAAATACATCCCTAGTAGCCCTCCCTGCCGCACAATCTATATCTACAATACTCATTGCATTATTGATTGCTGTTAGTGCATTCGAGTCGTATGGTATTCTCCCTGTAAAAGGCAGCTTACTCTTTTGACAAAACGCTTCAATCTGTTTTGTATTTTCAATGTTCATATCATATTTATTGATACATACTGCTATTTTTGTTTGGAATTTTCCAGCAGTTTTAAGGATGCGTTCCATATCCCTAATACCTGATATAGAGGGTTCAGTAACAATTAATACCATGTCCACACCGCTTAGTGAGGATATGACCGGACACCCAATCCCTGGTGATCCATCAATTATAGCCATTTCTGCATCTTTTGATTCAGCTATCATCTGTTTTTTTACCTCGGTGACCAACATACCAGAGGTACCGCTTCCCATTTTGAGTTGAGCCGTCGAAAATACCGCTTCATCTTTATAAAGCATTAATTCACCTGCTATTGCAGGTTTTAACCTTATCGCCTCAGCAGGGCAGATTACCTCGCAAACGCCACAGCCTTCGCATGCAAACGGATCAACCCTATAATCTGTAATCGCAGATATCGCACCAAACCTGCAGTTCTGTCTACACTGATCGCATCGTATACACAATTCAAGATCAATCTCGGCCTTGGGCAGTCCATAATAATCTGTACTTTTGAATTCACTTTGGTGGCTCATAATCAGGTGTAAATTAGGTGCATCCACGTCACAATCTGCATAGGCTTTCGCATTTGATAACTTAATAAAAGCACTAGCAATCGTAGTCTTACCTGTACCACCTTTACCACTTAGAATTAACAGCTGTCTCATATTGTCTCCTTCATTACTGTCTGAAGCAGTGAGGCGAATATATCTCGGTACTTTTCGCTCTTTCTAACTGAAATCAACGCATTTGAGTTCAGTGTCCCAAGTTCATTATCAAAAGGAATCTTCCCAAGTATCTTAATGCCTTTTTCTATACAAAACTTTTCAGAAGGATTATTTCCATTGAAGCATTTATTGAGAACGACACCATGGGGCTTTTTGAATAAATTTATGAGTTCATAAACCATTTCAAGATTATGAACACCAAACAAGCTCGGTTCTGCCACCAATATACAGTAGTCTGCATCTTTAATACTTTCCATAACGATGCAGGCACTTCCTGGTGGACAATCAATGAAGGTTAGATTCTTGCTTTCATTTTTATCCTCTAGAAGCTTTTTTATAATAGGAATGCCGGATGTTTCTCCTGTGTTCATGATTCCGGTAATGACGGTTATATTTTCTGAAATACCCCTTTTGACTTCTCCAATGACTTTATCTTTTTCAGACAACGCTTTTTCAGGGCAAAACATAACGCATCCCCCACATGAATGACAAACTTCTTCAAATACATACAATTTAGTACCTATATAAGCTAAGGCATTATATTTACAGAAGTCAACACATTTACGACAGCCGACACAAAGTCCTTCATCCACATATGGCATTTTAATGGATACATCTACGGACTCAATCTTCTCTGGCTTGAAAAAAAGATGACCGTTCGGTTCTTCCACATCACAGTCAATATAGACGGCCTCTTTTGCTGCTGCAGCCAGATTAACAGACACCAGTGTTTTACCTGTTCCTCCTTTTCCGCTTAAAACAGCTATCTTCATCCTACTCTCCACCATGTCCATGGAAACCCGCATGAATATCATCAAGTAGTGATAGCTTACCGTTTTTTACAGCCTCAATATTATCCCTAATTGAGTTGTTCATCGATTTGTATATTTTGATATTTGCCACCTGCATTACCTCTGCAGCATTCTCACCGCATCGTGGCGTAATCAGAGCAACAACTTTACGATCAACAACAGTCTGTGCGGCCTTGATGCCGGCACCTCCTTGACTAGCTGCTGCACTATTATCTAAGAAAACACTATCTTTCGTTTTTGTATCATAAATAAGGAAATATGGTGTACGTCCAAAAGATATACATATATTGCTTTCCATTGTTTTGTCATCTACTGGTATTGCTATTTTCATATTAACTCTCCATTCTAATAATATCTCTTAATGGTTTACCACATCTATTTCTTCGACATCCGCCACAACCATGCATTCGTTCACTTTCGTTGTAAAGTTGGTAATCTCCGCCTTCAATCTTAAGTAGGTTTCCATTTACTAAGGACTCGGCTATTTTGCTTCGTGCATCCTTATAAATATTTTGAACAGTAGCACGTGCCACTTGCATTCTTTCGGCACACGCTTCCTGAGTCAAACCTTCAAGATCTATAAGCCGAATGGTTTCATATTCTTCAACACTCATCTGAATGATTTCCTTTTCTATTTCGGATGTGTTAAGCGGTCCATACAGGTTGCTTTCTGGTAAACAACATACTTTTTTCCATTTTCTTGGTCTTGGCATTACCCATTCACCTCTCTTCATGGTAGATTTATTACTTCTTTGTAGTTTTTGGCATATGCTACTTATGTTTTATATTATAAATCATTTTCGGCATATGTCAATTACTAATTTCTTATTTGCCTTTTATATTAATAAAAAGAATCTATTGTTATAAAGTCTTTTAGTAAATATATAACGACAAATAAAAAATCCCATGTGATATTACATAGGATTTTTTCAAATATAAAGTTGTGCTCTAGATAAATTTTTTTCATATTACAGTTATCTCAAACTGCTACTATGCTAATAATATTTTATACCTTCACCTACTGATATGTTATAATAATTCTATCTGATAAATGTTTTTACTACTGTTATAATCACAAATAATACAATAATTCTACCAACAGGAGGCAAAATGCAAAACCATATTATTGAAACCGATGAAAATGGATTAGAACAAAATAGTCATGGTGACAGTTTGTTTCCACTTGCAGGATATGATGAGTACTTTTCACAATTCATCTTAAAAGAAGTACCATGGCACTGGCATGAAGAAATTGAATTGGTTGTAGTCGTAGAAGGCTCAACACATCTAGAATACGTTGACGGTTCACTTGAGTTAGAAGAAGGTGATGGCGTCTTTATCAATAGTAACACCATGCATCGCTTAACCCAAACAAGTTCCATCGACTGCCATATCATTAATTTTGTTTTAAAGCCTGAATTCCTTGGTGGCCGCTTCGACAGTAGGATCTACAATGAATTTGTTAAACCAATTTGTTCTAATAAATCATTGTCAGCTATTAAGCTTTCACCTATGATTATGTGGGAACGACTCATTCTAGAGAAGATCAACAAAGCTTTTTCAGTCTATACGGATCAGAGATTTGGCTATGAGTTATCTGTACAAGCGAGCCTATTAGATGCATGGTATATCCTATGTGTCAACCAACCAACCTTGTTTGAGCCTATACCACCCGTTACTGAAAGTAAAATAAGACTGGATAAAATCACAAAATTCATCCATACTCATTATGATCAGAAACTTGCCATTAAAGATTTGGCTTCTGTTGCAGATATCAGCGAAAGCGAATGTTACCGACTCTTTAGAAAAACCCTTCAAACCACACCAAATGATTATATATTAAATCATCGCTTGCAGATGGCAGCCATCAAACTTATCGCAACCAATCTTTCAATATTAAATATTAGCTATGAACTTGGGTTTGGTAACCCCTCTTACTTTTCAAAAAAATTCAAAGAGCAATACGTCTGTACACCAAAAGAATTTAGACATTTACACCAAAACAAATAGTTCATGTACGCTTTGAATTTTATAATTTTTTCGAACTGATTGCTTCAACTTCATGGACTTATTGCGGTAGAACTATGGTTTTTCTTAGACGCTCACTGCTTATGATCATGCCAATAGCAAATATAAGCAATGCATAAGGTAGAATCTTTAAAGAGAGGACGGATGCAACCGCTCCAAGTAGTGGTGGCATAAATGTGCTGCCAATATAGGCAAATGCCATGGAAAGTCCTATTATGGATTGAGATGCAACTTTACCGAAACGATCCGGTGTTAGATGTATCATACTCGGATATATTGGTGCACAACCAAGACCAATCAGAAGCAATCCTGACATACTGATTATTAATGGCAAAGGCAATATCAGTAGGACAACACCACCAAAGATCATCATCAAACCACCTCTAATTAGGGTTTCTCCTTTAATCTTCTCAGCTATTATTCCAGATAAGAATCTGCCTGCAGTGATACCACCATAGTACATCGATGTCCATAATGCTGCATTTGCAGGCGACACACCTCTTTGTGTGGTTAAATAACTGGCAGCCCATAATCCTGTACCTGCTTCTAGTGAACAATAGAATAAAAATGTAGCAAGTACGAGTTTTACGCCTTTAATCTTAAAGGCTTTACGATTGGATATAAAAGCCATATCCTCATGATTTTCTTTTGACATTTCTGTTGTAAATCTTTTCCACATGGGTAATGTAACAAATAACACAATGACTAAGGCAAACTGAATGATGCCAACGATGGTATACCCATTTCTCCATGTACCATTTCTAGCTATAATCAATCCTAGAATTAAAGGTCCCCCAGATGCGCCTACACCCCAGAAACAATGTAGCCAATTCATATGACGTGGCTTATAATGAAGGGCAACAAAATTATTAAGCGCAGCATCAACGGCTCCTGCACCAAGTCCAAGTGGAACAGCACATAGCATAAGCATCCATATAGCACTTGATACTGAAAAACCAATAAGCGCAATCGCCGTCATCGTTACACTTACAGCCACAACTTTTCCAGTTCCAAATCTACGGATGATTCTGGATGAATATAAACTGGATAAAATTGTACCGCCACTGATAATCATGGCTATTGCCCCGGCAAATTCTATAGATACTCCAAATTCTAAATGCATGACCGTCCATGAAGATCCTAGTAATGCATCCGGCAATCCCAAACTAATAAAGGCTAAATAAATAATAATTAAAAGTGACATGATGTTTTCTCCTTATGTCTTTTTTCACTACTTCTTAAACTATAGTGATGATAATCATAAGAATACTACGCATACTTATACATGTCTAACAATATACTGGCTTATTATACAATTATTCTATTCAATCTTAAAAATAGCAATTATGGTTAAAGGGTCAATTATTATTCAAAGAATCGCATTAAATAATGCATATGCAACAAATGTATATACTATACTTATAAAGGTTATTAAATATTAGAACACAGATTGTTTTAGTGATTATTCATCCACTATTAATACTAAGGGCTGCTTAGCTCTAGCGTGCAATCTCTAAGTCTTAGATATTCATTAGAGTTGCCTTCTTCAATGTATGTTTCAAAAATACCAGTAACCATAATGACACTGCCAACTTCTGGGTAATCATCAGGGTATACATGACTACCATCATCCCAAATAAACTCAATACCTGAAGCACAACAAGCCAATGCATCTTCTATCAAGATCGCAAAGTAATTAGTTTTTGTATTCTCATCATAGTACACTGAGAATAAGCCCTTCATTTTTATTTCCTTATTCATAAAGGTTTCCGGATCGACCATCATTTGATAAACCATAGCGTATACCATATCTTTGTTTAGGGTAGTTAAATCGATGTAGTCCTCACTTATATAGTCAAACCCAATAGTATCTGATTCTGGCACAATAAAACCAGCATTAAATTCTTCTATTCCAACAGAGTCAGCTATTTCCTCCACAATTGCCTGTATCTGATCATCGACTGTTCCGTCGTCTAGGATAGACTGAGCATCTTTAGAACCTTCTGCAGCTTTAATTTGCTCATTCAATACATCATCAACTGTCTTCGTATTGTTAGCTTCCTTCTTCACACTGACAGAACTACAACTTGAAAGTAATAAAATAATTGCTATTATAACACCAAATATTTTTATTTTTATCATAGCTATTCACCTCCGAACTTACTAATAAAATACCCTATAAAAAAGAATAGCAAATACATAATTACAATGGTTGATCCTACCGGTGATGAAACTAATATGGCCATTAGCATCCCTAGAAATGCTCCGACCACCGAAATAATAGTGGTTGCAATCACAACCCTCAGAAAACTATGAAAAAGTCGCATTGCTGTTAATGCAGGAAAGATAATCAAACCAGTGATTAACAAGGACCCTACTAAGTTCATAGCTAGAACAATGACCACCGCTGTAATGATGGAAAAGGCTGTGTTAAATCCATTCACTTTTATACCGGATGCATTTGCATACTCCTCATCAAAAGTAATAGAAAATATTCTATGATAAAAAAAGACAAATACAAGAATCACACTAATTGCCATTACAATCGACATAATGACATCCACTTTTGTCAAAGTTAATATGGATGTTGATCCAAACAAAGTGCTACATACATCTGCTGAAATATTAGCTGATTCTGAAAATACGTTCATTAAGAAGTAACCAATGGCTAATGCACTGATAGATACCATCGCTATTGAAGCATCGCCTTTGATGTTGATCTGTTTCGATCTTAACAATAATATGGCAATAATCACCGTTAGTGGCATTACTAGAATCATATCATTCATAAAACCCAGTATCATAGCAATAGCATAGGTACCAAATGCTACATGAGATAGACCACTACCAATATAAGAAAACCGTTTAAGGACCAAAACAACACCTAATAAGGAAGAAGAAAGAGCAACCAAAACGCCAACAATAATTGCATATCGAACAAATGGAAAGGATAAATAATAGGCTAGTTGCTCCGACATGTAACCACCTCTTTCTCATCTTCAATAAGGTTTTCATTAACCATATGTCTATACTTACCAGATTCAAAGGTAAGTATATGGGTGCCATACTGATAAGCTGCTTCATGGTCATGTGAAACCATAATTATTGTTATGCCTTTTTGATGAAGTTCCTTTAGCATATCATATACTTCCCTACGAGTTGTGGGGTCTAGTCCATTGATTGGCTCATCAAGAATCAGCAATCGGTCCGTAGTCATCAAAGCTCTTGCAATCAAGACCCTTTGCTTCTGTCCACCTGAAAGATGATGAAAACTTTTTTCGGCCAAGTGGCTGATTTTTAAAGATGCCATTAATTCTCTTACTGCTTTCTTATCTTCTTTCTTATAGAAGGGGCTTTTCTTTAATTTATATAGTCCACCAGATTGGATGACTTCGAAACTCGTAGCAGGAAAATCAGTATAGACTTGATGTTTCTGCGACACATAACCCAATCTTTGATGTGGAATGGAATATGTGATCTGACCATCAATTCTTGGCAAAAGACCTGTCAATGTTTTAATAAAGCTGCTTTTACCCGATCCATTTTCTCCAATAATAAAGAGATATTGCCCCTGTTCAACAATCAGATCTATAGGTTCACATAAGGGTGTTCCATTATAACCGATTATCAACTTTTTACATTCTATCTCAGACATACTTATTCTCCAATCAAAGCTTGCTCTAAATGCAAATAGTTTTTCTTCATTTGGTCCAAATAATTGGCGCCACCTTCAATAGCTTCTTTGGAAATGCTTTGCATAGAATTAAGTTCAAGAATCTCCATGTCCTGACTTAGTGTGTTTTCTTTTATGGCTTCGGCAATTTTGCCATTGGATCCTTCGAGGATAAATATATCTTTCAATTGTAGTTCATTGACTTTATCCGCCAAGAAAATGATGGTATCAAAGCTAGCTTCAGTCTCTGCACTGCATCCGACAAAGGCTGCATAATAATCTAAACCATAGTCTTCGACCAAATACCTAAATGGAAAACGATCACCAAAAAGAAGCGTTTGAGTATTCGCCTTTTCAACCATATGACGATAATCCTTGTCAAGTTCCTCTAATTGATCCATATAAGCTTTTGCATTTATTTCATAAGTATTTTGATAATCAGGATCAATCACACTTAAAGCTTGACTAATTGCCTCACTATAAAGCATAGCATTTTTTAGTGAAAGCCACACATGTTCATCAAATTCACCTTCATGTTCTTCATGTTCTTCATGCTCCTCATGCTCTTCATGCTCTTCATGCTTATGTTCTTCCATACCCTCAACTAACTCTTCTTCATGTAACTGATCTATTGTCACATCCATTAGTCTAATCACTGTCATTTGATCATTATCTGCAGCCTTAAGTGCATCTTCAACCCATTCATCTGATTCACCACCAACATAAATGAAAAGATCACAGCTTGACAACTTTGCAATGTCTTCTGCAGATGGCTGATAATTATGCAAATCTACACCATTGTTAAGCAGTAGTGTTAAATCCCATCTTGCAGCTTCGCTTCCTAAAATCACTTTCGTCCAATCATATGGAGCAAAGACAGTTGTCACTACTTGTAACTTGCTTTTCTCAATATTTTTTCCAATCGCTGTACATCCTGACATCAACAATACAATCATTAAAATTAAAACGCCTACTATATTTCCTTTATTTCTCATAATAATCCTCCAAATAGTCCATTAAATTTTTACGCTAAAAATATAAACCTACTTCCAGTAGCCCATCATAAATATATATTTCAACTCCAATTCCTTAGTCTTGACATTTGGGGCATAAACCATATATTTCTAGTTTATGCCCTGATATTCGATAGCCATAATCCTTTTCAACTTCTAATCCGTATGTTTCTATTGGACAATCTGTAATAATAACGATTTCCTTACACTTAGTGCATATTAAGTGGTGCTGATGTTCATGGGTATTGATGCCAAATAAAGCCTTCGTTTCATCTAACAAAGAAGTTTTTACCGCCAAACCTTTTTCAACAAATTGTTCAAGCGATCTATAGTCTGTAGAGAGATTGATATCAACCTCTCTTCCCTTTAATTCATAATAAATTTTTTCCGCTGAAATAGGGCTTTCTTCATCTAACAAAGCCTCATAAAGAACTTTCCGTTGCTTTGTGACTCGCAGTCCCATACTATCTAATGCGCAAATAGCGCAACTTTCGTCGTGATGGTTATGTTCTGGTCTTTTCATGATTGCCCTCCTATTCGTTTGATCACAAAAAATATAGCGAAGAAAAATGCATTCAACATAACAATTGTAGCACCTGATGGTAGATTAAAAACAAATGAAGCCAATACGCCAGCAATTACGCAAAAAATAGAAATAGCGACCGCAATGACTATGGTTTGTTTGAAGCTTCTAGACAATTGAAGTGCCGTTACTGTTGGAAAAATGATCATACTTGAAATGAGCATTGTTCCTACTACTCTGATGCCCAATACAATCGTAATCGAAGTCAACACTGCAATAACCCGATTCATCAATTTTACGTCAATGCCAATAACCTCTGCAAACTCTTCATCATGAGTGACAGCAAACAGAGCATTGTAAAACAAAAGTAATCCAATCACAACGACAATAGATAAAATCAAAGAAAAAATGAGGTCTATATCACTAATGATAAGGATACTTCCAAACAGGTAACTAAACAGGTCCACATTAAAACCGTTGGACATACTGGCTAAAAGCACACCAAAAGCGACTGAGAAACTTGAAACTAGGCCAATAGCAGCATCACCATGTAAGCCAGCCTTTTCGTTAAGTTTCAATATTAAAAAAGATGCCAGAATCACTACAGGAATTGATACAATCAGTGGTGAAGCATTAAACAATAATGCAATTGCTACCGTGGCAAAACTGACATGCGCAAGACCATCACCTATCATAGAGAATTTTTTCAAAACCAAAAATATACCCATCACAGAGCTACTAAAAGCAATAAGAGATCCAACCAAGAGGGCCTTAATGATAAATTGATATTGAAAAGCCTCAATTAAACTACTTACAATTTGATTCATCTGTATGCCTCCAGCAAAATTGATGTTGCGCCGATTGTCCGAAGTAAGCCGTCATATCTGATGATTCACAAAACGCCTTGTAGTCTCCATAAAAAACCAATTCCCGATCCAAATACATCATCTTCTTTGTATACTTTCCAATGGAACTAACATCATGTGAAACAAGAAGTATGGTCATACCTTCTTGTTGATTTAGCTCACCAATCAGTTGATAAAAATCTTCTCTCACTATTGGGTCTAAAGCACTTGTGGGTTCATCAAGAATTAGTAATTGAGGTTCATTAACCATTGCTCTAGCCAGCAAAACCCTTTGTTGTTGGCCGCCAGACAAGTCACCAAGCCTCTTATCTCGCAGATGAAGAATCGATAACCTGTTCAAAATAGTATCGATACGCATCTTATCTTGTCTGTTAATAATCTTTGGAAATCCTTTGGTGCCAATCAAACCTATTCCGACAATTTCCCTGACTTTTGCAGGAAAAAGACGATCACTAACAATAATGTTTTGAGGTAAATAACCAAATTTCTGCACATCTTTTCTTTTGTCAACATAATTAATTTGGCCCTCTGCAAGAGGCAAAAGCCCTAGTAACCCCTTCATTAAAGTAGTTTTACCAGAGCCGTTTGGTCCGACTATACCAATATAATCACCTTTAATAACATCAAAATTTATATTAGTTAGAACCTCGTGACTGCCATAACGCATCATGAGATTACTTACTTTTAAATGAACACTATTCACCATTAAGACCTACCTTTAAGCGTTCTAAGTTTTCTCTCATAATTGTAATATAGGTGACACCTTTTTGCAGTTCATCTTTAGAGACATTATGTGCACCATGAAGTAAAGCCATTTCAGCACCTGTTTCATTTGCGATTACTCGTGACACTTTAGGATCAAGTAATTCTTCATAAAAAATGGTTTTTACTTGTAAACTGTTCATTAAGTCAACCATTTCAGCAATTTTTTGCGGTGTTGGTTCAGCATCTGGTGAAAAACCTTCATATGGAGAAACGTGTTCAAAATCATAACGATGAGCAAAATATCCAAATGCAAAATGGCCACCATAGATAATCGTACGACTTTTCAAATCTGCTAACTCACCCAATAAATCTTCATGTAAAGCATTCAGTTCTTCTTTATACTTCTTAGCGTTTTCATTATAAAATTCTGCATTTGAAGGATCGACTTCTACAAGTGTTTCCAAAATATTGTCTACCATTATTATGGCATTAAGCGGATCTGTCCATATATGGGGATCAAAAGCACCATGGTCATGATCATGATCGTCTTCAAAGTGCTCATCCTCTTTGGCATGTTCCTCATGACTATCGCCTAGAGCCTCAACATCTGTTCCATCAAGATCCTTAAAAAAATGCTCATCTGCTTCAAACTCTGTTGGGAAATGTTGTGTTAAAACCACATAGGTACCTTCAGTCTGGATATCAAGAATAAACTCTGTTTTGTCTTGTGTTTGATCAAAAATCAACTTGTATAGACCTTCCTTATCCGAAATAGCACCACCATTTTTGATGGCTTCCGGCTCTTCTTCAAATAGATGATTGCCTTCTTTGTGGGTTGCTTCAATCGTACTATCCTCTGAATCTTCAAATGGGATTATAGCAAAAAGCATCTCAGGATCTGCATAGTCACCATCAACTTTTGCAAAAGACCAAGTATACTTTCCTTGTTTTAGTTCAAAGGTACCTGCCCATTCAAATGCTTCTCCTTCATGTCCAGATAGCAGTTCAATGTTCTTACTACTGTCAACTACCTTCAACTTATCAGAATTAATACCTTCAAGAGTTTTATGTGCCCAAGGCTCCATTCCTTCACCTGTATAAATGAATAAATCAGCTTCTTTGATCGCTACAATATCTTGAGGTGTTGGTTCATAAGAATGAGCTTCTACCCCCGGCGGTAGCAACAACATAACCTCAACTTTGTCTTGACCAATTGCTTTGGCAAAATCATATTGAGGAAATAAGGTGGTTACAATCTGTACTTTATCTGATGTTACATCCTCTTTTGATTGTGTTGTTGAACAGCCTACAGTACTGAATAAAAATAACATTAAAATTGCTAAATACTTTATTTTCATTGATTTCCACCTCTTTTCTGACAGAAACATCTGACATTTAAGTTAATTACGGTAACTATTCTATACATGCAGATGCAAATGATTTGCATCTGCATGTATAGAATAGCATTCTCTTATATAATTGTCAACACCGATAATGTTTGAGGCGTTGAGCTTTGTGTTTTATTTATGATAATACCTCACTATTACTTAGAAAGAGTAACTACTGCTATATATGCCAATTAAAAAGAACCATGCATTAATCATGATTCCTCTTTTCTTGTCGCAATATTTGTAGCCACCTATGCCGATTTTCATTACCTTCTTACCAGTCTCAAAACCCCTTCCACATGTAACGCGTGTTGGTCACTGTCAGCTACTATTGGTGCTTTAAAATAAGCTTTTCACACCTTAATAGGGCTCAACCGCGTTATTTAAATTTTTTCAAAAACTTGTTGTAGTCATGTTGAACTTATAGCTGAAAATGATGTAAACAATAATCATCATTGGCAATGCGTATATAAGCAATCTTTAAACAATGCAAATGGGGTTTCATTCCAAAAAGCAGACCAGTAAATTCACAGTTGCAACTAACCCATCCCCAGTGTTTTCTCTTGCATAGTTAACAAAGAAATCCACTGCGGTCCATGAGGGAGTTCTTCCAGACTCCATTTTCATGTCATTAATCTCAGTACCATATCACTTCCGCTGAACACCGGTTGTATCCATTGACATTCTACCAACATACAAGCTTTGGGACACAAAGTTCTGACAATTTCCGCCATACTATCATAGGCAAACCATCCCTCGTTCCGTATATTCACAAACTGATGAGCGTAAGAGAGAACTGCTTCACTATCAAGAGGGTTTTTGTGAATGTATATTTGAATATGTTTTTCTTCATCTCATCATTCAATCTTTATTCATATCTTGCTTTGTATATACGCTCTTACTACTTTTAACCTTCAACAAATCTATAAATTCCACCTCTATAATCAATGACATAGATTTCTCCGTCACCATCCAGTCCAAATGAAGATATCCTCATATCCGTCTCAGCAATTAACACATTGACAAGGGATCCATCTTCATTGATCCAAAGACCCCATATCCGTCCAGTCATAAAATCACCATAGACATACACACCATACAGTGAAGGGATTTTGTCACCATAATAAGTATATCCTCCGGTAATGGACTGTCCTAGATTATGCCGATATTCATAAATCGGCATTTCTACGGCCCCATCAATATCAATATCTTTGTAGAGTTCACTACCTTCATATCTAGACCAGCCGTAATTACCACCAGCCACAATAAGATTAATTTCTTCAACAGCATCCTGACCAACATCAGCAGCTATCATAACATGCCTAATCTGGTCAAAACTATATTTCCATGGGTTACGAAGACCATAGGCATAGATTTCTTCCATGGCACCTTCCACGTCAACAAAAGGATTATCCTTTGGAATACTATAGCCTTGTGTTTCATTAAAGGTATAAGAATCGCCTACATCAATCCTCAAAATCTTACCCAAAGGATTTCCCAACCCCTGAGCATAATTGTTTGGATCACCTCCTGAACCACCATCACCACTGGCAATATACAAATATCCATCAAGACCAAAACTTATGTGACCACCATTATGATTTGCAAAAGGCTGCTCAAAAGTTAATATTGTAATCAAACGCTCTTCTTTCGCTGTTAGGACATCATTGACTAGCCCCGCCTCCATCACAGCCAACTTTGTTCCCGATGAATCTGTATAATTGACGAACACCCTTAGATCTTCCGGGTAATTTGGTGCAAAAGCCAATCCCAGTAAACCTGTCTCACTTTTACTACTATCAACAAGTCCCGATAGATCTAGGAAAACATCTGACACGCCACTATCCTTTTCAACTTGGTAAACCAGTCCACCTCTTTCCACTATATATACCATATTGCTTCCAGAAAAATCTGAAGTCAGATGCAACGGCCTATATAAATCCAGGGATTCAAAGGTTCTTTCCAAATCATAATTCGCAATTTTAAGCCCCTGTTCATATAAGGCTTCTAGTTTTTCCAGTCGTTCAACTTCCCTCAACGCCTCTTCTGAGAGCTCAAGATCTTCTATTTCTTCTATATCTTCTACAACATCGACTTCTTGATGCAGGCTATTGGCATCTATTAAAACACGCTCTTTTTGATCCGAAACAGAACATCCAGCTACAAACAGAACAAGGAAAACCATAACCATACCAAAATTAAAACGCTTCATGTTGCCGCCTCCTTAACTGATAACTATTATCGCTACCCTTATATTATATCATACTGGCCATGATTTGCTTATCTTTCTATCTTATCTAAAAGTTAATTCACTTACTCTTCAGTGGGGTCGTCATAAAGATATTATGCTTCTTCAGGTACAACAATTCTTTCTCTTATGTACTTAATATTCTCGTTATATATCAAAACTTTCTAAAGTAAACTATTTATAACCATAAAAGTTTACTTACTTTTATTTACCGAGTGCGATTTGAAGGGGCATTTCTCTATAATGATCCACTATTTATCCATGATTTTGCCCTGAAACCGAAAAAAAGATACTTCAATATAAATGAATTATCCCTTCGTATATTACTTTAATTATAGTAGTGAGCAATATTCTACATGTGTAGACTACTAGTGACTAATATATTGTTAGAATTATTGTCATAAAAACAGTAATTGCTTTTATGACGATAACTTTAGTTTCCTATATTGAATTTGTAGTGAATCTCGACCTTATTACCTTCATACACAACAATCTTGTCTACGAATCGATTAACCGTCTCTCTTGTGATTTTATCAAACTTTATACATTGCTGTAATTGAGTTTTGAATCTTTCATAAGATCCTTTGGATTAATCTGGCGTAGTACCACTTAAGTGTAATAACTTCTTCTCTACTTCTACCAGTTGACTGTCAAGAACCTCTGCTGCAAGTTCATATTCCAACTTGGTAATTTCATCCCCAGTGTACTTGAACTTACCTTTGGCTTCTCTATGCTTTAAACGTTTCTTTTCATAGGTCTTTTGCTGACGCTTAAATTCATCAGCTTGTTACTTCATTCCACATTCAATTTCTTTGTAAATCTTATCGTTTTTTTCCATGCTTTTTCAATAATTCTGCAAATCACTTTTGAGAATATCAACTAGAATATCTTCTTTAATCTTGTGACTTGAACAATGGTTAGCACCATGTACTTGAAAATACCATACTGATAAGTACTTTGCTGTTTGATGAGCCATAATTTCTTATCGCAATCACTACAGAATAACTTATCTGGTAACAAATGCTTCTTTGGTATAATGCGTTCTACATATTTGGTGGCTCTACCCTTCATCATCTTCAGAACAAAATAATAATCTTCTTGGGCGATGATTGGTTCATGTGTATCTTCAACAATGATTGACTTGCCTTCTTTTCGACCTTTAAGAAAAATATCCTTATTAGTTTTTTTACATTTTTCATGATCTTCAATGTAATGTCTATTTTTAAGGATTAACTTAATGGTAGAAGAATGCCAAAGTAAACCTGCATTCTTCTTACCTTTAGACATAGAGGGCGTTTGAAAACCTTCATCTGAAAGATGTCTCGCAATCGTTTAAAAAACGTGCCCATCAATATATTGTTTAAAGATCAATCTAACCACTTGTGGTACTTCATCTTCTCTAGTGATAAGCTTACCATCGTCTACATAATAGCCGTATGGTGCTTCTCCTTTAATATACCTACCACTCTCAGCAATAACTCTCATATGGTCTTTTATATGATTGCTAGTGCGTCTTGATTCCTCTTCATATAGCCACGCATATAAGTCGTATTTAGAGATATCATCTTCCACGGTATTAATTGCTCCATCTAGAGTCCAAACATGAATTTTATTATTCATAACTACTTTTTTGAGATCTTCAGATAAACCAATATTTCTAACTAGCCTTGAAAGTTCTTTGGCAAGAATTATATCAAACTTATTCTCGTTGGCATCTTCAAGCATTTGAATGAAGCAAGGTCATTTGCCATGTGTACCAGTATCAATGTCTCTATAAACTTTAAACAATGTCCATCCTTGATCAATGATGTGTTTGATAAACATGGATTCTTGATGTTCTAAAGACATCTTTTGTTGCTCTAATTCTGTTGATATTCGTACTTATACTGCACAATTCATAGTGCATCCACCTCATTCTAGGTGTGATAGTTGTTGATTCATTATACTGCTTATTTATTTTCCCAACAATTAATTTATCTAATTTTGCATTAATATGGCCTTCATATACTTCATCAAATCCGGTTGAATGATTGAAAATTCTAATGATTTCCATGTGATCACGTCCTTTAGATTTTGTATGAAGGAGATTATAATCGTATTATTAGGAAAAATCAATTTTTAAGGTAAACGGTAAACCATGAGTACCTCATCAGAAAAAGGCTACCGAATGGTAGCACTTACTACTGATTGTTTTTTTTGCAT
>PGZV01000010.1 GCA_002841495.1 Firmicutes bacterium HGW-Firmicutes-2 | reverse complement strand
TATTAGTTTTCTTGTCTCTAGCGATAATTATCTCAAAAACTAGCTAGCTTTTTCAAGGCGGTATGGTTTACCGTTTACGTCATTAACGATTAATGGAACGCATATGGTTGTTAATATTAATACAATAGGCTCGACAAGGTGGCGTATTGCCACTTTTCAAGACATAGATGCCTTTGAGAAAGGTACCACAAATGCCCTTTATACAGCGGTTAGTGTCATAGTTATTACGATGTTCATTACGATTTTAGTAGCTTATTTTGTAGCGCGGCAAATCACGAATCCATTAAAAAAATTAAATAAAGCAATTGTTCGCTTCCATCACGGTAATGATGATTCAAAGGTGGCGGTAGAAGGCCAAAAAGAGATTACGACGGTTATAACAGGCTTTAATGGCATGATTGACCGCATACATGAGCTCATGAATGAAGTGATAAAAGAACAGGAAGGCAAACGTAAAACAGAGATTAGAGCGCTTCAAAATCAAATCAATCCCCATTTTTTGTATAATACATTAGATTGTATGATCTGGTTGGCAGAGGAAAATAGAAATAAAGATTTGGTAGATACTGTGGGTGCCTTGTCAACATATTTTAGAGTGAGTTTATCAAAAGGAAAGCAGTTTATACCAATTTTTGAAGAGTTACAACATATAGAGAGTTATTTGCTAATACAAAGAATGCGGTACAATGATCGATTTGTCTATAAGATTGAGTGCACCCCTGAAATTGCGGAGCTTCGAATTATGAAATTGATTCTTCAACCATTAGTGGAAAATGCTATATACCACGGGATTGATAAAGATGATCCAAATAGTTGGATTTTGATTCGAGTTTTTGAACAAGATGGCTATATCAAGCTTATGGTAACAAATAGTGGTTATGGTATTACCCAAGAAAAAATTGAAGAAATCCATCACGTGATGGAAGATGGTAATAAAAAAGGTAGTATAGGTATGAAAAATGTCTATCGAAGAATTAAGTTATTTTATGGTGAAAAAGCTTATATTCAAATAACGAGTGAATTAGATGAGACCACAACTGTAAGTATCTGTATACCCCGTGAAAAGTTAGAGGTAAAGAAGTTGGAACAAGGAGATAAAACATGAAAAATAGGATTGTTATTTTAATGTCGCTGATAATAATAGTGTTCATGTTCAACGGATGTGGACCGGACAAGAAAGAGATTGCTGTATTGATTTATGATATGGAGGACCCTTTTATTAAAGGGGTTTCGGATTATATACAGGACTATGATACTAAAGTCTATGATATTGTATATTATGATAGTCAAAAATCTCAAATTGTGCAAAACAAGATTGCTGAAGAATTATATGAAAAAGGTGTTGATTTATTGGTGATCAATCCGGTTGAAAGACTAAGCTCTTATGTTTTTGTAAGAAAATCACTTCAAGAGGAGATACCTATTATATTTTTTAATAGAGAACCGCTAAAAGAAGATCTGGAATATTTCGATGATGTTTACTATGTTGGGACGGATGCAAGAGAATCGGGCTTGATGCAAGCTAAATTAATATCAGAGGGATTGAATAATGACACTAAAAATCTAGGTGGTTTCGATAAAAATGGAGACCAGATCATTCAGTGTGTGATATTAAAAGGCGAGCAAGGACATCAAGATGCTGAAGAAAGGACAAAATCAGTTATTGAAGGCCTTGAAAGAGAAGGTTTTAAGGTGGAAGTGCTTCATACAACTGTAGCCAATTGGAATGAAACCAGAGCTTATCGAGCGATGCATGAGATTATGTCAGAATTTGGTGATGATATAGAATTGTTGATTAGTAACAATGATGCCATGGCGATAGGTGCATCAAAATACTTAATGGATAATGGATATTTTGGAGTGGAAGTAGATGGGGTTGTGACGGATATTCCCTTTCGAATTGTAGGTATAGACGGATTAGAAGAGGCCAAATTGTTAACCCAAAAAGGATATATGTATGGCACAATCATTAATGACGGAAAAAGCATGGCGGAAGCCATCATGCAATTAGCAGAGTATGTTCTGGAAAATGATGATGAAAAACTACAGTATGATTTGGTTGACAATAAATATATACTAATTTCTTACAAGTACCATAGTAATGAATAGTGCAAAATTTTGCAAAAAGGATAGTGGAATATCACATTTTAATAATTTCCTAGAATGATATACTAAAAAAAGTAATCAATCAATATCTTGATTGTACTTTATTACAAATAATTCAAAAAGGAAGGGAAAAAATGAAAAAATTATTAAGTGTGATGTTAGTTTTAACAATGGTATTGGCAATAGTGGGGTGTAGTAGTGACAAAGGTTCAGGTACAACAACGGACCAACAAGGTACAAAAGAAATTGTGATTGGTGCCAACATATACAACTTTGGTGATAACTTTATGAATGGTGTAGTATCTCCGGCATTGAAAGAATATGCGGATGCTGCTGGTGTGAAAATTAATATCGTTGATTCAGAGAATCAACAAAATAAACTTAACGACCAAGTAGATATCTTTATTGGACAAGGTGTTGATATATTAGCAATCAACTTGGTTGATCCGGCGTCAGCGAGTACAATTATTCAAAAAGCTAAAGAAGCTAATATTCCATTAATTCTTTTCAACAAAGAAGCAACTGAAGAGGGTGCAATGGCCATGTATGACAAAGTTTGGTATGTTGGAACTGCTTCAGCAGATGCGGGCATTATCCAAGGCGATATGATGGTGGCTGATTGGAAAGCGAATGCCAAGTGGGATAAAAATGGCGATGGAAAAGTTCAATACGTTTTATTAAAAGGCGAACCTGGACACCCGGATGCTGAAGCTAGAACGGAATATTCTGTTAAAGCATTTGATGATGCTGGCATTCCGGTTGAAGAATTAGCGATGCAACCGGACCCAAATTGGTCTACAGATGGTGGTAACGACAAAATGGCTACTTGGTTAGCTTCATTTGGTGATAGAATTGAGTTGGTCATCTGTAATAATGATGGTATGGCCTTTGGTGCTATTAACGCTATGAAAGAACAAGGCGTATCAATTCCTGTATATGGTGTTGATGCTCTTGAACAAGCATTAAACCATATTGCTGATGGGGAAATGAATGGTACTGTTCTTAATGATGGTAAGAACCAAGCAAAAGCAGTAATTGATTTGAGTTTGAATGTAGCTAATGGTAAAGATCCTATCGAAGGTACGAGTTGGACTCTGGATGATGTGAAAGCTGTTCGTGTACCTTATGTAGCGGTTACGCCCGATAATTTTGCAGACTTTAAATAATGAACATTTAGATGCTGCCAATGCCTTAATTATAAGGTGTTGGCAGTATTATTACCAATAAAGAATATGGTCAGGTGATAAAATGGTTAAACAAAGTATTCTAAAAATCGAAGGTGTATCTAAATCGTTTTCAGGTGTCAAGGTCTTAGATCAAGTATGTCTTGATGTTAAGGAAGGTACAGTTCATTCTCTTATGGGAGAAAACGGAGCGGGAAAATCGACGCTTATGAAATGCCTATTTGGGATATATAAGCAAGATGAAGGGACCTTTCATTTAAAAGGTGAAAATGTAAACTTTACTGATCCAAAGCATGCCTTAGAGCATGGTGTTTCCATGGTTCATCAAGAACTCAATCAAGTAACGAAACGAACTGTTAGTGAAAACATTTGGTTAGGTCGCTACCCAACCAAAAGAGGTTTTGTTGATGAAAACAAAATGTATCAAGATACCAAGAGCTTATTTACTAAGATTAAAATTGATGACATAGATCCGAATACACGTTTAAGTGAATTGTCTGTATCAAAAAGACAGATGGTTGAAATTGTTAAGGCTGTGAGTTACGAAGCCAAAGTTATCATTCTAGATGAGCCGACAAGCTCTCTTACAGAACAGGAAGTGGATAAGCTTTTTGAAATCATAGAAACATTAAAAAAACAAGGCTGTGGGATTGTATATATTTCACACAAAATGGATGAGATATTTGCCATATCTGATGAGGTGACTGTACTAAGAGACGGCGAATATATTGGTACCAATCCTATAGAAGAACTAGATATGGATAAGGTTATAAACATGATGGTAGGTAGAGACTTAAGCCATCGCTTTCCTCCGGTAACAAATGTGCCTGGAGATGTCAAAATGGTTGTTAAGAATCTTAAAACACGATATGAACCTATGGTTAATGATGTTAGTTTTGAACTGAAAAAGGGAGAAATATTAGGTATTTACGGTTTGGTAGGTGCCAGAAGAACTGAACTTGTAGAAGCAATATTTGGTATGAGAACGATTGAGAGTGGAGAAATCTTTATTGATGGCAAAAAACTCAATAATTCAAGTCCTCATAAAACCATTGAAAACAAATTAGCCTTAGTAACAGAAGAAAGAAGATCGACAGGTATCTTCGAGGTCGCCAACATAAGATTTAATACCTGTAGTGCTAATATTAAGAAGTATGTCAATAATTTTGGCTTATTAAGTGAAAAGGAAATGTTTTCAGATACAGAAAAACAAATAGCCAGCATGAGGATTAAGACATTTAGTCAAGAATCTTTGATTCGAGAATTAAGTGGTGGTAATCAACAAAAGGTCATTATTGGAAGATGGTTAGCTACAGATCCGGATATTTTACTACTTGACGAACCAACAAGAGGGATAGATGTAGGTGCCAAATATGATATCTATAATCTCATGATTGAATTAGCCAATAATGGAAAATCAATTATTATGGTATCTTCAGAAATGCCCGAAATTCTTGGCGTAACGAACCGGATAATGGTCATGAGCAAAGGTTATGTTGCAGATATTTTAGATACAAAAAATGCGAACCAAAATGATTTATTAAAATTATCCGCAAAATATTTATAATAGGTGGTTGAAAAATGAATTTTACAAGAAATTTTAGTGCAAGAATAAACAGATTCAAAAAAATGAATAGAACAGATTGGTTAAACTTCTTAGTCAATAATGCCATATATATTGTTATGGCATTATTGATTGGTATTGTTATTCTAAGAGAGCCAACCTTTTTATCTGTACGCACACTTATTAACGTCCTTAGTCAGTCATCCGTTAAGTTGATACTTGCGTTTGGTGTAGGTGGCATTATTATTTTACAAGGTACAGACCTATCACTTGGCCGATCCGTTGGTTTTGCCATGGTTATATCCGCATCCTTATCACAAGCAGATACATATGCCTCAAGATTTTATCCGGAATTATGGTTGACCGGTATGCCTACGTTTATTAAATTGTTAATACCATTATTAATTGCCATGGCTGTATGTGCAATTTTTAGTATGATTAATGGTTATATCGTCGCGATATTTAAAGTGCATCCATTCATTGTAACATTAGGCATGAGTGTATTACTTTATGGTGTATTAACCCTATATTATAATTCGCCGGAACAAGGTGGACAACCCATAGGTGGTCTTTCAACGGAATATTCAAATTTTATACTTGGTAGAATAGATAGTATCGGTCCACTGAAATTTACCGGTGGATTCTACATTCCATACCTTGTAGTCTATGCAGCAATCGTCAGTATTATTGTATGGGTCCTATGGAATAAGACAGTTTTTGGTAAGAATATGTTTGCTGTAGGTGGCAACCCTGAAGCGGCTGCTGTATCAGGTGTGAATGTAGTAGGGACTTTTGTCTTGGTTTATATGATGGCAGGTATTCTATACGGCTTAGGTGGATTTTTAGAAGCCGGTCGTATCGGTAGTGCAAACAATAGTTCCGGTTTCAACTATGAACTGGATGCTATAGCGGCATGTGTCGTCGGTGGTATTTCCTTTAGTGGTGGTGTCGGTAAAGTATCAGGTGCTTTAGCCGGAGTATTATTGTTTACGGTTATGAGTTATGGTATGATTTTTGCTAATATATCATTTGAGTATCAGAATATTATCAAAGGTTTTATCATCGTATTTGCGGTTGCCCTTGATACAAGAAAATACTTGAAAAAGACCTAAAATCTGCTTTTATAATATGAAGTAATTTCACAAAAAAATAATTTGATCATAAATAAAGCTTAGAAACAAGAGTCTGACTCTGCTTCTAAGCTTTATTATTTATAACCGCTTAACTTTGAAATAAACCAACATCCCAGCTGCAATGGTAATACATGTGATTACAAAAAGTGGAATGGCATAAAGGTAGTCAAGTCCTGGAAAATGAACAAAGTTCATACCAAATACACCGGCGAGAAATGACAATGGTATAAAGATTACGGAAAAAGTGGTGAGTGTCATCATGGTTTTATTGAGTGCATCACTTTTTTCAGCCATTTGCATTTCATAAAGGCTGTTGATCATTTCACGATAACTTTTCAAAGACTCACCAAGTTGAGTCAAGTGATCCATTAAATCTGCATAATAAGGCACATCTTCTTTAGTGAAGAAGGGATTTGATTCACGTGTAAAAATCAGAATGGCATCATGGATAGGTGTAATCGCATTCACCATATATAGTAATTCTTTTCTAAGTTGATAGATTCGAGTCATGTCTGTGTTACCAGTCTCAATGACGTTCACTTCCAAATCTGCAAAGGTTTCAAAAGATTGATTGATGACAGGGAAGTAATGATCGACGATAGCGTCTATTATTGAATAATACAGATACTCTATGCCGCGTTTCAAAATACGATCATTTCCGGATTCAATTCTTTTTCGAATACCTTCAAAAACATCACCTTGCACCTCTTGAAACGTTAGGATGACTTGATCTTTTACAAATATTGAAACATGCTCATGATGGATGTCCTCATTCTTAAGATATATCATTTTAAAAACAGAAAACAGATAAAACTCTTTAAGTTCAATTTTGCTACGTTGAGACACATGCACAACATCTTCCAAGTCCATGTGGTGGATACCAAATTTGTCACCGATTTTTCGAATTAACTCAATGTCATGAAGTCCAGTAATATTGATCCAGTATTTTCTATCATCCACTACCAAAGATTCCAGATCCGTGATTTCCATCCTATGATACCAGTCATGATCATAAGAAATAACATCAATCTTAACGCCGATATTTGTATGCAAACCTGTATAACTTAACGTTCCAGGGGGCTCACCAATGCTACGTTTTTTTTGTAGAATCATATTAAAAGGATCCTTAAAATTATTAAAATTCATAGATGTATCTACCACCTTCTTTATATCTGTGTCCGAATAATGATACATTCAACTTGGGTTGTTTATAATCTTTAATTGATAACAGTTATTAATTATCGTATACTAAGAGTAGTACAATTAAAAATGGCTAACCAGAGGAATCTGTTTGAATAGGAGATGGACAGTTCATGAGCAATGAAAAAGAAGTAAAAACAGGATGGCATCTGGATGATAGTTATGCCCGTTTGCCAAAGATTTTTTTCACAAAGATTAAACCGAGTGGTGTAACCTCTCCGAGTTTGATTATTTTAAATAATCCATTGGCATCATTCTTAGGACTTACTGAGAAAGATCTAAGAAGCGAAGAAGGCCTAGCGATTCTAGCCGGCAACAAAGTACCTGGAGGTAGTTTGCCACTTGCACAAGCGTATGCAGGGCATCAATTTGGACATTTTACGATGCTTGGTGATGGTCGAGCTTTACTTATAGGAGAACAAATAACGCCTCTTGGTGAACGCTATGATCTTCAACTTAAAGGTTCCGGTCCAACACCTTATTCTCGAGGCGGCGATGGTCGGGCTGCACTTGGACCGATGCTCCGTGAATATATGATCAGTGAGGCCATGTATGCTCTTGGTATTCCAACGACGCGTAGTCTCTCAGTTGTAACAACCGGTGAATCCGTTATCCGCGAAACCAATCTAGATGGCGCAATTTTGACCCGTGTAGCAGCAAGTCACCTGCGTGTTGGTACCTTTCAATATATAGCAAATTGGGGTACGGTTGAGGATCTTCATTTACTTGCTGACTATACACTTAACCGTCATTTTGTAGAAGGGGTAGCCAAAGAGAACCCTTATCTATACCTACTTCAAGAGGTTATCAAGCGTCAAGCCCAGTTGATCGCGAAATGGCAACTTGTAGGTTTTGTTCATGGTGTTATGAATACGGACAATATGTCAATTAATGGAGAAACGATTGATTATGGCCCCTGTGCTTTTATAGATGCGTATAATCCGGCTACGGTGTTTAGTTCGATTGACCGTGAAGGTCGCTATGCTTATGGCAATCAACCACACATAGCAAGATGGAACCTAGCTCGGTTTGCTGAAACCTTATTGCCTCTTCTTCATCCTAATCCATCTGAGGCAATACAATTGGCGGAGACAGCAATTTCACATTTTTCTAGGTTATATCAAGACGATTGGGTGAAAGGAATGAGATCAAAGCTAGGTTTGTTTGATGAGGAGATTGGTGATGAACAGTTAATGAGTGAACTTCTTAAAATGATGGAGAATGCTCAAGCGGACTATACCAATACCTTCTGTGCTTTAACTTATGATCGACCACAGGATACGAGAATCTATACTTTAGCCGAATTTAATCCATGGTACTCAAGATGGCAGGAGAGAAGAAGCAAGCAGAAGCAATCAAAAGCTCAATCTAATCAGCTGATGCGAGATTCTAATCCTGCAGTAATTCCACGTAACCATAGGGTAGAAGAAGCTCTAGAAGCGGCAGTAAAGAATAAGGATTATAGTATAATGGAACGTTTGCTGAGTGTACTTTCGAGTCCATATGCACACAAAAGCGATCAGGCCGGTTACTATACATTACCAAGTCCATCTGACCTTCCATATCAAACCTATTGTGGAACTTGAAGGGATAGCCCTGAAAATCATGCATTCAAATTATTTAGGAAAGTATTTAACCTGTCTCTAAGGAATTATAGCTTAGAGACTTTTTTTGTATGCCAGGAAATTCTATGCTATGTAAACTATCAAGGAAATCTTTCCTGTCGGAACAATTTGCTTTGCAAAGCGAGGCGAAGCTTCTTTTCTTCTACTCTACAAACTATTATACATTCAGCTATGAGCAAAGCAGAAAACGTCAGATGTGTAGATGATAAAGTAGATTTTGTAAGTTTTTTTGCTGAAATTCTGAACCAAAGAGAATATAATAATAATAACTAGTAAGATACAGTATAGAATAAGAATTGTATAAACCTATATATATTAAAGGAGCTAGAATGTACGAAGAAATGATAGAAGACTCACTACAATATATCGAAGAAAACGTATTTGATAATCTATCTTTAAGAAGAATATCAGATCATTTTAATATGTCTAGTTTTCATTTTAGTCGCATTTTTTCATTTATGATTGGAGAACCTTATCGTCAATACTTACTTAAGAGAAAAATGAGTCATTCTTTAGTCATGTTAAATGATAATGTGTCGATTATTGACACTGCCTATAGCTATGGATTTACTTACCCTGAAAGCTATACAAGAGCGTTCAAACAGGTTTTTGGTATATCTCCAAAAAAATATCAAAGCAATAAGAATCTGATTCAACCTTATGGAATTGGTAAAGTAATCACCAGAGATCTTGTTAACTTTAAAGGTGAATTATTTATCCGCTGCGAATATGAGTTTATGGAAAGTCAACGGTTTTATTTTGATGAGATAAAAATCGATAAAAGCAATCCGAATTGGATGAAAGATACATATCGGGCAGGAGATCGCTTCCTTGAAAATACTCAAGAACTACCTTTTATTAATCAAAGATATTATTTTAATTCTGTTAAGTGTGAAGAATATCAAATGAAATATATCATTCGATTTATGAAATTGACAAATAAGAAGGTCGCTCAACCAGATGATAAGATAATTGTTGAAGAAGGCGGATGGTTTGCAAAATTTCATTATGTTGGAAAAATAAAGGATATCTATGATTCTCTTGAAATAGATATAAAAAGATGGATCGAAAGAAAAGATGAAAAATTAGAGTATGTTGGAAATGGAATAATTATCCGTTATGAACTCAGTGACCTGTCTCAATTTGACATTATGGTCAGACTTAAAAGAAAGCTAAACAGATTAAAGGAATAAAAACATAGCAATATATGTTAGGAAAAAAAGCTACATCACTGTTACTATGATTTTAGGAGGTGCATGTATGCTACGAAACCATATATTAAGAAATCTTATTAAGAAGAAGTTGAACTTGAGCAAACCACTGGAGGAAGTCCGGAAAGATGTTCGACAACTTAGAATCAAACAGAAACGTAGAGAATCAACTTATATTGAATCAACAATAATTAATGAAACGCCATGTTTATGGGTCGTTCCGGATGGTTGTGATACGAACCGATTTGTTTTGTATCTTCATGGAGGCGGTTATTGTCTTGCTGCATATGATACTACAGTACAAAGAACAATAGATTTAGCAGAAAGCTTAAAAATGACAACGCTAATGATAGATTATCCGGTTGCCCCAGAATATCCTTTTCCAAGTGCTATTGAAAAGGTGAATAGTATTTATGAAAACATTGCAGACAATAAGCAAGTGGTATTGCTTGGAGAATCATCTGGTTGTGGATTGGTTTTAAACCTTATGGTAAGTCTAAGAGAAAAGAAGAAAAGACAACCGGTTGCGTCCGTTTTACTAACACCCTTTTTAGATGCAACATATACTGGTAGAAGTTATACGATTATGAAAGAAAAAGATCCCTTTTATGTTAAGCCACCTTATATAATATCAGACTATTATACGAGAGGTCAGAATAAGAAGGACCCATGGATATCGCCTCTATTTCATGATGTGCATGATTTAGCTCCAATTCTAATTCATGTCGCTGAATATGATACTTTAGCAGATGACGGTACGAGGTTGTATGAAAAACTAAAGAAAGCACATAGTGAAGTAGAATATCGTAAATGGACAGGTATGTGGCATCTCTTTCATATGCACCATGATTTGATTCCTGAAGGGAAAAAGGCTATGGAAGCGTGTAAAAAATTTCTACATGATAAACTTGAAACTGTATAATTCTAATGCAACACTTTATAACCATAAGGTTAATAGATCAATCCAATTAGAGTTTTGAGTGGTTTGATCATAAATAATCTACCGTAAAGGTAAACCGATTGAAGATAGGAGAAAGGTAAAATGAAATTATTAATTAATGGTCTATCAATTGTAACGATGCTAATGCTTTTTTCAACAATTGTATGTGGTTTTTGGATAAAGAGTAATCAAATAGTTGAAAAGAGTTCTATTCAATTTCATGCTGTGATGGGTTCGATATCTGCTATTTTAACAATAATATTACTGATCGTACTAATGGTAACAATCAAAAAAGTAGCATAAGTATGAAAATATAATTTGCCGGATTATACTAGGTGTTGTAGCATCCTTAAGCCACTACTATATTTATGCTTCTTATTGTTATTTTTTTGTTATCAATTAAGTAAAGCAATTTGGTATAATATATTTAGTAAAGGGAAGGAGGAAATTATGAGTCCAAAAGTCATAATAAACAAAGATCTAAACAACCTTAATCGACCACATAAAAGGCTTGTAGATTTTCTTATCGTATTGATTTTCGTTTTTTTGGGTGGTGATTTTTATATGATGGCCTATACAGCAAATAATGATAGTATAACGGTTGAGCCAATAATCGAAGAAACAGTTATTTTACCTATAAAACAAGGCTATAACATTGTTAATATCGAAGGAGAAAAAGTCTATATACTAGATGATCATATTATATTCATTCAGGAAAATATTAATAAAGGTGAAGTTATTTTGTTTCATCACAATAAAGGTATTCTTGATCGGTTTAATTATTCAGGGAATGCTACTCAAGCAAGTTTTGATGAAAATGTACTCCATTTTGTAACAACCCAATCGCATGAATCCGAAATTAGCAGTATGGTTGAAGCTTCTGTGGAAAAGGGCATCTATTCGGTGATTTTTGAAAATGATAAAATTGTACAGGGTACTAAATCAGAGTAGAAATAGGTGATGAATTTGAGTATGAAGGTATTATTATTAGAGGATGAAGTCGGTATTAGCTCGTTTATTTATATTCAATTGACCAGGCAATTTTATGATGTAGTTATTGCTAAGACGGTCAAAGAGGCTATTGATATATATGACCATACTTATACGATGTTATTGGTTGATCTAATGCTACCGGATGGAAGTGGAATCGAGTTTATTAAACATGTAAGGATTAGTAATGCTAGGATACCGATTATTGTTTTAACGGCCTTGACAGAAGATGATGATGTTGTTGAGGGATTTAAGGCTGGCTGTGATGATTATGTAAAAAAGCCCTTTGGTATTGGAGAATTAATGGTTAGAATGAAACGCTATCTAAACAATAGTGAGCAATCCCAAGATGTTATTATAAGAGAACCATTCACCTTAGATTTGTGTAATCGGGCGGTAAGAAAAGATGGGGTAAGTATAATCCTAACCCCAACAGAATTCAAATTGTTTCAGTTGATTTTTATAAACTATGAAAAGATGTTTACAAAAAATGAAATTGCGGATTTGATTTGGGGTAAAGATTATGTTGGGGATCTGCAAATCGTAAATGTTAACATGAATAGGCTAAGATACAAAATAGATTGCAATAAAGAAGCTTATATAAAAACAGTTTGGGGCGTTGGATACAGGTGGGAGAATTAGATGAAAGTATTGAGTTTGGTTTCATTTTATTTCGGTTTTCTTTTTATCATTATAATCATTTTATTTGGAATAGGGAACTTCCGTTTAATTAGATCAAATTATTCTGAAGCTGCACGTCAAAATATTGCATCCATCATGGAAGAAGGTGCTAAGGCCTATGATTCAGACAATGATTATTATCAAAGTATTCTAAATAATAGTAAGATCTATTATGAAATAAGAGAAGGGGATAAAGTCATTGAATATTCTAACAGATATTTATATCCTTTAGACTATGCGAATGCGGATTTCTATTTAGATCGTATAACATTTGAGAATGGCAAAGAATTAATAGTTGTTAGCGATCTAAGTTACATATACAATTTCGAAAAGGGTTTGATACATAGACTTATATATAGATTGGCATTCGTTTTTGTAATTGGCTTATTGTTTACCATATTACTTTCAGATAGCATATCAAAGCCTATTCATATTTTAGAAAAAGGGATTTTAAATGGAGAAAAGGTAGTATGTGACAATTTAGAGTCTGATATGGAGCGGTTGTTCTTAAAGTACAATGAATTAATTGAAAGCGTTGAGTCAAACGAGAAGCTGAAAAAAGAATTCATCAGCATGATCAGTCATGAACTTAGAACACCATTAACAAGTATAAAAGGGTGGATTGAAATTGTTGGTAAAAATGACGTTGATGACCGTACATTGGATCAGGGCATATGGATTATCAATTCAGAAATGGAGCGTTTAGAATTACTCATATCTGACTTAATAGATTTTAATAAATATTATAATAATAGTTTAAAGATATCTAAACAAAACAATGATTTGAAAGCTTTTCTGATGGATATGGCGGCTACGTATCAGAAATATGATATTAAAGTGGGCTATTCTCAAAATGAATACAACCTGAGATTTGATATCGACAGAATGAAGCAGGTCTTTCACAATTTAATACAAAATAGTATTAAGTTTAGAGGAGATTCTCATGTAAAAATCGAAATAGATTTGTCTATTGAGAAAGAATTTTATATGATTAAGTACCGTGATTATGGAACTAAAATGACGATAGAAGAAGTCAATCATATGTTTGATAAGTTTTATAAGAGGAATAAGGTGATGCCTGGCGTCGGTCTTGGCCTGTACGTAGTAAAAGAAATCATCCAAGCGCACAAAGGTAGAGTCAGAGGTATACATGTGGATAAAGGCATTTCTTTAGTAATATTGTTACCTATTAACGGTTGATTTGTAAAAAAACTGATAGCACTAGGAGGAAAAAGATGAAAAAATTAGGGCGAAAATTCAAAAAGGTTTTAGAGTTTATGTTTAAGTATTTCCCAATTATGGGTGGATATTCTACAAAAGATGCAGATGATTTAATGAAAGATCCTGATCATTATAATTATCGTGACATGTCTTGGGTCAAAGCACAAGAGGATAAATGGCTAAATAGAGATAAAAAGTAAATTCATACTTCAGAGAATTGGGTTGTTTGGATGCCAAAATGAAACATATAGCTAAGCAGTAACGTCCAATAGACATACAAACAATTCAAATCAATGAGGAGGTACAACATGAAATTAAAATTAATCATACCAATGATGGTTATATTGGCAGTTCTCGTAGCATGCTCAACCCCAAATACAAGTCCGGAAAGTGTTGATGAAGTATTACCAACGGAAACAGATTCCCAACTGGTAGTCTATGGTGTCGCAGGGAACATAACTGAACGAACGGCAAATGACGATGGTACGATTGTAATTCTGGTAGAAGGTGAACTAGATAACAATGGTGCTGACTATGCTCGGGGATATGTTACAGTCAATGAAGATACGGTGATTTATCTGGATGTAGCAATGCCAATGGACGCATTGGAAGAAGGTCAGTATGTCACAGTTTTCTTTGAAGGCGATGTCATGGAATCAGATCCTATACAGGCAACAGCCAGACAAATCAACATTGTGCCTGAAGATCCAGAAAATTAGTTTTATAAATGAGAAGTCTCATAGGGAATAATCCTTATGGGGCTTTTTTTATTTTCCCTATTGACATTAACGTTACGTCATAGTTTATTATGTAGATACAATCATTTGACAGACATGAATGATAAAAAAGTGTAACACAGTCGAGGTATTCTGATGTTAGGAGAATAAATATGGAATATAGCATCAATAAGCTGGCAAAGTTAGCTGGTATCAGTCCAAGAACGCTGCGCTACTATGATGACATTAAGCTATTATCACCAAGGAGGATTAGTGGGAATGGCTACCGGGTATATGGGCAAAAAGAAGTCGACCTTCTACAGCAGATATTATTTTATCGTGAACTGGGTGTTACCTTAGAAGATATCAAACGTATTGTATGGTCAAAAGACTATGATGGTATGGCCACACTAAATAACCATTTATCGGCTCTAAAAATCAAAAAGGAACAGATAGAAACATTGATAACAAATGTTGAAAAAACGATAGCAGCATCGAAAGGAGAAATAATAATGAGTGATAAAGAAAAATTCCAAGGTTTTAAACAGAAGATGGTCAGTGAAAATGAAGAGGTGTATGGAAAGGAAATTCGTGAAAAATATGGTGATGAAATGGTCGATGCCAGTAACGCAAAACTCATGGGATTAACAGTTAAGCAATATGAGAGATCTCAAGAATTATCAAATCAAATAAACGCGTCTTTAAAAATTGCATTTGAGCAAGGGGACCCATCAAGTGCGCTTGCACAAGAAGTTTGTGCTTTGCATAAAGAATGGTTGGGAACATATTGGGATCATTATTCGAAGGAAGCACATATGGTATTAGCTCAAACTTATATGGATGACCCACGTTTTAGAAAATATTACGATGATCTTTCAGAAGGGTGCGCAGCCTTTCTATATGAGGCTATCAAGATATACTGCAAGTAATATACTTGATGTATTGAATTGTAGAAGCTTCATGTGCTATCATATGTAGAGAGTGACATAATATAACTATGGAGGATCGTCTGGATGTTGACAGTATGGGTATGGATCTTGGATCAAGTCATTAAAAAACTTGCCATAAACAAGTTGGCGGGACAAAAACCAGTGTATTATCTTAATGAGAAAATTAGCTTTAGTTTGGTAAAAAACAGAGGTGCTTTTTTGGGTTGGTTAAAAGACAAACCGGCTTATCTCCATGTTTTAACAATCCTATCTATCGTTATGATCCTAGTTGTAGGTATACCTTACTGGGCCTCGGGTAAAGGCAAGTGGACGGGTATAGGCCTAGCCCTTATGCTAGGTGGTGCACTGGGAAATTATACAGATAGAATCAGAAGAGGCTATGTTGTGGATTATATTGCCTTTGCCCCCAAACATACTGTACATTTTAATTTAGCGGATTTTGCTATTTTTGAAGGTGTATTCTTAATGTTCGTTGGGAAATGGATTGGAAAATAGATGCCAAGAAGTGATTAAGATGAAAAGATGACCGTAGTCACTAGACTACGGTCGTAATTTTGAAAAGTCATTATATATGTTTAATATCGATGAATATTTCAGCCTCTAAAACACCTTTAATTAAATGCAAATGCTTTGAGCCTTGATCAGAAAAATCCGATGGCATGTATGCATTAATTGGTTTTCTATCATCTATGAATCCTAATTCTAAGTACATCTGTGCAACAAATTCACTACAAAAGAATTTGTCTAAAGGAATAGACTTCCTAAAAATACGTCCTAACACAACATCCCAAACCATTGTCCAAAATGAAGGATCTTCAATACCATGATAGTGTTGATTTAACTCAAGGACTTTTTCATTTAATGTATTCTCTCTCTGGACGTTCATTTTACGATATGAGAAGTTGGAAGTTTCATACTTTTCTAACTCATCGCCATAATGAGCTAATCGTTCTCTCAAATCAACGAGTTTGACGCCAGTTTTATTGTCATGAAAGACGACGTCTTCAATATTTGTCAAAGATGTAGCTTCCCAAAGTAAGGGACCTTCATATGTGTCTAGTTTTACGACAATTCCAACATGTGACCATTCACTTCTTTCGAATAATTCAATGATCTTGCTCCCATCATATTGTCCGTTAAACAATATAATATCGCCTGTTTTCATTTCTTTTGCGAGTTGTTCAAAGTCTACTTTCATCATACGGCTTTTTCCTCATTTTCCTTAAGGTATACACCATTCTTACCTGAATTCTTGATTTTATACATATAGCTGTCTGCTTTATAAAAAAAGTCTCTTGTGGATTCTCCTTGCCATTTTGCTATACCACAACTAAAAGATAGTTTATCTTCTTGGAACTCTACTTTGTTTAATTCTATCAATACATTTTCCATAATATGACTGACTTCATTTGTTTCAAGATTCTTAAACATAAGAACAAATTCATCACCACCATAGCGACCTACAAACTCAGCTGTTGGTAGATTATCTTTAATGATGTTAGCTATGCGACACAATACTTTATCTCCAAAAGCATGTCCGTAATTATCGTTTATTTTCTTGAAGCCATCTAAATCAATGACACCCAAAAATAAATTTTCTCCTGATAATTCAGCTTGATCTGTGTATTTTTCTATATATGTATTAATCATCCGTTGATTATAAAGACCGGTTAATGCATCTCTTTCCGATAAGTATTTTAGCTCTTCATTCTTTTTCTCAATTTCCTCTTTATCATCTAAATAGGTAACCGCATAAAGGTATAACATACGTGATATAAAAAATGCAATAACGTTTATAACAAGTCCGTTGATAAGATGGGGAACGAGAAAAGACATATTTGATTGAAAAAAGGGTAGGCCAACGGCAAAGAAACTATAGCTTAACAAAAGTATAATACTAATGGTCCTAGGACGAATTCGGACGGCACTAATAACTGAAAAAAGTACGAGGATATATATACTAATGTCAGAGCTGATATCTTGAGCAAAAAAGGTATTAACAATGGACATGCCTAAGATGATGATAACAATACCACCGATGTAGACTTCAGAATATTTCATGAAAAAAGAACCTGTTGTTTTTATCTTAGCAAAAGAGAATAACAAGAGGCAACCAAAGAAAATCAGTGCTATTTTAATCCCGACAATTTCTAATCCAAAAGAAATTTGTTCAACACTTAAATAAAGGATAGTTTGAATTGTAACAATAGCCAGAATCACAATAACAATCGTTCTTAAACCGGATATATTATCTGCATTCATTTTATAATTCAAAGTATTCATTTTGACATTTCTCATTTTCATAATCCTATATTCTCTTGACAGATTATAATGTTATATATTTTTATTATAAAGCAAGACTACGGATAGTACAATAGTCCCAGTGCATTTTATCCGCATTATAGGACTATTATACCTCATCACGAATGGGTGGCGTAAGTGATGATTTATGACTACGGAATGAATAAATACGTCTAAAAAATGTTGTTTACACAGTTTTTCATGTAGTTTGTTTAATAGAGTTGACATATTATAAGGTGTGCCTCAAAATGATGATAAGTCTTTGATTAAAGATATAAGCAAACATACATAAGAGCGTTTTGTATGCAATAATGGGCGTTCATGTACTAAATATACTTACATAAGGTGGTACAAATATGTTTAAAATGTTGAATAAAAGTTTGAGAGTTCGCATTACTATTCTTTCTTTCATTGCGATTATTATTATTCAGTTAATATTTATTTTTGGAACATATATCATATATGGCAGATATGTTATTAAAAACAGCTTGGATACGCTTAGCATTACAACTAATGAAACCTCAATACTTCTTGAAAGAATCATAGCAAGCTATATTAAGCCATTAAATAGTATATCTAATATCCCCTATATTAACTTGATGGAATGGGAAGAACAACTTGAGCTAATAGATCGTAATTTTGAGGGCTTTTACGATGAGATTGCAATGGTCGATATAGAAGGCCATGCAAAGTATTTTGATGGTACAGTTCTGGATCTTAGCGACCGTATATATATCCAAAAAGCATTAATGGGTCAATCGGCGATATCTGAGATGCTAATCAGTCGTAAAACGGGTGAACCTGTTATTGTTGCTGCTGTACCCATAGTGGATTCTTATGAAGATGTCGTTGGTGCAATACTTGGTCGATTGGAGATGGCCTCACTTTTTGAAGATATTAAGACTACGGGTCTCAAGCAATCATCTCAAAGGTTTATAATTTCATCTGGTGGAAGTGTCATTTATTCAGAGATGGGTGGCACTTGGTTTAAGGATCATAATTTTGAAGATGAACTTCGTGATTTTATTCATAATGAAAGCAATAATGCCTACGGCGTTAAAATACAAAATTACGAAAATGAGAACTACTATATTCTGTACAGTCAGATTGGCGATTATCAGTGGGGACTTTATAATGTAATCTCAGAGTATAATATGTTACAACCTGTCAGAAACTTACTGTATTATTCTTTATTGTTCTCCTTTATTTTTTCTCTTTTCATCATGATATTTACCTACATAGCAATCAGACAGGCATCTAGGCCGATACATGAATTGGACCAACTTATGTTAAGAGGGTCAGAAGGTGACTTTTCAGTTAGAGCCAAATTCAATCGACAAGATGAGATCGGACGGTTAGGTAATAGCTTTAATGTGTTGATGGACAGAATTAAGTCACTCACTTATTTTGATGTTGATACTTCATTACCTAATGCCATAGTATTTGAAGAAGACTATCACATACTAATAAACACGGAGCATAACAAGGATAAAATGGGTCTTATGATGATCGAAGTGGATGAGCTTATTAACACAAAGAATAAGCGCTCAGATATATATGCTACAATTATTGAAAAAGTTGTGAAAAGACTTAAGCTGTTTGTACCTGCAAATAGTGTTTTGTATAAGTATACGGATAATGCTTTTGCTATACTCATACCGGATACGATGAATATCATAACATCTGAATTTGAAGAAAAAATATCAAACTTTCTTGAAGATTTCGAAGAGAAAAAATCATTAGACAATCATTTTGTAGTCAGCATCGGATATAGTTTTATGATGGATAATCCCTCCTATATTGATTTAATTAATGCAGCAATGGCAGCAACCAAATATGCAAAAAAAGATAATCATTCCAGTATTAAGCGATTTAGTGAAACCATGTTGGATGAATTAAATTATGATTCTGAAATGAGGCTATCTATTGCAAGAGCAATAAGAGAAAAACAATTTTATTTATTGTATCAACCAATTGTTGCATTAGGCAGTCAAAAAGTTGTAAAAACGGAAGCACTTATTCGATGGAAGCATCCGGATAAAGGGCTTATTATGCCGGATGAGTTTATACCCATAGCTGAGACAACGGCCTTAATCATTGATATTGATTATTATGTGATAGAGGCGGCATGTCAACTACTAAGAAGTAGGCAAATTCATAATCTTAAATTATTTCCGATTTCTATAAATATAACATCAAAAACATTAGAACAAGATGATTTTATAAGTAAGCTTGAGTATATACTTATGAATTATCAAGTGAATCCCTGTAATATAGAAATTGAAATTACTGAACGGGTTGTCATGAATAATTTTAACAAGAATATTGAAACATTATTGAATCTTAGGAAAATGGGTATCAAAATTTCCTTAGATGATTTTGGTATAGGGTATTCTTCTTTGAGTTATTTATCAAAAATACCTCTGGATTTTGTGAAAATCGATAAGTCGTTTATTGAGGCGATTACAGATAATAAGATGGCTGAACAAGTAATCAAGTCCATTATTCAAATGTGTGAAAATATGAGCCTGTCTGTTATAGCAGAGGGTATAGAAAGCATAGATGAGGCTATATTTCTTTTGAATAATACATGTTTATATGGCCAAGGCTATTTGTTCTCAAAACCTCAATCAATTGAGGATTTGAAGTTTGAATTTGATGTATTATGAGTATAATCCGTTAGTAAAGCAAACAGTTCCAGAACGTTCTTAATCATAGAAAAAACAAGGACCTAATTTCAGGTCCTTGTTTTATTTAATATGCTTTTTTAATTTGTATATATTTTTCTAAGGTAATCCATTTTAGCGGTCATGTTCATCATCAGTGCATCCACAAGAACCAATGCTGTCATAGCTTCTAATATGGTAACAGCTCTTGGGACGATGACGGGGTCGTGACGACCTTCAATCATAATCTCATTGTTTTCCTTTTGCTTCGTGACACTGGGTTGAACAATATGGATGGATGCGGTAGGCTTAACCGTAGCCCTTACAATAATTGGGCTGCCATCGCTCATACCACCTACAATACCACCGGCATGGTTGGTTTCTTTTATCAGCTTTCCGTCTTCATAACGAGAGAAGTCGTTGTTATCGAAGCCTTTTTTATCAGAAACACCAACACCGGCACCGATTTCGACAGCTTTGATGGCACCGATGGACATGACAGCTTTAGCCAAATTAGCATCCAATTTGTCAAAAACTGTCTCTCCAAGTCCGGTTGGAACGCCCGTTACAACACATTCTATGGTGCCGCCTATGGAGTTGCCTTCTTTTATAATGTCATCTACATAGTGTCCGGCTTCTATTGCTTTTGCTTCATCCGGCATTCTAAATAGGTTTTCACTAATCTGAGATGCATCAAAATCAGCCATATCGACGATAACAGGTCCAACAGATCTTGTATAGCCAAGTAAAGTTATACCAAATTCCTTCAGTATTTTCTTGGCGATAGCACCAGCAGCAACGCGACCAATGGTTTCACGCGCAGAAGAACGTCCGCCGCCTCGATAATCCCGAAGCCCATACTTTTCATCAAAAGTAAAATCCGCATGTCCGGGTCGATAGACATCCACAATGTTAGAGTAATCCTTTGGACGCTGATCTGTGTTTTTTACCATGAGTGATATAGGTGTACCGGTTGTAATACCTTCAAAAACACCGGATAGGATTTCGACCTTGTCATTTTCTTTCCTAGGTGAAGCGTATTTATTTTGACCGGGTTTTCTTTTATTTAATTCAAGTTGTATGTCTCGCACTTCTAGTGGCAATCCTGCAGGACAACCGTCTATAACAACACCGACGCCTTGACCATGAGACTCACCCCAAGTAGATATTCTAAATAATGTACCAAATATTGATCCTGGCATAGAGTAATCCTCCTTTACAATTTCGTTTGTGGTAGCTTTGATTATAATCAATTTAAAGTGATAAAGCAAGTAAGAGGCACTTAACATGTAAGCATCGGAGGGTAAGAGACAGCTTCTTTATTGAAGTTATATCTTTTTATCCTTTACGATAAATGATATAATGGGGTGAAATAATGACATGAAAGATAACGATAGAAGGAATAAAGAGGTGTAACTATGTATGATGTAATATTAATCGGTGCTGGTGCGGCAGGTATTTTTGCGGCCTATGAATTTGCCAAGGATAATCCGGGTATGGAAATATTGATGATTGAGAAGGGCTATGCTTTAGACAAACGATTCTGTCCGAAGACCAAAAATCCCACCATACCATGCAAATGTAAAACCTGTAGCATTATGGAAGGTTTTTATGGCGCTGGTGGTTTTTCAGATGGTAAATACAACATTACCAATAATTTTGGTGGTGAGCTGTACCGTTATATCGGTGAAAAAGAAGCCATTGATCTTATGTGGTATGTGGATCAAATTAACTTAGAGATGGGTGGCGCTGAAGCGAAGCTCTATTCAACAGGTAACAGTACATTGAAAGCAGAAGCTCTTAAGCACGATTTACATCTTCTTGATGCTAAGGTACGACATCTTGGTACGGATCGTAATTTTGTTATAGCCGGTCAGATGTATGATTTTATCAAAGATAAAATGACCATCTTGTTCGAAACAGAAGCAGAGACAGTAGAAAAACTAGAGGATCATTTTGTTATTAAGACTAAAGATCAGACTTTTGAAAGTAAAAAACTTATTCTTGCAACAGGCCGAACCGGCTCCAATTGGATTAATAAGATTTGTGACCAATTTGGCATTGAAACAGAAAACAACCGAGTGGACATCGGTGTACGTGTAGAATTACCGGCACTTGTGTTTAAAGAAATCACAGACCAAGTCTATGAGAGTAAGATTGTCTATCGGACAGACCGTTATAATGACTTGGTGCGAACATTTTGTATGAACCCTTACGGTGAAGTCGTGACAGAGAACTATGGTGACATCGTGACCGTTAATGGACACAGTTACTCAGATCCTTCTAAGCATACAGAAAATACGAACTTTGCTTTGTTGGTCACGAATAAATTCACTGAGCCCTTTAAAAACAGCAATGAGTATGGTGAACACATCGCTCGCCTAAGCAATATGCTTGGTGGTGGGGTTATTATGCAGCGTTTTGGAGATCTGATAAAAGGAAGAAGAAGTTCAAAAAGACGTATGCTCAAATGCTTTACCACCCCAACCTTACATGCAACCCCTGGTGATTTGAGTCTGGTCTTACCTAAACGACAACTGGATAATATTGTAGAGATGATCTATGCACTGGATAAAATTGCACCCGGTACCGCTAATGAAGATACATTACTTTATGGTGTTGAAGTGAAGTTCTACAACTCTAAGGTGGAAGTGGATCAGAACTTGGAAACCATTATAAAAGGGCTTTATATACTTGGTGATTGTTCAGGCGTTACCCACTCCTTATCCCAAGCGGCAGCCAGTGGTATCTATGTAGCCCAACAATTAAAGGAAGCTTATAAGAACAATGAGATGTAAGTAATTGACAGTTTTCATCCAACAACGGAAACGAGAGGTAAATGTGTTATGTATGAATTACTAAAGAAGGACGGTATGGCCAAGCGAGGTACTTTTCACACGGTACATGGTCCTATACAGACACCGGTCTTTATGAATGTAGGAACAGCAGCGGCAATAAAGGGTGGTGTATCCACCAATGACCTAAAAGAAATCAAATGTCAGGTACAACTGTCCAATACCTACCATCTTCATGTACGAACAGGTGATACCACCATTAAAAAACTGGGCGGTTTACATAAGTTTATGGTTTGGGACCGACCTATCCTTACAGATTCCGGTGGTTTTCAGGTATTTTCATTGGCAGCCCTTAGAAAAATCAAAGAAGAAGGGGTTTACTTCTCATCACATATTGACGGGCATAAAATATTTATGGGTCCGGAAGAAAGTATGCAGATTCAATCCAATCTAAGCTCAACCATTGCCATGGCTTTTGATGAATGTCCACCAATTCCTGCAACACGTAAATATGTCATAGACTCTGTAGATCGAACAACCCGATGGCTGGAACGTTGTAGGATTGAACTGACCCGTTTAAACGGTCTCGATTCCACCATTAACAATAAGCAGATGCTTTTTGGTATTAATCAAGGCGGTGTCTACGATGATTTACGGATTGAACATGCAAAAGTTATCGGAGATATGAACCTTGACGGTTATGCAATAGGTGGATTAGCCGTTGGTGAGAGCCATGATGAAATGTATAGAATATTGGAATCCACAGTGCCTTATATGCCTGAGAATAAACCGACCTATCTGATGGGCGTTGGTACACCGGAGAATATTCTGGAGGCCGTAGAACGAGGTGTTGATTTTTTTGACTGCGTCTATCCAACCAGAAACGGTCGCCATGGTCATGTCTATACCAATCATGGTAAAATGAATGTTTATAATGCTAAATTCGAATTGGACGAAAGACCGATTGAAGAAGGATGTGGTTGTGAAGCATGTAAGACCTATAGTAGGGCATATATCAGACATTTGATGAAGGCAAAAGAGATGCTTGGTATGCGATTGTGTGTCATGCATAATCTGTATTTTTATAACACCATGATGGAAGAAATTAGAGAAGCCATTGAAAAGGGTGTTTATCAAGACTATAAAAAAGCAAAGATTGAAGGTATGAACTCTAAGTAGAAAACGGGTTCAAAAGCCTGTCAGTAAAGGTATACACATCTTAAAATTCTATAAAAGTGTTGACACAAGTCTTTTTAATGTGTAAGCTTAAGAAAGTTATTATGAATATATAACAGGAATCCTTAGGAGGCAATATATGAATTTTTTACCATTACTTGAAGCAGGAACAGGTGCCGGTGGTTCAGGCATAATGTATTCACTTTTACTTTACGGAGCTTTATTTGCATTTATGTGGTTTGTTTTGATTAGACCTCAGAAAAAAAGACAAAAAGAAACAGAAGCTCTACAAAATTCTATTGCAGTCGGTGATTCAGTTTTACTGAGTGCCGGAATTTATGGAAAAGTTGTTGATACAGTAAATGATATTGTTATTGTAGAACTTGGCACAAACAAAAGTGTCAGAGTCCCTGTACAACGTGCCGGTATTATATCAAAAGCAGAACCGGACTTATCCATTGTAAAATCAGAAGAAGAATAAGACGATTTATATGAAAAACTTAAAGAAGGCCGCCTCAACTCTGAGATAGCCTTCTTTTTTGGTTATTTAAATGCGCTTGGTAGAGTTCATCTCTTATGGCATAAGGTATCTGCAAGTCTCCATAGCCGGTTCCAAGGTCTATACCGGGCTTGTGGTCGCCATGAAAGTCAGAACCACCTGTGACAATAAGACCATGTTCTTTTGCCATGGTTTTTATATATTGGGTTTCATGGGTTTTATAAGTTGTGTAGATACCTTCAATACCTTGTAAACCATAATTTACCAGTTCACCAAGAAGGTGATCTAAGGTTTTTAAATTCAGCTTATAAAGTACAGGATGGGCCAAAACAGGGACGCCACCATTATCTAGTATCATTTGGATGGCCATTTGTTGGGTCACTTTTTCCCGTTCAATATAAAAGCGACCGTCATTGCCTATATACTTATCAAAAGCCTTGCGCATATTTTTGACAATACCTAGATTTTCCATAGCTTTAGCAAAGTGGGCTCTTGTGATAATACCGTCATCAGAAGTGGCAAGAACATCTTCCATGGTAATATTCAAACCGCCATCTTGCATTTTTTGAATCATTTTTTCGTTTCGATGCATTCTAGAAGCAATCAATTGTGTTAACTGCTCTTGAAATAATGGGTCGTCTTCTTGGATGTAATAAGCCAATATGTGTATGTCCGAGGAACATAGATCAGAGTGTGTGGAAAACTCTATACCGGAAATAATCTCAAGATCCGGGTACTTAAGAGCATGTGACTTGGCTTCAGTTAAGGCTTCAGTTGTATCATGGTCAGTAATGGCAAGGGCACTTAGTCCTTTAACATGAGCGTAATCCACCAATTGCTTTGGGCTGTAGGTGCCATCAGAGGCATTCGTATGGCTGTGAAGATCGATGGTTTTCATTTTGTTCACCTTATCTCTATGTGGATTGTTATTAGTGGGGTATATTATATCATATTTGAATGTTGTATGTTATAGGTTGTTTGGAGATTCTAGGTTTATACGTGAAATAAGGGTTTTATTCCTTAAGGGAATATGTTATAATGATTCAGTTAAAAGTCGGGCTTTTCGTTGGATGTTAAGCTTACTTTATTCAGATTGTAGAATAACCAAAAACAATTGGAGGAATGAAAATGAAGCATATAAAAACACTAAATGCAACTGTACTAAAAGAAACATTAAAACATGGTGGATGCGGAGAATGTCAAACTTCATGTCAATCAGCTTGTAAGACGTCCTGCACCGTAGGTAATCAATCTTGCGAAAATGAAAAAATGAGATAGCAGTGGAACATCACAGCTTCTTGATATAGTTTGTATATTCGTATAGGCTGCCTAAGGTAAACTGAAAAGACGAAGGTCTCTTTCAGTTTCTTTTTGTACTACAGAGACAACATATTTAAATCAGATTGACTTAAGGTAGTTGAGAATAGAAGATCAACGCCTTTTCCTTGAAAGGGTAATGTAATGATACATCAGTATAAGATGCAAGATATGAATATCGTCATGGATATCAACAGTGGTTCGATTCATGTGGTAGATGATATGAGTTATGATTTAATTCATGATTTAGATGTTGGCGCAAGTATGGAAGAAGCCATGAATAAACTGGAAGCAAAATATGACAAAGAATTGTTGACTCAGGTCGGTGATGAGATTAATAAACTCATGAGTGAGGGGCTGCTCTTTGCTAAGGATGATTATGAACAAGTCGTGGTTGACTTTAAAAACCGTAGTACAGTCGTAAAAGCACTATGTCTTCATGTCGCCCATGATTGTAATTTAGCATGTACCTATTGCTTTGCATCAGAAGGTGAGTATCATGGTGATCGTGATTTGATGCCTTTTGAAGTTGCAAAAAAAGCGATTGACTTTTTGGTGGCTCACTCAGGAAACCGTCGTAATTTAGAGATTGATTTTTTTGGTGGCGAACCTTTGATGAATTTTGAGATGGTGAAAGAAACCGTACACTATGCCAGAAGTTTAGAACAGGAAAAAAATAAGCATTTTAGATTTACTTTGACCACCAATGGCGTATTGTTAAATGATGATAATACTGCATTTATGAATGAACACATGCATAATGTTGTTTTATCAGTAGATGGCCGCAAAGAGATTCATGATAAAATGCGTCCAACACCTAACGGCAAAGGTAGTTATGATCTGATAATGCCCAAGTTCAAGGCTTTTGTAGAAGCACGAGGACAAAAAAATTATTATGTTAGAGGCACTTTTACTCATGATAATATGGATTTCTCAGAAGACGTGTTGCACCTCGCTGATGAAGGTTTTGAGCAAATATCGGTTGAACCGGTGGTTGCACCGGATGAAATGAATTATGCTATTAAGGAAGAAGATCTTACTTATTTGAAAGATCAGTATGAAAAATTGGCACTCGCAAAAATGGATTATAAAGAAAGTCATAAAGATTTTAATTTCTTCCATTTTATGATTGATTTATCACAAGGACCATGTGTTGCCAAACGTTTAGCCGGGTGTGGGTCGGGAATTGAGTATCTAGCTGTAACACCGACCGGTGACTTGTATCCGTGTCATCAATTTGTGGGTATTGATGAGTTCCTATTAGGTAACGTCGATCAAGGCATCACCAACACCTTAAAACAAGATGCCTTTAGAGGTTGTAATGTTTATGCAAAAGATGCGTGCAGAAAATGTTGGGCTAAATTCTATTGTAGTGGTGGCTGTAGTGCCAATTCCTTTAATTTTCATGGTGATTTACTTGCAACCTATGAAATCGGTTGTGAACTGGAAAAGAAAAGGGTGGAATGCGCCATTTATATAAAAGCCAAAGAAATGCTGGTAGAGTAAATAAGCAATAAAGAGCCATAATGTTCATTGAGCATATGGCAATACTAGGAGGATATGTGATGAAAGGGAAATATGTAGTAGCGCTGATTATTTCACTCATACTTATTGCGGGTACAGCTTATGTAGCTATGGTAGGAGTAGGAGAAAACAAGAACGGAAGTGCAGAAGAAATCAATCTTGGTCTTGACCTAGAAGGTGGGGTCAGTATTACTTATGCACCGAATAAAGAAGACCCAACATCTGTAGAAATCCAAGATACGCTGTACAAACTACAGCTAAGGTTAGATGAATATGGGTATACAGAAGGTGAAGTCTATCTTGAAGGATCCAGTCGTATCAATGTGGATATACCAGGTGTTAAAAATGCAGATCAAGTATTACTTGAGATGGGTAAGCCCGGAAAACTTGCATTTATAGATGGAGATGAGATTGTCTGGTTAACAGGTGCAGATGTAAAAAATGCTGAACCCGGTACAGATACAAGTGGGTTAACAAGGGATTATGTTGTTCACTTAGAGTTCACTCCGGATGGAGTAACAAAATTTGCAGAAGCAACAACCAAGAATGTGGGTAAGCCATTATATATCTTTTATAATGATGAGCCTTTATTGGCACCAACAGTTAACGAACCAATTCTAAACGGACAAGCGGTCATTAATAATATGGGTAGCTTAGAAACGGCTAGTCAATTGGCGGCAAATATCCGAATCGGTGCTTTACCTCTCGAACTTGTGGAACTTAGATCCAATGTCGTTGGTGCAAAAATGGGACAAGATGCAATACAGACGAGTATACTTGCTGGCCTTATTGGTATATCTCTTGTATTTGTATTTATGATTGGTTTTTATAGATTGCCAGGTTTTGTAGCTTCTATAACATTGGTTTTCTATGCTTCTTTGATGATTGTTTCACTGAGTCTTTTTAATGTCACTCTGACTTTACCAGGTATTGCGGGTATTATACTTTCAATTGGTATGGCCGTGGATGCTAATGTCATTATATTTTCAAGGATTAAAGAAGAAATCGGTTCGGGTAAAACCATTAAAGCCTCAGTTAAGTCAGGTTTTAAGAAAGCCACATCAGCCATTGTTGATGGTAATGCCACCACATTAATTGCAGCTATTGTTCTTTATATCATGGGAACAGGTACAATAAAAGGTTTTGCCATTACTTTAATGATTGGTATAGCGGTTTCCATGTTCACTTCATTAGTAGTGACAAGGCTATTGTTATCCAGTTTAGTAGGACTGGGTTTAAAAGACAAGAAATTATACGGTGTAGACCTTGGACATAAATCCGTTCAAGTTATTGAAAAACGCAAAGTTTTCTTTGCTGTATCCGTGGTAATCATACTTGTTGGTTTGGTAATGATGCCGGTTAATCAAGCAACCAGAGACTCTTTCTTGAACTTTGATATTGAATTTGTTGGTGGTACTTCAACCCTTGTCAGTTTAGGATCCGGTCAGGGTTACTCAACACCGGAAGCATTACAGGAAGCTGTAAAAGATTTGGTGATTGAGGCGACAGGACAAACAACACCTCAATTTCAAAATGTTACAGATAGGGACCAATTCATTATTAAAACACCTAGTTTATCTTCAGAGGAGAGACTGGCATTATCAGAGGCGCTTATTGAGAAATATAACATAACATCTGATGATATTGAAAGTGAGAGCATTAGCGCTACAGTCAGTGGTGAGATGCGGCGCGATGCCATTATTGCTGTTTTGGTAGCATCTTTGTGTATCTTGATTTATGTCAGTTTCAGATTTAAGGATTTTTGGTTTGGTATGGCAGCTGTTGCTGCTTTGGTTCATGATATTTTCATTGTTTTTGCAGTTTATGCTATTGGAAATATACCGATAAACAACTCATTTATAGCGGCCATGCTCACCATTGTTGGATATTCAATTAATGATACCATTGTTGTTTTTGACAGGATTCGTGAAAACATGTCCTTGGAGCGAAAATTCAGCTACAAAGATTTAATTAATATGAGTATCAGCCAGACTATGGGTAGGTCCATTAATACATCATTGACCACTTTCATCATGGTAGGTATTCTATATATTGTAGGTGTTACATCCATTAGAGAATTTGCACTACCTTTGATGATTGGTATACTAAGTGGTACCTATTCATCCATATTCATAGCAAGTCCACTGTGGTATATTTTCAAGATCAACCATGATAGGAAGCTTAAGAGAAAAATTATTGAAAATTAGTAAATAAAGTGATACTTAAATCTTAACAGTAGGATATAACAAGGCAGATCATGTTAACATGTTCTGCCTTGTTATTCTTTATAAATGTAAGATATGTTGATGTTGTTGATTCAAAGTGAAAAGTGTATAATACTTTATTGAAGAGTAGGACGGAGGTGCCATATTGAGAAAAAAAATATGGAAAATTAGAAAAAGCGATGATATGAAAGTGGCGACCATCATGTCTGAGATGGGGCTGTCTCCTATCATAGCCCGATTGTTAATAAATAGAGGGGTAGAAACCAAAGAGGCCGTTGATCAGTACTACAATGCAACAACAGAAAGCTTTCATGATCCTTTCATGATGACAGACATGAAGATAGCAGTAGAAAGAATTCTAAGAAGTCGAGATCAAGATGAAAAAATAATGGTTTATGGTGATTACGATGTAGACGGTGTAACCAGCACATCGATTCTATATATGTTTTTGGAGGAGCTTGGATGTTTGGTGGCGTATTATATCCCTGACCGTCATGAGGAAGGCTATGGTATCAATAAAGAGGCTCTTGCGGAAATCAAAGACAGAGGCTTCGATTTATTAATCACAGTAGATACAGGTATAACAGCGGTTAATGAGGTGGCTTATAGCAAAGAAATTGGTTTGGATGTTATTATTACAGACCATCATGAATGCCAAGAAGTGCTTCCAAGTGGGATTGCTGTGATTAATCCCAAAAGAGAAGGGGATTTGTATCCCTTTAAGATGTTAGCTGGCGTAGGGGTTACATTCAAATTGATACAGGCACTTGCAAGAACCACAGATATGGAAAATAAAATATGGAAGTATCTGGATTTGGTAGCTGTAGGTACCATCGCTGATATCGTACCTATCTATGGTGAGAATAGGACCATTACCAAGCTGGCCTTTCAGACCATGCCCACGACATGGAACAAGGGGCTTGAAGCTTTAATGAAGGTCTCAGACTTAGAGGGTAAAAAAATGACGGCAGGGCGTATAGGTTTTGGTATAGGACCAAGGCTTAATGCAGCCGGTCGAATAAAACATGCAAAAGAAGCGGTTGAACTGTTTATTCTTAATGATGCGCATAGATGTATGGCCATAGCAGAGGCTCTTGATCAAGACAATAAAAACAGACAAGCCTTGGAAAAAAATATTTTTGAAGAAGCTGTGGCTCTAATTGAAGCAAATTCTAACACATCTGATAAGAAGGTTATTGTTGTGGCATCAGAAAACTGGCATCATGGTGTCATTGGTATCGTAGCTTCTAAACTGGTGGAAAAATACTACAGGCCGGTTATTATCTTATCCATAAAAGATGGTGTTGCATCAGGATCAGCTAGAAGTGTTGATGGCTTTAACATTTATATGGCTTTAAAAGCCAATGCACATTTATTTGACAAATTTGGTGGTCATGAGATGGCCGCAGGCATGTCTTTGCAGCAAGGTCATATAGAAGCGTTGGAAAAGGGATTGAATCTTTATGCGGATGTAGATATGGATAAAGATGTGTTAATCCCCAAACTAAAAGTGGATATGGCGATTCAAATTGAGGAAATAGGTCTTAATTTAATTGAAGAAATTCAAAAAATGGAACCTTTTGGAATGGGTAACCCTGAACCTACATTTATATGTGAAGGACCTGTTCATCATATGAAAAGAATCGGCAAGGATCAGACTCATCTTTCTTTAGAAATAGGAAGAGAATCGAAAGTTAGAGGCGTTGGATTTTCTTTGGGTGAGGTGACAGATTGGTTAAGTGACGGACAAATGGCTCAATGTGTGTGCAGTCTGGAGATTAATGAATGGAACCAAAGGAAAACACCTCAAATCATGTTGAAAGACATAAGACATGCTTCAGATACCCTTAAGGAAATAAAGAAACAACTGTTTGAGCATAAAACCGTCGATTATCTAAAGGATTATGAGCTGGATTCAATAGAACCATTTAGTCGACAGATGTTAACAGATTTCTATAGACTTTTAATGCAAAAAGATAGTACTCAAGAGCATCAGATCTACTTTACTAAACTCATGGACCAGTTGGACATTAAGCGACCACAAGATCTTAAAAAGTATTTAATGATGTTAGAGATATTTTCGGAACTTAAACTCATACAATATGAAATAAATGGACTATCGATGACATTTACCTTGAATAAGGGAAAAAAAGTTGATTTACAGGATTCAAAGTTGTATAATAAATTCTTGTGATAGTATGCGTTTGAACAACTTATAAGCGATCTTATAAGATATTCAAATAGGGGTTTAGTACTGAAATCTGCGTAGCATTAAAGGAGAGAGATTATGGATTTGAAATCACTGATTAGAGATGTTTATGATTTTCCTAAAGAAGGTATCGTATTCAAGGACATTACGACGGTGTTACAAGATCCGGCGGGATTAAGATTTGCAGTTGATGAATTTGAAAAGGCACTTACGGATGTGGAGTTCGACTTAGTTGTTGGCCCTGAATCGAGGGGCTTTATATTTGGTGTTCCTTTAGCTTACAATATGAATAAAGGGTTTATACCGGTTCGAAAAGAAGGCAAACTGCCCTATAAAACCAAATCAAAAGAATATGATTTGGAGTATGGAAGTGCTGTTGTTGAGATTCATATGGATGCCATTAAGCCTGGTGATCGGGTGGTTGTCATAGATGACCTGTTAGCAACAGGTGGTACTTCAAAAGCAATGGTTGAACTTATTGAAGAAATGGGTGGAATTGTTGTGAAAATGGTATACTTAATAGAGTTATCCTTTTTAAATGGAAGGGAAGTATTAAAAGGTCAAGATATTGAGGCCATAATTAAATACTAATGAATACGCATGTATTCTAATATTTTCTAATGTTTTCTAAAGAGAAGGCTGTCGGACGATAGGGATTGTTCTTATCGATAGACAGTCTTTTAATTCCTTGCAATTTCTTTGAAATATCTTTATAATAGAAATAATTCTGGTTTAAGGGTCAAAACTAAGTTTCACTAAATTCACATATCTTGCTTGTGAAAGTTCAAGGATATAGTTTTGACGTCTTAACCAATTCTTATAGTAAAAACAAGTCATTTACATTAAAATTCCTTAAAAAACCCAATATTGGGTGCTTCACAATTGAGGCTAAGGTATGCTTGAATACTGAAAAAGTGGTGATTGAATTATGCCGGAACAATTGTACATTGATCTAATTAATCAAATGAAAAAATACCATCCGTCTGATGACTTCTCAATGATTGAGAAGGCCTATCAGATTGCTAAGAATGCCCATGTAGAACAAGTTCGTAAATCTGGTGAACCCTATATTATTCATCCGCTGTCTGTGGCGAAAATACTTGCAGAACTTGAGTTGGATAAAGAATCCATCATTGCAGGGATTCTTCATGATGTTGTTGAAGACACCTCTTACACAACCGCAGAGATAGCAAAGGAATTCAATGAAGAAATTGCATTGCTTGTTGATGGCGTTACCAAATTGACGCAGATCTCATATACAACAGACAAAGAAGAGATACAGGCAGAGAATTATAGAAAAATGTTTTTAGCGATGGCCAAAGATATACGCGTCATATTAATTAAGTTGGCGGATCGACTTCACAATATGCGTACGCTAAAGTTCATGACGCCGGAAAAACAAAAAGAAAAAGCACGTGAAACTTTGAACATATACGCACCTTTAGCCCATCGGTTGGGGATTTCTAAGATTAAGGTTGAGCTAGAAGATCTTTGCTTAAGGTACTTAGAAGAAGAAGCATATTATAAGTTAGTAGAGAGCATAGCTCAAAGAAGAGATGAACGTACAAATAATGTGGAGAAAATAGTTGCAAAGCTAAAAGAAGAACTGGAAGCAGTGGGTATCGAAGCCACTGTAGAAGGCCGTCCTAAGCATTTCTTCAGTATTTATAAAAAAATGATTAACCAGAATAAAGATTTGGATCAGATTTATGATCTGTATGCGGTACGGGCAGTGGTTAAGACTGTGAAAGATTGCTATGGTGTCCTAGGCATCATACATGAGCTTTATAAACCGATTCCAGGCAGATTTAAAGACTATATTGCTATGCCTAAGCCTAATATGTATCAGTCGTTACATACATCGCTACTAGGGCCTGAAGGCTATCCTTTTGAAATACAGATTAGAACCATGGACATGCATAGAACAGCTGAATATGGTATTGCAGCTCATTGGAAATACAAGGAAGGCAAACTTTCAGCTCAAGAATCAACAGAACGTAATGCTGAACAAAAATTAAACTGGCTTAAACAAATATTAGAATGGCAAAGAGATATGTCGGACAACAAGGAATTTATGGATGCCTTGAAGTCGGACTTAGATGTGTATCAAGAACAGGTCTATGCATTTACACCAACCGGTGATATTGTTAATCTTCCAGCCGGTTCTACCCCTATAGATTTTGCTTATCATATACACAGTGCTGTCGGAAATAAGATGGTTGGAGCAAGAGTGAACGGGAAGATTGTCACCTTCGATTATGAAGTTAAGACAGGTGACCGTATCGAAGTCATTACATCGCAAAACTCTAGAGGTCCTAGTCGTGACTGGCTTAAGATTGTCAAGAGTTCTCAAGCAAGAAGTAAAATCAATCAATGGTATAAAAAGGAATTTAAAGATGAAAATTTATCAAAAGGCAAAGAGCTAATTGAAAAATATGCCAAGCAAAAAGGGCTTAATTTGTCATTGCTGTTAAAACCGGAATGGATGAAATTGGTTCAATCTAAATACGGTTTTAAAGATTGGGCAGCTGTTTGTGCAGCCGTTGGGCATGGTGGTCTAAAAGAGGGTCAGATTGTTAATCGGTTACATGAAGAATATAAAAAGACGATTAAAGAAGAGATTAAAGATGAAGATATTTTAAAAGAGATTATTGAGCATCCCAGTAAGAATCAGGGTAAAAAATCAAAAAGCGGTATTGTGGTAAAAGGTATTGAAGATCTTGCAGTTAGATTCTCAAAATGCTGTAGTCCTGTACCGGGCGATGAGATTGTAGGCTTTATTACACGAGGTCGAGGTGTATCGATACATAGAACAGACTGTGACAATATGATTCACCTAAATGAAATCGAACGACACAGGATGATTGATGCTGAGTGGGGTGGAAATGTTAAGAGTTCCGGTGACATGGTATATCGTGCTGATATTCAGATCTATGGTTCGGATCGAGGTGGCTTATTGTTTGATATCTCTAAAGTACTAACAGAAGAGGATATTAAGGTAAAAGCGCTTAATGCGCGGTCCGTCAACAAAGAAAGATCTGTATTCAATCTTAGCCTCGAGATCAAAGGTGTGGATCAGTTGAACAAACTTATTAAGAAATTACAAATGGTTCCGGGTATTGATGATATTGTCCGAACGAATAACTAAAAGATGTTTATGTTGTATACCATATTGGGTGATAAAAATCATCCTGTGGATTTGTAAAAGACATACCAGTCATGTATAATGAGTGTAGATACATGAATAAAAAGGTACTGAATATAGATAGAAATAGCAGGTGATGAATGTATGCGCATTAAAAAAATGGTGTTAGGCCATATGAACAACAATACATATATAATTATTGGAAAAGACGAGAAAGCAGCTCTAATTGTAGATCCTTCGTATGAACCTGAACGTATTATTGAATATATAAGTGGTTTAGGGTTGGAACTTCAGGCGATATTGGTCACGCATGGTCACTTTGATCACATTGGTGCCGTTGACAAAATCAAAGCACACTACGATGTACCAGTCATTACCCATGAAGAAGAAGCTAGAATCATGGAAGATAGCATTAAAAATCTATCAACTTATTTTCTGGCTCGCGAAGTAAAGGCTACTGCAGACACCTATATAGAAGACGGCGACGTATTAGATTATGGTGAAGACTTAGTTTTTAAAATTATAACGGTACCGGGACATTCTGTAAAGGGTGTATGTTTTTACAATCAAGAAGAAAATGTTGTATTTACCGGCGATACTTTACTTGCAGGATCCATTGGTCGGACAGATTATTATAACGGCAACCAAAACGATTTGGTAGAGGCCATCAATAACAGATTAATGTTTTTGCCTAATGAAACCAAAGTATTCCCAGGGCACGGAAGTGATACAACCATAAGTAATGAAAAAAAGAATAACCCATTCTTGCAATCATAGTCATTTGAGGTCAATCATGAATATAAGGATAAATCAAACACAATACAGTACAGAAGTACTTAGCTATCTGAAGGTATTTTATCCATTGGAGAAGATTGAAATCAACCTTAACCATCAACCTTTATACGAGATAACCATAGGGTCATCTTATATAGAGGTTGTTTATTGTGGACAAGATTATAGTGGTGAGATCAGAAAACGGTATGACTTGGAAAGTAAGAAAGTTGATGAAAATCAATATATCACTTATTCTCCAAAGGAAACCATTATCCTAAAGGGTATGCTCTATGATTTGTGCAGTAAGGTGACGGGTATCGTACCTACATGGGGTGTTTTGACAGGGATAAGACCTTCCAAATTGGCATATAAGCTCTATGAAGATTATGGACAACAATATGCAACCCTTATACTGGAGAAAAATTATAAAGTTAACTCTAATAAAGTGAAGCTTTTGATGAGAATAGTTGAGGTGCAGAAACATTTTTTAGCAGATGCGCTCTCATTGCATAGTGTCTACATAGGTATCCCCTTTTGTCCCACACGATGCAGTTATTGTTCTTTTACATCCCACGAAATAAAGACTCAGGGGATGGCTTACACACAGTATGTAGATGTATTAATACGTGAGATGGAAGCTAGAAAAGAGGCTTTTAAATATTTACGCTCCATTTACATTGGCGGTGGCACACCCACCAGTCTTACAGAAGAGGATTTTGACAAGCTTCTATGTAAGATAAGAGAACTCATGGGCGACCAGGATGTTGAGTTTACAGTTGAGGCAGGGCGTGCAGATACAATCACAGAAAACAAGCTTCTTAGTATGCGCCGATACGGTGTAAATCGGATCTCTATTAATCCTCAGACAATGCAAGATGAGACGTTAACTAATATTGGTCGTGGCCACAATGTACAGACTTTTGTGGATTGCGTACAGATGGCGAGACGTTTTGGATTTGATTATATTAATATGGATATCATATTAGGTTTACCGGGTGAAAAAGTCTCGGATGTAGAGGACACCATTCGTAAGATTATGAAGCTTGAACCGGAAAGTCTTACCATTCATACCATGGCACTAAAAAGAGGTGCAAGACTCATTCAGGATGAAAAAACCTATAGAAAGCTAATGAACGATCAGATTGATGGTATGTTACAAATCAGCCAAAAAATCATGGACGAGGCTGGTTATAGCGCTTATTATCTATATAGACAGAAAAATATGATTGGTAATTATGAGAACGTTGGTTATTGTAAAGAAGGCTATGGATGTATTTATAATATCCATACAATGGAAGAAAAAGAGTCAATTGTTGCTTTTGGTGCAGGAGCTATATCAAAAAAAGTGACTGGGGATAGATTGGTAAGAAAAGATCATCCCAAAGATGTCAAAACCTATCTGGATAACATTGATGAAATCATAACCGCCAATAAACTATTTTGGGAAGAATAATATGAAGTATGACTTTCCTAGATAACAAGAAAAGAAGCTTCGCTTCGTTATGAGCTCTGCTCATATTTCTGAACGGTTCGAGAGGAAAGATCTTTGACGTATTCTGCCACGTTTTTTGGCAAAATACTAAAGTATGACTTTCCTTGAGAACAAGAAAAGGCCATCCCTAGGGATGACCTTTTCTACACTTTAGAAGAATAAAATGTGTTAAGTAACAGAGCGAATCAGACTCTGTGTTTATGGAGGCTAAAAAATGTAGTCTAGTACTTAATGTTGTCAAGGCATTAAGTGTTAATGAATGGTAGGCTATAAATGATAACTAATCTCATAAAGATAATATCACGAATGAGAATCAATGTCAATACTCTTTTTTAATTTTTTTGATTTTTATAATTTTAAGAAACATGATTTGATATCGGAAACAGGGTATGATACAATAATGCATATTTTCAATTCATAATGCAGTGAAATCGAGGTGATCTTATGAGTATAATAAATGCAGCAAAAGAGGCAAAAACAGCTTCCGTATTAATGGCAACAGCCGATGAAGCCCTTAAGAACAAAGCACTCCTGGCGATAGCAGAAGCTTTGGAGGCCAATAAGTATGCTATCATGGAAGCCAATGAAGCAGATCTGAAAAGATCAGAGGAAGAAAATCTGTCAAAGCCCTTACTAAAGCGTCTAAAATTTGATGAAAATAAACTAAACGATGTCATCGAAGGCCTTAAAAGCTTAATTAAGCTTAAAGAACCGGTAGGTGTGACACATTTTGCAAGAGAATTGGATCAGGGCTTAGAACTGTATCAAGTTAGTTGCCCAATTGGTGTCATTGGCGTCATATTTGAGTCCAGACCGGATGCCTTTGTACAAATATCAGCTCTATGTCTAAAAAGTGGTAACGCAGTGTTATTAAAAGGTGGTTCGGAAGCAGCCTTAACCAATAAGGTTCTATCCAACATCATTAAGAAGGCAACAATAACAGTAGGTTTACCAAAGGGCTGGATTGGATTATTAGAATCACGGGAAGAAGTGACAGCTATGTTAAAGATGGATGAAGAAATAGATCTTATTATACCAAGAGGATCTAATGAATTTGTCCGTTATATTATGGATCACTCAAGAATACCTGTACTTGGTCATGCTGATGGCATATGCCATACTTATGTTGATCAGTATGCAGATATTGATATGGCTATTGATGTAGTCATTGATGCCAAAACACAATATGTTGCTGTTTGTAACGCTACGGAGACTCTATTGGTCCATCAAGAAGTAGCAGCTTCTTTATTACCAAGATTGGATGTTGTTTTTAAGCAAAAAGAAGTCATTGTCAATGGTTGTGAGCGAACCAGGTTATATATGGATGCTCAACCTGCTACTGAATCCACTTGGGGAAAAGAGTACCTGGATTATGAGATATCTGTCAAAGTGGTGGATGATCTTGATGAAGCCATCGCACATATCAACCGCTACGGTTCAGGCCATACTGATGCGATTATCACTGCCAATCAAGAAACAGCGCTCAAGTTCATGGACCATGTTGATACAGGCAATGCTTTTTGGAACTGTTCAACAAGATTCAGCGATGGCTTCCGCTATGGCTTTGGAGCAGAAGTCGGTGTTAGTACCAATAAGATTCATGCCAGAGGTCCGGTTGGTTTAGAAGGTCTTCTTATATATAAATATAAAGTGATTGGTCATGGACACAAGGCCGGCGATTATGCCAGTGGCATCAAATCCTTCACCCATAAGAACTTAGATAAAACTTTCATGGATGCGTAGTTGCACAACTAGGCAAGGGCCTAGACCATCACCTTTATAGGAAAGTGTAAAAATAACTTGACAAAAACAAGTCTACTCATTAGAATAAAGTAAATCATGAACAAATCGTTGATAAGGAAAAGTAGAATAAAGTCCCTCAGTACAAGGGAGAAAAGCCGAGACTGAAAGCTTTTTACTGATACCTATTTGAAAGACACCTTAGAGTGATTGAGCGAAAACATTGTTAGTAGCTTAATTCGGCCGGTCATCGTTATAAGACCATTGAGTGGAGAGCAATCTCTATTAGGGTGGTACCGCGGGTTAATACTCGTCCCTGACAACATATGTCAGAGACGGGTTTTTTGTTTTTCATGAAAGTGTACTTTACTAAAATATGTACTTATTTCATATAATTATAATGGTATTGTCAATGACATAAGATCGTAGGATTGGAGGATTCAAATGATTACTCAAATGCCAAGAGGCACCAAGGACTGGTTCGGAGAAGAAATGGTTATTCGTACCCGATTGGAAGAGATAGTACGAGAGATTTGTGTACAGTTTAATATCAAAGAAATCTCAACACCTGTATTTGAACATACAGATTTGTTTTTAAGAGGTGTGGGTGAAACAACAGATGTTGTTCAAAAAGAAATGTATACGTTTATGGATAAAGGTGATAGAAGTATAACCTTAAAGCCTGAAGGCACCGCTGGTGTGGTTCGAAGTTTTCTAGAACAAAAAATGTTCAATGAAGTTCAACCTACCAAACTGTTTTATATTACCCCTGCTTTTCGATATGAGAAACCACAGGCCGGAAGGCTTAGGCAACATCATCAGTTTGGGGTAGAAGTATTTGGAGCGCCGGGACCACTTGCGGAGATTGAAGTCATTACGGTTCTTAGAACCCTATTTGATCGTATAGGCATTCAAAAAGCGAAATTGCACATCAATAGTATTGGCTGTGGTACTTGCCGATTAGACTATAATGAAGCCCTTATGGCATATCTGAATCAACATAAGGAAGGACTTTGTGGCACATGTAAAGAACGTATGGAAAAAAATCCATTAAGAATTATTGATTGCAAAGTACCAGGCTGTAAAGAAATCGTTAAAGATGCACCAAGAACCATTGATTATCTGGATGAAGACTGTAAGGTGCATTTTGAAACTTTGAAAAAATGGTTGGATGCCCTTGATATTCCTTATAAAGTGGATACAGATATTGTAAGGGGACTGGATTATTACACCAAAACCGTATTTGAATTTATTGATCAGGATGGCATGACCATTTGTGGTGGTGGCCGATATGATAAGTTGGTTCAAGAAATAGATGGAAAGATTGATATGCCGGCAGTTGGTTTTGGCATAGGTATAGAACGACTTATGCTAGCCTTGAAAAAAGAGGATATAACGTTAGCCACAGCACCGAATATTGATTTGTATGTGGGTATTTTGGGTGAAGAAGTGACAGCAAAAGCTTATGAGATTGTTACCCATCTACGACGTTCAGGTTTAGTCATTGAAACGGATTACCTCGGTAAAAGTGTTAAGGCGCAAATGAAATATGCCAATAAAATTGGGGCACTTAAAACAATCATCATTGGAGAAAATGAGCTTAAAACAAATCAAGTACAAGTCAAAGATATGGAAACTGGTGAAACAACAGAAGTGAAACTAAGTGAGATATTAACCTGGTTTACAGGCGAAGAAACATAGGAGGCATTAAAATGAGTTTTAGCGAATCAATGACGGGTATGAAACGTACCCATATGTGTACAGCATTAACAGAAGAGCATATTGATGAAAATGTAACCATAATGGGTTGGGTTCAAAAAAGACGGGACTTAGGTGGTGTCATTTTCTTGGACGTAAGAGATAGAACCGGCTTACTTCAAGTGGTTGTGGATATCAGTTCTATTGGTGATGAAGGTTTTAAGAAATCTGAGAAAATTCGTTCTGAGTTCGTAATTGCTGTAAAAGGCTTAGTTGAAAAACGTACAGAAGAGACGATTAATACCAACCTTCGAACCGGAACCATTGAAGTACGAGCAATGGAACTTCGAATCTTATCAGATGCTGAAACAACGCCTTTTCAGATTGAAGAGAACAGCAGCGTAAGAGAAGATTTGAGACTGAAGTATAGATATCTCGATCTAAGAAGACCGGATCTGCAAAAAAAATTAATGTTGAGAAGTAAATTAACAGAAGTGGTGAGAAGCTTTATGAGTGAAGAAGGCTTTGTTGACCTAGAAACACCAATGCTTACAAAATCAACACCGGAAGGTGCAAGGGACTACCTAGTACCCAGCCGTGTGAATCCGGGTAATTTTTATGCATTACCTCAGTCACCACAGATTTTCAAGCAATTGTTGATGTTATCTGGATTTGATAAATATTATCAGATTGTAAAATGTTTTAGAGACGAAGACCTTCGTGCAGACCGTCAGCCTGAATTTACTCAGATTGATATCGAGATGTCTTTTGTTGATGAAGATGATGTCATGAACATGAATGAAAGATTGTTAGCCAAGATGTTTAAAGAAGTTATGGATGTGGACATTGAATTACCGATTAAGAGATTGACCTATCAAGAAGCCATGGATAGATTTGGTTCTGATAAACCGGATTTAAGATTTGGAATGGAACTTGTGAACATCTCGGAAATTGTTAAGGATTCTGATTTTAAAGTCTTTAGTGGAGCGGTATCAAGCGGTGGTAGTGTGCGTGGTATCAATGCGAAAACTTGTGGTGATATGCCAAGACGCCAAATCGATGCATTAGGTGAAGCAGCCGTTAGTTATGGTGCAAAAGGTATGGCTTGGATTGCCATTACCGAAGATGGTACCTATAAGTCTGCTATTACCAAATTCTTATCAGAAGCAACGGTTGAAGCTATGGTAGCAGCACTTGATGGACAACCGGGAGACTTACTGCTGTTTTGTGCAGACAAAAATGATGTGGTTTATAATACACTTGGAAATCTAAGATTGGATATCGCCAAGCGTTTGGACTTACTTAAAAAAGATGTATTTGATTTTGTATGGGTAACGGACTTTCCATTAGTAGAATGGAATCCGGAACAAAAACGCTATACAGCGATGCACCATATGTTTACAATGCCAAAAGAAGAAGATATGGAGCTGATGACTACAGATATCTCAAAAGTACGATCAAGAGCTTATGATATTTGTTTAAATGGTAATGAGATTGGTGGAGGATCACTTAGAATTCATCAAAGAGAAGTTCAGGAACGTGTCTTTGAAGCCCTTGGTTTCTCAGAAGAAGATGCTTATGATCGCTTCGGATTCCTTTTAGATGCTTTTAGATACGGTGTACCGCCACATGGTGGTTTGGCTTATGGGCTTGACCGAATTGCAATGTTGATGACAGGATCAGATAGCATTAGAGACGTTATTGCTTTTCCAAAAGTGAAAGATGCATCATGTCCAATGACGTCAGCACCAGGTGTAGTAGAGGAAAAACAACTTGAAGAATTGGCTATTCGTATTGACAAAATAGAATTATAGCAAAAATAAAAGACCGTCCTTGACGGTCCTTTATTTTTATTTCTAGGAAAGCCTTGTTAAGCTAAATGTCAAGGACCTTTCCCGCTTTGAGCAAATGCTAACTAGTTTTTACTAACGTTTGCTGCTTGAGGTCCTTTTGCACCGGTTGTGATTTCGAAAGATACGGCATCGCCTTCTTCAAGCACCTTGAACCCGTCGGATTGTATTGCAGAAAAATGACAGAAAACATCTTCACCACTATCAGTAGAAATAAAACCAAAGCCTTTTTTTGCATCAAACCATTTTACAGTACCGTTTTGCATGTGTTATCCTCCTAGAAAATATTGGTGTTGAACAATAGAACATCTTTGTAAACATTGTTTAATATTTCTCTAGTTCGTAAAACCCATCCACGATACCAAGAATTTATAAAATCAAATATCTACGATGCACATAGATCAACTGCAATATTAGAATATCATAGGATACTGTATTAGTCAATAATATTCAGGCAATCCTTTGGTGAAAATGCCATATTTATACATGAATTCTTACCATATTTAGTTGTTTTTACATGAAGAAAAAATTAGGTTTAATGAAATAAAATATATTATTTAGTCAGTCTACGGATAATAATACTAACAATTTTAACGATAAAAAAAGTAGGCAAGTTTAACTGGAAAAAAGATGTGATACTCGAAAAGTGACAATTTTAAAAGGGTTTTCATTGATTCAATTTTAAAAAAAAGTAATTATGACGATAAAAAAGCTTCTAATAAATAGACAGGAACGAGACTTTATGTTATCCTTTATAAGGATGACAAGACATAATACTAAAAGTGATGGAGAGGTTAAATATGAATGCCATAAGACAGATTGAAACTGACGACGAGATCAAGATTTTCTCAGATCCATACAGAATGAAAATAATTAATGCCTATATAAAAGCCAAAAGACCTTTAACGGTTAAAGGTGTAGCAGATATTATGGGAGAAGTACCTGCAAAAGTACATTACCATGTAAAAAAACTGCTATCTATCAATATTCTAGTACTGGATCATACAGAAGTCATTAATGGCATTACAGCTAAGTATTACAAGCTGACAACGGAACAATTTAAGGTTGCTTACCAGAACGTCAATAACCATGAGGCTTTATTTGATTCGACAACGAACATGATTCTGAGTGTTGTAGATGAGTTTAAAGAAGATATCATGAAAGGCGCAAAATATCTGAAACAGGTTCATGGTAGAAAAGATGAATCCAGAAACGGTTATATAGATAAAGAAGAAATTTATTTAAATGAAAAAGAATACTTTGCCTTTGCAGAGGAGATGCGTGTTCTGATTGAACGGTATCAGGTTGAAGGTGAAGATAAGTCGGTTTACAATATTTTCACCGGTTGGTTCAAAAAATACTGGTAAGTTTTTATAATTCCAAATTAGATAATAAAAGGGTTCTATCCGTAATGTCGGATGGAACCCTTTTAAATTTAATAGTAAACAACTTGTAAGTAGATTTATTGAATTTTATTAAAATGAACATCCATTTGAGGAAATGGAAAGTTAATATTATTTTCATCAAATGCCAGTTTGACTTGGGTCAAGAGATCATAATGTACTGTCCATACATCTGAGGTATTACACCATACACGTGTTTGGAAGACTAAGGCACTATCACCATGTTCAGCAAGTTTGATGAAGGGTACAGGGTCTTCATGAATAAGAGGGTGCTGACTTATAACCGTTTCAAGAACTTGAGCAACCAATGTGATGTCGGCATCATAACCGACGCTAAAGGTCATATCAACACGACGGGTTGGTTTTTCAGTATAGTTGATGACAGTGGCATTAGATAACTGGCCATTGGGAATGGTGATGACCTTGTTGTCAATGGTAATTAAAACGGTGTTAAAAACATGGATGGCTTCTACAGTTCCTTTATGGCTTAGGGTTTCAACAAAATCACCAACTTTAAAAGGACGTAATGTCAGGATCAAAAAGCCACCTGCAAAATTTGACAAAGCCCCTTGGAATGCAAGACCGATAGCCAAACTGGCAGCACCAAGGACCGCAACCAAGGAAGTGGCTTCACCGGCCATATTGATGACACTTACTAGCAAGATAATTTTTAATGCAATCGAGGATAAAGATATAATAAAAGGTTTTAAGGTGGGATCAACTTTACTATGCTTGAGGACTTTTTTTATGATTTTAAGAGCCCAGCCAATAGCGATCCAACCAATGATGAGCACAATAATGGCAAAGATGACTTTGTTGAAAGTAGCACCAAGTGCACCCTGAAAGTTGAGTTTGATGTTGTTTATAATTGTCTCCATAGTGAAAATCTCCTTTACATAATGAATCCACTTCACTAACGATAATATAGGTTAGCTTCAGTGGTATGTTTTTTCTTCTTATTAGTTTAACATAAGTTGATATAAAATGGAAAGAATCCATGATTTTCTTCTAGCACAATGAACCCCTCTGTGATATGATGGTCTTAAAAATATGCTGAGTTCATGACATAATTAAGGCTCTGGACAAAATTAGGAGGTATTATGAAACCCATTATCAACCAAGAGGAATATAGAAAGTCAGCCAACAGAATGTTTGGCAAGTTCCCATTTTTACTGTTGTTGGTTACTTGGACGGCGGTTTTTTTATCAAAGGCTATTCGAGAGTTGATTCTAACAGGTGCACTTGTGGAAAATATCCAACAAGAAAAATTAGGCAATACATTTTTTCAAGGTGTTTTAGGCGCGGTTATTATATTCTATGTTGCTAGAACGGTATTGGACCAATTCATGAAAAAAGCATTTGATTTATCAGAAGTTACTGAAAAAGGATCTTATTTACCTTGCATGCGTCACAATACTTGGCATGACTTTACAGTGGGCAATCTAATCGTTAAAAAGGATCAGTTTTACTTTCAACCGGATCGACAAATGTCTATGATCCTCGCTTTTAATTATGATTCTGCCAAAGGCTTCACAGCTGAACTCAGTAAAAAAAGAGCCAGTATTGGACTCTATTTGATAACGAAGGAAAATTACATGTTGGTGATTCGAGATCAAGAAAAAAGGATTGTAGGGAAATTCATCGTAGCTGATGTGCGTAATCATTTGCCGATCATTCAAACGATGTTAAATTAGTCATTAACTAAATTAATCCATAAACCTAGCCAATAATAGGGGATGAAAGATTTGGAAGATCAAAAAGAAGTGAAAAGCTGTATAGGTTGTTTGTATTACTATGTGACATGGGATGTAAAAAATCCGAAAGGTTGTAAGTACTTCGGATTCAAGTCAAAACAAATGCCATGTTTAGTTGTATATAAGTCTGCTGGACAGTACTGTAATATGTATACACTAAAAAATGAGAACCAGAAAGGTGGTTGATAACAATGGATAACATAAAATCAGCTATAGAAGCTATGGAAGCACAACTGAGTGGTATTGAAAATGTACGGTTAGATGATTTTGATCCTGCTAAAACCATTTTAGCGGTAATCGATATAAATAAAGGCTTTGCTGAAGCGGGTGCCCTTTATAGTCCTAGAGTCGGTAGGATGATCCCTGAAATAGTAGCCCTTAGTGAAGAAGCTTTATCAAAAGGTATAAAAGTATATGCTTATACAGATCATCATCCGCAGGATGCCAAGGAATTTTCGGCTTATCCCACCCATTGTGTCGGTGATACAGAAGAAAGCGACTTGGTGGATACACTTGCAGCCTTAGAAGCTCAAGGACTGATAACGATACACAAAAACAGTACCAATGGTATACTGGCTCATAATCCTGCCGCTATAGATCTAAATTTATCAAACTTCCTGGTTATTGGATGTGTCACAGATATTTGTGTGTATCAATACGCGGTTACATTAAGAGCTTATTTAAATGAGCATCAATTAGATGGAGAGGTCTATGTATGTGAGTCTCTTGTTCAGACTTTTGATATTGAAGGCTTTCACCATGGAGACCTGATGCATGGCTTGTTCCTAAAAAGTATGATGGATAACGGTGTAAAAGTCGTAAAAGAAATAAAAATAAGTTAAGCTAGAGGTTATAACAGGCATGATACAAATTATTTTCGAACCTATGACAAAAGAAGATGTAAAAGAAGCTTTAGTCTTATATAACCATTATATTAAAACCTCCACATCCACGTTCTCAATTACGCCATTAGATGAACATGAAATGGAACAGATCCTTTTTTCAGGGCTAGAGCGATTTCCATCTTATAAAATTCTCAAGGAAGACAAATTTATCGGATATGTCCTTTTAAACAGATATAAGCCAAGAGAAGCCTATGATCAGACCGCCGAGGTTACTGTCTATTTAGAGGAAGCCTATCATGGTAAAGGCATCGGGTATGAAGCGTTGAAATTCATTGAAGACTTTGGGAAAAAACATAGTTTTAGAGCTTTGCTTGGCGTGATTTGTGCTGAAAACATCGGTAGTATTAAGCTTTTTGAAAGACTGGGCTATTTTAAATGTGCGCATTTTAAAGAAGTCGGGAAGAAATTTGACCGACTTTTAGATGTGGTTATTTATGAAAAACTGTTGGAAGACTAGAAGACTGGGTATATAATGACAGAACTATTTTAGAATTTATTTGAACTGGTTTATATGTGGGTCATAAGCATAGTTGACCTTGGCAAGGGCCTCAGTAATCTGATCTTTATGATGATTCTCACTTAAACAATATTCATCTAAAGTCTTGTGGTGGTTGCGTAGCTTCATATTAATCATGCTGAGTAATATATATGGATCTTGAGGTAACATAATGGTCTCCTTTGTGGTATACTAGCTTAGTTAAAGCGTCAAAATACTAACTTAAGCATAACACAAATAACAATGATTATCAAATGGAAAACAAGATTTTCCGAATAATGAAAGAGAGTGAATAAAATGAGTCAACATGAATGGTTAGAGCACAAGAACTGGGCAGTCATAGGCGCCAGTGAAAAAAATAGAAGCTATGGAAGAAAAATAACACAGAGATTATTAGACGAAGGTTATACGGTAATACCGGTATCAAGGAATTATGATACAGTACTTGGTGAGAAGTCATACCAAAAATTGACAGAGTATGATGGGCCTATTGATGTGGTGGATTTTGTTATAAGCCCTTCCATTGGCATTAGAATTTTGGATGACGTTATAGAGAAAGGCATTAAGAAAATTCTATTGCAACCGGGTTCAGCGAGCGCCCCATTGATTCAAAAAGCCAAAAATCATGGTATTGAAGTGTTGGAGTCATGTGTCTTGGTTCTATTATCAGAGAAATAATAACGACATTAAGGAAGGCGAATAAAATGAGAGCAAAGCATAAATTATTAATAGGCATCTTAGTAGGTACGATGATAGTGACATTGGCTGCCTGCCAAAAAGATAAATCTGCAAGCGATGAGCAGTTGGACAAAAATAATGAAAACATTGAGGAAACTGAGATTGCTGAACTTATGAATTTTGAGCAAATGAAAGAACCTGAAAAAGGTGATATACTTGCAACGATGACAACGAATCACGGTGTGATTGAGATATTACTTTTTCCGGAGGTTGCCCCAAAGGCAGTTGAAAATTTTAAAACCCATGCAGAAAACGGTTATTATGATGGGTTGATTTTTCATAGAGTTATGGATGATTTTATGATTCAAGGTGGGGATCCTACAGGCACCGGTACCGGAGGCGAAAGCATATGGGGTGAGCCATTTGAAGATGAATTCGGGCTTTTATTTCCTTATAGAGGGGCTTTGTGTATGGCAAACTCAGGACCTGCAACCAATGGTAGCCAGTTCTTCATCGTACAGCTTTCTAATCCTACAGAGGATGTAGCGCTTAGTATGGAACAAGGTGGTTTTCCAGAGGAAATGATTAATACGTATAAAGAAGTGGGCGGTACACCATGGCTGTATGGTAAACATACCGTATTTGGTCAGGTACAATCAGGCATGGAGGTTGTGGATGCCATCGTGAAAGTAGAAGCAAATCAAACGAGACCCATAGAAGATGTCATCATAGAAAAAATTGAGATCAGAATAATAGAATAGCAGTATAACAGAATAATAGTAAAAGCCGGTTTAGGCAAAGATAGAAAACCGTCTCAGCCATTTATATGGTGAGACGGTTTTAATCATTCTGTAACATAAATCTTGGAACATATTTATAATGGATTCGTCATAAAAATAAAGGCATTAGCAGCTTGACGATCCCAGTTGCTGGACTTCTTTAGGTTATAAGTAAAAAGATATAAGAAATGAGCATATAATCTAAGTGTATTAACTAATTATAAGTCGGGAAGGAAGATAGAAATGGATAAAAGAGTCATCATTAGTTTCACCATGATTGTTGTTATGATTACAGGAATATTTGGTTATCAGTATTTTACAGGAAATAATTCAAATTATGTTTATGCAGAAAGCTTTAGGGATGGTGTGTCCCTAACGCCCACCTCAGTAGATGATAGAGGGATTGATGTAGCAACAACCTTTTTAATTGGCTTTGAAGAAGGGAAAGAAATGACCTTAGATGAGGTTAAGAATCAATTGGTCATAAAACCGGAAGTGGCATTTACACTTGAAGAAGTAGATGAACAATTGGTACTGAGTTTTGAAAAGCCTTTAGAGGAAAATCAAGTATATAAATTCATGGTAGGCAACACTTCCTGGGTGTTTCAAACTAAGAGCTTATTCGCGGTTGTGGGTAACTTACCAAGACATCAATCAACAGGTGTACCGACCGATAGTGGTATTGAATTATATTTTAATGGAAAAGTGAAAGACCTGTCACAGTATTTTTCAATTGAGCCGATGGTGAACGGGTATTTCGAACCTTATGGCAATACGATGGTGTTTGTGCCTAAGAAACTCGAGCCGGAAACCTTGTATACGATTACGGTTAAAGCAGGTTTACCTCTAGAAGTTTCAGGTGAAACGTTGGCAACAGATCATGTATTTTCTTTTGAGACAGCTTCAACAGCCAGTGGACTGTTTAAAGAACCAAAAGGCTATTTTAATTACAGAAGACTGTTAAATGATTTTTCGTCAAAAGAAGCCTTATTTATACCTTTTAATTTTTCAATCTATGATAAGACGGCAGAACTAAAAATCACTTCAGCTGTTTATGCCTATGATTCAATTGACAGTTTTTCTGAAGCAATAAAATCTTATGGCAATTATCCGATCTGGTCGAACTTTAATCAGTTGCCTGATGATAGTGGAACATTAGATCTTGAAAAAGTACTAGAATTTGAACAGACTCTAGAATCTCCTGATGGCTATGAAGATAATCTTAGATTGCCAACCATGTTAGAACCGGGATTCTATATGGTTCAATCCAAGTGGGAAGATATGCAATTTCAGACTTTTATACAAGTTACGGATTTGAGTTATTATTACTTTGCAGATCATACCCATGGTTATTTTTGGATGCATGATTTAATAAGTGAAAAACCGGCTTCAGGTGCTAAAGTATCGGTCATGGGTACTTCAACAACAGCCGTAGCCAATCAAGAAGGTTTAGCGGTATTTGAAGACAACACCTCAGATGATATGGTTTTTTACCATCTGACCTATAAGAATATAGAAAGCTTGAATTATCAGTATAAAGGATATAGATTTGATAAACAGGACTATTGGACCCATTTCCAAACAGATCGCGGGCTCTATCAACCCGATGATCAAGTAGCTTTCTTTGGTTTTCTTCAAAATAGAGAAACAGGTAATCATCCAAGTAAGGTCCGCGTCGAAGTCACCAAACAGAACTGGTTTTTTAGAAGTTATTGGCCGGGTATGGATAAACAGATCCCTTTGATTACAAAGGAAGTCCAACTGGAAAATGGTTTTTATGATGGTGCATTAGAACTTCCAAATCTAGAACCGGGTGGCTATCAGATTAATATCATGATGAATGACCAAACATTGGCATCTCATTATATAACAGTAGATAAGTATGTTAAGCCAGATTACAAAATGGAGATGATCAAAGAAAAAGAAGCAATATTTGTTGGCGAATCCATGAATATTAAGGTGAACACAAGTTTCTTTGAAGGGACGCCGGTTTCAGATATTAATGTGCAATACAATGTGTACGGTATAGGCCATGTAGAAGGTCAGATTACAACGGACATAGAAGGCAATGCTCAGTTTGTGTATACACCCGTCTATCAAGAAGGGTATCAAGGCGATCATTATGGTGGTATTAATATTTTCGCAACCCTTCCAGAGAGCGGAGAAATCCATCAATCAGAAAATATCCGAATTTTTGCCAATGATATACATGTGGGTATTGAATCAACCCTAAAAGAAACAGAAGCTATAATAAAAGCTAATGTAAATAAGATCACCTTGGACCGTATAAACGACGGTACGGCAAAAGACTCCAATGACTTCTTAGGACAAGCCGTTGGGGGTCATGTTATAAAAGGTATTATCAAGAGGAATGAATGGGTGAAGACGGAAATCGGAGAAACCTATGACTTTGTTAATAAGGTAGCGGTTAAGAAATATGAGTATAATTTGGTAACAACAGACTATCAAGCGGTTGAGCTTATAACCAACAGCCGAGGTGCTGCCGAAGTGAAGTTGGTACTACCCAAAGAAGATTTTATACACTACAGTCTCGTGACACAAACACAAGATACGGCGGGTAGAAAAATCGAGCAAACCCATTATTTCAACAACAATGATATCTTTGAATATGTAGCGGATAATAGAACATTTATTGAAGCAGATCAAGAGAATTATAATCTTGATGAAACAATGAAACTTATCCTTAAAGACAATGCCGGTAACCTAGCTGGTCTTCAGTATTTGACCATGTTTGGTACCAGTGGCGTAAAAGAACTTAAGATTACAGATCAACCTATTTTGGATACAACCTATAAGAAAGCATTTATGCCAAATGTAGAAATCACAGGTGTAAGCTTCACAGGTGAAACCTATGTAGCAACAGAAAGCTTGAATGTTGAAGTGAACAAAGAGAGATTCAAGGTTGATTTGAATGTTACAACAGATCAAACGAGTTACAAACCAGGTGATGAAGTAACGATTGAAGTTAAAGCGACTTACAAAGATGAAAATGGTGTTATCAGAAACCTACCAAGTGGTATAGCTAATCTAAGTATTGTGGATGAAGCACTATTTGCACTTAATGAACAAGAAATCAATGCGTTAGAAAGTTTGTATGGCATGGTTTCAAGTGGTATACACATAAAACAAGGTTCCCATAATAACAGTAATTTCTCAAGCGGTCCTATTTTCACAGGTCTAAGAGGCTATGGTGCGATGGAAGAAAGCATGGATATGGCCAAGACAGAATCCGCTGCAGAAACACCTACATCAATGGCTATGGATTCAGCTACAGGGAATCTAAGCGTTCGTTCCGAGTTCAAAGATACAGCTTTATTCCTGAATCTGAAGCTCAATGAACAAGGCTATGGCAAAATCAGTTTCAAACTGCCAGACAATGTAACGGCATGGCGTATTACAACATCTGCCTTGTCACAAACTTTATATGCAGGTTCAGAGAAAAAAGAATTAAAAGTAACCTTACCATTTTTCATTAATCCGGTGGTCAATAAGACGTATCTTGTTGGGGACCATCCCTATGTGAATGTAGCCGGTTATGGTAACGCTCTTAAAGTGGATGAAACCATTGATTACGAGATTATGAGTGAAGATGTGGATTACACATTTTCAAGTACAGGTAAGGCATTTGAGAAAATTAGCCTGCCACTATGGAAGCTTGAAGCAGGCGATTATGCGATTCGAATAACAGCTAGGACAAAGTCAGGTCTTACAGACAGCTATGTGGAAACGATTCGCGTCGTTAATACGTATCAAAAAATGGCTGTTCATGATACCTATCAGGCAATCAAGAATCTGAAAATAACAACAGGCACAGAAGGCATGACAACCTTAACCTTTGCGGACCAGTCAGCAGGTCAATACATATCGACCTTATACAATCTATATTATTCTGAAGGTAAGAGAGTGGATCAGATATACTTGGCATCTGTGGTACAAGAGAGACTGGATTCAATATTCAACATAGAATTGCCGGAGGTAGATGTACAATTATCCGAGTATATCACGGATGAAGGTGGCATAACACTATTACCATATAGTGAAGTTGACCTTGCAACAACGGTTAAGATGGTCAATTATCTAGAAAATGATCAGCAGAAAGCAGAAGTAAAAGCATATCTATATAACGGATTATTTAAGAAAAATGCCGGCTCAAAAGGACTTATGATTTACGGATTAGCACAGCTGGGTGAGCCAATGTTACTAGAGTTAAACGATTATGTGATAACAGGTAATTTGAGTTTTGAAGATCATATCATAGCAGCGTTAGCATATGGAAGCCTTGGTGATGATTTTATGGCTGAAAAACAATACAGAGAGTTTATAAAGCCCCACTTAGAACGCTTTGATAATCAAGTAAGAGTCATCTTTGCCAGTGATGAAGAAAGTCAGATTAAACATACCTCCATGGTGCTACCATTACTTGCCATGTTAAATGATGAAGACGCTCAAGGAATGTTTGAATATGTGACTTCTAGATACTCAAAAAACTATTTAAATCATTTGGACCTTCTTCATTTTGTTGATATTCGATTGGAATCAGCTAATAAAAATGAAGCAACATTAACCTATCGCTATGATGGTGTTAACTATAATGTGGATTTTAAAGATTGGTGGGGCACTTCGGTGACGTTACCATCTGCTAAAATGGATACCTTTGAGATTGTTGATGTGACATCCGAGGTGCTGGTTGTAGCTAGTTATGACAGCTATAATCTCATTGATCGTGAGAAAGATGCAAAGGTATCGGTTACAAGAAGTTATGAAGATTATAAAACCGGAGCAAAAAAATGGAACTTTAAGACCGGTGATATCGTCAAAGTAATCATAGATTGGAAAATTGATGAAAATGCCATCGATCAAAGCTATACCATAACAGATTATGCGCCATCCGGTCTGGTACCAATGGAAAACCCATGGGATATCGGATTGGAAGATGATTATTATTGGTATCGAGATATAGAAGATCAAAGTGTAAAGTTTGGTGTATATAAAGACACAGAAAACTATAGACCAATGTTCTATTATGCTAGGGTGATTTCATCAGGCACTTTTACAGCAGAGCAACTGTTACCATTGAGCCATAAAAAAAGAAAAGCTCATGTAGGATCAAGCATAGCATTAAAAGGGGAAAAGTCAGACGGATGTCTGACTTTTTTTGTCTTTTTTTATTTTTTTTATTTCAGAATCAAATCCGTATATAGACTTGTATCAACTGGAAATCAATGTTAGAATTTTGATGAGTGATGGTATTCGTAAAGACTGCTATATGAATGATATCACATAATAGACAGTTCTATCGATTATTAATGAGATTATACGATAGAGGAAGAGGTAATTATGAGTATGTACAATTTTAAAGTGAATAAGACACCACTTGAAGCATTAGAGTATTTAAAAAGAGGGATGGACGATGAACTGGTCTATGAGAAAGTCTATGATGTGGCTGGTAATATGAGATCCATTATTGTTATCTATGAAAAATATTTTATGAGAAACAGCAGTAGAGCATCCTTAGTTGTAACCATCAATAACTTTAATAAGGTAACTGAAATTGAAACCATATCTTCAGGATCATCTCAAGGCATGATTTTTAATTTTGATTGGGGTGCAGGCGATGAATTTGCCCATTCAGTCAAATACTTGTTTGAAGATTCAATAATAGGTTGATTCGTAACTCTATATTCTACCTAGGAAAATCGGCTTATTACTAAAAAAAATATATAGGTTAGGGCACTTGAATAATTAGAAAAAAGCATATAGAATGTAGAAGGTAAGAAATATTCAGATGGGTTTAATATTTTAGAAGAATAGCTAAGTGCTAATAGAGGTATAAAATGAAGCAAAATGTTGTGGTGTTATTTGGAGGACAATCGACAGAACATGATGTATCAAAAAGGTCGGTGCTGACATTCCTTCAGTATATGGATGAAAATTGCTATGAAGTCAAAGTTGTTGGTATAACAAGAGATGGCAAGTGGCTTTTAGTAGAAAATGGTATTGAAGATATTAAATCCGGAGCATGGGAAAAAAGCACTGTTTCTGCTACCCTATTACCGGATGCCACACTTAAGTCTCTATTAATCCAAAGAGAAAAGGGATTGGAATATTTCAAAGTGGATGTTGTGATACCGGTATTGCATGGCTTATACGGGGAAGATGGCTCTATACAAGGCCTATTAAAGCTTGCCAAGATTCCTTTTGTAGGATGTGGTGTTTTGGCATCGGCGGTTTCTATGGACAAATTCTATACCAAGTTGGTTGTAGAACCTCTGGGCATACGCCAAGCTAAGTATGTAGGTGTGTACAAAGAAAGCTATAATAAAGAAGCTGTTGAAGAAAAAGTGGAGAACAGATTAGGTTTCCCGGTATTTGTTAAACCATCGAATGCAGGGTCATCCATTGGTGTGTCCAAAGCGACAGATACAGCTACTTTGCATGAAGCGCTTTTGAATGCTTTTATACATGACCGAAAAGTTCTTATTGAAGAAAATATACAAGGTAGAGAAGTAGAATGTGCTGTTATCGGCAATCTGGAGGTTAAAGCCTCCGATGTTGGAGAAATCTTATCTGCAGATGACTTCTATGACTTTGATTCCAAATACAATAACCCTGAGTCGAAAACGATACTTTCTGCAGACATGCCGGAAGCAACCAGACAGCAGATTAGAGAAGCAGCCATTGCCATATTCAAAGCAGTTGATGGACGTGGACTTTCGAGGGTGGATTTTTTCATTGAGCACCATACCGGCGAGATTGTTTTTAATGAGATTAATACTTTCCCTGGCTTTACAGATATTAGTATGTACCCAATGTTGATTGAAGCCGAGGGAATAACAAAAAGTGAGTTGATGGACCATTTGATTCAGCTTGCTATAGATGATTGTGTTTAGTGGGTGGCTATATGAATAAAAATGTACTTATAAAGGTTAAGGGCATTCAAGGCAGTTTGGTTGAAGATGATGCCATAGAGATGATTACAACAGGGCAGTATTATGAAAAAAACGGGAAAACATACATTAAGTATGAGGATACGGCTCTTGATGAAGATGCAGTAACATCAACAACCATTAAGATCGATGAGGCTCAGGTGAGTGTCCTTAGATTTGGAGCGACCAACACACAACTTATTTTTGAGAAAAACCAAGAGCACTTCACCCCATATGAAACACCTTTTGGGGTTTTTGAGATATTCCTTAGGACTACCGATATTCAATTTCATAGAGAATTTGATAAAGTAACGCTCAATGTAGCCTATAATATTGAAGTGAACCATACCGGCGCCATAGCATCCAATTTTCAAGTTGAGGTGACCAATCAAATATAAAGATTAGAGGCTGTCTCTGAAATTATTCGAGTCAGCTCATTTTCTTTTATTCCCTCACATCAGCTTGAGACACGAGATATTGTAATAGAATAGTCATGAAAAAAGATAGATAAAACGAGAGCATTTGCCGATATAATGGTTAAGATATGTACCTTATGTGCAAAAATCGACTCGGAGGTAATTATGAATAGAAAAAGATGGATCATCTTATTATGCTTAATATATGTGATGCAGTCCTCATGGACCAGTATGGCGGTGACGGATCGAGATATCCTATCAGATCCGGTTGCTAATGTGTATAAGGCCAATATACTTGGTCAAACCATAACCGATAATTTGAGTTTTTCAGATGTACCTGTAGGCCATTGGGCGAAAGATCCAATCACAAGATTGGGTGCACTTTCTATTGTAAAAGGCTATAATGAAAATAATGCAATGCGTTATAGACCGAATGGTAATGTGTCAAAACAAGAAGCCTTAGCTTTTCTACTTAGAGTCGTCGGACTTGAGGCAGCCGCCAATCAAGCCGCAGAAAATATTGAAGTCGGTGAAGGTGAGGGCCTGCTTAGCATCTGGTCAAAAGGCTATTTACAGGTAGCAGCGAATAATGGATTAATAACACAATTAGAGCTGGCCGATGGACTAATCATAGACCAAACAGCTTTGGATCCGGCCTTTAATTTTATTCGTTCACAAAATGTCAGTAGAGAACAAGTGGCTAAGTGGTTGGTACAAGCGATTAATATCATTAATCCTGGTAGTATTGAACCTATTTATGTCAATAACAAGATTTTCACACTCAGTGACTGGCAAAGCATAGATATAGCTTTTGTTCCCTACGTGGAAGCGGTTATGCAAGCCGGCATCATGGTCGGAGACGCGAATAGATTCAGACCAAAAGGTAGTTTAACAAGAGCGGAAATGGCCCAAGTTATCGCAAATATTGATGATATTCTTTATGAGACCCTTGATAAGACTGTAAAAGGTGGTATTGTCGGTAGCATTAGTGACGCCGGTGTCATCGGTTCTATTAATAATGAGTCTAAAAGAACCATACTCATTCGTAACGATGAAGGCCTAGTGGATCAAGTGGATTTGATCGTTACGTCCAATGAGTTAAACAAAATATCAAGATTAGATGTACCTGTCCTTGGTCCTAATGGTGTAAGGGGATTATCTTCTTTAAGAGAAGGGCAGAGTATCGTTTATATTGTAGATAATACGACTCTCGAAATGGAATATGTCGTTATTAAAGGTGATATAGCAACAACACAAGTGAAAGGTGTACTTCAGCCGTTAGCAGATATAGATAATGGCAATGTCACTATAAAAAATGCATCAGGTGTGCCAATAACATATAAACTATCTGTTGGCCTATATAACCTTGAAGAAAGACAAATAAAAATCGGTGAGTATTACAGGTCTATTGACAATGCGCCTGTATCCTATACCATTACTTTAACGGTTCAAAATAATTTGGTAACAAAAATTGATCAGGAAGGTGCAACACCCCTTTCTTCAGAAGTAAGCGGTATTGTAAAAGAAGTCAATACACAATTCAATTTCATCACCATTGAAAAATGGGATGGTGGAGAAGTCACAAAGTATTTTAATAGAGATCAGGTTCGTGTTGAGAAGCAGAATTATTATGATGTGGAAGATGAAATCGGATATATTGACGAGATTTTCCCGGACTATAGATTTGATGAGAGAGATACAGGTATTGAAGCCATTGAGGTAGGTGATATTGTTCATTTATTAATGAGCAGCAATGGGCAATACATTGAAGCCATTAGTGCCAAAACCAACTATAATGTCAAATTCGGAGAGATTGTATCCTTGGTGTCATATGGTGCTGGTGGTGTCAATATCAGAGTTAACTATGGGAATGGTTCCATAGGTACATTAAATGTGGACGGATTTGTGCCGGTGTTACGATCAACCAGAAACATCGGTGTAGGTAATTTACAAGTCGGACAAATGATTAAAATCCTCATGAATCAAGGTGTTCTTGCTCCCGGAACAATCGTTGAGACTGTAAAACAAATTGACGTAGACCCTTATGGCAATATTTACGCTAGGATTTATAAAGGTGATCTAGGTTACATGAATATGGCTACAGGTACTTTAAGTCTATTAAATACATATCATTTGACCAAAACAGGTTGGAGTGGCTATAACCCGATGACGGACTTGGAATTGTCCGGAGCAGGTGTTGAGATTTTCCATAACGGCAATCAAATAAGTTTAAGCTATGCCGATCGATTCTTACGAACAGATACGATGAAAGCTTATGTTGTAACAGAAAAACATTATGACCGTGAAAGAATCAAAAAAATTGTATTCGAAGACGGTCGAGATGATGTTCTGGCTTCAACCAATGTAAGCTATTCGAATGGCTATGATGCAATAAGACTCATAAGTACAATAGGCGATATTGGAATTAATCCAGGAACAATTGTACTTAAAAATAATCATATCGTATCCACAGGCAGTATATTGTCACCGGATTATGCCCAAGTGGTTTTAGCCGGTCAAGGTCGGGCTGTTATAGTCAATGTCATACCTGAACCTAATAATGAAGCCATTTCTGTTTTTAGAGGGCGTATCAGTAATATTGAAACCAACCGAGAAGTAAAAGTTGAATCTCATGCGATACTTAAGGATATGACTTGGATCTACTCACCGATACAAAGAGAATTCACCCTTTCCTACGATACCATCATTAAGGACGCATCCGGCATCATACCCCTCAGTGACTTCATTGATTATTCTGAATTATCAAAAGTAGATGAGGTCTATACCATAATCGCAGAAGGCACCAAGGCCACACATTTGATTAAAAATCCTTATGCGACTGAAGGTGTTGTGGGAGAGATCTACAGCATTAACGGAGACAATACAATAAGGATCAAAGATGCTTTAGTCTATGATAGCACGACTAAATTATGGACAGAACTGAGTTTGACGAACAATTATGCGACACTTGAGCTATTGACGGAATCGGTTATAATCAAGAATAATAAAGTGATAGATATGAAAGACCTAGAACTTGGAGATCGGGTTAGAGCCATGGTAACAGTGGACCTAAGTGAACAGTTGAAATTAACAGGTAACCGTCAAGCAACAGGTTACATCCTATTTGTAGAGTAGAGAGGAAGACAGTCATGAGAAAACTTATAATAATCGGCATAATGATGACACTTTTTCTAAGTCAAAACGTGTATGGTAAAGAAGGCGACATGGGGCATATGGGTGGTATTTCAGAAGGTAGCAATCTTCCAAAAACCATTGAGAGATATGTTACCATACCCACAAATAAAACCAGAACCTATCAATATAAGGAAGTTGTTTTCTTATCCGGTGTACCGACAGAATTTAATGGGACCATAACCATAAACAATGATGACAGTGTGACGAAGACGAAAACAGAGGGTAGTTACAAAGAGACGTATACAGTCACAGCAACAAGTGTTGATGGTGAAGGTGAGTTGCAAAGAACCTTGGCCTTTACCACCTACTACAAAGTCAATGATAACATGGATTTCAAGAACCAGATCATCACCAACTCAGTATTAACCAATTGGGTTGAAGAAGTAACTGTTGGTGACGCGACCTACACCCTTGATAGAGTAGGTTCATCCTATTCAAAGGCTGGTGTTAAAGATTTAACGCCTGGCGTTGCCTATTTTAGTACGACCATTTCATATGTAGCAAAATTCTTAGATGGCGATGGTAATCCTGTAACCCTAACAAGTAACGGTAGCAACTATGGTTATGATCAACCGTGGTCAAAAATAGAGACTCAAGAAAGAAACATCGGTATTTCCAAAGGTGAAGGTAATACAGGCAACATGCAGGTGCGAGTTCAAACCGTTCATGAAGCTAAAAAAACTATTTATTATGATGCTACAGAACCCTTTGCCATTAGCTTTGGCGGGACGTATAATCAACGTATGGAAAGTGAAAGTAATTTGACGTATGAAGTGCTTTCTTATCACAGTAATCTAACCAATAGTCAGAAATATGGCCGTATATCCATAAAAATGGCCAATCAGATTGAAAAACTACCGATTCCGAGTAACTTGGATTTTTTACAAGGGCACTGGGCTGAGGCTGATTTTAAAAAGCTTTACAGCATGGAGGTATTTACAGAAGTGCCTCATAGTGGTATGCAATATGAGGCTATCAGCAGAGGCGCTTATATAAAAGCACTTTGTCTTGCCATGAATATTGATATATCTAAGTACACCACACGTCCAAGGAAGGTCATTTTTGGAGACGTGCCTGTAACACATCCCTATTATCCTTATATAATGGCGGCATATGACCAGAAGCTTATTAAAGGGACTGGTGAGAATTTTGATGTAGATCGCCCAATTAATAGAGAAGAAGCCTTTGTAGTATATGTGCGTGTCATTGGTCTGGAGCGTCTTGGCGTAACCCAATCGCCTATGACCCCATTTGTTGATGATGCAACGATTGCTTCATGGGCCAAAAAAGAGATTATGGCCGGATACAAGCTTGGCATCATAAAAGGTGATGAGCTTGGTAGGGTCAAACCTAAGCAATGGATATCCAAGTCAGAGGCGGCAGCAATTATCAACAGATTAATCGACTACTTACGATCGGATATTGGAGAAGACTACCGTAAATAAGCAAATTAAGGAGACCAATTATGAAATCATGGATTAAAAAGGCAACCGTATTTTTATTGGTTATGACCATATCGTTGACACCGGTTTACGGTGCTGAGCAAGGCGATACATATGGCAACCGACTTGAGACTGTTATACAGATGATTCTCAGTAATCACATCAATGCCAAAGAATTGACACCTGAGATGCTGTTTGAAGCAGCGATGAATGGCGTTTTTGACGTACTGGATCCCTATTCAATGTATATTGGTGCCAGTAATGCAGAGTCTTTTACTGATACACTTAACAATTCTTATGTGGGCATAGGCGTTTCTTTAGTTCAAGAAGGTGAGTATGTTGTTATTGAACGTGTCTTTCTGGATGGACCTGCTTATAAAAGTGGTTTAAAGGTTCATGATAAGATTATCAGTGCTCAAGGCACTTCATTGGTTGGAAAAACGCCAGCAGAAGCGGCTGCCATCATTATCGGAGAAGAAAACACCAAAGTCACCCTTAGAATTAACAGGCAAGGCTTTGAATTTGATCTAACTTTAGTTCGTGGGAGGGTCACCATCAATGCCATTGACCAAGTTGACCTATCAGAATTATACCCGGAGATGCCAAAAAGTGTTGTTGATCAGGTTGGGTACCTGAAGATTTCAAGTTTTACCAGAAACGTGGATGAAGAACTAGAACCAATACTTGCTGCTTATAAATCACAAGGTAAAAAATATTTATTGTTAGATTTAAGAGATAATGGAGGGGGCTATGTGGATTCGGCAGTTAATGTGACGAACTTGTTAGTGCCGGAAGGGCCTGTGCTTCGATTTGTCAACAATACCGGAAGAGAGATCGTTTACTACTCAGAACTAAAAGATCCAAGTTTTAAGATTGTCGCACTTGTAAACCGTAACAGTGCTTCAGCTACTGAATTTGTAGCAGCTGCCATTAGTGAATCCGGTGTAGGAAGCCTTGTCGGAGAAACGACCTATGGAAAAGGTTTGGCTCAATATCTTTATACCTTAGATGATGGTGCAGTTGTCAAGTTGACCCAGGAAACCTTTTATTCCAGAGCCAATAAACCAATTAATAATATCGGGGTAACACCTGAGGTACTTGTCGAGTATCCAAGCTATTTAACTAAGACCAGTAAATTCTATCCTCATGATAGAAACGATGAGATTTTTGAAGTAGAAAGCATCCTTGCATTTTTAGATTATGAAGTAGGACCACCGGATGACTTATATGATAACAAGACCTATGAAGCAATAAAACAATTCCAAAGCGACCAAAATGTGTATGCTTATGGTATTTGTGATTACTTAACACAGGATCTGTTAAATAAGGCTTTCATGGAAAAGAAGAACGAAAAAGATTTACAACTGGATAAAGCTATTGAAACTTTAATGGCGCAAATGGGGTTATAGAAGAAAAATATAAATCTTCTTGACTTCTATGTGGGCAAGTACTAAAATATAGAAGTTGTTTTGAAATAGAATGGGCACAGATTAATTTGAAGCAAAAAGTCAAAGAGGTGAAACATGCAGACGAAGTATATATTTGTAACCGGTGGCGTAGTATCTGGCTTAGGGAAAGGCATTACAGCAGCTTCTCTAGGTAGGCTCTTAAAAGCCAGAGGTTTGAAAGTAACCATACAAAAATTCGATCCTTATATCAACATAGACCCGGGAACCATGAGTCCATACCAACATGGGGAAGTCTTTGTAACGGAAGACGGTGCTGAAACAGATCTGGATCTTGGTCATTATGAACGTTTCATTGATGAGAAATTAAGCAAATACAGCAATATTACAACTGGTAAGTTATACTGGTCTGTACTAAACAAAGAGCGTAAAGGTGAATTTCTTGGGGCGACGGTTCAAGTTATACCCCATATCACCAATGCAATTAAAGACCGTGTCTATAGAGTGGGGAAAAATGTGCATTCAGACGTGGTCATTACTGAAATCGGCGGAACAGTAGGAGACATAGAAAGTCTACCTTTTCTGGAAGCTATTCGTCAAGTTGCCGGTGATGTGGGTAGGGAAAATGTACTCTATATCCATGTGACATTAATACCTTACTTATTAAAATCAGGTGAGATGAAAACAAAACCTACACAACATTCAGTTAAAGAATTAAGATCAATCGGTATTCAACCGGATATTTTGGTGTGTCGTACAGAACATGAAATGACCCAAGATATGCGGGACAAGATGGCGCTGTTTTGTAATGTGAAAAAGGATTGTATTATTCAAAACTTAGATGCAGATACTCTATACGAAGTACCTTTGATGCTTGAAAAAGAGGGACTTGCTAACATAGTTTGTCGTCATCTTGAGATAGAAAACGTGGAACCGGATTTAGCGGCTTGGTCTGCAATGGTACAGAGAGAAAAAGACCGTACTGAGACGATTACTATAGGTCTGGTAGGAAAATATGTAGAACTACATGACGCCTATATATCCATTGTTGAGTCTCTTAACCATGCAGGTATTCATCATGGTATCCGGGTAGCACTAGATTGGATTGATTCTGAAAAAATAACACCGGATAATATGGACATGATGCTCGGTAAAGTGGATGGAATTTTAGTTCCGGGAGGCTTTGGCGATCGAGGTATTGAAGGTAAGATTCTAGCAGTTCAATATGCAAGAGAGAAAAAAGTACCTTTCTTTGGTATATGTTTAGGCATGCAATGTGCGGTTATAGAATATGCAAGGAACGTATTAAATATGGCAGGTGCCAATAGTTCAGAGCTTGACCCTGAAACACCGTATCCTGTTATAGATTTGATGCCGGAGCAAAAAGATATAGATGAACTTGGAGGCACCATGCGTTTAGGTGCCTATCCATGTAAAGTTATAGAAGGTACCAACGCTTACCGTGCCTATGAAGATGAGCTCATTTATGAGCGTCATAGACATCGTTATGAGTACAACAATGAGTACCGTGATAAGTTGGTTGATCACGGACTCATGATCACAGGATTATCACCAGACGATCAATTGGTAGAAATGGTTGAAATAGAAGACCATCCTTGGTTTGTCGGTGTTCAATTCCATCCTGAATTCAAGTCTAGACCAAACCATGCCCATCCATTATTCAAAGACTTTGTCGGTGCTAGTATAAAAACGACATAGTTGAGTTTACATACAAAATATAAATCTGAATGCATAGACAAAAAGCCTTTCATCAAAAATCGATGAAGGGCTTTTGTTATGCCTTTTGGGATAGATACCTCATTACTTGAGAATTATTCTTGTTCTTTGGATAATTGGAATCTTAGTGTAATAGGAAGCATTAAAGTAGCCAAGGTAATTCCAAATCCAAATTGTACCATATTAGCAGGGATACTAAATACCGGTATAACCCAATTGCCATACATAATGCCATAGGTCGCATAGTATAGAATAACCATAACAGAACCGGCAACGATGAAAGCACTTATTTTGTTAAAGTGCATAGCGATGGATGGCTTAAAACGGCTTACACCAAAAACAACCAATAATGCTAGAGGTAACAATAAGGCTATAGCCAGTAAGATGTTTTGTGTTGACAATACAGTTGATAAGAGTTCGGTTTCACTTGTTATAACTTCATCAGTAATTAAGTCTTGGGTGGCGTCGATCATACGATTAGAAGCAATTAATCCTCTTACTAAGAAGCCGAAGCCTATCCATAGGAAGCTGTAGAAGGTGGTAATAAAACCGGTTTTCTTAAGGTTGGTAAGGTCCTCGAACATATAGCCGATTACATAAGCCATTATAGCCTTAATGATGAAAGTGGGAAGCGCCCAAGAGGCATAACCCAGATAAATATCAGCTAGAGCAGATCCGATACCGGCAGCCAGTGCACCGTTTCTCTTGCCAAGGACAACACCGCAGCTAAGAACAAGTGCGTCACCGATGTGGATATAACCCCCGGTAAAGGGAGAAGGAAAACTTAAGATACTGGTACTGATAAAAGTGAGTGCTGCCATTAAACCGGAGTAAGTCAAAGTTTTTGTTGTGTTTTTCATAAGAATCATCCTAACTTGTTTTATTTTGTAATTCATACTATAATGAAATTGACCTGTTTTAAAGTGTCAGTTTTGATTATATTAAGGGGGACAGATGTATGCTACTCACACCGGAAATAAATTATGGACTTAAAAAGCCCATCTATATGCAGATTCATGATTATCTCGTTAAAGAGATGGTTGAAGGTAGATTAATGAAAAACGACAAGTTGCCCTCAGTACGGGTTTTTTCAGATCACCTAGCTATAAGTCGCAACAGTGTAGAGAATGCTTTCAATCAACTTTTAGCCGAAGGCTATATAATAAGTGAGCCTAAAAAAGGCTACTATGTGGCAGAAATCGAAGTAATTAAAGGAAAAAAAATAGAAAGCATGGAAGAGGATTCCAAGGAAACAAAGCAGTACTATACCTATGATTTTAAAAGTGAATATGTAGCTAAGGACAGTTTTGATTTTAAGATGTGGAAAAAACATATTAATCAAGTAATGAACTATGATGTGGACGCACTGTATGAGCAAGGTAATCCTAGAGGGGAGCATATTTTACGTGTGGTTATTGCGAAGCATTTTTATAGAACAAGAGGGGTCGTGACAAGACCGGATAATATCGTGATCGGTGGTGGTATTACACCTTTATTAACCATTTTAGGTAAACTATTTGATTATTTGGATTTGGATGATATTGGGATGGAAGATCCGGGATTTAATAAGGCTAAGCACGTTTTTGATTATAGCCATTTGAAAACCATACCGATAGAAGTTAATGAGAGGGGGATTGATATTGCTTTGCTTTATGAGAAAAAGGTCAGGTTATGTTATGTGAGTCCTTCACATCAATTCCCAACCGGAACCATTATGCCGGTGGATAATAGGCTGAAGCTACTGAATTGGGCAAAGAAAGTAGATGGTTATATCATTGAGGATGATTACAATGCAGAGCTTAGATTTGAAGGTCACCCTATACCGGCGATGCAAAGCTTGGATGAAGGTGACCGAGTCATTTATTTAGGATCTTTTTCCACTGTTTTGGCGCCAGGCATACGTATTAGCTTTATGGTACTACCACAGGCATTGAATCAACATTATGCTAAAAATATGGAATATTTTTCTCAGACAGCATCTAAGTTGGAACAATTGGCTTTATCAAAACTCATAGAATCTGGTGATTTCGATCGTCATGTTAGAAAAATAAGAAATTATTATGCAAAGAAACAAGGGAATGTGTTAAAATATATAAAAGCCCATGTACCGAAGGTGGTCATTCCAGAACACGGCAAGGCTGGTCTTCAGATTATGCTAAAACTGCCGGATGGTTGGGATGAGACTGAGATAGTGCTAGCTTGTGAGTTAAAAGGCATTGGTATAAGTAGTTTAGGTGTTTACAGAAGTATAGAGAAAAAGCCGTCAAAACCCTATCTCATCTTAGGCTACCGTGGTATAGATGAGAAGCGGATGGAAGACGGCATCAAGAAACTGGGGATGGTATTGATGATGTATAAGGAGACTTATGATGAAAAAAGCCTTATTGGTAAACGATTCCTTATTTGAAAGCTTAATATTAAAGGATTTACTCTTACAGCTCAATTATGAAGTGGAGCTGGCTGATGAGTACGATGCCCTATACCAAGTGGAACAGTTTGAGCCTGAACTCATTGTGGTGAACTATATTATGCATGAAATACGCGGAGACCAACTCATTGAACAGATCAAAGAAGACAAACCGGATTTGATTTGTTTGCTATCTTCAAGCAGTATGATACAAAAAGATGAGGTCAAGAAAAACATATTGGATGGTGTTTTAAGAACACCGGTAAGCATGTTTACTTTAAAAGATCTCTTAAGAAGAATTGATGCAAAAATATCAAAGACCATTATTGAGAAAAAGATGAAAGCTAGTGATGGTGAGGAAAGGTTCTGTGACCATTGTAACGCAGATATTTCTGCTTTTAACCTTCATATTGTCTTTTGTCCTTTCTGTGGCGAGGAGTTATAGACGAGCATTAAGCCACACTTCATTACATTCTAGAAACATGCACAATCAAATCTATTATTAGGCGTAAAAAACCAGTATTTTGCAAGTATGCAAAAATACTGGTTTATTTTATAATGATTCTATTCTTACCTGAATGCTTTCCTTCGTATAAGGCTTCATCGATTCGATTAAGAATCGAAATGTACTTCTCATTAGGCTTAAAATCAGAAAGTCCACAGGTAAGCGTTAATTTGAAACTATACTTATCATATGTAAAGGTATGTGCATCAACGGTGTTTAAGATTCTTTCCATAATAGGTAGGGCAGATTCTTTGGTGGTATGAGGTAAGACCAACAAGAATTCTTCGCCACCCCACCGTGATAAATAATCATAATCACGGATTTTGGATTGGATGAGTGTGACGACTTCATTCAAGGTATAGTCTCCGCAGGGATGACCGTATTGATCATTGACCAACTTAAAATCATCAATATCGAATAAAGCAAGGGAAATGGAAGTCTGATCCAGTTGATGATCCAACAGAAGTTCTTTTAATGTGGATTGTATAAAACGTCGGTTATAAAGACCGGTTAAATGATCTCTAGAAGCCAAATATTCGGAGTGTTCTTTTTCATCTTTTAACTTGGTATTGATGGATTCCAATTCTTGGATATAACTATTAAGAAGTTTACGGTTATAGACATGGTCCAGCTGATTGGTAATTCTAGACTCTAAGATGGTTTCATTAAAAGGCTTTGTAACATAATCGTTACCACCCAATTGGAAACCTTTTACAATATCATTTTGATCATTGTTAGAAGTGATAAAAATAATCGGTATGTGATAAGTCTCTGGTGTTTTACGAACATGCTCACAAACATCATAACCACTACAACCTGGAAGGTGTACATCTAACAAGATTAAGTCGGGTTTTTCTTCTCTTAAGAGACCTATGGCTTCTAGGCCATTAAAGGCACATATATATTCATAATTATTTTTGATCATGAGGTCTGTTAAGTACTTTTGGTATAACCGACTATCCTCAACAATCATAATCTTGAAAATCTTTTCCACTGAAGTTTCCGCCTCTCGATTCTGTTCTTTTATATTTTATCGACATATGGGGAAAATTACAATAGCATCATGAAAATTATTATATAAATATAGGATAATTCTAATAAAGTGGGGGAATTCAAAAACTTTTACATTAAAAATTAATATGGTATAATTGGTTATAGTGTCAAAACATAGAGTTGAACTTTCACATACAATATATAGTTATGAGTGTATCAACGTAATCTATATATTGTATGTGAATTTAGTGAAATTTAGTTTTGATATCTTGACAATAATGAGGTATTATAATTTGAGAGTATTTTCAGGTGATATATTCACCAAGATGTGTTATAGATAACAGGAGGTAATTTTTTGGAAAAACATTTAAAAATCGGCTTGGATATTGGATCGACAACCGTCAAGATGGTTGTCTTAAGTAGCCAAGGAGAGATGTTATATAGTAAATATAAAAGGCATTTATCAGATATTAAGAGCACTGTTTTATCCATGATGGGCAGGGCGTATGAGCATTACCCGGAAGCCATGATCAGCATTCTTACAACAGGCTCAGGTGGACTCTCTGTTTCCAAATGGTTGGATGTTGGTTTTATACAAGAGGTCGTAGCTTGTGCAAAAACAGTGGAGCATCTCATACCAAAAACAGATGTTGCCATTGAACTCGGTGGTGAGGATGCAAAAATCACATATTTTGAAAGTGGTTCAATCGATCAACGTATGAATGGTACCTGTGCTGGTGGGACAGGCGCTTTTATTGACCAAATGGCGTCATTATTACAGACGGATGCCATGGGCCTGAATGAACTTGCAAAATCATATAAGGTTATTCACCCGATTGCAGCCAGATGTGGCGTCTTTGCAAAGACGGATATTCAGCCTCTTATAAATGAAGGCGCAGCCAAGGAAGACATTGCCGCTTCCATATTCCAAGCGGTAGTTAATCAGACAATTAGTGGACTGGCATGTGGTAAACCCATTCGTGGGCATGTTGCCTTTTTAGGTGGACCGTTATATTTCTTATCGGAGCTTAGGAACCGTTTTGTAGATACCTTGAACCTTACTAAGGAACAAACCATAATCCCGGATCATTCTCAACTTTTTGTTGCGACTGGTGCTGCTATGGCTTCAGCACAAGAAGAACCTTTAAGGTTTGAAGAGCTCTACAGAAGGGTTAAGCATCTTAAAGCATCCGGTATCAATGAGGTTGCAAGACTGCAAAAATTATTTGAGTCACAAGAAGACTTAGACATTTTTAATGAGAGGCATCAACAACACAAAGCTGTAAAAGGGAATCTTGAAGAATATGTAGGTGACTGTTACTTAGGTATAGATGCAGGTTCAACCACAACCAAGTTGGTTCTCATTGATGATCAAGGACAGCTTCTGTATGATTATTATGGTAGCAATCAAGGGAAGCCCTTGGCGTTATGTAGAGAAATCTTAATGGAAATATATGAAAAGATGCCGATCGGTACAAAGATAAAAAACAGTTGTGTTACAGGTTATGGTGAAGGATTGATCAAAGAAGCCTTACATATGGATATCGGCGAAATCGAGACCATGGCTCACTTCAAAGCAGCCGAGTTCTTTTTGCCTGGTGTAGAGTTCATACTAGATATCGGCGGACAAGACATGAAATGTCTGCGTATTAGAGACGGAGTTATTGATGACATACTCTTGAATGAAGCATGCTCTTCAGGATGTGGTTCTTTCCTTGAAACCTTTGCTCAATCTTTGGAAATGAACATACAGGATTTTGCAAAAGCGGCCCTTGTTTCGGAAGCACCCGTAGATTTGGGTTCTAGATGTACGGTTTTTATGAACTCAAGGGTTAAGCAGGCTCAAAAAGAAGGTGCCACAGTCGGCGAAATATCTGCAGGTTTATCCTACTCAGTTATTAAGAACGCACTACAGAAAGTCATAAAAATAAGAGACCCTAAGCAAATTGGGAATAAAGTGATTGTACAGGGCGGTACATTTTATAATGATGCCGTTTTAAGAGCTTTTGAGATGATTTCAGGTAAAGAAGTGGTTAGACCGGACATTGCCGGTATCATGGGAGCTTTTGGTGCGGCTTTGATTGCCAAAGAACGTAGTATACAAACATCTGAGTCCACGATACTAAAAAGAGAAGCATTAGAACATTTTGAGGCACACAATGAGATGTCCAGATGTGAACTGTGTAGTAACCGTTGTATGTTAACCATCAATCATTTTTCGGATGGTCGTCAATTTGTATCCGGTAACCGATGTGAACGAGGGGCGGGTATGGCTATAAAAAATCATGACATACCGGATCTTTTTACTTATAAATATAAAAGACTCTTTGCCTATAAACCCTTATCTGTAGAAGAAGCACCTCGAGGAACAGTGGGTATTCCAAGGGTTCTGAATATGTATGAAAACTATCCTTATTGGCATACTTTCTTTACACATTTGGGTTATAGAGTGGTTTTATCACCTAGATCCAATAAAGCCGTTTATGAAGCTGGTATAGAAACCATACCCTCTGAATCGGCTTGTTATCCTGCAAAAATCGTACACGGTCATATTATGAAGTTGATTGAGAAAAAAGTGGATTTTATCTTTTATCCCAGTGTACCTTTTGAGGTCAAAGAAATAGAAGGTGCAGACAATAATTATAACTGTCCCATCGTCACCAGTTATCCTGAGACCATTAAGCATAATACGGATGCCATCGTAAATAATGAGGTGGAGTTAATGAGTCCCTTCTTGCCGATGGAAGAACCGGAACGATTGGCGGTACGACTCTTTGAAGAATTTGAGATAAAAGGGCATTCGGAAGCTGAGGTTCTTGAAGCAGCAAGACTGGCATGGCAAGAAAAAGAAAAAACCAGAGCAGATATCCAACAAGAAGGCGAACGTGTCATCAGATGGCTTGAGGACAATGATAAAATTGGCATGGTCATTGGTGGTCGACCTTATCATGTGGATCCAGAGATCAATCATGGTTTAACCAATATTATCACAGGACTTGGTATGGCTGTGCTAACGGAAGATGCCATCTGTCATCTAAGTCAAGTGAAAAGACCACTTAGAGTACTAGATCAATGGGCTTACCATAGTCGATTGTATGCGGCTGCTGAAGTGGTAGGTAAGCATAAGCAACTTGAAATGGTTCAACTCACCTCTTTTGGATGTGGTGTGGATGCAGTTACGGCGGATCAAGTACAGGAAATCTTGGCAAGACATGGTAAAATCTATACACTGATCAAGATTGATGAAGGCAGTAATCTAGGTGCTATTCGAATCAGAATGCGTTCCTTAAAAGCGGCATTAGAAGAAAGATTAAAGCAGAAAAAAAGCTTACATAAGGAAGAAATTGAAACGACTCGCGTGCCATTTACAAAAGCTCATAAAGCCAAACATACTATCATTGCACCGCAGATGTCACCGATACATTTTGATCTTTATGAAGTAGGATTTAGAGCTTTAGGTTATAATGTGGTGGTTTTGCCAATGGTGGATAATAAAGCCATTGATGTAGGTTTAACCTATGTAAACAACGATGCCTGTTACCCATCTATATTGGTAATCGGCCAGATTATGGAGGCTTTAAAATCAGGGGATTATGACCTGGATCAAGTATCTGTCTTCATGTCTCAGACTGGCGGAGGTTGTCGTGCATCCAATTATGTCGGCTTTATCCGTAAAGCACTAAGAGATGCAGACATGAGTCATATTCCTGTTGTATCCATTAACGCATCTGGACTTGAAGGGAATCCGGGCTTTAAGATTGGTCCTTCTTTGATTCACAAGGCTTTAATGGCAACAGTATTTGGTGACCTGTTCATGAGGGTCTTATATGCAACCAGGCCTTATGAAGCCGAGGTAGGCTCAGCTAACGCTTTGTATGATCAGTGGCGACAAAAAGCGATGGCAACCATTATAAGTGGTAACATCATAACCTTTAGAAAACAATGTATAGAGATTGTAGAGGCATTTGACAAGTTACCCCGTAAAGATATCATCAAACCTAAAGTGGGAATTGTAGGAGAAATATTGGTTAAGTATCACCCGACAGGCAACAATCAGCTTGCTCAAGTACTTGAAGATGAAGGTGTACAAGTAGTATTACCGGATTTAATGGACTTTTATCTATACAACGCTTATAATTATAAATTCAGATATGAAAAGCTAAACGGTACAAAAAAAGGATGGCGAGGCGCCAACATAGCCATTAAGATTATGTCATGGTACCGACAAGCAGCCGGTAAGGCACTTCATGCATCCAAACATTTTCATGCACCATCAAGTATCGAGGAAAAAGGCAAGCTTGCCAAGCAACTTATATCACTTGGAAATCAAACCGGTGAAGGTTGGTTTTTAACCGGTGAGATGGTGGAACTTGTTAAAGACGGGGTTGAGAATGTGGTTTGTGTGCAGCCATTTGGATGTTTACCCAATCATGTTGTTGGGAAATCGATGATTAAACCTATTAAGAAAATGTACCCAATGGCCAATATAGCCGCCATAGATTATGACCCGGGTGCCAGTGAAGTTAATCAGCTTAATCGCGTGAAACTTATGCTGTCGGTTGCCTTTAGTAACCTTGAGAAAAAGACAGTTCTATTAGACGAAAAGAAAGATGTAGCTTCTACAGACGAGAAGTATGCATAACAGGAGGTAATGCGTGAACAATAAAAAATCAGGATTTGTAACCATAATCGGTCGTCCGAATGTTGGTAAATCAACATTAATGAATCACTTAATCGGACAGAAAATTGCCATTATGTCAGACAAGCCTCAAACAACAAGAAACCGGATTCAAACCATCTTGACCAATGACTTAGGTCAGATTGTCTTTATTGATACACCTGGTATCCATGTACCAATGACAAAGCTTGGGGAATTCATGAATACCAGTGCAGAAACGACCTTGAATGAAGTGGATGCGGTATTGTGGCTAATTGAGCCGGATAAAAAAATTGGTAAAGGTGATCGCTACATTATAGAGCGATTAGCAAGGGTAGAAACACCGGTATTTCTAGTCATTAACAAGATGGATACCATCGCAAAAAATGAACTTCTGGAAGTTATCGCCACCTATAAGGACCAGTATAGCTTCAAGGATATCATTCCAATATCGGCGCTTAAAGGTGAGAATACGGATATTCTATTAGACCGAATTTTTGATGTACTGGAAGATGGTCCTATGTATTTTCCGGAAGATATGGTTACAGATCAACCGGAAAGACAGATTTGTGCGGAACTGATACGTGAAAAAGTATTGCTAAATATGGAACAGGAAATACCACATGGTGTAGCAGTTGTCATTGATCAAATGAAAGAACGTGAGAGTCAGGCCATCATTGATATTGATGCGACCATTGTTTGCGAGAAAGACTCCCACAAAGGCATGGTGATCGGTAAGCAAGGGGCTATGCTTAAAAAAATCGGTTCAATGGCAAGAAGAGATATGGAAAATCTACTGGGTTCAAAAGTTAACTTGAAGATATGGGTCAGGGTCAAGAAAGACTGGCGCGACAGTGACTACTTATTAAAGAATTACGGTTACACGAATAAAGAATAAATACTCATAAGAAACAACATAAAAATAATATAAAATAAAAACCAGGTGAAGACATATAATATGCCTCTACCTGGTTTTTTATTTTATTAATATAGGACGAAGTTACACTTTTTCATGCTCTATTTAAGGGTAAACTCAACCTTAACCACATTGTGGTCATGTACTAAAGCAGTCATAAGAATATCCGTACTGTCATAGGAAACACTAACACCTGAAGATGGTAAGGATGCACGGCCTTGATAATTTGTAATAATAAAATTGTGTATGGCACTGGCATTTTCAAAATCAATATTTTTACAAACCAAAAGTATGAACTCAGAAGCACCCGGCTTAAGATTACCATCAGATCCTTGCATGAGTACTAAGTCTAATACGATGATTTTTTTACCATTTTGTGCATCGAGTATAACAAGGCTATCATTATCTTCTGTTAAGAGATTGATATTGAAGACGCCATAGTTATAACCGGCGGATAAAGTATTATCCGTCTCATCAGCAGAACTGTCAATGAGGGCATCAGCTAAGATGTTTTCCGTAATATTACCAACCTGAGGATCCAAGCCGGAATTGCTTAGATTTGTTGTTGCATCTCCATCAATAAAGATGAGCTGGTTATTGATGATGGTCATTTCTCCAGCAAAACCAGCAAAAAGTTCCGGATTGGATGCAAATAATGAAGCAAGAGCCCTAGCTTTACTTGGAGATAAGGCAAGTTTTCTGACCTTAGGATCAAAAACACGATGACTGATTACGGCTGCCTCAGCACGTGTTAATGTATTGTTGCCACTAAAAGAATTGTCAGGATAACCGGTAATGATACCTAGGGCATAAGATAAGAGTACAGTTGTGCGTTGATCCTGTGGCATTATATTAAAGTCATTGATATAGATACTATAGTCAAGGAATTCATCCGGATAGTCTGTCGGAACCAGATTCATAGCCTTGATGGTAAGTCGACTGGCTTCATAGCGATCAATAGGTGTGCTGTATACTGTATAGCTTGCATCATCCAACCAACCTTGATTTTTTGCAAAGGCAATGTAATTCGCAGCCCAGTAACCATCAGCGTTACCAACATCGTTGCCGGTCAAGCGACATAAGATGGCTATATATTGGTCAATAGTCAGCTTTTGATTACCCTTGAAAGTACCGTCTGTGAAGCCGGTAATAATATTTTCCTGTGACAAGATGTCAAGAGAACCGTAATACCATTCTAGGGTGGTGGTGTCTTTGTATAGGGGTGCGACATCGGCATATACATGGGTGAAAGATCCTGTTATGAGAATTGTTAGAACCATGATGATAGAAATGACATTTTTTTTACTTGATTTCATTATTTACCTCCTATTTTGCACTGGATGGATTCACATTTATGGTTAAAGGTCAAAACTAAGTTTCACTAAATTCACATAGAATATATAAATTACGTTGATGCATTCGTAATATATATTCTATGTGAAAATTCAACTATTTAGTTTTAACACCTTAACCATTTATTCAATTATATGCTTTTTTCAAGAATTAATATTGAACAAAGTGTGAACATGTATCTAAAAATATGTTAAAAAACTTAAAAACATATGAGCTATAAGTCCTATGGTATAGTTATATGGTATTGGTTTGTGTGAATATTCGTAATCTTAATTGACTAGCTGTGTATAAGGGGTATATAATTATTTATACGACACAAATAAATGAAAAACTTAATGTGAGAGAGTATAAATCAGATGATCATAAGCCCAATGAAATGAAATAGGAACTGGAGGCGTTAAAGTATGAAAGTAACCGCGAACATCAATAAGAAGATAGGACTCTTAATGGCATTTGTCTGGGTATTACAGATGGGTATGCCTATTTATGGGAATGTGAATACTACGGTAACCATAACGAAAGATACACCGGAGGTGACATTATCGGATGCCGGTGAGAGAATCTTTGACATCGGTTATAATTTTTCCGTATCCTATGAACAGGTGACCACAGGCCTTGACATTGTGTTGGTTCTAGACCGTTCCAATTCCATGCTGCGCATTGACCCTTCCACCAACAAACCGGTTGCAGATGCTGTATGGAAAGCTGTTAATAATTTTGTGAATGAAGTCTATGCAACCTATCCGGATTCCAATATGGCCATTGTTTCTTTTGGTACCAATGCCAATAAGAATGATAATTGGAAGTATTATAATAACAAAACAGAGACATTGAATGAAATCCAAAAAGTTTTTCAATACAGGGATCTGAATACGCATTATCATAGTAATTTCTCAGCCTATAGGAACAACGGCTATAGGTATGCATGGGAGTTCTGGCAAATTTCTGATGGGGCCACAAATATAAAAGAGTCTTTTGAATATGCGGAGACCACAGTAACCCATAAGCAAATCACAGGAACACCATCAGGACAGAATGTCATTATACTTTTTACAGATGGCGTAGCAACCCAAGGTGGTAGTAACAGCCAGAAGAATCTAAACTACCCCACAAGTCATAATACCAATACAATCGCTGCTTATCAAGCCGGACAATCGGCCCAGTCAGTAGCAGAGGTCATAGCTGTCGGTTACTTTGAAGGCATTGAATACGTTGCAACTAAGAATGTGGCAAGAGACACATTGGTCAGAGCTCAAAATGCCGGTCTTTTTGAAGCGTCACAAACAGGACAACTTTCACACATTTTTGATACCATTGTTGGAGAGCTCAACTATATCGGTACCAATGCAAAAGTGGTAGAAACCATTGAGAAAGAGTTTGAGGTTGTTGAAGGCAGTATCGTACCTCAGAACTATACTTTGACTGTAGATGCTCATGGCAGACAAGTCATCACTTGGGATTTGGGCAATGTTGTAGATACCAATTATGCTTTTGGTTATAAAGTTAAGGTTAAAGACCATGTGTATCCAACAGGTAGTGGTCAAGTTGAGATTCCGATTAACGTGAATGCTATGTTAACTTATAGAGATCTAAGTGGCAATACGGTAATAGAATTACTTGGACAGAATATGACCGTCATACCACCAAGGACGAATCAACCTCAAGTGAATGTGAATGTTACTTATACAAACAACCAATTCGGTTATTTAGTCGGCGACATTATTAAGATGAATCATAGTCTGAGTTATAATAATGAAGCGCCGTTTGACTACAAGACCATTAACGTAAAGAATCTGACCAAATCCACATCAGGACAGACTATTAGTGAATTTGTAACACTTCAACCTATAAGTACTGGTGCAGGTTGGGGTATCGTCAATAATAAACTATCCTTAAACATTCTAGAATCAAAAAGTGTGGTAGGTAGTGAGAATCTTACATGGCAAAAAGAAGTGCCATTAGAGCTTAAAGCCATAAAAGAAGGTAACTTGAGACTGGACCATAATGTAGATTATCAACTGACAAATTCTGTAGGCAATGTTTTTGATTATGCCAACTTAGGACTTGATCCTGCTGCCATTGATATTAAGATGGGTCGGTTAACCCTTGACTTTTCAGATGATTTTGATACAGCCATTACAGATGTAGAACTCTATGTAAACGGGGTGTTAAGACCTTATACTGTTGAAGGTGGTGTCATTATCGTAGAAGGTATTACCAGTGGACTTCATAAAATATCCATACCTGTACCAAGCGGTTATTTAATGACCAGTCAAAGCGGTGGTATTACACTAGATGGCAACATGAATATGGTATTTGATGCGGTACTGAGTCACGCAACACCACAAATTGATAAGGTAGTTAATTTTGAGCGGTTAAAGATTAAAGACATAGCCATTACGACACTCGATGGTAGTTCAAATCATAGTATCGATCAACTCAACGAACCAACACAAACCAAAATCAGCTTCGAATTGGTTAGACCACTAACAAAAGCAGAAATGACCTTATTTGATGACTTTGCAAGTTCCAACCATACATTTGTCTTAAATAATTCCGGTGGAAACGCAGATGTAAGAAACGCTTCTGGTAATGTGGTACCTGGATTCACTATGAACAGTGGGCGATTAAGCTATAACGGTAGTCAATTACCAACAGGTAAATATGTGGCATATGGCGTATTGACCCCACCACTAACCTTAGGCCATCAATTAGATTATGATTTTAAAGTTGGTATTAATCAGATTCGAACCAGAGAACAAGGTGATAGCACGGATCTTGTATCAGCTATTACTTCCAAGATGTTAACAGTGGGTCTTGTAGATACAGTGGCACCGGTAATAGGTGTGGTCGTCGATCCCCTAGAATCCTCCGTTAATCTAATTAACCACAATATCACCATAACGGATAAGACGACCATTGTGACCTATAAAGTCTTTGAAGGAAAGTTGACTTATAATCAGGTATTAGCAGCAACACAAGAGCAGTCTATACGTGTTTTAAACAATCAAGGTAATCAAGTATTGCTGGATACCGATATGAAAGTTACATTAACAACACAACTCAACAAGTTTGTAGCCAAGGGTGCGATTACAATTTATGCCGTGGATGCTTTTGGGAACTACACCGTCAAGGTTGTGGAATACTTAAACGAAGACCTTAATGATTTGCTAGACCAGAACATTTTGTAAATACCTCCTTTATAAAGCTATATTCTAAGAAAAGTAGATGTCAGCAAAGAAACGGTTATGGATGAAAAATCATAGCCGTTTCTTTTTGCGACTGTCATAAAGAGTTTGCAAAAATTTACAATTTAGTGGTAGTATGTACAAAAGCGTCGAAGTACTCTATAATAGAGGTATACTAAGGTTAAAGTGTCAAAACTATATAGTTGAATTTTCACATACAATATATAGTTATGAATGTATCAACGTAAGCTATATATTGTATGTGAATTTAGTGAAACTTAGTTTTGACCCTTTAACCATACTAAGATTAGGAAGTGAAGAAAATGAAAATCGATCAAAAAGAAGTATTGCTGGATCTGTTTAAAGATAAAAAATACAGGCCCCTCAAATTAAAAGAATTAGCTTTATTGCACCAAGCGCGGCAAATATATGATTAATGATGCGCCAGAGCCAATAATAGGAAGATTTGTTTCTCATCCTAAAGGCTTTGGTTTTGTGGTTATAGAAGGACAGGATGATGATATTTTCATTCCTGCCAAATATGTTAACACAGCCTTTCACAATGATACTGTAGCCATTAAATTGCTTAAAGACAGCCGTGGCAAACGTCCTGAAGGTGAAATTGTTAAAGTACTTGAAAGAGGAAAAGATACCCTTGTAGGGCTTTATGAACAAAGCGATAACTTCGGCTTTGTCCGAGCAGACGACAAAAAAGTACAGAAAGATATCTATATAGCCAAATCTAACAGCATGATGGCCATGAAAGGTCATAAAGTCGTGGTGAAGGTTACAGATTGGGGCGGTGAAGACCGTAAGCCTGAGGGTAAGATTGTTGAGATTATCGGTCACGTGGATGATCCGGATACAGCTATCTTGTCCATAGTCAAGAACTTAGAAATACCTACAGAGTTCCCAGATAGCGTCAAAAAACAAGTCCTATCCATACCTACAGAAGTGCCTAAGGAAGCAGCTGAAGGTAGACTGGACTATAGAAATATCCAAACTGTGACCATTGACGGTGAAGATGCTAAAGATTTGGACGATGCCATCACCATTGAGAAAATCGAACAAGGCTACCGGCTAGGAGTTCATATAGCAGATGTTACTTATTATGTAAAAGAGGGTAGTGCCTTAGATGATGAAGCTCTTAATAGAAGTACCAGTGTTTATTTGGTGGACCGGGTTATCCCTATGATTCCGAGACAACTGTCTAATGGTATTTGTTCGTTAAATGCAGGGGAAGACCGTTTAGCTCTTAGTTGTATTATGGACATCGACCATGAAGGTAAAGTTTTTAATTATACCATTGACGAGACCATCATTAACGTAGACGAGCGCATGACTTATACAGCGGTTTCAGGCATCTTAGAGAAATCAGATCCTGAACTAACGGAGCGCTACAAAGATTTTGTAGATATGTTCCATAGAATGGAAGGCCTAGCGGCCATACTCAGAGCAAAGAGAAAACAACGGGGCTCCATCGACTTTGATTTCCCGGAAGCCAAAGTCAAGCTGGATGAGTTTGGTGTGCCCACTGAGATCTATGTCTATGAACGTAACGTGGCAACAAAGATTATTGAAGAATTTATGCTACTAGCCAATGAGACCGTAGCTGAGCATTATTTCTGGCAAGAGATACCTTTTGTATACAGAAATCACGAAGAGCCGGACAATGAGCGTATTCAAGCCCTAGGTAAGTTCATCTATAACTTCGGTTATCATATTAAAGGCAAAGAAGATGTCCATCCTAAAGAAATACAGAAACTCTTAATTGACATTGAAGGCAGCAAAGAGGAGATCTTGATCAGTCGATTGGCGCTTAGATCTATGAAACAAGCTAAGTATGAAGTGGATTGTGAAGGTCACTATGGACTTGCAGCAAAGTATTATAGCCATTTCACCTCACCGATTCGTCGTTATCCGGATTTACAGATTCATAGAATCATCAAGGAAAATCTTAATGGCAAGATGAGCGATAAGCGCATTAGTCATTATAAGAAGATCTTACCGGATGTCACCAAGCAGAATTCCGAGTACGAACGCCGGGCTGAAACTGCTGAGCGTGAAACCATTAAGCTTAAAAAAGTGGAATACATGCAACGCCATATTGGTGAAGTATTTACAGGTGTCATCTCAGGAGTCACCGGATGGGGACTTTATGTAGAACTTCCAAACACCATTGAAGGTCTGGTTCATGTCACCGCTCTTAATGATGATTATTACGTTCATGATGAGCTTAAGTACATGTATGTGGGTGAGCGCACCAAGAAAATCTATGCCCTTGGTGACTTAATCAATGTTAAAGTAGAACGATGTAATGTGGAAGAACGTAACATTGATTTTTCCGTATCAGAAGAAGGACCGACAGAGGTTGCGAGCGAGACACCAGCTGTTTAGGTAACATAATTGTAATGGCTTTGCCCTTGTAAAGCTTATAGAATATGTTATAATATGTCTTGCAGCGTAGATTTGGAAGAAAGATTCAAGTGAATCTTTTAGTTGGAAAGAGTGTGAACCATGGCAAAAGAAGCTTATAAAATCATAGCGCAAAACAAAAAAGCCTATCACGATTATTTTATTGATGAGACCTATGAAGCAGGTATGGTACTTGCAGGAACAGAAGTCAAATCCTTAAGACTTGGAAAAGGCAGCATAAAAGAGAGCTTTGTAAGGGTTATGGATGGTGAGATTTTTGTCACCAACATGCACATCACACCTTATGAAAAGGGCAATATCTTCAATAAGGACCCGATGAGAACCAGAAAGCTCTTGTTAAACCGTTATGAGATCAATAAGATCATGGGTGCGGTTGCCATAAAAGGTTATACCATCATGCCACTCAAAATCTACCTAAAAAAAGGTCGAATGAAGATGGAGATCGGTTTAGCACGCGGTAAGAAGCTCCATGACAAACGACAAGATATCGCCAAAAAAGATCAAAAAAGAATGGCTGAAAAGCAATTCAAAGTTGATAATCTGTAGGTAGACCTACTTATTATAAAAGGTCAAAGAGACCGCCTGTAAACCCGGGGGTGTACAGGTTTCGACGGGGATCACTGCAGTGAAGGAAGCCATCCGTAGACACCGGAGCTACGTTAAAAGCTGGTAAAATTAAATTAAACGCTGAAGATAATTTAGCTTTCGCAGCTTAGGCTGCGGTGTCCTTCCTAGGCAACTCGCCACTTAGGGTCTGGGCAACGATTGGGCGAGGAACTTTTCTACCAATGCTTTGAGGTAGTAAAAGAACCTAATTAAGCTACTAAAACCATGAGCCTGTCATTAGGCGCTTGGCAGAGGGAATGTCAAATTAATGACTCTGATGGGAGAAACTTTCATGAACGGGTTTTCGGACAGGGGTTCGATTCCCCTCACCTCCACTATCCATATACCTGTCCGGCTTAAAGTTAAGACGGACTTCAAGAGTATCACCTAAAACGATTCTTTCAACGAACATGTTGATGAGAGTCGTTTTTTCTTTGTCCGTTTTTAAGTGCATATCTTTACCAACTAAGAGGATATCACGAATAGACTCAAGAGACATGATACGATCAGAAGAGTACTGCTCACGCTTAATTTCAAACTCAAGCATATCCTTTTGATGTTCTAAGTCGCTCAATTTAGAATAGACAGAATTAAAAGCGGCACCATTGGCCAGAGCGGTCGTTAAGTTTTCAATTTGGCGCTCAAGAGAAGCCTTTTTAGTATTATACGATTTTAAAGTACTAACTGAAGTAGAAGATTGCTTTTTAAAAGCTTCGTAAATTTCTTTTGAAAGAATATCAATTTGATCATCATTAAAAACATCCTTCTCAAGCTGCAAGCATACATCCATTTCAAGGGTTTCTTTATCATAAGGCTTAAGATCGCACTCTAAACCCTTCTTCCTACCGGAACAACGATAATTACGATATTGATGCTTTCGGTCACGTCCACCCATATAGCTATTAGATTCGAGCTTGGATCCGCATTTAGAACAAAAAACCTTTCCGGATAAGATGAAAATTTCTTTCGAAGCACTTCTCTTACTATTCTTATTATTCTCAGCCATAATCAATTGGATCCTTTCAAAATCTTCTTTTGATACGATTGCCGGTATACCGCCGTCAATAACAATCTTATCCGGGTTTTCAATATCCTTATATCTTCCACCAACATACACACGTTTTTTATTACGATAAGTATAGACACCACAGTACTTAGGGTTATGTAAAATGCCGTGTATGCTTGTCTTACCAAAAGGCTTACCGTACTTAGTGCGATAACCAAGTTGGTCTAACCACTCCATAACATCCTTATAAACATATCCATTCAAATACATATCAAATATCTTGCGAACAGCAATCGCCTCATGATCATCAATTACATAATATCCTTCAGAATCAATAACATACCCAAAAGGTGGTTTTCCGCCATTATGCTTAACTTTACCGATAGTATCAAACTTTCTGATGTTAGAATTCTGGCCCTTCTTAACCTCTGTAGACAAGTTCAGGCTATAATACTCGGCCCAGCCTTCAAGCATCCCTTCCATAACAACACCAAAAGGACTATCAGATATAAAAGACTCAGCAACAGGTATAACCTTAACGCCATTTTCTAAAAGCATTCGCTTATAAATTGCCGAGTCGGCCTTGTTCCGTGAAAATCTATCCGTCTTATGGATAAGAACAAGATCAAATAAACCAGTCTTACTATCTTTAATCATGGATTGAAAAGAGGGACGATTGTCATTCGTCCCAGTCAGTTCTCTATCTATATAGTGTTTAAGAATTATGTGATTATTCTTATTAGCATATTCTTCTATGGCATTAATCTGAGCTTCAACACTTTCCTCGCGCTGGTTGTCGCTAGAATATCTGGCATATATAACAGCCTTCATATCAACACATCCTATTCTTTATTAGAGGCATCAACAACTTTTTTCATAAACTCATATAAGTTCTTCTTGGTATCATCATTGAGCTTCATCCACTCGGTGATCACAGCTCTATCAAGATCAGTTGCTTTAGCTGCATAAGTACCAAGGTCATAAGCAAAATCATCATTTTTAAACATTTCGCCTTCACCGGTACGTAGCCAATCTTCGTTAACTCCAAACTCAGAGCATATCTGGGAAATATGAATATCCTTCATAATTCTCTGACCAGTTTCCAACATGGCTAAAGTTGATTGACCAATTCGTATATTTTGACTAAATTCCCTTTGACTAATCCCTAAACTCTCCCTTAATTGCTTTAAACGTTCATTCATGTTGTTTCACCTCCATAAATAAAATATAGCACAAATGCAATCACAATGCAATCAAAACAGCAAAAATCTATTGACTTAATGATTACATAGTGATATTATCTAATTACAAAGCAATCAGACAAGCAAGAAACTAACAGAAAAGAGGTGAGACAGATGGCAAAAACAGTTGAAAAGGAAATCATCGATTTACTAGAGCAATCAGATGAGAAGACAAAAGAAAAGCTACTACTAATACTCAAATGGGAAGCGGCTAAAAATAAAAATGACAACAAAGCATCATAAGAAAAGAGGTGCAACATGAAAGTAATTGTAACATATGCCGGTGACTACCTATCTGATGGTACACCGGCAAAAACACAATCAGAAGTAATGAAAGAGCTGGCCAAGTATTACGCTAATGAACTCATACAGATGCAAAACGACGGAAGGCTAGACCAATGGTTCAAAGATCACCCTGAGCACAAGAGAAAAGAAGCTGAGGTCATTCAATTTGCACAGAGATAGGAAGGAGAAAATCATAATTATGAAAAAACACATTACCGTAGAACAATTATTAGAAATAACAGGTGAAAAACGAATACCAGGATCAGATGATCGCCCGTTTGACCACACTCAAATGTATAGAGTACAAAGATGTAAGGCTGACTTTAACATTGGAAGCATGATTGAGTTTATTGAAATGCAAGAAGAAAAATATAGAATCCGAGAAATGAAACATGATGAAAGATGGATCATTGAGCTAGATGGATATTTCTATACGGGAATAGAACTGTGCGACGCATTGTTCGAAGCGATGAAGTATGTAGTGGAAGAATTAAGAAAAAAAGAACTCAAACAGTAAGGAGATAATCATGGATATAAAAGAAATTGAAAAAAGAAAAGAGGAATATGAAATGAGTAGAAAAAAACTAGAAGCCTTTGCATTAGAAGTATTAGATCAATGTGAAAACAAAGGCTTCACACTAGAAGAGGTTAAAGACTTACCCAACTACATAGAAGAGCAAACAAGATATGCAGTACTTAGGCACATGAGAAACGTTGAGTTTCAACATATCAAGAGCCAAACCAAAGAAAGTTAAGTGCCACGAGTTAGATATCCATATAGATCGTCGTAAGCAATCTTATAAGCCTCAAAGACACTCAATGAATCACTCTTAATGCTCTCATCGTCAAGTTGCCGCTTGACACAGAGTAAAGCAAGATCATGAGCTATATCTATAGGATTTTGCTTAATAGGTTCATCCATGCTATTCAACACCTTTCAAAACAATTCTAGCACAAGGGGTGAAGACGAACAACAGAAAGGAAGAGAGAAAAGAAGAATGAAGCATGATTACACAGCGTTTGCAAAAAATATGAAAGATGCATGGGACAGAACGTTTGCAAAAAATGTAAAAGATGCATATGACAGAATCAGTACAGGAAGAGCAAACATCAATGATATTAGAAAGGAAATAGGATTAGAACCCATAGATGATGAAGGCTTTAACGAATATATTATTAAAGAAAGGAAACGGCCACCAATGACAACCATAAAAGTTGAAGAAATAGGAGAAGAAAAAATGGAAAAGAATATAATACAAATACTTGAAGAACAAGCATCACAACTAGCGGAACGGAATAAGAATATCGGTGATATTGAACAAATAAGAAGAAATACTGAAACAATCATTAGCGCAGCAAGTGTAATCATCATGGCAGAAGATAAAAACTTCAAGTCGTCAACCTAAAAAATTTAGAATATGAGGTCATTCAATTTGAAATGGGATAGGAAGGAGAAAAAAGGTGACAGCCAAATGTACTAAGTGCCAAAACCACTGGAACATAAGCACACAAAAAAAGAACAAACATCTTAAAAATTATGTTTGTCCTATGTGTTTCAAAAGAAAGAAGGTTAAAGGATGAAAAAGCGAATAAGCAAGGAAAACTCAATACGTATGAAAAAAATAGAAGAGTTAACGAAATTAGACTTATCGAATGAAAAAGAAACAATATTTATCAGAGTTATACAACCTCGAAGATTGGATATAAGCGCTCCAAGTCATAAATGTTTAATGGGTCACCGGGAAGAGCTGGAACACCAGATTCAGATAAAAAAAGCTGCATGTGCAATAAAGAAGCTTGAATTACTCTAGACTCATTCTTATGAATTTGTGAATAAGGAGACTTCAACTTTTCAATAGCAGAGTTCGCATCACCAAGGTTTCTCATTTGCTCACTAAAACTAAGTGTATTAATATAATCGCTTTTCAAAAATTCAAGACAAGTAACGAGAGTGACAACATCTTCAGTACTAAGTTCCAAAAAATCACACCTTTCAAAATATATTTACAATTAGAATATCAGAAAGTTAAAGATTAATCAAACGAAGAAAGAAGGGAAAGTATGGACAACCTGAAAATCATAGAGACAACAGGACTGATCATCATATATGAAACAGATAAAGGGGAAAAAGTAGTAAACGCAAGAGAACTGCACCAGGGACTAGAAAGCAAACAAGACTTTTCAACATGGATAAAAAAGAGAATCGAAGATACAGACGCCGAGGAAAACCAACACTATATCCGTCTCCATAAAAAAATGGAAGCGAATAACGCTACATTAATCGAGTACATCCTCAAACTGGACACGGCTAAAGAAATGGCCATGCTAGAAAGAAATGACAAAGGCAGAGAATACCGTAGGTATTTCATTGAAATTGAGAAAAAGTTCAAACAAAACCTTCTTGATTCAAGAAACCTTAGCCCGGAACTTCAATTACTAACCGGACTACTAAATCAACTAGCAGCTCAAGAACTGGCCACAAAGGAAATAAAGCAAGAAGTACAAGATATGAGAGACGTAATCTCACTAGACTCAACATCATGGAGAAAAGAAGGACACGCCTTAATAGTAAAGGCGGCTAACAAACTTGGAGGTAACGAATATATCAAAACCTTAACAAACGAAACCTACAGACTACTAGAGCATCGATTCGGCGTCAATTTGAACCAAAGGTTAATAAACAAGAAAAGAAGACTTGCAGAAGAAGGCATATGTAAATCTAAAAGAGAAAAACTCAATAAGATGGATATTATAAGTGAAGACAAAAAACTCATTGAAGGATATGTGATCATAGCAAAGGAACTGGCAATCAAGTACGGAGTAGCTTAGGGGGTAATTAAATGTTTTACATAAAATATGGAATGTATGAAGAAGCAACACTGGCAGTACCTATCACGACTGAAAATGTATTTACCAAATGCAACAAGTGTGAGCGTGAAATCAAGGTTGACCTAGAGGAAATATTAAAAGATGGTGACCTTACTTCAACAAAACTAGTGTGCCAAGAGTGCATATAAGAAAAACAGGAGGAAACAAATGATATTAAAAGCCATAGAGCAACTATGTAAGCACAGTAAAATCATAGTTCTACTTGAAACCGAATATGAACAATGGATATCAGACGGATACGCCATCTATCCACTGATAAAGATGCCAAAGCTAACAGAAGAAACCATATTCACGGTATTGAACATACCTGAAGACAAGAAAAAGAAATACACCATCAGAGTAGAAGAGATGCCTAAATCATATTGCATCGAAGACATCGCAGATCACGAAAGACAAATCGAAAAGAAGTGGTTTCAGATTGAAGAATCTATCCCCTTACAAACATCGCAAGGCGTTCAGTTCATACAATCAAGATCCTTAAAACCAGTAAGTGACATAGAACAGATGAGCCTATGGGAAAGATCCACAGAAGCGGGACACACATACTTTGTAGTTAAAGACGGAATGATGATAAGAGCCATCGTACTACCTCATAGAATCCTATCAAAAACAATGGTAGAGAACCTGCAGCAGTTAGCCAATCAATGTCAAATGACACTGGATAACCAAACAATGGAGATGGAAGATGAGTAAATCCAAACACCAAGGCCATGATATAGAATACTTGAACGATAAATGGGTATTTAGCGATACAAAAAAACCTATATTAGAGAATAGTGACAGACCATGCAAAAACTGTGGTAAAAAGTCAACAAAAGAAGGCCATGATAGTTGTTTAGGGAAAATGAGTGGAGTAATAAATGCATGTTGTGGACATGGAAACGAAAAGGAAGCATACATACAGTTTGTTGATGGAAAAATTATTAGAGGTAAAGACGCGATAGAAATTCAAAAAAGCAAATGAATAAGGAGTCAAAACAATGACACAGGATGAAACATTGGAAGAAGCATTAATTGCTAATGCTAAAAAAATAGAAGAGGCATTAATTGCCGGCATCGTAGCTGCTAAAGAGCTACTATCAATAGCTAAAGCAGCAGGAGACAAGAATAAAATTACTTGGTGTAACAGAATAATAAAAAATGAAGAACAAGACCTGAGAGATATTCAAATAAAAATCAAGAAAGAGGGAAACACTAATGGAAAATCAAATACAAATGATACCAATTGAAAAACTAAACAGTCACCCATTAAACCCAAGAAAGCAAAGCTACATCAATCAACCGGAACTCAAAGAGCTAGAAGAATCAATCAAAGAAAATGGCGTCATGCAAAACCTAACAGTCGTGCCTTGGTACTCTCAAATAACAGGAGTTGGAGCGGACGAGCCCGAACAACAAGAAAGAATGGGATATCTCGTAGTAATCGGTAACCGTAGACTAGCAGCTGCTAAAAACGCAGGACTAAAAGAATTACCATGTATGATCACAACCATGGACAAGAAAACCCAAGTGGCCATCATGCTCATGGAAAACATGCAAAGAGCAGACCTAACTCTAATCGAACAAGCAGAAGGCTTTCAGATGATGATGGACCTTGGAGAAACCTTCAGTTCAATATCCACCATGACCGGACTATCAGAATCAACAGTAAGAAGACGCGCCAAGCTTCTAGAGCTAGACAAAGAAGCTCTAACAGAATCAGTTGAAAGAGGCGGCAGCATAACGGACTACGTGGAACTAGATAAAGTAAAGGATCCTGAGCTAAAGAACAAAGTACTAAAGACAATCGGAACAAATAACTTTAACAATGAACTCCTAAGAGCAATACAAAAAGAAGAGTCAATGGCCAAAGATGCCAGGATAGTAGAAGTATTAAGTCAGTATGGTACCCAAGTGGAAAGTAGGGAAGATGCCAAAGAACAGGGTTACGGATACGCAACATGGGTAACTTCAGAAGAAAGAATACAAGAAGAGCTAGAAAAAGGAAGAATAGACCATGGTTTACTCTTCTCAAAAGCAGCATGGAACTTTGAAATATACATGCCGGTAATTGAAGAAGAAGAAGTAGAAGTAGACAACTACAAAGTAGAACAAGCCAAAAGAGACAAACAAAATCTATTAATTGAAGAAGCAAAAGAAATTTCCAACAGACACCGCAAACTCCGAAAAGATTTTGTATTAAATATAAGCAATACAAAAGCCAAAAAGCACTTGAAAGAAATCATTGAAATGGTATTTCTAGAAATGGACTGGTACGGAAACAGCGACCCGTGGGATATAGCAGAACAAATGGGACACCAAAACTTAGATGATGATGAGTGGACAATGGATAAAGTCAAAGAAGTTCTAAAAGACCAACATGAAAAAGGATTGCTGCTAATGGCATATGAATACCACAATGATAGCAGCCATATGCAATGGAATGGCAACTACATGGTTAATGAAAAGCTCATAGAAGTATACAACTTCCTAGAAAGATTAGGATATAAGAAATCACTCGAAGAAACTCAGATGGAAGATGGCACCCATGAAATCTATGCAAAGATAAAAGAAGCAAGAGAATAAAGAAAGAGGTTAATCATGGCGTGGATATCAGCAGAAGAGTTTGTAAGAAAGCACACTGAAAAACAGATAAACGAAGAGCTGACATTAGGGATGAAAAAGAATAAGAAAAAATCAGCCCCAAAAAGGACAAGAAGTACAAAGACAAATTATGAGGCTGTAATAGCCTTAGTAAAAAAGAGAGAAACTTTAAGCAAATCAGAAATCCTCAAAACCTTAGAAGTAGACGAGGATATTTGCACAAAAACGGACTTTAGCACTTACATTTACCGAATCAGAAAAATAGCTCAAAAAGAAGGGTATAGATTTGAAAGAAATGGTGACCATTATTCCGGAACCAAGTTGAAAGAGGTGGAAAGGTGAAAAAGCTAATATCTACCATAACAGAGAAAATCAAACGAAGAAAACGAGTAAAGAGGTGGAAAAGATGATTTTAATAATTCAAGACGAATCAGGATTGAAAGAAGCAATCAAAGCAGATATCACCATAAGCGAGATAATCCAAATAGTAACACACAGAATTCCGTTATGCGGGGTAGCAAAGCTCTATCAACCAATACACATACTATCAATAGACTTTGAAGAAAAAGAAGTAGAAATCGAAGCGGAAGAAGTATAGGAGGTTAACATGAAAGAATTCTATATCAAGATGTTCATATTGATGCAGCTAATCACAATCATAACACTGTCACTCTTAACGCCGGTTAATACGCTACTAAATCTAAGACAACTCATTTATGAAAACTCTGGCCTAGTAATCCTAGTAGCAATAATCACAATGATCTCCACAGAAATAACCTTTGAATACATAAAGCACTTTAAGACAGTAAAAGAATTCAAAAGAAAAATGAGGGCTCACGAATGAAAAGCAAAAAGGTTTATCTATCAGGAAAAATCACCGGTGATGATAATTTCGTAGAAAAATTCAAAGAAGCGGAAGAGAAGCTAAAAGCAAGAGGCCACAAAGTCATGAACCCAGCAATATTACCATCAGGCTTCGAGTACGAAGAGTACATGAACATATGTTTTACAATGATAGATCAATGCAACATCTTAGCATTCCTTCCTGACTGGGAAGATAGCCCAGGTGCAAAGAGAGAAATAGAATATGCAGTAAAGACTAAGAAACTACCACTAAGAATAGAATCGCTATTGATGGAGGGTAAAGAATGGCATGGATAGGAGCTGAAAAGCTATTTAATACAGATGTCAACGCAGAAGCGGCAAGGGAAGAAAAAACAAACCTTAGACCGCTGCATAAACTAAGAGCAGAGAAAGAATGTTGTGGTAATTGCGGATACAGGAGAAAAGAAATGTGCAAACCGTTTAGGAGACCAATTACTAGCATGACTTACAAATGTGCAATGCATAGCTACGATTACAGAAACGAAAACGAAAATGATTATCAAGAGGAAGGTGAAAAAAATGCAAAATAAAAAACGATGCGAACGGCCTGAGAACCAACATCGTTTTTAACAACTTAACTAAAAGCTATATTTATATTATAGGCGTAAAGCGGTGAAAAGTCAAGCCATACAAGGCTTTTCGCCCTCGTATAGGGTATTAACATTACAGGGAAAGGTATGTGCCTATGAATTACATAAGAGAAAAAAGGATATATTGTGGACCAGATCATTTAGAAGTAGACATATATCCCATAACCCAAAATCAATTGAACAAAAAAGGTAAAAGATCTAAAAAGAAAAAAGAATCATTACCAAAACAAAAAAGGCTCAATGAAAAAAGAGCCAGGAAAAAGCTCAGACAGATTACAAACACAAACTTCAATGAAAATGATTATATAGTAACCCTAACACATTCGTCACCACCTGAAACAGTAGAGGATGCCATAAAAGAAAGACAGAAGTACCTGGACCGAGCCAAGTACCACATGGCCAAGAGAGGAATCGCCCTAAAATACATAGCCGTCACCGAGTTTGGTGGTACAGAAGATAATCCTTCTAACATTCATCACCACCTGATCATAAATGGCTGCCTAACAAGAGATGAAGTAGAAGATCTCTGGTCAACAGGAAGAGGAAAGAAGAAAAAGCCACTAGGCAGAGCAAACGCAAGAAGATTACAACCCGACAAAATGGGCCTTGCAGGTCTAGCTGAATACATAACAAAAAGACCGGAAGGCAAGAAGCGTTGGACATGCTCTAAGAATCTAGAAAGACCATGGTCCAAAGACAATGATCACAAATATAAAAGGTCTCAAATCATAAAGGCAGCAATGAGCAATGAGTACTCCAAGATATTGGCCAACTATAAGGACTATGAACCGGTAGACGCAGACTATGGCATCCAAGCCGTATACAACGACTTTACCGGATGGTCAATATACTTAAGACTACGGAAGAAAGGAAGTGGATGATGTGTTGAAAATCTATGTAAAAGGAAAAGTGAGCTCAGTCAAAGTAAAATCAGGCCTTTACATAGTCTCACTAGAGTATAAGCAATATAAAAAAAGAGATCACTGGAACAAAAACCGACACAACCAAGAATGAAATCGAACTTTACGCCATACTCGAAGGCCTAAAATCACTCACAAACAGCGGAAAGACTAAGTCTATCACCATCATCACTGAAAACCACTATATAACTCGCGGCATCAATGAACTTCTAAAGACCTGGCAAAGAAACAATTGGAAAAGCGCAAAAGGTAAAGAAATCAAAAACAAAGAGCTATGGCAAGAAATTTGGAACTATATAAGAATCAATCCAATGATAAAAGCGGAATATGGAGAGGGTACAAATGAAAATTGAAATCATGCATAGATGGACAGAAACAGAAATCAGTGAAGTCATCATGCTTTATAACAACGATGCAAGCCTGGTAGAACTAACAGAAGAACTAGATAGACCGGTAATAGACATCCTGATACTAATCGAACATCTCATAAAATCAGAAAAGATTGACTGTAACAGACTACTCACACTAAAACCAACAATTAAGGAGGAGAACCAATGATTTGTAAACATAGACATTACTTATTTTTCGGAGAATGCAACTACAAGAAAAGACCTTGTGTATATATTACCTGCAACAAGTGGCTCGACAAGATCAAAAGAAGAAACAGGCTCAGGAGGATAAAATCATGATTATAAATCTCATATATTACTTTCTAATGATTGGGACGGCATTTTGGCTCACATATGTATGGTGGTGTTTTAAAGGATCAACAGATAAAGAAGACAAGTTTGCAGCAAAGGTAGTCATAGGCATTGGGATAATATTCATGATTCTGATAACAGTAATTAAAATATGCTTATCTAGTTTTTGAAAGAGAGGTAGCGTATGAATGCTCAAGATAAAATAATTATGATTAAATGCACAGAAACCAATCACTTTAAATGACAATACTGTAAATACCGCAACCAATGTGACAGAGAAGAAAAGCTGCTTGAAAAAGAAAGGAGAAAACGTTGAGAAGAATCGACTTAATAATAAGCATGATAGAAACAGAAAGACCGGTAAGGGAAGATAACCTAATTGCTGGATGCCCAGGGTTTTATGATGAATCACTTCCAAGCGCTAGATCATTCGGATGTAAATTACAGGAAATAGGAGCACATCCAGATGAAGCCTATGAGATATGTAAAACATGTTGGTATGAGGAGGTAGACGATGACAGATGTTGAAAAGCAGTTAAGGGACTATAACTGGATCAAGCGCAACATTGAAGAATCCAGAAAGCAAGTTGAAGTAATAAAAGACACAATAGAAGCCATTAGAGACTTAAGTGCTGTTTCTTACGATGACATGCCTAAAGCTAAAACAATATCTTCCGTTGTTGAATCCGCAATAGATAGAATTGAACAAGAATATATTAATTTGAGATCATGGAACGATAAATTAAAAGGTTATTGTGATCAAGAGATGCAGATAATGGCGTGGCTAGATTGCTTACCGGATAATCAAAGACAAGTAGTCGAGTACAGAGCAATAAAAAATATGAGTTGGCACATGGTTAAGAGGCTAGCAAATTATAGCGAATGCCACGCTAAACGTCTTTACTATGAGGCATTAAATTATCTAAATGATAAATAAAAGCCAAAGAGAAGCGAACCTAAAGTATAAATGGTGTAACTGTCCTAAGTGTGGAGCGTATGGTAAGCATTACTGGCACCATGTATTCAATGGAGCATTAAAAGAGAAGTCTAAACAACACGATGCTTTAATATACTGGTGTTGGGCTTGCCATGTGACAAACAAAGATTCAATACATAACGACGCTGAGCTAAGACTAAGTCTCAAAAAAGAACATCAGATTAGGATCATGGAAGAATACAACATGACAGAAGATGAATTTAGAGTACTATTCTACAAAAGCTATCTAGAAGAATAAAACGAGGTGAATTAATGAAAAATTTTTTAATTGATTTTACAACTGGAGTATTAGTGTTGACCTTAATTATTATAATAGGTGTCATGGTTTCAATTATGATTATTGAAGTACCCTTATGGGGTTCAATTTGTAGTACTTATTTAATTTGGTTCATGGGTCACATACTTAGGAAATAAAAACATAAACAACAATAGAAAGAGATTATGAAGAAAGGAATTGATTATATGAATCAATGGGAACTAATTTTTAGAACTTATTATATGATATTCACAGAACTTGGAGAACCATTTGTTTATTCTGATTTAGTAGATATTATTAATTGTGATATGACTTTGGAAGAATTTAATAAGTGGTTAATTGAACAAGAAGATGAAGATAATTTTGAAAAATGGCTAGAAGAAAATAGCTTTGATGTTTTATGGCATAGTTAACAAAAAAATGATTACAAGGAGTAAAAATGAATAATAAAATTATAATAGCAATTAGACAAAACCAAGAACAAAACAGGGAACTTATGGATATGTTATCAAAAATAAAAATAACACATGAACATAAATGGACACCTATAAACGATGGTACACGGGATGTACAGTGTAAGAATTGTGGTGTAAAAGCTATGAGAGGAGCTTTGCATTTTAACAACACAATAGTCACAGACAATGATTGAAAGAAATTACGCAATAAAAAAAGAGGTTAAAAATGAATGTAAAATTTGATTGTTTTGAGTGTTATAAAGAAATAAACATGGAAGTAGAAAGAGGAAGTACAGAAAATTGCAATTGTAATAATGCAGAGTGTATGGCTAAATTTAACGTTAAAACCTATAAGACAAAAAAATGGAGTAACTATAAGGCGAATTTTTAAATAAAAGAGATTGAGAGGTAGAAAAATGAAAGTGTGTGTAGCTTGTAATGGAAGTGGTTACTATGACAATATTGGTAAAAATGGAAAGTCTGTAAAGTGTGAGTCTTGCGAAGGTAGTGGAAAAGAGCGGCTAGAATTCAAAGAACAAGTTTTAGAATTTAAAATAACAGATGAAAGCCTAATAATGAAGATGTCTTTGGAGAGTTTAGAGTTTTTATTTAACGCTAGTCCAGATAATTTCAATGGTAAATCTCAATTGGCTAAGATAAAAGATGGTAAGCATCAAGAATTTGCCGAGTTTGTAGTTAGGTTTCTAATGGACTATAAGGATGCCGATAGTAGTAATGTTAATTGGTCAGTTCCATTTGAAAGGGCGTTCCAAGAGATACTCGAAGGCGCAGAAGATGAAATAGTAGATTATTTTAATTACTAACAATAGTCACAGATTGAGTAGAAAGGAAGTGTAGAATAAGTGTTTGATTATTGTGATTTTACAGATGGAAATACAACTACTGATATCGTTGGCAATGTTAAGAGTTTTAAAAGTGAAGAAGAGTTTATTAATATGGCGGTTAATGAGTATGGTGTAGAAGATGCAAATATAGATAACATTAAAATTGATTATGTTAGGTATTATCCAAAAGGAAGAAAAGATTGTGGATACGACGGTGAGGGTGGGTATTATACTTTTTGTAAAAAATCGAAAGGTGCAATAGAAGTATATCGCTTACCTGTCAATTAACAAACAATAGTCACAGATAACCAATTAAAGAAAGAGATTGAGGTGATTGAATGAAAGTTATAGAGTGGGAAGATGTTAAACAGAATATATTGGATGTTGCATATACTATGGAGCTAAGTAATGGTGAAACCCAAGATTCAATTAGATTAAAAGATAAATTGACAATGTTAGAAAATAGGGTTTTTGAAATCAACGAACAATAGTCTCAGATTGAGTGAAATAGATTGGGAGGTAAAGAAAAATGGAATAGAGTTCACAAGAAGAATGGAAAGAAGTACAAGAAAGATTAGAAAAAGGACTTACACAATTATGTGATCTAGCTGAGATTATAAAAAAAGTATTTGAAAATCTAGCATATGAAATTGCCAAAGCATTCAATGAAGCCTTTAAAGCTATTAAGAAAATAGCAAATGAAATATTTCAATACCAGGAAGAGGTTAGACAAGAAACCAAATTGAAGCGGCACAAAGCACCACCAAGAATAAACATGAAGAACTTTATAATAATCAGAAAACCTGATATACGAATAAGAAACACATGTTAACCCAGCCTAATAATAAAATGACCATGAAGCGGCTAATAAATAACGAAGGAGATAAAACGATGAACAAAGTAATATTGATGGGAAGACTAACACGCGATCCGGAAGTGAGATATACACAAGGAGCTGAACCATTAGCAATAGCAAGGTACTCTCTTGCGGTAAACAAACGTTTCAAGAAAGAAGGACAGCCGGACGCAGACTTTATTAATATCGTGGCTTTTGGTAGAGAAGGAGAGTTTGCTGAAAAGTACTTCAAGAAAGGTCAGATGATATCAGTAGTAGGAAGACTACAGACAGGATCATACACAGACAAAGATGGTGTGAAGAGGCTTACAACGGATATTGTTGTAGAAGAGCAGCACTTTGCGGAAAGCAAAAGAAATAAAGTCGCAAGTAAAGGCAATACCGAAAAAGAAGAAGAACCGGATTCAGACGGATTTGTAGCAGTACAGAATTTTGATGATGATGATCTACCATTTTAAACATGATACGAAATGATACGTTTTTTGTGTTAGACTTACATTAGTTAAAGTATAACCAAATCCCAAGAAGCATGTATGCAAGTTGTTTGCATATGTGCTTTTTTAATAAAACAAAACGATTTAAAGATAGAGGGTAAAAGGGAATGAATGCGTCAAAGCTACAGAGTAGTGAGTCAGGGGTGGGAGGCGGACGCATAAGGTAGAGAGATGGCCAAAGCATATGCAAAGAAATTCTACAACAGCAAAGAGTGGATAAAGGCTAGGAAGTCTTTTATATCATCGAGAGTATCAATAGACGGTGGGATGTGCCAAGAGTGCAAGAAAGACTTAGGATACATAGTTGACCACGTCAAAGAGATAACACCAAGCAACATAGATGATCCAAACATAACACTCAATCGAGATAACTTTAGATACCTGTGTTTAATCTGTCACAACAGAAAGACGTTTGGTGAAGCAAGAGTGACGGGTAATGATGTAATGTTTAATGAGCTGGGTGAGTTGATAGTGAGAGAATAGCCTAGTCCCCCCCTATAAAAACAAGGGATACCCAAAGGCCTAAGACCGAGAGATAACCTTAAATTAACACGCAGGTCATTTTCACATAACCCCCCTCCCCAAAAAATGAGGTGATTTAATTGAGTTTAGAAAAAGATAAGGTAATCAAAAAAGAGATATCTAGACTTAATCGGATATTGAAAGAAGTAGACATAAATAAAAAGAAATCCGTCGAAGGCCTTATCCATGAAGCGGCTTTCATGCGAGCCACATTGCAAGAACTCAAGATATCAATAGATGAAAACGGACCGATTGACGAAATGCAACAAGGTGAATACACAATCCTACGAGAGCATCCGGCACTTAGAAGTTATAACACAATGATCCAAAGATATAATGCGGTTTGTAAAGAAATTCTTGGCCTGCTGCCAAAAGCAGAAGCAAAGAAGGTGGAAGCAGATGAGTTCGAAGACTTCGTTAATTCTAGAACCGACTAAATATCCAAGGACGGATCCGGATGTAATATTTGGTAAAGTAAAGCCTAATATCGTAAAAGGAAAAAAGAAATATCCGGACGATTATAATCCAATAAAAGAATACTGGGAGCAAATACAAAACGGCACCACCTTAGTATCAAAAAAAGTGTATGAACAGTATGAGCAAATCGCATCATGGATAGACAATGATTACGGCGAATGGTTTTACTCAAACAAACGCGCAAACCATGTCATTGAATTTGCGGAAAATTATTGCTGCCACTCAAAAGGTAAAATGGCCGGCAAGAAAATAGAGCTTGAGTTATGGGAAAAAGCTTATCTTGCATCTGTTTATGGCTTTATTGACATTGAAGGATTCAGAAAGCACCAAAGAGTCGTCCTGATCGTAGGGAAAAAGAACGGAAAGTCTTTACTAGACTCAATAATGGCACTATATGGACTAGTTGGGGATAGTGAAGGTGGTCCGGAGTGTTACGCGGTAGCAACCAAGAAAGACCAGGCTAAAATCGTATGGCTTGAAGCAAAGCGCATGGTAAGGAAGTCACCAACGCTAAGAAAACGCATCAAGACGTTAGTCGGTGAAATATCTAGTGAGTTTAACGATGGCATATTTAAAGCCTTAGCAAGCGACAGTGACAGCTTAGACGGCTTAAATGTACATGTCGTTGTTATGGATGAATGGCATCAATGGAAAAGCGGCAGAGCTCTATATAACATCATGGCCGACGGTACCAGTGCCAGAGATCAACCGCTTATTATAATGACATCAACAGCCGGTACTATCAGAGAAGACATCTTCGATGAAATCTATGAAGAGGCCGAGATACAACTTAATAATTATAAGTTAAAAAACGAAGTGGACGATAGGACACTTTTTTTTATATATGAACTTGACAAAAAAGACGAATGGAGAGATGCAAACAACTGGATAAAAGCCAATCCGGGCATTGGAACCATTAAAAAACTCGTTGCCTTGCAAGACAAAGCAAAAAGAGTGGATAACAATCCAAAACTTGAAAAAAACTTTGTATGTAAAGAATTTAATATAAGAGAAACAAGCGCGGAATCGTGGCTTGATTTTGCAACACTCAACAACACGGCCACATACGACATTAAAGCATTAAAACCACGGTACGGTATGGGCGGCATAGACCTTGGAGCCACAACAGACTTAACATGCGCAACAATAATATTTAACGTGATTGATGATCCTATCCTATACGTCAAGCAAATGTATTGGTTGCCAACAGACTTATTTGACCAAAGAGTTAAAGAAGACAAGATACCCTATGATATATGGTTAGATCAAGGGCACATAAGGTTAAGCGGAGAAAATAAAGTTGACTATAAGGATGTCACAAAATGGTTTCTAGAAGTGCAACAAGAAGATGACATATACATAACAAAAATAGGTTATGACAGTTGGTCATCTACATACCTGGTTGATGAACTAAAACAAAACTTTGGAAAAGTAACAACAGAAGCAGTAATACAAGGACCTAAAACATTTTCAAGCCCATTAAAAAGAGTTGAGTCTGATTTGGCGGCCAAAAAGATAAACTACAACAACAATCCTATTTTCAAATGGTGTCTATCTAACTCGGCAATAAAAAGAGATACGAATGATAATATCGCATTAATCAAAACAAGTAATCAAAGACGAAGAATAGACGGAACAGCATCCTTTATGGATGCTTTTATTGTGTATGAAAATAACTTTGATGAATACATGTCTTTAATTTGAGAGGAGGTGAAAAATTGGGAATATTCGACAAATTTAAAAGCAATCTAGTTACAGCAACAACATACAAAATGGTCGTTGACCAAGGTAGTGGCTATTATGGGTGGAATGGCAACGTATATCAGAGCGATATCATAAGATCAGCAATAAGGCCTAAAGCGAGAGCGATTGGAAAAGCAGTTGGAAAACACATTCGGACGACAATAAAAGAAGGTGTGACAGAAACAAAAGTTAATCCGGATGCTTACATTAGATTCTTACTAGAAGAGCCTAATCCTTATATGACCGGACAGATGCTTCAAGAAAAACTAGCAACGCAATTAGAGCTAAACAACAACGCCTTTGCTTTAATTGTCAGAGATGAAAATGAATATCCAACAGAGATATATCCAATCAACGCTACATCAGCGGAAGCACTTCAAGACAGAAACGGTGCTTTATATCTTAGATTTTCCTTAAGAAGTGGCAAGGTTTCGACGTTTAAATACACGGATATCATTCATTTGCGCAAAGATTTCAATGAAAATGAAATATTTGGAGACTCGCCAGCAAAAGCACTATTACCACTTATGGAAATTGTAACAACAACGGATCAAGGGATAGTTAAAGCTATAAAAAACTCAAATGTTATAAGGTGGTTGCTACAGTTCACCCAATCATTAAGACCGGAAGACTTGAAAAAACATACCAAGGAGTTCGTTGACAGTTTCTTGAACACTGAAACATCAGAAACAGTAGGCGCAGCGGCAACAGATTCGAAATTTGATGCGAAACAAGTAGATCCAAAAGACTACGTGCCAAATGCAACGCAAATGGATAAAACAACCCAAAGAATCTACTCGTTTTTCAACACAAACGAAAAGATCATACAAGGAAAATATTCGGAAGATGAGTGGATAGCTTATTATGAATCAACAATAGAACCGGATATTATCCAAATCAGCAACGAATATACAAGATTGCTCTTTAGCCGAAGGGAAAGAGGATTTGGAAACAAAATAATCTTTGAGTCGGCAAACTTAACATTCGCGTCTATGCAAACCAAATTGAACCTAGTTCAATATGTTGACAGAGGCATCATGAATCCAAACGAAGTAAGAGCAGTACTCAACATGGCACCACGAGAAGACGGAGATGAATACATCAGACGACTTGACACAAGGCCGACAAATGAATAGAGGTGATTAAGTGAAGAAGGTAAGTATAAGGGGTCCAATCGTCTCAAGCAACGAACAAAGGATATATGAGTGGTTTGGGATAGAAGCTACAAGTCCTAAGTCGGTCATGAATGTCATTAATTCGGCGGAAGGTGATGACCTAGAGGTAGAAATCAACAGTGGTGGTGGTTCAGTATTCGCTGGATCAGAAATTTACACAGCCCTAAAATCCTACACAGGAAATGTAACAGTCAAAATAATGGGAATAGCCGCAAGCGCCGCCAGTGTAATAGCCATGGCGGGAAAGAAAATCATCATGTCGCCAACGTCCCAAATGATGGTGCACAATGTATCAACCATAGCGAGCGGAGATCACAGAGACATGAATCACATGTCAGATGTCTTAAAAGGGGCAAACGAAACAATAGCAAATGCCTACAGAATCAAAAGCGGTAAAACGCAAGAGGAATTACTTGAGTTAATGGACAATGAAACATGGCTAACACCGGCGAAGGCGGTTGAAATGGGATTAGCAGATGAAATCATGTTTGAAGAACTTAACCTGGTAGCAGATATTGGCGGCATGTTACCTCAAGCAGTAATTGAAAAAGTAAAAAACTTAATAACCGAAGATAAGGCGCTAGAAAATAGGGCCTTTTTTGATGCAAAAATAAAACTATTAAAACTAAAAGGAGATCAAAGAGATGAATAAAGAAAAGTATTTGAAAATGAGAAACGCGTTAATGGCAGAAGCTGAGGGATTTCTAGCAGAAGGAAAAACAGATGAAGCCAATGCAAAAATGAAAGAAATCGAGCAGCTAGACAATGAATTTGAAGCAGCAAAGTTAACCAACGCCAACCTAAATGCGTTAAAAGAAAAAACAAACGTTACCAACATCGAAAACTTATCAGAGCTAACAGTAAATTTAACACCTGTTGCAAAAATCGATGAGACACAAGTAAATACTGATGACGACATCTACTTGAATGCCTGGGCAAAAACATTGCAAGGTAAAAAACTAGATGAAAAAGAAACAGAAGTGTTCAACACAGTTAACACAGAATTTCAAAACGCTTACACACATGACACCGGTGACATTGCCACTTTAATACCTCAAGCCGTAATTGCAGGAATTTGGAAAAGAGCAGAAGAATCATATCCATTACTTGCTGACGTCAAAAAATACAACGTTAAAGGTACCCTAGTCATCAACAAGCATGAATCCATCGAAGAAGGCGACGCAGCATTTTACGATGAAGAAACCGTTACAGCTGATGAGAAAAATGTATTTGGTCAACTTACTTTATCCGGATGTGAATTATCAAAAGCAATCACAGTCACTTGGAAATTAAGATCTATGGCAACAGAAGACTTTATCCCTTACATCAAGAATGAATTAGGCGACAGAGTTGGTGCAGCTGCAGGTACAGCAGTAGCAAGAGGTAAAGGCAAGCCGGGAGAACTTGACACATTTAAAGCAGAGCCACTTGGAGTAGAAACGGCACTACTTGCCGAAACGTTAACACCTCAAGTAGTTGGCTATGATCCGGTTGCTGGAATCACCTATGGAAACATAACTACAGCAATATCAAAGATTCATTCCTCTTATATTGCAGGAGCGGCCATCTATGCAAGCAACGCAACCATTTGGGCTAAACTTGCAAATATTTTAGATGAAACAGGTAGACCAATTTTTATTCCTGATGCAACGAGTGGTGGTATAGGACGTATGTTTGGCATGACAGTTAAACCAGATGCCGGTGTGACACCTGGTTCCGTAGTTATTGGAAATGCGATCAAAGGTTACGTAATGAACACCAACGAGCCTATGAGCATAGCGACAGAAGAGCACGTTAAAGCTAGAAAAGTTGATTATGCAGCATACACAATCATTGATGGCGGACCACTTGACACGAAAGCATTTGCGTTATTAGAAGAAAACGCTGGTTAGGAGTAATACATGAAAGTGCTTAAGAATTTTAGATGCAAAAACACCGGCAAGATAATGATAGCCGGTGAAGAATTTGAAAGCGCAGACAGTAGAAGGATTGAAAGTTTAGTTAAAAAAGGCTTTGTGGACGCGGATGAACCTATCCCGTCTACAGAGTTAACTAAAAAAGAAATCATGGCGCTTTTAGACGAACAAGGAACCGAATACAACCCAAAAGCCAAAAAGGATGAACTAATCAAATTGCTTGGTGGTGATAATGATGTTAGAGGCAGTTAAACTAGCCTTAAGAATTAAAAGCAATGCCTACGATCAAGAAATAACAGACCTTATTGGAGCCGCAAAAAGAGACATGTTAATTAGAGGCGTAGAAGTTATTGATGAGTCAGACGATTTAATTGGCGAAGCTATAAAAATGTATTCCAAAGCTAATTTTGGAAATGACAATCCATACGCTGAAAAATGGAAAAAAGCATATGAAGACCTTAGAGACAGCTTAGCTTTATCTGGACATTACAATGTGGAGGCGATTGAATGAATGACGTAATATCATTAATAACAATAGAGCCTGAAATTGACAGTATAGGTCAAGAAATTGGATCTATAGAAACACTAAAAGAAGTGTTTGCAAAAGAAAAAGGCATAGCAAGAAGTGAGTATTTCGAAGCGAGACAAGCGGGTATAGAAAAGATAAAATGCTTTGAAGTAAGAGAAGTGGATTACTCTGATGAACTGTACTTCAAATACTCTGAAAAAAGGTACCATATCTATCGTGTATACCCGGTAAGAAATGAGATGATCGAATTATATGGCGAATATAAGAATTGATGACCTTGAAAAAGAAATCAACAAACAATTAAAAGCATATACGGACGACATCAACGACGGACTAGAAAAAGAAGCAAAAAAAACCGCATCAGAAGGCGTTAAAAAGCTTAAGCAAAGCAGCCCCAAAGATAAAGGGGATTACGCAAAAAGCTGGGGATATGTAACGCATAAAAACTGGGGAAGTCCAAACACTTACACAGTACGCAACAAAAACCATTACCAATTAGCGCATTTACTAGAAAAAGGACATGCAAAAGTAAACGGTGGTCGGGTCCCTGGTCAACCACATATTAAAATCGTCGAAGATGAAATCATAAGAAACTTTACAAGCAATATTGAAAGAATCATAAGAGGTGGGTCATGACATTAGAAGAATTATACATTGTACTATCAGGCATCGGAATACCTGCCAGATACAGCCACTTCGATAACCCAGTCTCACCACCATATCTAGTGTACATAAACGAAGAAAAAGAAACTTTCAAAGCAGATGATTCAATTTATCTAAAAGAAAAATCTATACGTATTGAATTATATACGAAAATCAAGGATGAATCACTTGAAGAAACCATAGAAAACACGCTTGAAAACAATGGTTTAATTTGGGAATTTGATGAAACCTATGATGAAAACCAAAAACTATTCATAATCTATTATTATTTTAACATTTAGGAGGAATAAAAATGCCAGAAAATAAAGTGAAGTTTGGATTAAAGAACGTGCACTATGCAGTAGTTACAGAAACAGAAGGGGTAATAACTTACGCCACACCTGTAAATATACCAGGCGCAGTCTCTATTAGTTTAAGCGCAGAAGGTGAAGAATCAAGTTTTTACGCGGATGACATAAAATACTTCAATCAATTTGCCAACAATGGCTATGCTGGAGACTTGGAAATGGCATTAATACCCGACGATTTCAGAGTAGCAGTACTGGGAGACGTAGTTGATGACAACGGCGTTTTGTTTGAAAACACGAATGGAAAAACAAAGAATTTCGCCTTGTTATTTGAGTTTAACGGAGACGCAAACGCAACAAGACACATACTTTACAACACAAGTGCTAGCCGTCCAAGCATCTCATCACAAACTAAAGGCGAAAGCCTAGAAGTACAAACGGAATCCTTAACGATGAGTGCATCAGCAGCACTAGACACCGGAGATGTAAAAGCGAAAGCAAAAGTAGGCGACTCACCATATGAAACTTGGTATACAACAGTATATAAAAAGACAATAGCGGCAGGGGTGTAATACATGGAAAAAATAATCACTATTGATGGTAGAGACATCAAGTTTAAGTCAACTGGCGCAACACTCTTAAGGTACAAGGCACAGTTCAGACGTGACGCGCTTCAAGACATATTCAAGATTGAAAAAGCCTTTAATAAAGAAACAAACGAAATTGAAATTGATAAGTTTGACCTTGAGGTGTTTTACAACCTCATTTGGACACTGGCCAAGACGGCCAACAACGACATTGGCGATCCTATAACGTGGCTTGATACCTTCAGTGAGTTTCCTTTAATGGATATCATCCCTCAAACCATGGATTTATTAATGGCAACAATCAAACCAACAGTTAACTCTAAAAAAAAATAGAAATTGAAGAAGATGCCCCTTTTGAAATGACGACAGAGAACCTAATCTATCACTCATTAAAAAGGGGTATTACATTAAGTGACTACGAAATACTCACAACAGGCATGATCATCGGATTAATAACAGAGTATAACAACATAGAGCTTAATGATGATGAAGAAAAAAAGATGCGCATAGCAAGTCAAGACGACTTTGATAACTTTTAGCGAGGTGAGAAAATGGCAGGTAAAATTAAAGGCATAACCATTGAGATTGGCGGCAACACCACCAAGCTTCAAAAGGCCTTAAGCGATACAAACAGAAATATAAAAGAAACTCAAACCGAACTAAGGCAAGTCGAAAGACTACTAAAGTTAGATCCTAAAAACACCGAGCTTCTCGCTCAAAAACAAAAGTTATTAGGCGATGCGGTCGGCGACACAAAAAATAAACTAGACACCTTAAAAGAGGCTGAAAGACAAGTACAACAACAATTCGAACGTGGAGAAGACGTTGAAGAACAATATCGGGCGATACAGCGCGAAGTAATACAGACCGAACAAGACCTAAAAAAACTTGAAAAGCAAGTAGAAGACGTCAACACAAAGTGGCAAAAAGGAGCAAATGCATTAGGTGAGTTTGGTGATAAGTCAGAAGCGGCTGGAAAAAAACTGTTGCCGGTTACAGCTGCAATAGGTGGAGCTGGAATAGCTGCAACGGTTATGGCATCAAATTTTGACGATGCAATAGCAAAAGTATCAACGATAGCAGATGAAACAGAGGTCCCAATTGAGACCTTAAAAAAATCCATAATGGATTTATCAAATCAAACAGGCATATCGGCGGCAGAAATCGCCAACGATGTATACGATGCAATATCAGCAGGTCAAAGCACCGGAGATGCGGTTGCCTTTGTTGCTCAATCAAGTAAATTAGCAAAGGCCGGATTTGCAGAATCAGCACAATCCCTTGACCTATTAACTACAATTATGAATGCATATGGATTAGAAGCCGATGAAGTCAACAAAGTATCAGATATGCTTATACAAACGCAAAACAAAGGCAAAGTAACGGTTGGAGAACTTTCGACGGCCATGGGTAAAATCATACCAACGGCAAAAGCAAATGGTGTAGAACTTGACCAAGTGAGTGCAGGATATGCAATACTAACCTCAAACGGTATCAAAGCGGCCGAAGCAACAACTTACATGAACGGAATGTTCAATGAACTTGGAAAAACAGGAAGTAAAACAGATATAGCACTTCGAGAACTATCCGGAAAGAGCTTTAAACAATTGATGGACGAAGGCGCATCAGTAAGCGATGTCCTTGGAATGCTAAGTGAAAACGCAGAGAAGAACGGACTATCTTTAGCTGACATGTTCGGAAGCGCAGAAGCGGCAAAAGCGGCCCTTGTGCTACTCGGAGATGATGCAGAGACATTTAATAACTCAGTCAAAGACATGAATGATTCTATCGGAGCAACAGACACAGCATTTGAAAAGCTTCAGACTGATGGAGAAAAATCAAGAATAACATTTAATAAAATAAAAAATTCTGTAATACAGTTAGGAGATGTAGTTCTCCCTATAGTAGGAAAAGTCGCAGAGGTAGTTGGCATGCTGACTGATTATCTATTGAATATGGACGAAAGCACAAGAACTGTAGTTGTGGCGGTACTAGCCATGGTTGCAGCACTTGGACCAGCCTTGATAATCATAGGTAAAATAGCTACAGGGATATCATCTATTATGACACTAATGGCGCCTCTTGTAGCCGGAGTAACAGGTGCATCAGGAGCGGCAGGAGGTTTAGGAGCAGTACTGACAGCATTAACAGGACCTATCGGATTAGTAGTAGCAGCCGTCGCAGGACTCATAGCAATAGTGGTCACCATGTGGAACACTAACGAAGAATTTAGAGACAATGTAAAAGAACTTTGGGAACAGATCAAAGAAATATTTAATCTAGCTCTTACATTTATAACAGAGTTCATACAAAAAGAGCTTGAAAGGATAAGAGAATTTTGGGATAAGAACAGTGAACAGCTGAAAGCAATAGTCCAAGCAACATGGGAACTCATAACAGGACTTATTGAAGCGGCCTTATCAATCATAAGTGGAATACTTGATGTATTCATAGGACTCTTTACCGGTGATTGGGAACGCATGGGTCAAGGTCTAAGTAAGATATGGGAAGGTATTTGGTCAGGTATCGGCGCAATATTAGTTGGAGCCAGAGATATAATACTTAATCTATTAACCATATTAGTAACTACATTTAGTGGAGCATGGACGACATTTACAGAGACAATTAAAACAATGTGGTCCGATATGTGGACAGGCTTAGGACTACTTGTTAGCAATGCCTGGTCAAACTTAACAGAATCCTTTGATGATTTGAAAAAGAACATTGCCGGTTGGTTTGCAGACTTAGCAAAAAGCGCAATCGACTGGGGCAAAAATCTAATAGCCGGATTTATCGATGGCATCAAGTCAGCCATTGGCGGCATTGGTGATGCGGTAAAAAGTGTAGGGGATTTCTTTAGCGGTGGGTCAAGCAGCGGAGTTGCAGACTTTAGGCAAGCGGAAGCGGCTCTTTACGCAAACAACAAATCAGCTATTGATAAAATATCAAGAGAAGAAGGCGTAGATCTAAGCGTTGCTAAAGAAATGTACAAAACACAGATCAATCAAAACATAACCATCAATAGCCCTAAAGCCCTAAGCCCATCAGAAACAGCAAGAGAAAACCAAAAAGCAAGCCAAAAACTTGCCCTACAATTTTAAGAGGTGAAAAAGTGGAAGGTAGACATGAAAAAGTAGTATATGAAAATGACAGAGGTCAAAGTCTAGTAATAGAACACGCCTTTCCCTTCTTTCTTCAAAAAATAGAAGGGGTCGATGGTACAAGTGCATCTATCACAAAAACAAAAGGCATAGGTCAAGATGGTACCACAATATCAAATGTAACCTTAAGAGATAGACCACTAGCAATATTTGGATCCATAAAAGGAGAAACAAAAGAGGAGCTAGCAACCTTAAGAGCCCAACTCCTTGAGGTATTTAACCCTAAGGTAAGAGGTTGGATTCAATATGAATACGGTGACATTGTACGCCAAATCAGATGCCAAATAGAAGAAGCGCCGGTATTTAGTAAAAAGTTAAGAAGCTTCAAGTATCAAGACTTCGTCATTAACCTTATAGCACCTATTCCATACTGGATTGGCAAAACAGATGATGCAGAAATGGCAGCATGGATTGGTGGACTAAGTTTTCCTTTGAGCTTCCCAATGAGCTTTTCAGTTCGGGGCAAGCAGATATCCGTAACCAATGACGGTAACGTAGATACGCCAGTAGTTATTGATTTTTACGGACCTGCTACAAACCCAAAAATAATCAACTTGACCACGGATCAATTTGTTAGAGTCAAAAGAGAATTACTAGAAGGCGAAAAGCTAACTATAAGTACAGAATATGGCCGTAAAAAAGTAGACTTAATTGACTCTGAGGGCGTAGCTACAAATGCCATGCATTATATTGATTTGGCCAGTGAGTTTTGGAGCTTGGAACCTGGAAAAAACTCATTACTATACGAAGCAGACGCAGGCGAGGAACAAGCTAAAGTAAAAGTCAAATGGAAAAACAGATATGTAGGAATATAGGAGGCGCATTATGGCAGAAATCTCAAGATTTTTTGACACAGAATTAACAGCAGAAGGGGAACTAGACAGGGTCTACCCAGTAAAAGACCATGCCGAGTACTTCGATACGCTAGTCACAACAGGAGTATGGGCAGATATAGCAGATTCCCTAGAAGTGACTGGTCACGGATCACAGATGAAAACAATCGTTGCAACAGGTAAAGCCTTTGTAAAAGGGTACTACTACGAAAACGATGCACCATTAGAACTTACCCATGAACTACCGGACACATCCCAAGACAGAATAGATTTAATCGTCTTAAGACTTGATCTTAATAAAGAAAATCGATACATAAAAGCATTTGTGATAACAGGAACACCAGGAATGGGATCACCTGAATTAGTCCTCACACCTGACGTTTATGAAATAGCACTTGCAGAAGTATTAATAATCGCAGGAAAAAGCTTTATAGAAACATCAGAGGTCACGGATGCAAGAGAGTACTCTACATACAGAACAAAGCCAGCATGGTATCCGGAAGGACAAGTTCCTATGGACGCATGGATGTACGTCCACTTTAAAGAACAGCTTACGGCGCAAGAAATAATAGATATTGAAGCTAATCCTAGTTTGATGGATGTTATAAACTCATCTTTTATAGTGGGTAGTCTATATAAGCCAAAAGGGGTTTTAGATATTACCTCATCGACAACCTGGACCAAACCGGAAAATGCAAAAATGATACAAGTCTTAATGTGGGGTGGCGGTGGTGGCGGTGCAGCCGGTGACAGATATACGTCTTATGCAACAAGCAGATATATAACTGGTGGTGGTGGAGGTGGTGGCGGTGCATTTATAGACATCTTACTACCTGCATCAGCATTTGAAAAAAATTTACCTGCTATTATAGGAGCTGGCGGTATGGGCGGTCAAACAATTAGAGCAAATGGGAATGTTGGTGGAGATACAAGATTAGGCCCTTATGTAGCAAAAGGCGGTGTAAGAGGAAATGGACAGTCAAGTGGAACATCTAACCAAATAGCTATAGGTGGAGCAGGTGGAGAATCGCTAAATATGCCTATATATTGGTCAGGTGGAAAAGGCGGAAACTCAAATAGCGCACTTGGAGGTGAGAGTGGAATTGGATTAATACAGAGTGGATGTGGTGGCGGTGGCGGTGGAACGATAGAACTCACGTCAAAAAAATTACCGGGACTTGGCGGTGTAAGTAATATAAGTGAAATGATAAGTGCGGGATATTCAGAGAACGGGCTACCGTCAACAAACCCATTTCTTCCTGGAGGAGGCGGTGGTGGGGGGAAATCGACAACTAATGGTAACAATGCAGAGAATGGTGGACATGGCGGATTCCCATCGGCAGGTGGAGGCGGTGGTGGAGCGTCCGGTAACACGGAAGGGGTAACGAATGGTGATTTTGGGGTAGGCGGAAACGGAGCCAATGGAAAAATAACAATAAGGTGGTGGTAATATGGTGACAAATCCTAAAAAAGCCGTTGTTATCGGTGGTGTGGTTACTAATATAATTATTAGTTCAGATCCAAGCTTTAAAATTACGAATGCCGAATTAGTATCGACTAAGAAAGGGCAAGTTGTTGGTATCGGATATTTATGGGATGGTGAAAATTTCATTGAGAATAATATACCAGAACCAAAAACAGAACTCGAGCTATTAAAAGAAACCATTCAACTACAAGAACTACAATTAGCCGAACAGAACCAAAACATGTCCGATTTTATGGACTTTATATTCTCAACGATGGAATAAAGGAGGCGCTATATGATATTACAATTTAGAGTACAAACTTATGCAAGAGCCATTTATGTTTTTGGAACTAACAGATTAACAACAAGGGACGGTTATCCGGGATTGGCAGATGGATACTATCCTGAAGTACAAAGATACGCGTCAAAGACATACACAACAGAGCAGCTAGATATCGCTTTAGCAAGTGGTTGGATAACACAAGCTGAGTACGATGAAACTAGAGCATTCTAAATATTAAAAGAGGTGATGAATATGTTTCTATTAAACAAAGCAATGAATCTTGACATAAATACAAACGGTATAGCTGACGATTGGGAACAATTCTTCTCCTCTGGTAATATCAATCATGAGTTCAGTATCGATGCGACTCTAAACTGTCAAAAATTAAAGAGTACTGGTGGTAGTGGAAGCGGTTTTAGATATGTCGGTATGGATTATGACCACCTAATACCTGTAACCGTCGGAGATGTGATAAAAGTCGAATTTGATTTTTACACTGAAGCAAACATAAACATAGGTATAGGCGCTACACTATATAACTCTAGTGGTGTTGCCATAGATGAGTCCGAAGACAATACATCGTCTTTAAATACCTGGAGCACCAAAACACACCAATTTACAGTACCATCAGGCACATCATATATAACACCTTATTATTATCTATATGTAACAGCATCAAATATAGTAGGTAATCTGTTTGTTAAAAACGCAGAGGTCTACATCAATAATGTAAAGCTACCTACACCAATCAACATACCTACAATTAATGGATTAACGGTACCGGTTAAAGGTGAAATACCAGCAATAACAATAACCGAGACAGATCAGTTTAACGGTACGGTCTCGTGGTCCCCCAATAACAATCTATTTTTAGCAAGTACAATCTATACAGCCGCAATCACACTGACACCAAAAGATGGATTTACATTATCTGGAGTACCAGAAGATTTCTTTACTGTTTCGGGCGCAACGGTAAGTAACGACGCTGATTCGGGAGTTATTACAGCTATTTATCCAATTACAGAATCAGAACCAGTAATACCTGACCCAGAACCAGATCCCGAACCTGAACCAGAACCGGAAGTACCACAAGAACCAAGTTTTTACCCCGAATCAGAACCAATGATAAACCACTTTAAACCAATTAGGATAATGACACCAGAATTATGGCTATTAGGAGAGATAGATGACTATGAATCATTTACAGCGACCTATCGGTACCATGCTCCTGGAGAATTTGAGCTGGTTATAAATTTAAACAAACAAAGCACGAATTTACTACAAAAAAACAACGTCATAATGCTTGGCGCTGATCCTAAAAAAGTACATATCATCAAACATAGAAATTTTATCCAAGAAAATGATGAAACATTAACAGTTAGAGGATATACTCTATCTGGAATCACAAGGCAAAGAAGGACGATTCCACCAACGGGACAAGCATATGATAGATTAACGGCAAATGCAGAAACAATCATGAAAACCTATATAGATCATAACTGTATCAACCCATCAAACCCGGATAGGGTTTTTTCTATGTTAATCAATAATGAAAATTTAGAAAGAGGACCATCACTACCATGGCAGACAAGACTAAAAAACTTAGCTGATGAGCTTGAATCAATATCAAGAACAACCGGTATAGGATGGCAAATCTCCATCGATTTAGATTTGGAAAAATGGATATTTGATGTATATGAAGGAAAAGACTTAACCTCAGGACAAGAGATTAATCCACCGGTTATATTCTCGGTTGAGTTTGACAATGTAGAAAGTCAGGAGTACACCGATTCTTTAATTGGTCATGCCAATATTGCTTATGTAGCAGGAAAAGGCGAAGGAACGGACCGTGTGATAGTAGAAGTGGGAAGCGAAAGCGGCCTAGATCGTTATGAAGAGTTTGTAGACGCCAGAGACATAGGTGTCGGCGAAGAGGAATCGCCACCATCACCAGAAGAAATTGAAGCGCGGTTAATTGCTAGAGGAGAACAGAAACTAGCAGAGTTAATAGCAGCGGAAGCATTTGAATGTGAGATATCAAACTCAGGATCATTTAAATACAACGAGGATTGGTCCTTAGGTGACATAGTTACCATTCAAAACAAAAAATGGGGCTTGTCCATGGATGCAAGAATAACAGAGGTCATTGAGATCTATGAGCCGGATGGATTCAAGCTAAGGGCTGTATTTGGAAACAAACTTCCAACACTAACAGAAAAGCTTAAATCAAAATTAGAAAATGCCAATATAGAAACGACAAGGTAGTAAAAGAAAGAAGGTTGTAAAATGAACAAAGAAATACTGGTATTAGTAGATGATGGTCATGGCGAAATGACACCAGGTAAAAGAACACCTAAATTTACAGATGGATCAGTAATAAAAGAACATCAATTTAATCAACCGGTAGCAACCAAACTGGTAGCATTACTAAAACACAATGGATTATCAGCTCATAACATAACACAAGGAAATGCAGACGTAACATTGCCAACAAGAGTAAAAATCGCAAACGCACTGGCAGCCATCCACTTAAGAAAATACCCTAATGGTAAAGTGATCTTTATCAGTGTACACTACAACGCAATGTCGGATAACTGGTCAAGCGTCAGTGGTGTTGAAACCTTCCATCACTACGGATCAAAAGAAGGAAAAAGACTTGCCGCAGATGTACACAGTGAAATCATAAAAGGTACCGTACAAAGCAACAGAGGTGTAAAAGAAGCGGGATACTATGTTATCAAATACACCAGTATGCCGGCCATATTGGTGGAACTTGGATTTATGAGTAATCTAAGAGAAGCATCCTTAATGTTAGACCAAGACTTTCAATATGAATGTGCAAGCGAAATTTGCGAAGGCGTTAAGAAATACTTTAACATAACCGAAAGCGCACCCGGACCATTACCAATCCTAACACCTAGCACTAAATTAGGTTACTCAAAGCTTAGACACTTACATAACAACTTCCTTACCGATGTACACATATACAAGTCAAATAAGCCACCTGAGTATGTACTTGGAACACCAAGGCGATATGAAAGCATCTCACAGATAGAATCAAAGTACAAAGATGTAGAAGCCATAGTCAATGCAAACTTATTTCCTTTTTCTGCTGTAGATCAAGCAAAAACGCCACTTGGGTATGGACTGATAATAACCGATAATGGCCAAGGTAAAAAGATAGCCGACTATTATCAAAATTCATCACCAAACTTCGTTGATTTAATAGCGTGGAAAGATGGCAAAGTTACAATCGAAACAGTAACATCTCATATTGTAGACAATAGAAGGCTTGCCAATATACAGGGTAACGCCTTTTTTGGTGCAAGTGGCTGCTACGCTTTGAAGATAGAAGGCAAAGACACAAGATTGTACTGGGACAAAGTATCTCATGCAAACTCATACACAGACCGCACGATGGTAGGCGTAGACGGTGAAGGAATGTGGTACATGATTGTAGCAGAATCAAATACAAACTCCAAAGGCCTAAGAGCTCTAGACCAGCAAGTAATATGTGACCTATTAGGTTTAGACTACTGTGTCAACTTCGATGGTGGTGGATCATCAGCCATGAAGCATAAAGGTAAATTTGTAACCAAACAATCAGGACGAAACATACCTGCAGCCTTTATAAGTAGACTATAAAACATCAGGAGGACTTTGACAGTGAATGAATTATTGATTGGGACAATAGGATTTATAGTAACATCAAGTATAGGACTCTTAGCAAGAATGATACGTTACGACAGAATAAGGCATCAACAGGATCACGAAATGCTTAAGGTAGGCATGACTCAACTTTTGAAAAGTCAGATATTAGATATCTACAACAGATCAATAGAAAAAGGTCATGTAGGAGAACATGAAAAAGATGTTGCAAACGATCTTTACAAATCTTATGAAGCAATGGGTGGAAACGGATACATGAAACAGGTCATGGAAAAAATAGGAAGATTATAGGAGGAATAAAAATGAAAACATTAACAGTTAAATGGTTTAAAGCAGCATTAATCAGAGCATTAAAAACAGTGGGTCAAACTGCATCAGGTATGCTTGCAGTCGGCATGGCGGTAAACGAAGTAGATTGGATGTATGTATTGTCAGTAGCATCAGTAGCAGGCGTACTATCGCTACTAACAAGCATAGCAGGATTGCCGGAAGTCGAATAACCAAAAAGTTTAATTAAAAGAAACAGTGTTTTGCCAACCCTATGGCTATGATTTGCGTCCACTGTTCTTATAGTCTAGTATGGTAATAGACGATAAACAGACCATACAGTGTGAGGGGGCTAGACCTTTAGCTATCCCCTCACATCCAATTAATATTATTGCAAAAAACTTAATAAAAGTTTATAATCTAATAAGTCATATAATCACCGATTAGTGACTCTCCAAAAAAGCCCAAGGACGAAAATCCAAGGGCTTTTTTTATTTGCTTAATTATTGATGTTGGTGCACACATAGTGCACACACTTTAAAAATATGGCGAAAAACCACGAATGCACACATAAATTATAAAAATAAAAACACGTAAGAATGGATTAAAACGGGACTTTGCGAACTATCACGAACTCGTAAAAAATACATTTTTGAGACTTAGGATCTAGCGCTTTACGGTACTCATATTGACCTTAATGAAAGTTGTAAAAATCATAAAATTATAGTAAACTTATAAAGTAACTATATACAATGAGGAGAGAGGTAAATATCATGGATAAGAATTTAAGAAAATGTAAGTCATGTGGTCATGAAATATCTGCTAAGGGAAAGATAACATGTCCAAGCTGTGGAGCTGTAAATAAGCAACCAATTTACAAAAGAACGTGGTTTATCGTTTTAATGGTTTTTATTTTATTAGGTATGCTTGGCAATCTAGGTGACAAAGGTGATGATACCGGCACAGAACCTATGGCAAGTGAAGAGACAACAAATGAAGAGAATGTAGATTCGGAACAAACAGAAAATGTTGAAAAAGATTTAACAGAAATAACCCAAACTACCGAAACAGAAGCAAATGATACAGAATTAATTGAAGCGGAAACAGTTAGTGAGCCGGCAATAGAAACACCGCAAGTTACTACTGTAGAAACTTCTAGCGAGACAGTAGCTCAAAAAAACGCTTTACGAAGCGCAATAAGCTATCTGAACTACACTTCATTTTCTAGAAGCGGTTTAATAGAGCAATTGAAGTACGAAGGTTTCGATGAAGAAGATGCCGTATATGGTGTTGATAATTCTGGAGCTGATTGGATGGAACAAGCAGCAAAAAGCGCACAAGACTATTTGGATTATACTTCTTTTTCTAGAAGCGGACTGATTGATCAATTAATATATGAAGGATTCACAGTGGAACAAGCAACATACGGAACTGATTCAACAGGTTTATAATAAAAAAAGAGTTCGGAAAACGTTAAAAAACAGAAAAACAACAAAGAAATGAAAACACAAAAAGCTGTAAACCCTTATATAATAAAGGTTTTGCAGCTTTTTTCTTTAGCGCACACGCAGTATGACTTGAACCCACAACATTCTGACCAGAAGCCAAACGCTCTATAAATTTTATATTTAAAAATAATGACACGAACATATGTTCGTGCTATAATTAAAAACAAGAAATCGATATAGAAACGGAATGAAGGGAGACAGCAAGATGAGAATTAGATTGTTAAAAGAGATAATGGAAAGACTAAATGACAACTTAACAATCTCGGAGCTTACAAAGATTAATAGTTTTATTAAGGGGTTAATAAAAGCGTCAAGAGGACAGGGATAAGAAAAACCAACCCTCACCTCCATAAGTAAAAGGCCTTGCTCAAAGAGCGAGGCTTTTTGCTTATAGAGATAAGATGAAGAATCGAACGT
>PGZV01000009.1:30344-80076 GCA_002841495.1 Firmicutes bacterium HGW-Firmicutes-2 | reverse complement strand
CATACCCGGTCTCAGTCTAATGGAAGGAGATGTGGTCTTCTACCATGTGGATCGTAGGGCCAGTGGCCATTATCGGTGAAAAAAAGCAGTCAAAGTGTCTATAAGATAAGGTTTTACTGTGGATTATATATGTAAAACGATGAAACTTTGTGGACATATTGACTATTGAAAAAGACAGGCATATAATTATCCTCGGACGATTTCGTGGAATAAGTAGAGTGCTTTGAGATCAAAGGAACAGACATATCACAAATGTATGCCTGCTGACATTCAGTAGTTCCATGTTAAGAATAGATAGATTTATTCAGGAGGTTACATATGTTATCTTATGGTTTTTTCCTTGATCTAGCCATTATTTTATTGAGCACAAAATTATTTGGTCTATTAACAAGACGTTTACAAATGCCCCAAGTGGTGGGTGCATTACTTGCCGGTTTGCTTCTTGGACCTACTTTTCTCAACATCCTACACGAAACAGATTTTATTGCCAAAATGGCTGAACTTGGCGTTATATTGCTGATGTTTACAGCGGGTATGGAAACAGACGTTAAGGAGCTGAAGCGAACAGGTAAGTCATCCTTTGTGATTGCAGCTTTTGGTGTCCTTATCCCTTTGGTAGGCGGATTCATAGCAGCAGGTATATTCTCAGATACTCTAGCAGAAGCAACGAAAATTGAGATGCTTAGAAACATCTTTATCGGTGTCGTTCTAACGGCGACATCGGTCAGCATCACTGTTGAGACCCTTAGGGAAATGGGTAAGTTGAAATCACCGGCAGGGACAGCCATCTTAGGTGCAGCCATCATTGATGATATACTGGGTATTATTATATTGACCATCATCATGGGCTTTGCCAGTGACGGTGTAAGCATGATGGGTATATTCTTTAGAATCGGTGGATTCTTTGTATTTGCCATTATAAGTGGCTTCATCTTCAACAGAATATTTGCCTATATGACGGATAAGTATGGTCGTAAAAGGCGGGTACCTATATACGGACTTATACTCTGCTTAATGTTTGCCTATATTGCAGAGGAGTTCTTTGGTATTGCAGACATTACAGGTGCTTATTTGGCCGGTATTATTATAGCCAATTTAGGTAGCCACGATTACATTAATGAGAAAGTTGAGATTACCTCTTATATGTTGTTTTCTCCCATTTTCTTTGCCAGTATCGGGATTAAAACAGCTATTGAGACTATGAACTTCAGTGTACTCATTTTTGCTCTGGTGTTATTGGCTATTGCCATATTGACGAAAGTGGTCGGGTGTGGCATCGGTGCCAGAATCATGGGCTATTCTAAAGAAGACGCGCTGAGGATAGGTGTCGGTATGGTATCAAGGGGAGAAGTGGCCCTGATTGTAGCCAGTAAAGGTATGTCTGTGGGACTGATTACCGAGCAGGCCTTTGCGCCTGTGATTATAGTGGTCTTGGTGACAACCTTAATCACACCCATCTTGTTAAAAATGGTGTATAGAACCAAAGTTGTTGTATAAAGGATTAATTAATATTAACAATAATAGTATTGAACCCGTAAAGTAGATAGGATAATGATTTCTTCTTGATTAACAGTGTTTTTGCTGTCTTTCATAATGAGAACTTATCACTATGTTACTTTATAGGTTCTTTTTCTTTTCTTGTAAGGTATAATTCTGATAATGTTGTCACCTATGTTAGGATGTGAGATAATAGCATAAAGGTGGTGACGTTATGCGAACAGCAATTTTATCGGATATTCATGGAAATGATGTTGCTTTTGAAGCAATTGTACAAGATATGAACCAACAAAATATCAATAATGTGATTTTTTTAGGCGACTTGGTGGCAAAAGGCCCCCAACCTAAAGAGGTTTATGAGAGAATGATGGCTCTAAAACCTATGGTCTGGCTTAAAGGTAACACAGATGCTTGGCTGGATGATGCTTTGATTGATATCCTACCGACCACTAAAAAAGAAATTATGTTACTGGCCTATTATGACTATATGGCACATCGATTAGAAGGTGATGATATGGATCACCTCATTGGCCTTAAGAAAACAAGCCATCTTCATATTGAGCATTACGATATCTTGTGTGTTCACGGTTCGCCCCTTGATATGGATGATGGTATGGATCCCTTTGAAAAAACGGAAAAATTAGACCGTCAGCTCAAGTATACAGAAGAGGGTGTTGTTTTATTTGGACATACACATAAGCAACTGAGTCATAGATACCATATCCATCGCTTAATTAATCCGGGTGCTGTTGGTGTTTGTAACCATAAAAATGATACACGAGCGGCTTATGCCATCATGGATACCAATATTGGCTTTAACATTGAGCTTAGACAGGTGGTCTACGATCTGGATTTGGTTTATAAAATTGCCTCAGAACGCGCTTTTCCAAATATGGAAGATTATTGGAATCTATTAACAGTGAATGAGGGATAGAACATACTTAGAATTGGATAAAGGTAGCACCTATACCTATGATCAGCTTCATGATATTGCGATCAAGCTGAGTCAAGCCTATCCACAAATCCTACGTTATGAATATCTGGGAGAATCTTTTGATAAGCGCTCTATTTTTGCAATAATTATGACAGAAAATGAAGCATCTTTGGAACCGGAGGTCCTATATGTTGAGCGTATGCATTTTATGGTGGATGCAGGGTTACATGCAAGAGAAGACATCAATCCGATATTGGTTTTGAAGATGATCGAAGATTATGCCAAAGCATATACAAAAGATGAGAAAATTCAAGGCATGAACCTTAGAGAGGTTCTTAGACGTTCGGTCATTCATTTCTTACCGGTAACGAATCCGGATGGCTTTGAATTGGCGAGGCGTGGGCTTGCAGCTGTAAGAACAGAAAATGCAAGAAATGTTTTGAATCAGATAAAAAGTAATAATTATGCTAATTTTAAGGCAGGTATGTCTGGTGTGGATTTGAATCGTAATTTTCCGTCTCCATACCTGAATCCGTTATTAGGTATTTTTGTAGATCGATGGGACATATATAAGGAAGGTAGTCTTTATAACAGTCAACCATCCAGTGCGTTTTATGCCGGTCCTAGGGCGGGAAGTGAACCGGAAACCGTTATCTTGATGGATTATATACAGCGGTATGATTTTAGAAATTTTATTACCATGCATTCAAGAGGGGAGGTACTTTTTTGGGACAATGCGAACATGCCAAAAAGCTTTAGAGATCGTGCTAAAGCTTTGGCCATGGAAATCGATACTTTTATAGGTTATGACATGGGACAACCCAAATCCTCAGTACAGATGACAGGTTATGCTTCTGATTTTGTTGCAGCCACAACACTAAAACCAATGATAACCGTGGAGTCTCTACCCATTACAAGTCAATTGCCAACATCACAGGCATTGTATAGTAGCACATATGCTCAGGTCAAGATTATACCACTTTTGGCAGAAAGGGTGGGGCGAAGAACCGGCTATTTGGAGTACAGGCTATATGTCGATGATCGTTATGTAAGAGATTTTGATGATCGTGCTTATGCCGTAGCCCACAGCATAAAATCAAAGGGCATTGTTATATCGGGTGCGGGTATACCTATTGGATATATCGGCGATTATGCCATGATAAAAGAAGGGGATCTATACCGACTAAGTACCTATTATCCGGCGCAGACGATTGAAGAAATCCCTGAGGAAATAACTGAAGAAATACTGGATGAAACAACAGAGGAACTATCTGAAGAAATATCAGAGGACATATCGGAAGACGTTGATCCGGATGCTGAAGTCTTAGATGAAGAAACAACGCATGATCGTACCTATTACGAAGGTTACCAGATCATTCATATCAAGGTGGAGGATGAGGATGTGATAGGGGATGTACCGGCTATATTGTTGAACGGCCGAACCATGGTACCGATTAGAGTCGTCAGTGAAGCGCTTGGTGCCAATGTTGAATGGGACCCGGTCCATTATGCCGTACTTGTTGAAATGGATGGGATCATAACTGCTCAAGAAGATATAAAACCAATGGGATCTACCTACTTCAAAGGTATGAAAATGGTTAACCTTGTGGTAGGTGGTAAATTAATTAACAGCGATGTACCGGCTGTAATCGTAAATGGTAGAACCATGGTACCCCTTAGAGTCATTGGTGAGGTCCTTGGCGCAGATATACTATGGGATCAAGATACATATACAGTAAGTCTTACAAAACAAAAGGCAAATGAGACCACGGACTAACCTTAAAACTTCGGAGTTGATTAGAGAAAGTATGAAGAGGAGGATATCATGGAGAATAATCTAAACGGACTCATAACAAAATGGAGTAACCAATCAGGAAGAGCGAATGAGGTAAATAAGGAACTGTACACACGTTATGAAGTGAAGCGCGGTCTTAGAGATATTGACGGTAAAGGTGTTTTAGCCGGCCTGACCCGTATTGGTGAGGTGCACTCTTACATTATTTCCGATGGTAAATCAGTACCGGTACCCGGAAGATTAAGTTATAGAGGTATTAATATAGAAGATCTGGTGAAAGGTTTTTTGAAGGACGAACGGTTTGGTTTTGAAGAAACCTGTTTTCTACTCCTTGTGGGACACCTTCCGGATGCTATTGAACTTCGCGATTTTCGCGATCTGATTGCCAATAACTATGATTTGCCGGAAGACTTTGTACGAGACATTATCATGAAGGCACCAAGTAAGGACTTGATGAATACCATTGCAAGAAGTGTGCTGACTCTTTTTTGCTTTGATGATCTTGCCGATGACTTAAGTGAACGAAATGTGTTTAGGCAGAGCATTCAGTTAATCGCGAATTTTCCCCTTTTAGCCGTTTATGGCTATCAGGCCTATGCCCATTATCATGAAAAGAAAAGCTTTGTCATCCATTCCCCAAGAAAAGACTTAAGTATTGCGGAAAATATCTTATACATGTTAAGGCATGATAACCAACACACAGATCTGGAAGCCAAGCTTCTGGACTTGGCTTTGGTGCTTCATGCAGAACACGGTGGCGGTAACAACTCCACTTTTACGACTCACGTCGTGTCATCTTCTTATACAGATATCTATTCAGTGGTGGCTGCGGCTATGGGATCACTAAAAGGACTTAGACATGGTGGCGCTAATATTAAAGTGGTAGAAATGTTTGAAGAGATCAAAGCCAATGTAGACAACTGGGAAGACCCGGATGAAGTGAGTAGCTATGTAGAAAAGTTGGTAAATAAGCAGGCTTATGATAGAACCGGATTGGTCTATGGAATCGGTCATGCGGTTTACTCCATATCTGATCCTAGAGCCATCATTTTTAAGGGGTATGTCAGAGAATTGGCTAAGGAAAAAGGATTGGAAAAAGAATTTGAACTTTACAATCTAGTGGAAAAAGTGGCACCGGAGGTTATCGGAAAGCATCGTAAGATCTACAAAGGTATATCTGCCAACGTTGACTTTTATTCGGGATTTGTTTACAGGATGTTGGACATACCCCAACAACTTTATACGCCACTCTTTGCTGTATCAAGAATCAGTGGATGGTGTGCCCATATCCTTGAAGAATTAGCCAACGATGGTAAGATTATTCGTCCTGCCTACAACTGTGTAGAACCTAAAAGGGTATATTTACCTCTTGAAAAACGATGATAGATATCATTAATGCTTGTTCTATTACAGGGTTGATTTACGAAACTCAAGAGGGGTCATGTTAGTAACGCGCCTAAAAGCTCTTGAAAAATAGTTATGACTTGAAAAGTCTAATAATGTGGCGATTTCAGTTACGGTCATCTGGGAGTAAGTCAAGAAATTTTTCGCCAGTTCAGTTTTTTTATTCTGAATGAATGTTGTCAGGTTAATGCCAACTTCTTTTTTGAATAATTTGGATAGATAATCCGGATGTAGGTGAAAAATATCCGCCAGTTTGTTAACGGTCAGCTTTTCATTGGCATGGGCATGAATGTATTTGATGATTTTAGATATGGGGTAAGGATAGGCCTCCTGATGAAAATCATGAATGAGGCCAATGAATTCGTTGATCATATGGTATTCGTAAGTCATGAGTTTTTCAATGTTTTGTGTATCGTCAATAGCGTTAATGAGGATGTCGCTTAGGGCAAAAGCATCCTCATAATTAACGCCGGCTTCAATAGCACTTCTCGTAAAAAGAGAACACCAGATAATCAAAGAGTTGCGTTTGGAGCGTATTATATTTTTTGATAGGGTTGCTCTTTCTAAGGTATTAATGGTATCCATTGTCTGGATGGCCTGATCCATTAATCCTAATCTCATTTCATTTAATAATTTAACTTCAAAAGTGTATGAAGGATGGGTATATTCTCTTGTAAGATTACGAAGTCGTTCTTTTTTTATGGATTTTTTCATAATTGCCCCTTGTTATGATGGATAACGTATTTAAGCTTATATCGGTTTTGTGAACATTATATCAGAAAAATGACAGAAAGACCAGCCGCATCTTCCTATAATTAAAGAGTAACAATGATAATTGTTCAATCAAAGATTTGGGAGGATTTTATGAAAAAACGATTACAACAACTATTGACATTGGTATTGGTTCTTACATTCCTGGCGGGCTGCGGTACAAGCCAAGAAAAAAATTCAACAAATGAAACAAGTGCACAAGGATCCGAAGTAACGGAAAATGAAAGTGGAAAAGTGAGTGAAAATGTAGAAATCATCATGTATCAAAACAAAGTTGAGATTGGCGAACAGTTAATGGCTTTTGCTGACACCTATGAAGCATTAACCGGAACGAAGGTTGTCGTCAAAACTTCGGGTGGTGATGCACCCTATCAAGAAAATCTTAAGGCTGAGTTTCAATCAGATCGACAACCGGATATTTTCATTATTGAAGGTTTGGGTGGTTATAACACATGGAACAGTAAAATGGCACCTTTTAACGGAGATGCCTGGATTGATTTAACAGCGCTTGAATTCGAAGCGGACGGTCAAGTGTATGGATTCCCGGTTGCGGTGGAAGCTTGGGGTATGGGCTACAATAAAGCGATTCTTGAACAAGCAGGTGTTGATCCGACAACATTGACTTCCCAAGAAGCCTTTAAGGAAGCGTTTGAAAAAATAGATGGTCAAAAAGACAGTCTTGGACTAGATAGTGTTGTATCAATGGCAGTAGGACCTGAACTGCGTTGGGTGACAGGCCTTCATAACTTTAACGGCTATCTGTCAGCCGGTCTTGAATATGGAGATCGTACAGTACTAGATAAACTGCTTAATGGTGAAGCGGATCTGGAACGTCTGGAACAATATGCGGATTGGGTAGAACTATTGTTTGACTATGCGGATAGACGTATTCTTCTTACCGGAAACTATGATGCACAAGTAGGAGCATTTGCAACTGAGAAAACAGCCTTTATTCACCAAGGTAATTGGATAGATCCATGGTTAGCTGAGAACGGTGTTGATTTTGACATGGGCTACGTGCCACATGCATCCGTTGCAGGTGAGCATAATGCCATCTTTATTGGAGCGCCATCTTACTATGTACTCAATAAGGATAGTAAGCACCTTGATGAAGCAAAAGCGTTCCTGAACTTCTTGGCAACTTCTGAAGAAGGTCATAATTATATGGTTAAGGAAGCCAAAATGATTCCTGCATTTACAAATGTGACCATAACGCCGGATGCACCTTTATCAGCAGATGTGGCCAAATGGTTAACGAAAGAAAATGGCGCTTACACATGGCTTCAAAATGATATGCCTGATGGCTTTGGTATGGGTACCATCGGTCCGATCTATGAATCCTTTGCCAGTGGTAATATCACTAAAGAAGGATTTGTGGATCAGTTAGCTATGAAAATAGAAGAATTGAAATAAGGAAGTCAGGGTGCAGATAACTGCACCCTGATAATAAGAAAATGATGGTGTTATTGATGGCGATAGGGTCAAATCATGAGGAGGTAAAGGGTGGCATCTTATAAAAATTTATACCTAAATGAAAAACTTACAACCGAATGCATACAGAAGATTCAACAAGTCTTTGATGAGCTTGACCATTATGAAGCCATTAAACAAATAACAAAAGCATATATGGGTGTTCATAAGTTGAATTCGAATGAGACCTTACTGGGATTTTGGGTGCCTGGTATTCAAAACGGTTATATCAGCCGGTTTGCTTCATCGCTTTATCTTGAGATTCTCCAACCTAAAGTCAGACAAATTGAAAAGGCTTTAAGTTATGAAGAAGTAACCATGGATGTTGTGCGTCTGCCGTTGATGGTGGTTGAAGATTATTTCGTGGGTGTGGTAGAAGGTTTGACACTGGGTAATAAGGATCAACTTGGTGATTTATACTGGTTGAATGTTGATATGGATGGCCGGAGAAAATATATCCGAGATCCTTTATGTTCTTCAGTGCCTTTTGGCATTTATGGTCCTTCAGAATTGTTTGATATGATGGCAATGTTTGAAGACAGAAAAGATAGGGCATACTTTGCTCAAAACTACCTGGACGTTTATCCGGATGGCTCTTATCAAGCTAATCCTATCGGTTCCTGTTTGGAAATCCATACAGAAACAGCAACAGAAGAAGGCACTCTAGAAATGTTGACAAATCGTTTTCAGACCATTGGCAAAAAGATTCAGATGAACATAGATCAGGGTGAAGAGGATGTGTATGGACAACTGAGTACCCAAGATCTTAACTATATTGGTTTTGATACCATTGAGCTTATGCCGGAAGTACCAACATCAGAAAGAGAAAGTATTAAAGGAGAAACAGGAGAGTTTTTTAAGATCATAGACAGAGATGAATACAGCCTGCGGGTGCAGCTCAAAAAGCCGGATATATCTAACTGGGGATATGATACACCCGTTTATGGCTCCGTAGCAGTGAGTCCTTCACTTCTAGGTACCTTAAGACCTAATGAATTATTAACTTTCATTGAAACCCTGCACAACATGCCGGGACGGCCAATACAGATTTGTATTGATTCTGTTTTAGGCCACTGTGATTTTCAAGGCGCTTATCTTTTGGAAACTTTTGATGAAGTGCCACAAGATAATTATGAACCTAAATACATTCACAGCAGTTTTCTGACCGGTCCCAATATGTATGGCCGAGATATTGATTTTTCCAGTCCTTATGTACGGGCCATGTTATTGGAGATGCTGCGAAGAAAAGTGGATTATGGGTTTGACTGTATTCGGATTGATGGGGCACAAGACTTCATTAAATCCAGAGACGATCGCACCGGTTTTCGCATACAGGATGATATATTCCTTAAAGAATTGGTAAGCATAGAGCAGAATATTAATGGCTTGATTAGGCATCCGGATATTAATCTTGAGGATGGAAGGCCTTGGCCGGATGATATGAATTGGCTATATAACTCTAAATATCTGGACCATACCATTGAGATGACCCTGCCTCATGATGTTATACCTAAACAATGGAGTCCTATTATTTTTGCTCATAATGTACATGGTAAATATAAGTGGTTTATGGATAAATGGGACCGTTTTGTCGAGGTGTTCCGATATGGTGAACACTGGATTACCGGTCAGTCCAATCATGACAATGCAAGATATTTTTATAAGATGGTACCCTCTCTTTCGTCATCACAGTATAAATCAGGAGATGCTTTCTCGAACTACTATAACCAATATCTTGGAGATACAAAAAAGCAGGTAGTCCATCATGCTTTAGACCATGAGGGTCTTTCTGCCTTGATGCTCGGGTTTTTACCGGGGCACCCTATGTTCTTGCTTAATGCACTGGTACATACACCTTGGATGTTTTTACGCAATATTGATGAGACTTATAGTGTGGAAATACTTGCTTCAGAAGGGGCAAAATTCTTCGAATGGTATGTAGATGAAGCGACTTTTATGCGAGATGACAATTTTAAGGATTTGAAAAGATATGGTTTTATTGACTATAATACTCTTTATAAAGTGCTCCAGTATTTATATAGCTTGAAGTTAAAAGTGAAAACAGATGCCCTTTCAGTTCGAGTACTTTTTGAGGATCCGGTTGAAGAGGGGTGTTATGAAAATGTTGAGGCGATTAAAAATCAGCTAAAATGCTTATTGGAGCCAAAAACCAAAGAAGAAATAAATTATACAAATAAGTTGATGGATCGAATGAATAGTGATGTTAAAGATACTAAACAAAGAATGGTAAGCGCAAAAGAGTTGTTTGAGAAAAAACTAAGTTTATTAAATAAAGAACTTTCTAGTGTGTTGAATGAAATACAGTATTTGGAACATTCGACAAACGAGAAAAAGATGATCTCATTAAACATGCAAATCCATAAACTTAAATATTTAAGTGATTTAAAAGAATTTCAGTTGCAGATTCTACTTGAGCATAGTAAAGCTCAAAATGCTTATGATGTTGAAGTCTGGTCAAAAGATCCTATGTTATGTCAACTTATACCTGCAGATGTCCTTTTTTATGAAGCATCAGGTAGTGTGGATCTTAGAAAGCTAGCAGATGTCTTTATGAAAGATGCTATTATGGCTTGTAAGGTTCATCGTTATGAAGATGGCCTTGATTCGGCTCATACCAGATTCAACTTTAATCTTCGGCAATTTAGAATTCAACATCCATGGTTGATGCATAACCCATCTAATCATGTCAGAAAAGACTATTTTGCCAGAAAACTCTTCATTAACGGTGCTAAAGAAACCGGTGAATGGGGTGATAAAGGAGATCTAAAACTATGCAATACCCTTTACTACGGTTGGCGTACGTCGCCAAATGAAAACAGTCAGATATTTTTTATTGCCAACATGGAAGGTGATGTCATTGACGCATGTCCTTTGAACATCTTCCTGAATTTGGAAGGAGAATGGGATGTGGTCCTTCATTCACCGACATTGTTAATTGAGAAAAAAACCATGAACAGGGATGATCAAATTAAAAACTTCAAAAATGGTGAAGTGCTCATATTAGAAAGACAATTAATCTAAAGGTTCCCCCCCTTAAATAGAGCAAAAGGTGCAATCAGTATAGGCTTAACTGGTTGTGCCTTTTGATCATTGGTGATAATTACATAAAAAGGTTGACATCACCTAAAATAGTTGTATAATTATACTTAGTTAAACGTTTACTCAGATAGGAAGGACAGCATATGAAGGTGACAATTAAACAAATTGCAGAATTAGCAGGCGTATCTATAGCGACGGTATCAAAGGTGATCAACCATAAAGATCAAAAAATCACCCATCAGACAAGAGACCGCGTACTCGAAGTGATAAAGGAACAAGGCTATATACCTAATCGTATTGCCAGTTCCATGGTAACCAAGAGAACCAAAACTTTGGGTCTTATGATACCGGATATTACCAATCCGTTTTTCCCTGAGTTAGCGCGAGGTGTGGAAGATGGTGCTAATGAGATGGGCTATACGCTGATACTCTGCAATTCGGATAATGACCTTCAAAAAGAAGAAAGCTATCTGGAGATGTTACAGGAAAAAATGGTGGATGGTATTATCTTTACAGCCTCCAGTCGCCGTACGACCATGAGTCCTGCTTTTTTAAGGTTGAATACCCCAGTGGTGTCTGTGGACAGGGAGATAGAAGGCCTTAGACTTGAGGGTAAGATTACAGTAGATAATGAAAAAGGTGCTTTTGAAGCGGTATGCTACTTAATTGACAAAGGGTATCGTAAGATTTACCATATCTCAGGGCCTTTATCCTCTAAGACAGCTAAGGACCGCTATGCCGGTTTCTTAAGGGCACATGAAGAAAAAGGCGTCCTGCCTGTAGAAGAGCATCTTATTGAAGGCAACTACACCAGCACCATGGGTTATGATCATACAATAAGGCTCATTGAAGAAAGTGTGGATTTTGACAGCCTTTTTTGTGGCAATGACTTAATTGCCCTTGGGGCTTATAAAGCTTTACATGAAAAAAATATGAGAATACCGGAAGATATAGGTATTATAGGATTTGACGATATTTATATGGCCGAGATTGTATCTCCGGGACTTACGACTGTGAGACAACCATCTTATACTATGGGCTACAAAGCAGCGGAGATGATGATAGCGTGCATTAAAAATAAAGACGGGGTAAGGAAAGAATGGGTACTTGAAACCAAGTTGATGATACGAGGAAGTACGCAGTAAAAATTTAGTGGGTTAAACGTTTACCCTAGAGAGGTGAAGCAGATGAAAAAAATATTAGTACTTGGCAGTTTGAATATGGATCTGGTGACCAGAGTGAGCATGACCCCAAAAGTTGGCGAGACCTTACTTGGAGAAGGTTTGGAACAGATTCCAGGTGGAAAAGGCGCCAATCAAGCGGTGGCAATTGGTAAACTCGGTGGTCAGGTAGCTATGTTAGGACGTGTGGGTATGGATGGGTTTGGTGAAGTCCTGATGAAAAACCTATCTGTAAACGGTGTTGAGGCATATTTGACCCAAGCGGTTCAAGGACCACCTACAGGGGTTGCTTTGATTATGGTGAACGATAGTGGTGATAATTCTATTGTCGTTATTCCGGGCGCGAACTTTGCACTTGGCAAGGAAGATCTGACACCGGCAATGTTTGAAGGATGTGACTATCTCTTGGCACAACTGGAGACACCTATAGAAACTATTGAGACAGCTTTTGCCATGGCAAAAGAAAAAAATGTCTACACCATATTAAACCCGGCACCGGCGAGAACTTTATCAAAGCAATTAATTGGTTTGACCGATTTGTTGGTGCCCAATGAAACGGAGTTTGAAACCTTAACAGGCATACATCCGGATTCAGATACCCATATTAAAGAAGGCGCAGACATTCTTTTTAAATCTGGGGTTAAGGAGATTATCATTACTCTAGGTGAAAATGGAGCCTGCTATGTGGATGCCACAGGTCATCTACATTATGTAAAAGGGCATAAGGTAAAAGCCATTGATACAACAGCGGCAGGCGATAGCTTCATAGGTGGCTTACTTTACGGAATGGCTATGGGTGAAGATGTAAAAGAAGCCATGAAAAGGGCGGTCATCATTGGTGCCTTAACGGTGACCAAGTTAGGGGCTCAGTCCTCACTGCCCACCTTAAAAGAGGTAGAAGACTATTTAGGAGGTCTTAGATGAAGAAAGGTATTATGTTAAACGCAGATATTGTTGAAGTGATTGCAAAAATGGGGCATATGGACGAGATTGTAATTGGTGATGCCGGACTTCCGATTCCGGAAGGTGTCAGAAGAATCGACTTAGCGCTTAAAGCAGGAACACCGAATTTTATGGAAACATTAGAAACCTTAATGAGTGAATTTGTTTGTGAAAGCGTGACCCTAGCTAAAGAGATTCAAACCATCAACCCGGTCATCGAATTGGAGATTAAGTCGCTTATACAAGACATACCTATTACTTATGTAAGTCATGAAGCGTTTAAGAAACAAACAAAGAAAGCAAAGGCCATCATTCGAACTGGGGAGTGCAGTCCCTACGCGAATATAATCTTAAGATCCGGCGTATTTTTTTAAAGGAGCTAAAATGAATAATCCTATACTAAAAATGGAAAATATCAGTAAGACTTTCCCAGGCGTTAAAGCCTTAGATGGTGTTCATTTAAATGTCTATGAAGGAAGAGTCATGGCACTCCTTGGAGAAAACGGTGCCGGTAAATCGACGCTCATGAAGATACTGTCCGGTGTCTATGAACGGAGCGAAGGTGATGTGTCTTATATGGGCCAACCTGTAAACTTCAAAAATGTTAAGGACTCACAAGATGTCGGCATAGCTATCATACATCAGGAATTAAATCTGGTGGATGAGCTGAGTATTGCTGAAAATATTTTTCTTGGAAGAGAACCCAAAAAAAGGCTTGGTGCTATTGATCGTAAGAAAATGGTGGCCGATGCTAAGGATTTACTTGAAAGCCTTAATATTGAAGAAGATCCTAACAAATCTATGAAGAAGTTGTCAATTGGTAGGAAGCAGATGGTGGAAATAGCCAAGGCTCTATCTCTGGATGCCAAATTGATTATCATGGATGAGCCCACAGATGCACTCACGGATAAGGAAACAGAAAGCCTTTTTACGGTCATTCGAACCCTTATAGATCAAGGGAAAAGCATTGTTTACATATCCCATAGGTTGAAAGAAATCTTTGAAATCTGTGATGATGTCACCATCTTAAGAGACGGACGTTTTGTAGCCGAGAAGCAGGTCTTTGATATTGATGAAAATACGTTAATTGAAATGATGGTTGGTAGAAAACTAGAAGAACAGTATCCATATATGATGGACAATCAAGGCGAGCTGCTTCTTGAAGTGGAAGGTCTGGGTAATGACCATGTTCATGACATCGATTTCAAGCTTTATGCCGGTGAGATAGTGGGTGTTTCAGGCCTGATGGGTGCCGGTCGTACAGAATTAGCCAAAACGCTATATGGTACATATCCGATTAAACGTGGCGTCATGAAACTGGTGGGCAATAGGATTTTACCCAAATCAGAAGCGGCTGTTATCAAAGCTGGATTGACTTATGTATCCGAAGACCGTAAAAAAGATGGCCTGGTTTTGAGTATGTCTGTTAAGGAAAACATATCCCTATCCGCCATGAACCGTATTACAAGACATCATGTTATAAGAAAGAATGAAGAACTAGGGTTGATTCGTGATTTTATCCGGCAGTTATCGATCAAGACGCCCACGGAGGCACAAAAGGTCAAAAACCTAAGCGGTGGGAACCAGCAAAAGGTAAGTATTGCCAAAAGCTTAATGACAAGACCGAAGGTACTGGTTCTGGATGAACCGACAAGAGGTGTGGACGTAGGTGCTAAGAAGGAAATATATGACCTGATGAATCAATTTAAAAAAGGGGGAATGGGCATCATCATGATATCTTCTGAAATCCCGGAGCTCCTGGGTATGTGCGACCGGATTCTTGTCATGCATGAAGGGACCATACAAGGTGAATTGACCAGAACAGAAGCGACACAAGAGAACATCATGCGTTATGCTGTCGGACTAGAAGGAGGCAAGTCATGAAACAAGAATATAAAGAAAACTTAAGGCGCTTTCAATCGGTCTTCGGACTGTTGTTTTTCATCATTGTTATATCATTATTAAGTGATCGATTCCTTACAGGGTCCAACATATTTAATGTACTTAGGCAAACCTCCGTAAATGCAATTATTGCTGCTGGGATGACTTTTGTAATCCTCACCGGTGGGATTGACTTGTCTGTCGGATCGACCTTTGCATTCTCAGGTGCAATCGGAGCGTATTTGATCGGTTCAGGGCAACCTTTTATGGTAGCGGTGGTAGGCGCCTTGACCATAGGCTTATTGATTGGGATGGCCAATGGTTTCATCATTGCCCATTGGCATTTACAACCCTTTATTGTAACACTGGCCACAATGACAATCTTTAGAGGCGCTACTTTGGTCTTCACAGACGGAAAGCCTATAGGAACCGGTTTTGAAGGCAGTGCGGCTCTATTTGCCAAAATTGGTGGCGGTTATACTTTTGGTATACCCAATCCCATTTTAATTATGATTGTACTTTTTGGTTTGGCGTATTACATATTAAAGCATATGAGTATGGGTAGATATATTTATGCAACAGGTGGAAACCAGGAAGCGACTAAACTTTCCGGTGTCAGTATTAAAAAGGTCAAGGTATTCGCATATGGTATAAGTGGTTTGTTTGCAGCCATATCGGGTATGATCATCACTTCAAGACTTTCCTCAGCACAGCCGACGGCAGGTACAGGTTATGAGCTGGATGCTATAGCCGCTGTTGTACTTGGCGGTACTTCTTTGGCTGGTGGGGTTGGATCTATATTAGGAACAGTAATAGGCGCACTCATCATTGGGATCTTAAACAATGCATTGAATCTGTTGGACGTGTCATCTTATTATCAACAGCTTGCAAAAGGCTTGGTCATACTGATCGCTGTGTTGTTAGATCGAAAAGAAAAATAATAGGGAGGAAACAAAATGAAAAAGGTATTGGTAGTATTATTAACAATGGTAATGGTAGTAGGATTATTGGCGGCATGTGGCAAGAAAGAAGAAACAACAGGTGGTGGTGGTGAAAAACTAGGCTTGATCGTATCCACCCTAAACAACCCTTTCTTTGTAACACTAAAAGAAGGCGCTGAGGCAAAAGCAACAGAGCTTGGTATGGAATTGGTGGTTTTGGATTCGCAAAACGACCCAGCCAAAGAATTGGCGAATATGGAAGACCTTTTGACCCAAGGGGTTAGCGTTATTCTGATTAACCCAACGGACTCAGATGCCGTTGTTGGTGCAATCGCTATGGCCAATGAAAAAGAAATTCCGGTTATAACGCTAGACCGTGGTGCCAATGGTGGTGAAGTAGTGACTCATATTGCATCCGATAACGTTGCAGGTGGTGTTATGGCCGGTGATTACATTGCAGAATTACTTGGCGGCAGCGGCAATGTAGTAGAGCTTGAAGGTATCGCAGGCACCAGTGCGGCAAGAGATCGAGGTCAAGGCTTTAATGAAGCAATAGGTACAACAGACATTGAAGTTGTGGCAAAACAAGTGGCAGACTTTGATCGTACAAAAGGATTATCTGTTATGGAAAACATTCTTCAGGCCCAACCTGAAATCGATGCCGTATTTGCTCACAATGATGAAATGGCGCTCGGCGCCCTTACGGCAGTGGAAGCTTCGGGAAGAGATATTCTGATCGTTGGGTTTGACGCTACAGATGATGCGGTGAAGGCAGTAGAAGAAGGTAAGCTGGCAGCGACCGTGGCACAACAACCGGCTATGATCGGTAGCCTAGGTGTAGAAGCGGCTTCAGATCTATTAAAAGGTGTGACTCTAGAAGCTTTTGTACCGGTACCACTTAAACTCATTACTGGTGATGGTGCAGCTGTAAATGATGCCATGACCGGAAACGGTGAAAAAGTAGGCTTGATTGTATCGACTCTTAACAATCCTTTCTTTGTAACATTAAAAGAAGGTGCTGAAGCTGCGGCAGAAGCTATGAATCTTGAATTAATAGTGTTAGATTCACAAAACGATCCGGCCAAAGAATTAGCGAATATGGAAGATTTGTTGACTCAAGGGGTTAGTGTGATTTTGATTAATCCAACGGATTCAGACGCTGTTGTAGGTGCAATTGGCCTAGCAAACACAAGTGGTATACCTGTAATAACCTTAGATCGTGGTGCCAACGGCGGTGAAGTTGTGACACACATTGCATCCGATAATATAGCAGGTGGTGTTATGGCAGGTGAATATATTTTAGAATTACTTGGTGGCAGCGGCAATGTCGTGGAACTTGAAGGTATCGCCGGAACCAGTGCAGCAAGAGATCGAGGTCAAGGCTTTAATGATGCAATAGGTACAACAGATATTAAAGTTGTGGCAAAGCAAGTGGCGGATTTTGATCGAACTAAAGGATTATCTGTTATGGAAAACATTCTTCAGGCCCAACCTGAAATCGATGCCGTATTTGCTCACAACGATGAAATGGCGCTCGGTGCCCTTACAGCTGTAGAAGCTTCGGGCAGAGATATTCTGATTGTTGGGTTTGACGCTACAGATGATGCGGTGAAGGCGGTAGAAGAAGGTAAGTTGGCAGCGACCGTGGCACAGCAACCGGCTATGATTGGTAGTCTAGGCGTAGAAGCAGCTCTTAAAGCGATTCTGGGTGAGAACTTAGAAGCTTATGTACCTGTTGATCTGATGTTGGTAAAATAACCTATATATAGTATGCGAAATTTCAACTATATAGTTTTGATACCTTAACCATATCTAAAATAAATATGAAATAAATATATTAAAAAAGAAGGAAGATTGTCTTAAACCGAGACATCTTCCCCTTTTTTTGGGGAGATTATTGTTTCATAGGCATATTTACAAAAATGTCATAATTTAGCCATATAACTATGTTAGTATGATATAGAATTTTAGCATTATTAGACAATAAAGTCCTAGTAAAGTCCCGATTAGAGTCTATTAAGTCCTATGAAATTCTTTACAAAGGCTAGGTTCTATGATATTATGAAATAAGTTATTACAGAAATGTTACAAATCTATGGAGGCTAACCATGAATGGGGTTCTTAAATATAAAGAGAATTTCTTTCTTAGGTATAAGAAAGAAATCGCACTGACTTTAGGTGCAGTGCTGACTTTTTCCGCTGTAATCAGGTATGCACCGAGTGATGTTGCGCAAAGTGGGATAGCACAAGCACGAAATTCTAACAATCAATCAGTAGAAGAACAACTTGTAGCGCGTGGCTACAGTGTCTCAATAAATGGGGTTGAACTTGGCGTTGTCAAAAACAAGGACGAAGGTCAGGCAGCCACCAATCAAGCGCTTGAAATGGTCATTGCTGATTTAGGATACAATCCTGAAATTGAGCCGGCATTGACATTTGAAGCTTATTACTCTGATGATGAAAACTACATAGCATCTGAAGAACTGGCAACTTTGATTGCAAGTCAGGTGATTGATAATTTGGACAGACACAAAGTCATGGCTTATGTGATGAAAATCGGCGATGATTTTACAGTTGCGGTCAAAAATGAAGAAGACATTAAGAAAGTGCTTCTTAAAGCTCAAAGTATATATGTGAATACGGATATGGCATTGGATATTAGCTTGGCTAAAAATGAGCATAACGGCTTGATTATCAAGCCCCAAGTCGTTATGGTTAAGGAAGATGACCAGTCCAGGACTTTTACAACATCTACAACAGAGGAAGTACCGGCGACAACTGAAGGAGCACCTAAGGATGTAACCAAGGATGGGGTAACGGTTGAAGTGGATTTTGCTGAGTCAGTTATGGCTGTTGAGGCTTATGTATTTGAAGATGAGATTCTATCCGTTGATGAAGCTACGGCTTTGATCACAAAGGAAAATGAAAAGGCAAAGTTATACACAGTTGCTCCAGGTGATGCGCCTTCAACGATTGCAGCCAGTAACAGTATGCCTCTAGCTCAGCTCTATGAGTTGAACCCTGGGTTAGAGCAAAATACTTTGAAAATGAAAATCGGTGATGAACTGGTGGTTATGGTTCCTGAACCGGAATTGTCCATAGCAACCAAGGAAGAAGTGGTTTATACAGAATCAATTATTAGAGGTGTTACTTATGTGGATAATCCTAATGTATTTAAGGGTTCAGATAGTGTGGTTGACGCCGGTTATGATGGTGTGTTACAATTGACAGCTCTTGTATCAAAAGTCAACGGCAAAGAAATTGCCCGTGAAATTACGAACCAAACCATCTTAAATGAGGCGAAGGACAAAGTTATATCCAGAGGTACTAAGCCACTACCTAAAAAAGGTGCAACAGGCAGCTATAAATATCCGCTAACAAGCTTTAAAGTGACCTCGACTTTTGGTAGACGATGGGGCGCTTTCCACTCAGGTGTTGATCTATCAGCGCCATCCGGTACAACGGTGAGAGCTTCTGATGGTGGCACGGTTACGGTCGCAGGTTGGCGTGGCAATTATGGTTACTTAGTAGAAATCGATCATGGTAACGGTATTAGAACACGATATGGCCACAATAGTAAGATAGAAGTCAAGGTAGGTCAAAAGGTTGCTCAATACGAGACCATAGCAAAAGTTGGCAGTACAGGCAGAAGCACAGGACCACATGTTCATTTTGAAATACTATTTGATGGTGTAGCAGCAAATCCTATGAATTATTTGGAATATTAATCATGAATCAGTCATAGATATAGGGCGGTGCCAAATGGCACTGCTCACAGCAAAAAGCGGTTTACGTAAGTGTTGAGCTTAAACCCAGCATTTACGTAAATCGTTTGTTGTGTCATATTGAAGCGTATGAATGTATTAGAGTTCGTAAAGAGACTAGGAGGTCCCAATGGATAAATCTAGAACCGGCAGTTTGAAAAAAAAGAACAAAAAGAATATTAAGAACCAAAAAATAAAAGCATCAGATATTAAACTGTTTATATTAAAAAAGCTGAAAAGTAAAAAACTAAGCTTTAAAAGAATGAGCAAAAAATATACGCATATAAGCAAAAAATGGTATCAAAAGACAATTTTTTGGAATAGAATTGATTGGAAAAATGTACAAGCTACAATAGGCATCATCTTGAAAGAACCTAAAAGGATCATAGCCATAGGCTTTGTTAGTATTATGCTCATTTCCGGTGTCGGCGTCACACAAAGTCTTGTGATGTCCATTGGTACAGATGCATCTATGGCTTCAGATCATGAAGAAGTCAGTTATGTAGAAGTGGTGCTGAACAATCAAGTGGTTGGTTATGTACCGAGTGTATCGGTTGGCCAAACAATGGTAGAAGTAGCTAGTAAGAATCTCATTGCACGTATGGGGTATGACCCGGAGCTCACACATACTATAAAATATAACCCGCAATATGGGGAGAAAATGATATTCACAGATGAGAAAGAACTTCTACAAATTCTAGAAAATACCATGTATGCATCTATAGAAAATCATAAAGTTAAAGGTTTTGTCATGAAGATAGGAGATGACTTTACAGTTGCCCTTGATAGTGAAGAAGCCTTAAAAGCCGTTCTGGAAGGTGCACAAAAAGTATATCTTGAAGATGAAAGCACGGTTAGTGTAGAGTTGAAAAGAGATCCACATAATACATTGGTCATGAAACCGGAGATTAAAGTATTACAAAAGGAATTAACCGTTGATAGAAACTTCTTAACATCAGCTACCTTGAGTGCGACTGCTGAGAGTGAAGAAAGCGGAAAGGTTTTTCAATCGGTGGTGAAAGAGATCAGCCTTGAACAACAGATTGTTGTTATAGAAGCTTTTGTGAATGCCGATGAAATCGTGGATGTAGAAACAGCTACGACCATGATCACTAAAGAGAATGAAAAAGTAAAAACCTATACGGTTCAATCTGGCGATTCACCTTCAGTTATAGCCATGTCCAATGGTATGACGACGAGAGAGCTCTATGACCTGAATGCCGGTCTTGAAGAAAGAGCCAGTAAGATACAAATAGGTGAAGAATTGATTGTTATGGTACCTGAACCGGAGCTCTTTGTTTCCTCTGTTGAGGAAGTGGTTTATACGGAAATCATAGATAAGTACAAAATATATGTGGATAATCCTAATGCTTATATTGGTACGGACGAAGTCCTTGAACCTGGTGTTGAAGGTGTGCTTGAAGTCCATGCCCTGATTAAGAAACTAAATGGTAAAGAATTTGACAGAGTTATTCTGGAAGAAACGGTTATATCCGAACCAACAACAGAAAAAGTTTTAAGAGGTTCAAAAGCACTACCGATTACAAATGCAACTGGTACTTTCCAAGTGCCTATGATAAAATATAAGTTGACCTCCAAGTTCGGACCTAGATGGGGCAGAATGCACACCGGTATCGACTTGTCAGCACCAAGAGGAACGGAAATTAAGGCGGCTGATGGTGGACGTGTTATAGCAGCAGGCTGGGATGGTGGTTATGGCTATAGAGTGGTCATTGATCACGGTAATGGGATGACTTCTTTGTATGCCCATGCTAGTGCTATATACGTTAAAGTTGGTCAAGATGTAGGGAAATATGAAAGAATAGCAGCCGTTGGTAATACAGGAAATAGTACAGGACCTCATTTACATTTTGAGATTCATGTTAACGGCGTTAGAAAAGATCCAATGAAATATTTGAAATTCTAATGTATTGGACTAATTTCAGTCCTGGAAATGTAGAGGTAAATATATGGCAAAAGTTTTGGTTGTAGATGATGAAAAAGCAATTGTCGACATACTCAAGTTTAACCTTGAAAGAGAAGGTTTTGCGGTTGTAACGGCAGCAGATGGTGAGGAAGGCATACGTATGTTCCACAAAGAACAGCCGGATTTGATTTTGCTGGACATTATGATGCCAAAAATAGATGGTTTGCAAGCTTGTAAAGCCATTCGAGCAGAATCGAATGTACCCATTATCATGTTAACAGCTAGAGCTGAAGAAGTTGATAAGGTGTTGGGATTAGAATTCGGTGCTGATGATTATGTAACCAAGCCTTTTGGTGTACGAGAGTTGATTGCTAGAGTTAAGTCAAATATCCGACGAACGTCTATGGATTATGACCATACAAAGAACGCACAGATTATTCATGTGAGTAATATGACCATTAATGTCGATAAGTATGAAGTGAGTAAAGATGAAGTCGTCATCGACTTAACTGTTAGAGAATATGAGTTGCTTAAATTCCTAGCGACTCAAAAGAATCAGATTTTTACAAGGGAACAACTTCTTGAAAAAGTTTGGGGCTATGAATACTATGGAGATGTAAGAACGGTGGATGTTACCATTCGTAGACTCAGAGAAAAAGTTGAGGACGATCCTAGTAAACCGGGATTCATTTTAACAAAAAGAGGAATTGGCTACTATTTTAAAGGCTAGAAGGACGATTAGACACAAAGTCTAGTGAAAGTTGGAAAAACAATGAGTATAAGCATACGATGGCGTTTGGTACTTATGTATGTACTTATGGTTGTAATTGTCATGATGGTAAGTGGTACGATGATTGTGCTCTTAGTCAGAAGCAATGAAATGGAATCGGTTCAAGAAAGCATTCAATTAGCCGTTGAGGCCATTAAGACAACAGCCTTTGAAGATGTAAATATAGATGATATTGAAGATGTCAAATTAAAGCTGTCAGATGTTTACGAAAAATATGCAGCACTCTACAAAGGAAAAAGAGTTTTCTTATTGGATCGAACCTCTGCAGTGGTGTTGCCCCTTAGTGATGCTGAAAAAGGGTTAAGCTTTCCCACCCACCAGGTTATGGGAGCAATAGAAGATGGACAACCCTATGAGATGTATGATAAGAACCGAAAATTACCTGGCGACGACAGAAAATACATAGGTTATGCGGAAAATATTAAGGGCAGCGACGGCAGAGTGGTATATGTGGTCTATGTCTTAGGAGAAACAACATCTGTCACCAACAGTATTGAAAAGACCATTATGGTTATTATCTCAGCTGCTGCGGTGGCTATTTTGATTGCTATTGTATTGGGCTTTATCTTCTCAGATTTTCTAACCAAACCGATTACCGCATTGACGGTCAAAGCTAGGGATATGGCAAGAGGACAATTGGATAAACCTATTAAAGTCTACGCCAATGACGAGATTGGCCAGTTAACAAAGAATTTTAATAGAATGGCAAAATCATTAAATGAGACCCTAAACGAGATTACCAGTGAGAAAAATAAGCTGGAAATCGTTTTTAAACATATGACTGACGGCATACTGGTTTTTGATAAAATCGGCGTGATGATTCACTCTAATCCGGCGTCAATTGATATGTTGAAATTAGATAAACAAATCAGTTTTCAAGAAGTATTTCACCCTTATTTGGAAGTGAGCTACAATGAATTAAAAAACATGGTACAAGAAGAAACCATTCTTCATGTTGTCATAGTAGATTATAGATACTACAGTGTTTATTTTGCCAAGTTCTTAGATCAACATAATGAGGCTGTTGGTCTTATTTGTGTTATACAAGATATCACAGAACATAAAAAGTTGGAAGAGATGCAAAAGGAATTTGTTGCCAATGTATCACATGAGCTTAGGACGCCATTAACGACAATTAAAAGCTATACGGAAACCTTGCTTGAAGGTGCTTTAGAAGAGCATGAAATTGCCGTTAGATTCCTAGACGTTATTAATCACGAAAGTGACAGAATGACGACTTTGGTGCAAGACCTTCTTGAATTATCCAAGTTGGATAATAAACAAATCAAGTTCGCTATGAACGATATCAATCTGGAAAATATCTTGGAGGACAGCATCAATAAATATCGCATCCATTCTGAGAAGAAAAATCAGAGTCTGATTTACCATAAACCGGACCAAGCCTTTAGAACCATTGGTGATGTGAACCGTATTGAGCAGGTTATCAAAAACATTATATCCAATGCGGTAAAATATAGCCCGGAAGGTGCGATTATTGAGATTGATGTGGAAGAACAAAATAAATATATCAAAGTCTCAGTGGCAGATAATGGTATGGGTATAAGCAAGGATGATCTTAAGAGGATTTTTGAAAGATTTTATAGAGTGGATAAAGCCAGATCTAGAGAAATGGGTGGTACAGGACTTGGCCTAGCCATTGCCAAAGAGATTATGGAATATCATGGCGGTAAGATACTGGTCGATTCTGAGGTAGGCGTTGGCACCACTTTTGAGCTCTACTTCCTTAAAAAACAGTCTTAGTCCATTCTCATTTCATAAAAATGAATTAAGGTAGCTTTTAGCAACGATAGTTTAACTGTTAGCCAAACGTTATGGATTTGTAATCATTGTGTAATGTTGAGCCGATATAATCTTAGTATGGATGGTTACGTTCATCCTCTAGATATAAATCTTGAAGAAGGTGGTGAAGCATATGCTTAAGCAAGTGATTAAAAGCTGTATCCTTTTTACCGTATTGATGGCATTAAGTACCTTTGTGGCCTATGCTGAACCCATAGAAGCCGATAAAGCAGTATTTAATACATATCTGAATACATTTAATCTAACGGAACAAAATATTGAGTATGCAAACAATAAATTAGACTCTGGTATGACATCACAAGAGTTGAGTACAGTAGGCACTTTAAAAATAAGCAATGGCTTCAGTAGGCAAGTTTTTTCTACTTTTGCCAGTGATAAAAGTATTGTCGGTCAAGGTCAAGCGGGTTCAGTTGTAGGCCTAATGGTCTATACCGTAAATAGCAATCAGCAAAAGGTGATTCAAAGTCATGCAATAAAGACGTTAGGTGCGTCCGGTATGTTTAGTGAAACCATTAATTACGCGCCTAGTCGTACCCAATATCTTGTGATTGCAGTAAAAGACAATACGGGTGTTACACGAAGAATTTTTGAGATTACGACAAAAGCCATGGAAACAAAGTTGAAGCTTGAAAATATCGAGATAAGATTTGTAAGCGAAGAAAAGCAGGTGAATACCTCTGTTGAGTCCATGTATGATTGGTTAAGATTGAAGAGCAATATAGAGTTTTAATAAAGGCACGAACAGGAGTCTTTCGAGGTTATAATAATGAAAGCAGCCATAGGTATCATTAAAATTGTAGTATTAATAACACTAATTGTCACAAGTGTTTATCAGACAAGTAGGTTATGGTTTGACGATCAATCAGACCCTAACCTTTTTTATCGCGTTTTCTCATCTTCTACATTAGAAAACCTTGAGTCCATGAGAGATGCCGGCAATTTAATAACACCTAAGCAGTTAGGTGTATATTTAGGTCAGCCCAATCTTGAGTATACAGTTGTGAAAAAAGGTGTCACTTACTATGAAACTCTTAGAAACGAGTCCATAAAAATTTTGACAATGGGTCTTAGTAAAGACTATTATATGGGTGTGGTTGAGAACTTAGAGTTGCTTTGGGGCAACCAACATACCAGTATTCATTTGGATTTTCCTATTGATTATGTTAGTTTTTCAAGAAACTTGGGCATTCCTTTGAATGCTGTTAACGGTATTGAATCAGTCGAGACCATTTTAATTATGCCGGCCTTTCGAAATGAAATCTGGCTTAATATTTTCTTAGAAGACCATGTAACCGGTCTATATCATCACTATCAAGTACCAAAATCTGAGATTGTCATTCCCAATGATTCATTGGTTTATCAGCTGTCTAACGTAATCGCTAGTGGTAGTAAGACATCTTTTATTTCCACACTTAAAAATAATATACCTTATTATAGTAAACATATTCTACTACCTTTGCCTTCAGAAGATAACCGTTACCATGATCCGGTTTTTATGAGGATTCCTTTTATATCCAGTGGTGTTGTGAATATCCCGGAACTTGATGGGTATGTAAGTCTCTATTTTGACAACCCGGATATTATGAAAGCTATTCCACTAGAAAATGAAGTGCGCTATGTGGACGGGAATGTGGTGGTTCGGTATAACATAGATGGGTTATTAGAATATAATCGTATTGTTAAGGAAAATACCGCTACTACAAGTCTCACCCTTGCGCTAACAGTAGCTAATCAATTTATTGAACAAGACAGCCAAAGAATGCCTACAGAGTATTTTTTGAAGACTTATGTTCAGGAAGCACAGAGAACGGTTTTCTATTACGACGTTGGCTTTAATGATTATCCTTTTGTTTTGACGGAAGAAGTCAAACAAAAGTACGGCATGTCACATGCAATGGAAGTGACCGTCAGTGGTGATAAAGTCATTAAGTACCGAAGAATATTAAGGCAAATAGATGATATGAACCCTCAGAACAAGACCTTACAAGCCAAGTATGAGGCTGTATTGGATCAAGTCATTGTTGAAGCGGGTACCTTGGATGTAGAGATTGAAGAAATGTATCTTGGTTACAGTTGGCACAAGGATAAGATGGAAATGTCACTTCATTGGGTCGTTTACTATGACGGTATCCCTCACTTTTATCCTGTGGAATAGAGGTGTTTCTATGAATATGCAAAAAATGTTAAACGGCTTCATCATCATTTTTCTGATAATAAATATGGGCTTATTTTTGTTTTTACATCAAAGAGAAGTAACCAGATATACACTTTCTAATGAACGCATCCTTCAGCTTGAGAGTATTCTTGAGAAGAATGATATATATTTGTTGGATCATTTACCGGATTTTTATCCTAAAAGCAAGTTAAGAGTGTCTATGCCGACGGATATGGAGAAAGAGTTGGTAGAAGCGTTTTTTCAGAATGAAGAAGCACGCTTTACAATATCAGCCAATGCCCATACCCATGAGACGTCAAAGGAGCGCCTTACCTTTGATCAAGTCAATGAGAAAGGTAGGGTCTTTTATGGAAGTAGTGAACCCACTTTTATAACCAAAAACTTATTAGGTCATGAAAAATCAAAGACAGCCCATGATTTTGTTAAAGCGATGACCTTAGGTAAAGGGAAGTATGAGCTAACGGATCAACGAGATGGGGATGATTTTTCCATCTATTATTATAACGAACGGTTTTTAGGCGAGCTTATTTTTTCTAATGAGACAATTGTACGTATTGAAGAGGAAGGTGTCACAGAAGCAAGAGCTATTAGATATGTACCTCAAGGTTTTGTAAGTAATCCCTTTGAGCTTTTTCCTGCGGATGAGGCATTATACAAGTTTATGAGCTATATTAGAGCATTTGAAGACACTACGCTAACTATTACAGATTTGGACCTTGGGTATGCGATGGGAAAAAGTGCACTTGAAAACGTTATATGGATGGAAATTGAACCCTATTATAGAATTAAACTCAGCACAGGGCAAACCTATTTTATCAATGCTTATACCAATGAAATATATAGGCCATAAACGCAATTATTTTAACTCGGAATTCTATACTATAAATTAGATACAATAAATGAGTGCCTAAGAGGTGGTTTTTGATATGTATGTACTCGCCATAGATTGTGGTACACAAAGTCTAAAAGCAGTGGTCTTTGACCAAACCGGTAAAACGATAGCTTCCAAACAGGTTGAGTTTGAACCATATTATGCCCATAAGCCGGGGTATGCTGAGCAAAATCCACAGATTTATTATGATAGTCTTTGCATAGCGACACAAGAACTCATAAAAGTACATCCGATATTTTTGAACACAGTTAAGGCAATAACCATAACCACGCAACGGGATATGGCCATTTGTGTGGATGACCAGGGTGTGGCTTTAAGACCTGCCATTATATGGGCAGATCAACGTATGATTGACGAACCTAGAAAAATGGCCATCCATCATCGTTTACTTTTTTCTGCTATAGGTATGAAACCTACGGTGGATATCTTGAGTCGCAGCTGTAAGGCTCACTGGATTCAGGATCATGAACCCTTAATATGGAAGAAAACGTATAAGTATCTGCAATTATCTGCCTACTTAAACCACAAATTGACAGGTCTTTTTTTGGATTCAGTTGCAAGTCAGATAGGGCACATTCCATTTAGTTACAAACACTTCCGATGGGAGAAAAAAAACAGCCTTAAGCATGATATTTTTCATATTGAAGACGATAAATTGTGTGATTTGGTTCAGTCATCAGAGATCATAGGCAGATTAACAAATAAGGCTGCTAAGGAAACCGGTCTACCTCCAAAGCTTAGGGTCATCGCAGCAGGTTCAGATAAAGGATGTGAAACCCTTGGTGTAGGTTGTATCGATAATGAATGTATATCCATTTCCTTAGGCTCTCAAGCAAGTGTCCAAACCACGACGAGAAAGTATTATGAGGCACTTAACTTTATACCGCCTTTTCAAGCGATTATACCCGGCTACTATAATCCTGAGATACAGATTTATAGAGGCTATTGGATGATTTCTTGGTTTAAGAAGGAATTTGCTGCCAAAGAAGTGAAGCTGGCCAAGGTGCTTGGGGTCTCGCCGGAATCCTTATTGGAAAAGGCTTTATTAACGATTCCGCCTGGTTCAGACGGGTTGATTTTACAGCCTTATTGGGGTGCCGGTGTTAAGATGCATGATGCAAAAGGTGCAATCTTGGGATTTGCTGATGGCCATACCCGTTTACATATCTATCGTGCCATCATTGAAGGTATTGGTTTTGCGTTATATGAAGGTATGCAGCGCATTGAGAAGAAGTCAAAAATCAAAGTTAGAAAGATTATGATTTCAGGTGGTGGCTCACAAAGCGATGTTATTTGTCAGATTACAGCCAACATCTTTAATCTACCGGTCAACAGAGTTCAAACCTTCGAGACTTCTGCTCTAGGTGCGGCTATAGCCGGGTTTGTTGGATTGGATATATACGCAGATTATGAGGAAGCAATTTTACATATGGTCCATAATAAAGATGAATTTTTGCCTCAAAAAGATCAAGTTGACCTATATGAAAAGATCTATCATCGAATTTATAAAAAAATCTACAAAAGACTCAAGCCAATTTATAAGAGCTTTGATCAAATCTCATAGGTTCATATTCTGAACAATTTAAAGCAAAACGGGTAAAAACCCTTGAAATATAGGCATTTTTAACGTTTATTTTTACAAATGAAATAAGCTATGTTATACTATATAGGATTATAAATGAAATATTTGAGAGCGTTAATAGATGGTTAACGTGTAGTTTTACTTGTTAGCCATAGATAAGAGGTGTATTATGAATCAATTTCTAATAAAAGGCGGTAAGCCACTAAGTGGTGAAGTCGCTGTAAGTGGTGCCAAAAATGCCGCTCTTGGCATATTACCTGCAGCATTATTATCTCGTGATATATGTAGGATAGAAAATGTGCCTTGTGTGAATGACATCACTGTACTGCTTGAAGCTATGGAAGATCTTGGGGTTAAGATTAAGTTTGAAGATAATAATCATACAGTCATCATGGATTGCCGACATATCAAAAAACTTACTGTGGATTACGAACATATTAAAAAGATTAGAGCTTCCTATTATCTATTGGGTGCCCTTCTTGGGGCATATAATAAGTCAGAGGTAGCATTGCCTGGCGGTTGTAACATTGGTAGCCGTCCGATTGATCAACATATCAAAGGTTTTGAAGCCCTTGGTGCAGTTGTGGATATTGAACACGGTATGATTAAGGTGAAAGCCCATAGTCTTGTTGGTGTTACCATTTATTTGGATATGGCCAGTGTGGGTGCTACCATCAATATCATGATGGCAGCGGTCATGGCAGAAGGGGTGACACATATTGAAAACCCTGCAAAAGAGCCACATATCGTTGATGTTGCTAACTTTTTAAACAGTATGGGCGCTAACATCAAAGGTGCCGGTACAGATGTGATTAAAATTGCCGGCGTTAGAAAAATGCATGGAACAGAGTATATGATTATACCGGACCAGATTGAAGCAGGGACGTATATGGTTGCAAGTGCCATAACAGGAGGTGATGTCACGGTCACCAATCTAATTCCGAAGCATATGGAAGCGGTTGTAGCTAAGTTGCATGAAATGGGCGTCGGCGTTGAAGAATTTGATGACGCTATACGTGTTTATAAAAAAGATGATTTGAAAAATATACAGGTTAAGACCTTACCATATCCCGGCTTTCCTACAGATATGCAACCTCAGTTTACAGCCTTGTTATCGGTGGCTGAGGGAACAAGTATTATGACAGAAAGCATATTTGAAAACAGATTTACCTATACCAGTGACTTGTCCAGAATGGGGGCATCAATTAAGGTAGAGGGAAATACTGCCATCGTAAGTGGTGGCGGTGAGTTGACGGGTGCCGAAGTGAGTGCACCGGATCTTAGAGCAGGTGCCGCGTTGGTATTGGCAGGTCTTGCGGCTAAGGGAGAAACATTGATTAATAACATCCATTACATTGATCGAGGCTATGAACATTTTGAAGATAAGCTTAGGGGTCTCGGTGGACAGATTTATCGAATCACTGAAAAAACAAGTAAAGAAGCTTTTAAAGTAGTATAACTTTTAAAGTAGTATAATATGAACTAATTTTTCCCACTAAATAAAAAAAGAACAAGTTGACTGACAATCAACTTGTTCTTTTTGCAGTTTTTGATTAGAAAACCGTGTGACTATTGTGGTTTTGGTGAATCTACTGGACAAACATCTGCACAAGCACCACAATCGATACATTCGTTAGGATCGATGATATAAATACCTTCGCCTTCAGTAATGCAGTTTACTGGACACTCAGATTCACAAGCGCCACATGAGATACAATCATCATTAATTAAATATGCCATTTCAAGCACCTCCATATTAGTTGTGAGTATATGTATAAAATTACATGGTTACTCATTCTAGACTTACTACCTAATTGTAAACCAAATGCTTCTGTGTGTAAAGACCTTTTATATTAAGTCGTGACTACATTTAAGTTATGTTTCTTTAAAATAGCCATAGCCTCAATCATCTGTATTTTGGTGGGCTCGTCAAAGTCTTTGAGCCGATAGGTTTCACCTAGTTGGGCCCACTTGTATTCGCCCATCTTATGAAAAGGTAGTATTTCTATTTTCTCAATGTTGTTGTATTGACTGAGATGCAGTGCCAAGGCTTCTATGGCTTCAGGTTGATCTGTTAGACCGGGTACCAACACATATCGAATCCAGACAGGCTTACCCAATTCACCCAGATAGTTCAAAAAATCTAATGTAGGTTGCAACTTGGCACCGGTAATAAATTCATATTGCTTAGGGTCTGAATGCTTCACATCTAGTAAAACCAGATCCACTTCATCGATGACTTTTTTTGCATAATCATTAAAAATATAACCGGACGTGTCAATGGCTGTATGTATGCCTTCACGCTTGCAGGCCATGATTAGTTCATAGACAAACTCAACTTGGAGTAAAGGTTCACCTCCGGTTAAGGTAACGCCACCATTTGAAAAACGCATGAAGGACTTGTATTTAACGATTTCTTTCATGAGACTTTCTACCGTCATATCTGTACCGTCTCCAATTTTCCAAGTGTCAGGGTTATGACAGTATTGACAGCGCAAGGGACATCCTTGAAGAAACAGTACAAATCGGATACCTGGACCGTCAACGGTACCACAGCTTTCAATAGAGTGTATTTTACCGTGCTTCAATCGTTTCACCTCCTATTTAAAATCTATGCCCGTTCGTGGAAGGTTCTGTGTATAACATCAAGTTGTTGTTCACGGGTGAGCTTGACAAAATTAACGGCGTAACCGGAAACGCGTATCGTTAATTGAGGATATTCTTCCGGGTGTTCCATAGCATCGAGTAGAGTTTCTTTATCAAAAACATTCACATTAATGTGGTGGCCGCCATCATAGAAATAACCATCCAGCATACCGACCAGATTATTGACTTGTTGTGTCTTGTCTTTACCAAGGGCTCTTGGGACGATGGAAAAAGTGTAACTGATACCGTCTTCAGCTTGGTCATAAGGTAACTTAGCCACGGAAGCCATAGAAGCGATGGCACCATGGTGATCACGGCCATGCATAGGATTGGCACCTGGGGCAAAAGGCTCACCGGCTTTACGACCATCTGGAGTTGAGCCAGTCATCTTTCCATAGACCACGTTAGAGGTGATGGTGAGAATGGACATGGTGGGAGTGGAGTCTCTGTAAGTTTTGTGACGTCTTAATTTGGTCATAAACTGTTCAACCACATCTTTAGCAATCTGATCTACTGCGTCATCGTTGTTTCCAAACGCGGGATAGCTGTCCGGTTCAACTTCATAATCAATAGCAAGTCCTTCAGCGTTACGTATGATTTTTACTTTCGAATACTTAATTGCTGAGAGAGAGTCAGCTACAACAGATAGTCCAGCGATACCACATGCGGACGTACGATGGACGTCACGGTCATGTAGAGCCAATTGAAGTTTTTCATAAGCATATTTATCATGCATATAGTGAATGATGTTCAAGGTGTTGATATAAAGCTGGGATAACCAATCCATAACCAAGTCAAATCTAGGCATGACTTCTTCATAAGTTAATACATCACTGGTGATAGGAGCAAAAAGTGGTGCAATTTGTAAACCTGTCTTTTCGTCCTTACCACCATTGATGGCGTAAAGTAAAGCTTTGGCTAAGTTAGCACGGGCACCGAAAAACTGCATTTGTTTACCCAGACGCATAGCCGAAACACAACAAGCGATACCATAATCATCACCGTATTTCGGACGCATAAGATCATCGTTTTCATATTGGATAGAACTGGTATCTATAGAAACCTTGCTCACATATCTTTTGAAGGCTTCAGGAAGTCGATTGGACCATAATATGGTGAGGTTAGGCTCAGGTGCAGCACCTAAGGTGTAAAGGGTGTTGAGCATGCGGTAGGACGTCTTAGAGACCAAAGTACGGCCATCTATACCGACACCACCGATGACTTCCGTAACCCAAGTAGGATCCCCGGAAAAAAGTTCGTTATAAGCAGGTGTTCTTAGAAAACGTACCATTCTAAGTTTCATTACGAAATGGTCAATGAGTTCCTGGGCAGCTTTTTCGTCTAGAAGCCCATTTTTAATATCCTGTTCAATATAGATATCAAAGAAAGTTGAAACCCTACCAAGGCTCATGGCAGCGCCATCTTGCTCTTTAATAGCCGCCAGATAACCAAAGTAGGTCCATTGAATGGCTTCTTTTGCCGTAACTGCAGGTTGACTGACATCAAAACCATAGGATTTTGCCATCTCTTTTACAGCGCCAAGAGCACGAATCTGTTCTGAAAGCTCTTCCCGTAGTTTTATAACATAAGCATCCATATAATCCATTTCTAATTCTTTTTTCTCTTTGTTTTTCATTTGAATCAGAAAATCTATGCCATAGAGGGCTACACGGCGATAATCACCAATGATTCGACCTCTGCCATAAGCATCTGGAAGTCCGGTGATGATACCGGAACGTCTAGCATCTCTCATAGCTTCCGTATAGGCATCAAAAACGCCTGCATTGTGGGTTTTTCGATATTCTGTAAAGATTTTTTCGGTTTCAGGGTCCAGTTTATAGCCATATGCCGTTAGGGCGTCTTTGACAACCTTGACACCACCATAAGGCATAATACCTCTTTTTAAAGGATGATCGGTCTGAAAACCAACGATGGTTTCTAAGGATTGATCAATATAGCCGGGACCATGTGATGTGATGGATGAAGGTACTTTACTCTCAGCATCTAAGATCCCTTTACGGGTTTCTTCTGCAAAGAGTGCCATGACTTTTTTCCAGAGTTGATTCGTGGTATCTGTTGGACCGACTAAGAATTTATCATCACCTTCATAGGGTATGTGGTTGTGTTGTATGAAATCACGAACATCAACGGATGTTTGCCATGTTCCTTTTTCGAAATTTTTCCAAGCGTCACTCATGTTATACCTCCTGAGGGTCAGTTTGCTCATTATTTAGGTTAATTACTTACGTTTATTATAACATAAAAAGTTAATTGGATTTAGAGTAATAGAAAATGAGTCCCATAATCATTATATATGTATACTGTATACACGTCAAGGAATTTCTATATTCTTAAGTTTTAAGTATTAGGAAAAGTTTGTATGTATGTTGGTTTTTTGATAAAATCATGTTAACGTGAGTATAGATAGGGAGAATGACAATATGGCAATCTACCAAGATGTGAAAAAAGAATTAACTTACCGAATTCATGAAGGCGTTTATAAAGCAGGGGAAAAAATCCCTTCAGAAAGAGATCTAAGTCTTGCATTCAAAGTGAGTCGAATGACAATTAGACAGGCTTTATCTGAACTTGTTGTTGAAGGTGCTCTATACAAATCCATGGGTCGTGGCACATTTGTATCATCACCCAGTTTATATCAGGAGAATTTAAAAAGTTTTACACAAACATTGATTGGTCAAGGTATGATGCCTTCAACGAAGGTGATTGAGGTAGCCACCATCTCACAGATGAAAAAAATCAGCCAATGGCTGAATGTGGATCAGATGTCGCCTTATTATAAAGTTAAACGGTTAAGGCTAGGCGATGGCGTACCCATCGCACTAGAAACCATTTATATACCTAAAAAATATGCAGAAGAACTTCCTAAACATGATTTAACGCATTCATTATATAAGATACTTGAACAAGAATATGGTTATGATCTGACCCATATTACCTGTGACATTGAAGCCAATATATCAAGTAGAATCATCATGGAAGCCATGGGCTTGAATAAACAAACAGCATTATTAAAAATAACGGGTATTACTTATGCTCAAAATGATTTGAAGCTATTCTACGAAGAATCTTATTATCGATCTGAGCTTTATAAATATCATGTGGATATATTGAATAGACCTTAGAGGAATTCAATGTATTTGCGGTCTGTTTTTTGGATGTGATGAATGAGCCAATCACTTAGAAAGAGGAATATTTCTTCATTGAGCTCTGCGGTTTGTTCGGAGATAGCATCTTTAAACTTGGTTACATCTTCTATGAATTTTTTGTGTTCTATGATGTGTTCGTCAAGGTTTGGGTAATTAGCCGCTCTCATAAGTTTTTCTTCTTCGGAGAAATGGAATATTGAATAAACCTTGAGTTCACTAAGAAGTTTGATGGTATTTTCTACTGGTGCATTGGAGATAATCAAATCATAAGCATCATTAAAAAGCTTTAGTAGATTTTTGTGATGGTCGTCCAAAACAGGGTTTTGTACGCTATAGTCCATAGACCAAGTATAATTTAGCATAATATCATCCTTTCATGTTGTTAGTCCTTATATTATATCATTTTTTTAGTGTTTTGTACCTACTATTTCCTGTGTTATAATGATTTAAAACTCAGATGAGAAAGGTAATACGATGAAAAAAGAACAGATTATTGAAGTTCTAAGTGAGGTTAGCCTCTTTAAAACCATGACACCGGATTGTATTTTGCTTAACATCAATAAAATGAATTATCTGGTCAAAACCTATGACAAGAATGAAGTCATTGCCAGGGAAGGGGATGATTGTAACCAGATTGGAATCGTTCTATCAGGGAATCTTGAACTGCGAAAAGAGTTTCCGGCCGGTCACTATATGACCCTAACTTACTTAGAAAGTGGCCATATATTTGGAGAAATCATTGTCTTTTCCAATGTTTCTAAGTATCCTGCCACCCTTATTACGACCATTAAAACAGAGGTTCTCTATATACATAGACAAGATATCTTACAATTAATGGAAGGCTGCGAATCCATTCTCAAAAACTTTGTGTCTGTCATTTCCAATAAAGTTGTTATGCTGAATAAGAAAACATCCATATTATCCTTTAAAACCATTGAGGAAAAAGTAGCCAGTTACATCTTAGAAGAGTATAAAGCCAGAAAGCAGATGACGTTTAACATACCTCTTAGTAGGAAGGAATTGGCAGGTTACTTGAATGTGCCAAGACCTTCCTTGTCGAGGACCATGGGGAAAATGAAGACGGAAGGCATCATTGATTTTTATCAAAATACAGTGAAGATTCTAGATCTTCAAGCTTTAGAAGATTGTCTTTTCAAAATCTAAAATCTTAAAAGAAAAGGTCTCTTTCACCTTTTTCTATGGCTTCTAGACGCAAAATGGTTGTTTGCTTCATCTTCTCGCTGGGAATTTTTTCGATATGAATTTTTATGGTTGCTTCGCCAAGTGCCTTTAGATCCGCGTCTGCGTAATCTTCCAGATATTCTTTTAAAGTCAGAAGTGCATTGGGCTGGCAAAGATTATGAATCTGGCCGCTTTTTGCAACCTGCATAAATCGATCCCCGGTTCTACCGGCACGGTAACAAGCGGTACAGTAACTTGGTAAAAAGCCTTTTTCTAATAAGGACTTTATAATTTCATGTTGTGGACGTTCATCAGCAAGTTGAAACTGACTGGCCATTTTTTCTTCGTCGGTATAGCCACCTACATCGGTTTTGGAACCCGCACTGATTTGAGAAACGCCGATATGGATCACTTCTTCTCTAAAGCTGGCTTCTTCTCTTGTTGAGAGTATGATGCCGGTATAAGGAACAGCCAGTCTGATAATAGCAACCAAACGTTTGAAAGCTTCGTCATCAACAGCATAAGGATAGGTTTCAACAGCTACATCCATAGCTTTTTTGATGCGTGGTACAGACATCGTATGAGGACCGACACCGAAAGCTGCCTCTAGGTGTTCTTTGTGCATCATCATGCCAAGTAGTTCATATTTATAATCGTATAAACCAAAAAGTGCGCCAATGCCCACATCATCAATGCCACCTTCCATTGCACGATCCATAGCAGTCAGATGGTATTCATAGTTGGATTTTGGTCCCTTTGGGTGATACGTCTTGTAGGTGGGTTGGTGATAAGTTTCTTGGAAGAGGATATAAGTGCCGATATCTGCAGCTTTGAGTCGCTTGTAATTTTCTACAGTTGTAGCAGCCACATTGACATTGATACGTCTTATAGCACCATTGTCACTTTTTGTCTTATAGATGACGTCCATAGCATGAAGCACATAATCTATGTCACAATTGACAGGATCTTCGCCGGCTTCTAGTGCAATGCGTTTATGGCCCATAGCTTCGATTTTTAAGGCTTCGCTTGCAATTTCCTGATCGGTAAGCTTGCGCCTTGCTATGGTATTGCTTTGTTTATAGCCACAATAAGTACAGCCATTTACACAGTAGTTGGAAATGTATAAAGGTGCAAACATGACGATACGATCCCCGTATATGGTGTTTTTGATATGATTGGCACATGCAAACATCTCATCTAACAGTTCCTGATCCTCAAATTGCAAGAGGGCCGCTACATCTTCAAGAGACAAACCGACACAGGTCTTAGCTTTTTCTATGATAGCACGAATGTCTTCTTTGCTATGCTTATAACCGGCTTCCAATAATGCTATGATTTTTTGATCATCTATAAAATTTTCCATTCGTAATCCTCCGTTTTAAGTTATTTATTGTCTTTCTTTGATAAGGCGCTTTTGACGTTAACGCCTCTTAGGGCCCCCAGTTGTCCGGTTAAGCTTCCAATTTGATCTGTGGTACCGTCTACGACAATGGAAATAATGCTAATTTCACGTTTATTAATGTTGGGTAGTCCCATCCGTCCTACGATAATCTGGTTGTGGTCATGTAAGACTTGATTAATACGATGGATATCGCCGTCTTTTTCTATAACGACGCCGACAACACCTATTCGATTTTCTATCATTTAATTCACCTCATCCCAAATCATTTTTGCCAGTGGAAAGGGTTCCAGTGCTCTATCCAGAATGCCATGTACATAGGCAATCATAACACCGTAATTTACAATGGGTACTTGGAGAGATTCTACAGTCTCAAGTCGATGGGCCATAGCTTTCTTGTTCAGCATACAGGCTCCACAATGAATAATAAGGGCGTAATCTTTCGCTGAATCTGTAAAACTTACACCGGAGACATAATCAAAGTGTAATTGCTTGCCGGTGAGTTGCTTGAGCCATCTTGGAATCTTAACAGTACCAATATCATCGGATTGCCTATGATGGGTACAGCCTTCTGAGACAAGCACTTTATCTCCGTCTTTTAGGGCTTCAATGGCTTTAGCACCTTTGACGAGTTGCATGAGGTCGCCTTTATGTCTGGCAAAGAGAATGGAAAAGGAAGTCATCAGAATATCTTTTGGGGTATCAGCTGCAACCTTTAAGAAGGCTTGTGAGTCGGTGATGATCAGTTTGGGTTTGGTGCCCAGTCGGTCCAAGGTTTCTCTAAGCTCATGTTCTTTGCAGACAATGGCTATGGCATCACTTTCCAGTATATCCCTAATGGTTTGTTGCTGCGGTAAGATCAGACGACCTTTCGGAGCGGCTTTATCAATAGGTGTGACCAAAACGACAAAGTCGCCTGGGTGAATGAGGTCGCCTACAATTTTAAACTGATCTTCGTCGCTGGGAAGGGCAAGGCTCATGGCTATTTTTAGCTCTTTAATACCTTCTTTGGTAACACTTGAGACGGGATAGATGGGAATGCCCATATCTTTTGACATAGACTCTAATTGATGGGCATCTAAAGCATTTAGATCGGATTTATTTAAGACACCGATTAGAGGCACTTTTTTCTCTTGAATGGTTTTGACAAGCTTCATTTCAAAGTCAAGATTTGGATGAAGGCTATCGATTACCAGAACTGCGAGATCGGTTTTGTTTAGTACATCCAAAGTTTTCTGTTTTCTAAGAGCGCCAAGCTCTGTAGCATCGTTGAGCCCGGCAGTGTCAATTAGCATAACAGGGCCAAGGGGTAACAACTCCATAGCTTTATAAACCGGATCCGTGGTGGTGCCGCTTACATCAGAGACCAAAGCAATGTCTTGTTGGGTAACGGCATTAATCAGACTGGATTTACCAGCATTGGTTTGTCCGAAAAAAGCAATATGGATGCGGTTGGATTGGGGCGTTTGATTTAAACTCATATGTTTCTCCTTATGACATACCGGGGATGCCCGGTTTGGTCACTTGCCTGGGATTTAGAATAAGATCAACGGTCGCTTCGGGCATCACTTGATGTTCTATAAGATAATTTCTTAAGGTCATATTGGCTTCTTTTGCTGCGAGGGTAATGGTTGCGGTCTGCTCATAGCCTAGGTGATGGATCAATGCAGCGCTTAGTGCTGTAGATTTTTCCAAATGTTTTTTACAATTTTCTGCATTGGCGGTTAATGTTTGAATGCACAACCGGTCAAAACAATCCACACTCCTAATAAGGAGATCTAATGATTCAAGAAGGGTGTCTGCAATTAAAGGTGTAAAAGCGTTGAGCTCCAATTGTCCTAAATAAGCAGCTTGTGTAAGGACGGCATCGTTACCTATAACCTTCAAGCTTGCTTGAAGGACAGATTCACAGATGACAGGATTGACCTTGCCCGGCATAATGGATGATCCTGCTTGTAGAGGTTCTAGATGAATCTCGTCAAGTCCACCGGCAGGACCGGAAGCCATTAATCTTAAGTCGCTGCTTATTTTAATCAAATTGGTGGCACAAGCCTTTAGAAAACCGGAAACTTCTACAAAGACATCCATGTTTTGATAGGTATCCATAAGAAGATCACTGCGTGCAATACCAAGACCGGTTAACTCTCTAAGTAAGTCAGTAACCAAATAGATATAGGGCATGGTCGCATTAAGACCGGTACCAACCGCTGTGCCGCCGATACCGACTTCACGAAGCCTTTCTTCAGCTTTATATATGCGCCACCGGTCTCGTGATATGGCTTTTGCATAGGCACCGAATTCTTGACCGAGGGTGACAGGTAAAGCATCCATAAGCTGAGTACGTCCCAACTTTAAAACATCTGAGAAAAGCTGCTCTTTTTCTTGAAGGCTTTCTTGTAAGGCTGCCAAATAATCAGCCAAGATTCTGACTTTATAGATGGCGGTTATCCTTAACGCCGTAGGGTATACATCGTTGGTGGATTGGGACAGATTCACATGATCGATGGGATGGATCTTTTTGTAATCCCCTTTAGGCAGTCCTAACTGTTCTAGAGCTACATTGGCAATGACTTCATTCACATTCATATTTGTAGAAGTACCGGCACCGCCTTGCAGGGCATCGGTTATCAAATAGGCATCGTAAGCACCTGTCAAAATGAGATCACAAGCGGTTAAAATACAATCAGCAATCTCAGGCTTAAGTGCCCCGGTTTGTTTGCTGGCCATGGCACAAGCTTTCTTTACAAGAACCAGATTATGCACTAAGTCCATATGGACAGGTCGTTTGGCCAATGAAAAATTATGAAACGCGCGTTTTGTGTGTATGCCATAATAGGCATCTGAATGAATTGACAATGAACCTAACTGGTCTTTTTCCGTTCGAAAGTCCATAAATAACCTACTTTCAGAAGCTTAGGTGTATGGTTAAAGTATAGGGTAAAAAAGGTATAAGAAAACCCAACCCTGCTGTGTCATGGATAACCACTTCACATAGTGACTGGAAATACTGGAATTCCTTACTCTTAGACGTATCCTTGAGCTTAGAAAATGAAATTATACCTTATTGTAAAAGAAAACCTGTAGTTTGTCAATAATTTGTCAATAATTATGAAAATGATTTAAAGCATTATTTCTCGATTTTCTGAAGTAACAGAATTATTTTTATAAAGCTTTTATAAATTTTAATGAACTTATATAGAAGTACGTGTTAAAATAATAAAAAATAGGCCCAAAAATGGAGGAGGTGGCTTTGTGGTCAATAAACAAAAAAATGAAACAGAGCAACCTGTGAAAAAAAAACTTGAGATACCCATGACCAATCAGATTTTTATAAAAACGTTCATTAGGACCAATGGCAATAATACAAACACCACAGAAGAACAACGTCGAAGGCTTAAGAACTATTTGCTTATTCTAAGATTGTTTCCATTTATATTCTTATTGGTCATCACGGGCTTTTTCTATCTATTGTTTTTTCTATCCAGTTATAACTTTCCAAGGTTAATTTTGTCCGGTATTTTTATGGTAATTTTTATCCGAGAAGTTAGTACGTTGATTTTTTCTTTTAGGATGCGTAACAATATCCTGCGTCCTTTGGAACATCTCCAACAGGCGGTCGATGAGGTGACGGGTGGTAATTATGGTTATACAGTTGATGAAACAGTCCCCACCATGATCAGTGGTCTTTTTCATTCTTTTAATAAAATGAGCGTGCAACTAAAAGAGGGTCAAGTGGTCAAAGAAAAATATGAGCAAAACCGTAAAGAGCTTATAGCCGGCATATCTCATGACCTTAAAACGCCAATCACTTCCATTCTTGGATATGTAGAAGGTATTAATGAAGGGGTTGCTAATACAGAAGAGAAAATGCAGACTTATATGGATATCATTTATAAAAATGCTCAATATACCAACCAGCTCATCGATGACCTTTTTCTTTTTTCAAAGCTGGACATAAATCAAATGGAATATCATTTTGAGCCCATTTCTGTCAAAGACTATTTTTTGGATATATTTGTTGAAAAGAAAATCGATTTAGAAGAACAGGGGGCAAAAGTCATTTATGACATAGACATAGATGAAGCATTTGTCATGGCCATAGATTCAAAGTTGGTCCATAGGATCGTGAGTAACTTAATTGGTAACGCAGTTAAATATAATGATAAGCCGAATTTGAACTTACGTTTACGGGTTAAGGCTTTAGAAGGTAAAGTACATGGCATTAAGGTAAGCGTTTCAGACAACGGCATCGGTATAGATGAAGCCCATATTCATCAAGTTTTTGACGTATTTTACAGAGGTGATGATTCCAGAAGTAAGGATGTGGGTGGTACAGGGCTAGGTCTTTCCATATCCAGACAGTTGGTTGAGGCTCATGGTGGAACGATATGGGCAGAGAGCACACCCGGTACAGGAACGACCATTCACTTCACTTTATTAGATCAACATAAGGAGGTAAAGCATGGCTAAGATATTAATTATTGAAGATGATAAAAATATTGCAGGTCTTGAAAAGGACTATTTGGAGATGAACGGCTACGAAACAAAAATCGTAGCAGACGGTTTAGAAGGTGTTAAAGAAGCCAGAACCAAAATATATGACCTTATTATTATAGATGTGATGTTGCCTACAATTAACGGGTTTGATATATGCGCGATGATTCGCGATGAATTAAGTATCCCTATGATTATCGTGTCGGCAAGAAATGATGATATTGATAAGATTAAAGGTCTGGGTCTTGGTGCTGATGATTATATTACAAAGCCTTTTAGTCCCAGTGAGCTTATTGCACGAGTCAAGAATCAGTTGGCTCGTTATGAAAGGTTTTTAAAAAGTAATGAGGATGGTGTAACCCTTGAATATCATAACATCGTACTCAATAAGGAAGCAAGAAAGGTGATCATTGGAGGAAAAGAGGTGGCATTTACGGCAACAGAGTTTGATATGCTTCAATTCTTCATGAAAAATCCGGACATTGTTCATAGTAAGACCATTCTTTTTGATCGTATATGGGGCGAAGATGAGTATGGTGACATAGCAACAGTGGCGGTTTATATTCAGAAAATCCGGAAAAAAATTGAGAAAAACCCTTCTTCGCCGAAAATAATAGAAACTGTTTGGGGCGCCGGTTACCGTTTTAATAAGTTTTAGTGTTGGTTGACAAACCATAATCATAATGTTACCTTTATTTAAGGATGTTGAATTTTTATTCGACATCCTTAATCTTAGAAAAAGAGGTGTATTATGAACATAGAGATGATAAATGAGGCGGCTGACTTACTCGCAGATGTGATTAAGAAGACGCCTTTAATTTATAGTCAGGTTTTTAGTGTGGAAAGTGGTAATGACGTATATATAAAGCCGGAAAACTTACAAATCACAGGTGCTTTTAAGATACGAGGTGCCTATAATAAAGTCAGTCATTTGACAGAACGAGAGCGTTCTTGTGGTATTGTTGCCGCGTCGGCCGGTAATCATGCCCAGGGGGTAGCTTTTGCAGCAAGCAGACTTGGTGTGAAAGCCACAATTGTCATGCCCAGTCAGACCCCCTTAATAAAAATAGAAGCAACCAAAGAGTATGGCGCTGATGTTGTATTATATGGAGATTGTTATGATGATGCTCAAGAAAAAGCATTGGAAATTCATCAAGAAAAAGGCGCGACCATCGTCCATCCTTTTGATGATCCTTATGTGATTGCAGGGCAAGGCACCATAGGTCTTGAGATCATGGAGGCCCTCGAAGATGTAGATATCGTGGTTGTTCCTATTGGTGGTGGTGGTCTCATCAGCGGTATAGCCTGTGCCATTAAAACAATCAATCCCAAAATTCGTGTCATTGGTGTTGAGCCTAAGGGCGCTCAGACTTTGAATTATTCATTACAGAACAATTGTGTCAGTGAGTTAAGTGTCGTATCCACCATAGCAGAAGGTGTAGCTGTCAAACGTCCCGGTGAATTAACTTTCTCCATGGTTAAGACTTATGTGGATGAGATTGTTGTGGTATCCGATGTGGATGTTTTGGAAGCCTTTCTATTGATGGTAGAGAAAGAGAAGTTAATTGTTGAAAATGCAGGGGTGCTATCTTTAGCTGCGTTAAAAAAATTACCATATAAAAATAAAAAAATAGTAAGCGTTATCAGTGGCGGCAATATTGATGTGGTGACCATTTCAGAAATGATTAATCGAGGTTTGATCTCTAGAGGCCGTTTGTTCTGCTTCTCAGTAGAACTGCATGATACCCCAGGTGAATTATTGAAGATTGCAAAAATACTGGCAGATCACAAAGCCAATGTTATTAAGCTTGAGCACAATCAATTTAAAACCATAGATCGTTTTATGCATGTGCAATTGGAGATTACTTTAGAGACCAATGGTCACAAACATGTTAAGGAAATTAAGAAAGCCCTTCGAGATGAAAGCTACCATGTAACGGTGGTATACTAGACCTTTTGTTTCAAAACAAGGCATTTTCTATGCTTGACAGAAATATAGTTTCAAACCGATAAGAATGCCTTAAATCTTATGGCTATGCTTTAATATGACTTTAAATTTTTTGACATAATGGTATACATTCAATAAAAATGAATAATAGGACTCAAAAACTTTCACAATATTTTTTTTATATATTATGGGAATTAGAAGAAAACTAGAAAAAATAACAATGATTTTCTAATTTACACTCGAAAATAAGTCCAAAAATCAAGGTTTGAGCTTAAATTATACGTTGATGTTGCATAAATTCACCATTATAGCAAGATAAAGTGCAAAACCGCTTGAAAATGAAAGAAAAAGCGTGTATAATTTCATTATTGTGAAGTCATGGATTCTTTTTTAATGTGACCATGATAAAAATAGCTCATAAGAGCATAATAGAAAAGGGTGGAAAATCATATGAAAAAACTTTTATCATTAGCATTGGTTTTAGTTATTGTCCTTACAACGTTCTTAACAGGATGTGCAGGCGATAGTAAACCAACAACACCAGATGCAACAGAAACAGGAACTGAGACAGGAACAGAGACAGAGACTGAAGCTTCAGGCGAAGCTGTAAGACTTGGTCTTCTTGCACCAACAAGTGGCGCTCTTGCACCATACGGACAAGCGGTTAAGAACTCCGTGGAACTTGCCATTCAAGAAATTAACGCAGCTGGCGGCATAAATGGCGCTGATGTGGAATTGTTCTTCTATGACAACGAAGGTGACTCAACAAAGACCGTTAACCTATTTAACAAATTGGTAGATGTTGATAAGATTCACGCTCTAATCGGCCCTGTTATTTCAACAACAAGTCTTGCAGTGGCTCCGATTGCGGAAGAACTAGGCATTCCAATGATATCACCTACAGCAACTAACAAAGATGTAACACCTGGTCTTGATTATGTATTTAGAGCATGTTATATCGATCCATACCAAGGTAGCGTTGTTGCAAAATTTGCTATGGAAAATCTAGATGCTAAAACTGCAGCCGTATTTACAAATGTTGGTAGTGACTATTCAGATGGTCTTGCAAAAGCTTTTACTGAGACTTTTGAAGCAGGCGGTGGTACCATTTCAGATGCAGAAGGCTATACAGATGCTGATAATGACTTCAGTGCGATCCTTACTAAAGTAAAAGCCAATGCACCAGATGTAATTTTTGTACCTGACTATTTCAATATGGTTGGTGTCGTAGCTTCTCAAGTACGTGAACTTGGTATAGAATCTATATTACTAGGTGGTGACGGTTGGGATGGTATTCAAAATGACTTCGCAAGTGAAGTTGAAGGTTACTTCTTTGCAAACCACTATTCAACAACAGACCCAGATCCAATTGTACAAGATTACATAGCAGCATATGAAGCACAATTTGGTGAGACACCAAACGCACTTGGCGCACTTGCTTATGATGCAACTAACGTTATGTTAGCAGCAATTATAGCAGCAGGCTCTACAGATGGTGAAAAAATAATTGAAGCACTTATGGCTACGGATATGCCTGCGGTTGCTGGTCATATAACATTTGATGAAAATGGTGACCCAATTAAAGACATCTCAATTATTACTGTTAAAGACGGAAAATTAGAGCTTGAAGCAAAAGTTTCAGGCAACTAAGCTTTAAGTTGAATATTCAAATAAACCAGTAAGATAATAAGGGGGTTATCCCCTTATTATTTTGCGTTATGGATGAATTCAACGGTTTAATGTACGAAACTGTTGGGTGCATCCGCAAAAGCACTAATAAATAATAAAGTTGATGTATGTTTTATTAGCGACTTTGCGGCAGTACTCAAATCAACCTAGGAGGTGTGCTCATGGCACAATTTATACAACAAATTATTAACGGTCTAAACGTAGGAAGTATTTATGCACTGATCGCTCTAGGCTACACCATGGTCTATGGTATTGTAAAATTAATTAACTTTGCCCATGGTGACATATTAATGATTGGTGCTTATTTCGGATTTTTCGCATTGGCCACATTCAATGTGCCTTTTGGTCTTGCATTGGTTATTTCCATGATATTATGTGCATTGGTGGGTATGGCCATTGACAGATTGGCTTACAAGCCCCTTAGAAATGCACCAAGGATTTCTGCACTTATTACAGCGCTTGGTATGAGTATGTTGTTGCAAAACTTATTCAGACTTCTTTTTGGAGCACAACCTAGAAGAATGCCCGCCGTTATTGAGTTAAAAAGAATTGAGATCGCACCAGGCATAGCTATTTCCAATCTTGCTATCATCACTATTTTGCTTTCTGTAGGATTGATGTTACTATTAGAATTTGTTGTTAAAAAAACAAAAACCGGAAAAGCCATGCGTGCTGTATCTGAAGACAAAGCAGCAGCTAAGCTCATGGGTGTGAATGTGGATAAAACTATTTCTATTACCTTTGCTATCGGTTCGGCACTTGGCGCTGTTGGTGGCTTGCTATACGCCATCAACTACTATCAAGTTGAACCCTATATGGGTATGATGCCGGGTCTTAAGGCTTTTGTTGCAGCCGTGTTAGGTGGCATCGGCGTTCTTCCTGGTGCGATGCTCGGTGGATTTGTTATTGGATTGATTGAGACCTTGACGAAGGGTTATATATCGACCACTTGGGCAGATGCTTTTGTGTTTGGTATCCTAATCATAGTGTTGATTTTCAAACCTGCAGGCATCCTTGGAAAAAATACGAGAGAGAAAGTGTAGGTAATCATCATGGATAAAAAAGTTATTTCAGGTTATATAAAAAATATAACAGCCATCATGGTTGTTTACGCCATAATTTTTTATTTGATACAAATCAAGGTCATTAATAATTATTATAACGGTATTCTTATTTTGGCCGGTATTTATATTATTGTTGCTGCAAGTTTAAATCTTGCTACAGGCTACTTGGGTCAGTTGGCTCTTGGTCATGCAGGTTTCATGGCGATAGGTGCTTATACAGCTGCGCTATTTGCCATAGCAGTCGATTTACCCAAATATGTTGAACTTGTAGCCGGACTCATCTTAGGTGGTGTAGTGGCCGGTATTTTCGGATTAATCATCGGTATTCCTGCGCTTAGGCTACGTGGTGACTATCTGGGTATTGTCACCTTAGGCTTTGGCGAAATCATACGTATTGCCCTGCTTAATCTGTCTTTTACAGGTGGTGCTGCAGGCCTTAAGGGTATTCCTAGATACGTTAATTTTACAGAAATCTATTTCTTAGTGGTTCTTGTTATAGCGTTTTTATTCGCTTTTATACGTTCCAGACATGGTAGAGCCATCCTGTCCATTAAAGAGGATGAGATTGCTGCAGAATCAGTAGGTATTCCAACGACGTTTTATAAGGTTTATGGCTTTGTTGTTTCTGCATTCATTGCCGGTGTCGGTGGTGGTGCTTTAGGTTTTTATCAGAGAATACTGGACCCCAAAAAATTCAACTTTATGTTTTCTGTAGAATTCTTTATTATTGTTGTATTAGGTGGTATGGGTAGCATTACAGGCACCATTTTAGCGGCCTTAGCACTAGCGTTCATTAATGAATTCTTATATTCTATTGATGAACTTAGACTTGTTATTTATGCTTTGACACTGATCATACTGATGATTTTCAAATCAGATGGGTTACTGGGAAGAAAAGAGTTCTCTCTCATTAAGTTACTCAATCGATTCAGTAAAAAAACTAAAATAGAAAATGCGGATTAGGAGGTAATACCATGAGCTTATTAAAGACGGAACATATAGGTATGACTTTTGGAGGACTTAAGGCCGTATCTGATTTTAGTATAGAGATTAATGAAAATGAACTTGTAGGGCTTATAGGACCCAATGGTGCCGGAAAAACAACGATTTTTAATATGTTAACCGGTGTCTATGCACCGACAGAAGGAAAAGTTTTTCTAGGAGAGACTGTTGTTAATAAGAAAAAACCCTATCAGATCGTAACTATGGGACTTGGTAGAACTTTTCAGAATATTCGTCTATTTAAGGAATTATCGGTTATTGACAATATAAAAATTGCATTTCATAAGGATATGAGTTATAGCACGGTATCAGCCGTATTTAGAGGGAAAAAATACTGGAAAGAAGAGAAGGAAATTGATATAAAAGCAAGAGAACTTCTTGGTCTTTTTAATATGGAAGAGGATGCAAATGTACTATCAAGTAACCTTCCTTATGGTAAGCAACGAAAGCTTGAGATTTGTCGAGCCCTTGCAACCAATCCCAAACTCCTATTACTGGACGAGCCGGCTGCAGGTATGAACCCACAAGAAACCAAGGAATTGATGGAAACCATAGCTTTTATTCGTGAGAAGTTCAAGGTATCCATTCTTTTAATCGAACATGATATGAGCTTGGTTATGGGTATATGTGAGAGAATTATCGTTATAGACTACGGTAGAGTGATTGCTGCCGGCACACCGGATGAGATCAAATCCAATGAGAAAGTTATTGGTGCTTATTTAGGTCAATAAGGAAGGTGATAAAATGTTAAAAGTAGAAAATCTGAATGTATACTATGGCGCGATTCACGCCCTTAAAGGTTTATCCTTTGAAGTTAACAAAGGAGAGATTGTGACATTGATCGGTGCCAATGGTGCAGGTAAAACAACAACATTACATACTGTATCCGGATTACTTAAGCCGACAGAAGGTAGTATCAGCCTTATGGATAAGACCATTACCGGAGTCGAAGCCCACAAGATATTGGGTATGGGTATGGCACAGGTGCCGGAAGGTCGTCGTGTTTTTGCGAAAATGACCGTTCAGGAAAATCTTGAGATGGGTGCTTTTTTAAGAACGGATAAAGCTGAGATCGAAGAGAGCTTTGAAAATATTTATAAAAAATTTCCAAGGCTTAAAGAACGTCGTAAACAACTTGCAGGTACCATGTCAGGTGGCGAACAACAGATGTTGGCGATGGGCCGTGCTTTGATGAGTAAACCGGATATTTTACTGATGGATGAACCATCCATGGGTCTTGCGCCGATATTGGTTAAAGAGATTTTTGATACCATTGTTGAGGTTAACAAGCAAGGGGTTACGGTGCTGTTGGTAGAGCAAAATGCTCACATGGCCTTGTCTATTGCAGATCGAGCTTATGTTCTGGAAACAGGCAAGATTGTTCTTGAAGGCAATGCAAAAGATTTGTTGAACCATGAAGATGTGAAAAAAGCATACCTTGGATAGAATCATTAAGGATGTGTTTTGATTTCTAATGAACTTTTAATGGTAATACCTGCATAATCAGCTATAATAAAGATAGATTATTTTTATGTTGATATTGGAGGAGAAGTTATGAACAAGAGAACGGTGATAGGTATACTGATTCTTGCTGTAGGCTTATTGGCTTTGGCGGGAAGTTTTGGTTATGTTGAAATAGATGGTCTTATTAGTACCTTTTGGCCAATTATTCTAATTGCCATCGGATTAGTTAATTTGATAGATGAACCTAAGAACTATGTTTTTAGTGGCGTCATGGCTATTGTAGGGACCATACTTTTACTAAGAAATCTAGGCTTTAAATACTTTGAGCATTTACGTTTTTGGGAAATGATATGGCCACTTGCTATTATTGCCTTGGGTCTATGGATTCTGACTTCAAAAGGACCACGAGGTATGTTTGGAAGAAGTGAAGTGAGTGAGGATATGGTGGAGAACGTTGTGCTATTTTCCGGTGCAGAGACCATTAACTTATCCCAGAACTTTAAAGGTGGTAATATCTTTGCTATGTTTGGTGGCGTAGACCTCGACCTTAGAGGTGCCAAGATTGTGGATGTACCTGCTAAGATGGATATTTTCGTTGCCTTTGGTGGTGTCGATCTTAAAGTACCTGAAGAATGGAAGGTCATGGTAACTGGTGTACCTTTGTTTGGTGGGTGGGGGAATAAGACAAGGTTGTCTAAGGATCCTAACAGAGAAGTGGATTTGGTTATTAATGGTTTTGCGTTGTTTGGTGGGTTTGATATTAAGAATTAGAGGTCCCATGAAAACCCTTCCGCAGTATGTATGACTACGGTCTCCGATTGGTGCTTCCTGCACCAAAAGTCGACGAGC
>PGZV01000009.1:0-30249 GCA_002841495.1 Firmicutes bacterium HGW-Firmicutes-2 | reverse complement strand
TGCTTCCTGCACCAAAAGTCGACGAGCAACATCCGTGTTGCTCTACTCTAGTCAAGACACACTGCTCCAGGAACTTCATAGTCGATGTTGGTAGTAGAAAGTGGTAAGGAGGTCCCATGAAAACCCTTCCACAGTCTGTATGACTACGATCCTTAAAATATAAAAAGGAGCTTTACTGTGAGACTGAAGTCTGACAGTAAAGCTCTTTTATTACACTTTAGGAAAGTCTATGCTATGTTAATGCGTTTAAGTGTTTTGTCGAACACTGAGTATCTCGTATCCGGAGGCTTCAAGGGCGTTGATTAATTCGTCGGTTTCTGTGGATGCTAGGCGGATGATGATTTCACCTGCATCATCACTGCCGATGTGATCATAATTGGCTACATGCGCGATGTTGATGTTGAATTTTTTAATGATACTGGTGATGTCTGCTAATATACCGGTCTCGTCTTTGGCTTTGATTGAAACCCTTGAACCGATTTCGCCAACACCGGTTAATTCAAGATATGATTTTAGAATATCGGTACGGGTTATGATACCCACCAATTTTTTGCCTTCTGTTATGGGTAAGGAATCAACACCGCTGTTAAGTAGAAGTTGCGCAGCATCCTCCATAAGCATATCCGGTTTACCGGTAGGCATATCCGTAATCATGATGTCTTTAACTTTGGTTTTGCTAAGTAAATAATTAAGTTCATACATACTGAGGGTTGTGGCTTTTGAAGGGCTTACTTCTGAAAGAAGTTGTTCTGTAACGCAACCAACAAGTTGGCCGTCATCAATAACCGGCAATTGCTTGCATCCTTTTTCAATCATGAGTTGAAAAGCTAAATCAATTGAAGCATCCTTAAAAACAGTTACAACATCAGTAGTCATTTGGTTTTTTACATACATAAAAACACCTCCAGTGAATAATTTGTTTCTTAAACTTATTATATCATAAAATGTGTCTGAAAGTGTCATGGATCTTTCCTAGAGTAGTAAAAAATCCAATAGTTTATAAAATTCTTGTCTTAAAGGGGTTGAACTTGTTTTTTGCAGCAAAATAGTATATAATAGCTTATGTTATATGATAATTAAAATCATTGAAATAGATATAAAGGAGGTAAGTCATGGCTCAAATTACTAGAGATATGATTATTGGCGATATTATTCGTGTTGATCAAGGTGTCATTCCTATTCTTATGGAAGCAGGTATGCACTGTGTTGGATGTCCATCATCACAAGGTGAATCCCTTGAAGAAGCATGTATGGTTCATGGTATGGATGTCGATTTATTGACAGATGACATTAACACATACTTAAAAGGCCTATAATTAAAGAAACCATAGAAAAAGCTGTCATGTTCATGACAGCTTTTTTGTGTGAAATTTAATTTATAAATTACTTAAGACGTTGATTGCTTGTGTTTTGATCACGATGTCAAAATGCTCATCATAGAAATCCAGTTTTGATTTTCTACAATGTATGGCTTCACCATACTCAGATAAAATACCTCGGATGACTTTACAATCCGATTTATGAAGGCCTTCGGACTGCATGCTGAAGATGTATTTTTGTGGAGAGTCTGTTTTGTATACGCGGCTCTGATCAAAAGGATATTTTAGTAAAAACTTACTTGCGACTGTTAAATCATCCAATGTTTCAAATCCATATACAAAAAACGCTGCAATTTTTTCATCTTCTATAGAGGGCTCTTTATGATGTTCTTCAGGATGGATCTCTTCATGGGCTGTTTGTTCAACGGCTTCTTCCTTTTTCTTAAAGGTGCGAGCACTTGGAATGGACAATCCTGAGTATTTATCGTCTAATTCATCTGGGTTATCGACTTTTGTAATGATTAACATAATGCCTTCGGATGATAGAGGGACTGCTTCGATCATCAGGGGTGTATTGCCTGACTCGAAGCCAAACTCAAAGGAAGCTTTTTGCATCATGTCTTTGAATAGTTCCTGTGCTTTTTCCGAACCATATGCGAGTTCGTTGACATTTATGTGTCTATTTAAGAGTTCTTCCTTATCGAGCACACATTTTATTTGATTGCTACTTATTTTTTCAATTCTCATATCATCACTTCCTTTTCGAAGGCAACAAATTCGGGTCAGTTACACTAGAAAGCAATTCAGCATCTTATACTTATATTATACGATAAAAGTATGGAAAAAGCAAAGCCGAATGTTTTCCCTAAAAACTTAAAAAATGTTCGAAAACAGTTGATTTATGCCTATAAATCTGATACTATTTGTTAGGGTTGCTTTTAGTAATCTACTTGCGATGGTGTTGTGGTATAATTATTATCGGACATAAGGACTATGAAGGCAAGAGAAATATTAGGGATTCATTGAAAATTAACACTTTAGTCATGCTATATATATATATACATCGGATAACGGGTTTGAACAATCAAATGAAGATAGAGGAACGAAAGGGGCTGTTGACATGTCTGCAAAAATAATTATCGGCGCACAATGGGGCGACGAAGGTAAGGCTAAGATCATCGACATATTATCAGAAGAGGCTGAGGTGGTCGTACGTTCTCAAGGTGGAAATAATGCCGGTCATACTGTAGTTGTTGGAGACGAGGTCTATAAGTTCCATCTCATACCTTCAGGGATATTGTATAGTGGTACAAAATGTATCGTAGCCAATGGTGTGGTTATAGATCCGGAAGGTATTTTAGAAGAAATCGATCATATTCATGATAAAGGTATATCAACAGATCAGTTGAGTATCAGCGACCGTGCACATTTGGTTATGCCTTATCATAAGATCTTAGATGGTATTAAAGAAGACCATAGAGGCGATGGTGACATTGGAACGACCAAAAAAGGTATTGGACCATGTTATATGGATAAAGCAGAACGTTCAGGCATTAGAGTCTGTGATTTATATAATGAAGAGGTTTTTAAGAAGAAGGTTCGAGAAAATGTTCTTATTAAGAATAAAATCATAAAGTATGTCTACGACCAAGAAATCCAAGTAGATGCTGAAGAAATTATAGAGACCTACTTAGTTTATGCCCAAAGATTGAAAAGATACGTAAAAGATACAACCGTTGAAGTATTTGAAGCTCTAAGTAAACAACAAAAAGTGTTGTTTGAAGGCGCTCAAGGTACATTGTTGGATATTGACCTTGGTACATATCCTTATGTTACATCCTCTCATCCGGTTACCGGTGGCGTTTGTGTGGGATCAGGTATCGGACCTACCGCCATCGATGAATGTATCGGTGTTATGAAAGGATACGTCACCCGAGTCGGAAAAGGCCCTTTCCCTACGGAATTATTTGATACAGTCGGAGATAAGATTAGAGATGTTGGTCACGAATATGGAACAACAACAGGTCGCCCCAGAAGAGTGGGTTGGTTCGATGCTGTTATCGGAAAATTTGCTGTAAGAACAAGTGGATTGACCAGTATAGCACTCAATAAAATTGATGTTATGGCCAATATTGATGTTGTAAAAATCTGTGTGGCTTACAAAAAAGGCGATGTGGTTGTGAATGAGTTTCCGGCGAGTCTTGAAGACTTGGCTCTATGTGAACCGATCTATGAGGAACTACCTGGTTGGGGTCCGATCGACCATGTAAGAAATTATGAAGATTTACCAAAAGAGGCGAAAGCCTATATTCAAAGATGTGAAGAACTTTGCGGTGCTAAGATCACCATGGTAGGTGTTGGACCGGATAGGGAACAAAACATATATATTCATTAACTATAAGGCTGCCCGATGGGCAGCTTATTTTGTATGGTATGTGACGGGACCCGTAGCCTCTTTGTTCTTCTCTAGGAAAGTATATGCTATGTTAATGCGTTGAAGCGTCGCATTAACTATCAATGAAATCTTTCCTGCCGGAACAATTTGCTTTGCAAAGCGAGGCGTAGCCTCTTTGTTCTTGCGCTACAAACACAACTGACGTATAATTATAGAATGCAGAATATGTAAGTATGAAAGAGGTATAAGATGCTGTTTATCATAGGTCTTGGTAACCCAGGAACAAAGTTCAATGGAACCCGTCATAATATTGGGTTTGAAGTTATAGAAAGATTGGCATATGACTATCATATTAAGTTGGATCGCAAAAAACATAAGGCTTTTGTTGGACAAGGTGTCATCAAAGGTGAAAAAGTCGTACTGATGAAACCTCAAACCTATATGAATTTAAGTGGTGAAGCGATTGCCGATGTTCTTGGTTTTTATAAAGAAACCTCGGATAGAATTATCGTCGTTTATGATGATACCAGTCTAGATGTGGGTAAGCTTAGAATCAGGGAAAGAGGTAGTGCCGGTGGCCATAACGGTATTAAAAATATCATTGCTCATATGAAAACCCAAGAGTTTGTTAGGATTAAGGTGGGTGTAGGTGAGAAACCACCTGGTTGGGATCTTGCTGATTATGTTCTTTCTAGGTTTGATGAATTGGAAATCAAAACGATACAAGCGGCCATAAAGATGTCGGCAGATGCAGTTGCCATGATTTTAGATGTCGGTGTAGAAAAAGCCATGAACCATTATAATAGTAGAAAAGCAGGTGAAAGGGATTGAAAAAGCATATTGGAACTTTACTGATTATTATAGGTATTGTGATTATAACAGTCCCACTAGTGGGAAGGTATATGGCAAATCAAAGGCAAGAAGCTTTGATGGCGGACTTTCTTGAGCAAAGCTTGATGATAGAAGATACGGATAGTTATGATGACCTAAGTGCCTCTTTGGAATGGGGCGTTCAAGAAGAAAATCAAGAGGATTTATCTGAATCAATTGAAGTCGCGGATCCTTCATCCTTAGAGGGAGACGTAGATGAAGGTGCAACAGAGGGTAATCTTGAAGAAACGGCTACCATCAAACAAAGACCCAAAGCGGTGGCTATTCTTGAAATTGATAAAATAGGCATTAAGCTACCGGTTGCGGAGGGTGTAGATCTTGCGACCTTAAAATTTGCTCTAGGACATATGCCAAAAACAGCTCCTCTTGGTAGTGTGGGAAATGCGGTTGTTGCAGGGCATAGAAGTCACAGCTTCGGGACTTATTTTAACCGTTTGGATGAGGTGACGGTTGGTGACACCATAAAAGTAACAACAGGTGGTCAAACCTATACCTATGAAGTCTATGAAACATTAATTGTTGAACCTGATGATCTGTCTGTTTTAAGAGGTAGCAGCAATCACAAAGTTATTACTCTAATCACATGTCACCCACTGTATACATCAACACACCGTTTGATTGTTCATGGTGTTATAAAATAATAAAATCAGTGTAATTAATAGGCCTAAAGACTCATATGAATAGGCAATAAGTTACAAAAAGATAACAATGATTGCATTCTATAGACCTATTATGCTATAATATACTCAAGATTAATATAGCTTATGATTTTGGTGCTTTTCACCGATAATAGCAAACCATTCGAAAGGATGGGACGCAAAGCCAAGGGCCTTCTGCTAAGCAGGTGGTAGCCGGTTGCCGAAAGGGAAGTTTTTTTGTACCCTTAAAGCATAATAATCAGGTGATACAACACTTCAAAATAAGCTTTCAACGATACCGCAAACCATTCGAAAGGATGGGACGCAAAGCCAAGGGCCTTCTGCTAAGCAGGTGGTAGCCGGTTACCGAAAGGAGAGTTTCAAATGAAGAAGGTTGTATTTTTTATTTTTTCAGTGATCTTTCTCTTTCTTGTATCTGAAACAACGGCACTGGCCTCATCGACAGTAGATGTGGATTCAAGTCAAGTTAATGAAGGTATAGTTAGAGTTAAATTTAATACAGGTACTACAAGAAAAGTTAAGTTGCTTATATCAAAAGGTGAACAAAGGGTTCAATATAATCTGTCAAACAGTGAGGCTTATATCGGATTCCCATTGCAACTTGGAGATGGTACTTACACCGTTGGGATTTATGAGAATACAACGGATAGCAAATACAGAGCCGTACACACAAAAAGCTTTAATGTGACCATCACAGATGTGAAGAAAGTCTATTTAAACAGTGTTCAAGAAATCAGTTGGCGTCAAGATAGTCAAGCTGTTTTGCTTGCGGGAAGGCTTCTACAGGAAGCAACCTTGAAAAAGCAACAGAGTCAAAAAAATACGACGGTTCAATTAACAGATCGAGAAAAGGTAAATGTTCTTTATAGTTATGTTGTTAACAATATATCCTATGACTATGATAAAATCAAAACCTTGAACTATGACTATTTACCCAATATAGACAAAACAATCCTTGACAAATCCGGTATATGTTATGATTATTCCGCTTTGCTAGGTGCTATGTTGAGAAGTCAAGGTATACCAACAAAAATGGTCAAAGGCTATACGACATGGACAAGTGTTTATCATGCTTGGAATGAAGTATATTTGGCAAGTGAAAACCGTTGGGTTGTGGTTGACTCTACATATGATGCTTATATGAAGAGAAACAATCAATTGTTTGCTTTTGAAAAAGATACCAATGTGTATCAAAAAGTGAAAGAACTCTAGAACCAAAGTTATGTACTAAGGTAATAGATTCTGATAAATTTTTGGCCCTAGCCTCTTAGTCAATCCCTCATGAACTAAGAGGCAATTTTTTGTCCTTTTTTAAGGGTTTTCATGGGACCCACTTCCAAGGTTGTCATTCCCATTTTTATCAAGTATAATTAAATGGTTGAGGCGTCAAAACTATATAGTTACGAATGTACCAACTTAATCTATATATTTTATGTGAATTAGAGAAACTTAGTTTTGATCCTTTAACCATTAAATCAAAGTGAATAGGAAAAAATCATGATGTCTTAGCCGCTAGGTTAAGACCTTTTGTGCGGTTCTGGAAAGTAAGGTTATGTATGAATATATTGAATCAGCCGTTGGAAAAGCTGGAAGCTTTTCATATAGCAAAAGAGAAAATAAAATATAAAGAAACGCCCATCGCCATATATGGCGCCATTGACTCACAGAAATGTCATTTGGTATCAGCACTGTCAGACCACCCCCAGAAGTTGATTATTACTTATAATGATGTTAGAGCTAGAGAAATCTATGAAGACATGAAGTTTTTTCAAGAAAATATCTATATCTATCCCTCCAAAGACATAATTTTTTACAGTGCAGATGTGCATAGTAATGATATTGTTAAGGAACGGATGCGTCTTTTTAAGCAATTGATTGAACAACAAAAAGCGGTCGTTGTTATGTCGGCAGATGCATTGGTAGATGCCCTTATGCCACTGGATAGAATTAGGGAGAGTGTCATTTTCTGCAAGCAAGGGGAAGTCCTTGAGATGACAGGTCTTGGTAAGCGTTTGATTTATATGGGGTATAAGAGAACGGAGCAGGTAGAAAGTCGAGGTCAATTCACCATTCGTGGTGGTATCATTGATATTTTTCCCTTAACTGAAACAGAAATGGTCCGTATTGAACTATGGGGTGACGAGATAGACTCTATAAGGCAGGTCAACATGGAAACTCAAAGATCGACGGTTCCTTTGGATGAAGTAGCCATCTATCCTGCTAGAGAAGTTGTCGTATCTGATGCTTCAATTCATAGAGCTGAAAAATTGGTGCAAAAAGATTATGCTAAGACTAAAAAGTATTTTTTGCAAGCGGATCCGGAGTATTTAGAACGATTAGAGCGCAGTGTTGATGATTTGATACAAAAAATAAAAGGCGAGGGTAATTTTAACGGTATAGAAGGTAATTTGCATTATTATGAAGACGAAGTCACTTCTATATTAGATTATTTTCAGGAGCCTATCATATATTTAGATGAGCCTCAGAGAATTAAAGAAAGGTTGACCAATCTTTTTTCGGAATTCAATGAAAGCATGCGCAGCCGTTATGAAAAAGGTTATCTATTAAAAGAACAAGTGGATGTTCTGTTTAAAGAAGGACAGATTATTAAAAAAATTGAAAACAATGTTGTGGTTAGTCTAAACACTTTAAATCATAAGGATGCCCTTGTACATAATACTTCAAAGATAGAGATGTTGGTACGATCGGTAAACCCATATCATGGCAGCTTTGAGCTTATGATTAAGGATATAAGAAGCTGGGCTGATAATCAGTATAAGATTCTCCTGCTTTGCGCCTCAAAAACCAGAGCCACCCATATGGTGGAATTATTAAGAGAACAAGATATTAAGGCCTATACCCTATATAACGTCGAAATGGGCCTTACAAGTGGCTCGGTGGCGGTATCTTATGGTTCTATGCATAAAGGTTTTGAATACCCGCATATACAGCTTGTTGTGCTTACTGAAACAGAACTGGTCGGGAAAAAACAGCATAAACGTCAGAAAAAGTTTAAGGATGGAAAGAAACTAAGTCACTTCAATGAATTAAAACAAGGCGACTACGTTGTACACGAGAATCACGGCGTCGGCGTTTTTAAGGGTATAGAAAAGATTGAAGTGGATGGTATCGGAAAAGATTTCATCAAGATTTCTTATAAGGATGATGGCAATCTATACATTGCCACGACACAGTTGGATGCCATTCAGAAATACATAGGTGCAGAAGGTAAAAAGCCTAAGTTGAACAAGCTTGGAACCGGAGAATGGCGGGCAACTAAGGATAGGGTTAAAGGCGCTGTTGAAGAAATTGCCAAAGATCTCGTAGCCCTGTATGCAAAAAGGGAAATGGCCAAAGGCTATCGGTATGAGAAGGACACCGTATGGCAAAATGAATTTGAAGAGATGTTCCCATACGAAGAGACCGATGACCAGCTTACAGCTATAGAAGATACAAAAAGAGATATGGAAAGTTCTAGAATCATGGACCGCCTCATTTGTGGCGATGTTGGGTATGGTAAAACCGAGGTAGCTATTAGAGCTGCTTTCAAGGCAATTCAAGAGAATAAGCAGGTTGCTTATTTGGTACCCACCACTATTTTGGCACAGCAACAGTACAATAACTTTGTCCAAAGAATGAAGGATTTCCCGGTTAAAGTTGAGATGCTTTCCAGATTTAGAACGGCCAAAGAACAGAAAAAAATCATTGAAGGTCTAAGAAAAGGGTTAATCGATGTGGTTATCGGCACCCATAGACTAGTATCTAAAGATGTTGTATTTAAAGATCTAGGGTTGTTGATCGTGGATGAGGAACAACGTTTTGGTGTCAAGCACAAAGAAGCCATCAAGTCTATGAAAGAGACAGTGGACGTATTAACACTAACAGCCACACCCATTCCTAGAACCTTGCATATGAGCTTAATTGGTATTAGGGATATGAGTGTGCTTGAAGATCCGCCGGAAGAACGACACCCTATCCAAACATACGTTTTGGAACACAATGATGCCCTTATCAAAGATGCAATCTACAGAGAGCTGGCTAGAGGTGGGCAAGTCTATTATGTTTATAATCGGGTGAAAGAGATTGATGAAATTGCCAATCTGATTGCCAAGGAGGTTCCTGAAGCCAGTGTGGCTTATGCCCATGGTCAAATGAGTGAAAGAGAACTTGAAAACATTATGTTTGATTTTATTAATGGCAACATCGATGTCTTAGTGGCCACCACCATTATTGAAACCGGTCTTGATATATCAAATGTTAATACCATGATTATCCATAATGCAGATCGAATGGGTCTATCTCAGCTGTATCAGCTTAGAGGTAGGGTTGGTCGCTCTAATCGTGTTGCTTATGCCTATCTTATGTACAAACGAGATAAAGTACTTAAAGAAATAGCAGAAAAAAGGCTAGAAGCCATACGTGAGTTTACTGAATTTGGTGCCGGTTTTAAGATTGCCATGCGTGATCTGGAAATAAGAGGCGCCGGTAATCTTCTTGGAGCAAAGCAGCATGGCCATATGGATGCTGTAGGCTATGATCTCTATTGTAAACTACTGGAGAAAGAAGTCCGTAAATTAAAAAATGACCTAGATACAGAAGAAAGTTTTGAAACGCTCATCGATATGAATGTGGATGCCTACATTCCCATTACCTATATCAAAGATGAGGTTAGGAAAATAGAGGCTTATAAGAAGATTGCTACCATTGAAACAGAAGCAGATTATTTAGATATTCAGGATGAGCTACTGGACCGTTTTGGTGAATTGCCTAAACCTGTAATGAATTTACTTGAGATTGGCTATATCAAAGGTTTGGCCCATGACATTGGCATTTTGGCAATCTTGGATAAAGGTGAAACAATCGTTTTTGAGATAAAAAAAGATGCAAAAATCAACCCGGTAGGTATACCTGACCTGATTAAGTCTTATGGGCGTTCACTAAAATTTGCTATTGCTGAGCAACCTTATTTTGCCCTTAAAATTCCGGTAGATGGTAAAAAAGAAGTTTTCAGACATATTAAGACTTTGTTACAGGCTCTAAAGGGTTTGAAGGTTTAACTTTTGTAGCATATAATGAGTATGAAGAACTATACAGAAACTGAGTTGTGAGAGCCTAGCCCCAGTAAGGCTAAGATGTCAAAACTATTTACTAGAAACAAAGGTAATGTGGAAATGGAGCTGTTTGGCATTGGTTTTAATAAAAAAAATAATACCGTCTTTAATTTGTCTGTTAATAGCAGCTGTGGTTGTTGTGGGCTGTAACACAAATAAAACGAATCCAAACACTTGGCTTAGTGTCGGTAGTGAAGAAGTAGAAGAAGCAGAAGTTATGGTGTATTTGTTTCAAACTTATAATGACTTTTTAGCCTTTGGTGGCGAAGATGTTTGGAATATCAAGGATTTTAGTGGTGGTAAATCTGCCAATGAAGTGGCCAAACAAGGTGCGCTTGACAATCTGATTAAGGTGAAGGTTCTAAAACAAAAGGCCAAGGAACAAGGTATCACTTTAACTGAAAGTGAAGTCGATTTGTTGGAACAAGAAGCAAAAAGATATTATGACAGTCTACCGAATCAATTTAAAGATCAACATGGGATTTCATTGGAAACTGTCTACGATGTCATCGATGATAATTATAGGGCTAAAAGTTTGGAAAATCAAACCATTGAAAGCTATGAATTAGATTCAGGAGAAGTTGAAGGAAAAGTCAGAGAAAATGTCGAATATGTTAAGTTGAAAAATGAAAATGCCATAGACATCCTAACGTCTTATTATGTTCAGCATATTGTTGTCTATACCCATGAAAAGAACAGTGATGGTGTATGGGTGGCACGGGACGAAGAAAGGGTATTACAAGCCCGAAGTAAGATTAATTCTGCCTATGACGTAGCAAGTCAAGGTGTAGCTTTTGAAGAAGTCTTAAAAGAATATTCTGAAGACCCTTTAAGTGGTGCCGATGATTTGGGCATCATGCTATCGAAGTTCCAATTACCGGAAGATTTTATAAATCATCTTCAAGACATTGATTCAGGTGAGATGACACCGATTATTGAGGGTGAATATGGTTTTCACATCTTTAAAATGCTATTTGTTGAAACACCGGATAAAGACATCATTGGAGAATACAACACTCAGTTTGATTTATGGGAAAAGTCTCTTTATGAAGAAGCAAGGGCGAAGTTATACAAAGAAGCTTTTGACACCATTTATAGTAAATGGCTTCAAGGTGTATCCATAGAGCTTGGTCCGAAATGGTTGGATCTTGACCTTCTTGAAGCTATTGAGAACTAATTTTCGAGTATAGGTAGAAAAGATAGTGAGAGGACGATTATGACAAGATTTGAGAAAAATGGAGAAACCTATACCTTTGAGGATTTACTTGAAATCATGTCCTTACTAAGAAGTGAAGAAGGTTGTCCATGGGATAGAGAACAGGACCATGTATCTATCAAAAATGCTGTTATAGAAGAGGCTTACGAGCTGGTAGAAGCCATTAACAAAAACGATCTTACCAACCTTAAGGAAGAGCTTGGAGACTTGCTCTTACAAGTTGTTTTTCATAGTCAAATAGGAAAAGAGGCGGCAACATTTACTATTGAGGAAGTGGTGGATGGTATAGTTGAAAAGTTGATTCGACGTCATCCCCATGTTTTTGACACCATATTGGCACCTGACAGTGAAACTGTTTTGGACCAGTGGGATAAGATCAAATTAGATGAAAAATCAATCACAACGATTACAGAAGATCTTAGGCAGGTACCAAAAGCATTGCCGGCGTTAATTAAAGCCACAAAGGTTCAGAAGAAAGTGGGCAAAATAGGGTTTGATTTTCCGGACATTTATTCTGCATTGGATAAACTGACAGAAGAGGCTCAGGAACTAATGGAAGCCTATGAAAATAGGGATATGAAGGCAATTGAAGAGGAATTAGGAGATTTATTGTTCTCTGTTGTAAATATTTCAAGATTTTTGGGACTAAATCCTGAAAATGCCTTGACAAATGCCTTGGAAAAGTTTATAAATAGATTTGAGGGCATCGAGAACCTTGCTATATCAAGCGGACAGGACATGAGTCAAATGGATTTAGCACAAATGGATGCACTTTGGCGTGAAGTTAAAAAAGACGAATAGTCGCATAGCGATTATTATATAGCCAAATCATATGGCGCAAAGTTATTTAATAATTCAATAAAAATGTAGAGGAGGAGTTATTTATGAACAAATCTGAATTAGTAGCTGCAATGGCAGAGAAAACTGAGTTAAGCAAGAAAGATGCTGAAAAAGCATTAAAAGCATTGGTGGATGTCATCACTGAAGAATTAGCAAAAGGCGAGAAAATTCAATTAGTTGGGTTTGGTACATTTGATATTGCAGAAAGAGCTGCAAGAGAAGGTAGAAATCCTCAAACTGGCGATGCAATGAAGATTCCAGCATCAAAAGCACCAAGATTCAAAGCTGGAAAAGCATTAAAAGACGCAGTAAACGTATAATACCATCTAAATAGTAAAATGCTGAAAATCTACACGATCGGTGTAGATTTTTTGTAATATATCCCTTGAGAATCAAGATGTATATGGATATAATGAGGAGTGAAGATCGTTATGAGATTGGATAAATTCTTAAAAGTATCAAGAATCATTAAGAGAAGAACAGTAGCCAACGAAGCCTGTGATGCCGGTCGTGTTATGATTAATGACAAAGTTGCTAAAGCATCTACTCAAGTAAGTGAAGGTGATGTTATTGAAATCACTTTTGGTAACAAGGTTGTGAAGGCAAAGATTCTAGATGTTAAAGAAACCAGTAAAAAAGATGAAGCCAAGGAAATGTTCGAATACCTGAGTGATTAGTATTATGCCAAGAAGGGTGATTGGATGAAGCGTAAGAAAGAAAGTAAGAAAAAGGCAATGTTTTTCATCATCTTTGTGTTGATGCTTCTTATTGGCGTTGGAATTGTGCAGATATCAAGAGCTTATATGGACAATAAGGAAAGAGAAGCCGAAGTTGTCGTTCTTATGGAAACGATTAAAGAGGAACAACTTAAGCAACTCGAGTTACTTAAGGTCAAAGAGGAAATGAAAACTAGGGCATTTATTGAAAAAACGGCAAGAAGCAAGTTTGGGTTAATTTATCCGGATGAGACATTAATTGATATAGCAGAAAAAGAATGATAGATAAAGGTTGTCCTTTGGATGACCTTTTTCTATCATTCTAATGACAACATAAAAGGGTATTTGAAAAAAGTGAGCGATGAGATGGAAAAATTTATAGAATTTATAGAAGCATATGATTTAATAGGTACAGCAAGGAAGATTCATATTGCTTTATCAGGCGGTGCAGATTCCATGGCACTGCTTGATTTGTTCATTACTTATCAGAAAACCCATCCTATAGAGATTGACGCTGTCCATGTGCACCATGGCTTGAGAACAGCTTCAGACATTGAAGCGGTCCATGTTAAAGCCCATTGTGAACGTTTAGATATACCTTGTCGGACTTTTTATGTGGACGTTTTAGCCTCAGCAGCTTGTGGTAAATCTGTTGAAGAAGCAGCCCGTGACTTGAGATATGAGATTTTTGATCAGATCATAAAAGAAGAAGGTGGATTAGTAGCTTTAGCCCATCATCAAGATGATCAAGTAGAAACTGTATTGATGCATCTATTTAGAGGCAGTGCATTAAAAGGCTTAGGCGGTATGCAACCTAAAAGAGGCGCTTATATAAGGCCTTTGTTGAATGTGACTCAAGAAGAGATTATGACATACTGTCAACAAAGATCCATATCTTTTGATGTGGATGAAAGCAATTATGATACGAAGTATTCACGTAATAAATTACGACTACAGATTATACCTATACTAAAAGAGGTACAACCAAGGCTATCCGAACATATATGTGCCACAGCTTCTTTAATAAGTGAGGATGATCGGTATCTGGAAGAGCTGGCAACGAAGGCTTATGATCGTGCAGTTATTTATCATTCTACAGATAAGATACAATGGCAAAGAACCGTTCTTTGTGAACTGAACCCAGTATTGTTAAGACGGGTATTACGTCAAGGTTTAGCCTTTTTAGAAGGTGGTCTTAGGAACGTAAGTAAGTATCATACAGAAGAAATGATGGCTCTGGTAGTATCTGAGAAAACAGGTAAAGCCATCGATTTGCCCATGAACAGGCGACTTGGCTGTGATTATGATATTGTTACTTTAGATAGGAACGACCATGAAGAAACATTGAAAAAACAGACACTAGAAATAGATTTGATGAGTATGAGGCTTTATGAGACCTATCAATATGGGGCGTTTTGTATGAAAATTATCCCCTATGAAAAACAAAAGGAATTTTCTAAAAAGTCATGTACGAAATGGTTTGACTATGATAAAATAAGAGGTAATTTACGCATAAGGACCAGAGAAAATGGCGATTTTATAAGGTTTTCGCCTGATTTGCACAAGAAAAAGATTAAAGATTACTTCATAGACCAAAAGGTAAATCGTTCGATTAGAGATCAGGTGCCCATGTTGGTATCGGGTCATGAAGTCATTTGGATTGTAGGTTATAGAATCAATGAAGCCTATAAAGTGACGGATGCAACGAAGACCATTATTGAAGTGGTATATTCTAAGGAGGAACGATTATGACAGGTGAGATTCAGGTACTTATATCACAGGAAGAACTGACGCAACGGATTAAGGAATTGGGCGAAAAAATATCTGCCGATTATGCAGGTAAGGAAGTACATTTGATATGTGTTTTAAAGGGTGGCGTGATGTTTATGTCTGACTTGTCCAAATACATATCGGTTCCGGTGACCATGGATTTCATGGCGGTGTCCAGTTACGGCAATGAAACCAGTTCGAGTGGTATCGTGAAGATTGTTAAAGACCTTGACGAAAGTATTGAAAATGAGGATGTAATTATCGTGGAGGATATCATAGATTCCGGACGCACATTAAGTTATTTGCTTCAAATACTTAAAGATAGGAAGCCGGAAAGCATTAAGATATGCACTTTACTTGATAAACCGGATCGTCGTATTGTGGATGTGGAAGTGGATTATGTCGGATTTGAAATTCCGGATTATTATGTCTTAGGCTTTGGACTTGATTTTGAACAAAAATACCGAAACCTACCATATATTGGTAAACTAGTAGGGATTGAGTAATAAACAAAGTATATAATATGCAGTTCTAATAAGTGCCTCAGGCATTAAAGTTAAAGGAGGAAAAGTTATGAAGAATTTTAAAAGTTATAGTTTTTATCTATTACTTATTCTAGTTCTTATGTTTGCCCTATTCTTTTCAACACAAAACACACCAACCAATGAAAACCAATATGGGTACACAGAGTTCCTCGCCGAAATTGATAGGGTTGAACGCGTTGAAATCAAACAAAATGTCGAGATTCCAACGGGTCAGATCACGGTTTGGACCGATAATATAGAAAGTAAAAGTTTCTTTATGTCGGATGTGAACTTGATTTATGAAGATTTAAAAATGAATGGCATTCCTGTTTATACACTTGATGTTCCAAGAGCCAATTGGTTCATTAGCCTGCTACCATCCATAGTCATTATGGTGGCGGTTGTATTCTTGTTTATGTTCATCATGAATCAAGCCCAAGGCGGCGGCGGTGGGAACCGAGTTATGTCTTTTGGAAAAAGTAAGGCAAAGATGATGTTGGACGAAGATAAAAATGTTACTTTCGACAAGGTTGCAGGTCTTGAAGAAGAAAAAGATGAACTGGAAGAGGTAGTCGAATTTCTAAAGAGTCCGAAGAAGTTTGTTGAGGTTGGCGCTAGGATACCAAAAGGTGTTTTATTGGTAGGTCCTCCTGGAACAGGTAAGACTTTGCTTGCAAAGGCTGTTGCCGGTGAAGCCGGTGTACCTTTCTTCAGCATCTCCGGTTCGGATTTTGTTGAGATGTTTGTAGGTGTCGGTGCTTCTAGGGTTAGAGACTTATTTGAAAATGCTAAAAAGAATGCACCGTGTATTGTTTTCATAGATGAAATCGATGCGGTTGGACGAAAAAGAGGCGCCGGACTTGGTGGCGGCCATGATGAACGTGAACAGACGCTCAACCAACTCCTTGTTGAAATGGACGGTTTTGGCATTAACGAAGGTGTTATTGTCATTGCGGCAACCAACCGTGTGGATATATTGGACCCGGCACTTCTTAGACCGGGACGATTTGACCGTAAGGTCTTTGTTGGTCGACCGGACGTGAAAGGTAGAGAAGAGATCCTTAAAGTTCATGCAAAAGGAAAGCCTTTATCAGATGATGTCAGCCTCAAAGAGATTGCTGCCACAACAGCAGGATTTACCGGAGCAGATCTTGAGAACCTTTTAAATGAAGCGGCTATATATGCGGCTAGATCCGACCAGAAAGTTATTAATCAGTCGGACCTTAGACATGCTTTTGTGCGTGTAGGCATTGGAACAGAAAAGCGTAGCCGTGTAATTTCAGAGAAAGAAAAACGGATAACGGCTTATCATGAAGCCGGCCATGCAATTTTGTTTGAAGAACTTGAAGAATTAGACCCAGTACATAGTATTTCTATAATCCCCACAGGTATGGCAGGTGGTTATACAATGCCTTTGCCAAGCAAAGATCCTATGTACATGACCAAGAAGAAGATGGAACAAGAAATTGTATCTCTTCTGGGTGGTCGTGCTGCAGAGAAACTTGTGCTGGATGATATAACAACAGGTGCTTCTAATGATATTGAACGGGCAAGTGCTATAGCTAGAAATATGGTGGTTAAATACGGTATGTCTGATGTTATAGGACCGATACAGTTTGGCTCGGACAATGAAGAAGTGTTTATTGGTCGTGATTGGGGTCATACCCGCAACTATGGCGAGAATATTGCCGGACTTATTGACAGTGAAATTAAACGTATGGTTGACTCCGGATATGAAGAAGCAAAATCAATACTGGAGAACCACATCGATATACTTCATAAAACAGCAGATTTGCTGATGGAGAAAGAAAAAATTACCGGTGCCCAATTTAGAGCTCTTTTTGAAGCGAAAAAAGAAGGTATTTTGGATGAGGTGGAATTAGACGAAGCCTCAGTAGAACGCTTATTGTTTGGGAATAAAAGTAAAGAAGAAACAAACTTAGAGACAGAATCTTAATAAGAGGAGCTAGAACATTATTATTGTTTTAGCTCTTTTTCTTTCTTTATGTTCTGGTAGTATTTTCATGGGACCTACTTTATAAATCATAATTTATACCGACTTTGTATTGGGACCTATGGAAAAATAAGCACATAGAACTACAAAATTACAAAAAAAGTATTGACAATATAAATTTCTTTTGTTAAAATAATTGATTGCGCAATTGACTTTTTTACGTATACATGTTATAATCTAGAGGCTTAGGGGATATAGAGAGATAACATCATAAAACCAATACGTTGTAAAGATGAGGTGTATGAATGATCGCAAAAGAGGACTTATTCGCAGTGAGAGAACAGGTTAAAGCTCATGTCGGCAGCAAGGTTCTAATACGGGCCAACAAGGGACGAAAAAGAATTGTGGTGAAGGAAGGTGTGTTAGAGAACACATATCCTAGTATCTTCGTAGTTAAGGTAAAGAACTTGGAGCAAAATTCATTTAGGAGTGTATCCTATAGTTATACTGACTTATTAACACATAATGTAGAATTATCCATTTGTGGCGAATAAACAGAAACATCAAGTTAACCCTTGATGTTTTTTTTGTTTGAATTGTAAGTAAAAGTTCAACTATATAATTTTGACACTTTCACATTGGTGAAAGTGACATAATTAAGTTTCTCTAAACTACTTACAACATATAGATTATGTAGATACATTCATAACTATATATTGTAAGTAAAAGTTCAACTATATAATTTTGACACTTTCACCATAATTGTATATAATATTAAGTATACAAAATACAAATGAACAACAAGCAGGTGTTTATGAGAGAAGTGAAGAAAAAAGCGAGAGCCAAAATTAATCTGGCCTTAGATGTAATCGGGAAAAGAGAAAACGGTTATCATGATGTCCGCATGGTTATGCAGACCATAGAATTACATGATAAAATCAGGTTGAAAAAGATCAAATCCGATAAAATACTTATGAAGACGAATTTACCGTATTTACCTAAAGATAACAGAAATCTGGTATATCAAGTGGTTGAGTACATGAAAGCGACCTATGGTATTAAATACGGGGTATATATTGATCTCTATAAGGTTATTCCTGTTGGCGCAGGCTTAGCAGGTGGAAGTACGGATGCTGCCCAGAGTATACTTGCAATGAATGAGCTTTTTGAATTAGGTCTAGATGTTGATACGATGGAAGAAATAGGCGCGAAATTCGGTGCAGATATACCTTACTGTATACGAGGTGGTACGATGCTTGCAGAAGGTATAGGCGAAGTATTGACACCTATAAAACCGATTATGAAGCTTCATTTACTGATTGTTAAGCCAAAACAAAGTGTATCCACTGCCTATGTTTATAGCAATCTTAATTTAGAGACCTTAAGCAGTCATCCTGATATAGAGGAGATGGTCAATGGTATCAAAGCAGATCATCTGGACCAAATCGTACACAACTTAGGAAATGTGCTTGAAGAGGTTACTTTTAAAGGTTACCCTGAGGTTAGAACAATTAAAGAGGCTATTATAAGCGTAGGCGCACTTGGGGCTTTGATGAGTGGAAGTGGTTCAGCAGTTTTTGGTATTTTTTCAGATCAAGGTACGGCCCATCAAGCGGCAAAAAAGCTAAAACGTCATGAAGCTGTCAAACAAGTTTTTGTTACAACAACGTATAATGTGTTATGAGACTAACAATAGGCTAATTGTTGGCTATAGCGCAGATTGAAGACTGAAAGTGGGGATACGAATCATGGATACGAGTTTTAAGGTTACAGTTAATGAATATTTACCTCTTAGAGATATTGTTTTTAGTACGCTTAGGAAAGCAATACTTAAGGGCGAGTTAGCTCCTGGTGAACGCTTAATGGAAAAGCAACTGGCGGAAAAGATGGGTGTGAGCCGTACACCAATCCGTGAAGCCATTAGAAAGCTTGAGCTGGAAGGTTTGGTCATTATGATACCTAGAAAAGGTGCTGAAGTGGCTAAAATTACGGAGCAAGATATTAAGAACGTCCTTGAAGTAAGAGCAGCACTTGAGAGTTTGGCGGTTAAGTTGGCATGTCAGAAAATGACAGAAGAGGATATGAAAACACTTCTTAGCATCAATGATGCTTTTACAGAAGCGGCGCGTATTATGGATGTAGAAACAGTCATTAAAAAAGATGTTGAATTTCATGATGTTATTTACCATTCTACAAATAACGAAAAGCTGGTTCAGATGATTAATAACTTAAGAGAACAGATTTATAGATTTAGAGTGGAATACATTCGTCAGATGAGTGATTTTAAGAATTTGGTTGAAGAACACGAAGAAATCGTTAAATCCATCATAGAAAAAAACGGTATTGAAGCTCAGGAAATTGCGGCCAGACATATTGAAAATCAAGAAAAAGCTGTTATCAGCCGAATTCAATAGCTTAACTTTGTGTCAATATTTGAGGGGTGATGCTATGGTTAAAAGAAAAATGGACATTGAAGCCGCTTTATCCCATTTGGGAGGTTCCAAACCTCTGTTTGATACTTTAATTAGTGGCTTTTACAATCAGTATAGCCATGTAGATGATGATATAAAAAAACTATTAGTGACGGGTAACCAAGAGGATGCCCGTTTGTTGGCACATAGTATCAAAGGACTAAGTGGTAATCTGGGTGCGACAGAATTAGTAGAAAAATCAAAGGCCTTAGAAGTGGCCATTGAATCGGATTTAAATACGAAGGCATCGGATCTAAAAGCCTTTTCAAAAGCCTTGAATGAGGTTTTAGAGGAGATTGTACGGCTATTAGATGAAGTAGATGATGCTTATGAAGAATGGACGTAAAAGATGAGAGGATGCTTGACATAAGTGAAAGACTATATTGTACTTGACATAGAGACGACAGGCATACATCCGGATTTTGCTAGAATAACTGAGATAGGTGCGGCTAAAGTCATCGACGATCAGATTGTGGCCGTTTTTAATATGTTGGTTAATCCAGAAGTGGTCATCCCGGAAAATATCATTCATCTAACAGGTATCACCAACGAGATGGTATCAGATGCACCTGTAATTAACCAAGTGATGCCCATATTTCTATTATTCTGCGAGGATTTACCAATACTGGGACACAATATACCTTTTGATTTTTCATTTCTCAAAACCAACGCAATGCGTATGAACCTGCATTTTGAGAAAAAGGCACTGGATACATTGGTATTATCAAGACAGTACATCAGCCATCAAGAGAGCTACTCCTTAAGCCATCTTCTGAATGCTTGTTCGATTACCAGAAAAAACGCTCATAGGGCCCTAGATGATGCACTTGCGACCCATGAGCTGTTTCAAATGATTAAGCATAAATATATGGACATCCATAAAGTCATAGAGCTTAAACCATATCCGATGATGTGGAAACCAAAAAAACAATCGCCAATGACGGATAAACAAAGAAAATACTTATTAAGCTTGATGCACCAACATAAAGTTGCTTTAGATTTTGACTTGGCGGCATTGACAAAAAGTGAAGCCAGTCAAAAAATTGACTGGCTGATTCGTCAATATGGTAGAGGCTTTTGATTTGTATCCTCTGTGTTGTCACCAAGCTTGATTTGATCTAACTCTGTTAGAAGTTTGTTTTTTGTTAAGGTATTAAGGTCCTTGGCAATTTCATAGAGATGGTTTATGGCATCTTGTTGTTGATGCTTCTTATAGATGGTGGCCAATAGTGTAAAATTGCCTCTGATATCCGACCCTACAGCAATGCCTTCTTCGAGATAGAGTCTGGCTAAGTCTTCTTGACCAACGGCCATGAGACCTTGGGCGAGGTTATGAAGCGTCTTGATGTATTGAATGAAGTTATTTTCATAGGTTTCAATGGCAGTTATTGTAGCAGTACCGTATTTAAGTCTTACATCTGCGTTGTCAAGACCTTGGAAATTGACCATAGGTTTCTGAGAGAGTTCCATAAGATATTTTTGTTGGCGATATAGATCCGGTGCTTCTATACGATTAAAAAAAGCTTGATCCATTAAAACATCTGATGATAAAGAAGGTTGAATATAGTCTTTAGGGTCTAGATTACGTTTCCTTACAACAAGTGAAGAAGCTTCTTTTTTCCAAAAAGCATTGTGTATAGCATCGTCGATTTTAGTGTTTTTTCGAAGATGATGTCTGAATATAAATAGGCCTATAAGAAACCATACAAAAAAAATGGGAAAAGCCATAGAATCACATCCTCTTTGTTCTACTTGTCTTAATTTGTTATTTCCATTATAATATAATTATCGCATGGTGAACAGTCAAAGACTATTATAATATAAATGTATCAGAATTGGAGTGAATAAAATGTTTTTTCAAAACAGAAAGTTAGTCAAAAAAGTAAGTATCGTTGTGTCCTTAGTCATTGTATTAAGTATGGTACTTTCAGCCGTAGCGTCCTATTTATAAAGGACGTTAGGACTATCAATGAATACATCTAACTATGGATGCATGTCCTAGGTGTGGGTGTATTTTTTTCTTGCATTTATCTATACCTTATGATAGTATATCAATATAACAACACATAGTATCAATTACTACATAGGAGGTATGTTAATATGAAAGTTAAAGATCCCATCAGTGCATTAACCCATCTAATAGGTGCTGTATTGGCATGTATAGCAGCAGCTACCTTGATTATAAAAGCAATTGAAGTCGGATCCATGACGTATCTCATTACATTTACTATATTTGGACTAAGCCTTATACTGCTTTACACAGCCAGCACGGTATATCATATTATTGATCAGCCTGAAAGCTTGAGACGAAAATACAAACGCATTGATCATATGATGATTTTTATTCTAATTGCAGGTACATATACACCAATTTGTCTCATCTCACTTAAAGGTACTTTGGGCATCGTCTTATTGGTGGTTATTTGGGGAATTGCCATAGCCGGCATTATTATGAAAGCCTTTTGGTTGGACGCACCTAGATGGTTAACCACAGGTATGTACCTCCTAATGGGATGGCTTGTAGTTGTAGCCATTTATCCGGTATTCAAGGCCATGCCTCAAGAAGGATTCAGATGGTTAGTCGCCGGTGGCATCACATATACCATTGGTGGTATCATCTACGGTCTTAAGTGGCCATTAAAGCATCGCAAATGGTTTGGATTTCATGAGTTGTTTCATCTTTTCGTCATGGGTGGTAGTGCATGCCACTATGTACTGATGATGGGATATGTATAAGTAAGACGAATATTCATTGGATTATAAATCTCTAAGGAAAAATACCTTAGAGATTTTTGTTTATTCGGTTTTAGAATAAGATGATCGTATAAGTGCGTGAATCAAGACAAACTGGTATTTAATAATGCTATATGGTAAAATTATCTGACATCATAAATGGTTAAAGTGTCAAAACTATATAGTTGAACTTTCGCATACACATAAATGTGAATTTAGTGAAATTTAATTTTGACCTTTAATCATAAATAGAAATATACAAAGAAATCAGAATAACTAAGAATGATTGAGGGCTAGAGTATGGGAACAACAGAGAATTTGAGGGATATAGTAACAAGACAAAAAGATGTGTTGATACAGCTTGAAGCTGAATGTAATGCCATCGAAAATAGTGATGTAGCTCAAGAAAATGCTGAACTAAGGTCTGAATTGAATCAACTCAAAACAGATTATGAGAAAACAAGAATGCATGCATCAGCACTTGAAGAAGAGAATGCAGGACTTAAAAATGCATTATATGAACAAATTTACAATGAAAAGATTAAAATTGTGAATACCACAGTTCACAAACTGGATGTATATTTCAAAGCCAATATTAATGGAGAACAAAATAGACTCACAAGCTTAGAAAAGGGTGTTAAATCAAGGATCAATGATATCACGGCAACTTTGCGGCGATATAATATCGATGCAAAAGATGAAATCTATATAAGACTTGGAGAATTAACAGCGCTGCTTAACGAGAAAGTGACAATGGCTCGGGCGAAGATGGCTCATACCCACTCAGCTTTTTCAGAAGCAGAAAGGATGGAAATTGAGGCTCTTAAACGTGAGCAAATTACAGACGAACAAGTGCGTGTAGTGGCTAAGAAAAACAATATTGAAAGATTTGTTGGACTGAATTTACTTAATGCAGTTGGCATATTCCTCATTATCATAGGGGTGATTACTGCCGCACGTTTCACATACGTTCAATTGCCCGATTTGCTAAAAGGCATCATGATGTTTGTACTAGGTGCATCCATGTTGACGGTTGGGGAATTCATGAATAGAAAAAAACCAAATATTTTTTCTCTAGGCATAACTGCAGGAGGCATTGGTGTATTGTATGTAGCACTGGCAACAAGCTATTTTGGATTATTAATCCTAGATATGTACCCTGCGATAGCAATCTGTATATTGATCACGGCAGTAGCTTTTGTTTTGTCGAACCGTTATAATTCACAAACAATCTTGGTATTTGCACTGATTGGCGGGTACTTACCAATGTTCTCTATCGGTTCTGAGATAGCCATTATTTATGGTGCTATGATATATTTTGTAGCTCTTAATTTACTGGCGCTAATGGTATCATTTAGTAAAAAATGGCGTACACCTTCATTTATTGGATTGGCTTTAAACATTATCGGCACCCTATACATTTGTTTTAATTTTGCATACGGCTCTACGCGTATAGAAAAAACCATAGTCATACTCTACGTACTCTTTGCGTTTCTAATTTACACATTCATACCGATTATCAGCACATACCGCACAAATGGCAAGTTTAAAAAATCGGATGTTGTGCTCCTAGGGGTAAACACATTTTTCAGTAGTATGATTATGTATGGTGTATTTTACATGTTTGACTTAGTTGATTATAATGGTGCACTTGCGATAGCTTTTGCTACGATTTATTTGCTTCTTGGCAGACTGATTGAGAAAAAATTCACTGGCGAAGAAAGAAATACAAAAACCTTGTTTTACTTAACGGGGCTTGCTTTCGTTGTGCTTATTATACCTCTTCAATTTGGACGAGCTTGGTTATCCCTGGGATGGCTTGCTGAAGGCGTTGTACTTACGGTGTATGGCATTTTATACAACGAGAAAATCTTCAAGCGCTCAGGACTTATTATAAGTGGCTTGTGTTTATTTGCTTTTTTGTGGTTTGACTATATTTGGCGAATAGATCATTTGTTTGCTTATAAATATCTTGCAATGACCCTTGGCAGTTTGACAATTTTAGGCGCATACATGTACAAAAGAATGATGTCAAGTGGTTTTGTAACCATGTATAAGTACTTTGTACTCGCAAATATTTGGTTTTATACGCTCTATATCATTGAGGAATTGAAGAATATGCTACTTAACATTTATGGGAATGCAGGTACCTATAATATAGATTATTTAATGGGTGCAATGGCAATCGTCAGCACATTTTTGATTGCTTATACTTTACCGAGAATAAAGATGTTGTCTGATCTAGGCACCAAAATAATTTCTATGATTTTATATATGATTGGAATTCTTTGGTTATTTGCACTTAACGCTGTTTATAACCTAATCCGTTCATCTGAAGCCGTATCTCTTGGTATGACCTTTGTCGGAACATTGGTGCTTGTTGTTGTCGGAATAATCTCTGTGCTTGCTATACGAGATTTGATGAAACTTATTGTAATGGGGCGAAAATTAGGCATCGAGTGGTACCCATTAATAATATCAGGGTATTTTGTTCTCATCCTGACTCAAAATTTAATCACACAATATAACTTGTCCTTTTCAAGTGCAGCCATCAGTATCATCTACGTTTTGACAGCCCTTGCTTGGATTGTCTTTGGATTTATGAAGCGGTATTCCTTTATACGGAAGTTCGGCCTTGGACTTGCTATTTTTACAGTGATTAAATTGTTCTTAATCGATTTATCAAGTCTAACACAAGGCTATAAAATTCTCTCTTACTTTGCACTTGGGGTTACACTTGTCGCAATATCATTTGTGTATCAGTATTTCAGTAAGCGCTTAGAACTAAAAGAGGAGGTATCTGCTGATGTATAGGCGAATCATGAGTACAATTGTATTGCTACTTTTTTTTAGTACAAGTACTGTATTAGCCCATGTAGCAACGATTCAGATTAAGGGTGAAAACAAATATAAGGCGGTTAGACTTACACCGGAGATTTATAACAACGCAAACAGCGATTTGTCAGATCTCTTAATTAAAAACAGTTCCGGTGAAGCTGTACCTTATTTTCTTAATACCGGATTTCAAACTCTAAATATGGACAGAGAAATTTACCCAATGACGTTGATTCATTCATATACAAAGGATAACAGTTTTTATTTTGATTATAAGCTCGCCACAGAAAGAGAACGGGACACCCTTGCTACATCCATTGAGGTTACAACCGGTAACATGAACTTTGCTAAGATTGTTGATGTCTATGGCAGCTATGACAACATACATTGGGAGTTTGTAACCAATGACAAGATTTATGTCATTGATGATATATCAAAGTTAAGTATAGAATTTAGTGAACCGAATAAGTACACGCACTACCGATTTAGACTCGCTAACAATCTGGAGGAAATTTCTTTTGACACAGTAAATCTGGTTTACAGTATGAATGCTAGAGAGAATAACTACTTTATTGAAAGTCTGTCGCCTGTATTTCATATTGAAGAGAAAGATCAAAGGACATATATAGAAATAGAAGGATTAAGGAATCTAAGATTGTGTGATATTACAATTGAGACAGATAGTATGTTCAAGCGAAGGGTTATTTTACCCCTTTCACCCGGCAAGGAGATATACAATCTATCGGTATACGACACTTCTTATTCAGATACAACCATACCCCTTGATGGAAATATATCACAGGATGAAATTTATAGTATGATGATTATCAATAACGATGATAAGCCCATTCATATCAATGGCATTACTGTAAGCTATTATGCTGACGAGGTGGTTTTTGAGGGGGTTTCAAATGAAAGTTACACCCTTGATTTTGGAGTGGATGCCACAAGGACCTCACCTGTATATGATATTGCAAGCTATAAAGAAGAAATATTAAAAGGCACCATTGACCAAGTAACCATTAGTAATGTCAGCTATGATACAACAGAGGAAATACCGGAAAAGTGGGATTATAAGGTTGTTTTTAATATTGTGGTCATCGTAACGACAGTATTATTAGGTGGTTTAATACTATCCCGCTTAAAGCATAAATAAGAACATCCGTTATACGCCTTTTGGGTACGAGCAAACTCGCTAAAATGAAGGTGGAACAGATATGAATATATATGATGTAGCCAAGTTGTCGAATGTTTCTATAGCAACCGTTTCAAGAGTTATAAATAATAAACCGGGTGTTAGTGCAGCTGCTAGGGACAGAGTACTAAAGGCAATTGAAGAGACGGGCTTTAGACCAAATCAAATTGCCAAAAGTCTGACAAACAATAAAACCAATATCTTAGGGATTGTTATGCCGGGGATGAACAATTATTATAGTGACCGTATTGATGCCATCAATAAGGTTTGTAAGCAACGTGGCTACGGGTTGATGATCACGGCCAACTATAAGGACAACAATTCAACGGAGGAAGATATTGCTAACTTCAACCTTTTATATGAAAAAAGGGTGGATGGCATCATTTATTTTCCGACCAACGTTATGCAAGAACATATTGATATGATCAAACGCATTCGTAAAAAAATGCCTGTGGTCATTACAGATAAAGAAATTAGAGATTTAAGATTGTCATGTATCATTCAGGATTTTGTGTCACCCACCCAAGAGGTTGTTGACTATTTCATTCAAAAGAAGCACAAAAAGATCGCTTTTATAAAGGGTTCATCCTATGACAGGTCAAATGCAACACGTCTTGACGCATATAAAGTTGCTTTGAAAAAGGCTGGTCTAACCTATGACGAGGCCCTTATTGCTGAAGGGGCTTATTCAGTTGACTCAGGTTATGAGGCTATGATGGAGATTGCCTCACACTGTGTAGATATGCCAACAGCAATCATAGCGGCCAATGATCATATGGCTATCGGAGCTATGAAGGCTCTTAAGGAAAAAGGTGTCAAAATACCAATGGAAGTAGAAGTTATCGGCTACGATGATATAGAGTTCGCAAAGTATGTAACCCCAAGCTTGTCAACAGTTAGAGTCGATCAATATGTTATGGGAAAACTTGCAGCTACGATGCTGATTGATTTGATTGAAGGGGATCTAAAAAACCACCATGAGATGACTATGGGTTATAAACTCATACATAGAGAAAGTACGAAACAACAACAACTTTGACCGGTTATTGTGTATAATAGACTTAGAGATCAGCACAGGCATTATCGTGATATTTAGAAAGTCAGGTGACCAATGAAGCACTTATTAATCGGCATCAATGCAAAGTTTATACATTCCAATCTTGCTATACGTTATATACAAGCATTTGGCGAGATAAAGGGCTTAATCATAGATTATAGTGAATACACCATCAACCAATCTTTAGATTATATATTAGACGAAATCATAAAGCAGGAACCGAATAGTATCGGGTTTTCCTGCTATTTGTGGAATATAGAGATGATTATTAAACTGGTTCAGATGATACGTCTGATTCGTCCGAATATGAGCATTGTCCTAGGGGGCCCAGAGGTATCCTATAATCCTAAGACATGGATGATGCAATACCCGGAAATAGATTATATCATCTCAGGAGAAGGTGAGATACCAACGGTTCATTTATTCACTTGTCTTGAAAAGGATTGTGAAGATGGGTTCATGAAGATTGGTAGTCTAACATATAGAAGTCAAGGTCTGATTAAACAAAATCCTCAAGAGGTGCCTATGTCTATGGCAGAGGTACCCTTTGCTTATAAGAAAGACCTTTTGGATCTGGAACACAGAATTATCTATTATGAAACCTCACGTGGTTGTCCTTTCAACTGTGAGTATTGTCTATCATCTATTGAAAAAGGTGTACGATTTAGACCGCTCCATATGGTTTTTGAGGAGCTTCAGTTCTTCCTGGATCAAGGCGTTTCACAGGTTAAATTTGTAGATCGTACCTTTAATGCAAAAAAAAGCCACAGTATGGCCATATGGACCTACTTAAGGGACCATGATAATGGTAAAACAAATTTCCACTTTGAAATCACTGCAGATTTACTGGAAGAGGAAGACATTCTTTTTCTAAAAACGGTACGAACAGGTTTATTCCAATTTGAGATTGGTGTTCAATCTACAAATCATGAAACCATAGTGGATATAAACCGACAAACTGATTTTGAAGTCTTAAAAGAGCGGGTGTTGGCTCTAAAAGCAAATGGTAACATCCATCTTCATTTGGACCTGATTGCCGGTCTTCCAAAAGAAACCTATCAAGCTTTTGGGAAATCCTTTAATGATGTCATGGCGATTAGACCGGAACAATTGCAATTAGGATTCCTTAAAGTGCTAAAAGGATCAAAAATAGATGAACAACAAGAAGTATACGGCATCGTAAGTAGGAAACATCCACCTTATGAAGTCCTAAAAACACGAGAGATGTGTTATGAGGACCTTAGAAAGCTTAAGGATATTGAAGTGCTCCTTGAATATTATTACAACAGCGGACAGTTTTCAAATAGTATAGCCTATCTTATGGATTTATTTGACCATCCTTTTGCTTTTTTTGAGGCTTTACGTGAATACTGGGAAGTAGAAGGATTACATCATGTCAAACATCATAAGATTAAATTTTATGACTTGTTATATGTATTTGGTCAACAAGAATCAAACGTATGTCAAGATATATTGGCACAGTGGTTGATACATGACCTATGTTTGCAGGAAAAGCCAAAAAAATGGCCGGACTTTGCGCATGTTAAAGAAGGATTACCTCCGGAAATAAAGAATTTTTATTATAAGGATGATCCTGCGGAACCTCTCTTTATGGCTTATGAGGGCTACAACATCAAACAAATCATACGTATGACCCATGTAGAGGAGTATGATTTTAACCCGTTACTAGGGCTTAATGAAAAAGGTGTTAACCATATTTTTTATAACTATAAGACAAGAGACAAGATGACAGGACAGGCAATAGCCACCAGAATACGGTTATAATGCCTTATGGGGTGACATATGATTAATAGAATGAGAATGAAAAGAATACTGGATCTTTTGGATGAGGTTTATGGTAAGGAACATGTCTGCTATTTGAACAATGAAAGTGACTGGCAACTCTTAATAGCAACCCAATTAAGTGCTCAGTGTACGGATGACCGTGTTAACATGGTCACACCGGCGTTGTTTGAAGAATTTGACTCCATAAAAGCTTTTGCAGAAGCGGATATACGTGACATTGAAAAAGCGATACATTCAACCGGTTTTTATAGAAATAAGGCAAAAAACATCAAAGCCTGTTGCCAGCTGTTACTCACAAAACATGAGGGTAAAGTTCCCGTTGACATCGATGCGCTAACAGCGCTACCGGGCGTTGGTCGGAAAACAGCCAATGTTGTACTGGGGCACAAATATAATATTCCGGCGATTGTTGTAGATACTCATGTAAAAAGAATATCTAATAAATTGGGATTTACGGAACTAGCTGACCCTGTTAAAATAGAATTTGATTTAATGGAAAAAATACCAAAAGAACATTGGCTCAGATACAACACACAGATCATCGCCCATGGGCGTACCCTATGCACAGCCCGTTCACCAAAATGTGACCAGTGCTTTTTACTTAAGGATTGCCCTGGTGGACTCTATGAAATGTATACGAGAATCGTAAAGAACGAAGGATTGTTAAAGGGGAAAGATTAAAGACTAACTATATGAAGTCAAGAAGAAATTCATAGTTTTTATGTTTTGTTTAATAGTTAAAAAAACGCACAACAAA
>PGZV01000032.1 GCA_002841495.1 Firmicutes bacterium HGW-Firmicutes-2 | reverse complement strand
AAATCGACTTTAAGCATAATTAATTTGGACAATTCCAAATCTTCACAATATATACGGTCACTTATTACTGTTTGTCCTACCTTTCTTTACCAGTCTCAAAACCCCTTCCACATGAGTCGGCTGTTTTTTGAGACAGAATTACTTTCTACAATAACCAAACAGGCACCAAATCTTTAGCCATACAAGGAAGTGTATGGAAAATGTCTGGAATATTAAGAAAGTCCTCTATAAAGATGAGTGTTGCTCTGTGGATAACTTGCAGCGTTTATTAAATATCTTTGCACCAAAGTTGCAATCCATAATATATCGAAAATGATTGAACGGTGGTGGTAAGCAATGTTACAATTTGTAAGAAACGGTCTTAATTCCTCGTGAAATTGTGATTTTTGATGCTAATAAAAACACACGTGGAATTCAGGTACTATGTAATTGGGAATCTGAATTTGTTAGATGTGGATTTCTATACTGTACAAAGAGGTATGCTTAGTCAAGAACTTGTAACAAAGGCTCCTTAGATGGAACGCGGCATATGGGTATAGACGGTTAACTGTGAATCAGAGATTAAAGAAGCACTTCAATTTAACATAGATGGTATTATCACAGCGAATGCAGAACTTATTCGTGAGGTGCTTGGCTTAAATGTGCCTATAAAAGAAGACCAATTTTCTGATGATACAGGCTTATGATTTGTAAAATATAATTATAGAGGGAGAAAAGTGATGGATAGCGTTACAAAACGAAAACTAGAGAAGGAAACAATATTAGAACTTGTTAGAGCAGCATTTGGAAATGATTCACAAGTAGAAAAAATAACTGAGCTAACCGATGGCTACTTTAATAATAGCTACTGTATTCAGTTGAGTCATGGAAAAAAAATAGTATTAAAAGTCGCACCTAAAAACGATGTAAAGGTACTTCGGTATGAGAAGGAACTCATGAAAACTGAAGTCTTAGTATTAAGTGAAGCAAGTAAAGCAAATGTGCCTGTTCCAGGAGTTTTATTTAAGGATGATCGTAATAAAATTATTGATAGTCATTATTTTTTTATGGAGTATGTTGAAGGTGTGCCTTTGAGTAGCATAAGGGATGGTATGACTAAGGAAGTATATGACTCTATTAGTGATGATTTGGGTATGTTTGCAAGAAGAATCAGTGAAATAGAAGGAAAATACTTTGGTTTCATTAATATCAAAAACAGAAGATTCGGTAAGTGGTATGATTGCTTTAGAATGATGATTACAGATTTAATGGAGGATGCAGAATCTGGGAAAATTGGCTTACCTATTTCTAAGGATGAAGCACTATCAATGATAGAAAAAAATGAACTTCATCTAAATAAAGTAGAATCACCTTTTCTTATTCATAAAGACTTGTGGGACGGCAACATATTTGTTAATCCCAACAATCACAAGATTACTGGCATCATTGATTGTGAAAGAGCAATATTTGGAGACCCTTTGTTAGAGCCTGTATGTGGATTTCTTGATGAAAATATTGTATTTATGAATCAGTACTACGGCAAAATCACACTAGATAATTCTGAGCAAATAAGAATAAAGCTATACAAGTTTTACCTGTTTTTATTGATGGTTATTGAGTGTCCATACCGACAATATAATAATCCTAATTTCGAACAATGGGCAAGAGATAACCTGATAAGAATCATTCATGAGTTAGAAAACCATAAATCTATGATTTGAATATAACTTTAGCCTTTTTCAGATATTTCAACGCCCAGCCTATTCTGTTTTTATAAACCAATTGTTTACCACTTGGCAGCCACACTTCAAGTTCTTCCTCGGATAATTGAATTTGCATTGTCACACTCACCCCTAAATACTCAACCTGCCATTAATCTGTTGACAAACACAACATACATTATACCTCATTCAAATCCATTTCTAGTAAATCAATGCTTTATGAATTAAACAAACTCTAATAAAAGCAGACACTCGAACGCGATCGAATGTCTAGAATTCTTTGCACCTTATAAGGTTATGTTGTAGCATGATACATACTAATAATCAGCTTAAACCCTCTATTTGCAACACTTTAAAAGGCAAATTGTCTCAACATGATAGGTGTAGAGTGCTGTGACAGTATGATCTTTTCTACTTCCAACCTGTATCTGGATTCCAACTTTCATCAAGTATAACCTCTGCTTCTATTGATTCTATCGGTTTTGACACAAATTCTACAACTACAGAAATAACTGCATCAAACTCAATATCGGCATTCAGGCTTTTTCTGACAAAGACACGCCATCTCCTAGACATATCTTCGTTTTCATGCATACTTTTTATGCGAGCAAGCGACTTACTCTCACAAATTGCTTTTCTATTAGAAAACGTTTCATTTATTGCCGCCTTTAACACTGCACCTTCAAATTCATAATGAATAGCAAGGTAATAAATATCATAGTAATCTTTCATTCTACTTGTTGTTTCCATCCTTGAAAACATAGCTTCTAACTTCTCTGCAATTGTCGATTCAAGAGAATAAGATCTTAACACAGGTCTCCTATACCCATCTAATTGGGTTGGAATTTCAATCATATTTATAGATGGTACTATAACATCACCTATGCCGATGTCAATATCGAAGGGAGTTCTTGTATTCCCTATTATTCCAACCATCTTGATTCTTACACCATGATAAGCTTTTTCTTCTGTAATGTTTTCTACTGCGTTAATCATAAAATCTATATATTGATTATCGCCATCTTGCTTCATGATTTTTTCAATAACATCTTTCATTTCAACTTGTGAATTAGAAATATTTTTCGCCAAAAAATCAATGTCCATTGTTGGTCTACCTTCAAAACCATTATATGAATATAAAAATAATCCGCCTCTTAAAATTAAATTTTCTTTAAACTCAGATTCAGATAATCGTCTCAGAAATTCTTCTTGGCAAAACAACTGGAGAACCAATTGATAAGGTAATCTTTTTACTCTCGCTCTGTTTTTAAGTTTTTGTAATATTGACTTTTCATTCTTCATTACATCCACATCCCCATTATCCTACTGACTTTTTTCTTTATATTCATCAATTCTGCATAGTCCATAAGATTTGTAATATTTCTCTTTGAGTCATTAACATAAGATTTAATCGCTTTATTAAATACTTCTTTGTCCATTTTTCTTTCAAATCTCATGATATCACAAATTGTTCTTTCTCTATCAAATACCGGCAATGGTTGATTCTCAAACAGTACTTCTGACTTCCCTATTTTCATGAATTCTTCCTTAATAAAATAAAATTTCATCGGTAAATAGTCTATTTTGTATTTGCTCTTCGATTTATTCCTACTAACTGCAATATGCCATGTTAACGGTGTCTTATCTGTATAGTCGTAAATGAAAAGCGCCGAATCCATACACACAATACCTTCTGGAAATAATTTTGTTATGACCACGCCCTCCGATACAGGCTCTTCGTAAAGCCATTCATAATAACCTGTCTTCAACTTATTTACATAACCATCCTTGATTAGTCTATCCAAAACTGTATTATGGTATCCTTCAGCTGTGAAATCAGCTAGTTTTATAACACCTTGTTGGGCATCAAATATTCTTTTATATTTTTCAGTCTCCATACGTAATATCACCTCTTTAGTTTTTGAAATTAGCCTTTTTTACATCTTAACATAGCCAAAGCGTAAAAACAATCTCTTTAAATTTCTAAAGAGATTGTTTTTACGCTTTGGCTAATTCTAAAAATTAACAGCATAATATTTACAGTGCCAATAGCTATTTCTTCATTTACTTTCTTACCTGTCTCAAAATACATTCCACTTGGTGGTTTAGACAAAAATGATGTCGTAAGGACCTACTGGTTCCTTGGCAGAATTATTCAGTTTTCTTTGCAATTCCTAATATACCCATAAATTTTACATTTGTATAATACTTCAATTTGTAGTTATTCATACCTTTGTTAATGGCTTCTGCAATCTCTGAGATTTCTTTCTTAACAGATTGCACATCTTCATACCATCCTAGAATCACCGTGTGCGCACCAAAGAAACCAACCTGATCTATCCCACTAAGAATATAAGGTGGTTCTCCATTTCCTGGTGCCAAGATTTTACTGTACCGTACAGACATACAATTAACAATTTGACTTCCGTCAAACATAGTTATTGCTATTTTGCCACTCGGAACATATATTACCTTTTGTTCAATATTTTCTCCACACTCTGATGGTTCATTATCCATTAAATAATCCAGTGAAATATTAAGCTTTTTTGAAAGCAAAACAAGCTTATCAGTTTCTGGGTATCCATTTCCTGCTTCCCATTTTGAAACAGCCTGTCTCGAAATATCCAACATTTCCGCTAATTGCTCCTGAGTCATTCCACGTTCTTTTCTTATTAGTTGTAAATTTACACCAAAACTCATTATTAGAATTCTCCTATTACTTATTTGCTCTATTCTATTAAAAATCCCAGTTTAAATCAATAAACCTACATTTGCATGTGAGAAACCTGAAGTTGCATTCGATCTTTTACTTTGGAAAATATCATCAACTGATATGTTTCACATACGAATAGTAATTGCATCTTATCTTTCACAATGCCATAGGATAATCTTTGATTCGATTCAAACAGAGTGCCCTAACCATCAGAGCACTCTGTTTTTGTTATTTATTAATCAATTTTGATTCCACCAACAGGTTCTTAATGGCTTGTGCTGCTTCAGCATAAGTCAGGTTTGATTTTGGTGAAATTGTGTTTGTGCTAGTTCCATTAAACACATGGGCTGATAATACTTCTTTTACATGGGTATCTGCCCAACTACTTACAGTTGCATAGTCGGTATATTTTTCATATCTTGTTGTATCGCTACCGGTAAGCTTTGTAATCTTCATAGCTCTTTGATACATGGCCATCGCTTCTTCTCTACTAATCTTTTGGTCCGGCCTGAAGGTTTCATCAGGATAACCAGTTATGATGCCATACTCACTAGCTATGAGAATCGCAAGGCTTCTTTCTCCTGTAATGCTTACATCCTTGAAATTATTCTTATGAGTAGAACCTTCTCTATAGAGACCCAAAGCTCTAACAATATACTCTGCAAAGTTTGCTCTTGTTATGGCTTTGTTCGGATCGAATTCCTCAGGATTAAAGATTACTAATCTTGACGCCATATCGTTGACTGCATCCTTCGCCCAATGATTATGGACAGATTTCACTGTAATAGGGTTCCAAATAGCTGAGTAGGTTGAATTTGTCAAGGAGTTTAAACTTGCGTACCACTTTCCGTCCTTTTGGTATACTGTGGTTGGCACATGACTGTAGGTTCCATCTGCATTAAATACAATACCTGTTGTAATCTTGCTTGGATCCAAGCCTTCTGGTATCTCTATCACTCTTTCTACGTAATTATTAAACTTGTTGATTCCTACTTCACTAGTTGACCCGTCTGCCTGTGTCGTTTTTGCGACTACTTCAAAGGCTACTGGCGGGAAAACTATCTCAGCATCATTAGCATTAGCAACTTCATTGTACTTCTCAATTACACTTTCATCCAATTTTGTGATTTTCACTTCAATTTTAATGTCTACCAAATCACTTTCTGCCACACCAAGATTTTCAGCTACCTTGCTAATGGTGAATTCTTCTGCGGGAATAATATATTCTACATTGTCCCATTTAACAGAAACCTCAAAGTTATTCTCCTCCAGCTTTTTGACAATATCACCAGTGAGTTCAACTTTAACTACTTCTGACGTTGTATCAGCTACAGGAACTTGTATGAGGTTATCTTCCCCATTTGTATTTTTTTTGATTGCTTCATCAATTTTACTTTCAATGACAGTATTATTGACTTCAACAGTTACCGTTGATTTACCATCTTCAATAGATTTTGTTTCAGTGCCAGCATTTTGCTCTTCTCCATTGACAATGACGATAACTGGGTCTGAGCTAGATAGGGTTGTAGTAGTACTGCTGCTACTTCCTGATGATCCTCCACCACTTGAAGCAGCAGGTGCTGGTATTGTCACTGTTGTACTGGTTAACTTGATGAGCCCTGTTGCCGTAAAGCCAAGCTGTGCATCGTTCACTGCTGCTGTGCTCGTCGCTCCAAGGTTTGTGAAGGTCGCAACACCCGAACTTGTCATTGCTGTTGCTGTTCCTGTAAGGTTCCATGTTCCAGCATCTTCTTTAGCCACCGTTACTACCGTTGCATTATCTCCAGTGCAAATATTACCGTAGGTATCTTTTATTGTGATTTTTGGTTGCTGGGCAAAGCTACCACCGTTACTCGCAGGCGCTGTAATATCCTGGGTCACTGACATCGATGCAGCTGTGCCGTTAGTCGGGGTGACGCTTAGAGTATTCGTTGAAGAAGTCGTAACCGTTGCAACAATAAATCCTATGGTTTGGCTCCCTGCTTTGTTTAGCTTTAGATTTGCTGTTGCTACACCATTTGTAAAGGTTACTGAGATTACTTGTCCTCCTCCTGCACTGTTTGCATCTAAGGCTACTGTGTTAAACTCTCCAT
>PGZV01000008.1 GCA_002841495.1 Firmicutes bacterium HGW-Firmicutes-2 | reverse complement strand
TATTTGTTGTGCGTTTTTTTAACTATTAAACAAAACATAAAAACTATGAATTTCTTCTTGACTTCATATAGTTAGTCTTGTCCCTTATTGCTATTTTTTATATCACTGTGATTGGTCTTAGCATGGGCATCTATATGACAAGAAACAGATATTTTGCAACTGTTGTACTTACAGTTACTAACTTCCTTTATACGATTCCTTCTATTGCACTTTTTGGTTTTCTTGTTATTATTACCGGAATCGGCAATAAAAGTGCCATTATTGCACTTGTCGTATATGGTGTCTTACCCATTATTCGAAATACCTATGTAGGTATTCAGGAAGTCGATGATCAAGTTGTTGAAGCTGCAGTTGGTATGGGGAGCACAGATGTTCAATTGCTCACAAAAGTCCAATTGCCTTTAGCACTACCCTTTATATTTGCAGGTTTCAGAACCATGGTTATTATGACAATTGCTCTAGGTGGCATCGCATCCTTTATTGGAGCCGGCGGTTTAGGTGTGGCCATTTGGAGAGGTATTACGACTAATTTTCCGGAGATGACGATTGCAGGTAGTCTTTTAGTTGCGACCCTTGCAATCATTACTGATTTAATATTGGGAATCATTGAAACTAGAATGAAATACCGAATACTCGGCGTTAAAAAAACAAATGTATCTACTGATAAAGTTTAGGAGGTAAATTATGAAAAAAACATTATTAGCTCTAATAATTATTTTATTATTTTTAACAGCTTGTACCAAGGAAGAAAAAAAGGTGGTTATTGCGAGTAAACCTATGACTGAACAATACATTTTAGTTGAGATGTTAACTTACTTAATTGAAAATAATACGGATATTACTGTGGAACAAAAGATGGGCATCGGCGGCGGCACTTCCAATATTCATCCCGGAATGCTATCCGGTGAAATTGATATCTATCCTGAATACACCGGAACTGGATGGCTTTTCGTCCTCAAAGAAGAGCTTATTAATGATCCAACAAAGTTGTATGTTGCCGTCAAAGATAAATACCAAGAAGAATATGGTATTGTTTGGTCAGAATTATATGGCTTTAATGATACATATGGTCTTGCTATAAAAGAACAATTGGCAAAGGAACTTGATATTAGCTCCTACTCTGATTTGGCAAAAGTAAGTAATACGCTTAATATAGGTGCAGAGTATGATTTTTATGAAAGAGAAGACGGCTATCCGGGACTGGAAGCGACTTATGGTTTTCAATTTGATAAGAAAACAGAACTGGATATCGGACTTAAATATGAAGGGATTGGCTCCGATCAAGTGGACGTTATTAATATTTTTTCTACAGATGGTCGTTTGAAGCAATACGATTTAAGGGTATTAGAAGATGATAAAAATTTCTTCCCTTCTTATTTTGCTGCAACACTTATTCGAGAAGAAACATTAGAAAAATATCCGGAACTTGAAGATGTACTCGCCTTATTAGATGGTCAGATTAATAATGAAGAGATGACCAATCTCAATTATTTAGTTGAAATAGAAAATATGGATCCAAAAGTCGTAGCCGAAGACTTCTTGGAGGAGAAAGGACTCAAGTAATGGGTTTTATTGAATTTGAAAACATAACCAAATCTTATGATACATCAGAGATTGTCATTGATCATCTCAGTCTAACTATTCCCGAGGGAGAATTTGTTACCATCCTCGGCCCTTCAGGCTGTGGTAAGACAACCTTACTTAAAATGGTGAACAAACTTACGCCTTATAGTAGTGGTTCAATTACGGTTGATCACAAAGATATACAAGATTGGGACACGATTAAACTTAGAAGAAGTATTGGTTATGTGATTCAGCAAATAGGTTTATTACCCCATCTTAGCATTGAAAAAAATATTAATTATATACTTAACATTACAAAGTCCGATAAAAAGTTTCGAAGAGGTAAAGCTGAAGAACTCCTCGAACTTGTCGGTCTATCCAAAGATTATTTAACCCGCTATCCAAGAGAACTAAGTGGGGGACAAAAACAAAGAGTTGGGGTTGCAAGAGCCCTTGCTGCAGATCCTAAAATCATCTTAATGGACGAGCCTTTTGGAGCCGTAGATGAGATTGCCAGAACGGCCTTACAAGATGAGATTCTAAATATTCATAAGAAGCTTAAGAAGACCATTCTTTTTGTTACCCATGATATTCAGGAAGCTATTAAATTAGGCACAACTATTGTCCTGATGAATGACGGAAAAATCGAACAAGTCGGAACGAAAGAAGACCTTATTTTTAGTCCGGCTAATGACTTTGTAAGGGAATTTTTTGGTATAAAAGGCTTTCAGGCAACCCTAGATAAAAGCATTTTGAGGGATCTTTATAAACGCATTCTTACTAAAGAAGAGAGTATTGAGACACTCTACCAAAAGCTGAAAAGTTAGTCTAAAAAGAAAAAACCAGCTCTTTGAGCTGGTTTTTTATCTATTCTTTTTTAATGAATTCAAGCAAATCGGTATTAAGCTGATCTTTGTGTGTGTAAGTGAGACCATGAGGTGCTCCTTTGTATATCTTTAGTGTCGCATTTTTGATCAACTTCATTGAGTTAAGAGCTGAAGCACCTATTGGCACAATCTGATCATCATCGCCATGTAAAATAAGCGTCGGAACATCAAACTTTTTTAGGTCCTCCGTAAAATCAGTCTCTGAGAAGGCCTTAATGCAATCAAAAGTATTTTTGTGACCGGCCTGCATCCCTTGTAACCAAAATGTATCCATCATACCTTGTGAGACTTTTGCATCCGATCTATTGGCCCCAAAAAATGGGCCACTTGCCAAATCCTTGTAGAATTGTGAACGATCAGTCCTTGAGCCGTTTCGGATTTCGTCAAAAACTTCAATTGGTAAACCATCAGGATTGGCTTCTGTTTTCAGCATCAGCGGTGGGATTGCAGCTATCAATACTGCCTTGTCCACTCGTTTAGTTCCATGACGGCCGATATATCGAGTTATCTCACCACCACCAGCTGAGAAGCCAATAAGGATGATATTCTCAAGGTCCAGGGTTACGATGAGCTCTGAGAGATCATCCGCATAGGTGTCCATTTCATTACCATCCCAGGTCTGAGTCGATTGTCCATGACCACGACGGTCGTGGGCTATGCAACGATAGCCAGCTGATGCCAGGAACATCATCTGCGCCTCCCAACTATCAGAATTTAGTGGCCAACCGTGACTAAACACGATCGGTTGCCCAATACCCCAGTCTTTGTAATATATGTGTGTACCATCTTTTGATATTATTGTGCTCATTTTTCTCTCCTTTTCATTGGTATGGAAGGATTTCTATTATGAAATTACTATACTAAAGTTTAGATAACCTTACTCTTATTTTAATAATTAGTCAATGAATAATTATTATTATTTATTAATTAATTATTACCATTACGTCCTATTTCCATAAGAATGCTGTGGCTCTTTTCCCTAAAATATAGTCGTCAAAAACATTTGTCCCTACATCAATAGACAATCCTACACACACCAATAATGGTAATAAATGTTCTTCTCGTGGATGACAATACCTTGCATTTGGAAAGTTTTCCCACTTTATAAAGTTTTCCCACTTACCATATTCATCCTTTTCATGACAGCATATTTCTATGAGTTTATCTTGAAACTCATTGTTCTTTGGATCTTCTATGTCTTTTCCTTCAAGGAAAAATTGTTTCATATTGTGAAATGAAAACCCGGAACCAATAATCAAAACATTTTCCTCAAGAAGGGGTCTTAATGCCTTGCCGATACTTAGATGGGTCAATGGGTCCAGATTATGATGTAAAGAAATCTGTAATACAGGTATCTCTGCATTTGGATACATCATACTTAAAGGAATATATGAACCATGATCATAAGGCCTATGATCATCTAGGCGACAGTCAATACCGCTCTTCTTAAAAAGTTCAGCTATTTTCAATGCTTGGTTATGATTACCTTTGCATGGATATTGAATGTTATAAGCAGCATCTGGAAATCCATAATAATCATAGATCATCTTAGGTTCCTGACCACTCTGAATTGTAACGATATCTTCCTCCCAATGGGCACTAAAGACAATAATTAAGTCCGGTTTCTTAATACGATATGGAAGCTCTTCCATAAATTGAATCATTTTATCATGAGAAGCATCTCCCAATAAAGGTAAGGGACCACCGCCATGTGAAAAATATATGATTTGACCATTGTGTTTTGAAGTATCGTTATACATAAAACATTCTCCTCTTACATTAATTTATAGTATATCAGCACCTATTGATTGAGTAATCTGACCATAATACTTTCGCTATCCGATTCTTTATTGGGCTCCAAATGAAAAGTAATAATGCTTCTTCTTCCAAAATAATACCTCAATCTTTGTTCAAGAGAATCAGAAATCACATGTGCAGCATATAGTGATATGGCCTTATCAAATTGTAAATGTGCCTCAATTGCCACTCTATCGCCTATACGTCTTGTCCTCATATGATGATAATTCAAAACCTCTGTCGATTCATCAAATAAATTTGTTATATATTGGATCTCATCTTCATTAAGAGATGCTTCTAATAACTCATTAACTGCAGGTGCCATGACCTTAAAAGCCACGATAAATATAAATATACTGACCAATATGGCCGTTATAGGATCTAATATTGTCCATCTTTCTCCCAAGAAATAAGCACAACTAATTCCAAAAAGCGTTCCAATAGAAGAAAATACATCCGATCGATGATGCCAACCATTAGCAATAACCGCTGGAGACTTTATTTTTTCTCCCACTTTTTTTGTATAGCGATATAATGCTTCTTTTGTTAGGATTGAGACGACAGCTGCCAATACGGCAATGATACCAGGTCTGGCAATGGTTGCGTTATCCACGACGACACTATAAACATTCATTACCCCTTTTTGAAAAATCCCTAAGCCTGCAAGGAATAATGCCAATCCAATAATAACCGTTGCAAATGTTTCATATTTTCCATGTCCATAACTATGCCCTTCATCTTCAGGTTTTTCTGTGAATTTGAAACCGACGAGTACAACAATATCTGTAAAAAAATCAGATAATGAATGGATACCGTCAGCTATCATGGCTGAACTGTGTCCTACTATACCTGCTATTATTTTTGTGATCGTTAGTGCTGTATTAACTAAAAATCCAACCCAAGTTACTTTTTTGGCTTCACTACTTCGTAGATCATCTACTATATCTTGATTATGCATATTACCCTCCTAAAAATACAACAAAGCACATATATAGAACATTACTGTCCCACAGATGTGCTTATGCCTTAATCTGCTGTCACCTATTGGTAACCCGGCCCCATGACCTATGATGGTCATCGCCTGCTCAGTTTAATCATGATCAATTATACTTATTATTCTAAAAGTATAAACAATAATATTCTATCCGTCAATAATAAAATCTCATATATTTTTCATGATATTTTTAGGCATAGTATTTTCTGGATGCTATTGGTCATCTTCTTGGCTTGATTTTTTGTAAGCTTAAGTCAATATCATGACTAATAGACTTCTTAAATACTTTATGACCTTCATTTAACAATATGTTCACTGAAACGGATTGCTTTTGAGCCATCCTTCATCTATAAAGCTCATATAAAAATTCTCTATCCAACCGGTTAACGTACTATCTATTCCTCTAAATGCGATAAAATGTTTCTCTTCCTCCATCGAAAACACGACAGCTGATAAGTTCTTTGTTTATTCAAAAAAATCCATGTATATTCGCCGAAAGCTTAAAAACATCTTATTATAAGCAGTATCAATTTGATCAATTTTATCTCTGGAGACCACATGCGTTCTACCAAGTTCTACTGTCAAATCGCCTTGACTAGCTGAAGTAATGGCATCTAGAATTTCTTTAATTTTATTTACCTAGTTTTAGAAGAATTCCATCTTCTATAGCTACTTTAAGTGTTTGCACTGAAACCGTTTTTTGTAATAATAATATTTTTTTCTATCACGTTTTGATGTTGCCCAGATTCTTTTACCCTTTGATTTTATTCTCTGTATTATCCTTTAACTCACAACAATTAATACCGCCTTCACCATAATTTGCTTTGTTTTGTTCAGCAATCTTATCAAGAAGTTTCTTCAAACTGTTCTTTATTTTATTAAGCACAATATCACTCCTTTATTTTATTAGGATAATTATTGTAATGGGACGTTAGCCTTTTTGAAAGCTGAATATGTAATTTACGACTTACCATAAATATAATTGGAAAAAGTATAAGCAACTGAATAACAGGCAACCATCCGATAGGTGTTCCAGGTATTATAGGCATGGTATCCGGGTTGTATCCCCAACGGCCTGTATGTAATGCATGAATTTCAAAATAGAAACTTAAAAATAGTGCGTAAAAAACCATAATCATATAGTCATGTCTATGCCATTTGCCTATTAACCAATTCACATCCTTATTTATGAACATAAGCATCCAAAGCAATACTATGCTCATATTCATATCTCCAAATGTAGCACTGATCATGAGTCTAGTATGGCCAGTCAGATCATCTGTAATATAAAAGGGTCCACACTGACTATACTCCCAAATTAATTGTAGTATAAAAGCAACTGCAGCAACTATGAATGTTTGAAGTAAAAAATTTCTTATGGATTGTTTCTTCATCTGTCAAACTTCCTTTCCCATGATTAGATACAAGCATATTTTTATTAGACTATATAGCTTGGGCTAATATCTACTTTTTTAAGTCTTAAAGAGTTGTATACGACATTCAATGAACTTATAGCCATGGCAGCAGCTCCTAGCATTGGATGTAATAATCCAAGTGCGGCTACAGGAATAAATAATGCATTATAAAACCATGCCCAGAAATAGTTTTGCTTAATTTTTGTAAATATAGCTCTGGATAGTTTGATTGCTGATATTATGCCGCTAAGTTCTCCTCGAACCAAAGTGACATCTGCAGCTTCAATGGCAATATCTGTTCCCGTTCCAATAGCTATTCCAACATTAGCCTGTTTGAGGGCCGGTGCATCATTAATACCATCTCCTACCATTGCTACTGTTCCATACAGCTTCTGCAATTTAATTACTTCTTCAACCTTACCATCCGGTAAAACCTCTGCAATAACTTGGCTGATTCCCAACTTTTTCCCAATTGCTGCAGCTGTTCTTTTATTGTCTCCTGTAATCATGGCGGTTTTGATACCCATCGCTTCAAGAGCTCTTATAGCCTCTGCCGAGTCTTCCTTTATTGGATCTGCTACCGCTACAATTCCTAATAGTTGGTTACCTTTTGCAAGTAACATAGCCGTTTTTGCTTCTTCCTCCAATCGTATTAATACTTGTTCATACTGATCATAAGAAATGTTGTTCTCAGTCATCAGTTTTCTATTTCCTACAAGTATGATTTCTCCATCAATCGTTCCTTTTACACCCATACCTGTTATTGCATTAAAATCAACAATGTCACCTAATTTGATTTGACCATTCTTTGCTTTTTCAACAATTGCATGAGCCAGCGGATGCTCAGAACCATTCTCTATAGTACCGGCATAGTATAAAAATTCTTTTTCATCGATGCCATTAACGGTAATCAGATCTGTAACTTCAGGTTTTCCTTTTGTGAGCGTTCCCGTCTTATCAAAGGCTATGGCTTTTATTTCTTTAAAGGTTTGAATGGCTTCACCATTTCTAATAAGTATGCCGTTTTCTGCACCCATTCCGCTTCCTACCATTAATGCCGTAGGTGTGCCCAGTCCTAATGCACATGGGCAAGATATTACCAGTACAGCCGTCGATGTAATAAATGCTAAGGTAAGTGGTGAAAGATCAGGATTTACCCATGGCAAGAATGATGCTCCCCAATTAATGATACCTAAGTGAAACTCCGGGAAGAGGTTAAATGAAGTAAAAGTACCAAAAGTTATGATTATGATCGCCGGAACAAAATATCCTGTAATTCGATCAGCAAATTCTTGAATCGGAACTTTTGATCCTTGACATTCCTCCATCATTTTTACAACTTGAGATAGAAATGTATCTTTACCAACTTTAGTCACTTCCACTTTTAACAAACCTTGCTTGTTTATTGTTGCCCCTATGACTTCATCATTTTTTTGACGTTTTACAGGCATAGATTCTCCTGTAGCCATTGATTCATCCAGCAAACCATGACCCTCAACTACAATACCATCCGTAGGAACCTTTTCACCAGGGCGTATCACCATAAGATCCCCTACCTGTAAGTCTTTAGTAGGTATTTCTATTTCTTCACCGTCCACTATGATTTTTGCAGTTTTTGCGCCCATTTGCAGTAATTTTTTAATAGCTTGTGAAGCCCTACCTTTAGCACGTGCCTCCAAATATTTACCTATTAAATGGAAAGTCATAATGGTTGTTGCCATTTCTATAAACGCTTGTATAGGGAAAAATAGTCCAAGCAATCCTATGAGAAAAGGTGGAAGTGAACCTAATGTTACTAAAACATCCATATTAGGACTTTTATTTTTTAGTGCCTTCCAACTTCCAACATGAACATGTAAACCGGTTCCAAATATAATCGGAAGTCCTAAGACTGCAATAATCGGCAAGTAACCCGGAATCGGGTATACAAACATATGAATCATCATAAGGCCCATAATAGCACCTGTGAAAACGCTTGATATAATCATTGTTTTTTTTGCTTTATTCATTTTTATTTCATCTTCATCAATACCATCATTTTCTTCTTCATCAAGATTGAGTTCATACCCAAGTGAAGAAACCTTTTTCTGAAGATCTATAAGTCTTACTTTTATTGGTTCATATTCAATGGTTACCTTTTCAACTGCAAAGTTAACATTTGCACTTACAACACCATCCACTATATGTAATGATTTTTCTATATTTGTTGCACAAGCTGTACAGCTCATACCTTTAACTTTTAATGTTACTTTTTGTGTGTTCTTTTCCTCATCAAGCATTGCTTTATATCCCAGATTATCTATTGTTGATAGGATTGTCTTGATGTCGATTATATGATCATCATACTCTACATGACCTTTTTCAGTAGCAATGCTTATATTCGCACTTACTATACCTTTTAAAGCGTTTAATTTTTTTTCGATATTGTTCGAGCAACTGCTGCAAGACATTCCATCCACTTTAAATCCAACTTGTTTGATGTTAATCATTTTTGACATATTTAGGCTCCTTTCAAATCATATTGTTCATATCATAGTTGTCAGTTGTTTCTAGTCATTTTGTTAGTTTCTTAATGGTTTTTAATATTTCATCTACAACATCAGAATCACCCTGTTGTATCTGATCTATAACACAATTTTTTATATGGCTCTCCAATAGAATTATTTGAACAGAATGAAGCGCAGATCGTGAAGCCTCTATTTGATTAATAATATCATCGCAATATGCTTCTTGTTCAATCATATTTTTTATGCCACGTACCTGGCCTTCTATTTTACTTAGTCTGTCCATAACAGACTTTTGATTTTTTATTGATTTTTCTGTTGGTATCTTTTTCATGCTTTGCAGTTGTTCCATAGTCGCACCTCCTTTAATTAAATATACCATACCCCAGTAGGGTATGTAAAGTCGTTACTTTTATTCGGTATTAATCTTCGGTATACGATTTCCATATTAACTCTGATTTAACTCTGAGAATCACATATAATGGTAAGCTGGCATAAACATGACTAATAACTTTCTTACCAGTACTTCTTACCTACATCGTGCATCAAAAGCCGCATTCGTAGTTGTGAAATAATGTTTGCATTCCAAGATTTTTAATGCTATGCTGATTAAACTAAATGAAAGCGATGACTTTAGAAGCAAATGTGGACGCTAGCTTCTGAATGAGCCAATAGCGTAACCGGTCAAATATGATCGGTTATTTTTATGTCAAAAAGTATGTATAGGGAGGAAATCAAAATGGGTAAAGCAAAATCTACAAGTCAATCTAGTAAACGTAAACCTGAAGCACAATCAAGTACTAACACACACTCACAATTGACTACGGCTGGTGAATTACATCAAACTGTTGATGGTGAACATGCTACGCTCACCACGAATCAAGGTGTCCCAATATCCGACAATCAGAACTCACTTAGAGCCAATCCTCATGGTCCAACACTTCTAGAAGACTTCATACTACGAGATAAAATTACACATTTTGATCACGAACGTATTCCTGAGCGTATCGTTCACGCCAGAGGAACTGGTGTACATGGTTTTTTCGAACTGACGTCCTCATTGAAAGATTATACCACTGCCAGAATACTCACTGAAGTAGGTGAGAGAACACCGCTATTCACCAGATTATCCACTGTTACAGGAGGATCAGGTTCAATTGATACCCCACGTGACGTTCGTGGCTTCGCTGTCAAGTTCTATACCAAAGAAGGTAATTGGGACCTCGTTGGTAATAATATTCCTGTTTTTTTTATACAAGATGCCATAAAGTTCCCTGATCTTATCCATGCTGTAAAAATGGAACCAGACCGTGGTTTCCCACAGGCTGCCACAGCTCATGACACTTTCTGGGATTACATTTCTCTCACTCCCGAATCCATGCATATGGTTATGTGGATTATGTCTGACCGCACAATACCACGTTCATTAAGGATGATTGAAGGATTTGGTGTGCATAGTTACAGGTTAATTAATGAATCCGGCAAGTCTACTTTCGTGAAGTTCCACTGGCGTCCGAAGCTTGGCTTACAGTCCACAATTTGGGATGAGACTGTCAAAATATCCGGAGCTGATCCAGACTACCACCGCCGAGATATGTTTGAAGCTATCGAGTCAGGTAATTTCCCAGAGTGGGAATTCGCTGTTCAACTGTTCACCCAAGAAGAAGCAGACCAATTTCCATTTGATCATCTGGATCCAACCAAACTCATTCCAGAAGAGTTAGTGCCTTTGAAAGTAATTGGTAGAATGGTTCTGGATCGATGGCCTAATAATTTCTTCGCTGAAACAGAGCAAGTTGCTTATTGCCCTTCTCATATCGTACCTGGGATTGATTTCTCCAATGACCCATTGTTACAAGGGCGCTTACTGTCCTATCACGACACGCAGCTACTGCGCTTAGGTACACCTAATTTTCATCAAATTCCAATCAACGCACCTAAGTGCCCATTCAACAATCACCAACGGGACGGACAAATGCAAATGGAGCAACCCGTGGGTCGAGTTGCCTATGAACCTAATTCATTATCCGAAACCTCTCCAAGAGAAACCCCTGCCGGCTTTCATAGTGCAGTGGTTACTGAGACAGGAGATAAAGGCCGCATTCGTGCTGAGAGTTTTGCTGACCACTACAGCCAAGCACGACAGTTTTATCTCAGCCAAACTGCCTATGAGCAAGCACACATCGCCTCAGCACTCGTATTTGAACTTTCAAAGGTCGAACATGTGCATATCCATAAGGCAATGGTCGGTCATTTAAGACACATTGAAGAAGACCTAGCCAAACGGGTTGCGGCCGGTCTTGCTCTTGAACAAATGCCGGATAAACCGGAAGCAGCTGCACCCGTGCAGCAATTGGATCCTTCACCTGCTGTGCAGATTATTGGTAAGATGAAAGACACACTCAAAGGACGTGCGGTTGGTATTCTTATTGCAGATGGTTCAGACGGTATGATCATCAAGAAGATTAAAGATGCCGCAACCAAAGCAGGCGCTACCGTAAAGATTATCGCTCCTAAGATTGGCGGTATTAGGCTTGCTGATAGCTCAATACTAAAAAGCGACGGACAATTAGCTGGTTCACCTTCCGTCCTATTTGATGCTGTGGCTGTCATCCTCTCCAGCGAAGGTGTAAAAGCATTGTCGAAAGAAAGTGCCGCCATCGATTTTGTGCGTGACGCTTTTGGTCATCTTAAAGCAATTGCAGTTGACAAAGGGGGACAGGAACTTTTGAAACTTGCAAAAGTTGGAAAAGACGCGGGTGTTGTGGAGGCCGATGACATAGATACTTTCATTGCTGCAGCAAAGATCCGACAATGGGATAGAGAAAAGTTCGTTAGAACTCTGGCTTAAACAGCATTAATCCACTGTTAATCCAGCTACTCTCTCCTTTCATATAGATAAACAAAGGTTTCCTGACATTGGACGCTCACGCATATGTGAGTATAATCCAATGTTAGGAAACCTTTAAATTTTTGTTTAATTTATGTCCATAATCTTTTTTATAAATGCATTCTTTTTAATGGTTGATACTAATTTAGGAACACCCGCTTTGCAGCTGATATTCCTAAATATTAGATTTATTATGGATAAAGTTTTACCCACCTACACAAATGATTGTTATCTGATTCTACTATCAATTGTGCTATTGTACTGATTATAGGCTGTATAAACATCATCACTCAAGTTATCTCTGTTTTCAACAAGAATGATTATCTTGCCTTGATCTAACTGAAGTTCATATTCCTTAGCGTCTTCTTTCCTGACGCCCATATCTACTAATGCGCCTACAAGGCCACCAGCTACACCACCTGCTACGATACCGCCTAGTATACCCACAATCGGTCCTGCAGCCAATACCGGACCTACTCCAGGGATTGCGAGAAGACCCAGTGCCGGTAATAATGCAGCCACTCCGCCTAATGCGCCTCCGATTGCAGCTCCTGTACCCACTCCACTTCCATCACCTGGTGCATCGGTGTCTACATTTGTTTCATCGTCAATACGGTCCATCTTAGCTTTGTCTTTTGCTAATACAGTCATTTCATCTTCTCTGTAGCCGATTTCTTTTAATCGTCCAATAACGCTTATAGCTTCATTTTCCGTTTCAAAAACTCCGACCAAGACCTTGTCTAAATCTCTTCTTTCCCTACCTGTTGTGCCTTCTTCTACATCATAGGTATTGTCATTGCGATTACCCATTGTATCAATATTACTGTCTGTATAATTTTCAAATTTATTATCCGTATTGTCCGTATGTCTTCTTTCCATACCTGTCGTACCTTCTTCTACTTCATAGTCGACTGTGTTACCATCAACATTACGTTTGCCCATTGTATCAACATTCTTGTCAGTGTAATTATCAAATTTATTTTCCATAATTTTCTCCTTTTTTGACCATGAATAAAGAACCATCTTATCTGGTACTTATTCGGTTTAATTGAATTAACAGCTTCACTAACATGCTTATTTTAGTTTGGTTTGATTTGATTTCACTTTCTTTTGTTACAAAATGAATGATGTTCTATTAATGCATCGCCTCCAAAACAAAAAACCGGCCCCAAAAGGCCGGTTACGCTATTGACTCTCATATGACCAAAGCGTCCAAAATCAGGTCATACAGTCTTAGTATCCAATTATGCTTTACTTACTTCTTTACTACTATTATAGTATGTGCTTATACATTGTTAAATACAACAAGTCTTTATAACTAGACCTCTAGGACCACGAAATATAGTAGAGATTCCGGTGCCATCATCTCATATCTTGCTTTCCCATCACGATTTTTAAGTGCCTCAGCCCATTTTTCAGATGTTGCATAAATATCACTAGTATCGGAGAGCTTTGTAGTATTTATGGGGTTTGTCATAAGCCCTACACTTACTGCTAACACAGCGATCAGTGTCACAATAACAACCCAAAATACTAGCTTTTTATAATTTAACACGTTTATAATCCTCCCTTTTATAAGCAGTGGGATAGTAAGTCTCTTGATTGACGGTCCGTCACAGCGTTATTTTTATACCTATCCTAAAATGGATCTTACTTAATGGCCCTCACATTTTTATTTTTATACTGTCTAATAAAATTTACTACTATTAGAAAAGCTGTATATAAGGGAATCATAACTAATAATATTGCATAAAAATCCCGTGTCGCAGTATAGGATGCAGTTGTAAATCCTTTAATAATCAAATGACCTAATAAATAGGATACCGGTAAAAAGAAGACTTTCAATGTAAAATTGAGTATTTTTTTATTATGATACAAAATAAGCATAATTAATCCACAAGTTGCAGCAAATACTATGGCAATAAATGCGTAATATGTTAAAAATAATCTTGGCAATGTAACAATCCCGCCACCTGGATTCATATCTTTACCAAACATCAAAACATCTTCACTTCCATCTGTTTGGTAATAATATACAGAAATAACATTCTCACCCTTAGCATTTAAAACTGTATTATTTGCAATCATTTTTTTTGTGCTTATATTTCTATTCCATATACTATTCCATGTTGTAATATGATAGACATAACCCGTTTTATCCTCTGTTGGATACTTATCAATGTCATATCCAGATACGATATCCTCAAATTGAGCGGTAATCAATCCATTTCCAATCTGATTAATTGTTACACTTCTTTCGCTATACGGAATATATTCTGGCGCGGTCAAGAACGCAATTGTTATAACAATAAGCATAATCGAAAACATCATTGAGAATATTGCAATCTGTATTTTCTTCTTGCGTAATGTTGATTTTATCTTTATTAAAGGGGTGGCATCACTATCTACTGGCATTTGATTAAACGTACACATCTCATTTAGATCATTCTTGCATGCCTGACACTCCTCAATATGTTCTATAACCATACTACGTGAGTCATCGCTAAGCATATTTTCTACATATAGAGGCAATATATCTTTAATAATATTACATGTGACTTTCATCATCATTCCTCATTTCTTCTCTGATTCTATTATTAGCTCTATGAAAAGTAACACAAGCCCAATTATCAGTTTTACCAAACAAACTGCCAATCTTTCTAAAACTCAACTCTCCAAAAATTCGTAGAGAAAATACTTCCTTATATGGCTCAGATAGGTTATGGAGAATTTCATGAATTTTCATCGACTCATCAGACGAAAGCACCGATTTTTCTATATCAAAATCATCTTTTATTTCAGGAACTGAGTCTAGCTCGATCAAATTCTTATGTTTTCTTATATATGAGTAATATGAATTTTTGGCTATTTGAAATAGCCAGACTTTTATATCACAATTTCCTTTAAAGCTTTCAATGGACTTTATCGCTTTTACAAATGTTTCAGATGTCAAATCTTCTGCTATATGCTTATCTTTAGATAGACTATAAATGAAAAAATAAACATCCTTAAAATAGTTATTATAAATCTCCTCAAGCTCCGTCACTTTTTCACCTCCTATATATAAGACGCACAGAATTTAATAATCTTACAATAAAATATTTAAATCTCAAAGTTGAAGTCATCCTTGAGATTTAAAAAATATATTAGGAATAAACTCATACATCAATTCCATCTCCATTAAGAGTTGCACCCCTTTTGATTCAATAATCTAATTGCCCCACAGATTATTTTATTGCTGGTACAATTATTGAATAGTCATTACCATCTATCATTGATGCAAAAGAATATGCCGGTTGATAGAATCCTTTTGTATCCAATATATATTCAAGACTTATATCTCTTATTGTTATATTCTCTATATCCTTGTCATCATAATAGCGAAATTTGCCAGAAACTAAAGCTTCAAAGGCTTCTTTCTCACTTATTATTGACACTTCTTTTACTCTTGTATATGTGATCAAATTATTATTTAATTCTTTTATTGTATGATCATTAAAATAGGTACAAGTTATGGCACCATCTAAAAGGGTATCTCCCTCAATGAGTTTGTCAACTTCCCATTGATAACTGCCCTTATTTTGAGTAATTAACTCAGCTTCTTTTGGAATTTTTATCCCAAAATCACCTAAAGTGTCTATAAGTACATTTTCTTCAATATTCATAGGTTCTATTTTTTCATCAAAACTAGAAAAGTCAGTAAATCTATAAGTCCCACCTACATAGTCGAACCTTATGCTATAAGTAGGTTCTCCTCTTCTCCAAAATAGCGAATTGTCACTATAGGCATCTATTTCTATATTTGATGCATCAATACCCTGACTTTTAAAGAACGCACTTACCCATAGAGTAGATTCCTCTTTTGTATATACAGGCGCTTTGTATATCTGTACTAAATCCTTGTTATCCTTTAGTGAAGCATTTAATTCTACATTTGTATTTTTCAAGCTTATTTTATAAATATATGCTTGAGGGATATTTCCCAATTCTTTATTTTCATAGTAAGTAAATATGCTTATAAAAACGACGAGTGTCATAATCAATGGTGATAAAAAACCGATTACTTTCAAGCCTTTTCTCTTACTTGATTTAATAATGGATAGTAAGCTCATTATGATACCGTGTCCTATTAAAGCACCTAAAACATTGTTGAAAATATCATCTAGTTCAAAAATCCCTACTCCTGTTTTTAATTGAATCAATTCTATAAATATTGTAAATAGCAAAGCCGCAATCAAGGTGTTGTATATTTTATGAAATCTCTCCTGTAACAATGGCAAGAGAAATCCAAAGGGTACAAACATAAATATGTTAAGAATTATAAATTGCCAGCTACGAAGGTTAAAGCTATTCCATGCTTCTCTATAGGAGCTTAAAAAATGAGTGTTCATACTTCCCTGAAAATGAGCACCTCTGCTTAGAAACGTCACCCCAAAAACCATAAGAACATATGCAATAAATAGACCTCCAAAGATTACTTGTTTCTTAGAAAACTTTTTGTTACCTTTTAATATCCTTTTATATAGAATATAATATCCAAAAGCGCCTAGCAACGCTAATAATATTAATCCCATAACTCCAAATAGAAAGTATGTTTTAAAAAAATGCAGTAATTCATGAATTCTCATCTTCTCCTCCATAATCCCATTCATTTAAGAAATCCACAATCTTGTCCATCGGCATAGCCATTCCAGAAATGTGCTGTCGAAACAAGTTTTGGTTTCCACCTAAATTAATGCCAACAATTTCTAAGTCTTTATTCATAAGAGCACTTCCGCTACTACCCTCCGATATTAAAGCGGTATGCTTAATAACTGGGTGCTGCATTTTTCCGTCTTCATCACCAAAAGGGTTGGGGGTTCTACTGACTACTTTGCCTGCAGTAATAACATTTCTTTTCCCGTGTGGATTACTAATATTTGCTACTATATCTCCATATTCCGGTGATTTATCTGAAATCGAAAGTACTTTGTAATCTTCTTCAGAGTAAAAACTAATAACAGCCAAATCATATTTTTCATCTGCATACTCAATGATCCCTTTAGGAAACTGCTGATAATAATTAGATATCCCTTGATATTTTCCATCATTGTTTAGATAATCTTTGAAAGATAAATCATCATATCCCATGATTATAATATTTGTACGATCTGCATTTTCTCTATTTTCAATAACATGATAAGCCGTTAGAGCAAAGTATTTATTACCCTCTTTCTTAAAAATAGCACCACTGGCTCCAGCTGAAATTGAGTTAGTACTTACATTTTCTGATTGTCTATAGTTTTCTTGGATAATCATGACACTAGAAGAAAGGGCATCCTCTCTGACCTTTTCAATAAAGCTTTTATTATTATTCTGATTTATATTAAATCTAATTCTTGGCATAACTATGATACTGACTATATTAATGCTAATAATTAATATTATTAATATCAATACATTGCGTTTTTTAATCTTCATCTCTTATCTCCCTCGTACTCAAATTATATAATAGCATACCCTAATAAAAAATCCCTTGGGTTGAGCAAAAGAACCTATAAACATGCTATAGGTATTTCTAAATCCAACAAGTACTTTTGGAGATTTTCCATTTTATTTTACCATATATAACCTTCAGCTATCCAATAGATTTACTTATACTCAATCGTTGATTCTGCTTTGTAAAACCATAATAAACTCTTCTGTATGCAACAACATATAACCCACCCGCAAGTAATAACGATAAAACATCAGCAACCGGTTGTGCCCAAACTAACCCATACATCCCAAACATACTATTTAGTATAAAAAGCGACGGAATATATATGATTCCTTGTCGGCTAATATTGATTACTAAAGAAGGTGTAGCCTCTCCCATAGCTTGAAGCGCATTTAAAACCACATAGAACACACCAAAAAGTGATGCTGTTGACATAAAAATATATACAAACTCAACACTATATTCTAATGCATTTAAATCTGTTAAAAATGCACTTACAATTTTCTCCGTAAAAATATATGAAAAAAATGTTGAAAGTAATGACAAGCCAAAAGCCAAAATTATTGAAAACCTAAAAACATCACGATAACGATGCCAGTTATTAGAACCTACACAATAACCTAATAGAGGTTGCACACCTTGCCCTATTCCAATTCCTACCATTATAACAATCATCATAACTCGCATCGATACACCAATGGCAGCAACAGCCATGTCTCCATATGAAGAGATTAAACCATTTACTACTATTTGGGAAATACTCATCAATACTGTTCCTAAAGAGGCAGGAACTCCAATCGCAAAAACATGCCGTAACACACCATTTTTTATTGAGAAATCTTTCAGTTTAATACTGAGTATTGATTTTCCTTTATAAAAATAGAGTATGTAGTAACTTGCCCCAACAACATTACCAATAACTGTTGCAATTGCTGCGCCCTCTATTTCCCATCCAAACCATAAGATTAAAATCGGATCTAGTATGATATTAATTAAGTTTCCAATGAGCATTCCAATCATCGCTTTCACCGATAGCCCTTCAGCACGAATAATATTTGAAAAAGCATTAGCAATCATTACTGCTGGTCCGGCAATGGTAACGATGTTCAAGTAACTTCTTACAGGGCCTGCCGTATCCGGACTTACGCCTATAATCTGCAAGATACTATCCATAAATAGCCATAGAATTAGAGAGAACACAAATCCAACAATCACACTACCCCACATACAAAAAGATGAAACTTTCTTAGCAAAATCTATGTCACCTTTACCTAATGCGCGTGAAATAACCGAAGTCCCACCCATTCCAAAAATTGATCCAAGAGCCATGTATATTAAAAAAACCGGAGTGGCAATAGTAATAGCAGCAACCAAAATATCATTATTCGTTTGTCCAATAAAAAATGCATCGGCAAGATTATATATAAGCATCATCATCATTGCAGCAATTGCAGGTACTACATTTCTTAATACCGCTTTTGGTACAGACATTTCATTGAGAATATCTTTATTTTCTTCTTTTTTCATGTGAACTCATCCTTTTCTTTTTTAATATCAAGCTATTGATATTATGCTATTGATTTGTCTAAAATAATAGCCTGCTTAAAGCAAGCCACTTACTTAACCGCTTCATATACTTTACGAAGCAAATCTTTTAACAGTTTTTTTTCCTCTTTTGTTAGTCTAGAAGTCAATAATTCTTCTGTTTCTCTGATATTTTCAAGCGTTTCTATACACAGCTCAACTCCGCTTGATGTTAAACGAATAAACTTTACACGTTTATCGGAGTCATCCATAAATGTATTGACAAACTTCTTCTTCTCTAAGCGTTTAGCTATCCCAGCAATCGTTGATTGTGCAACATTGAAATGCTTTTCCAATTCTTTATAGGAATAAGTATAATCAGATTTTTCATATAAAGCTCGGAGAAAACGAAGTTGCATAATCGTGATCTCTTTTTTCCGTAAATCGTTGTTGGCATGTTTTTCAATACTGTCGTGTATATATTTAATTAACATACCGTAATCATTGTCATTCATTTTGAATCACCTCTCTGACATTATAAATATTTCATACGCAAATGTCAATAGCACGCTATTTTTTGCTGCTTTGTAACACCACCTTTACATTCACTATATCATCGTATTTCCAAAATCAGTTTTTTTTGTTTTCGGGAAATACAATTCAACAAATCGGCTACTTAAATTGGATCAGTGGATATGTTTTCACATAAATAGCCACTGAATGTCATCATTACACTCAGTGGCTATACTCTTTGATATTACTGGGTTTTATTGTCTTTCCAGCTTTACGACCACTTCAACATGCCTTGAGTAGACAATAATGATGTCATGTGAACCCACTGGTTCCTTGGCGGAGGGTTATTTAACCTTAATTGATCGAAATCAGGCAATCTTGAAAAGTGCCTTTATTCTGCTTTTTCTAACTTAACTTCTACAATAACATTTTCATGACTTGAGTCTAAAATCGTTCTCGGATTTTGATTGAATCCTAGTTCCTTTTTTGTATACTCAGCTACGCTACTTGAAAGATACTCCATTAATGATACGTCCGTAACATATCTGCTTTCGTACAGGACTTCTGGCACATCACCATTTATTGCCTTAACTAAGTGATGAGTCCATATTCCATTATTTATGAGGTCACATGAATAAGAACTTTGACCAGGCTGACATGATAAAAACGTTGCATAGTAAGGAAAATCATTAATAAGCAATGATATTTCATCGTCATCAATATCAGTAATTTGTCTTCGCCCATTTTCATCCTTGAAAGTCTGTGCACAAGCATCAATAAATATCAATGCATTTTTACATTTGGATGCCATTAATGGATCCAATAAGATTTTTCGTAATGAAACCGCGGTTTCAGCTACATGGAGCGGATGCATATCATAAGTTGATAGATAATTAGTGACACCATTATGAAAACCATGACCAACATAGTAAAATACAAGACGATCATCTTCAGCTAATGAATGAAATAACCCTGTAAATTCATATTCCAAATTGCTTTTTAATGCGGAATCATCGACATACAAGTAAATATCGTCTTCATCCACCCCCATTGATTTCATGAGCATTTCTTTGAATATATACGCATCATTACTAGCGTATTTTACCTTCTGCACTTGGTTATCATCTCTAGTTGCATAATTTTCAATTGCAATTATAATTGCAATTGTTTTTCTGTAACTCGAGAGGCTTAATTTATTATTTTCCAATTCATTCTTTTCCAGTACACTATTAATCCCCTCTCTTACATACTTTTGTTTCTCTAGTAATATACCTTTGTCCGATTCTTCAGTTTTGATAATAAAAACAGACTTTTCTCCACAGCTTACCCAATCATATGTAACAGCTGGTATCGGTTCAAGCATGGCAATTGCTCTTTTTGTAGTATTAGCAACATGAAAATCTGAACTGAGTCCAACTATTTTATTTGAAGTTGGTGATGTTTCTTTTAATCCAAAAATCAATGTTCCACCATTCTTATTTGCAAATGATGAGATGATTTTTGCCATTTTATGAGCACCATATGGAATTGCATTAACATCTAGTGTTTCAGATTTAGGCTCGCTCAATAATGTTTGTAATTCAATGCCTTGGACATCAATGTTTTTAACGGGGATTCTATTAATTCCAGTTTTCTTCAGCAGTTGCCCCATTGTTATTTGCTTAGGAGGGGTAATCCCATCTTCGCACCAAAGCTCAGCATCAACATGTTCAAGAACATCAAATTCGGAGGTATAGAAAATCAACACTTTATCATTATCTGACGGTCTAGCTACTACAGTAATTTCATTCCCGTTTTTCGTTATACCGCTAATAATACTCCTTGCAATACCGTCAATGTTTGTACAATCATATTCTGGTAATTTTTTGAGATGCTCAATTACATTGTCTACAGCTCTTGGGATAAGTGATTCAATATACTCTCGTCGACCAGCGTCATGCATTGACATATGATAGAATTCTGCAGATATTTTTTTATCTTTAATTGCAGTTTCAATATCAGCAAAAGAACTTATCTTGAGATTTTCTACATCATCAGATTCAAATCCCAATTCAAGAATTTCTTCTGAAATGTCAATTTCCTCTTGCATAAAGTACTTTTGAATCTCATCACCACTAGATCTAAGTAAAAAATCTAATTTCTTTTCATGTCCAACAAGCTGAAAATACTTGCATAAAACATCGGATAGCTTTAATAATACGCTATTGGAGTTCCAAGGTTCCGTTACATAAAGGCTCGTTTCATTAAAGTGAATATTTACATTTTTAGTAAAGCCAATGTCACTGTAAGTAATTTCAAGTTTTTCAGCCTGAAATATCTCTAGTACATTGAGTTTACTTTCTATACTTTTTAAGTTCTCTAGTGTGTCAACATCACCATCTTCATTTTTAATCCATATTCTAAAGTATGGTAGAATAACCTTTAGTTTGTTTATCAACGCCGAGCATGCTTCTTCTTGTGTGTGAATTAAATCAAACTCACTTTGTCTCAATATCTGTACTCTAAAATGTTTTAAAAACATCTCGAGATTCGGACTATTCTTATTTTCTGCACTGAGTTGGATAAAACAATACTGCTCTTGAAATATTGCATCATTACCATCAATAAAGTATTTGATAGTCGTACATTGTGAAAATTGATTAAAGGTATTTAGTAATAGTCCCGTGATAGCCCAATTTTCAACTTCTACAATATCATCTGTACTCCAATTAACACATTGGACTAAAAGTGCAGAGTAAATTGATTGTATTCTTTTGTAGTTATCGTTCTTGATATTTCCCTTTTCGTCAACATCCACAGAAATCTTACTGAGTAAGTCTAAGTAATCTTGTAATCCTAAGCAGGTTCTAAAATTAAAGAAAGCTTTCCAATCAGCTGCTAACTCAGGGCCATTGAATACTGCTAAATATTTGCCACAAACAGCTTTTATCTCAGCTGTATTTATAAGTACAGTTGATGCAATTTCGCATTTATCTGACATGGTAGGTATGCACTTTATATTCTTGATAAACCATGGAACAAAATTATCTACAGGATCTCCACTTGTCTGTCCTGGCCTCCCGCCATAGCCCCAAAATGCAATTGCCGGTGTCTTAATAGTGTCAGACATAATGTTTTCAACACAATCAGTCCAAAATTTAAGGGCAAATTTGGAGTTGTTTTCAGTGAATTGAATATAGTTCATTGTTATCAAGTCATTGAAATTTTCTGCTCTAAAAGTAGATTGAAAAGGTTTGAACTTTTTATCATCAGACTCAAAATATTTATCATTAATCCCAGCAGATATTAGTGCTGAGCGATCTAGTTTCTTTGTAAACTTTGAAGTTCTTATTCCATCGTGAACTCCAAGCATTCTAAAAAACCTTCTCCACTCATCCTTTTCGAGGATATTCGTACAGTAGGTTTCGCATACAAATATATCATTTTCTAATAGCTTTTCAATTTCAAGCCTTGGTTTATAAAAATCCGAAAGATAGCACTCCTCAGCAGGACATAACGAACCGCTTTTCGTAATAAGTTTAATTCTCGATAATTTTGCGATTAAGTCTTCCCTCAGATTCCCTTTCTTGTACAAACCAAATAAATCACAAATAGTTTGCATCGCATTTTTAGGTGTTATATAGCTTTCAATATTCGGTAAAATATTCTGAGTTATATATGTAATATCTGTCTTTTCTTGGACTCCTAGACTCTCCAACCACTGCCTAACTTCCATATCCTTTAGTAGCCAAATCTGTAGTTCTCTATTCAAAAAAGATAATTCACTATTTGGATTATCCCAGTTTTGATCATCAGCAGTAGGAAAACATACTTGATGTGGATAGGTAATTTGATTTCTATGATCCAAAATAAATGGTAATTTTATAAGAGTTTCTTTTGTAATTTCTTTAACCTTGACTGATTCACAAAGTTTTTTAAAATGTTTTATCAGCTCGATATTTTTATCTATTGTATGTCCACTAAGAAAACATGTGGACACGAGGAATGTTTGAAGGTTCTTCCATTCAAAGCAAGAAGAACCAAGCCTTCTAAATTCAAATGAAAAAGGCGTATTTTCAACAAATTGCTTTGCGTGACCATGCTCGTTGTGTATTTCTTTATGAATGAATTTCTTTATAGGTTCTTCACCGATAAATTTTTTCTCAGAAAGATATGTAAAATCAACAATCGTATCTTCAATTTTGGCCAATTTTCCTTCTCTGGTAACTATGAAAGGAATTCTTTCCAAAGCTTCTTTAATTCCCTCATTGAATTTATTACCCAGATCATCATATCGTATCTCTTTGGGTATTAAATGATATGCTTGAAAACTATACTCTGTAATCACGAGTCTAGAAATCCAGTTGAAAATTTCAATGGCAATAGACTTAAATAACCACTGGTTCCATTTCGAATCAGCATGAAGTGATTCTCGGTTAGCAGTTGTCAGAAAACTCGTATTAACAAGCACTGGCAAAGAATACTTTCTTTCATCAGTTGGTAAATATGAATATAGCAGTGTCTCTTGTTCTGAAATTCTATTTATACCATCTTTCCCTATCTTCGCCGCTAAAGTTACTTCAATTGAATCTGTATTCAATAATTTCTCTGGAATGTTACGTTCATCTTGCAGCTCAGTCTTTACTCCTGTAGGTACTGATAGACTAATTGTACTTATAATCCAATCAGATTCTGTTACATTACCATTCTTTAATTTTATTCGTTCTTTTACGTCACGATTGATTTCTATAGAAACCAATTCCTGTACATCAAAACTAATCTCAGTAATATTTTTAAGAAATAAAAACATATTCATGTTCTTAGATAAATTTATCACTGCCTGAATTGTTTCATTTATGTTTTTCATTTCAATAATCGTAGCTACATTAGCGCTAACATTTTCCAAAAACCGTTTGATTTCTCCGTCAACTTCTTTCGCCTCTGTATATATCGGAATAATTTGCCAAGGAAATTGGAAATCTCTATCATTTTCTTTTTCCCATTTTATCTTTGTATCATCCCACTTCCATTTAAATGGATAAGAAGAATCAAATCTAAAAAAATCTTTATTTGAAAATATGACAACATTTTCAGACTGGCCAAAAACCGATTTAAACCCTATACCTTTGTATCCAGTTTTTGATAAATCTGCTTTTTTTGTTCCGTTATTTATATTGCATATCCCTTGAAGATCACGAGAAGAAAATGGTTTTCCAGAATGAGCAACCACCAAACGATTACCAAAATCCTTAATCCATACCTTAACGCCATCATCATCGAATGCTGAATCATCTGCATTTTGTAATAGTTCATAAATAAAACGTTTTGAATCTGTATATAAGTCTGCAGACAAAGCATTAAGTGAACTAGCTTGATTTACTGCTTGACCTGGATTTGCATAATTTGTATTGTCAATAAAAATCTTTTCTACGTCTTTCTTTAAGCCCAAATTATCCCCCCTCTTCTCATCAATGATGCTCACACATTTTTCAGAAACACATCAACCACTTTCGTTTCTAAATTAGAGCTTCTCCATTTCTCCAATCTGATCTGATATAAGAAGCAAATTCATCTTTTATATCTAAGTCATTGCCATTGACATGATCAACCACTAAAATTTGCGGGAGTACACCTGTATCATTTCCAATTGAATTGATTTCATCAAATATTGTTTTATACATTTGATTTACCGCTTTTAAATCTGCTTGGGATAACTTATTTTTAGTATCCACTTCAGTATTCCCTTGTGGAAAGTACACTTGACTCGGTTGGTCAAAAAACATTATTAACGGAATTGGTGAATCGTTTTGGGAAGCGAAATATCTCAGAAAACTTAAAAAGAGTGCAATATGGCAAGAGACCCAATTTGCTCCACTCCCCATTTCATATAAATAAATTTTTTCACGTTGCTTCTGAAGATGATACAAATCAAAAGTCTCATCAACCAGCCCAAAATTCAGGTTAATTGGTCTGTACTCCTCTTCGAAATCAAGTTTAAGCGCTAGCCGATTCATATTATCAGATAGAAATGATTGTGCTTTTGCTTTTTTAGTATCAAGATCAAATCCTTTTATTTTTTCTTCAAGAATAGCTATTCTACTATTCAAAGTATTGATATCTTCATCAACACCTTCAAAGAGTCCCTCACTTGTCATCTCAGTATATAGTAATATTTTCGCCTTTGCGTAATGAACTCTCTCTCTTTTTGAAACCAATTCTTTAGAGTTAATGAATCGCTGTTCAATAGTTTTAATTTGTTTCCAAAGATTTTTTATTTTATCAACTATCTCACCATGCAACTCCTTAAGCTTTCTGACATCTTCAGAAAAATCTGAAGTATATTTATTAGTAATTTCTAATTCGGAATCTAACCATTCGGTAGCTTCTAATAATTTCACATCATCCTCAGAAATTTCTTCACAATTATTTCCACATAACGGACATGTATATCTCTCATTAATATTATTAGCCGCACTTGTTTGATCTTTTAATTCATGTAGCATATCTGTAAATGCCATCCCATTACTACTTGCATCATCAAGATTATCAATTTTTATTAAGACATCACGTTCTTGATCCCGCAAGTCGTCTAATTGCTTGTTTAAAGAATGGTACCTTTCAGCAATACCACTTTCATTAAACAATTCTGAGTCATCGAATTCAGGTAAGTTTGCTGCAAGTTTAAGTAACTTCTGAGCTGTAATGTCTTGATTAAATGGAATATTAAGTAATGCATAATAATCTTGTAATAAAGGTTGCAAGTTTTCTTTCACATATTTTGTGCCTTTATCATTAGCTTTTAAAATCTTTTGTTTTTGCTTAAGTTGTGTTCTTAAATAGCCAAGTTCTATTAAATCACTATAATATTCTTGTCCAATCATACCTGCAAAAACCGGAAACTGCTCAATGATATCTTTGCGTTTATAAAAATCTGAAAATCTATAAAATAAAGCAAACTTACTTGCCATAAGATTCTGATGTTGAAACAAGTATGAAACCATATTTCTTAATGATGCCTTTTTCCCTTGCTTCTCTCCGTCTGAAACCATATTGGTTATATATAGTCCCAACGCTGCTTCAATTTCAAACTGTGCATCCTTAACTGACATATCGTGATGATTAGCAAAATAGTTAAGACATATTTTATCTATTTTAAAGTCTTCTGGTTCTTTTATAACATACATCTTTCCACCGCTCTGCCAGTTATACCTAGCAATTACATATACATTTCGCCCAATCAACATAGGCATAACGTAAAGATATGAATAATCGGTTATTTTTCCTTTCGGAATGGTACATCTTGAACTGCATAAACAATAATCTATTATCTCAACAAGAGCACTTTTCCCTGTTTTAGACTCTCCTGTCACAATATTAACTCCTGCTTCCATAGGAACCATTCTAAGTTTTCCTGCTTCATCGAAAACCATTATTGCCTTTATGTTACATTCCATTATCTTTCCACCCCCAAGAAATAGTTCAAATGATCCTCGTCACTTTTAGAAAAAACAACACCTAAATAATATGCAGCTTTAATCCATTCACGAACAGTGTCCTCATATTCTAAATGTTTTATAGGTTCGACTAGGACAATGCTCTTTTCATGAAAAAGTATTTTTTTCTCTGTATATAGAATTATTATTGACTTCTTCGACCAACTTTTCAATTCTTCATATCGATTCAAATACCCAGAAAGTTTCACCTTCCCAGAAATTTTTGTGTTATTCTCTAGTTTATCAGTTGAATTAAACAATGTCTCCATCTTGCTTCTATTGTTTGCATTTGATAACTTTTTTCTTGATTCAGAATACATCAAAATAGGTAATGCCATAAAAACCAGCCTTGTTTCACAAGGTTTACTATACCCTGATAAAAACCCCTGTATTAGCAATCCATAAAAATGTGGATTCATACATAATGTTTGAATATGCTCAACACTCATCTTTTTCACCTATTTTCCAATCAAATTCATCATTATCCACAATTGTATGAATAATACCACGTTGAAAATATCCTTGATTCCTTACAATTGTGCCAAAATCTTTAGCATCCCATTTCATAATTTCATTATACAAATGTTTTGAATGCTTTATTCGTACAGCTCTATCAGTATTTTCTGCTTCAAGTTCTCTACTATCTTTTGCGTACTTCATTTGGCTTTTGAGTTCATTTTTATATCTCGGCAAGCTCCGAACATACAATAAATCATCTCTAAAATATCGCATCACCGTCATTTCGGCTTTCCAATAGTCCGAAACAGCATCAGGAATTTGATTTTCGTACTCTATGCTTTTAATTGCAGCAACAAACTTTTTTTGTTCATACTTTTTGGCTCTTTCCTTAGGAAATTTTGATTCTGCAAAATCAGTAGGTAAGGGTATTTCTCTCGGACTAGTATATGCTGGTGTTTCCTGCTGTAGCATTTTATCAAACTCTTCTCGACTAACTTCCCATTGATGAGGTGGCTCTTTAATCTTCCCAACAATCCGACCTAATAAAGCTGCTATGTATTCATCTCGATTAATTTCAGGAATATGTCCAATATACGAACTAAATTCCCTTGAAATTCCTGAAATTTGATTCTGTGAATGCTCAATTGTAAATCGTGATAATATATCTAATAAGTTTGTTTCATCATATACTTCATCTGCAAAAATCTTGTTATAGTATTTTCTAAATATTTCTTCTTTTTGTTTGATTATTTTTCCGATTGTTTGTAAAACAAAAAGTTTATCTTTTGGTTCTTTTTTGTTCCAATTATGAAAAGGCGATTCGTCAGAAGTCATTGCGGTTGTATATAATATCAAATTGGAAAATGTTGCGATCCTATCAAAATCTACGTACCAATTTGAAAGCGTCTTCCAAAAATCAACATCTCTGTCTGAAAGTTTTTTCTCACCAAAATGATGCTTTACCTCTCTTTGAAATGACTTTTCTGATGAACTAGAAATAATACTAACGTCACCATTAGTTTCAATTTGCAATATATCACCACTATTCATCATAAAACAATCACGAAGAGCCACAAAATATTGGTATATATCTCCTGCCTTCTTGAGTGTTGCATCATTGATTGCTCTCTCCATTTAATCACCTCACAACATTAACGACTCTGTTTTGTATCGCCGTTATTATCACTTTTCTCATATTTCTGCTGCCCCGACGAAGTCTTTTCAATCGGAACAACCCCTATATTATTAGTCTTTATATAATTGAGAAATAAGGTGCCAAGGAGTAATCGATCACTGCGTGAAATCCTATTCCAATCATATCCCTTAAACAGATCACGCACCAGGAATATTTCGCCTGATTGTAAATGCGACAATTCAGATTTTGCTTCTTCTAACAATTCATTAACAGTTGGCATTTTCTTACCTCCCAAAGGATAACAATATCAACAACATTGTTATTACAATTGTACCCCTCTGAGAAGTTTTTCACAAGAAAATTGTCTAAAAATTTAATCATTTACAAAAATTACAGCATCCTAAACTCTGCCCGCATAACTTCCTCTTCTTCCGCATGCCAAAGCTCTTCCATTTCCGCTCTGGTCGCTACCGGAAAATCCTTTGCTTCTACCGCACCCATCTGTATTGCTGCAAGATACGGTATGATTTCACGGCACAACACTTGATCCGGACAGTTCATCAGAAACCCGCCAAATACTGATTCACAAATAAAGCTATCACACATATCTGTCATAATGATCTTGTCGGCTTCATAAGCATATTTACCAATAAAATTGGCAATGTTTTTAGCAGTCATCTGAAACATAAAGTCTGTATGCATGCCCTGATCACCATTAAAGTAAACACAGGCATATCCTAGATTTCCGTCTTCCATTAACTCGTATAATTCATCTCTTGTCATTTTCAATCCTCCAATTTTAATCTAAATGACACCTTCAAAACGCAAACCATAATCTTGCTATTTGCATCCCAAAGCAAAAAACCGCAACTGCTATCACAGCCACGGTCCATTGTATTCTAAAGTTATTATCACACTTTAATCGTCGTAGTAATCAACATCTTCCGTCATCACAATCCCCGAGTGAAATTGTATGATAATCTTCAGGCCTTTCTGCACCTTGATGCTGTAAATCAGTCGTTTTACCAGCTCCTGATCGAATTCCCTCACATCCGGCTTTACGGTCTTGATCGCCTTGTCCAGCGCTTCAACCCTTTCGGCGTACTTCTCCGCCTCTTTTTGTGCCCTTACCTGCTGTAATTTTGCCTGCTTCAGCTCATTGATCTGCTCTGCTAGTTCTCTATATGCTTCATCAAACTCTTCACTCACAGCGCCTTGTTTGGCATTATCCTCGATAAGCTCCAGCATCTGCTTTTGTAGCTTATCTATCTGCTCATCATATTCTGTCGTAACATCTTTGGTGCTGTAGTTGCCGATGACCCGGATGACGTTTTCTCTAAAGGTTCCGATAAATTCGCCGTTATTTTCGACCACTTTATTGATGGCGTTCATTATGGCATCATGAAGCTGTTCTTCTTTTAGCGTTGGTGAATGATGGCATTTGGATGCATTTCCCTGCTTGAGCCGGTCCTCACATCGCCATACAGCTGTTTTCTGTCCATACTTGGACCAAGTCTGCCTTCTGTAAGCATGTCCGCATTCGCCACATATCATCAGCTCTGTTAGTATATATTTTGAGCTATATTTGCTCTTTTCCTTTTTGGCTTTATTGGCTTTTCGTGTTACAGCTGCTTTATTTAAACTGGCTCTTCTGGCCTTTTCTACCTGTACTTGATGAAACAGTTCTTTTGGTATGATCGCCTCGTGGTTGTCTTCGATATAATATTGTGGTGCATACCCTTGATTTTTGACCTTCTTCTTCGTCAGAAAATCGATGGTGTAGGTCTTCTGCATACAGGCATCGCCGCAGAATTTCTCATTGGACAGCATTTTATCGATGGTACCGGGATGCCAGTGATCCAGTCCGGTGACGGTTTTAATTCCGTCATTTTCGAGTCCTTTGACAATCTGGCTGATACTGCTGCCTTCCAAGTATTCTCTGAAAATCCGTTTTACAATCACTGCTTCTTCCGATACGATGACCAGATTGCCTTCTTCATCTTTGGTATAGCCTAAGAATTTCTTATGATTGACGGATATGATGCCGTTCTCGAACCGTCTGGTTAAGCCCCATCTGGTGTTCTCACTGATGTTCCGACTTTCTTCCTGCGCTTGACTGCTTAGAATGGTAATCAGCAGCTCCCCACCACTTTCCATGGTGTTGACACCTTCTTTTTCGAAGATGACCGGAATGCTTTTCTCTTTCAATTTCCGGATGCATTGCAGGGCATCGACGGTATTTCGTGCGAATCGGCTGACCGACTTTGTCAGAACCAGATCTACTTTGCCGGCCAAACAGGCATCAATAAGCGCATTGAAATCATCACGCTTTTTTGTTTGAGTTGCGCTCTTACCATCATCTGCGAAGATACCGGCGCATTTCCAATTTGGATTGCTATTGATCTTCTCGGTATAATAATCGACCTGGGCTTCATAGCTACCTTCCTGCTGTTCTAACAAGGTGCTAACTCTGCAATAAGCGGCTACTTTAAGCTTTTTCTGCTCCACTCGTACATGTCGGTCATATTTCATTTGTGGTGGTATGATCGCCACCGTCTTTTTTGCTACTGCCATGTTTACCATCCTTTCCTTGAGATTCTGGAGTCTCTTTTATCTCTTCTGTTGGTTTTTCTATAGGTATCTCTATAATCGTGCCATTGATAAATTCAACATCGATCTTATTGCCTTTATAAACCGTTATTTGCTTAATGATGGCACTAAACAGTGTTTCATCAAATATCATCAACTTACTCTTACCAGCCAGTGCTTCTTTTAGAATCTCAGCGTTCCGGGCATGGTCATCGATAGTCGCTCCGGCATAAAACAATTGAGCACGTTTCATAATCAGCTCCGGCAGTTTTGGATTTGCATAATCTCCATCTTGTTCCAATTCCTTGATTCTTTTTTCCACATTCCGTAGCTCCAAGCTTATCTTTGGCGGCTCATGCTTTGTCACCTTCTGGATAAGCCTTTTTTGTTTTAGAAGCTGATTCGTCGCCTGAATAAGAATCTGTTCCAGCTCACCTTCTTCAAAAAAGTGATTTCTGCAGTACACCTTGTTTTCTTTGATGTACTGTTTGCATTTCCATTTTATCTTTTCTGATGGTTTACCGGCATGCTCCACATATTTGCGGTAGACTTCATTACAATCGCCGCACCGGATGATATCCTTAAATACTGATTGATGACATCTTGAAGCCTTTGACTTAGTTCGGTTAAACCTTTTTGCCGTCTTTTTTCGTCTCTCCTGAGCTTGTTCAAATATATGTTTCTCGACAAGCTGCGGATAAAAGGTGTCACCTATATATTTCTTATTCTGTAGAATTTTGCCTACCGATGTATGACTCCAGTTTGGTTTCTTATTGGCGTTATAAATTCTTGTATCGGTTAATTCCTTGGCAATGGTCTGCATGGATTTCCCTGCGATATAATCTGTAAAAATCCTTTTAACAACAGCAGCATGTTCCTCATGAATCTGTACCGTTCCATTTACCATCTTATAGCCCAGTGGCATGTGTCGCTGTCCCATGACCATCACCTCCAATTCTTGCATCTTCCCCAGTGTATTCAGTCAGTTCCAATTCGTTGATCAGCTTGAAGGTAATGACTCCCTGATGATCGATAATGACCTTATCTACCATATGAGTAAAAAGATTCTCATCATATTCGTCCATGATATCCGGGTTATATTTAATAATTTCCAGTAACCTCTGTGTTCCTTCAATCTCTTTTTCAAAGCCATTGGCATCCAGCAGACTGTTCCTCTGTTTCTTCAGCTCTTCCATCTGGATATTTAAGGCATTCTGTTTTTGTATAAAAAGAGCAGAGTCCATATATCCTTTTTGCACCACTCGGCTCAGAATATGACTCTGCTCTGTTAATTCCATAATTTGATGATTCAGTGTTTCAATTTCCTTCTCTTGATTTTCATCAGTCCGCAGATTCTTCAGCGAATCCAGCATCAGACTGAGAATGTAGGTGTAGTTGCTGACCAATTTATTCCACATCGCAAGATAGGCTTCTTTGATTACATCATCTCGCACCGCTTTCATGGTGCAGGCTTTGCTGTTTTTGATATGCACTTTACAACTCCACTGAATCTTCTCATAAGGCTTTCCGATGTAAATCTTTTGCCGTTTGAAAGTTCCACCGCATTCTCCACAGATGATTTTACTGCTAAGTTCATACCGGTTCTGATATTTCTCTCCATCCTGCATGGATCTTTGCTCTCTCCGATAATCCAGGATCTCCCGAACCATTTTACCTTCTTCTCTGGTGATAATTGGTTCATGATTGTCCTTAATAAAAAACTGAGGTTTCTCACCACGATTACGTTTTTTCGTAAAGGGGAGTACCTCAGTCGTATAGGTTTTCTGCAAAATCAGATCTCCTACATATATGGGATTTTGGAGCATTTCCATCAGAACATGATCATTCCAGCTTTCAGCTAGTCGTGGAGTCGGAATGTTTTCATCTGTCAAGTTTCTGGCGATGACATAGGCCCCTTTGCCGTTTAAATAATCTCTGAATATCCTTCGGACAATGGTTGCTTCTTCCTCTTGGATGATCAGTTCACCATCTTCGTCTTTCGTATAGCCATAAGCTACGCAGCAGATTTTATAACTGCCGTCTCTGAATCGCTTTTGTATGCTCCATCTGCTATTGGTGGATATACTTTCCGATTCGCCCTGTGCCAGTGAGCTTAAAATCGTCAGCATCTGCTCACTTTGCTCAGACATGGTGTTCAGGTTCTCTTTTTCGAAGTAGACCGTGACACCAAGTGCCTTCAGTTTGCGAATGGCTTCGATGCTGTCCACGGTATTTCTGGCAAACCGGGTGACCGATTTGGTAACGATAATGTCGATATTGCCGTTTTCACACTCTCGTATCATCCGTTGAAATTCATCACGGCTCTTAACTTCGGTACCGCTTTTTGCTTCATCGGCAAAAATACCGGCGAAGTCCCAGTCCGCCTGCTTGCAGATATACTTTTCATAATATTCCAGCTGAGCGACATAGGATGTGTGTTGCTTAGTTGAGTCGGTACTGACTCTACAGTAGGCGCAGGCCCGTTTCTTCGGTCTGAGTTCCTGAATGACCTGCTGTCTGACTGGCTCAATTTTAATCACTTTCTTTGCCATTTTCTGTTTCCTTCTTTCTGGGATCAATCCCTTTCTTAGCAACACACGATACTCCAAAGCTTGGTACAAAGCAAGTGTTTTTACACATATACCTTGGCAAGTTGGGGCGAGAAGGATTCACGGTTCAATACATCGATTTTTTCCCGCTCTTCTTCGCTGACAATGCCCATTCTATGTAAAATAGCCAGCATCTTCTGAGACATTTTATATTGCACTTCACTCTGGGATTGCTCCTTGGTCATGCCGTGAAGCTTGGCTTCTTCTTCGCCTATTTTCATAACATCGTTGATCATCTTATAGCCTCCAATCTGCCGATTTTTCTTAATATCACAATAATGGGGACTACAGTCCTTCAGGCACCCGCTTTCGCGAACACCAGAAGAAAGCAAGTAAATGCTCTGTAATCCCCATGGATTCTGACATTAAGTCAGTTTTTATTCTCATCACACTGTATTTGACACAACTTCCCCAGTGTAAGCTCGTAATCTACGAGCCGGGCGTTTTCATAAACCGAGGCCAGTTAACCTCGTCATAGGATTCTCACCTCCCCCGGGATCTCCGCAGGCTGCCCCCATTGCGATGTCTGTGGCTGGGCAGAAGTATCATTATAGGCTGATGAGGTTTTGGCGAAACAGTGAACTGTCAGGAACCTAAGCTCCTGCTTAATCTGCTTTAGGATCAGACGGACCCGCTCGCACCTTACTGTTGGCCGCATTGATAGGGTCAGAGAAAAAAACTCCCAAGAGAAAAAATCCATTTGCATGGATCTGTTCTAACCTTACAGGTGGTCGTCGCGCATCTATCCGTGTCGCTTGTCCTTTTCAGGCTCATCAGCTAACGTATTTATGAAATCGGATATGAAGTTTTCAAAGTTCAAGTGAGAGGATGATATATCCCCTCACTTACTTCCACGTTGGGAAAGCAGCTTGCACACCCTGAAGTTCTATTTTTCTAAAAAGTTTTTTAGTTTCTCCAAAATACGCAGCTTCTTTTTATGAATGGCGTTATGGTAAACACCTTTGTTATGAGCGTATTCACGCTCTGTTTGACCTTCGAAGAACAGCGCCAGGATCAGCTCATATTCCTCTGCTGTCAAAAGCTCTAGTGAGTATCTCAACTTCTGGATCATCATTTTTTGGATTGCATCGTCCTCTACGTTGGTGTCTTGATCTACAAATTGGACCTCTGCTTCCATCAACCGTTCCAGCGAATCCTCTCTGCTTGGAATAAATATGGCCTGCTGCTTTTCTTCGTCCATCAGGAATTTTTCAGCTTTCAGATCATAGGATTGGTACTGGAGCTTGCGCTCACCTTTTCTTAAAACTGCAATCATTTCATCCGTTGCAGTTGGATACATTTTTCGGTAATTGGGTATTCTTCTTTCATTTGCCATAAGGCTTCTCTCCTTTTTCTGATGTGTTATGGTTATGGGCAACATCAGAAAAAGGGAGGTGAACGGCATCTGTGGTGTGACTTTCTTAATGACTTTTTCATCTGACCTCCTGAAAACGGGCAGAAAAAAAGCCGGGACTAACATTTCTGTTAGTCCCGGCTCTCTGCCGTAATAAGCGAAAAAGACATTAAAAAAAGACCCACACCGCCCGGTTCTATGGATCTTATTCGTTCATTATTTACTTTTTAAATGCCGTAATTCGCCAGCATAGTCAGTGTAGCATGTCGGTTGTCGGAAAGCAGTAGGGACTGTGTCGGAACTTCATCGGGTTATGGTCGGGAATTGGTCGGGGCTTCCACGCTTTTGAAAAATACCGGAATCGTGTCTTCATCATTATCAGAACCAAAAATACCGCGCATAGATGGAATGGTATATCCCCAGAGACAAATGGCAAAAATCTCGATAGCTTCTTTCTTCTTGTCGTAATAGGTGCTTCGCTCCAGATTCAGCGCCTCTAACATTTCAAACTCCGAATAACTGTTGATCGTCAGATACTGTTTACTCAAAATCTCATGGTACAGCTTGCCGTTATCCGGATATTCATAGATTTTGTTCATGGCATTATCAATAATGGTGATCAGCCACTGGGTTTCAAACAGGGTTTGTACTTTTTCAGAAAACCGGTCCTGTTCCACCTCCGGTGCATAATTCGCTAAATACTCAAGCGCTTCCTCCATGGTACGGCTGCAATAAATACTGGCACTTTCCCGAACCTCCAATGCCCGGCTGGATGCTGACCAGACCACTGGTCGATATATTTTTAGCAGTAGCTTGGTCTTATGTAATACACCTTCTCTTTCCACATTTAATCCTTTGAACATTAATGCACATTGTTTCATGACTTTGCTTTCTCTTCTCATAGGCCTCTATCCTTTCTTTTATTTTTTCACCAGATTACTGTGATACGCCTAAAGTTAAAAGTATCTCCATTATCTTTTTTGTAATGTAAGAGAGATCTCCATTATCTATGAGCTTCTCATTTTTAACCATCGAATTATAATAGAGTGATACCCTTAAAATGTTATCGATGATTAGGCGATACTTCTGAGTTGGTATATGTAGCTCAATCGGATAATCTAACGCGAAATATTCTTGAAGAGATTTTATCGCCTCTTCTATTTCTTCAAGATTCCAACTTCTTTCTCCCTGCTCAAAGATGTTTATTAACTCATCCCAGATTTTTTCTCGATCTATGCAGATTTTCGTAACAAATTTATCTTGAATTAATGTGTGATACGTTAATTTTGCCTCCTGCTTATGAGGCTGGTCGGAAAAAATTAACTGTTCAGCAGTATCGTCTATTAGTTGATTAACTAATTCTCCGTACCCTTTACTGAGTGCTTCATAAACGTTGTCTGAATCTGCATAAACATTTATATCTTTTTGACCTAATGATTGTTCTTTGAAGCTTTTTAATGTAATTGTGATTAAAAAATCTTTCATTTGCTTTATCTCCTTGATTAATATTATGTTTGCCTGTGAAAATTCTAAAACATATTTAAAATACTATCATTTTGTTTAACTCTGTCCAACTCTGATGATAGCACAAACCAAAGTTTGTTACAACAGATATTTTGTTATGAACAGAGTTTTTGTTTGACATCTTCATTCTCGCAAACTATAATACAACCAGGAGGTGTAAATTATGAAATACATAATTAATTTGATGGCAGCCAATCCAACTTTTTCTGGATCACTTAAAAAACATGAAAATGACATAGATAATGCTATTGTTCATTTCAATAATAAACCCGGAAATATCTCATCTCAAAAGAAGTTAACAAAACTAGATGTACAAGATAATATCCTTATAATCGAACTTCAAACGAATATCGAAATGCCCTCACCTGCCAAAGGTTTACGTTCATTCACAAAATTTCTGCTAGAACAATCTGAGCTAAGTGAACAGGCATATTTTGGTAGCCTTTTCAGAAGCGTGAAGATAGCAAGCCCTAAATCGAATACACATTCTTCATCTGCACCTGACGAATTAATAGTAATGAATAAGCTCACTCGCTTATTAGTTGGCGAAGATATGAACAAGCAAGAGTATTTTTCTTTACTAAAAACCTTAATTAATATAACAGACGAAATGGATGCTACTTGTCTCAAACCATTTCTTGCCAATATTCAAGAAATACTTGTTGACGAAGCTAAAAAACTTGGATATTAATTTATCACAAACTAAAATACAAATCCAAAGATGATTACCACTATTTTATTAGAACAATTGGGTCTTATGTAATACACCTTCTCTTTCAACGTTTAATCCTTTGAACATTAATGCACATTGTTTCATGACTTTGCTTTCTCTTCTCATAGGCCTCTTTCCTTTCTTTGTATATTTCTGTTGACTGATATCAACGGTTAGTGGTATAGTTATTACGCACGATGTTGCGTTCTGATTTAATCAAATTATACACGAACGCATGTTCTGTTGTCAATCAAAAAATAGTACACTTGGTGCTGCACCTTATGCAGCAAAAAAGGAAGGAGTCTGAGCCATGTTATTTGGTGATCGAATTAAGGAACTGAGAAACTTGTTGGACATTAGTCAGCAAGAATTGGCGAATCGAACGGGTCTTTCACTTCGTTCCATTCAGAACTATGAAAGTAATACCCGGTATCCGAAAGATGTGGCTATATTAAATAAATTGTGTGCCGCACTGGGAACCACCATCGAAGACATGATGAGTGAAGAAGATCAGTTTGTTCTGGATGCCGCAACTAAGTACGGTTCTCGTGGGAAGAAAGATGCAGAAACTTTAGTTGATGAGATTGGCGGATTGTTTGCCGGAGGAGAATTAAACGAAGACGATAAAGATAAGGTCTTTAGAGCCATTACCGATATGTATTGGAAGGCCAAAGATAACAATAAGAAGTACACACCTAAAAAATATAAAAAGAACAGCGAGTCTGACAAGTAATCACTGTCCGTTTTTTGGGATAGTCTATTTGTTATACTTAATACGCTGGGGGAGGTGAACTTATCGTGCCAAAAAGAGAGTATATTCAGCATGTAGCCAATAAGCTTGTTAAGAAATATGATACCCGTGACCCATTTCAGCTGTGTGAGGCAATGGGTATCCAAGTGATCTATGCCGATTTGGGCAACCTGAAAGGTATGTATAAATATTTAAAGCGTAATCGCTTTGCTGCTATCAACGAGAAATTGGATCCATTCACCCAAGCACTGGTCTGTGCTCATGAACTTGGTCATGATATTTTACATCAGGATCTAGCCCGAAAAGTCTGCTTACAGGAGTTCATGCTTTACGATATGAAAAGCCGGCCAGAATATGAAGCCAATCTTTTTGCATCCGAGATTCTTCTTCCTGATGATAGGATTCTTGACTTGGCTCATGAGGGGTATGATATCGAACAGATTTCCAAGGAGTTATGTACGGATATTAATCTAATAGCTCTGAAGGTATCTTCGATGAATACACGAGGTTTTCAGTTTAAAAATACCATTGATTCTAAAACAGATTTTCTACGTAATTAAGAGCCTTCCGTCATTATGAGGGCTCTTATCAATTCATAGCTGCTTTATTTTTTTAATAAGTTCACGATTTGTCTCAGAGGCAATTACTTCAAACTTTTTCCTTTTTCCAAAATACACTCTATCCGGTATCAACGGACTCGATGCTCTATTGTCAAAAATCATATCTTGCAGACACCTTGAGTCTTTAATCAATTGTTCATCTGAATAAATCTCAGAACTCTCCGCGCGACATATTATTTCATCAAGTTTCCCCTTCATATGATTCAAGTTGTCAATTGATTTACCATTGTCCTTTATCGTTTTATACACCAGTACGAAAGCTGGCAGTATTGGCGACAAGACAGACATCAAAAATACAGAGACCGTAATTCCCTTAATAATTGCTAATAGCATTAATATTATGAATACACATGCAAGTACACTCACCAAAATCTGCGTGTACCATTTTCTTAAATTCTGGTTCCACCAACAATTTGTAGCTTGACAAAACAACCTATAAAATCGGTTTTCTTCATCATCAATACCCGGATACCAGTTAGTTAACGAGCTGTAGTTTTTATTCTTTACAATGTATTTATCTGATTTTTCTTGTATGACTTCCATCATTGAATGAGTTCCGATTTTGATATGATTTTGTGGTATTTCCAATACATCACAATCAAACTCTTCTTGAATTGTTGCAGCTTCTTCTTTAACATGATCAATACATTTGGATATAAGCAACTCATCGAGTAGCGCTATAATGATTGCAGCAACCACCGTATATACAAAATATTTATCGTCTATTATATTCCCTACAACTGCAAGTGCCACAGTAAATGCTCCACTTAGTATGAATTGTATCCCCATCAAACTTTTTGCTTCTGAATATAATTGTCTTTGGGCTGCCAATCTCTTAAGATTCCAATCCGTGTTCTGTTTTTCATTAATGCTCATAGACTTACCCCCCTAATAATACTTAGGAAATTCACTTCCAAATATTTCTCCCCATTTACCTATTGAAGACTTCATATCTTTATTATTTTCAAACTCTCTAGCAGCAATAGCAACATTGTAGTCTGTTGCTGCTTTATTCTGGATTTTTATCTTTTCGTCATATGTCAAGCTATTAATATTTCCTTGTAAACCCTTTGGATCATCAACAGCCCCCATTATGTGATTATGGATGTAGGCAATTACATTGGGAAATTCAATATCAACAAATTGACTGGCTTTTGAAGTTTTTCCTTCATAATAGTTCAATATCATTGTTTCCAGTAAATATGACGACATAGAGGGCATTGTTGCCCTTCCATTCCAATATTTAAAAATCCTAATTACTCGAAGAACATTTCCGTCGTGATTTTGATTTATTCGAGTAGTCCGTTCTTTATCAATCCTTGGATCCGTTTTTTCCAATAGCCATTTCCATCAGGTATAAGGTAGTATGTCTTTCCTAAAAAATCTTCAGATGTAATAAAACATGGCACTATATCAAAACTCCAAGGATAAGAACTTAAGTTTAGAATAGCAGCTTCTTGATTTCGTTTGATTTCTGCACTATTGTACTGTGGCACACTAGAACATGCTGATACAAATTTATTAACAACCTTTTTAGAGTTCAACGATGTAGAATTTGTATGGCACAGCTTTAATAAATCTGTTGCTTCACTTGATACAGTGATTTCTATTTTTTTAGAATAAGCCATATATGTAGATCCCTGACCACTGAGCCCTATCATAATGTCAATGTCATCTAGTTCACGTATCTTCGTTTTTCTAGCAAATGATCCAAAATTAATATTAATATCTACATATGACGTTGGAAAATAGCTGTCTTTTGATTTGAAATTTGCAATTTGATCAACAAGCCAGTCACGACTTCCGTTTGCTTTTGTAGTAACTTCTGGATCCAGATTAACTGTATCTTTCAAAAATTCATTAAATGCTTGTATTACCGTTGTTGCCATTCTCATCACCCCTTTCTGAATATATCCTCACAATGTGCTTCATTTTCTCAATAGGATATGGCGCATCTTCTTCTGAAAAATACTCAATCTTTTCAATCCTGACAATTGACGTATGTCCATCATATCCGGAAGTCACTTCGACAAGATCCCCAACTTTATAATGATCCTCATCTGCAAGATAATAATACGGCTTGCCGTTTTCCTCAAGAGTTACACTGCAGAAGATGTAATCCGAAGGCCTTCTTCTTGCCTTTCCATAATTTAACGGATCCAATATCTCGCCCAAACCATAAAACGCCATAAAGGAACTTATTTCTTCAGCCAGCTCTGGCCAATCCTCTGGAAGTCCTCTTTTATCAAAAGTTCCAGTTAAAATTAACTGAGGACGCTTCTTGAAATCAATCGTAATTGTATAGTCTTTTGTTTCATCGGGATCTACCATGACATCTTCCGGATTCCCTTCAATACATTCAAATAATGAATCTGCATCGATGTTATCTAAAAAACAAGCAATTCCATCTTTGACATAATACTCCCGATTGATAACACATTCACTGCCTATTTTCTGCTGGTGTCTCATTGTTTCTGTTGTTCTGTCGATTATCAAGTGCTCGTAGTAGTCCCAAATCGCATGATCTGCGGTTTTACTGATTGGCATCTCTGTTTTTATCAATGTATGATGATGATACTCCACCTCAATACGATTCACTATATCTGGCTTTTCATCTCCATCAAAAACAAAAAGATGCTCTATTCCAAGTTCATCACGCAAAAGCTCTGAGAGATCAGTGCCATCGTTTTCATAATCCGCACACAGTGATCCTCGAAACACAAATTCCTCATCATCCTGATTGGTGATCGTCATTTCCCAGGTTCCGATGTCTGTGGCAAATATATCAATAAATTCACCGCTGAAAAACCGTGTGAATGCAGAGAAGACTGTATCTGCTTTCTCATTTTCTAATTTAAATTGCTTCTGCCGGCCACGTTTGTAGCCATCTGACTCATAAATGAAATTATATCCTGAAAACCAGACACGACCATCATCACACAAAGTTAATCGCTGTTCAACTTCCTCGTCAGGATTTGGCGGTGGACCATATCCCACGTTATTTGAGATGATACGAATCTTCTTGGCTTTTCCTTTGAGAACGAAAGGACAAAATCCATTTGGTTCTGTAAGTAACGCCAACCGGGAAAGCGCGACAATGAACCATGGGCGATTCTCCTCTGATAACAAGCTTTCGGAATAGGACCAGTGGGTAATACCTCGCCACTTTGAAAAAATAGCACTTCCTAGCAATTTGATATCAATGATCTCCTCAATATGAGAATCTAGTTTTGAATAATCATTAAGCAGATTTTGTCTTGGATAGGCGTCTTCAAGGGATTGTCCGCAATCCATCTCAAATCCAATTGCAAAACACTCATCTGCAAAAGTCTCAATCACTTCACGTTCAGTTGTTTTTAAATCCCGGTACTTATCTAGCCACTTGACTGCAAATTCATGAATAAGTATATGATCCACTCGATATCACCTCCCCCTTTATCAATACCAACTATGTCTGCTGTACCTATTTTATCTCCCTAAAGTCTACAACACTGTATTTTATCTTCATCTGATCTAAATCAGCTTTTAAGACTGCCAAGCTTTTATCATCTCCCAGCCCAACAGAGTGAACAACAATAATACATTTTTCAATACCTTGGAGTTGTTCATGTTCAATGAGTCTTTTAACAGAGCCCGAATTCAAATATGGGTCCTGTGGATTTAAGTTCAAAATTTCTTTGCCTGCCGCATCCCAGATTGGGCTTGGTGCAAATAGCAAGTCATAGGAAGCCCCTATCCCTTCTTGTTGGTTTTCGAAAACTAATGTAAATCGCATATTGTTACCCTCCTATTCAACATTTTTTGTGTTCACTATTAGTACAAAGAGCTGATTTCTTTTAAATGACTTATATACTTCTCAACAACAGATTCAGGCGACAATATCTTCACCTTATTTCCAAACTGTGATATCCAAGCAAAGAACGTCGAACTCACAGCTACTTTAATCCAAATATTGAAATTATCATCGTCCACTTTTCCAATCTGAATATCTTTTCCAAACCTGTCCACAACGGCATTTACCAATGAATTATCCAGCTGCAGATTTACCATGACTTCATCACCATTGAACATGTTGAAAACCTTCTTGGTATATTCCGCAATATCAAAATGCTCTTTATCCGACAATGGATCACGTTCCTCTTCAATCAAATCAATATTGGTCATACGATCCACACGATAATGCGTAAACCCGTCATATTTCGTTGAAAATGTTATCAGATAGTAATTTTCATCATCCCAGGATAAACCATAGGGACTGACGGTATACTTACCGCCATTTTTTCTAAATACCTTTTCTTTTCTGATGTCATAATCAAAGTACTTGAAGGTTACCTTTTTATTCTGTGCTATGGCCAAATGCAGACTATCAATGTTGTAGTAAATGCTTTCATTGATTGTCTTAACTCTATTTGTCACGAAAACTTGACGCTGTAATGACTGTGCCTGTTTACGACTGGCCAGGCTTTCGATTTTTTTAATCAACTCATTGCTTTTCTTATGGGTAACAAACTTAGAGCATTGAACTGCATCTACAAGTAGCTTTAGCTCCGGCAGTTCAAATACTCTGCTGGCTACATAATAATCCGTCGTCTTTGTCTTTTGCATCGCAATATCCAGCCCGTAATGTCGGAGTGCTTCCAGATCGTCGTATATGGATTTTCGTTCCGCCGTAATTCCATAACGTTCCAGTTCCGCAATCATATCATTGATGGTCATGGTATTATTTTCATCCGTCTTTTCATTGAGCATTTTGAGCAGATATAATAATTTTAGTTTTTGGTTTGAACTTTTAGCCATCTTGTCACCTCTTACTCATAGGTTTCTTGAAGAAGCTCGGTCGCTAATTGAGCTTTTAGCTCTTCATAATTGTCATTTTTAATATCAATGCACAGTATATTAAGCTCTATCTCTCCTGTATCGTCTTTCAATATAATTTGCTTCTTAGGACTCGGTACGTCATCAAACAATGGATAAATAAGTGCCGTCTTACTAATGCCGTAAACCTTCGAATACGCAAAAACCTGATAGATATCATCACGACTGATATTTAAGTAAATCCCCTTATCGAAGAAAGGATTTTTGTATTTGGCATCAGCTACAAGAGAAACACTATTGTTTTTGCGAACAATAATGTCCGGCTTAATTCTAAGCACATTTCTGCCGTCCTGATATCGAGCAAAGTTATGAACCTCTTCATGAGTCACCTCATATCCGCCAATATCTGAAAAAAGCTTAAAAAGAAAGTGTTCATATAGGTCATTGACCGGTATTAAGAATGAAAATACCGATTCTTCACCTGTAAAGTTTTCAGGCTGCAGATTCAAGTAAAACATCTTGGCCATATTGAAAACGGACTCAAATTCAACATTAAGCCTTGTAAACTTAACTGATTGGATCAGTGGCAATGATATTTCAATTTTCCTAGCATCATCCAGCAACATCAGTGACTTCTTCAGGTTTTTCTTATTCTCAGCATCCCGAGTATATTCTAACAACTTAATCGCAACAGTCTTCACGATATTATTGATTGTGTTATCATGCTCAAAGCTTTGGTAATTGACATAATGCAAATCTCTTCGAAGCAGATTGTGCTTTAAGGTCTTTGGAAAACTAATTCTACCTTTTATAAATGGGCTATTTTCTTCAATTTCCAAATACTCTCGGTTCATTCTGGTTGAATAGGTTTTGAAAATTTTATCCGCAAAAATACCAATAAAGATTTCCAAAAAATCAAAATCATCCATACCCGACTTCATACTTTCAGGCAGCTGAAGCACTTTGTTGTATTCAGACTGACGAAGCAAATTGTATAGGACTTTTGTAGAACCTCTTATTTCTTCTGCACTTCGAACATCCGCCTTTTCATAAATCTTTGGAAGTATTTGTATTCTGGTCTTACCTCTAGATATGAAGCCCACATAATGCATTATTTGTAGCGAACCATCGTAATCAATATTTACATTCTGACTACCCAAGATATTCTTGAAGAAAAGAATATCTTGGATCTGAGTTTGAGATAGCTCAACCTTCGTCTTACGATCTTCAAATATAGTAATAACACCATTCGACATACTATATTCCTTTCTCGTATATCTTCATTAATGCGCTTTCAAATTCGGATATACCGGCTTCATTTGCTCTTAATCTCAGCATTACGATTTCACCAGTCTTCTTGTCAAAAAAGCGTTCGCCGACTATCTCAGCCACTTGAGAAATCTCGTTATAAAAATATTCCATGAGTAACGGTAAAATCTTGTAATACCAAGTGTGATATAGATCCATTTTCGAGATCAAATCGTCACCTATAAAGTAGCTATGTCCGATTTTGTGATCACGATCTATTTTTTCAGTAATCTTTTCATTGATTGCGTACATAAGCTTTGCCGGCGAAACATTTCCACCAATAGTTGGTGTTCTGCTTTCAACTAAAGCTACGTCTGGCGCCACTTCGATAAAGGCAAATCTTCTTCTCAATGCGGTGTCTAGTAATGCAATGGACCTGTCACTCGTATTCATCGTACCAATTACATAAAGGTTCTTAGGTAATGAAAACTCTTGCCCTGAATAAGGCAATAAGCATGATAATGTATCGCGTTTGTCCTTTTCTATCAAGGTTATGAGTTCACCAAATATTTTGGCAATATTACCTCTATTGATTTCATCAATAATCAAATAATACGGTTTGGATTGTACCGAAGCATCTTCTTTACCTTCAACAAGCTTCAATGCATCCGCCGAATTAATCTTCAGCTCATAAAGTGATGACTGCGTCAATTGCTTCTCTTGGTTTAATTTATAGATATCAACTGGATTCATTTCGCAGTCTTTAATCCATTTCACTTTCCGCCTATGCCCATAACCAAAAGAATCCACGTCCGAATAAAAATAATCGGAAACAACAACACCTATAAGTCGAATAGTTTTTATACTATTAAACACAAACACAATATCGCCGATTTGCACTTTACTTCGGAGCACTTTTAACATCCCTGATTTATCAGCATTGTCGATTTGCTCATCCGTCCAATCCATAACGCTTTCTTCCGGTCCAAATCCAATAGCGATTTCTTCTTTTGCCTTCAATTCATTGTAAATATTTTCATCGATGTTTTTACGTCCAAGGGAAATTTTCCATACTTTACTGTCACCAGTGGTATCAGCAAGGACATCATCTTTTATATGTTTTTTGCGTTCTTGGATTTTACATTCATCAGCAATTCTTCTAAGCACACCAGGCTTAATCTCATATCGGATATTTCCATTTTCATCTGTTTCTGGTCGTAAGCCCTCAACAAATTCTTCATAAGAAAATGCTTGGTGAAAGGTAATAAAACTTACACGCCCTTCTTCCCTTACCGTTTTAAAGGTTGCAGGATTACCTTTAATCGATTCAAATGCCTCGATGATACGCATAGCTCCATATGTTTTTCCTGTTCCCGGTGGTCCGTATAAAATCAGATTGGGATTAAATTCCATCAATTTCGCATACTGACTATAAGCTGTCAGAGTCTCATCAAATTCATCTTCATCCACATCTCCGATATCAGTATTTTCCTCACCAGTAGTAGTCACATCTTTTGAAGTATATCGTTTTCGCCCAACAATGATATTGTCATACAAAGATACTGCACTATCTGAAACGAAGTATTTATCAGATTCAAGTGTAGAAATTACAGCACTGAGATATTTTTCCTTTTTAGGTGCTGCATCTTTTTTTGCATCTGCATAATCTAGGAGTTGATGGAGAGTGTATTTCTTCGTACCACCTTCAATTTTGTCCTGATAGAGATCCCATAAAACGTTATGTCGCTCGAATTTCTGTCCGTTAAACTCAAGAATATCTTCAATGTCAGTTTCGTTTAATGAATTGATGACAACGCAAATGTCTGACGGCTTAAAAAAGCTTGTCACTGATATCATCTCTTTTAATACGACTAGAAATCTTCTCTGAGATTTATCAAAGTCTATGGAATCAAGACTTGGACAGTTTTCTTCAAGCTCGATTTTATGAAATCCATATCCTTTTGTTGATTTAACGACCTTGTTTAGAAGGTTCATATCAGGAGAAAAGTATTTACAACAGACAATATTCCCTGTCAACGTCAATTCTGGTGAAAATGATTTTATTTCCTCAAAGACAGCCTTAATGCCTCCATCTGATGTGTTTTGAAATCCTGTACATCTGAGCAGCTTCCCAAAATATCCATTATGACTTGGCAAGACGTAATCGTCTTCCTTCAGGCCATTAAACCACGACATTTCGCGGTCACTTCCAACCTGATAAAAGTTCCCTTCGTATTGGTCATTTTTTGTAAATTTACCTATGTAAAGATTTTGCATGCTATACCCCCATTTCATCTGTTATTCGCTAAATCAATAATCCAGCGTTGGTTCACTACATTTAGATATCCAAACTATTTAACAATTCTTTCAATTTTATGATTTCTTCTCTAGTGAGCGTCATGCCCTTACCCATTTTTTCATGACTCGGATCCCATTCTCTCAAATCGAATTTAGGTTCTTTATCATTCCAGCTCACGAGATTAAGTTCCTTCGTCCAACCTTTAGCTGATTCGGCCAAAATGCCAATGCTCTCTTTAATTTCAAACTTAATATCTGCCATCCAAAAATACCTCTCTTTCCACTTGATAATTTTTGTATTATTCCAAGCGCTGCAGTAATTCTTAATAATACTGCTCGATGTACCTATATGCCTTGTCAAAAACTTCCTTGTCTTTGATTTTATACTTGATCCAGACAACGCTCCTTAGAGCTTTTTTGACTTCCTGCTTACCCGCCGTAGTACTCTGCCATCCATCAAAACGCACTATTTTGACGATATCATCGATATCAGCAACAATCCGTTCTACAATTACTGGAGTCTTTGAATTTCTAACACCATCAAAAAGCTCTGTTAATGCAGCTTTACCCTTATCAAGTTCTTCCTCAGGTACAACTTCTTTTTCTGCTTCAGCAACTTCACGAGCCAGTTCCAACAGTAATTTTAGGAATTCGATGCTGGTGATCAGCCCTTGTTCGTGTTTCTCGCGGAGAATCTCAAGTTTTTCACCCAACTTAACAAACTTAACATCATTGCTGTGTTTACGGATTTTGGCGACCAAATCGATTTCAACTTTTATTGTTGTCTTTCTTAGGTCCTTTTGCTTTTCAATGAACTCATCAATCAAATCCGCATCCATTGTAAGAATTTCCATGTCATCATGAACCTCTCCAACCTGAAGATTTTCATGAACAAGCTCAAGTGTCTTCGCACCAAGAGTAGCCCAAATCAATCCACCTCTTCCATCTGTCGGTTTGACCGATTCGAATACTCTAGTAAGCCATTGAAAATCGTACTTCATAGCATTTAAAAATGGATCCGGTGAAATGGCATCCCAAGCTCTATTTAGAACCTTATAGTCTGCACCAAACTCATCTTTAACTTTGTTGTTTGGCAGGCATTCTTGCGCTACTATCAATCCTTCCCAACCACCGATAGTACGATCTACTCCCATAAAATAACTCAGGCACTTGCGCATAAGAGCTGGTATTTGCTTTTTAACCTCTTCGATATTTGAAATAACTTTTTTCATACTGGATTCATCAAAATCCAATGCTGTAGCTACATTGTCAAATATCCCAATATAATCAACGATCAAACCGTGGGTCTTTCCTTCATCATATGTTCTGTTGGTACGACAAATAGCCTGTAATAGGTTGTGATCTTTCATTGGCTTATCGAGATACATTGCCTGCAGAATCGGTGCATCAAATCCAGTGAGGAGCTTTGAGGTGACAATTACAAGCTTTAGTGGATCACTAGGTTCTCTGAATCTATCAAGAACCTTACCTTCTACATCGCGATCCCGTCTAAATGCTTTGTATTTATCTTCTTTATCATTGTTGGTATCCATAACGATTGTTGTGGCATCTGCTCCAAGCAACTTATCAAGCTCTTCTTTGTACATAAGACAGCACTCTCTGTCATAGCAGACCACTTGCCCTTTGTAGCCATTTGGCTCGATTTTTTCCTGATAGTGTTTGGTAATATGTTCGCAAACCTTTCTGATCCTTTTACGGTCATACATAATCGCTTTCATATTGACTCTTTTGGACAACTCTGCTTTATCTTCTTTTGATAGATTTTCAGTTAAGACATCAAATTCAGCATCCAATTTTTCTCTATCAACATGCAGATCCACCGGTACTGGTTCAAAGTTCAAAGGAAGCGTTGCATTATCACGAATAGAATCAGAGAATGAGTACTTACTCATATAACCACTTTTATCTTCAACTGCACCGAAGGTATTAAACGTATTTCTGTCAATACGATTAATCGGTGTACCTGTGAGGCCAAAGAAGAATGCATTTGGTAACGCAAGTCTCATCTTGCTACCAAGATCACCTTCTTGGGTCCTATGAGCCTCATCCACCATCAGAATGATATTGTCTCTACGATTTAATTCCTTTTCAATATCTCCAAATTTGAAGATTGTTGTAATGGCGATCTTTCTTTGATCACCTAAAAAGAATGCTTCCAATTCATCTTTCGAACTTAAGCTAATTAGATTTGGAATATCCGACGCATTAAAGGTCGCAGTGATTTGAGTTTCAAGGTCAATACGATCATCAACAATAACGACTGTTGGATTGTTCAGTTCTGAAATCATACGTAGCTTTTGCGCTGCAAAAACCATTAGTAGTGATTTACCTGAGCCTTGAAAATGCCATATCAAACCTTGCTTTGGATATCCAGCCTTTACACGCTCTACAATCAGGTTTGCCCCTTCATATTGCTGATAACGGCAGATTACCTTGTATTTGCGATATTTCTTATCAGTAGCAAACACTGTGAAGAACTGAAAAATATCCATTACTTTTTCCGGTGTAATCATATCTTTAACGCTAATGTTTACATCCGCAAGACTACCTTCAGATTTATGATCAGGTGTATGCCAGGGTCCCCACATACCTATCGGCATGCACACCGAGCCGTATCTGTAGCATTTTCCTTCACTCGCAAAATTGAAGACATTTGTTACAAACATTCCTGGAATGCTCTTTTCATAAGCAGCTATGTCTCCTGCAGCGTCCAACCATGTAATCGCATTACGAACCGGCGTTTTCAACTCACCAATGGCAACTGGGAAACCGTTAATCAGCAACACGATGTCCAATCTTTTACCATTTTCTTTCTGCGGGTATACCCATTGATTTGTTACGACATATTCATTTAGCGCTAAGTCCGCTTTTGAAATGGTTCCAAAAAAGCGAATTGGTATCATACGTCCATCTTTACCAAATGGGTATGAATTTTCCTCAAAAATCATCTTCTTGAACAGTTCATTCTGTGTTACCAGATTATGAGATTGAACCGTTAAAATGATGGTTCTTAGCCTATAAATCACTTCATCAGCTCGCGATGGTTCAATTGCTATTTCTGGATTAAGCCTAATCAACGCCTCCTTAATCATTGGCTCAACAAGAACATCAGAGTAATCCCTTGGCAGTTCATCGGAATGAATGAATTTCCAGCCGTTACTCTGAAGTGTTGTTAGCATCATTTGTTCAATCGTGTTGTCTTCATTAAACATTAAAGTTTCCCTCCATTCGTTATAACCCTTTTTATTTTCAATTCCTTCGTGTGAAGTACAAATTTTGATTTATCGCTCTGATGTACAAAGGCTGCAAACTGTTCTTGCAATAGCATGGGTGGTAAAATGACATCAAT